>NZ_JAGFUX010000009.1 GCF_017601095.1 Streptococcus suis | reverse complement strand
GTTATGCGGTATTAGCTATCGTTTCCAATAGTTATCCCCCGCTATGAGGCAGGTTACCTACGCGTTACTCACCCGTTCGCGACTCATGATTAATGATGGAGCAAGCTCCGGTATCAATCATGCGTTCCACTTGCATGTATTAGGCACGCCGCCAGCGTTCGTCCTGAGCCAGGATCAAACTCTCATTAAAAGTTTTGATTCAAACTCAAGCTATTGCTAGCTTTCCGTTTTATTGTTTTGTTTTGTCATTGACGATTTATCCTTAGATAAATCACCCTGCACGTTTGGTTCGTCTTCTTTAATTTTCAAAGGTCTTGTGCGTTATCACTCTCTCACGACAACTATCTTAGTTTATCATTTCTTGTGAAGCTTGTCAACACTTTTTTGAAACTTTTTTTCGTTTCATTTCTATTAACGCCTTCAAGAGACAACTCATTTATTCTATCACCTGAACTGGCCATTGTCAAGAGTTTTTTTAATATTTTTCAGAAAAAATGAGACAGGTATGAAACCTGTCTCATCGACTTTATTTTACTTCAAGTAATCCTAGGTCGCCATCTTCCCTCTTATATAGAAGATTTGTTGTTCCGTCATTTGCATCTGTGTAGATAAAGAAGTCATGCCCAAGTAATTCTAACTGTAAGATTGCTTCTTCCAAATCCATTGGCTTCAAATCAATCTGCTTGGTACGTACTACTTTTACTTCTTCAACTTCTTGGTCTGTGAATTCGTCTGAGAAGACTTGGCTTGTTGAAATCTTTTGACGATGTTTGCGCTCAATTTTTGTCTTGTTGCGACGGATTTGGCGTTCAATCTTATCAACTACTAGGTCAATTGAGCCATACATTTCTTGAGATACGTCTTCTGCACGCAATGTAATGCTGCCTAATAGAATAGTAACTTCGACTTTAGCACGTTTGTCTCGGTATACTTTCAAATTGACTTTCGCATCTAGTTCTTGATCTTCATTGAAATATTTTTCAATTTTTGCGACTTTGTCTTCTACGTAGTCTTTCAAGGCATCTGTAACTTCAAGGTTTTCTCCACGAATACTATATTTAATCATATTGTACCTCTTTCTAGGCTATTGCCTTTGTTCACTATTATTATATCATATTATTCCAAAAATGCAAGCGTTTCCTAACGAGCGATTGAAAAACTTTTGACTGTTTTCGCTCCTGCTTTCAAAAGAATTTTCCTAGCGTGTTGAATGGTCTGGCCAGTTGTATAAATATCATCAATTAAAATAATCTTTTCAGCTGGTATTTTTTCTGATATTAAGCAAAATGGTTGTTGTGTTTTAAGTCTTTCCTTTCGGCTGAGACTGGATTGTTTGACAGTTTCTTTCTTCTCTAATAGGTTGTAATAGGTTAAACCAGCTTCCTCTAGCAGGGCCTCAACTTGATTAAATCCCCTTTCTTCAAGACTTTTTTGACTGAGGGGAATGGGGACTAGCTGCCAGTCCTTCCATTCCCTACCTATTTGTTTAAGTTCTGTAGAAAAAACTTTTCTTAAAGCATAATCACCAAAAAACTTATAGCGTGAAAAATAGCTGGCCATCGCTTGGTTATACTGAAATAGCGCCATATGATCTGCTGGCAAGCCTTGTTTTTGCCAGTACAAACAATTTTCGCATTCTTTTTCTTCGTTGTATTTGTAGCAACTTGGACAATGTTTCTGACCAATTTTCTCAAATTGCGCCATGCAGGTTGGACAAGTTCTTGCCTGGCTTTTTGCAAAGCTAAAGATATTTAGGAAACTTTCTTTTGTTGAAATAGACTGATCACAGAGAAGGCAGTTGACCATCTTTGGCCTCCTTATTCATTTCTTGAATTTCTTTGATTGCTAATTGGATGGCCCTAGTTATTCCATTATGAAAAAAGTACAGTAGTCCATCTGGCCTATTCATACTACGTCCAACCCTTCCTGAAATTTGGACGAGACTGGATTTTGTAAATATATGATGATGGGATTCTAATACAAAAACATCTACTCCTGGAAAGGTGACTCCTCTTTCTAAAATCGTAGTAGAGATAAGAATACTAATCTTTCCCTCTCGAAAGGCTTGGACTTGGTCTAGCCGGTCACTGGTTTGACTAGAAACACAGCCTACACTCCCTTTTCCAAACTCCATCTCAAGGATTTCCTGAACCTGTCGGCCTCTTTCAATCTCAGCAACAAACAATAGCAAAGGATATCCTGTCGCCTGTTGCTTCACAATAGCTTTCATCAGTTTAGATGGTAGACAAGCTTTTTTAATAGAAGATTCAAGGCCACTGAGCCAAATCGGTGTCGGGATAACCAAGGGATTTCCATGAAATCTTCTTGGTAAACTAAGCCTTTCCAGTTGCCCATTCCTGACCATCTTGTCAAGCCGATCTGTTGCAGTTGCCGTCAAAAATACTCTTACCCCGTTTTCTTTGAGCGCATTGTCAACCGCCTGGTAAAGAATGGGGTTATCTACATAGGGAAAGGCATCGACTTCATCGATTATCAATAAATCAAAAGCTTGGTAAAATTTTAGCAATTGATGTGTGGTAGCAATGACCAAAGGTGTCCGAAAATAGTCAGCTGAGTCTCCGTGCAGAAGGCTAATCGGACAAGTAAAGTCTTTTTGAAGTCGCTGAAAAAGTTCAATACAAACATCTACACGCGGACTGGCTAAACAAACTGCCCCACCCTGTTTCAAAACATTGTCGATGGTCTGGTATATCATCTCTGTCTTTCCTGCTCCTGTAACCGCATGTACCAGGCTTGGCCGTCCATTTTCAACTTGTTTTTGAAGGGCAGTTGAAATCTTTTCCTGCCAAGGGGACAATTGCCCTTGCCAGTTTAGGTAGGATTGTTCAGGAAATCTTTTTTGCGGAAAATAATACAAGGCTTGATCAGAACGTAGCCTCCCCAACAAGATGCAAGCTCTACAATAATAGGCTTGATTTGGCAATCGACCTATTTCTTCATAGTCTGTTCCACATCGCTGACATGTCTTTGGACTAGTAGTTTGCTCTAGTTTTCTTGCTAGGGCCATTTCTTCTCTTGTTAATTGATCTTGCGTAAACCATCTACCGTACTTGTTATCATCTCTCATACTTATTGATTCGTAAACCATCTTGTCAAGAGAGAAAAAAAATCGTACAATTTTTATATGAAAGAATTTAAGACTATCAAAGCCGACGGAATTGCCGAAGAGGAAATCAAAAAATCTCGCTTTATTTGTTTTATGAAACGGGTGACCAGCGAGGAAGAGGCACGCACCTTTATCAACGCGATCAAGAAAGAGCATTACAAGGCCAACCACAACTGCTCTGCTTTTATCCTTGGGGAAAATATGGAAATCAAACGGTCCTCGGATGACGGGGAGCCGTCTGGAACTGCTGGCGTTCCAATGCTGACCGTTTTAGAAAATCACCAGCTGACCAATGTGGTGGCGGTTGTGACCCGCTATTTCGGCGGTATCAAACTGGGTGCTGGAGGCCTTATTCGTGCATACGCTGGAGCTGTGGCAAAGGCAGTCAAAGAAATCGGGATGGTTGAAGTCAAGGAGCTGGAAGGGATTGCCATTGCTCTGACCTATGCCCAATACCAGGAATTTGCTAACTGGCGAGCGGAATGGCAACTAGAAGAGTTCGACACCCAATTTAATACAGGTGTAGACACCCTCATCTTCGTTGATAAACAAGCAGTTGAGCCTGTTCTTGCTAGCTTGACCGAATTTTATCATGGTAAAGTTACTGGTCAAGTAGCTGAGCCTAGGGTGGTTGAAATTCCGATTCATTAAAAAAAGCTATCAAAGTGATAGCTTTTTTATATTTTACATGAGCTAAATTTCTTCTTATAATAGAAGCAAATTCAAGTGGAGGTGCCCTATGGCCATTTACCAATCAATTACCCAATTAGTCGGAAACACCCCAATCATCAAACTCAACTCCCTAGTGCCTGAAGGTGCTGCTGAGGTCTATGTAAAGCTGGAAGCTTTCAACCCTGGCTCATCAGTTAAAGACCGCATCGCTTTAGCTATGATTGAAGATGCGGAAAAGACTGGGATCATCAAGCCTGGTGACACCATCGTGGAACCTACCAGCGGCAATACTGGTATCGGTTTAGCTTGGGTTGGGGCTGCCAAAGGCTACAAGGTAATCATCGTCATGCCTGAAACCATGAGTGTGGAACGCCGCAAAATCATCCAAGCCTACGGTGCGGAGTTGGTTCTTACACCAGGGAGCGAAGGGATGAAGGGAGCTATCGCGAAAGCAAAAGAAATTGCTGAAGAACAAAATGGCTGGGTGCCCTTCCAATTCGCTAATCCATCCAATCCAAAAGTTCACGAGGATACAACAGGGCAAGAAATTTTGAAAGACTTTGGTCCAACTGGCCTAGATGCTTTCGTTTCTGGTGTTGGTACTGGTGGAACTGTCTCTGGCATATCCCATGTTTTGAAGGCAGCAAATCCAAATATTGCAATCTACGCAGTTGAAGCGGATGAATCTGCCGTACTCTCTGGGGAAGCACCTGGACCACACAAAATACAAGGAATTTCAGCCGGCTTTATTCCGGAAACCTTAGACACAACCGCTTACGATGGCATCATTCGTGTCAAGTCTGACGATGCACTTGCAACAGGACGTGCAATCGGTGGCCAGGAAGGGTTCTTGGTAGGTATTTCTTCAGGTGCAGCCATCCATGCAGCAATTGAAGTCGCAAAAGAACTGGGTGCAGGCAAAAAAGTATTAGCTATTTTAGCCGATAACGGTGAGCGCTATCTTTCAACAGCACTCTATGATTTTGAAGCATAAAAAAAGAAGGTCACCCCTTCTTTTTTTCTTTTAAAAATGCAACTGATTCTTTGACCCAGCCAGGCAGGGCTTGCCCCAAGGGAGCAAAACCTGTCTTATGGCGGTCACTGGTGAACCGATGATGGCGTGGAATTTTCTGTTTTTCCTCTTCCAGGGTTCGGATGGAAAGACTTGCCTTACCCGTGTACTCATCTAAGTCCACTACCTGTACCAATACTTCTTGACCCAAGGAGACTTGTTCATAGATATTATCGACAAACCCAGTCTTAATTTCTGAAATGTGGATCAAGCCGCTTGTCCCATCTTCTAATTCGACAAAGGCACCATAGGGTTGAATGCCTGTCACCTTGCCTGCTATTTTGTCTCCGATTTTCATATTAGTCCTCGATTTCAACTCCAAGAATGACTACATCTTCCACTGGTTTATCCATCGAACCAGTTTCGACATTTGCAATTGCATCCAAAACCTCAAATGATTCTTGGTCAACAAGGTGGCCAAAAACAGTATGGCGTTGGTCCAAATGTGGTGTCCCGCCCTGTTCGGCATAGGCTGCTGCAATTTCCGCTGGCCAACCACCACGTTCCAATTCTTTTTTGGCGTATGGTGCTTTGTCAGCTTGTACAATAAAGAATTGGCTGCCGTTTGTATTTGGTCCAGCATTCGCCATTGATAAGGCTCCACGGAGGTTGTAGACTTCCATTGAAAATTCATCTTCAAATGATTCCCCATAGATGGACTCACCACCCATACCTGTTCCGGTTGGGTCACCTCCTTGAATCATGAAATCTTGAATGATACGGTGGAAGATGACGCCATCATAGTATCCATCCTTGGCAAGGGCTACAAAGTTCGCAACAGTCTTGGGCGCTTGTTCCGGGAAGAGCTGGATTCGCAAGTCACCATGATTGGTATGAATCGTCGCAACCGGTCCCTCTGCTGTTGCCAGATTTAATTGGGGATATGTTTTTTCTTTCTCAACCATTCCTAATTTCTCCAAGGCATCAAAGATGCCATCTTCTTCTACTTTTTTTGTAATATAATCTGCTTTTTTCTGCAATTCAGGATGCGAATCTCCCATTGCAATACTGATACCTGCATAATCAAAGACTTCCAAATCGTTTAGCCCATCACCGAAAACGAGGACATTTTCTGGTTTCAAACCCAATTTTTCAACAACAGCCGCAACCCCTGCCGCTTTTGAAGCTGAATGCAAGACGATATCAGATGAAATCTCATGCCAACGCACACTACGCAAACGGTCTTGTAGGTTCTCGGGCAATTGAACTTCCTTACCAGTTTGTTCAAAGGTAATCAGTTGATAGACATCCTCTTCCTTGTAAAAATCAGGGTCCGTTGGGAGATTTTCATAAATTGGATCAATGGCAGCGCTAATTCGCTGATCCCGTGTAGAAATGGCAGCTGACTCGCCACCCATCATACCGTAATCGACTCCTTGACATGCCATCCAATCCAAGGCTTCTTGAATCAGCTCTTTGGACATGACTGCCTTACGAAGAAAATTCCCCTTGGCATCTACAACGTAGGAACCGTTGATCATGGCAAAATAATCAGGTTCCAAGGCCTTGATTTCAGGAACCAGGCCGTAAATGGCACGACCAGAAGCAATTCCAGTCAGAATCCCCTTTTTCTTCAAAGAAGCAAACACCTGTCGAATCGACTCGGGCATGTAGCCTGTATCTTTGATGCGCAAGGTATCGTCAATATCGAAGAAAATAATTTTAATCTTTTTTGCTCTGTATTTTAATTTTGCATCCATCTGTTTCCGTCCTTCCAAGGGTCTATATTTGACCAAAAAATGGGAAAATTATCATATTTTCCCATTATACCACTATTCTGCATCTTGCGCTACTAGGCCATGTTGAAAGGCATAAACTACTGCTTGCGTCCGGTCACTAACTTCCAATTTGGAAAGAATATTGGAAACATGGGTTTTAACGGTTTTGAGGGAGATAAAAGATTCATCGGCTATGCGCTGATTATCGTAACCCTTGGCTAATAAAGAAAGAATTTCCCGTTCACGCGCTGTCAGATCATCATGGAGATTTGGGTGGCGTTTTTGATCTTCAACTTTCTTCTCTACTTCCGTTTCAATGGCAAATTGACCGTCTGCTACTTTTTCAATCGCCCGCAATATCTCATCCGCACTCGATGTTTTCAACATGTAGCCTCTTGCCCCAGCTTCTAGGACTGGATAGATCTTGGCGTTATCTAGGTAAGACGTCAGGATTACAATTTTGGCTTCCTTCCACTGAGAAAGAATCTCAAGCGTTGCTTCCACTCCCGTCATCTTGGGCATGACCAAATCCATCAAAATAACATCTGGACGAAGGCTCAGGGCTTTTTCCAGTCCTTCTTGTCCATCTTCAGCTTCTGCAATCACTTCTACATTGGCTTGCAGATTGAGATAACTTTTCAATCCCAGTCTAACCATCTGGTGGTCATCAACCAAGAGCACACTAATCTTCTTCATGTTCTTTTCCTTTCAATAAGGGAATACGGATATCAAGGGAAACACCTTTTTGAGGCGCTGTCCGTATTTTGATAGTTCCTGCCATATCTTCTACTCGTTCCTGAATATTTTTCAGCCCATAGCTGACCTCTTCTTCTTGCTCTACCTGCATTCCGATGCCATCGTCTGTAATTTTCAGTTGTAGCTCTGCTTCCTTCTGAATGAGAAACACATCCAAATGCTGGGCCTTGGCATGACGAAGGGCGTTGCTGATAATTTCTTGGGCAATTCGGAAGAGATGGTCTTCAATCGCCTTGGGTAATTGGTCCACCTGGTGCTGAAAATGGACTTGAATAGAACTCTTATCTTCAACTTCGCGTAAAATCAATTCAAATCCGTCAACCAGATTACGACCGTCCAACTCACTTGGACGTAAATGGAGAAGCAAGATGCGCAAATCTTTCTGAGCTGATTCCAACATTTCCTTGACTGAGACTAATTGGGTCTGCAGAGTTGCTGCATCTATACTGGTCAGATTTCCTGCAATCCCTGATAGTATCATAGAGCTTGCGAACAATTCCTGACTGACTGTATCATGTAATTCTCGGGCAATCCGTTTACGTTCCCCTTCAACAATCTCCTCTCGTTTCACCAAATCCAAA
The DNA here is from genome assembly GCF_017601095.1 of Streptococcus suis. Taxonomy (GTDB): domain Bacteria; phylum Bacillota; class Bacilli; order Lactobacillales; family Streptococcaceae; genus Streptococcus; species Streptococcus suis_Z. Next base: position 73,404 of record NZ_JAGFUX010000009.1, on the reverse strand, counting down.
TTATCAACTAGCTGTACTTGACGGGTCAACATGCGGACTTTTTCAGACAAGGCTACTAATTCTTCCTCTTCTTCCGCCTGTGAAAAAACGGGTTTGTTTTGCAAAATCAACTTCATTTTTTGGCGCATGGAGCGGGTTGCAAGCAAGACCGAAGATTGAACAAAAATCCAAAGAAATATTGACAGGACGATGATGAGGATGACAATGGTGAAAACAAGTTGATCTGTTTCAACCCAAAAAGTGACATCCATGAGAGGGTGTTCTAGAAGGGGGAAAATAGCTGCCAATACAACAAGAACCAAGAGGATAGCATACCAAACGTAGAGGAGGAGACGACCTGCTTTCATCATACGCTTACCACCTCCACATCACCCAAAATCGAATTGACAACGATTTTTATCCGCTTATGCGATTGCAAATAATTGGGACTGGATAAGGAAACATTTTCATTTCGCAAATCTAGCTGAGGTTGTCCCATAAATCGAACACTGCCATAGATACTGGATGCCGACAGGGAAACTTCCACATCGATTGGTACGATAATCTTGGTTTTTCCAAATGTTTTGCGAACAACAAAAATGTTGTCTCGCCCTGTCAAGACAGTTTCATCCAGGTCTATCACATCATTTCCAAAGAGTCGGATCATATTAATATCTTTGTATCCGAATTGATCATAGTGATGGTCTTGGTTTCCAAACCAGAGATTTTTATCCCGTTTGACTGCCAAAGCCGTATCTTCAAAAACCAAATGGGTGTATTGGTTTTGCTTTTGGTAACGAGAGAAAAAATTGAAAAAAATGTAAACAATAAGTAGAATAATCCCTAAAATAAAGAAGGGGTTGAGCAAAAAAACCAAAAAAATCAAGTAAATCCCTGTTAAGAGGAGGATATTTCCTTGCCGACGCCCCAAAAGATACCACAAGCCCAAGATAACAAATGCCATAAAAAGCAAACTGCGGGCTTGTTGGCTAGCCAATACGTCAAAAAAGGCTAGGGTAAAGATGATCGATTCTACCAATAGAAAAAATTGAACTTTGCGCATAGTTTTCCCTTTCCTTCTTATTGTACCAAAAACCGACTGAATGTCATCCATCCTAAGATGGAATTGGTGAATGTTAAAGCTTGGTGTTGCCATTCGAAGGGATAGCCTATATAAAAAGTGAGGCTGGGCTTACCCAACCTCATGTATATTTTATTGGCTACTTGAAGTAGATGTCGAACTTGAACTATTTGTGGGAGTTGTTGTTCCAGTAGAGCTTGTTGATGAACTACTTGACGAAGCAACCGTGACATAGAGCGTCACAGTTCCAGTGATGGATTCTCCTGCTCCTGGAGATTGTCCGACAACCAAATCTCCTGTCGTAGAAGTATAGGCATTGTCAGCAAATTTTTCAATAGTTGTAACATCAACTCCCAGGGCTTGCAGTTGTCTTCTGGCCTCCGCATAGCTAACTTGCAACACCCCAAAGTCTGGCATTACTGCTGCTTGACCTTTCGATATAACTAAGTTAACGGATGTACCTTTTTCCAGGGTCGTTGTTGCAACCGGATCTGAGCTAATCACATATCCAGATTCAACTTGATCGTTAAACTCTTCTGTCGTCGTTCCGACAATCAAACCTGCTGATTTGAGCAATTGGGTCGCTTCTGATAGCGATTTTCCTGTCACATCTGGAACTTCGACTGGTTCTACTCCTTTAGAAACAGTCACAGTAACTGTTGCTCCTTTTTGTTGAGAGGTATTGGCATCAGGACTGGTTTTAATAACCTTACCTGCCGAAACAGTATCACTGTAGTCTTCTTCCAAGACAACTTCAAAACCGAGGTTCTCTAGTTCGGCCTGGGCAGTCTCTGAATCTTTTCCGACCAAATCCGGAATGTTAATTGCCTCTTCAACCGCCACAACAATATCAACTGTCGATCCTTCTCTCTTTGAGCTATTGGCAGCTGGATTGGTCCGAATTACAGAGCCTTCTGGTACTTCAGTTGAGGCCTCACTAGTTACATTTCCAACTAAGAGACCTGCTGTTTCAATTTTTTCTTTCGCAACTTCCAAAGTCTGACCTGTAACATCTGGAACTTGGACTGTTGCAGGTGTATTATAGAGGATGGCAATTAAACCAGCCATCATCAAAAAAATGGAACCAAGCAAGACCTTGTAACGGGTACGCATACCCCTCCGCTTTTTCTGCGTCTTTGGAAGTGGAGCAGGTTTCGGCTTGCTTTTGGCTGCAACTTTTTCCTTCTTAGCTTCTTGTTTAGCCTGTTTTTTACTCAACTTCGTTGCTTCTGGATTGACTTGAGCTAGTTTAGGAAGGGTTTTTGTATCAACTTTGTTGTCATCCAAAATCACTTTAGCTTCATTTCGGCGTTCATAAGAAAGGGCCGAAGCCAAGTCTGCATACATCTCTGCCACGGACTTGTAGCGGTCAGATAGTTTTTTCGCAGTTGCTTTCATCACAACATTTTCTAAGGCCTGTGGTACGGCTGGATTTTCTTCCCGAACCGACGGCAATGGCTTTTGGAAATGCTGGAGGGCAATCGTAACCGCACTATCTCCATCGTAAGGAATCCGACCAGTCAACATCTCAAAGAGGATAATCCCCATGGCATAGATGTCACTTTGAACGGTTGCTTTCGAACCCCGAGCCTGTTCTGGAGAGAGGTAGTGAACTGAGCCTAACATGGAGTTGGTCTGGGTCAAGCTAGTTTCCGCAAAGGCAACTGCAATCCCAAAATCCGTCACCTTTGCGGTTCCCTCTTCGGTCAACAAGACATTTTGGGGTTTCAAGTCACGATGGACAATCCCACGGGTATGCGCCATACGCATAGCAAGCAGAATCTGGCCCATAATTCGAACTGCATCATCATTAGACAAAGGAGCAAAATCCTTGATGTACTTTTTCAAATCCAGTCCATTGACATATTCCATTGCTAGATATTGTTGCCCATCTTCTTCGCCGATGTCAGTAATGCGGACAATATTGGGATGATCCAGTTCAGCCATAGAACGCGCTTCCCGCTGGAAACGTTGGATAGCAATTTGATCTGTCTGGTAGTTGGTGCGAAGAACTTTTACAGCTACTTCTTCTCCGTCCAGGATCAAATCACGTGCCATATAGACATCTGCCATTCCTCCTCGGCCAATCTGCTTGACAATACGATACCGCCCAGCATAGATTTTACCAATTTGAATCATTACCAACTACCCTCCGTAATCTGAAGAAGAGCTACGGTGATATTGTCTAAACCTCCTGCATTATTTGCAAAACGAATCAGGGTTTCTGCCTTGCTATCTAATGAAACGTCGCTAAGTACAATGTCTCGAATATCTTCTGTTGAAACCATATTGGTCAAGCCGTCACTATTAATGACAACATAGTCACCAATTTCCAAGGTTTTGAGGCCAATATCTGGCTCTATTGGTTCTTGTTGGCCAATCGATTGGGTCACAAAGTTTTTCTGAGGATGGCGTTGCGCCTCTTCCTCAGTAATCTGACCAGCACGTACCAAGGCACCTACAAGAGAATGGTCATTTGTCAGGCGTTGGTACTCTTCTCCACGGACAAGACCAATACGTGAATCGCCAATATGGGCATAAATCATCTGATTTTCAATGACAACTACCGCTTCTAAGGTAGTACCCATTCCTTTGTATTCTTCTTGTAAACCCAACTGATGGATTTTCTGGTTTTCCTCTTCCAAAACTTGGACAAACCATTCTCTCACATCATTTAAGTGATTGATATGGGAATCGACCCAGAGAGTTCCAAGGTCTGTAACCGTCATTTCGCTGGCAATATGCCCAGCGCGGTGACCGCCCATTCCATCTGCAAGGAGGATCAAGTCAACTCCAGCTCGGTTAGTATAACGGTTGACGTAATCTTGGTTGTTGGATCTTTTTTGACCAACATCTGTTAACAAACTAATCTTCATATATCTTTTCTGCTGTAGTACAGCAACCTCCTCGTATTAGGATATTCTTTTCACTTGACCGATGAAAAAGCCATCTGTCAAAAATTGTTCAGGGGTTATCAAGAGGCATCCGTCCACCATCAATTCCTTTTGAGAATGATGAAGCGGTACCTGCTCAAAATTAGGATGAGCCTCTAAAAATGCTCGAAGCACTTCCTGGTTTTCCTTGGCTATAATAGTACAGGTGCTATAGGTCATTATACCACCTTTTTTAAGACTTTGGCAAACGCTATCCAGAATCTGCAACTGAACTGCTTGTAGGGATGCAAAATCTTGCGTTTCTTTATTATAACGGATATCTGGTTTCCGACGAATCAAACCAATACCAGAACAAGGCGCATCAACTAGGATTTTGTCGAAGCGATCTGGACCGAATGTCTCAGCAACTTGCATGGCATCAAGCTTTTGCGTGCTGACACGGTCAGCAAGACCAAGTCGCTGAGCATTTTCTTCAATCAACCTTAATTTATGGTCATATAGGTCCAAGGCTGTCACTCGGCCACTGGTTAGATAAGAAGCCATATGACAGGTTTTTCCACCAGGTGCTGCACAAGCATCTAGGACCTGCTCTTCTCCTTGTAAATCAAGTGTCGGTGCAACCAGCTGACTGGATTCATCTTGGATGGTCAATAATCCTTGTTTAAAATAATCTGTCCCCGCAAAATGTCCATGGTCCTTGACCAGGCCGACTGGTGAAATCGCAGATGGTTTTGCATCCAAGGAAACTTGTAGGGTTTCAAAACAACTGGAATCCGTCACACGGACGCTGGCCTTATTGCGAACAAGTAAGCTGGCAAATATGGCCTCCGCGCGTTCTTCGCCATACTCTTCGATCAATCTCGTCACCAGCCATACAGGCAGGGAATAGAGGACTGAATAGCGCTTGTTCTTACGCTTGATGGTCTCAGGATTTGGTAAATCCGTAGCCAGAATTTTTCGCAAGAGCGCATTGACAAACTTATCCGTTCCCTTGCCTCTTTTGGCTAACTCGACGGCTTCGTTGACGACTGCATGGTTAGGAATTTTGTCCAAAAAACACAATTGGTAAAGGCTCAGCATGAGTAGATAATAAACCCAGCTATCCAACTTTTCTCTATCTTCGATAAAATGTGCCAAGTACCATTCGAGGGTAATTTTTCGAGACAAACTTCCGTAAACCAGCTCTGTTACCAGCCCCTTGTCCTTGTCTGATAACTCAGCTTGAGATAGAGCTTGCTGAAGGGCAATATTGGAGTAGGCTCCCTTATCAAAGACTTCTACCAAAACCGATAAGGCAAGGCTTCTAGCCGACACTTTCTTACTCACCAAAACGATCTCCTACTGCTAGATCACGCCCTGCACCATTGAGAAAATCTGCAATGGTCATTTTAGGCTTGCCTGCGGGTTGGACAGTCAAGAGCGACAGAGCTCCCTGACCAGTTGCAACAATCAACTCCTTTTTGCTGCGGCTGATAACCTGACCTGCAGGCCCTTCACCTTCCACAGCGACTGCTTCTTGGATTTTGAAACGCTCACCCTTCCAGTAAGTATGAGCAACCGGCCATGGATACATGCCACGAACTTGGTTGAAGAGCTGACGAGCTGATTTATTCCAATCCAATTTTTCTTCTTCTGGGCTGATATTGGGCGAAAATGTAACCTGACTAGGATCCTGTGCAACTGGCTTCAAATCCCCAGCCAGATAGGTTGGCAAACTTGAGAGCAATAAGTCACGACCCACTACTGCTAACTTCTCAAAGAGAGTGCCGACATTGTCGTTTTCTTCAATGGCAATGCTGTCTGCCGCAATCAAATCACCTGCATCCATTTCCTTGACCATTTCCATAATGGTGACACCTGCTCGTTCATCACCATTTATAAGCGCGTAATGAATCGGTGCACCGCCGCGATATTTAGGTAAGAGTGAGGCATGAACGTTGACTGCAAAATCAACTGAATGGAGCAATCTTGTAGGCAAGAACTGTCCAAAAGCAGCTGTGACAATGCCATCCGCTCCCAGATTCATAATCGCTTCCAGTTCTGAACTACCAGATAATTTCTCCGGTTGATAAACTGGTAAATCATGGGCTAATGCCACCTCTTTCACAGGGGTCATTTGAATTACTTTTTTTCGACCAACCGCACGATCTGGCTGAGTCACCACAGCTAACACCTCATAGTAACTATCAGCTAAAATTCCTTTCAATACGGTAGCAGCAAAAGCTGGCGTTCCCATAAAAATAATTTTTGTCATTCTATTCATTCTCCTCTTACTATCCTTTAATTATACCATTTTTGCTTATTTTTTCCTTAATCCAAGCCCTGTTCACGATAAAAAGAGGCTGGTTTTCAGCCTCCTATTAACTTACATCATATTCTGGGGTTCATTATCAATAATCATACGCAAGTCCTTCATCTCTTTGTCCTGTGTCCAGTCCAAGATTCGATTGAGAACGGCTTCTAGATTTTCTTCCTTGCGGTACTTGAGAATAATTTGATAATGATAGAGATTGTGGGTACGGGCAATGGTTTTGGGCGTTGGACCCAAGATGCGAATGCTGTCGCTGAGATTTTCTCGTAAGAAGCTGGCCACTTCGAAAGCCTTTTGAATGACAAACTCCTCCGACTTGTGCGACAGGGTCAAGCCAACCGTGAAATAATAGGGGGGATAGCCCAGATTGCGACGAATATTCATCTCATACTGGTAGAAGCCTTCGTAATCCTGATTCCTGGCAAAGGCAATGGCGTAATGGTTGGGATTGTAGGTCTGAATCAGGACTTCCCCTTCCTTGTCTGCTCGACCTGCCCGACCTGCCACCTGGGTTAAGAGTTGGAAGGTCCGCTCTGACGAACGAAAATCAGGCAGATTGAGAGCCGTATCCGCATTGAGCACGCCGACCAGGGTCACATTAGGAAAATCCAGTCCCTTAGCAATCATCTGGGTTCCCAGCAAAATATCTGCTTCTCCCCGTCCAAAACGGTCCAACAAGTCCTCATGGGCTCCCTTTTTCCGTGTGGTATCCACATCCATTCGCAGAATCCGAGCTTCTGGCAAGAGTACTTGCAATTCATCAAAGGCCTTCTGGGTCCCCGTACCGTAGTAGCGGATGGAGCGCGACTGGCAGTTGGGACAGGTCTGGGGAATAGCCTTTTGAAAACCGCAATAGTGGCAGTTCATCGACCGACTATCCATGTGCAAGGTCAAGGATATATCGCAGTTAGGACACTGGTCAACCGTTCCACAATCGCGACACATGACAAAGGAAGAATAGCCCCTGCGGTTAAGCATGAGAACAACCTGCTCTTTTTTCTCCAATTTCTCTCGAATCTTATCCAGTAAGACTGGCGTAAAATTACTAGCTTCCTGCTGACCGATATACTCGCGAAAATCCACCACCTGCACTTCAGGAATTTTAGCCAGCGGATTGGCCCGTTGATCGAGGCGTAAAAGACCATACAAGCCACGACTGGCACGGGCCCTGGTTTCCAAGCTAGGTGTCGCAGAACCGAGAACCAAGACCGCCTGGTTATAGTCGGCTCGCAACTTGGCCACTTCACGTGCATGGTAGCGGGGATTGCTGTCCTGCTTATAGGTGGCCTCGTGTTCTTCATCAATGATAATGGCCCCAAGATTTTTCAAGGGAGCAAAGACTGCCGAACGGGCTCCGACCACGACCTGAGCCTGCCCCTGCTCAATCTTCCGCCACTCATCGTACTTCTCGCCGTCCGACAGACCCGAGTGCAAAATAGCTACCTGCTGACCAAACCGAGCGATAAAACGATTGGTCACCTGTGGTGTCAGAGAAATTTCCGGCACCAGCATGATAGCCGTCTTCCCCTGAGCCAAGACTCGCTCAATCACCTGCAGGTATACTTCCGTCTTTCCAGACCCCGTTACACCTTGCAGCAGATAGGTCTGGCTCTCCTGACCAATGGTCGAGACGATCTCTCTGACTGCCATAGCCTGCTCTGTATTTAAGGTCAGGGCCTGACTAGCCTCCACCTTGTCAAAGTATGCTTGACTACGACTGACCTCTTCCTCCCAGACCTCGATGAGTCTCTGTTCCTCAAAAAAGTCAAGGATTTCTTTAGAATAGTCTGCTCGTAAGTTTGCTAGGGGCGCAGGCTCTGCCTGCTGCAAGAGCAGAGCTTTAAGCTCTTGGCGTTTCTTGGCACGCTTGCTAATGTCAAAGTCTGCTAGCTTGTCCTGACAAACTCTGTACCATTTTTCCCGTTTGACATGCTTTTTATCCGTGGCTAGATAGTCCACCTCAACCTTTCCTGACTGGACCAATCGCATCACACGGGCCTGATGTTCCACATCCAAATCCGAAAATCGGATCTCCTCACGCCCTCCAAACAAACTTTCCTGCTCTGCTTTTTCCAAAGAGACCTTCGGCCGTAAAACCTTATCATAGCTGGAGTTGAGGAGGTTGGGTAACATGGCTTTGAGGAGGCTGATTTTGTAAGAAAAGACGGTCTTTCGCAATTGATCCGCCAACCAGAGTTGTTCCGTAGTCAAAACGGGACGAAAATCCAAGATTTCCGCTATTTCCTTGGTTGACTCTGTCGCTGGCTCATCCAATAATCCCACAATAATCCCTTGGATCAAGCGATTGCCTTTGCCAAAGGGGACATGGACTCGCACACCAACTTGCACCATCCCCTCCCACTGGGAAGGGACACGATAAGAATAGGGCTTGTCCGTCTGCATAAGTGGAACATCCACGATAATCTCCGCTAACATAGAACCTCCTTTCTAACATCAAAAGAAACTCAGCTGGAAGCCAACTGAGTTTAGGTGTCTAGATTTTTTCGCCATCTTCTTTCTCTTTGGCAATTTGAGCCTTGATTTTACGCTCTTCTTCTTCTGCTAAGCGCTTCGCCTCTTCTGCACGACGACGAACAGCTTCGCGTTTGGCTTCTGGATCTGGGTGAATCACCACGTTGCCAGCCTCGATTTCTTCCAAGGCACGCAAGGTGGATTTAACAGAAGTAAATTCTTGAGTTGGTTTTGCTCCCGCTTCCAATTCATGGGCACGCTTGGCTTCCAAAATCACCAAAGAATACTTTGATGGGACCTTGTCCAATAAGGTATCAATCGAAGGTTTTAACATCATAATCGTTTACTCTTTTCTATCTACTTTTCTTATCTATGAGCTGTTTCACTAATCATCTCGTCGTAGCGACCAATGACACGGTCCACTCGGAAATGCTCCGCTTCAATAATTCGTTTAACACGTTCAGCCGCCAAAGGCACTTGGTCATTGACCACAGCATAGTCGTATTCGCGCATGAGGGCAATTTCTTCTTTAGCACGCTCGATTCGTTGCTCAATCACTTCTTGGCTATCTGTTCCACGACCAACCAAGCGATCCTGCAATTCTTCCAAGTCAGGTGGGGTCAAGAAAATAAAGACTCCATCTGGCACTTTTTGTTTTACTTGCAGCGCTCCTTGAACTTCGATTTCAAGAAAGACATCGATCCCTTTGTCAAGTGTTTCATTGACATAGGTTAAAGGTGTTCCGTAGTAGTTGCCGACATACTCAGCATATTCCAACATCTGCCCCTGACGAATCAAATTTTCGAATTCTTCTCTTGAACGGAAGAAATAATCTACTCCGTCCACTTCACCAGGTCGCTGAGGACGCGTCGTCATGGAAACTGAATATTCAAATTTATTATCAGAACTATCAAAGATTTCCTTTCGAACAGTTCCTTTTCCAACCCCGGAAGGACCAGAAAATACAATTAGCAAGCCACGTTCGGTCATGACATCTCCTTTTCATCTTTCATTCTAGTGTAACAAAAATCCGACTAGATTTCAACACCTTGATGAAGGGTTTGAAAAAAGCAACCTGTCGGTTGCTTCTTATTTCGCAATATCTGTTGCTCTGGTTTCTCGAATAACCGTAACCTTGATATTTCCAGGATAATCCAAGTTATTCTCAATTTTTTCACGCACATCATGTGCCAAGATGGTGATTTGATCATCCGAAATTTTATTTGGATGAACGATAATCCGCACTTCACGACCTGCTTGAATGGCATAGGATTGCTTGATACCCGCAAAGCTATTAGCAATTTCCTCCAAGTCTTGTAGACGCTTGATATAGGCCTCCATAGATTCACGACGTGAACCTGGACGAGCTGCACTCAAGGCATCCGCTGCTGCAACAATCACAGCAATAGTGCTGGTTGCTTCGACATCCCCATGGTGACTGGCAATAGCGTTGACAACGATTGGATTTTCTTTGTACTTACGTGCCAATTCAGTACCGATTTCAACGTGACTTCCATCCACTTCACGGTCGATGGCTTTTCCGATATCATGCAAGAAACCTGCACGACGGGCTAGATTGACATTTTCACCCAACTCAGCTGCCAAGACCCCAGCCAATTTTGCCACTTCAATAGAATGACGGAGGACATTTTGACCATAAGATGTACGGAAATGCAAGCGGCCCATGATTTTAATCAAGTCTGGGTGCAAGTTAGGTGCCCCAATCTCGTAGGCTGCAGCCTCACCATATTCGCGGATGCGATTGTCCATCTCCAAACGATGCTTATCAACCAACTCTTCGATGCGGGCTGGATGAATCCGTCCATCTTGCAACAGGGCTTCCATGGTCATGCGGGCAATTTCACGGCGAATAGGATCAAAACCAGACAAGACAACTACTTCTGGTGTATCATCAATAATGACATCAATCCCCGTCAAACTTTCGAAGGTACGGATGTTACGGCCTTCACGACCAATGATTCTTCCCTTCATGGCATCGTCTGGCAAGTGAACGGATGTGATGGTCTGCTCTGCCACGTACTCACCGGAGATCCGTTGCATAGCTTGCGCCAACAAATCTTTTGCAGTTTTATCCGCACGTTCTTTCACCTCACGCTCAGCATCTTTGATGCGGGTCGCAATTTCATGAGTCAGCTTGTCACGTGTCTCTGTCAAGATTTGCTCCCGAGCCTGGTCCTGGGTCAGAGAAGCAATTTTCTCCAATTCCAACGCCTTTTCTTCTTCCAATTTTTGGACAGCTTGCTCGCGCTCATCAATGTGTTTAGATTTATCAGTTAGGCTTTGTTCCTTTTGTTCTAAAGCCTTTTCTTTGTTCGTTAAATTATCGTCCTTGCGGTCTAAGCTGCTGGCCCGCTCCGTTAAGCGAAGCTCAGTCTGCTTCAGTTCTTGTCTTTCAGACTTAAACTCTTCTGCAACTTCCTCCCGATATTTTCGTGCCTCTTCTTTCGCTTCCAAGAGCAACTCTTTTTTGAGGGTCTGGCGGTCGCGTTCTGCAGTTGCAAGAATTGCTTCTGCTTCGTGCTCTGCCTTACCTCTCATGTTGCTGGCTTCTTGTTCAGCAGATAAAAGTGTCAGTTCTGCAGTTTCTTTTGCAGATTTCATTTTCAAAGAAATGGCTAGATAACCAATGACTAAACCGATGAGAGCAGAAACAAGTGTCACTACAAGTGTAACAAATTCCATTTTTCTACCTCTTTTTTCGATTAGATTTTCACAAAAATCTTCTTTTATTCTATCATAATTGAAACGATTTCACAATTCAAAAAATTAAAATATGATATAATGATTTGGAAGGAATTTTAGAAAGTGAGAAACATATGCCTAAAGACGTCATTGTAGAAAGTTTTGAATTGGATCACACCATTGTTAAAGCACCCTATATCCGCCTGATTTCAGAAGAAAAAGGCCCTAAGGGAGATGTGATTACCAACTTTGATATTCGCCTGGTTCAACCCAACGAAAACGCCATGGATACTGCCGGCCTCCATACCATCGAGCACCTCTTGGCAAAATTAATCCGTCAACGAATCGACGGATTGATCGACTGTTCACCTTTTGGTTGCCGCACTGGCTTCCATATGATTATGTGGGGAAAACAAAATCCTGAAGAAATTGCAAAAGTTATCAAAGCTTCTCTTGAAGAAATCGCTACTGCCATTACTTGGGAAGATGTTCCTGGCACAACCATTGAATCCTGTGGCAATTACAAAGACCACAGCCTCCACTCCGCAAAAGAATGGGCAAAATTGATTTTAGAACAAGGTATTTCATCTGACGCCTTTGACCGTAAACCAATCTAAAAAGAACAGCAGATAATCTGCTGTTCTTTTGTTTAGTAATCCAATGCATCTGAATGGCCAGAACCATTTCCGACAAAATATCCTGTCTTACAGTTAATTGAGAAGAGATAGGTACCGTCTGGTTTGAACAGGTTGTAATAGCCATTTCCATTAATAATATTGACTTTTTCAAGAATATAATTATTTCCAGAAATATAGCCACGTTGCTGAGAAGTTGCGATAATTTTCTCCAAAATACCGGGATTAAAGTTCCATGCTTCATTATTTGCATCATTAATCTTAGACTGGTCATATGGTACACGGCTGAGGTTACGTTGCAAGGTCACTCCCTCTGGTACAGCAATGCCATACAAGGTGCTAACAGAATTGGTTACTGCGGTGCTTGTCGTTGCCTGGCTAGTACTACTTGCCGTCGTACTTGCAGTTGTATTGGTTGTTGAGCTGGCTGCAGCTTGACTACTTGAACTTGCTACCGTTGCTGCATTTTCTAGTTGTGATTGTCCAAAATTGATAGCTGCTGTCAAGGTAGCATCTACGCTAGAAATTCCTGTTGCAGTAGCTGTAAAGCTCGCGCTTGAATTAGCAGTTGCTGTTGTGTCCAACTCACCATCCACAATCAAGGCCTTATCAAACTGGCTGTTGATAGCTTTAGTCGCTTCAATGGCTTTTTCAAGGCTATCGTACTTAGCTTTTGCCTCCTTGTAGGCATCTGAAGAACTATCCATCTTGTCCAAAATCGCCTTCAAATCTGACAGGCTATCAAAAGCGCTATTTTTCAATTTTGACAGGCTTGAGTCAGTAAAGAAACTTGCATAAAGGTCGTTAAATGCAGTTAAGTTCACATCTTCTGAACTTGAACTAGTTGCCGAACTAGTTTGGCTTGTTGTGCTCGAAGAAGATGAACTAGTATTTGTTGACGAAGTTCGATTCAACCAAATAAATGCAGACACCAAGGTTGCTAGAAAGGCTAGGCCTAAACTTGCCCAAATCCAGAACTTCTTCTGTGTCGAAGCATCTTCAACAGGTCCGAGGACAAAATTATCCTCTTCTTTTGAAGCATCTACTACAGGGAGCGGATCGATTGCTGCAACTGATTCCTTTGGAAGATCAAACTGCTTTGTTTCCTGATCAATAGTTTCTTTCGCTGTCTCTACAGCAGTTGCCACAGGAGCTACAACTTCTTCTTTTGACCATACTTTTTGGGATTCAATTTCTGCGCGGTGTTGCTTGATGTAGCGATCCAAAAGACCATCTTCTTCAGTCACTCCTGCAACAATTTCCTTGTGCTTTTGGACGGCTTCACCGACTGTCAAATCCTTAGCTGTTTCAAAATCCAACACCTTTTCTACTTGACCATCTACGACTTGCTTATTCTTATCTACCACTTATCATCCTACCTTTTCTGTATTTCGTTTGACACGTTGACCAAAAAATTGGTAGAGGTCAACCTTCAAAGTTCCGTTATAAAGTTTGCGTTTCTTATCCGCCTGTCGTCCAAAACGTTGCTCAAATAATTCATCGCTTGTCAAAATAAACTGAGACCAAGTTTTTAGAGGAGCAAAGATCTCACCCATCTCACGGTAGAGGTCAATCAGATCCTTTTCTTCAAGCAATCGTTCGCCATAAGGAGGATTGGAAATGATAACTCCGTTTATTTTGTCCGTCCGTAAGTCCTGTAATCGCATCTGTTTGAAGACAATATCATCTGCGACTCCAGCAGCCACTGCATTCTTTCTCGCAATGTCCACCATACGACCATCGATGTCCGAACCAGCAATATCCAATACCAGGTCCTTCCGGATAGCGGCCTGAGCTTCTTTACGAAGTCGTAAAACCAAGTCTTGATCTACCCAATTCCATTCTTCAAAAGCAAAGGAACGCTGCAAACCCGGCGCAATATTTCTAGCCAGCATGGCCGCCTCAATGCAGAAAGTCCCTGAGCCACAGGTTGGATCAATCAAGGGTTTGTCTGGATACCAGTTGGACAGCTGCAAAATTGCTGCTGCCATATTTTCCTTGATAGGAGCTCCACCTTTTTCCGCCCGATAACCCCGTTTGAAGAGGCTGGACCCTGTTGTATCAATCAGAACCGTCGCAAGGTCCTTCAGAATGGATACTTCAATCTTGAACTCTGCCCCAACTTCTTGCAAAGGAACACCTTCTGGTCGAGAATAGTGCTTCTGCAGTTTTTTTACGACCGCTTTTTTCGAAATAGCTTGCACACTTGGTTCATTGTGTAGTTTGGACTTGACACATTTTGCCTTGGAAATAGGAAACTTGCAGCCCAAGGGCAGGTAATTTTCCCAATCCAAGCCAAACACACCTTGAAACAGTTCTTCAAAAGTTCTGGCTGGAAACTGCCCAACGACAATTTTGATACGGTCAGCTGAACGCAACCAAAGATTACTTTCAATGATTTCCTTGACCCCGCCTGTAAACCGAACACGACCGTTCTCCACTTGGTAGCTATAACCCAGATCTTTTATCTCTCTTCCAACAACTGCTTCCAGTCCCGCTGCCGCTGTTGCGATCAGCTCAAATTGTTTTTTCATGTTTTTCCTCTATAATAAAAGCTAGCAAAGCTAGCTACCTATTATGCAATTTTCTATAAGCCATGTTTTGTTCCAGTGGTACTAGGCCTACCACCTTCGATAATCATCTGTCTACTGTTCTTTACAGTCAGGATTTCCGTTCGTTTCCATCCATCCCATGCCCCGACCAAAGTTTGGGTTGCTAGCTTGAGGGGTTTACCGCGTTCCATTTTTTACGTTTCCATAAAAACTTCGTTACTGTGGCACTTTCAGACCTACTTTGGCATATCAGATGACGTAGCCATTTTAGTCGCCGTAACGTCAAAGACGTCCCTAGGCTTATGCATTCGCCTAGCACAAACACTACCGGCATCACAGCCAGTGCTAGCATGGACTTTCCTCATGATAGATAGCTACCACGCGATTACCCAAAAATTGCACACATACTCTACAAAAGCTCTATTCTTGAGCAATCTGTTTTCCAAAAACTTCTTTTTCCAAGCGGTTGAGACGACGAAGAATATCAAAATTTGTTGCCGACGTCATTCGTTCCGTACGGATTGTCGTTGTTTCTTCGAGAGGTGCAGCCTGTTGCTTTCCACTAGCTGCTTGTGCTTTCAAGCGAGCAATCTCGCCCTTCAACTCCTTGATAATGGCTTCATAGGCGTCGTAGTCTTTCATGATTTCATCTAAAAAATCATTGACTTCATCTTGATCATACCCACGGAAACCGATCTTAAAATCTTGTTCAAAAATATCTTTAGTTGTAAATTTAATACTTGCCATCTCTCTCTCCCTAATCTAAACATCACTAGTTCTATTATATTAAAAAAAATAGGGAAAAATCAAGTCAAATCACTCAAATTTTTCAAAATTTTCTGCTACCTCGTTTAGACGATCAAAGGTAAGCGTTTTAACAGTATAAGCCTCCTTTGTTAGCATCAGGTTGAAAAGATATTTCAATTGTGTTTCATTCTCAGGTTCATAAAATACATAGGCTTGTTCCGTCTTATCTAGAAGAAATTGATTGAACTCTCGAAATTGGGAGGGATTTTCATACCGTTCAAAAGCAATTTTCACGAAATCCTGTTGCCGAAAGAGGGTCAATTTTTCTTGTTGATGCTCCTGCCAATTTTCTCCATGATTGGCAAATAAAAAAATAGTGGCAATCTGGAACTCATACCCCTCTTTTTTCAAGTCCAACAAGGTCTCCAAACACCAGTACTCAAACCCCATTTGACCTGTAAAGATAAACCAGTTCGCCCCCTCTTCTAGCAAGGAAATCAAATCCTTACGAATGGCCTCTTTGATAATCGCCAATCGTGGTTCTTTCTGACCAAATATTCCCAGTTCATGAGCTCGGTAGCCTTGGACCAGTACGGTTTTAGTAGTCATTATTTGTTGAAAATCTCCTCTTTATGGTATAATATGCTGATACTATTTTATCAAGAAGGGGAGCTATGGTCAAATACCCTCACCAAATTGGAAGAAAAGTAGTGCCGCGGGAACAAACGCGACCAGCTGAAAAAATTTCCTTTGCCAATCGTGGAATGTCCTTTGAAGCGGCCATTAACGACAGCAACCAATACTATCTAAGCAGAAACCTTGCGGTAATACACAAGAAGCCTACTCCTGTTCAGATTGTAAAAGTTGATTACCCTCAACGAAGTCGGGCCAAGATAGTTGAAGCCTACTTTAGACAAGCCTCAACAACGGATTACTCCGGAGTCTTCAAGGGCCACTACATCGACTTCGAAGCCAAGGAAACCAGACAAAAGACAGCCATGCCGATGAAGAACTTTCACCAACACCAGCTGGAACATATGCGGATGGTACTCCAACAGGATGGCATTGCCTTTGTCTTACTCCACTTTTCAACCATCGGAGAGACCTATCTCTTACCTGCTTCCTCCTTACTTCACTACTATGATCTTGATAATGGTAGCAAATCCCTGCCACTTTCCTATATTCGAGAAAATGGCTATGAAATCAAAATGGGTGGCTATCCCAGCCTTCCCTATCTAACAATAGTTGAAGAAAAATTTTTAGGTGGTGACTCCATTGAATAATCCAAATACCAAACGCATCCTAATGCTTGGTGCCAATATCCTAATGGGACTGTTTCTCTTTGTCTTTCTTGTTGGAGCTTGTTTATCAGCTTATTACATCGCTACTGCTCCTGAATTGACAGAAGAAACATTAACCGCAACGGTTTCAAGTAAAATTTATGATAAGGATGGCACGCTCATCGCTGACCTAGGGGCAGAAAAGCGTTCCAATGCAGATGCATCTGAAATTCCTACTGATCTGGTCAACGCTATTATCGCCATTGAAGACCAGCGTTACTTTAGTCACCGCGGTGTCGATGTCATCCGTATCGCTGGTTCCTTGCTCAACAACCTGAGAGGTGGAAACTTGCAAGGTGGATCAACCTTGGACCAACAGCTGATTAAATTAACTTACTTCTCGACTTCAACAGAAGACCAAAACATCAAGCGTAAGATCCAAGAAGCTTGGCTGGCCCTCAAACTGGAGCGCATGAAAACCAAACAAGACATCCTGACCTACTATGTAAACAAGGTCTATATGTCCAACGGAAACTACGGGATGAAGACAGCTGCTCAGGCATTTTACGGCAAAGAACTAAAAGACCTGACCCTGCCACAGTTAGCACTTTTGGCTGGCATGCCTCAGGCTCCAAACCAATACGATCCTTATACTCAGCCTGAAGTTGCCAAGAACCGCCGTGACTTGGTCCTTTCTCAGATGTTGAAACTGGATTACATCACCATGGAAGAATATGAACAGGCAGTCGTGACACCTGTAACTGATGGCCTACAACCATTAACTAGTACCTCAGCTTATCCACCTTACATGGATAACTATCTCAAAGAGGTTATTGCCGAAGTGGAAGAAAAGACAGGTTACAACCTTTTGACGACTGGTATGGATGTGTATACAAACGTCGATACTGCGGCACAACAACAGCTCTGGAATATCTATAATACAGACCTATATATCACCTATCCAGACACTACTTTCCAAGTAGCCTCAACAGTTGTAGATGTCAGCAATGGCAAGGTAGTTGCTCAACTCGGTGGCCGGAATCAATCAAGCAGCGTATCCTTTGGAACCAACCAAGCAGTTGAAACCAACCGCGACTTCGGTTCAACCATGAAACCCATTACCGACTATGCTCCAGCTATTGAAAATGGGGTCTATAATTCAACCGCTGATACTACTTTAGACGGCCCTTATAACTATCCAGGAACAACAACTCCAGTTTACAACTGGGATAGAAGTTATTATGGCACAATTTCAGTCAAAACAGCCATTCAGTTTTCACGAAATGTATCTGCAGTAAAAGCACTTGAAGAAACTGGTTTGGACAAGGCCCTCAGCTTCTTGAACAGCGTCGGCATCAATTACCCACAACTCCTCTATTCAAACGCTATCTCAAGCAATACAACAGAGTCTAGTAGTGAATATGGAGCGAGCAGTGAGAAAATGGCTGCAGCATATGCAGCATTTGCAAACGGTGGAACTTACTATAAACCGCAATATGTCAACAAGGTCATTTTTTCTGACGGAACCAAACAAGAGTACCAACCAGAGGGCAACCGTGTCATGACAGCTGAAACTGCCTACATGATGACAAATATGTTAAAGAGTGTAATGACACTAGGGACTGGACTAAATGCGGCTGTTGCAGGTGTTCCTATGGCAGGAAAGACTGGAACATCTAACTATACTGATGCAGAGTACTCTGAGATTCTTGTCAATAATGAAGCGGCCAATTATAGCCTGATGGTAGTGCCGGATGAAAACTTCGTTGGTTACTCTACCAAATACGCTATGGCGGTCTGGTCAGGTTACACTAACAGGAAAACCCCTGTCCTAGATAGCGGTATGAAAATCGCAACAGATGTCTTCCGTAACATGATGGCCTACCTCAACCCAGTTGAAACAGCAGTTGATTGGGAAATGCCTGAGGGCCTCTACCAATACGGTAGCAACCTCTACTTGAAAGGTAGCGACAGTTACAACAATCTCCTATACAATAGTTACAACAATCGTAATTCTTATTACAACAACAATAATTACCAATCTTCAACTACTGCATCTACTACCGTTGTGACAGAAACTACAGCGACTGAATCGAGTCAAACAACGACCGAAACCAGTCAAACAACATCTGAAACGACAACAAATACCACTCAAGATCAATCCAACGAGAGCGGTCAATAATTAAGCTCAGCCCATTGAACTGAATCCCAATAAGAGAAATCTTATGGAAGTCAGAAAAGGGGCTGGGTTTTTCTTTTTTTGTAGAATGTGATAAGATAGAAGTATGAAACCAGAAGAATTTTATCTAACACTTGCTCAGAAGGGCATTGTCCTAACAGACAAACAGAAACAACAATTCCAATACTACTTCCAACTCTTGGTAGAGTGGAATGAAAAAATCAATCTAACGGCTATCACAGAGGAAGAGGAGGTCTATCTCAAACACTTCTATGACTCCCTTGCTCCTATTTTACAGGGCTACATTACCAACCAAGACCTCAAATTATTGGACATCGGGGCCGGAGCCGGCTTTCCAAGCTTACCAATGAAGATTGTATTTCCAGACCTTGAGGTGACGATTATCGACTCTCTCAACAAGCGTATCACCTTTTTGAACCATTTGGCTGAAAAACTGGAATTGGAAAAAGTACATTTTTACCATGGTCGTGCAGAAGACTTTGCCCATGACAAGAATTTTCGGGCGCAATTTCAGTTGGTCACCGCACGTGCAGTTGCCCGCATGCAGGTCTTATCTGAGTTAACCATTCCTTTTTTAGCTCTCAATGGTCGCTTGATAGCGCTCAAGGCTTCCGATGCTGAAAACGAGCTGGAAGCTGCAAAGAACGCCCTCAACCTACTCTTTGCAAAGGTTATTGAAAACCTGGATTACCAATTGCCCAATGGTGATCCCCGTACCTTGACAGTCGTTGAAAAGAAAAAAGAAACCCCAAACAAATTTCCACGTAAGGCGGGTATTCCAGCCAAACGGCCACTATAAAAGGAGTTCCAACTGGAACTCCTTTTTCTTATTTCCAAGGATTGTAAAATCGCCCTTGATTGAGAATGAATAGGGCAATGGCTGCGCAGGCAAAGAGGGCTATTACTAGAAAAACAAGGTAGTCTTGTTTCTGCATCGTTTGATAGGTAAACCAGGTCCGCTTTGAATTTTTTCCAAATCGGCGCAATTCCATGGCAGTTGAGATGGTATCAATTCGTCCCAAGGAACTGAAAATCAAGGGAACAACTAGGGAAAGATTGCCCTTAATACGGTCCATCAATTTCCCTTTTTTAGACAACTCTAAACCACGTGCTTCTTGAGACATTCGAATAGTAAAAAACTCTTCCTGTATATCTGGAATGTAGCGCATGGTGAGACTGACTGCGTAGGCAATCTTATAAGGAACACCAATTTGATTTAGACTAGAGGCAAATTGACTAGGATGGGTTGTCATCAGAAAGACCACCGCCAGAGGAACCGTACAAAAATACTTGAGCACCATGTTAAGCAGGTAAAATAGTTGCTGACTAGTCACTGTATAAATGCCTATACCTTCCCATAAAACAGTCTTGGCGCCATAGAGGCTGACTCCATATTGCGGAGCAAAGAGATAGACCATCAAGGCATTGAGGAGGGCGAAAACCGTTGTAAATACAAGGACAAAGGACACGTCCTTGAGGCGAATTTTTGACAATCGAAAGAGACTGAGAGAAAAAACTGCAATAACCAGAATCAATCGTGTGTCATAAGTGACCATGGCGATAATGGAAATCAAAAGGAAGAAGAGCATCTTTGTTACTGCTGACAGCTGGTAGATGAATCCTTGGCCAGGTTGATAGCCGATTAAGTGTTGACTCATGCTTCTCTCCTTTCTGTTTTCATGTATAAATTTGTCAAATCCAGAGGATCCAAGCCCATCTTCTCTGCCAGATGAAAAATGCTGGTTTCCTTGAGATTGGCCTGCTTAATAATAGGTTGTTTCACCAAAAGTTCAGCTGGATGTCCCTGATAGACAATCTGTCCATCTACGACAACCAAGGCCCTGTCACAATAATCCAACATCAGCTGCATGTCATGTGTAATCATCACAATCGTTTGCCCCTGTGCATTTAGTAGATTTAGAAAGTCCATCATTTCACGGTAGTGACGCTGGTCCTGACCTGCTGTTGGCTCATCCAAAAGGATAATATCCGGCTCCAAAACCAAAATAGAGGCGATAGTCACGCGCTTTTTCTGGCCATACGAGAGAGCTGAAATAGGCCACTTCCGAAATGGATAGAGTCCGCACACTTCCAAGACTGACTCGACCTTGCTTTGAATCAAGTCTTCTGCCACTCCTCTGAGGCGCAATCCCAAGGCAACTTCATCAAAAATCATGGTCTGGCTAATCATTTGGTTGGGATTTTGCAACACATAGCCAATCCGTTGAGCCCTTTCTTTGACCGAATCATCCACAATGGATTTCCCCTGCCACAAAAACTGACCGTTAACAGGTAGAAAACCACAGAGGGCCTTTGCCAAGGTTGATTTTCCTGCACCATTTTTTCCGACGATAGCTAGGCGTTCTCCCTGATAAATTGTCAAATCCATACCAGGAATCACTTGATGATCTCCATAAGCTACTTGTAGGTGAGAAATTTCCAACAAAGGTTGGCGAACTTCCTGAGCCAATTCAATATGCGGTAAAACTGGAAGGGATCGGTCAGGCAAGGTTATATTTTCTAAGGATGAAAGACCATTCATTCCCTCAAGTTGATAGCCAAGAGCACGTAAAGTTGCTAGATAGAGCGGCTCTCGAATACCATTTTCTTGCAGCAAATCCGATTGTAAGAGTTGGTCAGGATGACCATTAAAGACCAGACGCCCACCATTGATCAAGACAATTCGGTCCACCTGGCGGTAAAGCACATCTTCCAAGCGGTGCTCGATAATAATGGTCGTTGTTCCTTCTTCATTATGAATCCGGTCAATCAAATCAATGGTATCCTGTCCAGATTTTGGATCCAAATTGGCCAAAGGTTCATCAAACAACAAAATCGGACTTTCATCGATCAAGACTCCTGCTAGGCTAACCCGTTGCTTCTGACCTCCCGAGAGATCCTGGGGACGATGGTCCAACAGTTCTTTTAAGTCCAAGCGTTCTGCCCAGTCATGAACTCGCTCCTTCATAGTCGCCAAGGTTTCCATGTCATTTTCCAAGGCAAAGGCCAAATCTTCTGCTACAGAAAGCCCAATAAACTGACCATCCGTATCTTGCAAAACGGTGCTGACCATAAGAGATTTTTGGTAAATAGACTGGTCAAAGGCAGGGATCCCCATCAGTTCAAAATCCCCTGTATGGGTTCCCTTATGAATGGCAGGGATAATCCCATTCAAGACCTGACCGAGAGTGGACTTGCCTGAACCAGATGGTCCAATAATCAGCACCTTTTCTCCTTCATAAATGGTCAAATCAATACCATGTAAAGTCGCATCCGTCTGCGCATTGTATTTAAAGGAAAAATTCTTGAATTCGATGACTTTTTTCATAATTCCTATTATATCAAAATCCAGCATGAAAAAAAGGAAGAATCCTCAGATTCTCCCAATCCATAAGCTATGACGAACGATTTTCTTATTTAAACTTTAAAAATAAATCGTTATTGAAAAAACAAGAGCATCTTACATAACAATCACGTTGAAATGATGTCCATCCAAATCTGTAAAGCTGGCACCATAAAAGCCATAGGCATCTGTCGGACGACCTGTAATTTGTCCACCATTGACTTCTACACGCTCAATAAGGCTGTCCACTTCTTCTTTAGTTGCTACATTAAGTGAAATCAAGACTTCATTGCCACTAGTTGCTAGCTGAAATGGTACGCGTTGGGCAAAAGTATCTGCCTGCATCAAAATCAAGTTACCACCTTCTGGCAAGGTTGCTGACTTGGTATCTCCAAAAGTCGCCACAGAAAAACCAACCGCTTCATAAAACTGACCAGCTTTTTCAAGGTCTGCTACTGCTAAGTTCATCCAAAATGATTTCATCTTCTTCTCTTTTCTAGTTGATAGGATTAGTATAGTCTTGACTGGAGAAAATAGCAAGTATTCTGATTACACAAAAACATTGCACTGAGTGAGTTCTCAATGCAATGTTGATGATATTAGGCATTTGCTGGAGCAAGGCTTTCACCAAGCGCTTCTAGGCGTTCTGCCCATTCTTGGCGAGTCAAGCCGTTTTCAGAGATGTAACGGTTACGCTCGTGGGCACGGCATTCAGCTGAACAGCCACGAACATACTTGTGCTCGTTTTCTTCTGACATGAGGGTACGGCGGTTACAGAATGGGTTACCACAGTTGACATAACGTTCACATGGTGTGCCATCAAACCAGTCCTTACCAACAACAACGGGGTCTACATGGTTGACATCAACAGCGATACGCTCGTCAAAGACATACATCTTACCATCCCACAATTCGCCACGAACTTCTGGGTCTTTACCATAGGTTGCGATACCACCGTGAAGCTGACCAACATCCTTGTAGCCTTCACGAACCATCCAGCCTGAGAATTTCTCACAGCGGACACCACCTGTACAGTAAACCACCACGCGCTTGTCCATGAATTTCTCTTTGTTATCACGCACCCATTGTGGCAATTCACGGAAGTTGCGGATGTCTGGGCGGATAGCTCCGCGGAAGTGACCTAGGTCGTACTCGTAGTCGTTACGGGTATCCAAAACAACTGTATCTTCATCCAAGAGAGCTTCTTTGAACTCTTTTGGTGACAAGTAAGCACCTGTTGTCACAAGTGGGTCAATGTCACTGTCAAAGTCGTTGTCTTCCAAACCGAGGTGAACAATTTCTTTTTTGTAACGAACATGCATTTTCTTGAAAGCTTGCTCATTTTCTTCATCAATCTTAAACCACAAATCACTGAACAATGGGTTAGCATGAACATAGTCCATGTATTTTTGTGTTGTTTCGTAGTCACCGGAAACAGTACCGTTGATGCCTTCATCAGCAATCAAGATACGTCCTTTTAATCCGATAGACTTACAGAAAGCCAAGTGCTCAGCAGCGTAGGCTTCTGCGTTCTCAATTGGAACGTATTTATAGTAGAGTAAAACGCGAATATCTTTTGACATAGTGTCTCCTTTTCAATCTTTGCAATAGATTTTAAAGCTATACGATAACGCATAGTCCTCTCAATTATACTCTTTTCATTCTAGTTCTCAAAATGATTTGTTTCCCAGAATACAAGCCTATTCTGGTAAGTTTCGTTTTAATTCTTCTAATTGCTCCAAGGTGTTCCTTGGTAGAACCTGGTTGACTTTCGAACGATGGCGCTTCTTTACATGCCCTTTCCAGGCTTCTTTTATCGGATCGGGTTGAGCATTTTTTCGACAAGAACTTGTTTGATTCTCAACTGGTTGTGGCACTTGTTCTAGACTAGTCTCTTGAGGACAGTCTGCGTCCGACTCCTTAACGGAAGCTCCCTTAGTTACAAAATACTTCCGCCATATACCTTGAACAAAACAGGTAATCTTCCGCCACCAAGCAAAGAAGCCCAGCTTTTCCCCAAGAGTAACTGGCGCCTCGACCAAGGAATCTACTTTTACCAAAGGGTCTTCTGTAACCAAAGACTCTTCCTTGACCAAAGTTAAGAGCTTTTTTCGAACCTTCCAGCGTAGGGTTTGGGGAGCTGGCTTTTGATTGAAGGCTTGAACCTCCTTGAGCCTCTCTAAATAGGGAACGATAAATGGAGTTGGATAAAAGCGAAAGCTAAAAGAATTTCCCATAGAAGTAGAAATCAATAAGCCGGTTACCAATAACTCTTTTACTAACTTCACTTGATTATCCTGGAAGCGATAGAGATATCGGATTTCTCCTTCCACCTCTTCAAGATACACTTCTAGCTTTCCTTTACGCCGTTGCCCATAGACTTTGGCCCCCATCCTTTCTGCCTTTAGCATAAAGCGGAGCAGGAAAAAAGTACCTTCCTTTAACCGCCTCCAGTCGTGATCTTGGTACAAGAAGCTCCGAATTTTCCCCCGCATATAGAAATCCCCATGATCGACATGAAAAGTTGGTTGTTGGTAATGCGAGCGGCTAGGATGGTTGCTAATCCGAAACACTTTGTAATAGACATGGTCACAGCTGACACAGGAATAGATGGATTGGCTGGTTTTGGATTGGTAGAGATAGATCAATTCTTCTCCAGGGTTTAGGATAGACTCAATCACCGCACCAACCTTTTCAACGGTCCAAGTCATACGACACCTCCCAGATTGAATATCATTGAATACTTAGTATATTAATTTTATCAAAAATACAGCAAAAAAACCACCAATAAATAGGTGGTTCTTTGGCTAGTCTTTTGAAAGACTGTTTGAGCGTGTTTGTGTTTTAGCATAGATAGAAAGCAAGATAGTTCCAGCCACAGCAACGGTCACACTATTGACAATACCTGCAACCAAACCTTGGGCAAACACTTTATTAGCTGGCTCGCTATAAATCACAATATCCAAAAGTGGCGCAATCAGGCCCCAGGCTACGACGTTGGCAACTACCTGTGTCACGTTGAAAAAGACGATGTCTTTCTTCTCAAAGATTCCTTCATCAAGACGAAGGCTTCGTTTGGCAACACCTAAGACTAGACCAAAGACACCTGATGCCAAGACCCATGACCACCATGGTGAACCATACTGAAGCGAATCTTTGAAGGCATGACCGATAAAACCAACCAAGAAGCCAACAATCGGTCCGAAAACAGTCGCCAGCAAGGACTGGACTGCGTATTGAAGCTGGATGGAAGTATTAGGTACAACAAGGGTTGGGATGCTGATCAGAATCCCGATGACCACAAAAAGAGCAGCACCGATACCAGTTGCGACAACAGTTCTGATAGAATTATTTTTCATAATAGTCTCCTAAAAATTTTAATTTACAATGCGTTTGATTTCAATATGCCAATTCTGTCCGACACCAACGTTATAAGCCTTGGCAAAGGAACCTTGGTTAATGGCCAAACCAACTCGATAAAGGGAATTGATATAAAGAAGCGGTTGACCAATCCGAACATCTGCAAAGGACTTTCCATAGGTCACTTGGTTTTGATAAACCAGCATATCATTATTGTAGATGGTCACTTCAAACCGGTCGTTAAAGACTGGATTGAGATTATAAAACTCTTCGCGCGTGATGGAGGTCCAAAGTGAGCCAAATCGGACATCCAGAATGTCGATTGCCCCTTTGACAAAGTCTGCCCCTACTTCTGTCGGAACAGTTGGAATCTCGACAATATCTGCAACATGCAACTCTGGTCCAACTTCTTCAAAGCTGATATGCCCTGATGCTAGCTTAGCACCTGTATAAGCGTAAACATCACGACCGTGGAAGGTATAAGAATGTTCTGTATTAGCACGGCGATTGGCTACTTCTGAGATTTCTCGTACAGCCTTGATACCAACATGTTGCTTGATAAAAGAAAGGGTTCCGTTATCAGGGGTCACAATGTAGTGGTTTTGCTCTGTCAAGGCAACCACACTTTTTCGTTTGGAACCAACACCTGGATCAACAACCGAAACAAAGGTTGTTCCTTCTGGCCAATATTCAACTGTCTGGAAAAGACGGTAAGAGCCTTCGAAGATGTTATAAGGGGTGATATCATGGGTTAGGTTGTGTACAACCAAGTCACGTGATTCTTGAAGGGCAACACCGATCATAGCTGATACGGCACCGTCCACAAGTCCGAAATCTGATTGTAGGACCAAAAGATTATTTGACATACTTTCTCCTTCTAATTGGTACTTCACTATCATACCAGATTTTCAAGGCACTTTCAAATTGCTTTTGCAAGGGAACTAGTTATAGCAAACAACTATACTCTCCGTCGATTGGCAAAAGAAAAGACGAGAAAAACTCGTCATTTACTTAAGCTACAATCGCTTTTGCCACTTCTTCTGTTGTCATGCGTGAGAAGTAGTGAGTGGTATCGATTTCTTGTAATTTTGCAAGCACATCTGCATACTCGTAACGAGTACCTACCAGCAAGTTTTCAATATCAGACACATCACCAATTCCGAAGAAATCTCCGTAAATCTTGATGGATTCAATGATTGATTTTTCAGCCTTGATGTAGGTTGTGATTTTACCTGCTGGGTAACGAACGCTGCGCTCCACAGTGTATTCTGGTGTTTGACCATAGGTCCAGTCCCAAGTCGCAAACTGGGTATCACGGATTTCCTGGATACGAGCCAAATCATCTTCTGACAAGACATACTCATCCATGTCTGGGTATTCTTGCTTCATTTGGTTGAGGATGGAATCCTTGAACTCCAGAACGGTCATCTTCTCTGGTAATTCGTTGTTGATATTGGTCACGCGGGCACGGACTGACTTGACGCCTTTAGACTCAATCTTATCTTTGCTGACCTTGAGGGCACTTGCGAGGACAGACATATCCACATCAAAGAGCAAGCAACCGTGGTGCATCATACGACCTTTGGCATAGGCTTGCGCATTTCCACAGATTTTCTTGCCATCAATTTCCAGGTCATTACGACCGGTGAAATTGGCCTCTACACCCAGTGTGGCAAGGGTATCAATGACAGGCTTGGAGAAGGTTTTGAAGTCAAAGGCTCCTTCATCCGCCTTGTTTGAAATAATGGTGTAGTTGAGGTTGTTGAGATCATGATAGACCGCGCCACCACCTGATAGACGGCGAACAACATGGATACCCTTTTCGTCTGTGAATTCCTTGTTGATTTCTTCAATAGCATTCTGGTGCTTACCGATAATAATGGCAGGCTCATTGATCCAGAGAATAAAAATCTCGTCAATATCTGTTAATTCCTTAAAAGCGTAGGCTTCGAGGGCAATGTTATAAGCTGGGTCATTGCTGTTGTTTACGATATATTTCATGCAAAACTCCTTTATTGTTAACTAATTTTTATTATAGTGGAAACGATAACAAAAGGCAAGTATTGAAACTCTTCTTGTCCATTCTTGAATTTTCTCAAAAATGATGGTAGGCTAGAAAAGGAGGTTTTCATGAGCAAACACTTAAAATCATTTTCAATCTTTTATCTAGCCGCAAGCATCTGTCTTCCATTTATGTGGTTTATTAATGCGCCACTTATCTGCTTTGTACTTCCTCTTTATCTGACTTGGAAAAACATCCGCCATTTTATGGCACTTTTGAAAAAACAGTTAAAAGAGTATAGTTTTTGGATTAACGATGGCTTGATCTTCTTTTTTGGAATCGGACTGAGTTGGTTGGCACTTGAAGGAGCTCAAGTTGTTTACGTCGATTGGCCAGAAACCCTTGTGAACAACCAACTCCATAGCCCAATGCAGACAGAAGCCTGGTCGGGACAGTTCTTCCTGCTTCTTATGGGGGTTTTAGCTTATTTGGTGCTAAACATCTACCAAACCAGGCTCCTCCCCCCTCTCCTAACCGTCCTACTCATCAGCTGCCTGTATCCAAGTTTTGTCTTTGCTGTTTTGTGGACCATACAACTTTCTACTTTGATTGAAACAGATTTCTTCACCTACTGCTACCTGTGTTTGGTTCCTTTTAATATTTGTCTCATTTACAGTCGGACAATTTTACAAACCATTCAACTGTGGCAAGCAGAATTAGCCAAGCAGAGCACCCCGCGCTTTCCTAGACTTTTTGCTCTCCTGCAAAAAAGTCTTTCTCTGCCCATCTGGCTCCTCTTCTTCAGTCTTCCCTATCTTGCAGTTCTTGGCTCCTATCTCATTCTATTTGGTCAAAAACCTGACCAGCTGCTTCAGATGTGGACAGAAACCAGTGATTGGGCCTTGTCGGAAAAATCTCCCCACCAAACGCATTCTATGATGAACACTATCTTTGTACAGTGGGGGCTGCTGGTCACCGTAAACTGGTCAAACCCATTCGTATGGGGGAACGCCATGGACATCGTGTGGTGGTCAATCGTCAGCTACAAATTGCCAATGCTTTTGAACAGATTTTAGAAGAAAGATATCCACGCTTGCATGGCCGCATTCGTTCCATCTACGACCGGTATGGCTATCCCATTTCCAAACATATTCGCAATGCCTGGCAGGCAGATCTGATTTACCTGATTATGAAACCAGCCGAGTGGTTCTTCCTCTTCGTCATCTATCTGCATGATTGTCAGCCAGAAAATCGCATTGCAGTTCAGTATTTGCCACTTTCAAAAAAATCTAGCACTGCCAATAAATACTAGTAGGCAGCCACTTATCTGAAAAAAAAAAGAAAGCCACACGGCTTTCTTTTTGCTTATCTGATTATTTACGTTTTGGTGGGTTGTGGATCGCAACACCAAGCACATCAAGGAAGGCTTCGTACATCACTTCTGAGAAGGTTGGGTGACCGTGGATGGATGCTGCCACGTCATCAACTGTCAACTCAGATTCCATGATAGTTGCTGCTTCGTTGATCATTTCAGCTGCAACTGGACCGATGATATGAACACCAAGGATTTCATGGTATTTCTTATCAGCAATCACTTTTACGAAACCATGTGCTTCATTAGAAGCGATGGCACGACCGTTACCAGTGAAGCTGTTGCGACCGATAAGGATGTTTTCTTTACCGTATTTCTCGATAGCCTGGTCTTCTGTCAAACCAACCATAGCGATTTCTGGGTGTGTGTAAACCGCTGCTGGTGTGAAATCCAATTTAGCCTTGTGGTGGTTACCATGGATGGCATTTTCAGCTGCCACTTCACCCATACGGTAAGCAGCGTGGGCCAACATCTTAGTACCGTTGACATCACCTGGTGCGTAGATACCTGGGATAGATGTTTCTTGGTACTCGTTAACCTTGATACGACCGCGGTCTAGTTCAAGGTTAAGATTTTCAAGACCAGCCAATTGTGGTACACGACCGATTGAAAGAAGGGCTTTTTCAGAAACGATTTCTGAGCCGTCGTTCAATTTGATGGTCAACTGGTTGTTAGCTTCAACGATTTCAGATACACCAACTGAGGTCAAGAATTTCATACCTTTCTTAGAAAGGACTTTTTGCAATTCAACAGACACTTCGCGGTCCATACCTGGAATGATACGGTCTGCCATCTCAACAACTGTTACTTCTGTGCCGTATGATGCGTAAACCAAACCAAGTTCTACACCGACTACGCCGCCACCCATAACAGTGAGTGACTTAGGAATTTCACGCAAGTCAAGGATATCATCAGACGTCAATACCAACTTAGAATCGATACCTGGGATATTGATGCGGGATACCTTAGAACCTGTTGCAAGAACGATGCTACGACCTTTGATAACCTTGTCGCCGATGACAACAGTCTTGTCAGGGTTTACTTGACCAAGACCGTTGAAGATGGTTACCTTATTGGCTTTCAAGAGACCTGCTACACCGCCTGTCAAGGTCTTCACAACCTTGTTCTTGAAGTCAACTGTCTTGTCCATATCAACTGTGTAGTTAGTTGAAGCAAGGTTGATACCACGCTCAGCCGCAATCTTCAAGCCGTCAAGGATTTCCGCGTTTTTGAGGTAGGTCTTCGTTGGGATACATCCCTTGTTCAAGCAGGTACCACCAAATTCTGATTTCTCAACGATAGCGATTTTACCGCCCAATTGAGCACCGCGAATGGCTGCGTAGTAACCTGCAGGACCACCACCGACAACAACCATGTCATACTCGTCAGCTGCCAATTCAGCCTTAGGCGCCTGTGGAGCTGCTGCAGGAGCAGCTGGTACTTCCAAACCAGCTGCTTTCAAGTCAGCAGTTGCTTGAGCAACCTCAGCTGGAGCAGGTGCGTTGCCAACTTCAACGGTTTCACCTTCTGCACCAAGGTAAGCAATGACTTCTGTTACAGGAACTGTTGCACCGTTACCGTGAACGATTTTCAAGAGTACACCTGACTCTTCCGCTTCCAATTCCATACTTGTCTTGTCTGACATCATCTCCAAGATAACGTCACCTTCGTTGACAAAATCACCTTCTTGTTTTTTCCACTCGATGATTTCGCCTTCTTGCATATCTACACCAAGTTTAGGCATAATAATTTCAATTGCCATGATTAAGATACCAAGAGCGAAGAGAAAGCGACTGAAAAATTAGGAAATCGTAGAAAATCCTGATTTTCTAAACGATTTATCTATTTTTCCGAGCTTTCCGCTCGGGTTCAGTTGCTAAAATTCTCTCGCTCTTATTCCCTTTCTTTATTTTCTATTCAGAAATCTAATTCTCTAGTTTAAACCAATGGAGGTCTTATCAGATCAACAATTCCAATGGGTTTTCCAACAAGTTCTTCAAGTCAACCATGAACTTAGCACCATTCATACCATCAACAATACGGTGGTCAATGGTCAAGCAGAGCGCCATGATTGGACGGATCTTGATCTCACCGTCAATAACAACTGGTGTTTGAACAGTAGCTGCAACACCAAGGATGGCTGAGTTTGGTTGGTTGATGATAGGGTTGAAGGTCTTAGTACCGAACATACCCAAGTTGGTGATAGAGAAGGTAGATCCTGACATTTCTGCACCCTTCAACTTACCAGATTGAGCCTTCTTGATGACATCTTTCGAAGCCACCACAAAGTCAGACAAGCTCATCTTATCTGCACCATGAACAACTGGCACCACCAAGCCTTCATCCAAACCTACCGCGATACCGAGGTTGACAAACTTGTGCAACTCAATTTCTTGAGCATCGTTGATCAAAGATGCGTTCATGTAGCGGTGTTCTTCCTTCATCAAGGTACGAACCACTGCAAGACCGATCAAGTCAGTAAATGTTACTTTCAAACCAGTCTTGTTCATGATTGGCTCAAGGACCTGCTTACGAAGTGCCATGAGATTGGTCATGTCGATATCGTAGTTAAGCGTAAAGGTTGGAGCTGTCAAGTATGAGTTGACCATACCTTTTGAAATCGCCTTACGCATTGGGCTCATCTTGATGATTTCAACGCCTTCTGGCAATTCTTTAGCTGGTTTCTCTTCAGCTTTCGGTGCTGGAGCAGTAGTTTCTACAGCTGCAGGAGCAAGTACTGCAAGAACGTCGTCCTTGACAATCTTACCATTGACACCTGAACCAGTAAGGGTTGACAGGTCAACACCTTGGTCTGCTGCAATACGGGCTGCAAGCGGAGTTGCTTTTGGAGCTGCTCCCTTGAAGTCTTCAACGTCAGCCTTGTGGACACGACCGTTAGCACCTGTTCCTGGAACAAGACCCAAGTCAATTCCAAGCTTACGCGCCAATTTACGTGCTGCAGGAGTCGCACGAACCTTGCCACCACCTTGTGGTTTGGCAGCAGCTACAGGAGCAACGATTACTGGTGTACGACCTGCAGGCACTTCTTCGATTGCTGCTGCAGGAGCAACTGGAGCAGATGAAGCCCCTGCGTCAACTGTCTCACCTTCAGCACCCAAGTAAGCAATAACTTCGGTAACAGGGACGGTAGCACCGTTTCCATGAACAATTTTTAATAGGACGCCTGACTCTTCTGCTTCCAGCTCCATGCTGGTCTTGTCGGACATCATTTCCAAGATGACGTCGCCTTCATTGACGAAATCGCCCTCTTGTTTTTTCCACTCGATGATTTCACCTTCTTGCATGTCCACACCGAGCTTAGGCATAATGATTTCAATAGCCATTTTTAAGATACCAAGTCCGAACAGAAAACGATTGAAAAATAGAAAATCCTCATTTTCGTAGCGAATTATCTCTTTTCCGAGTTTTCCGGACGGGTCAATTCCTTTCTTTCAGTTTCTTACGTAACCAATAAACCAGACCGTTTTATCAAGTCGAGTCAAATTCTGGCTACACTCTTTCAAACAGGGCTAGGACGGTTGCCCGTCCTTTCATGATTCTTAACCCTTGTTTACTTGCTTATAAATTGCCGCTTTGATTTTCTCTACGTTTGGCAATACTGCGTTTTCAAGAATGTTTGCGTAAGGAACTGGTACATCGTCTGAAGCGATACGGATGATTGGTGCATCCAAGTAGTCAAAAGCTTCGCTTTCTGTGATGATTGATGCGATTTCACCGATGAAACCACCTGTTTTGTAAGCATCGTTAACCAAGATAACCTTACCAGTTTTCTTCACAGATTCGATGATCAATTCTTTATCCAATGGGATAAGGGTACGTGGGTCAACCACTTCTACGCTGATGCCTTCTGCAGCTACTTCTTCAGCCGCTTTCAAGGCACGTTCCAACATACGACCGTATGAAATAATGGTTACATCAGTACCTTCACGTTTGATTTCACCTTTACCAAGTGGAATGTAGAAATCAGGATCCAAGTTAACTTCTTCTTTTTTACCATAAAGAGCTTTTGGCTCCAAGAAGATAACTGGGTTGTTATCAAGGATAGATGATTTCAATAGACCTTTTGCATCATTAGCAGTACCTGGTGCAACCACCTTGATACCTGGGATGTGAGTCAACCAAGCTTCAAGAGATTGTGAGTGCTGAGCCGCAGAACCGATACCTGAGCCTGAAGCCACACGGAAGGTTACAGGCGTTTTCAAACCACCACCAAACATGTAGTTAGTTTTGGCAGCTTGGTTAACAATCGCGTCAAGTGCAATTGTCACGAAGTCCATGAAAGTCAAGTCAACGATTGGACGAAGACCTGTTTGAGCCGCACCAACCGCAGAACCAGCGATTGCCGCCTCAGAGATAGGCGTGTCGCGAACGCGTTTTGGACCAAATTCGTCCAACATACCAACAGATGTACCGAAGTCACCGCCGTAGATACCGACGTCTTCACCCATCAAGAATACTTTTTCATCCTTACGCATTTCTTCGCTTTGAGCCAAGTTAATCGCTTCACGCAAGGCCATTACTTTTGTTTCAGCCATTTTTTACTCCTAATATATCAATTTATCTTTACTGTAACAAGTAAAATGTAGAAATCTAATCAATTACTTCATTGTAATCAAACGTCATAGCTACTCGAGCTACCCTAGTTTGACTTGCTCTTTAGAGCGTAGTCAAACTGATTACGTCACTTACGACACGGAGACTATTCAGCCGATATTGCTGAATAGGCGAAGTTAGTGAGGTAAGTAGGTAGTCCACCATAGTGGCTACCGTAGTTTGACTTGCTCTTTAGAGCGTAGTCAAACTTCTTACGTTAATCTACAAACACGTCTTCGTAAGCTACTGAGATGTCTGGATCTGGGCTTTCTTGTGCGAATTTCACAGATGCTTCTACTTGTTCTGCAACCTGTGCTTCGATGGCATCCAATTCTTCGTCAGTCGCAATCTTGTTTTCTGTCAAGTATTTGCGGTATTTCTTAAGTGGGTCTTTTGCTTTCCACTCGTTGACTTCTTCTTTGGTACGGTAAACACCTGCGTCGGCAGTCGAGTGTCCAAACCAGCGGTATGATTCAACTTCGACCATGGCTGGGCCGTTACCTGCACGAACGTACTCGATAACTTCTTGCAT
Source organism: Streptococcus suis (assembly GCF_017601095.1). Lineage (GTDB taxonomy): Bacteria > Bacillota > Bacilli > Lactobacillales > Streptococcaceae > Streptococcus > Streptococcus suis_Z. The sequence goes on along the minus strand of NZ_JAGFUX010000009.1, from coordinate 39,327 downwards.
TTTCTCATAAACTACAACAACGTCATTTCCATCTTCTACATAGTGACCTGGCATACCGTAGGCTGCTGCACGTTGGTAGAGGTGAGGAATCTTCGTCGAATAAGAAATGTCTGTTGAGATACCGTAACGGTTGTTGGTAATGAAGAAGATAACTGGCAAGTTCCAAACAGCTGCCAAGTTCATTGACTCGTGGAATGACCCTTCGTTCGTCGCTGAGTCACCTGAGAAGGCGATAACGATGTTATCTGTACCAAGGTATTGTTGGGTAAGGGCTGCACCAACTGCAAGGGCGTAACCACCACCTACGATACCGTTTGAACCGAAGTTCCCTTTTTCAACGTTGGCCAAGTGCATTGATCCACCACGACCTTTTGATGTACCAGTTGCCTTACCAGCAAGCTCCGCCATCATACCGTTGATGTCAATCCCTTTCGCGATAACGTGACCGTGACCACGGTGGTGTGAGAAGATGATGTCTTGCTCTGTCAAACCAGCGATTGGGCCAACAGCCGCAGCTTCTTCACCAACTGAGAAGTGAGTCATACCTTGTACGAAGCCACGACGCACCAATTTGTTCAATTTCATGTCAACATCACGGATTTGTTGCATTTTTAGAAACATGTCCAAATGTTGTTCTTTTGAGATAGATACCATAATTTCCTCCAAAGGTTTTCTCTTACCTTTCTATGATAGACTAATCTTTCACAAATGGCAAATTTTTGAACCGTTTTCTTAAAGTAAAAATAAGTCTAAAAACTCTTGTTTCGTGCAGTTCTTCACAATGTCTAATCTGTTAGCTTGAAATGAAAACAAAGTTAATTTTCACAAACTTTTCATCTTGCTTCCACTACCCAAATGTGCTACTATGAAAAAGGAGGATTCTATGGATTTTGAGACATTTTTGCTGGTTTCCAACTATATTGGTACCATTGCCTTTGCCGTCTCTGGGGTGGTCAAAGGCTTTAAGAAAAAACTAGATATTTTTGGCATTACCTTGTTAGCCATTGTGACTGCTGTCGGAGGTGGAATGATTCGGGACAGTTTGGTCGGACGCATTCCTGCTGCCTTGGTTGAACCTTCACCGATTTACTTATCCATCGCTGTCTCTCTCATTATGTATGTAGTGGTTACCAATGCCAAAAGTGAGCATCCATTAGATCGAAAATTCTATTTCTATTTGGCGCGCATCAACTTGCTCTTTGATGCTATTGGACTAGTGATTTTTGCCCTCTTGGGTGCCAGTACTGGGATTGAGGCAAGTCTCAATCCAATGGCAACCGGTATTTTAGCTAGTTTAACTGGTGTCGGCGGTGGAATTATTCGTGACCTATTGGTAAATGAAACCCCTTCTGTTCTCAAGGAAGATGTCTATGCCTTACTGGCCTTTTTTACCGGATTGTCTTACCACCTTCTCGTTGTAGAACTAGGATTTTCTCGTATCCCAACCTTCTCCTGTCTCTTTTTAATCTTCTTCATCCTCCGCCTGCTCATTATCAAATACCAAATCAATCTCCCCAATATGGAATCGTCAAAAAAACCATGAGTCTTCTTTTAAAACTCATGGTTTTTCTATTTTTACCAGCCACCGTGACCACCAGCGCCTGGTCCTGTTGCTGTGATTTGCGTAATCTGTTCTCCGTTAACAGTGACCGTTCCACCTGTCAATTCTGCTGTGCCATCAAAGTCGAAGGAAGATGTTGGCGCAGTTACTGCAATGCTACCACCAGAGATATAAATGTCACCATTGGCATCAAAGGCATCTGTATCACCGCTACCAACAGCAACTGTCAAGTCTCCGCCTGTTACCTTGATAAAGATATCCGTAGAAATCGTGCTCGCTGCATTGATGGCATCATCTGCACCATAGACATCCAAAGTACCACCATTAATGGTGATATTGGTGCCTTCAAGGGCTTCCAGGGATTCTGACACAGTAATATCTCCACCATCAATTGTCAAAGCCATTTCTGCTTTAATGCCGTCGTCACCAGCAGCAACTGAAATCGTTCCGCCTGTGATAGTTGTATAGCCTTTGGTTGTATCTGTGTCATTGGTTGACTTAATTCCATCACCACCAGCTGTTACATCAATCGTTCCACCATTGATCGTCATTGAATCCTTACCGCGAATACCATCATCTACTGCAGTAACCTTGATATTACCTGCATTGATTACCATGTCATCTGTCGATACGATACCATCTTGGAAGTTCCCTTCTACAGTCAGGCTACCATTACCTGTAATGGTTAAGTCTGCTTCTACATGAATTGCCCCTTCGATATTGGTATCAGAGTGAGTACTTGAATCCTTAACAGTATTTTCTGTACCGTCTTGCAACTCAATTTCAACATTGTCTGCCGAAATAACATTGATGGCTGCTGTATCGGAGCTTGAAATGGTTGCACCAGCCAAGATGATACGGACATTAGCATCTGTTTCAACCGTCACACCACCTGTTGTAGAACCTGTCAAGACATAGGTTCCACCTTCTGTGATAGTTAAACCTTCATCAGTCAAGCTAACTTCTGTCGTTGGAAGTGCTGACCAGTCAATACTTGAAGTTGACTCTGAACTAGATGAAGATGTTGAACTTGACGAACTTGCAGTTGACACTTGGCCAGAAGTCGAACTTGAAGTTGTCGAACTTGTCGTGGATGAGCAAGCAGCCAATACTCCGATACTCATAATCGTTACAGCCGAGTAAATCCATTTTTTAAGTGATTGTTGTTTCATTATTTCTACCTCTTTTTCTATCAGGTGGACAATTCGCCCTCCCTTGTATGCTCTTAGTTTACAGCTCCTTCCTAAAAGAAAGGTTAAAGATAACCAAAAGAAACCTTAAAATAAAAAAACTGCCCTCAGACAGTTTTTAGAGATTCGATAGCGATGATTTTATCACAGACCGTCGCCAAGAGCTCCTCATCATGCGAGATGAGAAGGACCAGCTTCTTTTCTTTTTTTAACAAGGCCAGTACCCTAGCCACTTCCTTCATCTGAGCCAGATCCAATCCGCTAGAAGGCTCGTCAAAGATGAGGATATCCTTATCCGCCAATAAGTTGGCTACTATCATCACACGTTGCTGCTCACCGCCTGACAAGCTGACTGGGTGCCTGTCTAGCAAATCCGCCAAGCGAAAACGGCTGATTAACTCCTCATCGAGCTGCTTGCCTTTTTGCCCCAGAGTCAATTCCCTGCGAACTGTTTCGGCAAAGAGCTGCAGGTGGACATCCTGCATGACAAAGGCTGTTTTTTCCAGACGCTTGCGGGCTGTTAGTTCTTGCCCCTGCCAAGAAATATTGGCCTTCTTATCTTCTACCAGTCCCACCAGATAGTTGGCCAGACTGGTTTTGCCAGAGCCATTTGGGCCGACAAGCCCCACTACCTGCCCTGGCGCCAGACAGAGCTGCTCTACCTGATAGAAAAATTTGCCAGCTGAACTAACTGATAAGTTAGCAACAGACAAGCCTTCTTTGTCAGACACAAACTGACTGGCCAGCTCTGCTATTGCCTGCCGATAAGGCTCGGCATCGTAGCACCGCAAACCCATATCCTGACGGCACTCCTCTGTCCGATGCAGGAAGTCGCTAGCTGGATAATCCTCCACCAGCTGCCCCTCCTGAAAGTAGAGGTAGCGGTCTGCCAAGTCGCTCAGATAGGCCAAGAGATGCTCGGCGATGATAATGGTCTTGCCTTCTTTTTTCAGTTTATGTAGGGCTTCTCGAACCTTGTGGACTGCCTCCTGATCCAGATTGGCTGTCGGCTCGTCCAAGAGTAAGATGGGACTGCCCTGCATGGTCGCCGTTGCCAGAGCAATCAACTGCTTCTGACCACCTGACAGCTGAAAAATTGGCTTGTTATAGAAATCTTCCAGTTGAAAGAGACTATTGACCTCCTCCAAGCGAGCCGCAATTTCCTCCGTCGTCAGTCCCTGATTTTCACAGGGAAAGACCAGCTCATGTAGGACTTGGGTATGGAAAAACTGGGTAGCGGGATTCTGAAAGACCGAAGCCACATGGTAGGATAGGTCTTCCACGCTGGCTTGTCTGATGTCCTGACCACCAATCTGTACCTGTCCTTTGACCTGGGCAGGATAATATTCTGGAATCAGACCATTGAGCAACTTGAGCAGGCTAGATTTGCCAGAACCACTGGGACCACAAAGGACCACACACTGCCCTGCTGGAATAGCCAAGTCTGCAATCTCCAGGGCTGGCTTGTTAGTACCTGCATAGGTCACTTGGAGATGTTTTATTGTGATAGCCGTGTCCATAGAAGAAAAATCAGACAACATAGGCAGAGACTCCAATCTAGCCAAGTCCAACGCGACTTGACAAATTCACTGGGACGTCCATTCATAGCCATTCCCTTGGTCAAGGTTGCCACCGTCAAATCTTGGGCGGTTGCCAAGAGAGAAAGCATAAGGGGAACTAAAAAGTATTCCAGATAGCGTAGCGGTTGGATAAGCAGAGCCCATCCGCTGAGAAATATTCCTCTGACCTTCAAGGATGCCTGGATATGCCTGGCGTCCGACTTAATAGCTGGCAAAAAGCGAAACATGACACCCAAGGTCAAAAGGAAGGTTTCAGGAAACCGCCATTTCCGCAGGCCATGAATAAGGTCATAGCTGCTGGTGGTCATAAGAAGCAAATGCCCTGCCAGAAGCGGTGGCCAAATGTATCCTATCACAACAAACAAGTGTGTTAACCAAGCTGGAAGGATTGACCAATAGGATAGCCCTAAAAAGAATCCGTAGCCAAGAAGTCCGACAACCGTCATCCTAGGCTTGCCAGAAAACCAGAAAAGCAGGCTTAGTCCACAGACCAAGACTGCATTTTCCAGTCCGCTCAGCCGCATACCATAGGTAAAACTGGTGAAGACGACCAAGAGAATTTTACTGCGTGCATCGAGTTTCATCCGACCAAACCTGAACGGTCAAAATAGCGTTTGACCATGTATTGTCCAAAAAGGCCACTCAGACTAGCTGTCAAGGTAATGGTAAAGGATAACCAGAGGACATTTCCCGGTGTAAAGTCTAGCATAACTCTGGCCACATACTCTGCTGATTTACCACGAGCCAATAGGCTAGCTTCATAGGCATCTCGCATGAACCACATAAGAATAATAGGTCCGAGGTTGCCAAAAGAGAAGACCACAAAGCTGAGGAGATTACTCCATTTGTTCTTATAGGCACCGAACTTGGCCACCAAATCTCCCAGCAGACCAAAGGTCAAACTAGGCAGAAAGGCCGCTGTCATATAGCCTGACAGGAAAAAGAAGCAGGCCATGACCGCACCAACCAAACTAATGGAGCCAAACTTGCCAACCTTGGCAATCAAGAGCATATAGACTGGACCAGCCAAGAGGGCTGCAAAAGCTGGAGCATACATCATATTACCAGACCGGTCAAAAAAGACACCGATCAAGGTCCCCAGACCCACACACAGAAAATACAAACCAGCAAAGGCACCCGTCACCATGAGGTCCTTGATTTTTAATTGTTTCATTTATTTTTCCTTTACTAATTGCCCGTCTTCCAAGCGGAAAATAACATCCGCACAGGCCATGGTCGAGCTTCTATGGGAAATCAAGAAGACCATGCCCTGACAGTGTTCCTTGACCAGCTGGATAAAGCGGGCTTCATTGAGCGAATCTAGGTTACTAGTTGGCTCATCAAAGATATAGCAGTCCGCATTTTTGAGCAGGGCCCGCATGAGTTCCAAACGTTGCCCTTCTCCTGCTGAAAAGTCACTGGCTTCCACAAGCGTATCCAAGCCCTGCGGTGCTGCCAAAATCCGTTTTTTCATGTGGCATTTTTCTGCCAAGTCCATGATGGTTTCGTCCGACACATCTGTCCGTCCCAAGACAAGATTTTCCCGAATGGTCTGGCGGAAGATTTGTGGCACCTGTGGTACATAGGCAAAAGACCCCTGCAAATGTGCCTTATCTACCTGCCGACTATCCAAGCCAGACAGGCGGATTTGACCTTTTTGCCAATCATACCAGCGCATGATCAATTTCATCAAGGTGGATTTTCCTGCACCTGATTCCCCAACCAAGCCAATAATTCCATCTTGTTCAAACTGAACAGACAGGTTGCGGTAAAGTCCTGTTTCTCGGTCATCATAGTCGAAGTCCAGTTGCTCAATGGTAATGTCTGTCACGCTGACCTCGACCAGCTCACCTGTTCGCTCTGCTTCTTTTTCATCCAAAAGAGCATAGATGTTGCGACCAGCATTCATAGCCCGCTTGAAACCAAGAGGCAGACGGCTGAGTTCCAAGAAGGGAGCAAAGGAACTGGTAAAGGAAACCAAAAGGGCTACTCCTGTCGCCAAATCCAAGCTCTGACTGCCGACTAAGTCGAAGGTCAGCCAGGCAAAGCCCATGATAGACAAGCCCACCACCAAGAAGGAAACGGCATACTGCATAAAGTTAGTTTGAGCGACCTTTCGCTCCTGACCATTGACCTCTTGGCTTCTCTGGGTCAGACTGGCAAAGCGTTCATTTGTCTGCTGGAACTGCATGAGATCCTTCATGCTCCTAAGACTTTCAATAAAGTAGGACACATAGCCCTTACGACTGGCATTTTGTTCCTTGAGCAAGGGCTGCAGCTGCTTGGCAAACTGATTTGGAATAGCAATCGCCAACAGAGCATAGGTCACCAGAGCCAGCAAAGCCAAACCCCAGCTGGATAGACCGAAATAGACTGTCAGACCAAGTGCCACCAGAATCCCTGTGCAAATGGGAGCAATAGTATGGGCAAAGAAAACCTCCAAGGCCTCAATGTCCTCCCCAATCATCTTAAGCAGGCTACCGCTGTCCTGCCGATCCAATTTCCCAGGAGCCAGGGCCCGCAATTTTGCGAAAATCAAGCGACGGTAAGCCGCCAACGTATGAAAGGCCACATAATGACCAAAGTAATGCTCGCCATAGCGGAAGGCACCACGTAAAAGAGCTAGGAGAATGAGGATCCCCAAGGTCCATAGCGAAGCAGGATTGCCAGTAAGGGCATCAAAAGCCAGATAGACCAGCATGACTGGAATAGCAATGGTCACCACCTGTCCCAAGACCGCAAAGCAGACCGCCACCGCAATCCGTGGCAAGAGGTGCTTCATGGACTGCAAGAGTCTCGGAATCAGCACATTTGTTGGTATTTCTTTCTTATCCATAAACGGCTTCCTCCAATTCTCTTTGTTGATCGACCAGCTGACCATAAGCCAAGCTAGTCTGATAAAGCATATCATGATTGCCTGTCACAACCCCTTCGGCAGACAGGAAGAGAATGTCATCTGCCTGCTCCACCTGCTTCATCTTATGGGTAATGATGATGACAATGGCATCCTTTGCCACCAGGTTAATCAGGTCGTAAATCAAGCCTTCATTGTCCTGATCGACGCTGGACGTCACCTCGTCAAAGATATAAAGGAAACGTTTTGCCAAGACCGCACGGGCACAGATAACCTGCTGGCGTTGACCAGGCGACAAGAAAGCACCGTCATCACCCACAATCGTATCCAAACCGTCTGGCAGATTCTTGACAAACTGCAAGACCCCCTGCTGATCTGCCCAAGCCAAGATGTCCTCCTTGGACAAATCACAAGCCATGCGTAAATTTTCATAGATAGACTGGTTGAGCAAGGTGGATTGACCCGACACATAGAGGACTTGCTCATTCAGAGAAAGCTGACTGATACCAGCAATCTCCTGCTCACCCAAGTAAATAGCTCCCTTATCCGCCCGCAAGCGTCTCAAGAGCAGCTGGGCCAAGGTGGTTTTCCCCTGGCCTGACTCACCCGCCAAGGCATAGACCTTTCCAGCTGTCATGGTCATGGAAATATCTTTTAAGACTGGCTTTTCTCCGTAGGCAAAGGCCAGAGCTTCTAGTTTTAGACTGTCAAAAGCAGGCACATGGACAGAATCGATTTCCTGCTCCGCTGTCATGCTGTCCAAGAAACCAAAAATGCGATCCGCCATCTTGGTATTCATCATAACCAAGTGCATACCGTAGCCCTGCTCCCGTATGGGTGCAAAAAACTCCGTCGCAATGAGGACAAAGAAGAGCATACTAAAGAGGGACAAATTGCCTGCCGCTAGGCTATTGACCGCCACAAAACCAGACAAGCCAATCCCCAGATACATGACCGCATCCATGTAGCCCACCGCTTGCAGCTGAAAACTGAGCAACTCCATAGTGGCATCGCGGAAGTCCTCGGCCTGCTCATTGAAGGTTTTCTCATAAGTCGCGTCCGCCTGATAGGAATAGAGGGTGTTGAGCCCCTTGAGGTCGTCCAAGAAAAGATTGCCCACATCCATGTAGGAGCCCCAATAGCGATTCATGATCCGCTTGGACCGCTTCTGCATGGCAATGATGGAAATCGGAATCAGAGGCAGAGCTAAGATGAAGATGACCGCACCCAGCGGGAAAATCAGAAAAACTAGCAAGAGAACGGTCGCACAGTTGAACTGGGTCCGCAAGGAAGAAGCCATATAGTAGGAATAATAAGTATCCAGACTATCAATCCCCTGTGAAGCGATATTAAAGACATCCGCTGCTGTCGCTTTTGACTCGAACTGACCATCCTTGGCCAAAAGGGCCTCAAAGAAGGACTGCTTGAGCGAATCCCGTGCAAACTGAGAGCCCAGTCCCTGCAAACGCTTGGCAATCAAAGCCACACCATAGCCAAAGGCATTGAGCCCCAACAAGATGAGGACAAAGCGTCCCAAATTAACCTGACCACCCTCAAAGTAGGTCACAAAACCCTTAGCAATCAGATAGAAGGAAATAATCCGCATCAAAAATTGCACCCAGGACAGAAAGGCTGCCAAATAAACCAGCTTCATCTTAGGTTTGATGCGTTCTTTGAGCCGCTTCAAGAGGGCTTTTTTCTTTTCTCTGGAGATTTTCTCCTGTTCCTGCGCCATACTCCACCTCATCTACAAGTATTTACATCTAGTATACCATTCTTTGAATTGTCTGTAAATTTTAATTAAAAAGAAAAAACTGGATAAACCAGCTTTTCTATTTTTGTTCTAGAGCACGCAGCATTTGGTCAATTTTGTTGCCGTACTCAATGGATTGGTCTTTTTCAAAGACCAAATCAGGAATTTTATAGAGAGTCAGTTTACGACCTAGTTCTCTCTTAATGGTTCCTGTTGCTTTTTCAAGCCCTGTTTGGGCTTTTTGGTTGTCAGAAGCCAGGTTACTCATAATCGTATAGCAAACTTTGGCCATCGACAAATCCCCAACCATCTGGACATCGGTGATGGTCACACCTTGCACACGAGGATCCCGGACTTTCTTTTGCAAAATCTCATTGACTTCACGCTTGATTTCCATACCCACACGGTCTGTTCGAAAATGGTTTGCCATATTCTTTCCTTTCTTACATGATAGAAAAGCTGAGTTTCCTCAGCTTGACATTAGTTCATAAGAGGGCATCGGTAGAAGGAACATCTCCATTCCCATGACACCCGTACTTTTGCTTTTTAAAAAGCTGCTATTTCTTGATTTCTTCCATGATGTAGGCTTCGATGGTATCATCTACACGAATGTCGTTATAGTTTTCAATCATCAAACCACCTTCTTGGGCATTACCGACTTCTTTCACGTCATCTTTGTAACGCTTCAAGCTTCCCAATTTACCATCAAAGATTACCACACCGTCTCGGATAACACGGACACTTGAATCACGGGTAACCTTACCACGTACAACCATGAAACCACCGATTGTGCCAACTTTAGACACTTTGAAGGTTTCACGGATGATTGCTTCACCGATGATTTTTTCTTCGTATTCAGGATCCAACATCCCTTTCATGGCGTCTTCCATCTCTTCAATCACCTTATATATGATGCTATGGAGACGTACTTCTACATCATCCGCTTCTGCTTGACTACGAGCTTCAGCAGTTGGACGAACGTTGAAACCAATAACGAGCGCATTGGATGCTTCTGCAAGTGTGATATCTGATTCATTAATGGCACCAACTGCTGAGTGAACGATATTGACACGCACACCTTCTACTTCAATCTTTTGAAGGGATGAAGCAAGGGCTTCAACGGAACCTTGTACATCTGCCTTGATGATTACATTAACAGACTTAACTTCACCAGCTTTAAGGGTATCAAAGAGGTTTTCAAGGCTGACACGTTGCGTTGCCTGACGTTGTTTGAGAAGGGCACGTTTAGCACGCTCTTCACCTGCTGCACGGGCAGATTTTTCATCTTCATAGACCGCGAAATGATCACCAGCCATTGGGGCTTCATTGAGACCTGTAATGGATACTGGTGTAGAAGGTCCAGCAACCTTGACACGACGACCGAGGTCGTTTGTCATAGCACGGACACGACCGAAGGTATTTCCGACAACGATTGGGTCTTGAACATTCAAAGTACCTTGTTGAACGAGGAGAGTTGCAACCGCACCTTTTCCTTTGTCCAAGTGAGCTTCGATAACCGTTCCGATTGCACGAACAGTTGGATCTGCCTTGAGTTCTTGAATCTCAGCAACAAGAAGGACTGTTTCCAGCAACTCATCAATGTTTTGGTTGAACTTAGCAGAAATTTCTACGAATTCAGACTCACCTCCCCAGGCAGTTGAGATAACGCCGTGTTCTGCCAATTCACCGATGACGCGCTCTGGGTTGGCACCTGGTTTGTCAATCTTGTTGATAGCAACGATGATTGGAACGTTGGCGGCTTTGGAGTGGTTGATAGCCTCAATGGTCTGTGGCATAACACCGTCATCTGCGGCAACAACCAAGATTGTCAAGTCTGTGACTGATGCACCGCGGGCACGCATAGATGTAAAGGCCGCGTGTCCAGGCGTATCCAAGAAGGTAATTTTCTTGCCATTTTCTTCGATTTGGTAGGCACCAATATGCTGGGTTATACCACCCGCTTCGCCTGTTGCGACACGGGAATTACGAAGGGTATCCAAAAGGGTTGTCTTACCATGGTCAACGTGTCCCATGATGGTTACAACTGGCGGACGCTCTACCATTTCCTCTTCATTGAGGTAGCCTTCTTCGACGAAGAAACGCTCGATATCTGCATTGTCAACCTCAACCTTTTCCTTGGCTTCAATACCATAATCAACCATGAGGAGTTCGATGGTATCTCCATCAAGAGATTGGTTCTGAGTGGCCATAACGCCCATCATGAAGAGTTTCTTAACGATTTCAGCAGGTTCACGCTTGATGCGTTTGGCGATTTCTGCCACCGTCATGCCCGCAGTGTATTCAAATTCAGTCGGCAATTCGTGGAACTTGCGTTCTGTGACAGGTTTGGCAGGTTGGTTATTCTTGCCTTTTTTATTTTTCTTGTTACTATTCCAGTTACTATTTTTTTGATTTCTCACTTGATTTTGACTATTTCGATTTCTTTGTTGTTTCCGTGGACCATCTTCTTCGTCACTAGTAAAGTCACGTTTCTTGTCTGGTCGAGCTTGTTTCTTGCGACGGGTATCAGCATTTGCCGTTTCGATTGAAGCAGCCTCTGGTTTAACAAATGGCTTTGTTTCCAAAACCGGCTCTTCAAATTTGATTTCTTTTTGCTTCACGACTTTTTTCTTGGCTTCTTGAGCCTGTTTGAAACGTTCCTCACTGCTACGAGCATATTCTGCATTTTGCTCAGCTTTTAATGCTGCTGCCCTAGCTTTGAAATCAATTTTCGGTGCTGCCGGTTCAACAGGGCGCTGATTGGTCTGACGACCAAAACCTGGCTTATCACCTTGTGAACGACGATCGCGTCCCTGATCTTGGCGACGGTCTCTGCCTTGATCTTGACGGCGATCACGTCCTTGAAACTCACGACGATCTCCTATCACTTGATCTCGACGTTCCTTGCGACCTTGTTGATCACGACGGTCTTGTCCACCACGTCTGTCCTGCTGTCCTTGATGGGCAGGTCGACCTTGTTGGCGACGTTCAGCCTGTTCTTTTGCCTTTGCCTCCCGTTCCGCCTTAAAGTTACGACTTTTCGGTCTTTGTACAGCTTGTACAGGTGCCGCTTCTTTCGGAGCTACGGCAGTTTTTTCTTCAGAAACCTTAGGTGCAACGGTAGCGACCGGTGCTGGCTCTGCTACCTCTTTCTCCGGTGCTGTGCTACTTGCTTTTGTAGCTGAAAAGCTGGCAACAATTTTTTGAGCAATGTCAGCTTCAACACTTGAAGAATGACTTTTTACATCCGCCCCAAGTTCCTTAGCCTTGGCGACGATTTCTTTACTTTCTTTGCCAAGTTCTTTGGCAATTTCGTACAATCTCTTCTTAGACAATATCTTGTCCTCCTGTTCTATTCCATAATAGACCTCATCTTCTTAGTAAATCCAGCGTCTGTTACAGCAAGAACCTTGCGACTCTTTCCAACAGCTACGCTTAATTCCAGCGTTGAAAACGCGGTTACAACTTCTACTTGATAAGTCTGACTTTTGTCAGTAATTTTTTTTCTTAGATTAGGGCCAGCATCCTCGGCTAAAAAGACGAGTCTGGCCTGTTTTTTCTGAATGGCTTCCACAACCAATTCTTCACCTGAAATCAAACGACCGGCTCGCTGGGCTAAGCCCAGCAGGTTGAGGATTTTCTGTGTTTTATTCGAGTCCAAGCTCTCTCCTTTTGACCTTGTGGTCAACGTAGGCAATCAATTCATCGTAGAATTCAGGAGTTACTTCCATGCTAAAAGCACGGTTGAAAACCTGTTTCTTCTTGGCTTGAGCCGCCTCGTCATTGTCCAACTTGATGTAGGCTCCGCGGCCATTGGCCTTGCCTGTTGGGTCAATAAAGACTTGGCCTTCCTTGTTTTTAACGATGCGGAGTAAATCACGTTTGTCAATGATTTCTCCTGATACAACTGATTTTCGTAAAGGTATCTTTCTAGCTTTTGCCATGGCTACCTCCTGCTTAGACTATTCTGCTGCGTCGGCTTCTTCAAATTCTGCCTGCCCTGCATCTCCGTACAAGGCTGCTTCGATAGCTTCGTACTCGGTCGCAGACTTGATGTCGATACGGAAGCCAGTCAAGTGAGCCGCGAGGCGAACGTTTTGTCCACGACGACCAATGGCAAGTGATAGTTTGTCGTCTGGAACAACGACTGTGGCATGTTTGCCATCTTCTGTATCGAAGATAACCTGATCCACTTCTGCTGGCGCCAAAGCATTGTAAATGAACTCGGCTTCGTCTGCTACCCACTCGATAACATCGATGTTTTCCTCGGTTGGAACCATACGATCGTTCTTAGCATCGTAGCGAGCTGGGTGGAACTTGCTGGTGATTTTCTTGATGTTGGCACCGCCACGGCCGACAATGGTACCAATGGCATCGACGTTTGGATTGTGGCTTCGTACAGCGACCTTGGTGCGGTCACCTGCCTCACGCGAAACACTCATGATTTCAACCGTTCCGTCATAGACTTCTGGAATTTCCTGTTCCATAAGACGTTTGATCATCTCTGGATGGCTACGGCTTACGAAGACATTGACACCGCGACCATTGTCCTCTACTTTATAGACATAAACTTCGATACGGTCATGCGATTGGAAAACTTCGCCTGGAATTTGGTCTTGCTTGGACAATTGTGCTTCGATCGTCCCCAAATTTACGTAGATGAAGCGGTTATCAAAACGTTCTACGGTTCCAGACATGATTTCACTTTCGTGTGCCTTATAAGTATTGTAAGTAATGGCACGTTTTTGCTTGCGCATTTTTTCCATGATGGTCTGTTTGGCAGACTGGGCTGCAACACGACCAAATTCAGCTGGAGATTCCGCAAATTTGATTTTATCTCCCAATTCATAGGCTGATGAAATCGCTAGGGCATCTTTTAAACTGATTTCCAGGCGGCTATCAAAGACTTCATCCACAACTTCACGAACTGTATAGACTTGGAAGTCTCCTTTTTTCTCATCAAACTCGATGGCTGCTGATTCAGACTGGCCATAACGGCGTTTGTAAGCAGAGCGCAAAGACTCCATAACTGCTTCCACAATGTCTGCTTTGTTAATACCCATGTCTTCCTCGAGAACGCGGAAGGCTTCTAGCATTTCTTTACTCATGATGATTTCCTTTTGTATCAAAAGGTCCTTTCTTACTTAAATTTTTACGGCCAAACGAGCCTTAGCAACTGTTGAATAAGGGATGGTCACTTGTTTCTTACGCGTCTTATCTAGGTATTCTAACTCTAGCTGCTCGCCATCAAATGACTGGAGTGTCCCTTCAAAAATCTTAACCTTATCAATAGCCTGATACAGTTTAACATGGATATATTTCCCAACAGCCTGCTCAAGAGCTGCAGCCGTTTTTAGGGGACGTTCCAAACCTGGACTAGTCACTTCCAACATATACTGATCAGGGAAGGGATCTGGTTGGATGGTATCCAAGAGGGGACTAATCAACTCTGATAAATCCGCCGTGTCCTGCAAACTAATGCCACCTTCCTTGTCTATAAAGATGGATAGCACATAGTCACCACCCATCTTGCCGTACTCAACATCCACTAGTTCATAGGGCGCCTGAATCACCGGCTCTATGGTTTGGGTAACGATTTCTACAATACTGGTCATCTTTACCTCCTTTTTCTTAACACATAAAGGGCTGACTGACGTCAACCCCTTTCCACTTTATTTCTATTCCAAATTTTACCACAAAAGCGACGAACTGTAAAGGAAAACGATAAATCTCCAAGCTGTAAACGTTTTTTCCTGAATTTTTTGCATGCTTATCTAACAAAACCTCAACTCCAAGATGCGCTACAGTCATATCCTTTCCAAACAGTTCCACTTTCCATTTTCCTCATCTAGCAATAAAGACGAAAAGGATTCTCTAAGGAATCCTTTTATTGAAATTGTGCTTCAACTCGGTAGATGACCTGACCTTTTTTGGAGAATTTCTCTTCGTACTCGGTCATGACATTTCCTTCAAAATCACTGGCGTGCAAATCCAACCAAACTTGATTGAGGATCATGCCGTATTGTGAGAAACTTGCTAAACTGTATTCAAACAAGCCTCGGTTATCTGTTTTAAAATGAATTTCACCCTTATCAGGCAAGATTTCCTTATAGGTATCCAAGAAAGACTTGTACGTCAACCGACGCTTTTCATGGCGTTTCTTGGGCCATGGATCTGAGAAATTCAGATAAAGACGGTCAATCTCTGCAGGATTAAAGTAATTGGTCAAACTTGAACCATCCACCTGCAAGAGTTTGATATTGGGCAAACCTGCTTCTACGACACGGTCCAAGGCATAGGACAAAACTGTCAACTGAATATCAATCCCAATATAGTTGATATCTGGGTTTTGAGCAGCCATTCCTGTAATGAAACGCCCCTTTCCCGAGCCAACTTCAATATGAATCGGATGATCATTGCCAAAAATATCAGCCCATTTTCCCTTGCAGTCCTCTGGATTTAGGATAACATACTGAGGATACTGGGCCAATAATTCCGGTGCCCCTTTGCGGTTTCTAACTCTCATCTTCTATGAAATACCCTTCTTTAAACATACGAAGCGCATAGATTTCCTTGTTAGCCGCTTCCATATTATAACTTTCTACGTGTTTGGTGATTTGATTGAGATAGCCCAACTGACCATACCAATATACCTTTGCCAAAACGGTCTTGTTGTATTTATAACCGTAGGACTTCAACCATTCTTTCCAAGCCTGACGTGGCACATAATGGGTCAAGAGATAGGCCACATCCATCATGCGGTCAGTGACACAGGCTGTCTCCCAGTCTGTTAAATAGACCAAACCACTCGTGGTCTCAACCCAGTTCTTATGATGGAGATCTCCATGAACAAAAGTTGCCACTTCCTGATGGAAGGCTGGTAGATTCGCCAAGAGTTCACGGCAGATAGACTGCAAGTAGCTGTTCTTAGACAGACGGGCTGGTGCCTCCTTCTGCCATTTTTCCACCAAATCTCTCGGGCTTTGGTAGCTATAATTGAGCTGCAAGGCTTGGTTGAGCAAAATGCGTGAATAATGCAAGCGCACCAAAATCTGCCGAACCTGCTTACTAGACATATCTTGTCTTTCAAGGGTGCGGCCTGTCAACCATTCCTGCTCCACTCGATTTCCAAATCCAACCTCACGATTGGTAGAAATAACAGGTGGGGTAATCTGCTCTCTAGCCAAGGCAGTCACAATGGGAGGCATTTCGTATTTTACAAAAACAGGCGTTCCGTCTGACCGTAGGCCCTTAAATGCTTTTCCACTATTGCCTGCAATAGATTGTAGTTGAAGACCACTCGTATCAAACTGCATGCCATTCCTCCTTCAAAAATTCTTTATTATTTTACTAGTTTTCATGCGGTTAGTCAATCAATTTCTTCGTTTTTATCGTCAGATAGAAATAGTTTAAGAACAATCCCCCCAAGAGTAAGACAGCAAACATAGTCCAATCTCTTTGTACAAGCAGAAAGACCAAACTATTGATCCCCATCAAGACATTCAAAACCAAACTTACCAATTGTCGAAATGCACTAGCTTTTTGGCTATGATCCAAGGGAAAAAGACTGGTTAAGGGGTGGTAATCGTAACTATGATAGAGGGCTAGCAGCTGGAACAATAGGAGATAGTGAAAGAGCAAGGCTAGTCCAACTGCCAACCAAGAAGGACTAACAAAGACCAAAGCCAACACCCCTAGCAAGACTAAGCGCAAGCTAATCACCAGAAAATCACCCTGGCGAACAAAAGCCCTCAAAAAGAGAAAGCCCCAACCTGACCGATCTAGACCCGTCCATTTTTTGAGCCAAGCCACCAGTATTTTCCGCGGTTTTACAGAAGATATCAGGCCTTTTACATGGGTAAAGTTTGAGAAAAATGCTAAAACTGCTTGTTTTCTCCCTCTTTCACTGGAAATAGCCGCTATCCAATCCAAGCCCCGACCTTGCAGCAACCGACTAGCTTGCCAATTGTGATAGCCAACCTTTGCCCCTAAAAAGAAAAGAATCCAAAGCACCACAGCCCAGATTGGCCAAGAAATTTTCAATAACAAGGGAACAAGCAACAACTGACCCAGGACAAATACACTTCCCCAAACCAAACTCGCTCGATGACTCGCTTCTCTGACTTCTTGAACCAAGGTCTCCTCTTCAACCAAGAGATAGTGTCGGTCCGCCGCTTCAATATAGCTTGCGATTCTACCTGAAAAGAGCAACAAGAGACTGATTCCCAAAATCCCTAAAAAAATCCACAAAGCTGGAACTGCTTCAGACAGCATCAAGCTACGATACTGAAGAGATGCAAAACCGAGCAAAAACAGTAGGGCTAATACAAAGTGATCATTGAGCACATAAGGGATGTAAGAAGAAATTTGCTTCCAAAATTTCCTCCGTCTCCCAGCAAAGACTTGCTTCATCTTGTCACCCCACTCGCTGTAATGCTCAAATAAATGTCATTCAAGCTAGCGTCTGGCATGTCAAATTGCTGCCGAAGGCTACCCAAATCCCCATCTGCAATGACTTGCCCACCATGGAGCACGACAAATCGATCACACAGTCTCTCAGCAGAGTCAAGGACGTGGGTTGACATTAGAATCGACCGCCCCAGCGCCTTCTCTTTTTCCAACAAGTTGACCAAGTCCGCAATCGCCAAAGGATCCAAACCTAAAAACGGCTCATCCACAATTAAGAGAGAGGCTTCTAGCAAGAGCGCACAGATGATCATCACCTTCTGCATCATCCCTTTTGAAAAGGTAGATGGGAACCAGTCCAACTTATCCTGCAATCGAAAGAGTTGCAACAAACCAGCCGCTTTTTTCCACATGGCTTCTTTATCTAATTCGTAAGCCAAAGCCAGCAGATCAATATGCTCCCGCAAGGTCAATTCCTCATACAAAACTGGACTCTCTGGTATATAGGCAATTTGCTTGCGATAGGCTTTTAAATCTGACGCCAATTCCAAATCATTGACCTTGATGGTGCCACCATAGGGTTGCAAGAGACCAATAATCTCCTTAATCGTCGTTGATTTCCCTGCACCATTTAACCCAATCAAGCCAACCAATTCACCGTCGCCTACCTGAAAACTAACATCTTTTAAGACTGGAATATTGGCGTAACCGCCAGTGAGATTTTTTACTTCTAACATACATTTCTTCCCGTAATTTGATATAATTATTATACCAAAAATTCCTGAAAGAGGTTTGTTTATGTCAGATTGTATTTTTTGTAAGATTGTTGCTGGAGAGATTCCGTCTGCCAAAGTTTACGAAGACCAAGAGGTACTTGCTTTCTTGGACATCACCCAAGTCACCCCTGGCCATACCCTGGTTATTCCCAAAAAACATTTCCGCAATCTTTTAGACCTGGATAACCAAACCAGCACAGCCATTTTCAGCAAAATTCCTCTCATTGCCAATCAATTGAAGGACAAGCTTGGTGCCAATGGTATCAATCTTATTAATAACAGCGAAGAAGCTGCGGGACAAACCGTCTTCCACACCCATTTCCACCTTCTGCCACGGTTTGATGAACAAGATGGCCTGGCAATCACATTTGCAACCAATCAACCTGATTTCGACGAATTAGGTCGCTTGTCCCAGCTCTTACAGATTGGAGAGTAACATGAAACTATCTCACCTTATCGCAGGAATCGGCGCTGCAAGCATCGCCTTCCAACTTGTGTCCAACCGCAAAAAAATCCAGGCTGAAGCAAAAGAAACCTTGGATTTGGTAGCCGAGTTGACACAAGAAAAAGAAGCCATCCAACAGCACCTAAACACCATTTTATCCTACCGCCAACCCTTGCAAGACATGTCCCAGGACTTAACCTACAAGTTACGGACCTACCAGCAAAGCATTGCCGGAAACCTGGAAGAAATCAAGAAACATCTCCCCGCAACAAGCGAAAACTAAGAAAACCTTGTCCAATGACAAGGTTTTTCTTATTCTGAACTTGATTCTGTCGTCTCTTCACTACTGCTGGTATCTGTACCGCTTGTCGAGCTAGCTTCCGTCTCAGCAGAAAGACCATAGCCTTCCAAGACAATTTCATTGGTGTAAGCATCCACGACGGTTACTGGACTTGGCAACCAATTCATCTCTTCATAGACCTGAATATTGGTCACAACTTCTGTCACTGTTGATAGTCCTAGTGATTTTCTAAGGATATTTTGCATTTCATAGACATGCTCACTGGTTGGAATTTGGTAAGAAACGCCATCTATCATCGCATCTTGCCCCGTCAACTGATAGGACTCAATAGTTGTTAGCGAATCCCGGTAGCCTAAGAGGCTTGGGATGGTCGCAGTGGAGATTTCAATATCTGTTCGCATGTTGTTGGAAATAGCGTCCAAAATCTTCTCATATTGGGTAAACCCTTCTAGTTTAAGCAATTTTTTTACAATTGCCATGATAACTTCCCGCTGACGCTTCTGCCGACCGTAGTCTCCATCAGGATCATCGTAACGCATCCGGGCATAGACCAAGGCCTGGTCACCATTTACCAGCTGCACACCTGGGGGAACAGTTGCAGTATATGCTGGCTCGTATTCATCAATTGTAATCGTAAAACCCAAAGTATTGTTGACTGTAATGCCTCCGACTGCATCAACCAATTCCACCAAACCGTCCATGTTTATTTCCACATAGCGATTGATGTTAATGTCCATCATTTTTTCTATGGTCGCCACAGCCATTTCTGCCTGACCATAGCTATACGAATGGTTGAGTTTTTCAATCGCTCCGCTCGATGTTCCATCACCATTTGCAATTTCAACCATGATATCACGCGTCAAACTCATCATGGTCGTTGTTTTAGTCTGGGGATTAACTGTCAAGAGAATCATGGAATCACTACGCCCCTCTTCCCAGTTGCCTCCTCGAGTGGCCTGGTCCATGTCAACCCCCATCAAGAGAATGGTCAGAGGTTCCGTCGCTTCGATAACGTCGTATTCTTCATCAGAGTTACTAAGTAATTTAAACGTTTTTGAGATAGCATCTGTCGAATAATTCAACAAGGTGGTTCCATAAAGGGCCCCTGCTCCAACTGTCAAAGCAATTATCAAGCCCAACATTCCAGCAATTTTGAATCCAATTTTATTCATAAAGATTTATAGGAGCTTGCCCATGTAATAGAGGTCAAGCCATTCTCCTTCATCTGTTCTGGCACCTCGTTTTTGAGTGCCTTCAATTTCAAAGCCAAATTTTTGATACAACTGGACAGCCGCCTGGTTTCTGATCTGAACGGTCAACTCCAACCGACTCAACAAGCCCATTTCTTTGGCCCATTGGCAAACTTCATCTAAGAGTATGGAACCAATGCCGTGACCCCAATACTCTTTTTTTATCGCAATAAAGATAGTCCCAATATGGCTGACCCGAAACTGACGAAAGGATTTGACAGAAATGGCACCAATCACTTCTGAACCAACCTTTGCCAAGAGACAGAGTTCACGAGGATTTTCAATTCCTGCCTCAAAAATAGTCTCCGTCTGCTCTTGACTAAAGCCAAAACCTGTCTCATCCATCACCAAAAAATCCGTCTCTACAGCAACCTGATTCATAAACTCAATAAAAGCTGCTGCATCTGCCGGTTCTGCCTCACTAAAATAGATTTCTTTCTTAATCATACTGAACCGCCTCTGCTAGACGCTCACTCTTTGGACCATGTGGTTGGAAATTTAATCTACGACCGTCCCCTTCTTTCTCGATGCGAATAAAGAGGTAGTCATCCAACAAGCTCGAATCAAGCAAATCCCCCCACTCAATGACCGTAACGCCATTCCCATAGAGAAAGTCATCCAAATCAATCGAATCAGGATCATCTCCAATGCGGTAAACATCTAGGTGATAGAGAGGTAGACGTCCCTCGTATTCCCTCACGATGGTATAGGTCGGACTTTTAATCATCTGTTTAATATCAAGCCCTAGGGCCAATCCCTTGGTAAAGGTTGTTTTTCCAGCCCCCAATTCACCAGATAAAACCAATACCTGATTGGGCTGAAGGGCTCGACCGAGCTTCTCTCCAATTGCCACTAGTGTCTCTTCATTTTGACTATACATACCCATCATTATACCACAAGAGACCCTTTTTGTCATTTTCTTCCCAAAAGAAAAACTGGGACAAGCCCAGTTTGTCAAGAATATTGCTTACAAAATTGCAAGGATGATAAAGTTGAGGATAAAGAGACCAGTTGCTCCCCAAAGGATTGGGTGAATTTCTTTAGCCTTACCTGTCGATACTTTCACCAAGCAGTAGAAGATGAAGGCTGCCGCAATACCGTATGAGATAGAGAAGCAAAGAGCCATAAAGAAGGCTGCAAAGAAGGCTGGAAGGGCATCTTCAAAGTGGCTCCAGTCAACATCCAAGAAGGATGAAACCATCATCACACCAACGATAATCAAGGCTGGAGAGGTTGCTGCTGCTGGGACAATGCCGATAAATGGCAAGATAAGGATTGAAAGCAAGAAGAGAACGGCAGTTGTAACAGCTGTTAGACCCGTACGACCTCCCGCAGAGATACCTGCAGCTGACTCCACATAGGTTGTGGTATTTGATGTACCAAAGAGGGCACCGATTGAGGTACCAATCGCATCTGCGAAGAGCGCCTTATCCATCTTAGAGTTGAAACCAGTCCCATTTTCAAGTGCTTTCTCATCTTCTTCTGAGAAGATACCTGTCTTACGGCCTGTACCAATAAAGGTACCCAGTGTGTCAAAGGTATCAGACAAGCTGAAGGCAAAGATGGTCATCAAGACAAGAGGCAGACGACTTGAATCAGCAAAGAGGGAGGACAAGCCACCAAAGGCAGCTAAGAAAGTTGTGCCCAATTCAGAAAACGCAGTTCCAATATTGTTATTGGCCAAATCAATGGTAGAAAGGTCTACAACACCTGCTGGAATACCTGCCAAGGTTGTCGCAAGGATACCGATCAAAATCGCTCCACGAACATTTTTAATGACCAAAACTGCTGTCAAGAGAAGACCGAAAACAGTCAAGAGAACACTTGGATCAGTAAAGGTTGAAATACCAGGTACGACACCACCGCCAGCGAAAACTGAGAAGACCCCATTTGAGAAGGTTTCAGCAGTCGCATCCGCAGGAGCAACCCCGTTCACTGTAATAATGTCAGAACCAGAAGTCAAGAAGGTAATCAAGTTAGAGTTCTTGAAACCAAGGTAGGCAACGAATACACCGATACCACCACCGATTGCATGTTGTAAACTAACAGGTATCGCCTTGATAATGCTCTTACGAACCTTTGTAACCGTGATAAACACGTTAAATAAACCACAGAGGAAGACCATTGCCAGGGCTTCTTGCCAAGTAAATTCAAGACCGATGACAACTGTATAGGTAAAGAAGGCGTTTAGTCCCATCCCTGGTGCCAATGCATAAGGCACATTGGCAAAGAGACCCATAACGAGCGTTGAAACTGCACTAGCAATAATAGTTGCCAAGAAGACAGCTTGAGAGGGCATCCCTGCAACACTCAAGATGCTTGGGTTGACAAATAAAATATAGGACATAGCGAAGAAAGTCGTAAGACCCGCCATGATTTCAGTCGAAACGGTCGTACCGTGTTCTTTTAACTTAAAAAATGAATCCATTTTTCAATTTTCTCCTTTAATTTACGAACGATACTTGTATTATATACGAAAAACGATAGCCTTTCAAGTGATTTTTTGATGAAAACGTTTGATTTATATAAAAAACAAGAAAATAATGATTTTTCGCGAGTAAAACACGAACGTTCTTGCATAAAAACTAGTTTATATGGTCAATTTTTGCCCCGATTCCTAAATTTTGATATACTGAAAGGAATGATTTTGAAAGGCAAGAGACATGAAACAGAAACTAATAGCCCTCGATTTAGATGGTACCCTACTTAACAAAGACAGCCAGTTATCCGACTTTACGATTTCTACTATTAAGAAAGTAAAAAAAGCAGGACATAAGGTTCTTATCGCTACAGGTCGTCCCTACCGCATGGCAGAACACTATTACCGGCAATTAGAGTTGGACACTCCAATGATTAATTTCAACGGTTCCCTGGTCCATCTCCCACAGAAAAAATGGCAATGGGAAAAAAATATCCTTATCGACAAGTCCTACTTGCTGACCTTTCTAAAAGAAGAAGAACGCTTCCAGGCCGATTTCATCGCTGGCGAATACAAGAATAAATTCTACATCACCCAAAGCCACTTAGACAAAATTGATCCAGGACTTCTAGGTGTCGACCAAATCACACCTGAGACCCTTATCAAACCTGAACTCGTCACAGAAGACCCTCATTCTATCTTGATGCAGACCCGCGCAGAGGATAAATTTGCCTTAGCTGAAGAGATGAAGTCCTTCTTCAACCACGAACTCGAAATCAATACCTGGGGTGGTCCTCTCAACATCCTTGAAACCTGTGCAAAGGGTGTCAGTAAGGCAACCGCTCTGTCCTACTTGCTCGATATCTTCCAGATGGATGCCAAGGACCTGATTGCCTTTGGAGACGAGCACAACGATGTTCAAATGCTCCAGCTAGCTGGCAGAGGCTATGCCATGAAAAATTGTAGTCAGACCTTGCTTCCTCATGCCGACTACCAAACAAGCTACACCAACGACCAAGACGGTGTCGCAAGAGAATTGGAAGCTCTATTTCTATAAATAGAGAAAAAGCAGCTCAGTCACACTCTTGATTCTTTCAAGAAGAGGCTAATTGCTGCTTTTTTTAGTATTCTGATTTCAAATCTACGATCACTATTAAAGATTGGTCATCAACAAATATGATATCAGTTTGCCCATCTTAGATTTCCACCAGGATGACAAAACCATACATTTTATTATTTTCGTTCCCTCTCCTCACCTTTCAAAAAAAATCTCGAATGCTACGATTTTCAACGCAAATAAGCAAAAATTACACATTTCTCGCGCAATGTTTCAGAAAGTTTTCCCTCGGATGTCACAAAATTGCTTGACAAATTCCTTGAAAACGTTTTATAATAGACAAGTTCGAAAATGTAAGCCTATTCAAAACCTTGCATTTCAAAGAACTAGAAAAAATTTAGGGGGAACAATAATGAGTATTGGAATCATTATTGCAAGTCATGGCGAATTTGCTGCTGGTATTCATCAGTCAGGTTCAATGATTTTTGGCGAACAGGATAAAGTACAGGTTGTTACTTTCATGCCAAGTGAAGGACCAGATGATTTATATGCCAAGCTCAATGCTGCCGTGGACGCATTCGATGCCGATGATGAGGTTTTGGTATTGGCTGACCTTTGGAGTGGGTCACCATTTAACCAAGCAAGCCGCGTAGCTGGTGAAAACCCAGATCGTAAGTTTGCCATCATCACAGGCCTCAACTTGCCAATGTTAATCCAAGCCTATACAGAGCGTATGATTAACGCTGACGCAGGCGTGGAAGAAGTTGCGGCAAACATTATTAAAGAAGCCAAGGAAGGTGTGAAAGTTCTTCCAGAAGAACTTCAACCTGCAGAAGCTGCTCCAGTAGCTGAAGCAGCACCAGCCGCTCCACAAGGTGCAATCCCGCCGGGGACTGTTATCGGAGATGGCAAGCTGAAAATCAACTTGGCTCGTATCGACACTCGTCTCTTGCATGGTCAAGTTGCGACTGGTTGGACTCCTGCTTCTAAGGCAGATCGTATCATCGTTGCTTCAGATACAGTTGCTAAAGATGAATTGCGCAAACAACTCATCAAGCAAGCTGCACCTGGTAACGTGAAAGCGAACGTTGTCCCAATCAAAAAATTGATTGAGGTTTCTAAAGACCCTCGCTTTGGTAACACACATGCCTTGATTCTCTTCGAAACACCACAGGAAGCTCTTGAAGCAATCGAAGGTGGCGTAGAAATCAAAGAATTGAACGTCGGTTCTATGGCTCACTCAACTGGTAAAACAATGGTTAACAACGTATTGTCAATGGACAAAGATGATGTTGCAACCTTTGAAAAATTGCGTGACCTTGGCGTTGAATTTGATGTGCGTAAAGTACCAAACGATTCAAAGAAAGACTTGTTTGAGTTAATCAACAAGGCAAACGTTCAATAATACAATCTGATTTAAGAAAGGATTTCAACATGGATATTACACTTATTTCCGCAATTCTTGTTGTCATCGTTGCCTTCTTCGCAGGTCTTGAAGGTATCCTTGACGAATTTCAATTCCATCAACCATTGGTAGCTTGTACCCTTATCGGTCTTGTAACTGGTAACTTGGCTGCAGGCGTTATGCTCGGTGGTTCCCTACAAATGATCGCTCTTGGTTGGGCGAACATCGGTGCAGCCGTTGCACCAGACGCAGCACTTGCATCTGTAGCTGCTGCTATCATCATGATCAAAGGTGGCGACTTCTCAGCAGAAGGTATTGCCGTTGCAACAACAACTGCTATCCCTCTTGCCGTAGCTGGTCTTTTCCTGACAATGATCGTTCGTACTATCTCAGTTGGTTTGGTCCACGGTGCAGACAATGCAGCAAAATCTGCAGACTTCGCTGCTGTGGAACGTTACCACTTGTTCGCTCTTCTCCTTCAAGGTTTGCGTATTGCAATCCCTGCAGCACTCCTACTTGCAATGCCAGCTGAAGCTGTTCAAGGTGTTCTTGAAGCAATGCCAGAATGGCTCAAAGGCGGTATGGCTGTCGGCGGTGGTATGGTTGTTGCCGTAGGTTACGCTATGGTTATCAACATGATGGCAACTCGTGAAGTATGGCCATTCTTCGCCCTCGGATTTGCCTTTGCTGCCCTCAGCGAATTGACTCTTATCGCTCTTGGTGTTATCGGTGTAGCGATCGCTCTTATCTACCTCAACTTGTCTAAACAAGGTGGTTCAGGAAACAGCAGCGCTTCTTCAAATGACCCAATCGGCGACATCCTTGAAGACTACTAAGAGAAGGGAGATTTAACCATGTCAGAAAAAATTCAACTTTCCGTAAGCGATCGTAAAAAAGTTTGGTGGCGTTCAACCTTCCTTCAAGGTTCTTGGAACTACGAGCGTATGCAAAACTTAGGTTGGGCTTATGCAATGATTCCAGCCATCAAAAAACTCTACACGAAAAAAGAAGATCAAGCTGCTGCTTTGGAGCGTCACTTGGAATTCTTCAACACTCACCCATATGTTGCTTCACCAATCCTTGGAGTAACACTTGCCCTTGAAGAAGAGCGCGCAAATGGTGCTGCCATCGATGACACAGCTATTCAAGGTGTAAAAATCGGTATGATGGGACCACTTGCTGGTATCGGTGACCCAGTCTTCTGGTTTACAGTTCGTCCAATCCTCGGTGCTCTTGGTGCATCCCTTGCAATGAGCGGCAACATCCTAGGTCCAATCATCTTCTTCTTTGGTTGGAACGCGATTCGTATGGCCTTCCTATGGTACACTCAAGAATTTGGTTACAAAGCTGGTAGCGAAATTACCAAAGATATGTCAGGTGGTATCCTTCAAGATATTACTAAAGGTGCATCTATCCTTGGTATGTTCATCCTTGCCGTTCTTGTTCAACGTTGGGTATCTATCAACTTCACCGTTGATCTTCCTGCAAAACAATTGTCAGAAGGTGCTTACATCGTCTTCCCTGAAGGCACCGTAACAGGTACTGAGCTTCAAGGCATCTTGGGTGATGCTCTCAGCGGACTAAGCCTCTACCCAACTCAAGCTCAAACCTTGCAAGGCCAGTTGAACAGCTTGATTCCAGGTTTGATGGGACTCCTCCTTACTTTCCTCTGCATGCACTTGCTTAAGAAGAAAGTAACACCAATCACAATGATTATCGGTCTCTTCATCGTAGGTATCATCGCTCGTTTCTTCGGAATTATGTAATCAATAACCCCGCACCCGCGGGGTTTTATGGTATAATAAAGCCTAGAAAAGAGAGAAAAAACTATGGCACAATCCTTAAATTCACGAGTAGAAGTTCAAACAACCGGTGTTTCCTACATGGGCTTTGGTGGTAAAGTTGGAAAATTCTTAGTCGGAGACAAAGCAATCGAATTTTATCCTGATAGCAACGTCGAGCGCTATATTCAGATTCCCTGGGATTCAATCCAAACTATCGGAGCCAATGTACACCAAAAAAAAGTTAGTCGGCATTTTGAAATCTACACTGAGAAAAGTCGCTTCCTCTTTGCCTCATCAGACTCAGGGAAAATATTAAAAGTAGCTCGTCAGCATATTGGTAATGACCGTGTTGTCAAACTACCAACCCTAATACAACTAATCAGCCAGAAACTGACTTCTATTTTCAAAAAGTAAAAGAAGAATCATATTGATTCTTCTTTTTTTATTATTTTTCTTTCCGACGACGAAGGGCTACTGCTGCTCCAAGTGTCATCAAGCCCATGCCTGTCAGCAAGACACTCTCCACACCCGCAGTATTTGGCAGTACCTTGGCGTCAGTCACATCTTCTTTCTGCACAACCTTAGCAGCTGCTGCTGGTTTTAAGCTGGCAGGGTTGAGACTAGGAAGTTGTAGAGTTGGTGCATCATTCGGTACGAGGCCTCCCTCAAAAGCTGGAAGGTAATGAGTCAAGTTTTCATTAAGTGTCAAACCACCTTCGAAGGCTGGTGGTCCTTCATTTAAGAGACTTTCCCCTTTGGCAGTTACCTCTTCTGGTTGACTTTCTGTTCCAGAACCTTCATGGTTATCTGTACCATCTGTAGTGCCTGAACCTTCTGTTGTTCCTGTCCCTTCTTGACTACCTGAACCTTCTGCTGTTCCTGAGCCTTCTTGGCTACCTGAACCTTCTGTTGTTCCTGTGCCTTCTTGGCTACCAGAACCTTCTGTTGTTCCTGTGCCTTCTTGACTACCTGAACCTTCTGCTGTTCCTGTGCCTTCTTGGCTACCTGAACCTTCTGTTGTTCCTGTGCCTTCTTGACTACCTGAACCTTCTACTGTTCCTGTGCCTTCTTGGCTACCTGAACCTTCTGTTGTTCCTGTGCCTTCTTGGCTACCTGAACCTTCTGTTGTTCCTGTGCCTTCTTGGCTACCTGAACCTTCTGTTGTTCCTGTGCCTTCTTGACTACCTGAACCTTCTGTTGTTCCTGTGCCTTCTTGACTACCTGAACCTTCTGTTGTTCCTGAGCCTTCTTGACTACCTGAACCTTCTGCTGTTCCTGAGCCTTCTTGGCTACCTGAACCTTCTTGATTATTAGAAGAATCTAAAGCAGCTAGCCATTCCTCAAACAAGGCTACAATTTCATCCACTTGGTCTTGGCTATCACCAGTTTTTGCTACATTTGCTGCTTCGACCAACTCAGCCAATTGTCCAGCCTGTGCTTCAGACAATGAACCTTCTTCCAATGCCAAGGCTGTTGCTAGAATTTCTTCCAGGGCTGCTAAATCTAGTGAGCTACCTTCAGCAGGTTGAGAATCTGGATTTTCAACCGGAGCTACTTCTTCACCAGCTAACAAGGCACGCAAACGTGTATTTGCCTGGTTAATAGCTTCTTGACTGTCTCCAGCCAATGCTGTATGAGCTGCTCTCAACTCACTCTCAATCGCTGTCAATGCTGCTTCAGAGTATTCAGTTGGAACAATACTGTTAGCCAAATCTATTGCATTTAGTAAGTAGCCAGTTGTTAAACTTTCTGTTACTTCTGGTACAAATTGAACAACTGGTGTCAATTCTGCTACAGCGACAATCTTATTACGATTATCTGGGTTACCGTTGCTACCATTTTGCCAATGATAAGTTTCATGAGCCGTCAGGCGGAAATACTTGGCCTGAACTGGTTCAAATAAGATAGAATGATACGGCTTACCTGGAATAAAGGTGATGGTCCCATCTGGGGTAGCTTGTTTCAGTGGCACCCTTGTCCAGTCTTGACCATTCAGACTGTATTCAAGAGTTGCTCTACGAATGTCGCCAGTTGCTTGCAAGTTTTGCAAGCGAGGGACATAACGAACTTCTCCTACTGATTGCGCTTGAGCCATTTCAATGGTCAAGGTTTGAGGAGTAGTTCTATTATCGGCTGTCGGACTACTTGCCCAGTAAGAGCTTGTATTACCATCGGTTGCTGAACCTGCTGGTCGAGGACCACCATCATTTGGATCATGTGAGGTTGCTTGAGTACCATTGGTATTCATGACAGCTGGACGCATCTCTTCTACTGGTGACAACTCCCTAGCCAATTCAAGAGCTGTTTCGAAGTCTCTCGCACCATTTTCAAGGATAAAGCGATCCAAGTTACCTGCAAAATTACCTTCTGCTAGTTTAATGGTTGAACGCTCTAGTCGTTCATTCAATTTCTCAGGATTGTAATGACTATTATGTAGTTCACCGTTGATGTAGATACGCAAGCTACCATTCGGAACACGAACTGCAGTAATAACGACTTCTTCATTTGCAGCGATCAATTTGTCAGGACGACCGTTGTCTTCTTCGCTCAAGTTCGTAAATGGTGCTGATTTAACAACTTCACCCTTCACTTCGAAGACAGCACGACCACTAGCATCAACAGAAAGTTTCCATTGGCCTTCTTGTTCAGCAATCGTTTGTTCCAAGCGATCAAGCGATACTTTTGCAGTTACAGAGAATACTCCGCGGCCTTCCACGCCTTCATTTGCAAGGGTCTGGCTAGGATCAACTTGACTGATATCTTGAATAATTCCACCACTATAGGCTGTTAGAGCAACTGTTCCGGTAGATAGATTAGCTTGTCCAGCATTATCTTTGACATTTGCATAGGTAACGGTTACTTTTTCACGGTCAATCAGATTATCTGCCAAAGTAAGGGTTACTGTTCTCAAATTATCATTCAATTGAACAGTACTTACTGTATGTCCTGAAACTGTAAATGTTGTCGCTTCATCGATGATAACTCGTTCATCAAATTCCACAGTAATCGTGTTAGCTGCGGTAGCTTTCGCTTCAAATACCTCCGCAGCACGTGTATCTTGTTTGGTCGAATACTGGAAGACAACAGCCTCGTACGGTTGAAGTGTAATGCTAAGCGTATCACCATAGTTGGTAACTTCATGTGTATCATGGCGTTTATCACCCAGAACTGTCACACGGTAGAGATTTTCTGTCCCTTCACGCATACCAACAATGCGGTCTAATTTCAATTCGTAAGTTTGTACGGTATTAATAGGGTTACGAATGGACACGATACCATTTTCAGCATCCCAGGCAGAGTAACCATAGACATGACCTGCACGTGGCTGACCACCATGGAAAACTGAGTTACGAAGTGTTTCGAAATTAGATTCAATCCACTTGACAGCTTCACCGTTGACTTGCCACTTGGCATCATCCAACATGCTTGGACTGTAATAGAATTCCCAGAAACCAGTTCCACGTGTTCCCAGCATGTACAGATAGGTCCGGAAGTCTTCTGTTGAAAATTGAATTTGACTACGAGCAGGACCTAGTGGGCTAATTCTCTTGCTTGAGTGTGCTGTTGCACCATAAACTGGGTCATGGTTATAGATATTAGAGAATGGAATTTGCCACTTCCGTTGACGAATCAATTTTTCATAGGAATCATCACGGTAAGACAGAGCTTCGTTGGCATCATTACCAAAATCCAACTGGTCATATGGTGCACGCTTCACACCATCTTGGTAATCAACGTCAGCAGTATTTTGCATCCAAATTGAATTCACCCACTGCAAGAACCAAGGTGATGGCGGGATGTAGGAAGTCAAGTTTATCCAAGCATCTTCCAATGTTGGAGCATTTTCTCGGATGAAGTTATACAATTCAATCCAACGCTCATGAGTCTCTGTCATGGAATACATATTTTTGTATCCACCACCGATATAATTGCCCGCTGTATCCGTAGTATGTTGCGGATAACGAAGCATACCATCGAGTTTCCAGTAGTTGATGTCGAACTCTTGTCCATAGTGTTCAAACAATTCTTTCAGCGCATCAACATAGCGTTTATCACCGATGTAAACATCGCCAGCTGGCGTCTTAGACCCCAAACCATTGTTGGCTAGATGAGTCGCCATACGACCTTCAGTGCCGTAACCACCACGAGGACCCATCCAAAGTCCAAAGTCTGATCCAAAGCGTTTCACTTGTTTACTTGAATCATATAGCTTGTTAGGGAATTTTTCATTGAAATCCCAAACTGACTCGATATTTTGCCAACCATCATCCACTACAAATGAATCTAGTGGTGAAACTCCACCATTGGTAAAGCCGCGGTCAATCTCATTGAAACTAGATTGAATATTTTCCGCTGTAATGGTCTTCATCAAGTCATACCAAGAGTTGTATTGTTTACGGAAGTAAGTTTTAGTACCAATCTTGGCAATATAGTCATAGAAATCTTGTTGTACAACACTATAATCTTCTGAACGAGCTACACCAATAACAGTGTTCCATGTATGGTAGTTGCCTTCTGCATCTAGATCCAACTCAGCAAGGGTTTTACCAGAGTAGTAACGAGAGAAGAGTTGGTTGCTTGATGCATCAACTGAGTTCCAAGAAATTGGGAATTCAGAACCTGTATAGAAACTTCCCATGTAAACAGGTTGACCAAGACCAGCATGGAAGCCGTCAAAGTTAGCCATTTCAGCGATTGGCTCTTGTCTTGAGAACTCTTCATAGGCTTGACCTTCTGGCAACTTGAAGTTTTGAAGGTCGATGGTATCAATAGCAAGTGTCGCCCGATGCTCTTCAGGAACTGAAATAACTAAGTGACTTTGACTGAACTTAGCATCTTTTTTCAAATTCATCACATACTTGATGGTAACTGGTACGTTTTTGTATGTGTATGGTTGGAAGGTATAGGTAATGGTTTGATCTGTATCAGTCACAACCTTTTGAATACCATTTTCAGCTAGCGTCAACTTGTCCAGTGAGATTTGTGTGCGAGTAAGGAAAGCTTCCACTCGTTTTTGATAGTCAGCTTCTCTTGCCAACTGTTTGGCTCTAATCGCATCTGGAGCTAGATTAGATACATCCAGCTCTGCTGCCGCTGCAAAAGGCTGACCATTTTGTGAAGAAGTTGTCTCAAAGCGGATGGCCTTGATATTTTGCTTAACTTCACCAAAGTCAATGTATTGGATAGCTTTTGGATTTTCAGTAATTGTACCCTGAGTTAAGAGGGTGAACTCCGCAGCATCTCCTTCTTTGACATAGACTTTATACCCTTTTGTCAAACCGTTAACATTTGCAGGACCATCCTGGCGTGGAACATAGATAAAGGTCCGAACTTCTTTTGGCTCTTGGAAGGTCAAGTCCACATAGGCTGGCAAGTGTCTTTGAGGACCACTACCTGCACTATGGTAGTTGCTGTGCCAGATTGTATTTGGATCACCATCCACTACAAAGTTGACATTTCCTTCTCTGCTACCAGCATTAGCCTGTGTGTTTGTTTCAACAGTCCAATCCGCACGGTCTGCAGCTTCTGCTTCATAAGCCGGGCGAGTTGGAGCTTGATCACTATCGTCAGCTAAAGGCTTAAACTGAATGACAAACTCTTTGGAATCTTCTAGGAAGACAATATCGTCATCCTTAGTTGTCAGTTTATTGGAAATAGAAACTGTACGAAGTTTTCCATCTTCCACCACCATTCGACGGCTGAAATGATCATTTTCGAGTGTCACTTCTTGATCTTCCACCGTTGCAGGGGTGGTCTGTGGAGTTTCTGCAGGAGTTCCAGGTACTTCTGGAGTTTCAATCGGTGTATCTGGCTGACCTGGTTGTTCTGGTGTTTCAATTGGCAAATCTGGTTGACCTGGTTGTTCTGGATTACCAGTATCTGGAGCTGGTGGAGTAATTGGCTCTTCTGAAGGAGGAGCAACAGGATCGGTACTAGGAGGAGTTTCAATCTTAGTACCTGTGAGATATACTTCCGCAATCGCAACGACTGTATTATTGTTGCCAGAACTCCAATGATGGGTGTTGGTCGCAACAATTCTGAATTTCTGAGCTTCTACTGGGGTAAATGCCACTGTTTTTGTATCATGCGAACCACCAAAAACAAATTCATTTTGTTGATTTCCACCAATGATAGAAACCCTGGTCCAAACATCTTCTGCATTCAGATACTCAATATACCCACTGATCAAATCACCAGTATAGTGAATCCGATAGTTTGGCCCATCCTGGCGAGGAGTAATATCAATACTGCTAACGCGAGCAACCTCTGTCAAGCCCACGGTCAGAGGCTGGATAGTTGTTCTGTTCCAGTTCGCAGAGGTATCTGCACTTGCCCAAAGTGTCGCTTTATTGCCATCTGTTGCATAAGCTACATTACGCCCGCCACCATCTGTCTCATTGAATGAAGGTGCTGAAGTCAAGGCTGGGTCCAGATAGACGACACTATCACGTGGAACTTGTTTTTCAGCATAAGGCATGAACTCAGCTGCTGACACAACCTTGTTCACCTCACTGGAGTTCCAGTGTTTTGTTTCTAAACCAACCAAGCGGACATAAAGCGCCTCAACAGGTGTGATTTCAATATATTTTGGATACATGTTGGCATTTAAGGTAAATGTATTGGCTGCACTATCCACACTACCTTCTGCAACACTATCTACAATGCGCTTCACAGCTGATGGAGCAGCATCCTGCCACTCTACATTGTCTAAGCTGTACTGAATCTTACCTTTAACAACATTACCAACAGCCGCATCTCCATCCTGTCTAGGTGTATATAAAACCTTAGAAACAGTTGCTGTCTCTTGTAGTTTTACAGTCAAAGTCTGGCGAGATGACTCTTGGTTAGGTTGAGAGTGATTTGAACTCCAAAAAGTTGCAGCATTATTGTCAACTGCATTGGAGGCTTTTACTCCACTTTCACTAGTTTGGGTAGAAGTTGCCTCTACAAAAGATTGATCTACTGCTACTCGAACATTAACCAGCTCTTGAGCAGCCTCAACTGTATTGTTGACTTCTGTACTTGAATTTGCATCTCCATCAGAAGATGGCAGGACTTCATTTCCATTCGCAACTGCCTCTGGGGTTACTGTCGGTGCAGTTTCTGAGACAGCAGTATCTGGATTTGACTGTGGTTGCTCCAAAACGACTGAATTTGCTGTTCCTTCAGCTACCTCAGAGTTTGCTAAAACAGTTGGTGCTTGCAAGATACCTGCTAAAAATACACCAACGACAACTGAACCAACACCCCAATTCCGTTTACGAATCGAATAATGATACAGTTTTTGATAATTTTTATCTTGTCTATTCATATGTTCCTCCATTTATTTTTCTGAAAAGATAAAGCTTCGTACACCATGTACTTCATCTTTTCTAACTACATCAGTATTTTTTGTCGATATATGATACCTCCCACCACACTATATTTTATTATATATTATCCTAACAATATAATAACAGAATAGGTAAGCGTTTGCAAGATTGCGGAATAGATTTTTTCAATTTTTGTATCAAAAAACAGGAAAAATTTGAACCATACTTGTCAATTAGTGACTTGAATATGTAAAAAGCACTCCAAGGGCTGAATAAACTCAACCAGTTTGGAGTGCGAACGACATTCTACTATTCGATTATGTTTTTCGACGACGAAGAGCGACTGCTGCCCCAAGTGTCAACAATCCCATACCTATTAGCAATAGACTCTCTGTACCTGCTGTATTCGGCAGTACTTTGGCGTCTGATTTTACCTTATCGGTTTTGACTGACGCCTTGGCACTTGTTGCTGGCTTCAGAATAGCAGGATTCACACTTGGTAAGTGATGAGTTGGCGCATAGTTTGGTACCAAGCTGCCTTCAAAAGCCGGAACCTGATGAGTCAAGTTTTTGTTGAGTGTCAAACCACCCCCAAAGCTTGGAACTTCATACGTCAGATTTTCGTTCAAACTCAAGCCACCATCGAAAGCTGGAAGCTCATGAGTCAGGTTTTCATTGAGTGTCAAGCCACCTTCGAAGGCTTTCGGTCCTTCGTTAAGAAGTCCCTTCCCTTTTTCAGTCACTAGATCTGGCTGGTTGCCTTGCTCCGCTTCTGCAAATACGCCACGAAGCAATTCAATCAATTCTTCGCCTTCTGCCAAATGAGTCGCCAACTGAGTTGGAGTTCCAGATGTCACAATACGATTGGCAATGTCACGGAATTGATTCAAATAAGCAGGCCATTCTTCCCCAGCTAGTCGTGGGATATAGCCCTCTAACTCACTGACGATTTCACGTAAGCGAGCGACTGAAGTCGCATCCAGACTAGGCTGCTCCGCTGCGGTTCCCGGATTTTCGTTCCCAGATTGACTGTCTGAAGATGCTGATCCATCTTGGATCCCGTTACCCTCTGAGGTACCGCTTCCTGGTTGGCTACCAGTGCCGTCTGAGGCACCTGAACCTAGCTGGCTGCCAGTATCTTCTGAGGCACTTGAACCTGGCTGGCTGCCAGTACCTTCTGAGGCACCTGAACCTGGCTGGCTGCCAGTACCTTCTGAGGTACCTGGGCTTGCTGGTTCCTCCAGAGTATTCAAGCCTGATAACCATTCTTCAAACAAGGCTACAACTTCATCTACTTGTTCCTGGCTCTCAGCTGTTCGAGCTGCTGCTGCTGTTTCGAGTAATTCAGCCAGTTGTCCAGCTTGAGCTTCAGATAGATTTTCCTCTTCCAAAGCTAGGGCTGTTGCAATGACTTCTTCCAGAGCTGCCAGAACCAAACCAGCACCCTGTCCTGGTTGTTCAGATGGAGTGCCGGATTCGCCACCTTCAGTTGGTGCTACGGTAGAAGTGTCGCCTGAACCTGATTCACCACCCTCTGTTGAACCTGGTGTGGTAGATTCGCCTGTATCTGGCTCACCACCTTCACTTGGCGTTGGAGTAGTGTTCTCTCCTGCCCCTGCATCTGTACCAGAGCCTGGTTGATTGGTTCCACCACCATTAACCAAGTCCCTGAACATATCTACATTGATTTTGGCTTCCTTATACTGTTCAATCACTTCTGCATCATTATCACTTTCTGCCAATAATGCAAGGGAATAGTCATTGAATTCCGTCAAGTAGTCAATCCATTCTTGACTGTTTGCATCTAATCCTGCCAAGTAACCTGCTAATTCATCCGTATACTCCGCTAGCAACCTTCTTGCTTCAGCAGAAGAAATTTCTTCTGCGCCACCCTCTGTTGGTGCTGGAGTCGTAGTCTCGCCTGAACCTGACTCGCCACCCTCAGTCGAGCCAGGAGTATCCTGGTTTTCTTCCACAATCAAGGCTGCCATCTCAGCCAAGGTTTGCTTGACGATGGTAATTGATGGGACAGCCTTAGCTAACTCTGTCTCAAACGAAGTCCGTTTGATGCCAAAGGCATCCGCATCGGTCACTTTTGAGCTATCCGCAGCAAGACCAACTAAACGCTCTTTTTCTGCGATAAGATCGCTGAAATACTCATCCTTGGTCAAGATACGGGCGTTTTCGCCGAACAAATCAAAAACATCAAGATACAATTGCTTATTGGCATTGGCAGGATCTACAGACAGCGTCAAGGCATGCTTGCCTGCTTGCAACTGATCCAAAGTGAAAATCCGTTCCTGTCTTTGTCGCGTTTGATCAGCAGGGATATAGAGACTGAACTTGCCCTCTCGACCAAGACCAAGCTGTTCATTGTATTCTACAACTTTACCATCTAATTCTACTAGGAAATCTGCATGGGCATTATGGCGCTCCGCATACATGTCTACACCAGTTCCTTCAAAATAAAGGGTAACCGCACGTGCATTGGTTCCAGAGGTGTAGCGACCAGTATTTCCAAATTTACCAGTTCCATTCTCCGAGGTCCAAGAACCTGTAAATACCAGACTTGCATGGTTATCATCCACAGATACCTTGTCCAATCGTGGCAAGACACCTGCCAACTGTGTTGTACCTGCACTTGAGTTGTAGAGAAGATGTTCCCCATCTTTTTCTCTCAAACCAGAAATTTTTTGACCGTAATCCGTATCTTTGACCTGATAAATAGCAGAATTATGACTAGTCTGAGAAATAAACTTAGCATAGCTACCATTTTCCAAGGCCAAATCTGGTTGACCAATCACCGCAATCGCACGATTAAAGAAAACCTCGACAAAATTATCCTTGGTTTCACCAGCATGTGCTACGCGAGCAATGGTCAAGGGTTGCTGAACCTGAGTCGGATATTCTCTTAGATAGCGGATAGATAGTGGTGTATCTCTAACACCTGAACTGTCCGTCACAACAATAGGATTACTATAAACTGCCAATTCTCCAATCGTCACCCGACCCTTGCTGGCATCTGTCGTACCAAATAGGACCCTTGATTGATCCGTAGCATCAATCAATTTATTGACACCTTGCAAGATGTTACGAGTTGTCGAGTTTCTTCCATTTACAAAGAACCGAGTACGGTTAGCTGTCTTCAAATAAGTCAGAGATGACCATTGTCCCAATTTGGGAAGCAGGGCTGTGTTCAGATAGGTCGTATCAAGGTAGGGATTCCCATTCTTTTTCCCTTCCATACCAAACTTCATCTGCTCGCCATCCATGAAGGCAAAAATACGATAGAAGTTATTGTCATCTGTCAAAACCTTGAAAACATCTACCTGCTGACCGGCTTCAATCTGATCAATCTTCACCACAAGATGGAGAACACCCTGACCCAAATCTTTCAGAGTGGTCACTTCCTCAGCTGAAAATTCATAGGTTGTACTCTCAGACAAATTCTGAGCAGTTTTATGAATGACGCGATTTGCAGACAAAGCCTGCTTATCGCGGTCAACTAAATAAGCTTGAGGAACTTCCTGACCACCAAAGCTGTCTTCAACTGGATTGTCTGAAGCGGGATCTGCTGGTGGAAGAGCGGTCCCAGCATCATTAGCTGCACCATCTCCCACTTGGTTTTCAGAACTTTCTCCACTTTCAGCTGCCCCACTCGTTTCTCCACTTCCTTCTGGGACAACTGGCGTCGCTTCCCCAGTTTCAGTATTGGTCAGAGGAGGTTGGGCATCTACGACCTGTCTTGCATGTGAGATAACCGATGGTAAATGGTTCAAGTAAGCATTGATGACTGCGTCCTGATCCGTTTCTAAGGCACCCTGAGCATTGACAATGGCATGTTCAACTGTTGTACGTTCTGCCTCATCCCGAATCTGGTCTTTTATACTTGTCAATTCTGCAATCTTTTCTCTCAGACTACGACTTGCCTCACTTTCTGAAACAATTCCCGTTCCGGAAGCAACAGTGCTTGTCTCGGAAGCTAGGACTGCTGGCGCCTGTAAGAGACCAGCTAACAGGACTCCGACTACGACTGATCCGACCCCAAACCGTGTTTTCCGTAAGGCATATTGATGATTTCGATTGGTGCGATTCATTTTTTCCTCCTTTTCTACTTTATGAATAGCAATCGACACATTAACCTCCTTCTTTTTTATCCGCTTAACAATATATTAACATATACAAAATCGGCAATCAAGAAATTATACTAGGCTGGGCTTGTCTTTTAATAGCCAAACAAAAAGGAGCAAATTTCTTTGCTCCTTTTTTCAAGTTGTTTCGTTAAAACATACTTATTTTTCTTCTTTTCTACGGAGACGTGCTACAGCAGCAAGGCTGAGGACACCCAAACTTGGAAGGAGGAATTCTGCTCCAGTACCAGTATTTGGCAAGGTCTTCTCAGCTTTTTTCTCTGCTAATCCACCCAATGCAGAAAGAGGAGTGACTGGTTTAACGGACTGTCCAGCAACAGTTGTTCCTACAGCTTTTGTATCCGCAACTGTTGCATCTTTATAGACAATACCGTATTCACTAAAGTGTTCTGCTACAAATTCAACTTCCTTATCACCAGTTCCATCTGGAGAAGCAATTTCTTTAAATGCAATTGATTCTTCAGAAGCAGAGTTTGGCAAGTAAACAACTCGAGCTACTTCTTTACCTGGGTCAACTGGCAAACGTACAACTGTTGGCATGCTATTGTCAACAATTTCACCTGCATCATCTACCAATTCAATGTCAAACAAATCATAGTCTACATTTGAAAGGATAACAGGTGTTGTTGAAGCATTTGTTTCCTTGTGAACGACACGTAGGGCAACTGCTCGGTTTGTTTCACCTTCTGAAAGAGTTACGCTGACATTTGTCTTCGGATCGACTAGGACAACTGGCTGATAGAGAACGGTGGTCTCACCCTTAGGACCAACTGGACCACGTTCTCCT
The DNA here is from genome assembly GCF_017601095.1 of Streptococcus suis. Lineage (GTDB taxonomy): Bacteria > Bacillota > Bacilli > Lactobacillales > Streptococcaceae > Streptococcus > Streptococcus suis_Z. The sequence goes on along the minus strand of NZ_JAGFUX010000009.1, from coordinate 295 downwards.
TGTGGGCCTTGAGCTCCTGTATCACCCTTATCGCCTTTCGGTCCTGCTGGGCCGCGGTCACCCTTGTTTCCTTTCGGACCTTGTGGGCCACGTGGACCAACTGGACCTTGTTCGCCTGGTTCGCCCTTAGGTCCTTGTTCGCCTGGTTCGCCCTTAGGTCCTTGTTCACCTGGTTCGCCCTTAGGTCCTTGTTCACCTGGTTCGCCCTTAGGTCCTTGTTCACCTGGTTCGCCCTTAGGTCCTTGTTCACCTGGTTCGCCCTTAGGTCCTTGTTCACCTGGTTCGCCCTTAGGTC
>NZ_JAGFUX010000008.1 GCF_017601095.1 Streptococcus suis | reverse complement strand
TGAAATAGCCTATGGTATGGAATGGTTGGCAGAGTATATGACCGAACATCCAGAAGAATTTAGACATTATTAAAAGACGATTTCTGCTTGGAAGTCGCCTTTTTTAATATTATCGGAAATACTATATGTTGTTGGTGGTGTAAACTAGTATATAGTTCCCAAAATTTTTAAAAAGCAGTTTACAGAAAACGGTTACAATGTTAAAATAAAATCATCAATAAACGGTTGGTTTTATTTTTATAAGAAAAATGAAACGTTTCAAAAAACTTGGAATTGACAGCCAAGTGGATCGATGCCCAATACAAACCAATCCAGTCTGTTCAAAACAACTGGGGTACCTATGGTGATGAAACCCAACAAAACATCTTCGAATACGATGCAGCGACAGATAGCTTGAAACACTTGCCGTTGAACGGTACTGCACCGGGCGAATTGCGTCAGAAGACAGAAGTTGGTGGACCACTTGCTATTCTTGATGAGTACTACGGAACTGTGACAACAATGCCAGACGATGCCAAATGGCGTTTGGATTTGATGCATGAAACCTATCTTGACTATGTGACCAACGATGATATCTACCCTCGTGTCTTCATGGAACAAGAAGATTTGGATAAGATTGCCCAAGTTGAAGCAGATATGAACGACTTCATCTACCGTAAACGTGCAGAATGGATTGTAAACGGTGGTATCGAAGAAGAGTGGGATAGCTACTTGAAAGAATTGGAAAGCTATGGTCTTTCTGATTGGTTAGCTATCAAGCAAAAATACTACGATCAATACAAAGCAAATCAGTAATATAAGAGGAGGCTGCCTGTGAAAACAGTAGTAGAAGCCAATCAATTTATTCAGACAGAAAAAGGAAAGGTCAATCCGGTTTTCAAACCGAAAGCCCATTTAACACCAGAAACAGGCTGGATTAACGACCCCAATGGATTTGTCTACTTCCGTGGAGAATACCATTTGTTCTACCAATTCAACCCTTACGAGAGTGTTTGGGGACCGATGCACTGGGGTCATGCGAAAAGTAAGGACTTGGTCAATTGGGAGCAGCTTCCAGTTGCCCTAGCTCCTGATAAAGCTTACGATAAAGACGGCTGTTTCTCGGGCTCTGCTATTGTCAAAGATGATGTCCTTTGGCTCATGTACACAGGTCACATCGTCAATGAAGACGGGACAGTTAGTCAAGTTCAGAACATGGCTTTCTCGACTGATGGTATTCACTTTGAAAAAATCGAGCAGAATCCAGTCGCAACAGCAGAAGGACTGCCAGAAGAAGTGATTGCCAATGACTTCCGCGATCCGAAGATTTTTGAGAAAGATGGTCACTACTACTCTGTTGTCACAACCAAGCACAAGGACAATGTCGGCTGCATCGTCTTACTCAGCTCTCCCAACCTGACGGATTGGAAATTTGAGTCTATCTTCTTGAAAGGTGAGGCCAACCAAGGCTTTGTCTGGGAATGTCCTGACTACTTTGAAGTAGATGGTCAAGAGTACCTGATTATCTCTCCAATGCGTTACCAAAAAGACGGAAATAACTTTACCAATATCAACTCCAACATCTTTGTGACAGGTCGTGTAGACTGGGATAAGAAGGTCTTTGTGGCAGATTTCTTTAAGGAAATTGACCACGGACATGACTTCTACGCAGCTCAGACTACCGAAGGTCCAGAAGGTGAACGTGTCATGGTAGCCTGGATGCACACCTGGGGTCGCAAGTTGGTGACCAATGACTTAGGCCATAAGTGGTACGGTCAGATGACCCTTCCACGCATTCTCAAGAAGACTGAAAACGGATTGCACCAAGTTCTGCCAACAAGTGTCTTGGAAGCCTTCAAGGATATTGAAATTGGACAAAGTATCCAAGGTCCAAGTAAGCTCTCTCTTAAACTGGAAGACAGTTTGGAACTAAAACTTGGAAGCGACCAAGATTACCTGCAATTTGGTTACGATAAGGAAAGCCAAGAAGTCTATATTGACCGTAGTCACCTCAAAATCCAGCAAGCTGGTGAAGAAGAGTGGCCAACGGTTCGCCGAGCAGTTACTGTAAGAGCAACAGACTTATTGGTCTTGATTGACACCAACTGTATGGAAATCCTTGTCAACGACGGTCAAGAAACCTTGACCTCAACCTTCTATGTAGAAGGTCAGCGGGCAATTAAATAATATTGTCCCCCCCTAAATTATTCTCTCACTCCAAGAAAGGTCCTGTGAATGCAGGACTTTTTCTGATGTGAAAAAAATTGTCAATTATGATAAAATAAAGAGATTGAGAAAGTTGAGGAAGATATGGCAAAGTCAAGTAAAAAAGGAAAGTCGACCCGCAGACCGACCAAGGCTGAGCAGGCGCAGAGACAGACAGTCCAGAATTTTGTAGTCCGTGGTCTGTTCCTGTTTCTACTCATTTTTACCATGCTGCGCTTGGGTGCAGTTGGTATAACACTATATAATATAACCCGCCTTTTGATTGGTAGTTTGGCCTACCTCGGTTTGATTGCGGCATTTATCATTGCATTTGTAGGACCGAAAATAAAGGAGAGGGAAGGAACGCGCCTGGGAATCGGATTTCTCATTATGGGATTCTTGTTGGCTTATCAGGCTTATTTTGATCAAGTCTATACAGGACGAGATTTATTTGGACATACCTTAGAATTGGCCTTTAAGGATCTTTTTGGTTTGAAGGTGACGGAATTTCTAGGTGGAGGCTTAATCGGAGGGATTCTCTACCTGCCGGTTTCCTTCCTTTTTGCCAATATTGGGACCTTTTTAATTGCAGGTTTGTTGGTTCTGTTTGGCCTCTTTTTCATCAGTCCCTGGTCTGTCTATGATGTCGGAGAGTTTCTTGGACATGCTGGCCAGCGCATGAGTCAGGCAAGTCAAGATAGGGCAGAAAAAAGAGCTCTTCGTGCAGTTCAAAAAGAGGAAAAACGTGCGGAAAAAGCTGCGCAGCAAGCAGCCTTGGAAGCTGAACGAGCGACTCTTAGGTTAGAACAAGAGACGAAAGAGAGAGAGGCAGTTGCCCTTCTCCATCCAAATGTGGACCTTGAAACGGGAGAGATATTAGAAGAGGAAGCTCCCTTAGTTCCGATTATCTCAGGATATGATAGTCAGGTTGAAGATGAATTTCCAGTTTTATTGATTGAAGATGAGGAAGAACTTCCTGCTCAGCAGCAAGCTGTATCTGAAGATGATGGACAGGATATCCAGATTGATTTTCAACCAAAGAAAAATCTGACTTATAAGCTACCGTCCATTGACCTGTTTGCGCCGGTCAAATCAAAAGGACAAGGAAACGAGAAGAAAATAGTCCGTCAAAACATCAAGGTTTTGGAAGAAACCTTTGCCAGCTTTGGGATTAAAGTAGCAGTAGAGCGAGCTGAGATTGGTCCTTCCGTTACCAAGTACGAAGTCAAACCGGCAGTCGGAGTTCGGGTTAACCGTATTTCCAATCTAGCTGACGATTTGGCCCTGGCCCTTGCTGCTAAGGATGTTCGTATTGAAGCACCGATTCCTGGTAAATCCCTAGTTGGTATCGAAGTGCCTAACTCAGAAGTGGCCATGGTACCCTTCCGCGAACTTTGGGAACAATCAAAAACGGATGCCAACAAACTCTTGGAGATTCCACTTGGGAAAGCAGTCAATGGCTCTGTTCGTTCCTTTAACTTGGCGCGCATGCCCCACTTGCTCGTAGCAGGCTCAACTGGCTCAGGGAAGTCTGTTGCGGTTAACGGGATTATTTCTTCTATCTTGATGAAGGCTGGACCTGATCAAGTCAAGTTCATGATGATTGATCCTAAAATGGTTGAATTGTCCGTCTATAACGATATTCCTCATTTGCTTATTCCAGTAGTGACCAATCCTCGCAAGGCAGCTCGTGCCCTTCAAAAAGTTGTGGACGAGATGGAAAAACGCTATGAGCTCTTTAGCCATATTGGTGTTCGAAACTTGGAAGGTTACAATGCCAAGGTAGAGGAGTTTAACAGCCGTTCAAATGAAAAGCAGATTCCTCTGCCCTTGATTGTCGTGATTGTGGACGAGTTGGCCGACCTGATGATGGTAGCCAGCAAGGAAGTGGAAGATGCCATTATTCGTTTGGGGCAAAAAGCTCGTGCAGCTGGGATTCACATGATTCTTGCTACCCAACGTCCATCCGTTGATGTTATTTCTGGTTTGATTAAGGCCAATGTACCGTCGCGGATTGCCTTTGCGGTATCAAGCGGTACAGATAGTCGGACCATCTTAGACGAAAATGGCGCTGAAAAACTCTTGGGCCGTGGTGACATGCTCTTTAAACCGATTGATGAAAACCACCCCGTCCGTCTGCAAGGTTCCTTTATTTCAGATGATGATGTAGAAGCCATTGTGAGCTTTATCAAAGAGCAAGCTGAGGCGGATTATGATGAGACATTTGATCCTGGTGATGTGGCAGAAGGCGATGGTGATACTGGTTTCGGGGATGCTGGAGGAGATCCGCTCTTTAATGAAGCACGGGCCTTGGTTGTCGAAACGCAAAAAGCTAGCGCATCCATGATCCAACGCCGATTATCTGTCGGCTTTAACCGAGCAACCAGACTCATGGAAGAATTGGAAGCCGCAGGGGTTATTGGTCCAGCAGAAGGAACCAAACCTAGAAAGGTATTGGAGACACAGTAATGAAATTTGAAGCAGTCCATCATATTGCCATCATCGGCAGCAATTATGAGCAAACAAGAGAATTTTATGTCGATAAATTGGGCTTTGAACAGTTGGATGAACACATCAGACCAGAAAAAAATGACATTCTCTTCAATGTCAAAAAAGGAAATATTATCTTAGAAATTTTCATCAAACCAGATGCTCCCCTTCGTCCTGCCCTGCCTCTTCCTGAACATACAGGGCTTCGGCATCTCGCCTTTCAGGTTGCAGATGTGGAGGCTTGCTTAGAAGAATTTGACCGTTTGGGCATTCGACATGAAGTCCTACGAACAGATGATTTTGATGGGAAGAAGATGGCTTTCTTCTTTGACCCAGATGGTCTGCCCTTGGAAATTCATGAATAAAAAGAAGTGGGAGCAAGGCGCAGATGCGACAGCTCCCAACTTCTATCATGATATTGTTGAAGGATTTGATTTTGTCTTTATCGACCAGCCACTTGCCAATTATCAGCCTACTATTTCAGGGTGAACAAGGTAATGACAAGAGCTAGGTAAAAGAGGAAGGTCAAAATGAAACCAGATCGCCAGAAAAATTTGAAAAAGCGACGGTAGGAAAAAGTTCTTTTTTTCAACAGAAAGAAGCTGGCAATCCCAATAGCTAAGAATCCCAAGAGGAGGACCAAATGGGGAAGCAAGCTGTGGTAAAACATCCGATCAGAGATGATGTAGGATTCGATGAAATAGAGTGGGAAGGCAATATCTGCAAAGTTCCAACCCTTCTTTTCCAAGCCGAATAGTTTGATGGCAATAATAGATGCAGCTAGCGTTAAAAATAAAAATAATATCGAAGCAATTTTTAGAATAATCATAGCTTCATTCTATAAAAAAATGAGGTAATTGTAAACCAGTTTCTAATAGAATGAAATAGCTGGGAGAAAAAAATGAAAAAAGTTATCGGAATCCTTATTCTTGTCTGTGGGCTATTCCTTATTTACCAATTGATCCAACCAACTACAGGTTCAACTGAACAATCCCAGTTGGACCAAGGATGGTATGCAGAAGTAGTCAGTGAATTTCATAAAACGGAAGTGGAAGAGCTTGTAGCATTATTGGCAAGTGGGGAAGAATTTGTCCTTTTTGCGGGGCGTGCAAGCTGTCCTCATTGCCATCAATTTTTAATGACCTATTCGGAAAGTCCAAGTAGTTTGCGACCAAAGATTTATTATTTAGATACCGAGAACCGTGAAGACAAGGCCATTCAGGACTTTCGTCAACAACTTACCATCGAAACAGTTCCTTACATGGCTTATTTCTCAGACGGACAAGAAATTGACCGACTGGAAAAGGGGTCAAAAACCAGCCTGGAGGAAATGGAAACTTTTTTTCGAATGGTTGGAGTAGCGATAGGAGAAAAATAAGAAAAAGTGAGCATGAATGCTTGCTTTTTTTGGAATTTAGTGTATAATGAGAAGGTATGTGCAAAACACATATTTGTGGGAGGTAAAAATCTGTAATTACCGCCAAAACCACAATAGGAGGATTTTATATCATGGCTAAAAAAGTCGAAAAACTCGTAAAACTTCAAATTCCTGCAGGTAAAGCTACTCCAGCTCCACCAGTCGGACCAGCACTTGGTCAAGCAGGTATCAACATCATGGGATTCACTAAAGAGTTTAACGCTCGTACAGCTGATCAAGCTGGTTTGATTATCCCAGTCGTTATCTCTGTGTATGAAGATAAATCATTCACTTTCGTGACTAAAACACCGCCAGCTGCTGTTCTTTTGAAAAAAGCTGCAGGTGTTGAAAAAGGTTCAGGTACACCAAACAAAACTAAGGTTGCAACAGTTACTCGTGCACAAGTACAAGAAATTGCTGAAACTAAAATGCCTGACTTGAACGCTGCCTCTCTTGAAGCTGCGATTCGTATGATCGAAGGTACCGCTCGTTCTATGGGATTCACTGTTGCTGACTAAGTAGCACCCAAGATTATCTGATTACAAGGAGACATATAACATGGCTAAAAAAAGCAAAAACTTGCGTGCTGCTCTTGAGAAAATCGACAGCACAAAATTGTACAGCGTAGAAGAAGCTGTTGCTCTTGCAAAAGAAACTAACTTCGCTAAATTTGATGCGTCAGTTGAAGTTGCTTACAACTTGAACATCGACGTACGTAAAGCAGATCAACAAATCCGTGGTGCAATGGTATTGCCAAACGGTACTGGTAAAACTTCACGCGTTCTTGTTTTCGCACGTGGTGCTAAAGCAGAAGAAGCAAAAGCTGCTGGTGCAGACTTTGTTGGTGAAGATGACCTCGTTGCTAAAATCAACGGTGGTTGGTTGGACTTCGACGTTGTTATCGCAACTCCAGATATGATGGCAGTTGTTGGACGTCTTGGTCGCGTACTTGGTCCACGTAACTTGATGCCAAACCCTAAAACTGGTACAGTAACTATGGATGTTGCTAAAGCAGTTGAAGAGTCTAAAGGTGGTAAAATCACTTACCGTGCTGACAAGGCAGGTATCGTACAAGCTCTTATCGGTAAAGTATCATTTGACGCTGACAAACTCGTTGAAAACTTCAAAGCTTTCCACGATGTAATGGCTAAAGCTAAACCAGCTACTGCAAAAGGTACCTACATGACTTCAGTATCTATCACTACAACACAAGGTGTTGGTATCAAAGTTGATCCTAACTCACTTTAATCACTTGAAAGATTGTCTTAGGGCAATCTTTTTTAGTTGATATTCAATGGATTGGGCTATATAATATACGTAAAAGTGATTGAGGAGGTAACTATGAAGGTGAACCGTGAAGAATTTTATAGTCATCTTTCGGCGGTTTATCAGCTACGAGAGGATGCTATCACATCCGATTTGCGTGAAAAGGTTTTTGAAACAGCAAAAAAGCTTGATCAAGCTGAAAATCTCTACTTGCTTGCTGAACGATTGGGACGCTATGTCAATGCAGAGTTGACAGCCTTGACCTGCCATGCACCAAAAGAGTTGGTACAGCTTTCTCTTTACATTCAACAACTTCAAAATCATTACCGAATGGCAAGCTTTATCCCAAGAAAGGTAGATTAAAAACATATGACAGAATATACAAAACCACTCGTATGGAAGTGGGAAGATGAAAATGATAACCGTTCCGGCAACCGTCCAACTGCAGGAGCTCGCTTTGAACAAAAACTACCAAAAGGAGACAAGCCCTTCCAAGTTTATTCTCTGGGAACGCCAAATGGTATTAAAGTAGCTATCATGTTGGAAGAACTAAGAGAATTAGGTATTTCGGAAGCTGATTATGACCTCTTTCTCATCAATATCGGTCAAGGAGATCAATTTGGCTCTGATTTTGTAAGCATCAATCCAAACTCTAAGATTCCTGCGCTTGTAGATTATTCTGAAAGAGAACCCGTTCGTGTCTTTGAATCAGCCAATATTCTCCTATATTTAGCAGAAAAATTTGATGCATTGATGCCGAAAGCTTGGGCGGAGCGGACAGAGGTCCTTAATTGGCTCTTCTGGCAAACTGGCGCCGCTCCATTTGTTGGTGGAGGATTTGGACATTTCTTCCATTACGCTCCGACAGCGCAAGAATACCCGATTAATCGCTATACAATGGAGACCAAGCGTCAGCTGGGTCTCTTGGATCAACTATTGGCGACAAGAGAATATGTAGCTGGAAATACCTATACCATCGCAGATATTGCTATTTGGTCTTGGTATGGTCGCTTGGCACAAGGAGCTTTGTATCCAGGTTCTGCAGAGTTTCTGGATGTCGCTTCCTACCGTCACCTGACAGCTTGGGTGGAAAAGATTTCTCAAAGACCAGGTGTCCAACGGGGCCTAACAGCCAGCTATCAGGCAATCGAAGAAGTCTAGCCATCTAAGATTATCCGTCAGAGCAAGACTTGAAAATAACAAAAAGAACAAATGCTTACTGAAAGTTTTTGGGAACCAGAAGCTTTTTGTTATAAATTGAGACATAATAAAAATACTTTTATAAGGTCAGCCTTCTGCCATCAACAGGGAACCAACGGATAAAAGTATTTTTTAGTTGCATTATTGGAAAGTATAGTGTTTTATAATAGTATGTGAGCTGGTGAGAACAGGTTAAGGAATAGATAAAAGTCTGAACTACAGAAGTCTTATAAGATGAATAAAAAATGAGTAATATATGGTCTAATTAATGCAAATAATAAGGGCTCCTATTTTAGTTTATCAGAAATAGGAGTCTTCTTAGTATGTTGTTTTTTGAGAATATCCTGGTTTTTAGGCTTCCTTTACTTTTTCTTGAATAAAGTCTTTTAGACCAGGATATTTGTTTAGGTCGAATTTGCGAGTAAAGAAGTGTCCAAGTGCAATTCCTTGCTCGATTTGTGCCTTGTCATGGTCTGAATCTGTCCATTCGTACGGATGACCATCCCACCAGTTAACATATCGAAGATTACCTTGAAATTCATTAGGAATATCATTTACAGCTGGTTGGTGGTAGATGGTATCTAAGAGACCGGCTTTTTTGAGTGTCATCCCAAAGTAATATTCATCTGAGCAGAAAGTATGATGAAAATGTTTATTGATAAAATCTCTTTCAGAAAGAATTGCTGTCAGGACACGATGGTTGATTGATTTCCATTGTGAATAACCATCAAATCCCATTTCCTTACGTTTTCCATGCAAGCGATCGACACGAAGGATTGTTTGCAATTTGCTTTCAATAATTTGATAAGCACGTAAGATTTTTCGAGGAAAAGGGGATAGGTTTCGTGGCGTAATTTTTCTAAAAAAGTGATAATGTTCAACAACTCTATAAAGTTTAAGATCCTCTGCTTGTTTTTCATTGAAGCGTGTAACAAAGGTTTTATCTGCATGTTTCTGGAAAAAGTTGTGGATATAGTCTTGAGAACGAAGTGGTAGATCTGCTCCAGAAAGTAAATGATAGAAAGCGTACTCTTCATTGTCGCTTGCTGTTTGGTAAAGTAGGAGTTCACACTCAACAAGGGAAAAATGCCCCCAATAAACAGCCATTCGCGGAGTAAAATAAATCTTAGAATTCTGAGCAGAATTTTTGATAAGTGTGATGGTTTCATCAGATAATGCAGAACGCTTATCGATATGAATATAAATATCATTTCGTGGGTCATCTAGGAGTGACACTTGAAATGCAAGTTGTTCGAATTTATCATAGGCAATTATTAGATAAGCGTGTTTTTTCATCGTGGGTCCTTTTCAGTTTCAATCGAAGTATTCTTCTAATTCTACCTTAATTGTTAAAGTTTTACAAGTTTTGAAAAATGTAATCGACACCATACTTTATGTAGTCACATTTTCTTTTTTCTTGAAGAGATTTAGCTATATAAAATGAGAAATTTGTGGTAGAATAGTAGGGATAAAATAGAGGGGTGAGAAGATGAAACCAAAATATGAACGCATTTTGATTAAACTGTCTGGAGAGGCGCTTGCTGGTGAGCGTGGAGTCGGTATCGATATCAAGACAGTTCAGGAAATGGCAAAAGAAATCCAAGAAGTAGCGGATTCGGGTGTGCAAATCGCTTTGGTAATCGGTGGTGGTAACCTATGGCGCGGTGAGCCTGCTGCAGAAGCTGGTATGGATCGTGTGCAGGCAGACTACACAGGGATGCTTGGAACTGTCATGAACGCGCTCGTTATGGCAGATTCCCTCAAGCAGCTAGGTGTAGATACCCGTGTGCAAACTGCGATTGCTATGCAGTCTGTTGCTGAGCCATATATCCGTGGACGTGCCCTTCGTCACCTTGAGAAAGGCCGCATTGTTATTTTCGGAGCAGGAATTGGTTCGCCGTATTTCTCAACGGATACAACAGCAGCCCTTCGTGCAGCCGAAATTGAAGCGGATGCCATTTTGATGGCTAAAAACGGTGTGGATGGTGTTTATAATGCCGATCCGAAGAAAGATGCCAATGCAGTTAAATTCAATGAACTGACCCACCGCGAAGTGATTAGCCGTGGCTTGAAAATCATGGATGCGACTGCTTCAACCTTGTCTATGGACAATGATATCGACTTGGTGGTGTTCAATATGAATGAACCTGGTAATATCAAACGAGTTGTATTTGGTGAACAAATTGGTACAACTGTCTCAAACTCATCTGTCGAAAACTAAACTACAAAAAAATTTATAAAGAAGGAAGTATTATGTCAAAAGAAATTATTGCGAAAGCGCAAGAACGTATGAACCAGTCTCATCAAAGTTTGGCACGTGAGTTCAGCCACATCCGTGCTGGTCGTGCCAATGCTAGTTTGTTGGACCGCATTTCAGTAGAATATTACGGTGCACCAACTCCCTTGAACCAATTGGCTGGTATTACCGTTCCGGAAGCGCGTGTTCTCTTGATTACACCATTTGACAAGTCAATCTTGAAAGATATCGAGCGTGCCTTAAATGCCTCTGACCTTGGCTTGACACCGCAGTCTGATGGTACGGTAATCCGTTTGGTTATCCCTGCATTAACAGAAGAAACACGTAAGAATTTGGCAAAAGATGTGAAAAAAGTTGGTGAAAACGCTAAGGTTGCTATCCGTAATATCCGTCGTGATGCTATGGATGAAGCGAAAAAAGCTGAAAAAGCCAAGGAAATCACTGAAGATGATTTGAAGACGCTTGAAAAAGATATTCAAAAAGTGACGGATGATGCCATCAAGACAATTGATAAAATGACTGCTGACAAGGAAAAAGAATTGTTGGAAGTATAATACGAATGGAGGGGGGCGCAGATTCTGTCCTCCCTTTTTCGCCATATATAGAAAGAAGAGTGACATGACTAGTTTACTTGCAACTGTCGTGACCGGCATGGTTATCGACGAAAATGACCAATTTTATTTTGTTCAAAAAGAAGGACAAACCCTGGCTCTAGCCAAGGAAGAAGGCCCTCATCAAATCGGGGAATCCGTTAAGGGATTTGTCTATCCAGACATGAAACAACGTTTGCGGATGACCACCAAGGAAGTTAGCGCTAGTTTGACCAACTTTGGTTGGGGTAGGGTAACGGAAGTTCGAAAGGACCTGGGTGTTTTCTTGGATACAGGTCTGCCGGATAAGGAAGTGGTGGTGTCTTTGGATATCCTGCCTGAAATCAAGGAGCTCTGGCCTAAAAAAGGTGATCAACTCTATGTGAAGTTGGATGTGGATAAGAAAGATCGTATCTGGGCCTTGCCAGCCTTTCAAGAAGATTTTCAAAAGATGGCTGGTCCTGCTTATGACAATATGCAGAACCAAACCCTGCGTGCTATCGTTTACCGTTTAAAGATGTCAGGGACCTTTGTCTATCTACCTGATAACAATATGTTGGGCTTTATTCATCCAAATGAACGCTACTCTGAACCGCGTTTGGGTCAGGAATTGGAAGTGCGGGTAATTGGCTTTAGAGCGGTCGACCGGACGCTAAACCTGTCCTTGAAACCACGCTCATTTGAGATGTTAGAAAATGATGCCCAGATGATTTTGACCTATTTGGAGAGCAATGGAGGCTTTATGACCTTGAACGACAAGTCTTCTCCGGAAGATATTAAAGCCACCTTTGGGATTTCCAAGGGGCAATTTAAGAAAGCTCTCGGTGGGTTGATGAAGGCTGGAAAAATTAAACAAGATGCGTTTGGAACGGAGACTATATAAGGAGGTACTATGTTAGTTTATATTGCTGGTGCGGGTGCTATGGGCTGTCGCTTTGGTTACCAATTGTCCAAAACCGAGAATGAAGTAATCCTACTGGATAATTGGCCAGCTCATATCGAGGCGATTCGACAGGACGGCCTATTGATTACTGGTGATGTAGAAGATCGAGTGCAGTTACCGATTATGCTGCCGACTGAGGCGACACGACAGGCAGATTTGATTATTCTTTTGACAAAGGCGGATCAGTTGCCGAAAATGTTGCAGGACATCAAGCCAATCATTGGCAAGGAGACCAAGGTTCTCAGTCTCTTGAATGGTTTGGGGCATGCGACAACAATGCGCCGATTTGTGCCGGAAGAAAATATCATGGTGGGTGTGACTATTTGGTTGGCTGGTTTGAAAGGACCAGGCCATGCTCATTTAGAGGGACCTGGTTCTATCTCCTTGCAAGACCTGTCTGGCCAGGTAGAAGCAGTGGCTCCGATCGTGGAAATGTTCAATCTGGCAGGTCTCAATGCCCAGTACGATGAAAATGTGATTCAAGCGATTTGGCAAAAAGCTTGTGTCAATGGGACCATGAATCCTACCTGTACGATTTTGGATTGTACGATCGGTGAACTGTTTGGAACGGAATCTGGCTTGAATCTGGTGCAAGGTATCTTTAATGAATTTATCGCAGTTGCCAAGGCTGAGGTTGGCACCATTGATGAAGAAGGTATTTGGAAGTACATAATGGATGCGTCTAAAAAAGCAGCCAGTCACTATCCTTCAATGCATCAGGATTTGGTTCAACATGGTCGCAAGACGGAAATTGATTTCTTGAATGGAGCAGTCGTCTTTAAAGGCAAGCGAGTGGGCATTCCAACTCCTTTTTGTCAAATGGTGACGGATATGATCCATACCAAAGAAAGCATCTTAGGCTTGCGTTAGGATGGAGGGGAATTGAAAATGAAAAAGTTCATTCTGTTGGCTAGTATTTTTTTGTTATCAATTTTCTCATTATCTGTCAGGGCTGATGAACTGCTGGATTTGACAAGGGCGGCGGGCTACGAAGTGAGCGATATCAACCGTCCTAAGTCAAGCATTGTCATTGATGCCCATACAGGAACTATTGTCTGGCAGGACAATGTAGATGAGGTCCGCGACCCAGCCAGTATGAGTAAGGTCTTGACCTTATACATGACCTATCAGGCAATTGAAGCTGGGACCATTTCTGAGGATACCTTGGTTCGAGCAACAGAAAGTGACCAGGCGATTGCAGGCATCTATGCCATTTCCAATAATGCGATTGTCGCAGGTGTCGACTATACTGTCTCAGAATTGATTACTATGACAGCTGTTCCCTCTTCAAACGTTGCGACGATTATGTTGGCCAATCTCTTGTCCAACAATGACCCCGATGCCTTTATAGACCAGATGAATGCCATCTCCCAAGAACTTGGCATGAGCAATTCTTATTGGTATAATCCAAGCGGAGCGGCAGCATCGGCTTTTGAAGGATATTACAATCCAACGCGTTATGACCTTTATAGTGCTAACCAAACAACAGCGCGTGATATGGCTATTTTGACCTATCATTTTTTGAAAGATTATCCTGAGATTTTGGAACACACCAAGCACCCTGTGGTAACAGTTAAGGCTGGGACTCCGTATGAGGAAAGGTTCGAGACCTATAATTACTCCCTACCAGGTGCTCTGTATGGGATTGAGGGAGTCGATGGGTTAAAAACAGGCTCTAGTCCACGAGGTGCTTTTAACTATATTGCTACGGTCAATCGGGGTGAACAACGGTTTATTACGGTAATTATGGGGGTTGGTAGTTGGGAAGATCAAAATGGCGAATACTACCGCCACCCATTTGGCAATGCCTTGATGGAAAAGGCTTACGCTGAATTTGATTACCAGAAAGTTCTAGCAGCTGGTCAGCAGGAAGTGGATGGTCAAGTTGTTAATCTGGAAGCGGATTTATTTGCAACGGTTCCAAAAGGCAGCAGTCCAAACCTGTCTATTGCTGATGGGCGAGTAGTCCTTGATACTGGTTTGGACCAGGTCAGCCCAATTATTTCAGCCGGTCAGGCTGTGGAAGTGTTGAGTACCTCTGCTCCGTCAGGCACGAGCAGCCAGACAGAGACTCAAGCCACTCTTGCTAGTGGCATGCTTGATCAATGGAAGCAGTGGTTGGCTTACTGGCCATGGTTGCTCCTTTTGATTTTCCTTATGTTGATGGGAATACTTCACTATTCGTTGAATAGAAATCGGAGAAAACGGAAGCAGGCCAAAGAATCTGGACAGCTGTCTCGTAGAAATAGAAGAAGGTAACGATGTTATATGATGTTGAAAGTGTAGAGGCTTATTTTGAGGCTCTGCCAGAAAATAGGAGACAGGCAGTGGAACATTTGCATCAGGTGATTCTGGACCACCTGCCTGCGGGATTTGAGGTAGGTGTTTTAGGGGGGATGATAAACTACTATGTACCCCTATCTGCCTATCCGGCTGGTTATCATTGTACGCCAGGGGAACCTTTGCCATTTGTCGCTTTGGCTTCCCAAAAGGCCCATATTGCCCTTTACCATATGGGGATTTATATGGACAAAGAACTCAATGACTGGTTTGTGGTAGCTTATCAGGAAGTGGTGCCGACCAAGCTGGACATGGGGAAATCCTGCATCCGTATGAAAAATCCCAAGAATATCCCCTTTGAATTAATCGGGGATTTGATCAGTCGGATGAGCATGGAGCGGTATATCGAGCTCTATGAAGAAAACCATATTAGAAAGTAAGCATTGTGAGAAAAAGTTTTTATACTTGGTTAATGGCCCAGCGTAATCCTAAGAGTGATGCGCCAGTGGCTATTTTGGCAGACTATGCCTTTGAAGAATCGGATTTTCCCAAACAGTCCGATGATTTCGATGTGGTCTGTCGTTTTTTAGAAGAATCAGCTAGCTTTAGTTTTTCCATGAGTGATTTTGATCGGATTTGGGAAGACTATTTGGAGCATTAGGCTTGAAAAGAAAGGAAAATAGTCCACTTAGGGCTATTTTTGTTATAATAGAAAAAAGCACAGGAAAAGGAGCAAGACTTGCTAGAACATTCGATTGATATTCACTTAAAACACCCTGATGATTTGTTTAGTCTTTTTGGGTCTAATGAGCGTCACCTGCGGCTGATGGAGCAGGAATTGGGCGTGGTTATTCATGCACGGACAGAAGTTGTGCAAGTTATCGGTCAGGAAGAGCAGGTGGAACAGGCTCGTTTGGTTATCCAGTCCCTATTGGTTTTGGTCAATCGGGGCTTGGTCATCAATACGCCTGATGTGGTCACGGCTATTTCTATGGTCAAAAATGATGAGATTGAAAAATTTGTAGCCCTCTACGAAGAAGAGATCATCAAGGACAACTACGGCAAACCCATTCGCGTAAAGACCCTTGGTCAAAAACTCTATGTGGACAGCGTAAAGCGTCATGATATCGTGTTTGGGATTGGACCTGCTGGTACAGGTAAGACCTTCTTAGCGGTCACTCTCGCGGTAACAGCCCTCAAGCGGGGTCAGGTTAAGCGGATTGTCCTGACACGTCCTGCGGTAGAAGCGGGAGAAAGTTTAGGCTTTTTGCCAGGGGACTTGAAAGAAAAAGTAGATCCCTATTTGCGTCCTGTCTATGATGCCCTCTACCAGATTTTAGGCAAGGAGCAGACCACGCGCCTAATGGAGCGCGAGATTATTGAGATTGCCCCGCTGGCCTATATGCGGGGGCGGACCTTGGAGGATGCCTTTGTTATCTTGGACGAGGCACAGAACACCACTATTATGCAGATGAAGATGTTCCTAACTCGTCTGGGCTTTAATTCCAAGATGATAGTCAATGGGGACATTAGCCAGATTGACCTACCTCGCAATGTTAAGTCGGGTTTGATTGATGCGACGGAGAAATTGAGTCGGATTCCGCAGATTGATTTCGTGCATTTTTCAGCCAAGGATGTGGTTCGCCATCCAGTCGTTGCGGAGATTATCCGAGCCTACGATGTGGCACCAGCCTTGCAGAAGAAGGCGGAGGAAGTCGAGGAGGAAGCTCGTGAGTCTCAAGGATAAGCTGGCTAAGTATTCGGTTTTGGAGACCAAACGCCTACGGCTTCGCCCTGTGGGTATGGTGGATTTGGAGGATATGTACGAGTATGCCTCTGACCAGGAAACGACTCGCTGGACCTTCCCTGTAAATCAGACTTTGGAAGATACCCGACGTGGTATTGAAGAAATCTACTTGTCGGATCCAGTCGGTAAGTATGCCTTAGAATTAAAAAGTAAGCAGAAGATGATTGGAACGCTGGATACCTATGGGCTGTCAGAGCAAGACAAGTCCCTGTCTATCGGTTTTATTCTCAATAAGGCTTATTGGGGTCAGGGCTTGGCAAGCGAGGCCTTGCAGGCTGTCTTGGACCTTTTACTGCTGGACTTGGACTTTGAAGTGGTCAAGGCTGGGCACGCCCAGGAAAATCAAGCCTCCAAGCGTCTCTTGGAAAAAATGGGCTTTCAGCTAGTGACTCAAAAAGAGGCTGATAAAGTGATTGCTGGTCAGCGGGTTACTTCTTATTACTATGAATTGTATCGGAAGGAATGGCAGAAGTTTTATGGGCATTGAACTGAATAATCTATCCAGCCGTTTCCAAGTGCGGAAATTGACAGATGCTGATTTGGAGCAGGTTTTGGCCCTCTACCAGACCAATCCCCTCTATTTTGAGCATTTTCCACCTTTACCAAGTCTGGAAAGCCTGGCCAATGATCTAGTGACTTGTCCACCTGGGAAGTCTTTGTCAGACAAGTATTTTCTGGGCTATTGGGAGCATAATCGCTTGATGGCCATACTGGACTTGATTGACGGTTATCCGACTGAGGAGGTTGCCTACATCGGACTGTTTATGGTGGATAAAGCTGTACAGGGGACAGGCTTGGGCTCTGCTATCATTGAAGAAGTCTTGGCAGGCTTGCCAGCCCATTTGTCAAGAGTACGATTGGGCTATGTTTCCAGTAACCCACAGGCAAAGGCTTTTTGGATAAAATGTGGCTTTTCCTATTTGGCAGAAAAAGAATTAGCATGTATCCCTGTCACACTTGTGGAACGATGGATTGAACAATAATAGACAAATCTAGTTTATCTAGGTTTGTTTTTTTACCAAAAATTAACATCATGACATATTATAATATTGAATTTTTCAGAAAAGGAGTGTATAATATCAGTATAGCGCTTACATTTTGTGAGATGAATGGGAAGGAGGCAAACTTCTCAGGTAAGCATAAACAACAATACTTATTAAAGAAAGGAAGACCTATGAAGAATCGTTCGAAAGAATTATTCGATAAACGCTACCGTTACTCTATTCGTAGACTCAGTGTAGGAGCAGCGTCTGTAGTGGTCGGCTGCCTCTTGTTTGGTGGACAACAGACTCAGGTTTTTGCCAATACACTACCAGAATCGGAAACCGAATTTAGCAACCAAGTTGGTGAGGAGGCCAATCTGGAAGCGCCAGCTGAAGAGCTAGCTCCAGTAGAAGATGTTACAGAGTCTATTACTGCACCAACTGCTGAATTTGTTCAACCTGTTAGCGCAATTGAGGCAGGTGGTGAAGAGTCAAGTACAGTGGTTCCTGAAACGGAAAATGTTGCCTCAGAAGAACTAGTGGTCGATGCAGAGGCCCTCAATACTGTAATTAGTTTTGTGGAGAATTTGCCAGAATCTGATCAAAAGAACCTTTTGATGGAAGATTTGGTGCGAATCCTAGCAGTTGGTGAACAAGCTATTGCGACCAACAATTCTACACTTCTTAGCAATGTCAATGACATGCTCAGGGGTATGCGGGATCGGATCTTGGTCATCAATGCTGCACCAGCTAGCAACACAACAGAAAGAAGTGCGGAAGAAGCAGTACCTGTCCTCAATGAAGAGGGATTGAACCGTGTGGCTACTGCCATCAATTCTCTGCCAGATTCAGAGCAAAATGCCCAAAACAAACGCTTTGTGGCACAGATGCAAGAGTTGGCTCAGAATGCCAAGGCAACCAATGATAGTCGCACCATTAATTATGTAAATGCATGGGTTGAAGAAGCCTTGTCTGTCATTGAAGAAGCCTTTGCAGCAGCCGAAAGCGGAGAAGGGGCTGTAGAAAATGCAGCTCCAACGGAAACCGCAAATCTTGTGGAAAACCCAGTTTCTACAACGGGATCAACTCCTACCAGCCCAGTAGCACCTACTTCAACGGCTCTCCCAGCTGCTCCTGAAAGCAGTCGTCCAAGTTCAGTAACGCCAGCAACTGGTAACGCAGAAGCGCGTCCAAGTGCCTTGAAAGAGATTGTGGACCATAACAACTACAAACTCAACTACGACCGCCCAGCAACCAATACCTATGAAGGTTGGGAACATTATGCCCTGCCACTTGGAAATGGTGACATCGGGACCAAGGTCTTTGGCATGATTGGGGAAGAACGGATTCAGTTTAACGAAAAGACCCTTTGGTCAGGTGGTCCGCTTCCTAACTCAAACGATTATAATGGTGGTAACATTCCTGGTAAACATGTCTTCTTGCCGCAGATTCGCAAGGCTTTGGAAGATGGAGACTTGGCAACAGCTAAGAGTTTGGCAGAACGGCATTTGAAAGGACCTTACAACCATCAGTATGGCCGCTACTTGGCATTTGGGGATATCTACCTCAATTTTACTAACCAAGACAAGACCTTTGAAAGTGTATCTGATTATAGCCGTGAGTTGGATTTGAAAACAGCTATTTCAGCAACCAATTACACGCAAGATGGTACGCGTTACCGTCGAGAGTCATTCGTCAGCTATCCAGATGATGTTTCTGTAACCCATTTGACTAAGGATGGTAATGAAGCACTTGAATTTGAATTGGACTTGCAGATGACCAAGGATTTGGTGCAAGATGGCTTAGCGCGTGTTCGTCAATACAAGACTGAGAAATCAGGCTTTAAGACAGGACAAGTAAGTACAAGTGCAGAAGGTATTTTATTGACTGGTCAGGTGACGGACAACCAACTCAACTTTGCTGCCTTTGTTGGGGTAAATACGGATGGTCAGGTCAGCGTTAGGGACAATAAACTCGTGGTGACGGGGGCAAGTTATGCAACGCTTGTGATGAATGCGGCGACAGATTTTGCCCAAGATCCAAAAACCAACTATCGTCGTCAAAATGTTGACTTAACTGCCGAGGTCAAATCCAAGGTGGCTGCGGCTAAGGCCAAGGGTTATCAAGCCTTGAAAGACCGTCATATCGCTGATTACCAGTCTATCTACAACCGTGTGACCTTAAACATCACCGAGGGAGAGACAAACGGCAGAACCAACCAGCTGCTTCATAGTTACAATACAGCGAGCGGACAGGAGTTGGAAGAACTCTTCTTCCAATATGGTCGTTACTTGATGATTACTTCTTCACGTGACGGGGAAAATGCCCTTCCTGCTAACCTGCAAGGTGTCTGGAATGCAGTGGATAATCCACCTTGGAATTCAGACTACCATTTGAACGTCAATCTTCAGATGAACTATTGGCCTGTTTATGTGACCAATATGGCAGAAACGGCCCTTCCGTTGATCAACTATGTCGATGACATGCGTTATTATGGGCGTGTGGCTGCCAAAGAATATGCCAATATCGTGTCAGAAGGTGACCAGGAAAACGGTTGGTTAGCCCATACCCAAGCGACTCCATTTGGTTGGACGACTCCAGGTTGGAATTATTATTGGGGTTGGTCACCAGCTTCCAATGCCTGGATCATGCAAAACGTTTATGATTACTACAAGTTTACCCAGGATAAGGACTACTTACGGACGAAGATTTATCCAATGTTGAAAGAAACTGCCAAATTCTGGAATGGTTTCCTACATTATGATCAGGCGAGCGATCGTTATGTTTCTTCTCCATCATATTCGCCAGAACATGGTACCATTACCATCGGAAATACCTTTGACCAATCCTTGGTATGGCAGCTCTTCCATGATTTCATCGAAGCAGCCAATGAATTGGGACAAGATGCAGATCTTGTTGCAGAAATTACGACCAAATACGAAAAACTCAACCCACTCCATATTAACAATGCAGGCCGCATCAAGGAATGGTATGAAGAGGATACCCCTGCCTTTACAGGTGAAAAAGTGGAAATTGGGCACCGACATGTTTCGGAATTAGTTGGACTCTTCCCTGGTACCCTCTTTGGTAAAGATAAGCCTGAGTACCTCGAAGCAGCCAAGGCGACGCTCAACCATCGTGGTGATGGTGGTACAGGCTGGTCTAAGGCCAATAAGATTAACCTATGGGCTCGTTTGCTTGATGGCAATAGGGCACACCGTCTTTTGTCTGAACAGCTAAAAGGCTCTACCCTGGCCAACTTGTGGGATACCCATTCACCTTTCCAAATCGATGGAAACTTTGGTGCAACCAGTGGTATGGCAGAAATGTTGCTCCAGTCTCATACAGGCTATATTGCACCTCTACCAGCCCTTCCTGATGCTTGGAAGACTGGTCAAGTTCGTGGCTTGATGGCGCGTGGTAATGTTCAAGTGGATATGGACTGGGAGGAGAAGAACCTGAAGGTCATCCGTTTGGAAGCCAAATCTGGCGGCAAAATTGTCCTTGATTATCCAAATATCGAGACAGCCCGTATCCTTATCAATGGTCAAGTGGCAAACTTTACAAGAGTTCAAGATGGTCGTATTGAATTTATGACTGCTAAGGGTGATGTTGTTGAGTTGGATTCTATCTTGACACGGATTACCGATTTGACAGCAGAGCGAACAGGGGCAAATACAGCCAAACTTCGCTTTACGGCTTCTGAAGGAGCGGCTTATTATCAGATTGAGCGCAGTCAAACAGGTGTAGAAGGTGTGAAAATCTTCTCTAGCCTGACTGGTGAATTCACAGATAACAGTTTGGTGCCTGGTGGTGATTATAGCTACCGTGTACGTCCAGTCCTGGCAGGCATCAATACAGCCTTCTCAGATCCAGTATCAGTTTATGCCCTCAACGACTTCTTAGATGACCGTGACCCAAGCATTTCCTATGGTAGCGAATTTAAGGATTACGCAGATGCAGGTCAATGGGCTGGTACAGAGAAATACGCTGACTTTACAGGTCGCCGCACAGTTTCTGAAGACGCTGTTACAGCCAGTCTGACCTTCTTTGGAACTGGTATCGAAATTTATGGTAATAAATCGCAGCAATTGAGCACAGCTAAGGTCTTGATTGATGGTCGTGAGCACAGTACCATTGACTTCTACCGTACAGGTGGCACAGAAAAAGGTGTCTTGATTGGTCGAGTTACTGGTTTAGAAGCAGGTAAGCATACCCTTCAATTGATTGTAAATCGTGAAGAACCAAGCCGTGCCAATGAACGCAACAAAATCAGTCTGGATTACTTCCGAATCCTGCGCGATACTTCGGCTGAGTATGAAGAGTTGGATGATCGTAGCGACCGTATCCAGTATGGCTCTGCTTTTGACAACTACGGTCAAAGTGGTCTCTTTGCCAATACTGAAAAATTTGGTGTACGTAATGACCAGACAACAGATGAGCAGGCAACTGCTAGCCTGACCTTTACTGGAACTGGAATTCAGATTTATGGTATTAAATCCAGTCAGCTCAGCAAGGCCCTTGTCACCATTGATGGGGTAGAAGTTGACCCACTCATCTTCAACCGTTCTGATAATCGTACTGAAAAAGGTGTTCTGATTGGTCAATACCTTGGCCTTGAAGACCGTGAACATACGATTAAAATTAAGATTGCTCCAGAAGCGATTGGCAATAGCCAGAAGAAGATTTCCTTGGACCGCATTGTGATTTTGAAAGCACAAGCACAAGTTGCTCAGCCAGCAACCATCTTAGATGCAGCGGCAAGCGCAAATGAAATCAAGTTGGAATTGCCAACAGGTCCATGGACTGCTGTTGAAGTTGGCTTCACAGGTGTTGATACCCCAGTTCGAATTAGCAAGTCTGGTGAGATAGTTGCAGTTCAAGGGGCAGAACATCGTATAGCAACAGATGGTCTCTACCTGACTCTGGCAGAAAATCGTCCAATCGGTCTAGTAACTGCTCGGACAGTCGATGGAGAAAGAGAAGTCGGTACAACTTATGCAGTTGTTCACAATCAGGTAGAAACTCCAACAACTAGCCCAGAAACAGGTGGTACAACTGAAACACCAGGCACAGGTGGTACAACCGAAGTGCCAAATCCAGGTGGGAACCCAGCTGCCTTGAATACTAGCGCTTTGGCTGCCCTCTTGGCTCAAACAGAAGCCTTGGAAAATCTGACTGAAAAACAAACGCAAGAATTGGAAGGTCTGGTAGAGGCTGCAGATGCTGCCCTAGCTGGAACGGATCAAGCAGCAGTTGATGAAGTAGCAAGCTTGATTGAAGATTGGTTGACATCTTTGAACACCTCAGGTACAAGTGAAACTCCAGGTACAAGTGAAACCCCAGGTACAGGTGGTACAACGGACGCACCAGGTACAGGTGGTACAACGGACGCACCAGGTACAGGTGGAACGACAGACGTACCAGGTACAGGTGGAACGACAGAAGCGCCAGGCACAGGTGGTACAACCGAAGTGCCAAATCCAGGTGGGAACCCAGTTGCCTTGAATACTAGCGCTTTGGCTGCCCTCTTGGCTCAAACAGAAGCCTTGGAAAATCTGACTGAAAAACAAACGCAAGAATTGGAAGGTCTGGTAGAGGCTGCAGATGCTGCCCTAGCTGGTACGGATCAAGCAGCAGTTGATGAAGTAGCAAGCTTGATTGAAGATTGGTTGACATCTTTGAACACCTCAGGTACAAGTGAAACTCCAGGTACAGGTGGTACAACAGACGCACCAGGTACAGGTGGAACGACAGAAGCACCAGGCACAGGCGGAACGACAGAAGCACCAGGCACAGGCGGAACGACAGAAGCACCAGGCACAGGTGGTACAACAGACACACCAGGTACAGGTGGTACAACAGACGCACCAGGTACAGGTGGTACAACGGATGCACCAGGTACAGGTGGAACGACAGATGCACCAGGTACAGGCGGAACGACAGAAGCGCCAAGTACAGGCGGAACGATAGAAGCGCCAGGTACAGGTGGTACAACAGACACACCAGGCACAGGTGAGACAACAGATTCACCAACTCCAGCTGAAGAAACAGATATTCCTGCCCCAGGATTGCTTACAGAAGAGCGTATTTTGGTAGATCCAGCGACTGGAATCCGTGTTCGTTTGGAAGCAGGTGAAAGCGATCAGATTGTGAAACTTCTTGTTACAGAAATTCCAGAATCTGCAGAACGTGATACTGACTTCTATGACATTGTCTTGGTTGATCAATCAGGTAAGGAAGTTGCACCAAGCAAGGATACCTTGGTTGTAGTCCCAATTAAAGCCGGTAAGGAAGTTGAAGCTGTTCAATATCATAAAGAAGATGGTAGTGTGGAACCACTGGCCTTCACAGAAACCCTTGTTCAAAATGAAGACGGTACCAGCTTCCCAGCCGTAGTATTTGTTGCGAAACACTTCAGTATCTACGGAGTTGTTTACGTAGAAACTGCCAAAGGTCCTGGCCTAGTCAATGAAGGTCCAGTAGCCTTTGAAGGTGGTTTGGTACCAAACCAAGCGCCTAAACAGGCAGCCTTACCAGCGGCTAGCTTGCCAACAAGTCAAAAAGAAAACAGCAAGTCTGATGCCAAAACACTTCCAAACACAGGAAGTACTAGCTCAGTTGCCCTTTCGATGATTGGTGGCATGACGCTTCTTTCTAGTCTAGGTCTAGTCGGACACAGACGCAAAAAATAAGCTTTAGGAATTTCCTAGCTTGAAAAAAACAAACCTCTCTGAATGGATTCAGAGAGGTTTTTGCTTGGTAAAAGCTTGATGATCTAGCAACTAGCGGAAGTTATGAAACATCTGCAGGCTTGCTTAACTATAAGCAGAATCAGCCTTAGTCTTCGGAATTACGTTTCGACTCTTTCATGGCTTCTTTGATGGAGCAGCTACAGGAGCAGTCCGAACACGCACCTTTTTTTCTGAAAATGCTGATAAGGGCGACCACGAACAGTAGGAAAATTAGACTAGCTAAGATGAGTGTCGGCATGATGCATCTCCTTTAGCATGGAATGAACAGTAAGATGGGGAACTCGTTCTTGCGGTCTTCGAAAAAGGAAGAATAATAAAAGTGCAAGGACGGCAAGGGCGAGGTAACTAGACAGACTAAGGGGCTCTCTATAGAGTAAAACCTGTCCAAACTGAAAGATGATAAAGCTGATTAAGTATGCCAAACCTGTTTGATAACCGATGGCAATCCAGGTCCATTTTGCCTGGCCCATTTCACGATGGATGGCACCAATTGCCGCAAAACAGGGAGCACATAGGAGGTTGAAGACAAGGAAGGAGTAAGCGGAAAGGGCTGTATAGTCCGTCTGTAAATTGGTCCACAAATCAGGATTAGATTCGCTGGTTTCACCAAGTCGGTAAAGAACACCAAAGGTGGAAATCACAGTCTCCTTGGCAAGCAGCCCTGTTAGAGCGGCGATGCTAGCCCGCCAATTTCCAAAGCCCAAAGGGGAAAATAGCGGAGCGAGCAGATTGCCAAGACTAGCTAAGATGCTGGCTTCTGTCTCTACTGATTCTAAGTACCAATTGTAGGAACTGGTAAACCAGATGAAGAGATTGGTCACAAAAATAATACTTCCTGCACGCTTGATGAAACTCCATGCTTTTGAAGAAGCATAACGTACAGTCTTGAGCAGGACAGGCAGATGGTAGTTGGGAAGCTCCATGATAAAAGGACTAGCTTGACCGCTCAACTGTTTGGTCTTTTTAAGTCCGATTCCTGAGAGGATAATCGCTCCCATACCAAGAAAATACGCAGATGGTGCAATCCATGGATTGTTTGGAAAGAAGGCACCTGCTACAAGTGAAATAATAGGTAGTTTGGCAGAGCAGGGCATAAATGTTGCGGTCATGATGGTGATTTTTCGGTCAGCCTCATTTTCGATGGTCCGACTTGCCATGACCCCTGGCACCCCACACCCAGTAGAAATAAGCATGGGAATGAAGGATTTGCCTGAAAGGCCAAAGCGTCGAAACAATCGGTCCATGACAAAGGCAACACGACTCATGTAGCCTATGTCTTCTAACAAGCCCAGGCAGAAGAAGAGGACGAAAATCTGTGGGACAAAGCCTAGAATGGCCCCGCAGCCTGCCACTATCCCATCCAAAATCAAAGCTTGTAGCCACTCCTCAATTCCCCAAGTTGTTAGACCATCCTGCACCCAGTTGGGGACAAGTTCACCAAAGAGAATATCGTTGACCCAATCGGTTCCCATAGTACCAATGGTTTGGATTGAGAAAAAGTAAACTAGCCACATGACCAAGGCGAAGATAGGCAGTCCCAA
This sequence comes from Streptococcus suis, assembly GCF_017601095.1. Classification (GTDB taxonomy): domain Bacteria; phylum Bacillota; class Bacilli; order Lactobacillales; family Streptococcaceae; genus Streptococcus; species Streptococcus suis_Z. The sequence goes on along the minus strand of NZ_JAGFUX010000008.1, from coordinate 84,406 downwards.
CCAACGGTTGGTCACGACTCGGTCGATGCGATCAGAAAGAGCTACAATAGTTTCACCCTGGCTTTGAACGGCAGTAGCCATCCTTTCAATAGCCTGATAGCGTTGATTGATTAAGATAGCATCGATTTCATCCTGATAGATTTTTTCGAGGATGGAGGCAATTTCTTGGATAATAGAGATAGCCTCTTCTGGTAAGTCCAATTGGTCCATGACCAGCGCATCACCTTCAAGGCAACGCAGGGCGTAGAAGCGTTTGTGGCGTTCCGAGAGCGAATCAGGCAGTACCTCTTGGACTTGGGCGACGGCAGCTTCTAGCTGAGGATCATATTCTGGGAAAAAGAGAGAGGATTGGTCAGATATTGGCTGACGGAGGGCCTTGACTAGCTGAGTAAGCCCCGTTTTTTTCAGGGCAGAAATAGCCACTACTGGCTGTCCCAGGAGGTGAGAAAGGTGGTCAATTTGGATGCTTTTTCCAGCTGCTACTAGCTGATCGTTCATATTGAGGGCAATGACCATAGGCAGCCCCAACTCTACTAATTGTAGAGTGAGATAGAGATTGCGCTCGAGATTGGTCGCATCCAGAACATTTAAGATCATATCAGGCTGGTCTTGTAAGAGATAGTGGCGTGCCACCGTTTCATCAGGGCTGTAAGGAGACAGGGAGTAAATGCCTGGTAAATCTTGGAGGAGGATTTCCTTATCTTGTTTGAGCCAGCCTGATTTTTTTTCAACCGTGACACCAGGCCAGTTCCCCACCCGTTGGTTAGAGCCAGTCAATTGGTTGAAGAGACTGGTTTTACCGCTGTTTGGATTGCCGATTAAGGCGATTTCTTTTTTCATTCCAAAACCTCATCTTGTAGGGAGACAAAGAGAAGCTGGGCTTCTGATTTACGCAGACTGAGTTGGTAACCACGAATGGTAATTTCAAGAGGGTCCCCTAAAGGCGCCAGTTTTTTGAGATAGATTGCTGTTCCTTTGGTCAATCCAAAATCCATTAAGCGTCTCTTAAGGGCACCAGTTGCACAGATTTGCTCCAAAATGACCTGACTACCTATAGCAACCTGAGAGAGAGGGATGAGGCTTTTTTGACTGGGGCTGGCAACCAAGTCCATCCCCTCCATCAAATCCTTGTCCAAAGCCAAACGGCTAGCCTTGACTTGCACAATGATATTGGCCTTGGTCTTGGAAATAATCCGAATATCCTTTCCCACTAGAAAACCCAGTTGCTGTAAGTGTTTACTGAGACTATCTGGGAAATGCATGCCCACTAACCGATAAGATGAGCCAACTTGTAAGTCTGTAAAATCCATCGTTTCATTCCATTTCTGTCACTAAACTATGTTCATTATATCACAAACTCTTAAAAATGTCAGAAAATTCTAGGATAAACTAGCAACTTTCTATTGAAAATATCTGAATTGGGTATTGACAAGTCTGATTGTGATTTGTTAGAATATAATGGTAATGCTGGTTTAGCTCAGTCGGTAGAGCGCATCCATGGTAAGGATGAGGTCGCCGGTTCAATCCCGGCAACTAGCATAAAATAACATCAAAAACCCTTGATACACAAGGGTTTTTCTTATGTCGACCCAAATTGTTTTTCGGCAACTTATGTGAACTAGCATCTTGCTTTAGTCGGGATGATTGTTCCTATGTAGCAAGTTAGAAGGTTGGTCGGGTATGAGGAATGGGAGATTGAATAGTTTGATAAAACAAAGTTTTCTAAAAATGGAAAAATAGCTTGACAGATGGTTTCAGTATGTTAGAATAGGGAAAAGGTAATAACTAGAAAAGAAAGGAGAATATCATGAATACATTCGTTAGTATGACATTAGTATTGAATTACCAAACTCTCCTTTCTAAGCCAAGACCTTAGTTTCTCTTGTGGACTTGAGGGGCCCGGGATGGAGTGTATTCTGTCTCGGCTTTTTTGTGTGTTCTGGGCTTGTTTATTTTAGGGGTGCGCTGCTCGGGACTAGGACATTCTTGGTGAAGAAAGGATAAAAAGAGAAGGAGATTATATGTTTCGACTAATTTTTGACTATGTCAAGCAGCACAAGTGGCTCTACTTGCTGGTTGCTGTGACCTTGATTATTTATGACGCCACGCTCTTGGTGCCCACCCAGATTATTCAGCGGATGGTGGACACCTTGGCCAGTCAGGGATTGACAGAATCCCGCTTGGTCCAGGATATGACCCTGCTTTTCTTGGTGACCTTGCTTAACTACGCCATGGCTTTTATCTGGCATCTTAAGCTCTTTCAGGCTTCGGTCAACTTCAAGTTTGAGATGCAACAGCGGGCCTTTCGAAAAATGGTCGTCATGCGGACCCCTTTCTATGAAAAATTCCGCTCAGGCGATATCATGACCCGTTTTTCAACGGACGTGGATGGGCTCATGGAAATGGTGGGTTACGGCCTCATGATAGTGGTTTATGCAGGCGGTATGTTGGCCTTTATCATTCCGACCATGTTTCTGATTGACTGGAAGATTTCCTTCTGGGCTATCCTACCAATGGTTGCAATGGCAACCTGTATCTTCCTCATCGGACGGAAGCAGGACCTGGCTATTGATGAAAACCGCGATGCCGTTGCGGCACTTAACACAGAAGTCTTGGAGGTGGTTGAGGGGATTCGTGTAACAAGGGCTTACAGCAAAAAGGCGACTCAGGAAGCCAAGTTCCAAGAAAAGACCAGACGACTAGCACAAGGTGGGAATCGGATCACCTCCCTCCAGTCCCTCTACAATCCTCTGGCTACATACTTTCTAGCCTTATCTAATGTAGCGGTTATCCTCTTAGGAGCCCATGCCCTGCAAAATGGCGACCTCAGTCTTGGTCAGGTCATCGCTCTCCAGCTCTATGTCAGCTCCCTCCTAGAGCCTTTCTGGACCTTAGCGGACTTCATCTTGGTTTACCAGACAGGCAAGACGTCCTTTGAGAAGCTGCAGGAGCTCATTGAGACAGGCGACGACTTGGAGGCGGACGGTTTGGAGGCAATAGCAGAGCTGACTAGCATTTCCTTCAAGGATTACAGCTTTAGCTACCCACAGGCAGAACGGGCCAGCATTTCGGACATTAACTGGACCCTGATGGCTGGTCAGACAGTCGGTATCGTAGGAAAAACTGGCTCAGGCAAGACCACCTTGGTCCGTCAGCTGCTCCGTCAGTATCCAGTCGGTCAAGGAGAATTTGCTATCAATGGTCAGCCTGTTTTAGAGATTGAACGCTCGTCTATCGAAAGAAAAATCGGTTACGTTCCCCAAGAGCATATCCTCTTTTCCAAATCTGTCGGCGAAAACATTGCTCTGGGCAAGCTGGATAGCAGTCCTGAGGAGATCCAGCAAGCCATTGCAACAGCAGCTTTTACAAAGGACTTGGAGCGGATGAGTGACGGACTGGACACCATGATTGGTGAGCGGGGCGTGTCTATTTCTGGCGGTCAAAAGCAACGGATTTCCATTGCTCGAGCTTTCCTGCGAGAGCCAGACTTGCTGATTCTGGACGATTCTCTGTCGGCAGTCGATGCTCGAACAGAACGCCAGATTATCCAAAATATTCAAAAAGAACGTGCAGGTAAAACCAATGTCATCGTGACCCACCGTTTGTCAGCTGTCAACCATGCGGACTGGGTGCTGGTCTTGGATGAGGGGCGGATCGTCGAGGAAGGGCGGCCTGCTGACTTGCTAGCCCAAGAAGGCTGGTACTATGAACAATACCAACGCCAACAAAGCCAGGAAGGAGGGGAAGAATGAGCGTTATCGGTTATCTATTAAAAGAAATCAAGCGGGTCAAGTGGCTCTTTCTGGCGGCGGTGGCTGTCTATCTACTGGCCTCTACCCTGGTCCGCTTTGCTCCCTTGATCTTGCAGGGCTTGATTGACGGACCTTTGACAGCTATCAGCAAGGGAACAGCCTTGGATCAAGCAGTCTTTTTGCAGGATTTGGGACGCTATATGCTGATGAATGCGGTTGGAGCTTTGGGGTTTTATGCTTCTATGCGGTTGCTCATGTACTGTGCCAATAGCATTGCGGAGCAGTTGCGGAATCGAGCCTACGATGTCATGCAGCGTCTGCCCATTTCCTACTTTGATGATAAGCCAGCAGGGAAGATTGCCACACGGATTGTCAACGACACGGAGACCTTGCGGACTCAGTTTTATGGGACTCTGGTCAATGTCTTTAACAACATCGTCCGTCTGATTTTCACCTATGGGATTCTTTTCTATATGAATGCGACCTTGGGTCTTGTCCTTCTGGTGCTGATTCCGCTCTATATCGGGATTCAGTACGGTTATAAGAAGATGACAGACAAGCCGATGAAGGACTTCTATGATGCCAGAAGTGATGTCAATACCCAGGTCAATGAAACCATGAATGGTGCTAGTTTGATTCAGCTGTTTGGTCAGGAAGAACGGGTCATGGAGGAGTTTGAAGCGACAACCGACAAGATGCGGCGGGCAGATAACAAGATTATCTGGGCCCAGTCCATTGCGACCTGGAACTTGACCGAGCTTGTAAAGTATCTGGTCATCACAGGAATTTTGACCATTGTGGGCTACCAATTTCTCAAGGGACAGTCGGACCTGTCACCTGGCCGCCTTTTCGTCTATATCAACTATATCGAAGGGGTCTTTATTGCCTTGGGGCATCTTGTCCAGCAGTTCCCTAATCTCCTGCGTTCTGTGGAAACAGGCAAGCGAGTCAGGAGCCTCTTGGAAGAAGAAACAGAGCCTGATAGTAGTGCTGAATTGACGGTGACAGACGGTCAGGTGGTCTTTGACCAAGTGACCTTCGCTTATGAAGCTGGTAAGCCCATTCTCAAGGACATCTCCATTCGGGCTGACAAGGGGGAAACCATTGCCCTGATCGGCCACACAGGTTCAGGCAAGTCCTCCATTATGAACCTCCTCTACCGTTTCTATGATCCTCAGGAGGGACGGGTTTTGATTGACGGGAAAAACATCCGTGATTATTCACGCGAGAGCCTGCGGAGTCACATGGGGATTGTCCTACAAGACCCTTATCTCTTTACAGGGACGATCGCCAGTAACATAGCCATGAATGAGGAAGCGGCGGATAGGGAGAAAATTGCCCAGTCGCTTGAAAAAGTCGGAGCAGGGCCCATGCTGGCTCGATTGGAGAAAGGCATGGATGAGCCCGTTGTCGAAAAAGGAGCTGCCTTCTCCAGTGGTGAGCGGCAGTTGATTGCTTTTGCCCGCACCCTTTACTCCGATCCAAAAATCTTGATTCTGGACGAGGCGACTTCCCATATCGATACGGAGACAGAAGAGATTATCCAGCATGCTATGGAAGTAGTCAAGGAAGGGCGGACCACCTTTATCATCGCCCACCGCCTCTCTACTATTCAAAATGCAGATCAGATTTTGGTCTTGGACCAAGGTCGGATTATCGAACGTGGCAGACACGAGGACCTGATTGAACAGGGCGGTGTCTATGCCCAGATGCATGACATTCAATCACGAGTTTAAAAAGAATGGGAAGCCATTCTTTTTTGTTCTTGTAAAACTAGTTCCGGAAAATCGTCAGAATTCTGAAACTAGTTTCAGAAAAGTTAATATATAAAGTTTTTTGGAAATTACATTCTAAATTGAAAATAAGTCTTGAAAAAATTGGATAATACAATATAATAAATAATGTAAGCGCTATCTTTGACTGTTGCAACGCAAATAAAAAGGAGTGAAAGAATGACAAAGATCAGCAAGGAAGAATTAAAGAAACAAATTAAAAACGGAATTATTGTTTCCTGTCAGGCCTTGCCGGGCGAGCCTCTCTATCGAGAAGAAGGTGGTGTAATTCCTCTCTTGGTAAGGGCAGCAGAAGAAGCAGGTGCGGTTGGTATTCGGGCCAACAGTGTGCGAGATATCCAGGAGATAAAAGAAGTAACCCAGTTGCCGATTATTGGCATTATCAAGCGGGACTATCCGCCTCAGGAGCCTTTTATCACCGCAACGATGAAGGAAATCGATGAACTGGCTGCCCTAGACATTGCGGTTATCGCCTTGGATTGTACCAAACGTGAGCGCTATGATGGCTTAGAGATTCAAGACTTCATTCATCAAATTCGAGAAAAATATCCAGACCAACTTTTCATGGCAGACATCTCTACCTATGAAGAAGGCTTAGTCGCCCATGAAGCTGGAATTGATTTTGTTGGGACGACCTTGTCAGGCTATACCTCTTATAGCCGTCAGGAAGCAGGTCCAGATATTGAGTTGATTGACCAGCTCGTTAAAAAAGGAATTGATGTCATTGCGGAAGGGAAAATTCACTATCCAGCCGAAGCAAGACTAATCAATGATTTAGGGGTGGCTGGGATTGTCGTTGGTGGTGCGATCACCCGTCCTAAAGAAATCGCTGAGCGTTTCATTCGTGCCCTCGATTGATCAACAGTTATCCCTACTTTAATGTGGTATCAAATCATTCCCAATCGGGAAACAAAAAAAGAAAAAAGGAGAAGAATGATGAAAAAAATCATCCATTCATTGTTGGCAGGTGCTGCGGTTCTTTCACTAGCAGCTTGTGGTTCAAGCTCTAGTGACTCGACTGCAACGTCTTCATCTGAGGCTGCAGGCACAGAGAAGACAGAGATTACATGGTGGGCCTTCCCAGTCTTCACTCAAGAGAACACAGAAGATGGTGTTGGTACCTATGAGCAAAAAATTATTGCTGCTTTTGAGGAAGCAAACCCAGACATCACTGTAAAACTCGAAACCATTGACTTTACATCTGGTCCTGAAAAAATTACAACAGCAATTGAAGCAGGTACTGCTCCAGACGTTCTTTTTGACGCACCAGGCCGTATCATCACTTACGGAAAAAATGGTAAATTGGCTGAGTTGAATGACCTCTTCACAGATGAGTTTGTCAAAGATGTAGCCAACCAAAATATTATCCAAGCATCTAAAGCTGGTGATACAGCTTATATGTACCCACTCAGTTCAGCACCTTTCTACATGGCATTTAACAAGGCCATGCTAGAAGACGCAGGTGTTCTTGATCTTGTCAAAGATGGCTGGACAACTGACGACTTTGAAAAAGTGATCAAAGCTTTAAAAGACAAAGGTTACAACCCAGGTTCCCTCTTCTCTAACGGTCAAGGTGGTGACCAAGGTACTCGTGCCTTCTTGGCAAACCTCTACAGCGGAAGCATCACTGATGAAGGTGTAACCAAATATACAACTGATTCAGAGCAAATGATCAAAGCCTTGGATAAGGCAGCTGGCTGGATTAAAGACGGTTACATGATGAATGGCTCACAATATGCAGGTGGCGACGACATCCAAAACTTTGCAAATGGCCAAACATCTTACACCATCCTTTGGGGTCCTGCGCAAAATGGTATCCAAGGACAATTGTTAGAAGAATCTAAAGTAGAAGTGCTTGAAGTACCATTCCCATCTGAAGATGGTAAAGCAGCCCTTGAGTACCTTGTAAACGGCTTTGCAGTCTTTAACAATGGCGACGAAGCACGTGTAGCAGCGTCTAAGAAATTCATCCAGTTCATCGCAGACGATGCTGAATGGGGTCCTAAGAACGTTGTTCGTACAGGTGCCTTCCCAGTTCGTACATCATTTGGAGCACTCTATGATGATGAGCGCATGGCAATGATTGAAGAGTGGACTCAATACTACTCTCCATACTACAACACCATTGACGGTTTTGCTGAAATGAGAACACTTTGGTTCCCAATGTTGCAAGCTGTATCAAATGGCGAAAAAGAAGCTGAGCCTGCTTTGAAAGAATTTACAGAGCAAGCAAATGCAACCATTAAATAATTAAAGAATTTGATGCTCCTTTTCACCGTCAAAATATTGGATGTCGAAAAGGAGCATTTTCTGTTCAGAATTAGAGGTGTTCATCGTGAGGATTAATAAAATTAGAATGCGGGAGACCATTGTGTCCTACACATTTTTGGCCCCAATTCTGGTCTTCTTTACCATCTTTGTCCTAGCACCAATGATCATGGGATTTGTCACTAGTTTCTTCAACTACACGATGACAGATTTCACCTTTGTTGGCTTGGATAACTACATTCGGATGTTCAATGATCCGATTTTCATCAAGTCCCTGATTAATACAGTCATCATTGTAGTTGGCTCAGTGCCAGTCGTGGTCTTGTTCTCTGTTTTCATCGCTTCTCAAACCTATGAGAAAAATGTGATTGCGCGCTCCTTCTATCGGGCGGTCTTCTTCCTCCCAGTAGTTACAGGTTCGGTTGCCGTTACAGTCGTGTGGAAATGGATCTATGATCCCCTATCTGGTATCTTGAACTTTGTCCTGAAATCAGGTGGTGTTATCGAGCAAAACATCAGCTGGCTTGGGGACAAACAGTGGGCCTTGTTAGCCATCATTATCATCTTGTTGACAACATCAGTCGGTCAGCCGATTATACTATATATTGCAGCTATGGGAAATATTGATAATTCCCTAGTGGAAGCAGCGCGAGTAGATGGGGCAACAGAGAACCAGGTCTTCTGGAAAATCAAGTGGCCTAGTCTCTTGCCAACAACCCTTTACATTGCAATTATTACCACCATCAACTCCTTTCAGTGTTTTGCCTTGATTCAGCTCTTGACCTCTGGTGGGCCAAACTATTCAACTTCAACCCTTATGTACTACTTGTATGAAAAGGCTTTTAAACTATCGGAGTATGGATATGCCAATACCATGGGTGTTTTCCTGGCAGTCATGATTGCACTGATTTCCTTTGCCCAGTTTAAGATTTTGGGCAACGACGTAGAATATTAGAAAGGAGGAAGCTATGAAAAAGAAACCAATTTCTATCTTTTCGGTTTTGACAACCATCATCTTGCTCCTCTTGACCATTCTATTCATTTTCCCATTCTATTGGATAATGACGGGGGCATTCAAATCCCAACCGCATACAATTGTCATTCCACCGCAATGGTGGCCAACTCAGCCAACGCTTGAAAACTTCACCAAATTGACAGTTCAAAACCCAGCTTGGCAGTGGTTGGGGAACTCAGTCTTTATTTCATTAGCAACCATGGTCTTAGTTTGTTCAACATCCTCTCTAGCAGGTTATGTCTTAGCTAAGAAACGATTCTATGGACAGCGGATTTTGTTCTCAATCTTTATTGCAGCCATGGCCTTGCCTAAACAGGTTGTCTTGGTTCCCCTGGTACGAATTATCAATTTCATGGGTATTCATGATACGCTAGCTGCGGTTATTCTGCCACTAGTTGGTTGGCCATTCGGTGTTTTCTTGATGAAGCAATTCTCTGAAAATATCCCAACTGAGCTCTTAGAATCTGCAAAGATTGACGGTTGTGGTGAAGTATCAACCTTTTGGAATGTTGCCTTCCCAATCGTAAAACCAGGTTTTGCAGCCTTGGCCATCTTTACATTTATCAATTCTTGGAATGACTACTTTATGCAGTTGGTTATGTTGACATCACGTCAGAATTTGACCATTTCGCTGGGAGTTGCAACCATGCAGGCTGAAATGGCAACCAACTATGGTGTCATCATGGCGGGTGCAGCCCTAGCTGCAGTTCCTATTGTTACAGTCTTCCTTGTCTTCCAAAAATCCTTTACCCAAGGTATTACCATGGGTGCGGTGAAGGGGTAGGAAAACCGCAGAGAAAATGGAGAAAGTCTATGATTTATGATCGAATCGATCAAGCCCTCCACTACAAGGGATTAGATCCAAATTTAGATATGGCCTTGGATCGATTAGCCGAAGGTGGTTTTGACCAACTAGCAGCAGGGCGATATGATTGTCAAGGAGACCAGGTATTCTTCTTTCTTCAGGACAATCAGTTAGCCTTGGAATCTAGCCCGATTTTTGAATACCACAAGCGCTATGCAGATTTGCATGTGGTTTTGGAGGGGAGTGAAAAAATATCTTATTCTTCTGAAGAAGCGCTTGATCCAACTTTTAAAGAAGAGGGAGACATCGGTTTTACTTCTATTGAAGACAGGGTGGATTTCATCTTGGATGGTCATCATTTTCTCTTGTGTTTTCCACAGGAACTGCACCAACCTAACCAATTTATGGGTCAGGACCAAGAGGTCAAAAAATTAGTGTTTAAAATTTTAATGAAGTAAGTAGAAGGAGCTCGGTCATGCACAAACAGGTTCAAACAGCATGGAAATCTTTATTTGATGTGGAACATCCAGTCTGGCAGTTGGCTGAAAAGGTATGGACTGTTCTAGTCTTGAACCTGCTGTTTGTCCTGACGGCTCTTCCAATTGTTACCTTTGGGATTGCCCAAATCAGCCTAGTTGCTAGTCTAGATCAATTGAGACAGGAGGGAAAAATTGCGGCAGTAAAAGCTTTTATGAGCCATGCCAAAACCAAGTGGAAAGTAGGTTTGTTGCTTGGTGGGATGGACCTTGTTTTACTCCTCTTTAGTCTCGGTGATTTCTATCTAGTTCGGGACATGCAAGCACCAGTTTTCGAAGTTTTTAAAGTCATCTGTGTTGCAGTGTTTGTTTTCAGTCGCCTGCTCTTTCTATATGCCTATCCTTTGGCTGGGGAAATGAATCGGTCTCTGAAAGAAATCTTGGTGCATGCTGGCTTGCTGGTTGGGGTCCGTCTATCCTTGACCCTGTTAGTTGTTCTGGTTCAAGTTGTTCTGGTCCTTCTAGCCTTGTGGTCTGGATTTAGTCTCTTGCTGGTCCTATCCTTGTTGGGCACCATTGGCTATGCTGGTTTACTCTATCTCTTTTTACTTGCTTTGCATAAAAAATAGTTGAATGAAAGGTTTTTGAATGAAAAACTTAGAAAAATATCATGGAATCATCCCAGCGTTTTATGCTTGTTATGATGAAAATGGTGAAGTCTCTTCGGAACGTGTTCGGGCTTTGACCCAGTATTTCATTGACAAGGGTGTTCAAGGGCTTTATGTCAATGGTTCATCTGGTGAATGCATTTACCAAAGTGTGGCAGACCGCAAGCAAATTCTTGAAGCGGTCATGGAAGTTGCCAAGGGTAAATTGACCATCATCAACCATGTGGCCTGCAACAATTTGAAGGACAGCGTGGAGCTAGCGCGTCATTCGGAAGAATTGGGTGTCGATGCTATTGCAGCTATTCCACCGATTTATTTCCGTTTGCCTGAGTACAGCATCGCAGCTTACTGGAACGGCATTAGTGCAGCTGCACCAAACACCGATTTCATCATCTACAATATTCCGCAACTGGCAGGTGTGTCTTTGACACCAAGTCTCTATAAGGAAATGTTGAAAAATCCACGTGTAGTTGGGGTGAAAAATTCCTCTATGCCGGTTCAGGATATTGATACCTTTGTAACACTTGGTGGCGAGGACTATGTGGTATTCAATGGTCCAGATGAGCAATTCTTAGGTGGTCGCCTTATGGGGGCTAAAGGAGGAATTGGTGGTACCTATGGTGCTATGCCAGAACTCTTCCTGTGTTTGAACCAATTGATTGCGGACAAGGACTTGGAAACAGCCCGTCAATTACAGGCAACCATTAATACCATCATCGGAAAACTGGTATCCGGTCAGGGTCATATGTACGCTGTCATCAAGGAAGTCATCCGTATCAATGATGGCTTGGATATTGGTTCTGTTCGGGAACCTCTAACTGCCTTAACAGAAGCAGATTTGATTATTGCTCAAGAAGCGGCTCAGGCCATTCGCGATGCTAAGGAAAGATTTGGTGCCTAGGAGGTGTCTATGAAAACCTATCTTGCCATTGATATTGGTGGAACTCAGATTAAATACGGCCGCCTAGATGAAGCAGGTCAGATCCTGGAAAGTTATAAGATAGACACAGAAGCCCACAAGGGTGGTCCCCATATCCTAGCGACAGTCAAAAAACTTGTGGAAGATTTTCATGCCCAAGCCCCCCTTTCTGGAGTAGCCATTTCTTCGGCTGGGATGGTTGACCCTGACAAAGGAGAGATTTTCTATTCAGGGCCACAAATTCCAAACTATGCTGGTACTCAGTTTAAGTCTGAAATAGAAACAGCTTTGGGTCTTCCTTGCGAGATTGAAAATGATGTCAACTGTGCAGGGCTGGCTGAAGGGATTTCAGGCGCTGGTCAAGGTAGTCGGATTTCCGTTTGCTTGACCATTGGAACGGGCATTGGAGGTTGCTTGTTAGTGGATGGTCAAATCTTCCATGGCTTTAGTAATTCGGCTTGTGAGGTCGGCTATCTCCACCTTTCAGATGGGGCTTTCCAAGACCTGGCTTCAACGACGGCTCTTGTCCAAGAAGTGGCTCGTTTACATAATCAGGATTCAGCAGACTGGAATGGCTATAAGATTTTCCAGGCAGCCAAGGCAGGAGATGCCCACTGTATTGCTGCCATTGACCGTATGGTCAACTATCTTGGTCAAGGTATTGCCAATATCTGCTATGTAGCCAATCCAGAAGTGGTCATTCTTGGTGGTGGTATTATGGCGCAAAAGGATTATCTCTTTGAGAAAATCCAGGCAGCACTTAAGAAAAACTTGGTTTCTAGCCTAGCAGACAAGACCAGACTTGCCTTTGCAGAGCATGAGAATGCAGCTGGTATGCTGGGTGCCTTTTATCACTTCCAACAAAAGCAAGGTCTGAGTTAGGAGGAGCTATGATTGATACAATGTCCCTGCAGGAGATGCAGGACTACCGAGGTCGCCATGAGATACCAGAAGACTTTGATCAGTTTTGGCGGGCTGAAAAAGATAAGCTAGAAGGCTTGCCTGTTCATCAATTTGTGGACAAGGAGTGTGGCCTAGATCAGGTAACTTGTTCTAGCTTGTGGTTTGAAGGGACCAATGGTTCCAAGGTATTTGCTAAATGCCTCTTTCCTAAGTCTAATCAGCCTGTCCCCGTTCTCTTTTACTTCCATGGTTACCAAGGACAAGGTCCTGATTGGACAGAGTTACTTAAGTTTGTCGCAGCGGGATTTGGTGTTGTTGCCATGGATGTTCGAGGCCAGGCGGGGCATTCTCAGGACCACGGCCGCTTTGATGGGATGACTGTCAAAGGCCAGGTTATTCGTGGTATGTTGCAGGGTCCCGACCACCTCTTTTACAAGGATGTTTACTTGGATGTCTATCAACTGGTGGAAATTATTGCAAGCCTTGACTTTGTGGACAAGAAGCGTCTGGCTTCTTACGGAGGATCTCAGGGTGGAGCCTTGGCCTTGGTTGCGGCAGCTCTAAACCAACGGATTGGAAAAACGGTGGCGATTTATCCATTTCTGTCTGATTTTAAGCGGGTTTTGGAATTAGGTAATCATAGTGAGGCCTATGATGAACTTTTCCGATATTTCAAGTTTTCTGATCCATTTCACGAGACAGAAGATGCGGTTTTACAGACCTTGTCTTATATCGATGTGAAAAACTTGGCGCATTTGATTTCCTGTCCTGTTGCTATGGTGACAGGCTTGGAGGATAGTGTCTGTCCACCTTCTACTCAATTTGCCATTTACAACCGACTCGCAGGTCCAAGAGAAATGAAAATCATGCCGGACTATGGCCATGATGCCATGCATGTGAAAGTCAATGACTATGTCTTTGATTACTTACTTGGAACGCAGTTTTTTACAGATTAGCCAACTTCTCCTAAAAAAATTCCCGGCTCATCAGATGATGAGCCGGGGATTTTTTTATTCAACAATCGTATGCTGGAAAATGGTTTCTTTTTTGTCCTTGTCCATGGCATGAAAGTAGGCATAGAGGATGTCAAGCATGATGAGGAGCGGAACTTGGGGGGAAATACGGTTGCCGTAATTAAGGTGCCGAACGGAAGCAACCGGAATTTGTTCGATAGGAGGATCCATCTTGACTGCCTGGGAGGTAAGGAGGGCAGTGGGGACTCCTTTTTGGGCAGCAATCCGGAGATTGTCAATGATTTCATCTGTTTGACCAGAAAGGGATAGGCCAATCACTAGACAAGATGGATCTAAAATATTGGTAGTCCATTTGAGGTTGTTGCTATCTGTCACAGCATCACAAACCACTCCCAAGCGCATAAAACGTGTCTTGGTTTCCATAGCAACCAAGCCAGAACTACCGATTCCGTAAAAATAAACCCGTTGGCTCTTGTCAATCAGAGTCGCAATTTCTTCCAATCGGTCCTCATCTACCAGGCTATTGGTGAGGTGGAGGATTTCCTCATAGTCTATCAAGACTCGCTTGGTGAGACTTCGTTGGATATGTTCAAAGTTTTCAACAAGGTACTGCTGATTGTTTTGGTATTCAAAGACAAATTCACGGTAGCCTGAAAAACCGCATTTTTTTGCAAAGCGGGTCAGGGCAGAAGCAGAGACATGAAGGTCCCTACGAACTTTTTCCAAGGAAAGATCAGGGCTTTCTTCGAGGTTGATAAAATAGGAAGCAATCATCTTTTCAAGCTTGGTCATGCTGTCGAGTTTGCTTTCGATTAACGAACTGATGTGCTGGTGGTTGGACAAATCCCTCAACTCCTTCGATTAGTATACTAAAAGTCTACCACAAATTTCGAGGATTGCCTATGTGCTGGTGGAGCATTTCGCCTCTTTTTGGTAATTTGTGTTATAATAGAGCCAGAAAGTAGGGTGACGCAATGTTTATCGAAATGACAGATGAGACGGGTCAAGTATCCGTTGAGATGCAAGAACAGATTCAAGACTTGCTCCAATACGCTGCTAAAAAAATCGGAAAAGAAAATAAGGAAATGGCTGTGACTTTTGTGGATAACGAGCGTGTTCATGAGGTCAACTTGGAATACCGTGGAATCGACCGCCCAACAGATGTGGTCAGCCTTGAGTATAAGCCTGAAAATGAGATTTTCTTTGATGAAGAAGACTTGTTGGATGATCCTGATTTGGCTGAAATGATGGAAGACTTTGATGCTTATATCGGTGAGTTATTCATTTCCATTGAAAAGGCGCAAGAACAGGCCGCTGATTACGGCCATAGTTTTGAGCGGGAAATGGGCTTTTTGGCAGTACATGGTTTTCTGCATATCAATGGCTTTGATCACTATACGCCAGAAGAAGAAGCAGAAATGTTTGGTTTACAAGAAGAAATTTTGACGACCTATGGACTTACGAGAGAATAAATCACAGAAAAAATGGAAGAACCGGGACTTGGTGGCCAGTTTAGAATTCGCTACAACCGGTCTGTTTACGGCATTCAAGGAAGAACGCAACATGCGCAAACATCTTGTGTCCGCCGTTTTAGTCATTCTTGCCGGTCTGATTTTCCAGGTGTCCATGACCGAATGGCTCTTCTTGCTGTTGAGTGTCTGCCTGGTCATCGCATTTGAAATTGTCAACTCCGCCATTGAAAATGTAGTGGATTTGGCGTCAGACTATCATTTTTCCATGTTGGCAAAAAATGCTAAGGACATGGCAGCAGGGGCTGTTTTGTTTGTGTCAGGTTTTGCTGTTTTAGTTGGATTGTTGATTTTTCTTCCCAAAATTTGGGAATTGATTTTTTAAAGAGTTAAGGAGAAATCATGACATTTAAGTCAGGTTTTGTGGCGATTTTAGGTCGTCCAAACGTTGGGAAATCAACCTTTCTCAACTATGTAATGGGGCAGAAAATTGCCATCATGAGCGATAAGGCTCAAACAACCCGTAACAAGATTATGGGGATTTATACAACTGAAGAAGAGCAGATTGTCTTCATTGATACGCCGGGAATTCACAAGCCCAAGACAGCTTTGGGGGATTTCATGGTGGAGTCTGCCTATAGCACCCTTCGTGAAGTGGATACGGTGCTCTTTATGGTGCCAGCCGATGAAAAAAGAGGCAAGGGTGACGACATGATAATGGAACGCCTCAAACAAGCCAAGGTTCCAGTTATCCTCGTTGTCAATAAGATTGACAAGGTACACCCAGATCAACTCTTGGAGCAGATTGATGATTTCCGTCAACAGTTGGACTTCAAGGAAATTGTGCCCATTTCTGCCACGCAGGGCAACAATGTCAATCGCCTCATGGAAATTCTAAAAGAAAATCTGGACGAAGGTTTCCAGTATTTCCCAGCAGACCAGATTACCGACCACCCAGAACGTTTCTTGGTGTCTGAGATGATTCGGGAGAAGGTTTTACACCTGACTCGTGAGGAAATTCCGCACTCTGTGGCAGTTGTCATCGAATCTATGAAACGCGATGAATTTACCGACAAGGTCCACATTCGTGCGACGATTATGGTGGAGCGTGATAGCCAGAAAGGTATTATCATTGGCAAGCAAGGAGCTATGCTCAAGAAAATCGGCTCCATGGCCCGCCGTGATATTGAATTGATGTTGGGCGACAAAGTCTTCCTCGAAACCTGGGTCAAGGTTAAGAAAAACTGGCGTGACAAAAAACTAGACCTCGCCGACTTTGGCTATAATGAGAAAGAGTATTAAGAATGTTAAAGTAGATTGCTGGGCTGAGCTCAGCAATTTCTGTGAGGAGGATAAGTATGCCCGAATTACCTGAGGTTGAGACGGTTCGTCGTGGTTTGAATCGGCTAGTCAGAGGTAAGGTTATTTCCAAGGTAGAAGTAACCTATGCCCCTATGATTAAGACTGGTGTGGATATCTTCTGTCAGGACTTGCTTGGTCAGGAGATTGTGGATGTGGATCGTCGGGGTAAGTATCTCTTGATTTACCTGACGGATCATGTCCTCATTTCCCACTTGCGGATGGAAGGTAAGTATAATTTCTTTCCTGACCAGGTGCCTGCCAACAAGCACTTTCATGCCTTTTTCACCTTTACGGACGATTCAACCTTGGTTTATCAGGATGTCCGCAAGTTTGGCACAATGGAACTGCTGGGCAAGGCAGATGTGGATGCCTATTTTCTCAGTCGAAAAATTGGTCCTGAGCCGACGGAAGCGGATTTTGACTTAAAAGAATTTGCAGTCAAGTTAGCCAAGTCGAAAAGGCCCATTAAGACACATCTTTTGGACCAGTCTTTAGTTGCTGGTTTGGGCAATATCTATGTCGATGAGGTCCTGTTTAGAGCTCAAGTCCACCCTGCTCAAGTCAGTTGTCAGTTAGTAGCAGAGCAGGTAGCTAGCCTCCGTCAAGCCACCATCGAAGTCTTGCAACTAGGAATTGAAAAAGGTGGCTCAACCATTCGGACCTATAAAAATACCTTGGGCATGGATGGGACCATGCAGGATTATTTACAAGTTTACGGAAAGACAGGGCAGGCCTGTCCCCGTTGCCAGACAGAGATTGTCAAAATCCAGTTGGGCGGACGGGGGACACATTTCTGTCCCAAGTGTCAGGTGAAAAATGGCTAAAGTTATCGGAATAACAGGTGGCATCGCCTCTGGAAAATCAACAGTTACAGCTTTTCTGAGAGAACAAGGTTATCCAGTCATTGATGCGGATGCGGTTGTTCATGAATTACAGGCCAAGGGTGGCAAGCTCTACCAGGTTTTGCTGAAAGAGTTTGGTCAAGACATCTTATCGGCAGATGGAAATTTAGATAGGGTTAAGCTGGGTCAAGCTGTTTTTGCGAATAGCAAGTTGCGGGCTCGTTTATCAGTCTTGCAAGACCAGATTATCAGGCAGGAGTTGCTGGCCAGAAGGGATGCTCTCAAGCAGACTGAGGATGTTGTTTTCATGGATATTCCCCTGCTCTACGAGGCGGATTATAGTGGGGAAGTAGATGAAGTCTGGCTGGTCTATGTCGATCGAGCGCAGCAGTTGGAACGGCTTATAAAACGCAATAGTTTATCTGTTCAAGAAGCAGAAAATCGGCTGGCTGCTCAGCTTTCTTTAGAGGAAAAGCGGAGCAAGGCCCAGTTTGTGATTGACAATAGCGGAGCAGTGGAGGCGACCTTGATGCAGGTGGCCAAAGGTTTGGAGGAAATGAAGGATGGACGAGGGTAGTCGAATTTGGCAGCAGAATCTGAAGGTGGCTTGGCTGGGTAACTTTTTGACTGGAGTTAGCTTTACCCTTGTCATGCCCTTTATCTCGGTCTTCGTGGAGGAGCTGGGAGTGGGAGCTGGTCAGGTGGAATACTATGCAGGCTTGGCGGTTTCGGCCAATGCCTTTGCGGCAGCGGTTATGGCTCCTATCTGGGGTAGTTTGGCAGATCGATACGGTCGCAAGCCCATGATGGTGCGGGCGGCCTTTGCCATGATTTTTACTATGGGAGGCATGGCCTTTGTGCCTAATGTCTTTTGGCTGATTGTCCTGCGGGTCTTGAACGGTGTCTTTACGGGTTATATTCCCAATGCGACGGCCTTGATTGCTAGTCAGGTGCCCAAGGACAAAACAGGCTATGCCCTAGGGACCTTGTCAACCGGGGCAGTAGCGGGAAACTTGATTGGACCAACGCTAGGAGGTATTCTGGCGGAGATGTTTGGTGTCCACAATGTCTTTCTGCTGGTTGGTCTGCTCTATGCTCTGGTGGTTGTACTGACAGTATTCTATATTCGTGAAGATTTTGTCCCTGTCAAAAAAGGTGATGCTATGTCCGTTCAAGAGGTCTTTGCACAGGTCAAAGATAGGCAGATGTTGGTTGGACTCTTTGTGACCTCGATGGTCATCATTGCTGCGGCTCAAGCTGTGGTGCCAATTTTGACCCTTTATGTGCGGCATTTGGGGCAGACAGATAATCTACTCTTTGTGGCTGGTTTTATCATTTCCTTACCTGGTATGGCATCGCTAGTGACTTCAGGTTATCTTGGGAAGATAGGTGATAAGATTGGTAATCATAGACTATTGTTACTAGCCTTGGTCTATAGCCTACTCATCAACATTTTATGCGCCTTTGCTCAAAATCCCTTCCAACTTGGTCTTTTGCGGTTTCTCTATGGCTTTGGGACTGGCGCCCTCTTGCCTTCGGTCAATTCGCTATTGACCAAACTGACACCAAAAGAAGGGATTTCCAGAATCTTTTCCTATAACCAGATTTTTAACAATCTAGGTTCTGTTGTAGGACCCATGATGGGGTCGTCAGTGGCTGCAAATTTGGGCTATGACTGGGTATTTTACCTGTCCAGCGGATTAGTCTTGTTTAATTTACTGTGGTCCTTGACCAATTTTAGAAACTATTTGAAACTAAGGGAGATCTAGTGAGAGTTAAAATCAATTTGCAATGTTCGGAGTGTGGTAGTAAAAATTACCTGACTAGTAAGAACTCCAAAACCCATCCAGGAAAGATAGAAGTCCTTAAATACTGTCCAAAGGAGAGAAAAGTAACCCTTCATATTGAAACAAAATAGTATTTATGGTATAATGGCAGAAGTTATTGAAGAAAGAGAAAAAATATGTATCAAGTATTATTAGCCATTCTTTTGATTTTATCTGTTATTTTGATTGCGGTGATTTTTATTCAGCCAGCAAAAAACCAGTCTAGCAACGTTTTTGATGCGTCTAACGGTGCCTTATTTGAACGAACAAAGGCACGTGGATTTGAAGCAGTGATGCAACGCATTACCGCTATTCTGGTAGCGATTTGGATGTTGGTTGCCCTAGCCTTGGTAGTTATTTCAAGTACAGGTATGTAAGATAAAAAAGACTGGGAACTTGTTCTTGGTCTATTTTTTTGGGAGTGGGCCAGAACTCGACAGGTATAAAGAGTTCGTCTGCCCACCCCCGCATAAGTTGAATAGGTATGGTTCGGAGCGTTATTCGCGAACTATTGAGATTTGCTTTGCAAATCCTATCTCCCACCTCCAACAATCATTTGATTGTTGGAGCAATCAACCACTGCGTCTGGATATAACGCACACTAAGAGAAATAGTGCTAGATTCTTAACTAGCACTCTGGTAAATACAACATGAAAAACGATATTATAAACTATATTAAAGAAGTTGGTCCTGTGACCATGGACCAGCTGGCCGATCAGTTTGGAGCTAGCTCTGCTAAGACTTTTACAGACTTGGTCAAGCTGGTTTCGAGCATGGAAGGCAGTCGTCAACTTGTCTTTGATAATGCGGGTCGAATCGCTCTGCCAGTACCTAAAGTATCCAAAAATAAGGTCACTTTACAGGGGATTTTTCGTGCCCACAAGTCTGGTTTTGGCTTTGTGACTATTGATGAGGAGGAAGATGACCTCTTTGTCAGCCGTGACGATGTCAACTTCGCTATCGAGGGCGACCGAGTGGAAGTGGCCATTAAGAAAGTGGCGAACAGGCTCAAGGGAACCGCTGCGGAAGCGGAAGTCATTGATATTTTAGAACATAGCCTGAAAACAGCGGTGGGCTTGATTGTTTTTGACGAAGACAAGCCAGAGTATGTAGGCTACATCAAGTCTAAAAACCAGAAAATTGCTCAGAAGATTTACATTAAGAAGTCACCTCTGGTATTGACCGGAACGGAAATCCTCAAAGTTGACATTGAAGCCTATCCCAATAAGAAACGGGACCACTTTGTCGCGACCATTCGGGATGTGGTGGGGCATAAGGACGATGTAGGAATCGATGTCTTGGAAGTTTTGGAATCCATGGACATCGTGTCGGAGTTTCCAGATGAAGTCTTGGCGGAGGCCAATCGGGTGCCAGAAAGTCCATCTGAGAAAGACTTTGAAGGACGCTTGGACTTGCGGGATGAAATCATCTTTACTATCGACGGTGCGGATGCCAAGGACTTGGACGATGCGGTCCATATCAAGCAACTTAAGAACGGAAATCTGGAGTTGGGTGTCCATATCGCTGATGTCAGCTATTATGTGACCGAAGGTTCTGCCTTGGACCAGGAAGCTGTCAAGCGTGGGACTTCTGTCTATGTGACCGACCGTGTGGTGCCGATGCTGCCAGAACGCCTGTCAAACGGCATCTGCTCTCTTAATCCAAACGTGGACCGTCTAACCCAGTCGGCTATTATGGAAATAGACCGCAAGGGCAAGGTGGTCAAGCACTGGATTGGCCAAACGGTCATCAAAACGACCTTCCGCATGACCTATTCTGATGTCAATGACATGATTGCAGGCAATCAGGAAAAGCTTGCTAAATATAAGGCAATCGTACCAAGTGTGGACCTCATGGTCAAACTCCATGAAACCCTGGAAACCATGCGCTACAAACGCGGTGCCCTCAACTTTGACACGACTGAAGCCAAAATCATCGTCAACAAGGACGGTCTGCCAGTCGATATCCAGCTGCGTCAGCGGGGCATTGCCGAGCGGATGATTGAGTCCTTCATGTTGGCGGCCAATGAGTGCGTTGCCGAGCATTTTGCTAAGTTGGATCTGCCTTTCATCTATCGGATCCACGAGGAGCCCAAGTCGGACAAGCTGCAGAAGTTCATCGACTATGCGACCAGCTTTGGTCTGACCGTCTATGGAACGGCTAGCTCTATCAGCCAGGATGCCCTACAGGACCTCATGGAGCGGGTCAAGGACCAGCCCTATGCGGATGTTCTCAACATGATGTTGCTGCGTTCCATGCAGCAGGCACGCTACTCGGAGCACAACCACGGCCACTACGGACTGGGTGCCGAGTTCTACACCCACTTCACCAGTCCTATCCGCCGTTATCCCGACTTGCTGGTTCACCGCATGGTGCGGGAATATGGTCACAATCCTGCGGAAAAAGCAGAGCATTTTGAGCAGGTTATTCCTGAGCTTGCCAAGTCTTCGTCCAGTTTAGAACGCCGTGCCATTGAGGCAGAGCGGGAAGTCGAAGCCATGAAGAAGGCAGAATTCATGCAAGAATTTGTTGGGCAAGAGTTTGACGGTGTGGTGTCTAGCGTAGTCAAGTTTGGGCTTTTTGTCGAGTTACCAAATACGGTTGAAGGTCTGATTCATATCACCAACCTCAACGAATACTACCAGTTCCACGAGCGGACTCTGACCTTACAGGGTGAGAAATCTGGTCGTGTCTTCCGTGTCGGTCAGCCAATTCGTATCAAGCTAACGCGGGCAGACAAGATGACAGGGGAGATTGATTTTGCCCACGTTCCGTCCGAGCTGGATATTGTGGAAAAAGCTCTGAAAGCCAAGCGGAGAACTGCTAGTCACTCCAACCGTGACCGTGATGATCGGTCAGGGCGAGGACGGGGCAAGCACCACAAACAAGAAGCTGCTGGTCGCGACAGCAAACATCACAAGTCTGGGAAAGACCACAAGTCAAAAAGTGGGAAAAAAGACAAGAAAAAGAAACCATTTTACAAAGAAGTGGCTAAAAAGAACAAGAAGAAAAGGAGATAGGCATGGCCAAGGGTGAGGGCAATGTGATTGCACAGAATAAAAAAGCCCGCCACGACTATACCATTGTCGATACAGTGGAGGCGGGGATGGTCCTGACGGGGACGGAGATTAAGTCTATTCGTGCGGGGCGGATCAACCTCAAGGACGGCTTTGCCCAGATCAAGCAGGGAGAGGCTTGGTTGGTCAATGTCCATATCGCTCCCTACGATGAGGGCAATATCTGGAACCAGGAGCCAACGCGGACCCGCAAACTTCTCTTGCGGAAGAAGCAAATCGAGTCTCTGGGCAATGAGGTCAAGGGAACAGGTATGACCCTGGTGCCCCTCAAGGTCTATATCAAGGACGGCTTTGCCAAGGTCTTGATTGGGCTTGCCAAAGGGAAGCACGACTACGACAAGCGGGAGTCAATTAAACGCCGTGAACAAGACCGTGATATTAAGCGGACTATGAAGGCTATCAATAGTAGATAGAGGCTGGGAGAAATCCTGGTCTTTTGTTGCTTGCAAACTTCATGAAGTTTTTCTACAACAATAGCATGGAAAGGAGAGAAAATGACTGTTTTAGTTCCTTACAAACGCATGCCCATTTGGAATCAGGATACGGTTCCCCAGCATTTTTTGACTAAGCATAATACCAAGGTGGGTACTTGGGCTAAAATCAAGGTTTTGAAGGGTCAGCTCAAATTTGAGCCGATTTCAGATGACAATGAGATTTTGGGAGAATTTGTCTATGGTCCAGCAGATGATATCCCTTTTGTGGAACCAGAGGTTTGGCATCGAGTAGCCTTATTGACAGAAGATACGGAGTTTTTCTTGGAATTTTTCTGTCAGCAAGAGGATTTTTTTGCTAAAAAATACAACCTGAGTCGAACGCACTCAGAGGTTTTAGAAGCTTTGAAAATGATTGAGCCATGCAAGGTATTGGATTTAGGTTCTGGTCGGGGGCGAAATAGTCTCTATTTGGCCCAAAGAGGTTTTGAGGTGATTGCGGTAGATAAGGATGAGCAAAGTCTTCAAATCTTACATCATATAAAGGAGATGGAGGATTTGGACCTGCAAGCTGGAACCTATGAGATCAACTCGGCCAGTTTGGAGCAGGACTATGATTGGATTATCTCGACCGTGGTCTTCATGTTCTTGGAGCGGGATCGGGTGCCAGCCATTATCCGCAATATGCAGGAGCAAACACGACCTGGTGGCTATAACTTGATCGTGGCGGCCATGGATACGGAAGATGCCCCCTGTCCTATGAATTTCTCCTTTACTTTCGGCGAAGGTGAGTTGAAGGAATACTATCGTGACTGGGAATTGGTCAAGTATAATGAAGATTTTGGTCAGCTCCATAAGCGTGATGAAGATGGCAATTTCCTCAAGATGCGGTTTGCGACCATGTTGGCAAGGAAGAAGTAGAGGGCAACCTCTCTTTTTTGAAACAAATTCGTTTACAAATGTAGTCGAATTGTGTATAATGTGATTACAAATGTAGTCAAAGGAGAAACTATGCAAAAAGAAAGTGTCAGAATAGCAGGTATGACCTGTGCTTCCTGTGCCATGACAGTTGAAAAAGCTGTCGGGAAATTGACAGGAGTCGAAGAAGCCAGTGTCAATCTGGCAACGGAAAAACTAAGTGTCAGCTACAATCCAGACCTTCTCAGCTTGGCAGAGATTGAGGCGGCGGTGGAAAAGTCTGGATATAGTATGGTCCGCAATCTTGTGACGGAAACCTATGCTATTGAGGGCATGACCTGTGCCTCCTGTGCCATGACGGTTGAAAAGGCCTTAGGAAAACTGGCTGGTGTAGAAGAAGTAGCGGTTAATCTGGCGACAGAAAAGGCAAGCCTCACCTATGACAAGGACCGTTTGAGTGCAAGTGAAATTTTATCAGCAGTTGAAAAGTCAGGCTACAAGGCTATCAAGCCAGCAAGCAAGGGACAGACAGATCTGACAGACAGACAAGGGGAGCAGATTGCCAGTCTCTGGACTCGTTTTATCTGGTCAGTAGTTTTCACCCTCCCCTTACTTTATATTGCTATGGGTCCCATGGTCAACTTGCCCCTGCCTCAGTGGTTGCATGAACCTATGATGTTTGCCTTGACTCAGTTTATCCTGATTTTACCAGTGGTTTATCTTGGAAGAAGCTTTTTTACCAAGGGCTTTCAGACCTTGCTAGCAGGTCATCCCAATATGGACTCCCTGATTGCCCTTGGTACCAGCTCTGCTATTGTCCAAGGCCTTATAATGATTGCCTTAATCGCTCAAGATGCGGGCGAGATGGGACATGGTGGGCATCCAGAACTCTATTTTGAGTCGGGGGCTGTTATCTTGACTCTGATTACGCTGGGCAAGTATCTGGAGGCGGTATCCAAGGGGAGAACGTCAGAAGCCATTAAGCACCTCATGGACTTGGCACCCAAGACGGCTCAGGTCCTACGTAATGGGCAGGAAGTACAGGTGGCCTTAGAAGATGTTGTCGTGGGTGACATTGTCATCGTCCGGCCGGGTGAAAAAATTGCGGTGGACGGCGTCGTGGTTGAGGGACAATCGACTGTCGATGAGTCCATGTTGACAGGTGAAAGTCTGCCCGTCAGCAAGTCTGTCGGGGATCAGGTGGTCGGTGCCTCCCTTAATAAAACTGGTGCCTTTCACTTTCGGGCAACCCGTGTGGGTCAGGACACTAGCCTGGCTCAGATTATCCAGCTGGTTGAGGCAGCACAAGGCACTAAGGCACCCATTGCCAAGCTGGCCGATCAGGTGTCGGCAGTCTTTGTACCCATTGTCATGGGGCTTGCGGTACTCTCAGGCCTAGCTTGGTTGCTCTTGGGGCAACATTCCTGGATTTTCTCTCTGTCCATCACCATTTCAGTCTTGGTCATAGCCTGTCCTTGTGCACTGGGACTAGCAACACCGACAGCGATTATGGTCGGTACGGGCAAGGGGGCGGAGAACGGCGTCCTCTTCAAGTCCGGTCAGGCCTTGGAAATCCTGCCCAAGATTGAGGTCATGGTCTTTGATAAGACAGGCACTATCACCCAAGGTCAGCCGCAGGTGACAGACCTGATTACCTTCTCGGATCGGACAGAGCAGGAACTGCTCCAGTTGGCAGCCAGCAGCGAGCAGAACTCAGAGCACCCTCTGGGCCAGGCCATTCTGGATGCGGCCAAGCAGGCGGATTTGGAGCTCTTGCCGACAACCAACTTCCAGGCCCATGCAGGTCGAGGCTTGTCGGTGACCATAGCAGAGCAGACCATTTTCTTTGGCAATGCCAAGCTGATGGTGGAGGCAGGTGTGGATACTGCACTTGCCAGCCAGCAGGCAGAGCGATTAGCCAGTCAAGGCAAAACTCCTATGTATCTAGCAGAAGCAGGTCAACTTCTGGCACTTATCGCCGTAGCCGACACGGTAAAACCCACCAGTCGTCAAGCCATCGCTAAACTGCGTCAGCAAGGAGTGGAAGTGGTCATGCTGACAGGTGATAACGAAAAAACTGCTCAGGCTATTGCCGAGGAAGTCGGGATTGACCGAGTGATTAGCGATGTCCTGCCAGAAGACAAGGCTCGTCAGATCCAGGTCTTGCAGGCAGAGGGCAAACGAGTGGCCATGGTCGGAGACGGCATTAACGACGCACCTGCTTTGGCACAGGCTGATTTGGGTCTAGCCATTGGCTCTGGTACCGATGTGGCTATCGAGTCCGCAGATGTGGTCTTGATGCGGAGTGACTTGTTAGACGTACCGCGAGCCCTCACGCTCAGCCGAGCGACCATGCGAACCATTAAACAAAATCTCTTCTGGGCCTTTGCCTACAATGTATTGGGCATTCCAGTTGCCATGGGGATTCTTCATTTGTTCGGTGGTCCCCTGCTCAATCCTATGTTAGCAGGAGCAGCCATGAGTCTGAGCTCAGTCTCCGTCCTCTTAAACGCTCTGCGATTGAAACGGGTGGAGATAAAATAATAGAGCAGAATAAAATCTGCTCTATTATTTTATTAATTCAGCTAGAAATCCATTTTTTAACATTTCTAAGTTAAAAACATTGACGATATGGCCAAATGCTTCTGAGAGAGGGAGATGTGCAGTCTTCCAACCTTGTCCATCTGTTATCCAAATGAATTCGACATCATCGTGAGAAGTTTGTATAAATTGATTTAATTCAGTAAATTCTCCAGCAACGGCTTTTAATTTACTTCCGCCACCGCCGTAATAATTGGTTTCAATTAACCATACTTTATTTTGTTCTTTTGAGAATATGGCAATGTCAAAACGACGTTCTGATTTATCAACTGGAACTGTAATACTCCAGCTTTCCTGTATGAAGGGGGCAGTAGCTTGAGCTTTATAAGTGAGATTCAATTCCTTACAAAGTTTAGCAATATGGCGTTCAATGATACCTTCCATAGTTGTTCCGCTCCGATTTTTACGAGCGTTACTGTCTAAGCCAGCTTCCACTCCATAGACATAATCCACTAATGAGCGATTCGCTTTATGTTGTAAGAAATCTAGAAGTCCAGTTTGCTCAATAAAGTCAACATATTCATGAATTCGTTGCACATCAATAGTAGAGAAGTCAAGTTGCATGAAGCTCATTTTGTCTTGTTCATCAATAGATAGGATATCTAAAATTTTATCACGACTAGCAATTAGGCTCGGAATGGCTTTCAATAAATTGGGTTGTTGTGAGAATAGGGTGAGAGCTTCAACATAAATATCTTCTTTTCCGATAAGATAGTTGAGTGTATGTAATTCTAGTTCAAATTTTTTTGTTTCTCTCTCAACCTTTTCCCAATTAACATAGTATTCCGGAGTGCGATTGGTAATAGAAAGGCTATCAAGAAATGTTTGTAATCGAATAGTTGTAGGGGAGTTAATGTAACTATAAAAATCCATATTATTTTTCCTCCGGCAGTGGTAGTCCAAACTCTTTTAGCGGAATGTACTCAAATCTATAATCGCAGCCTACGCTAATAATATAATCTAAAGTGTCTTTATATTTTGGGTCTAGGAACCATTTATCCAATAGATAATAATACTTGACTTCTTTATTCAGTGGTGAGAATAATTTTTTGTACTGTTTTAATTTGAAATCACAAGTTTGTAATTTTTCATCGACACTTCCTTCTGTACTCTGAGTCTTTTTTTCAATGATAAAGACAGTATTATTTTTCATGACAAAAATCGAGTCATCAGGTAATAACTTTTTAGATATTATGGTATGATAGTCCAATCCAACCTCATCAAAATAGCGGTAGAGCCCATGTTTTTGAAAAATAGTTGCAACTACTTGCCCATTAAATTTTACAAGCCAACGAGAAGTGGCTTTTCGTTTTGTTTTTATAGAATTTCCGGTCTTTTTGGAAACTTTTATATCGTAGTCATTTTCAATCACTTCATAACCACTTTGATTTGCAATAAAAGTTGGTAAGTCTGTTTTTAATTCAAAAGCCAGACCTGTAAGGGTATTCGCTCCACCAACACCGCCTTTAATCATTCGATATTCTCCAATCTAGTTCTTGCAATTTTTAGATAATCTCGTTCAGCATCGATTCCGATAAAGCGACGATTCAGTCTCTTTGCAACAACACCTGTTGTACCACTACCAACAAATGGGTCTAAAATATAATCTCCTTCTTTGGTACTGGCTAAAATAATTCGTTCCAATAAATACTCTGGTTTTTGAGTGGGATGTTTACCAGCCCATTTTTCAGATTTAGGAGTGAGACCGCCTGTCCAGACATCTTTCATCTGTTTTCCGATGTTGATTTCTTTCATCAAATCATAGTTATAGTAGTGTTTAGCGTGTTTGTCTGACTTTCTGGCCCATAAAATCGTTTCAGTTGAATGAGTGAAGTAACGACAAGAGAGGTTAGGGGCAGGGTTGGTCTTTTGCCAAGTGATATTATTAAGAATTTTAAATCCTTCTTCTTCCAGAGCCATTCCTACGGAGTAGATATTATGTAAAGTTCCTGAAATCCAGATCGTACCATTGGGTTTTAGAACTGATTTTGCCAGTCGTATCCAGCGACGATTAAAATCGTGTTTTTCTTCTAGAGAAGATATTTGATCCCAGTCTCCCTTGTTAACTGACACAACTTGACCTCCGGAATTAGACATTCCTCCATTGCTCAAAAAATAGGGAGGGTCAGCAAAAATCATGTCCATGCTCTCGGGTTTCATTTTGGAAAGAAAATCAAATGTATCTGCATGTACAAGGATAGCCTTGTTTTTGTGATAGTATGGTTTGTTCATTAAGACACCTCCATACTTATATTCGTTATTTTTCATAGTTTGTGACAATAAATTCTGAAATTTTTCCTCTACTATTTGCAGTAGCTCCATTTGTTCGAGTGGCACTGACTTTGTGAATATAATAATCTTTATAGAGTTCTTCGACTAGTGGACTAGAAGAATTTGATAGCATGACATATGCTCCCTTGTCGCTCAACCTCTTAAAGGTATTGCGTAAGCGTACCTGGTCATTATAAGAAAAACCTTCGTGGGTGTAGGAGGTAAAGGCACTTGTTTCTGATAAGGGAATATATGGGGGGTCGAAATAGACAAAATCTCCCGTATTTACATTTTTTACCGCCTCTTCAAAGTCTCCTGTTAAAATAGAAATTTCATTAGCATTTAAATAGTGTGAAACAGATAAAATTAGTTCTTCATCTACAATTTTAGGATTTTTATAGCGACCATAAGGCACATTGAACTGATTCTTTGAGTTCACTCTATATAGACCATTAAAATTAACTCGCAACATATAGAGGATTCGAGCTGCACGTTCTGTACTTGACATTGAATTAATTTTATCACTTCTATCAACAGCTCTTAATTCCAAGTAATATTCTTTCGAGTTATTTGCATCATGTTTATGCAAATAGTCAATCAATTCTTGTGGGTTGTGTCTGATTTCTTGGTAACAGTTTATTAGTTCTGAGTTAAAATCATTGATAACAGCTTTTTTAGGAGCAAGATTGAAAAAGAGGGCGCCTCCTCCAACAAATGGCTCGAAATAATTATTGAAAGATGACGGAAGGAGGGGTTCAATTGCTGATAGGAGTTGGCGTTTTCCGCCAGTCCATTTTGTAAAGGGGCGGAGTTGAACGTGGTTAGTATATTTTGTATCCATACTAAGTATTATATCATACTTGTATGTTGCAAGCTGAATTGGTGCAAAAATTGAAGTAAGGACTTATGGGGATATTGCATACGAAAAATACCAGTCAAAAAACTGGTAATTTTCGTCATAAACGCTTACAATAAATATATTAAGTGCAAGGGAGATGTTTTATGACAACCTTTATTGGAAAACCAGTGACCTTGGTAGGTCCACGTTTGCAGGTGGGTGATGTGGCCCCTGATTTTGTCCTCATGGCCAATGACTTGAGCTTGAAAAGTCTGAAAGACTTTGGCAAGCAGACCAAGGTCATCAGTGTTGTGCCTTCTATTGACACAGGGATTTGCGATACCCAAACTCGTCGCTTCAATCAGGAACTGGCTGACCGTGACAATACGGTTGTCATTACTGTATCAGCTGACCTGCCCTTTGCCCAGAAACGCTGGTGCGGGGCTGCAGGTCTAGAAGATGCAGTAACCCTGTCTGATTACTATGACCATGCCTTTGGAAAATCCTATGGTGTACTTATGCGAGAATGGAATTTGCTGGCGCGTGCGGTCTTTGTCCTCAATGCCGACAATGAAATCACCTATGTGGAATACCTGGACAATGTCAACGAACATCCCGACTATGAAGCAGCTTTAGAGGTTGTTAAATAAAAGAATATAACGGTGCCGGAACAGGCATCGTTTTTTTGATAGCAAAAGGGGGTGGGACAAAAATCGGTAACCCGCAGGGTTCGATTTTGTAGTCCCACCCCCGCACAGTTGAGTAGGGCTGTAAAAGCTGATATAATCAGCTAATTAGAGCCCACTCAACCACTGCGTCAAGTTTAACGATTGAAAAAAACTAAGGAGGCCAGGACTTTTGTCCCAGCCTCAACAAGTTTACTGACACTCAATGGTTAGACTGATTTTGACAATTGGCTTGCCTGGCGTCCGCTTGGTCCACCAGTCTTTTATGTGGAAATAGCTGAGCAGGGCAAGCAGGATTAGGTAGGCAGTTGACCAGACACTGATGAGTGCGTGGAGTTTTGAGACTTGAAGTACCAGCGATTCCTTGCTTGCCAGCAAGAGGCTGTTGTCACGAATATAGTCTTGAATGCTGTCAAACAAGGCTTGCACATCACCGATTTTCGTCAGAGGAGTTTCAACTATCAGAGCCTGAATGTCTGCCCCAATCATCTGAAAATCCAGTTCTTGCAGGACTTGGATATTTCTACATAAGTCCAGACCAGTTGAAAGGCTAGTCACCAAACCAAAGATAATCAATGCTATTGATCCCCAGAACAAGAGGCAGTAGCCCCCAAGAATGAGCTTATTAACCTTGCCATCCATGAGCTTGAAGGTCTTGATGAGCTTGCCAGTTAGGAAATAGAAGAGAATGATTTCTACTAGGCAGATGAGGACCATGACAAGTAGGAGCAGGATTGCCCGTCGTACCCAGCCCTGGACCAGCTGGTCTTGGATCAGATTGCTGATGTTTTCTAGGTCAAACTGGAAAAGACCTTGGATTAACTTGTTAAATAGTGGCACTTGGAACAAGAAAATCAACCAAGATACTGTCAGGTAGATTGCACTCCAAGCAAATGGAGATAGAGATACTTTTTTCAAATGTTCAAAACCTTTCTAAATGGTAACGTTTGCGTACGAGGTATTGTAGCATAGACTGCTCGAAAATTCAACCCAGTCAGTCTGAATAGACTTGAATATCTTTGTCTAATTTGATATACTAAATTTATCAAAAACTAGGAGGGTCTTCTATGGAAAAGACACGGATCATTCAGGATGTTTTGGCTCTCATTCAAGACTTGGATCGGGCCTTTCAAATAGAAAAAATAGGAACAGCAGATGAGCAACGACTCCAGCATAACCTGACAGAGACAACACGCATATTGTCGGAGGCCAAGTCGGTTACCAACTCTGAGCTGATTGCGATTGAGAAATTTTATCGTTCGACCAGCTTTTTGGTCGGACTGGGTGATCTGCGATTGGGTGAGACTAGCAGGCAGGCATGGCGGGCATTTGATCGCTATTACTACCAAACAATCAGAGAAGAACTCAAACTCTATGGTGGCTCTGCCATTGCTCAAGTGTAAAAGATGAAGGAGAGGGTGAAAACCCTCTTTTGTGCTATAATAAGTAGTAAGAATACAGTTGTTAGGAAGAGAAGAAGCGAGGTGTACCATGTCCTATATCCAAGTCAATCAGTCTTCAAAATATTATCAGATGGGCGATGCGACCATTGTGGCCAATGACAGCGTGTCCTTTGAGATTGAGCAGGGTGAGTTGGTCATCATTCTAGGCTCATCTGGTGCGGGCAAATCCACTCTGCTCAATATCTTAGGTGGCATGGACAGCAACGATGAGGGGGAGGTCTGGGTTGACGGTGTGGACATCGCCAAGTTGTCTAGTCATGAACTGACCAACTACCGCCGAGACGATGTGGGCTTTGTCTTCCAGTTTTACAATTTGGTTGCCAACCTGACTGCCAAGGAAAATGTAGAATTAGCTGCAGAAATTGTCAAGGATACCATGGATGCTGAAGAAGTCTTGACTCAGGTCGGTCTGGGGCACCGCCTCCATAACTTCCCTGCCCAGCTTTCTGGCGGAGAGCAGCAGCGGGTTTCCATTGCCAGAGCGGTTGCCAAGAAGCCCAAAATCCTCCTCTGTGACGAGCCGACAGGTGCTTTGGACTACCAGACTGGCAAGCAGGTCTTGAAAATCCTGCAGGATATGTCCCGAGAAAATGGAGCCACCGTCATTATCGTGACCCACAACAGTGCCCTGGCCCCCATTGCAGACCGTGTCATTCGGATGCGGGATGCCCGTGTGCATTCGGTCGAGCTCAATCCAACACTGCAGGACATTGCCAGCTTGGAGTACTAGGAGGAGCCTATGAAACGAAAAATCTACTGGAAAGATGTGGGGCAAGCCCTCCTGTCTTCCAAGGGGCGATTTTTGTCTATATTTAGCCTGATGATGTTGGGAGCTATTGCCTTGATTGGCCTCAAAGTTACTTCGCCTAATATGGAAAAAACGGCCCAGGCCTATCTGGGAAAAACTCAGACCATGGATTTGGCGGTTATGTCAGACATGGGCTTGGATGAGGAGGACATAGCAGAGCTGGACAGTATCGAGGGAGCCCAAGTTGAAACGGGGTACTTCAAAGATGTGACCTTAGAAAAGAACCAGCAAGCAGTGCGTGTCTTTTCCAAACCGAGCAAAATCTCCCTCTACCAAGTCCAGTCAGGCCGCCTTCCCCAATCAGATGATGAAATTGCCCTATCGCCCTCCTTGGCTCTGGGCTACAAACTAGGGGACCAGATTAAGCTGACCGATCCTGATAAGACCGGAACAATCCTGACCAAGACCAGTTTTACCCTAGTCGGCATCATCACCTCGCCAGAAATCTGGGACAATGTCACCATGGGTCTAGCTTCCAGTGGCAATGGTCAGCTAGCAGGTTATGCCCTGGTGGAGCCGACCGTCTTTGACTCCGAGGTCTATATGATTGCCCGCCTGTCTTATGACGATTTGGATGACCTAGCCTACTACCAAGACAGCTATGAAGTCAAGGTGGCAGCCTATCAGAAGGAGCTGGACCAGCTCTTAGCCGATAATGGTCAAGCTCGTTTGACTCGTATCCAAGCACAAGGCCAGGATGAGATTGCGACAGGTCAGGAGGAGCTAGACACAGCTCAGACTGAGCTAACAGAGGTTGAAGCACAGTTGGAAAAAAGCAGAGCAGACATCCAGTCAGGTCAGGAGCAGTTGGAGAATGCTCACATCCAGCTACGAGAAAAAGAAGTCGAATTGGCTCGGGCAAAATATACCTTGGACCAGACAAAGGAAAGTCTTAACCAGACCAAGAGCCGCTTAGAGACTAGCCATGCTGAATTAGAGCGATCAAGGGCTTTCTTAGAAGCCAGCAAAGCAGAGCTTGATCAGGCAGCAAGCGAGTTAGAGCAAGCCAAGTCCATTCTGGCATCCAAACAGACTGAACTTGACCAATGGGCTGGCAAAATTAATCAGGCGCAAGCAGACTGGTTCCAAAAACAGGAAAGTTTGAAGCAAATTATTTCCCAAACATTGGGCCCAAGTCAGTCTTTAGCGGACTATCCAGATTTACTAGCCCAGCAGACCGGATTGGACCAGGTCAAGGCAGGCATTGACCAAGAACTTCAAGCCTATAATCAGGCCCAGTCGGATTATGAGGCAGCAAGAAAGCTGCTGCAAGAAAAAGAAACAAAGTACCAGACAGGTTTACAAGATTATCAAACAGGTCTGACTCACTACCAAACAGGTCGTAGTCAATATGATGAAGGCTTGGCTCAATACCAAGCAGGGCTTGCCCAATATGAAGCAGGCTTAGACCAATATCAAGCGGGTCAAGAACAGCTGACAGCAGGTAAAAACCAGTTACAGGTCGAATCGGCTCAGATTTCCCAAGCGGAGAGCCAACTAGCTCAGGCTCAGACAGACTTTGACAAAGAAAAGGCCAAAGCAGAAGCGGAAATCAGCCAAGCCCAAAGCGACCTAAGTCAAGCCCAGTCAGACCTAGACAATCTGGAAGAGCCTAGCTACCAGACCTATACCCGCTCAACCCTGCCAGGTGGCGACGGCTATATAACCTATAAGAATGCCACAGGCAGTATCGCTGCGGTTGGAAACATCTTCCCAGTCGTACTCTATCTGGTCGCAGCCCTTGTCACCTTCACCACCATGACCCGCTTTGTTGACGAAGAGCGGACTAGGGCGGGTCTCTTTAAGGCTCTAGGCTATACCGACCGTCAGATTATGACTAAGTTTGTCCTCTATGGACTGGGTGCAGGACTAGCAGGAACCATAGTGGGCATTCTGGCAGGGAACTTTGTCCTCTCGCCCATGATTGCTACCATTATCACGGAAAGTACCGTCATCGGTCAGGCCCAGCTCCACCTCTATCCCCTCTGGATTCTACTGGCTCTGGTCTTTGCCCTGCTTTCAGCGGTCCTACCAGCCTATCTGGTCGTCCGTAAGGAACTAAAAGAAAAGCCAGCCAGTCTCCTACTTCCCAAACCTCCCGTCCAAGGCTCCACCATTCTACTGGAAAGACTTCCATTCATCTGGAACCGCCTCAGCTTCACCCACAAGGTGACCGCCCGCAACATCTTCCGCTACAAGAAGCGGATGTTCATGACCATTTTCGGCGTGGCGGGCTCCGTCGCCCTCCTCTTTGGAGGTCTGGGCATCCGTTCCTCCATATCAGGCGTGGTAGATAGCCAGTTTGGCGACATCATGCAGTACGATATGATTGCGGTGGACAATAGCAGAGCTTCTGAGGCAGAAAAGAAAGCAGTTGACGACATTCTCACTTCTAAGGCAGTTGCCTCCCATCTCTCTATCACCTATGAACAGCTGACAGAGGAGATAGACGGGCTCAACCAGCCACTGACCGTCAGCCTCTTGGTCACTGAGAAAATGGATGTGTCCGACTATATCCAACTCCGTCAGGCAGAAAGTGGAGAAAAGCTGAGCCTGACCAATACAGGCCTTATCCTGTCTAAGAAATTAGCCAGTCTCTATGGAGTTACTGCAGGGGATAGCTTTACCCTGACCATCGACCAGCAAACTGTCACCGTTAAGGTAGCAGGAGTATCGGAACTCTACGCAGGTCATTTTATCTACATGACAGCGGCTTATTATGAGGAACTCACAGGTCAGGCCTATCAAGCCAATGCTAGCTTGGTCAAGGTCTCACAGTCTTCTGCCAGCAAGAGTCAAGACTTGGCAGCTCAGCTTTTGTCCCAAAAAGGTGTTGCAGCCTTGGTGCAGAATCGCTCCTTGATTGCTATGCTGGAGACGGTGGCCAGCTCCCTCCAGTCCATTATGGTTATTCTGGTGGTTCTGTCCATTCTGTTGGGGCTGGTTATTCTCTATAATCTGACCAATATCAATGTGGCTGAGCGGATTCGGGAGCTGTCGACCATTAAGGTGCTAGGCTTCCATAACCGCGAGGTGACCCTTTATATCTACCGCGAGACCATTGTCCTGTCGCTGATTGGCGTTGTGCTGGGGCTGGGTGGTGGTTTCCTCCTGCACCGAGTCTTGCTGGAGATGATTGGCTCGACCGCCATTATCTTTAATCCAAGTGTGACGGTAGAGGTTTATCTGATTCCTATTCTGGCAATCGCAGGTATCTTGACAGGTCTGGGCTGGTATGTCAACCGTAGCTTACGCAAGGTGGATATGCTGGAAGCACTCAAGTCAGTTGATTAAAACAGCCTAGGGATAGGCTGTTTTAACCCGAGCCTAGAAATGCGAAAGCGAGGCAGCCTGGGGATAGGCTGTTTTAACCCAATCCAAAGAACGGATAAGCAATGATAGAAGGATTTAGTTTTGTATCGTCAAAGCTAGATCCTTTTTTTCTATGACTAAACATTGTAATTCTTAGATGGGATGTGATTTTTTCTGTTTTAGAATAGGATATTGCTTGAATTTTTGTAAGAAAACAAGTAAAATTAGTATAATGATATACTGCGAATAAAGGAGGATAATATGGTTCCACATCCATCCAAAGAAAAGGTCCAGCGCTTCTCATTTCGGAAGTCGTCTTGGGGACTTGTCTCTGCTACAGTTGCCTGCTTGTTTCTGGCGATTCCCTACCTACCCAAAACGAGCGTTGCTGCCCAAGGAAGTGAGGTTCAAGTTGACTATCGCTACGTAACAGAAGCCGAGTTAACCAGTCAAGAGAAGAAATTGGTGACGGAAGCCTTACCAGGCTTGGCTAAGGAAGGAGATAGGGTCTACTACCTCATCTATCGTCCGACAGCCCAAAGCCTGCCGAAGACTGGACAGAATGGTGTACTTGCCAGCGGTTTGGTCCTAGCAGGAGCTAGCCTCTTGGTCTATGCGGTGAAAACAGGTCGAAATGGTAAGAAGGCCTTGTTAGGCTTCTTTATCTTAACAGCGACAGGTGCGGTAGCAGTGTCGCCGACTGGTCTTGCCATTACTAGTCAAATTCTTTCTCATTACAACCATACTTTATCTGTCAGTCAGGGACAAGAATTACCAAAACCATTGGATATTGCTGGATATAGCTATTTGGGTTACATTGAAGAGGAAGTGGCGTCACCATCAACTGGTCAGTCTGTGGAAGACTCGGCAAAAGATGTAGCACTTCCAGAAAAAGAGGGTCAGACTGAATTAGCAGAGCTGCCACAAGAATCAGCTTCAACTCCTGGTCAAGAGGCTGGGGAAGTGGTGCTTGAAGAGGAGCAGCCAACGACTCCGACAGAAGAAAAACAAGAAACCAAGCCAGAAGCAACTCCATCAGTACCACCGGTTTTACCAGTAGAAAATCCAGCAGATGAGCCGGTGGGAATCGAACCAGATCCATCTAAGGTAGAGGATGTAGTGGAGGAAACTCCCGCCCAATCTGTGGAAACTGAGGAAGAGCAGCTTCCACCGGTCGCAGGAGACCAGACAAGTCCTGACACAAGTGGTGCGGAAGGAGTTCCAGACACAGCTTCAGAACTGCCCGTAGACAAACCAGTTGACGAGCCTGTGGGTATCGAACCAGATCCGTCCAAGGTAGAGGATGTGGTGGAAGAAACTCCTAGCCAACCAGGGACGACTGAGACTAACCCAGATCAACCAGAGCCAACGACTCCAGATCCAGTACCAGGAGAGGTTACTCAACCGGTTCAACCAGAAACGACAGAGCCCCAACCAGTCCCAGAGGCGCCAACACCTGTTCCAGACGAGGTTACTCAACCGGCTCAACCAGAAACGACAGAGCCCCAACCAGTCCCAGAAGCGCCAAAACCAGCACCAGAGGAAGAAACTCCTCCAGTTCAGCCAGTAGACCCTGGAACGATGCCCGAACCAGTTGAACCAAATCAGCCAACTGAGGGAGAGGAAACTCCTGTGCAACCAGTTACTCCATCAGTAGAAGCAGAGCCAGTCACTTCCAAGCCGGACAAGTCGATTTACCATTCGGTACCGAGTCTCGAAATTGTGGAAACTGAAACCAGTCGTCTGGAGTCAGTGCCTTTTACTGTCGAAGTGGTGCAGGATTCCAGCCTACCAGCAGGTCAAAGACGGACCCAGCGCCAGGGTGTCAATGGACAACAACGGATCCGCACAAAAATTTACACCGTAAATGGTCAAGAAATCAAGCGTCAGGATCTTGACCCAGAATTGATAACTGCTCCAACCAAGCAGATTGACCATGTAGGAACAGGTGTTTTGACTGTTCCAAGTTTGACCATTACAGAAGTTCGTCCTGATGCACTTGGACGAGATGCAGACCTGCATTTTTCTTTGATAGACAGCAGCTCCACCTTCCGTTCTGCCAAAGCCTTCATCTATAAGGATGGTCAAAAAGTAAAAGAAGTTTCCATTACAGACCCGAGTCAGGCTGTGACGGTGACGGGCTTGGAACACTTTACAAATTATCAGGTGCGAACAGAAATTACCTATGACATTGGTCAAGGTAATCAGACTAAGCTAGAAGAATCAACTAAGAACTTTATCCTTGAACTCAAGAAAATTGAAATTAAAGATGTCGATTCAGTTGAATTATACGGAGTAGAAGATCGCCGTTACCGCCGGTATCTGTCACTTTCTGCTCGACCTGAGCGCCTAGAAGACTACTTTGTGAAAATCAAGTCCGACCGCTTCAAGGAAATCCTCTTGCCGATTACGACTATCGAAGAGGTCACAGTTGATGGACAGGAGAAATTCAAACTAACCGCGAACTTGGATCAGTTGGTCCAAGATAGTCAAACTGGTTACCAGGAAAACTTTAGCTTCTATATTGACAAGGTACCAACTAGCCAAGCAGGAATTTACACCTCTTTCAAGACTTTGTTGACAGCCATGCAGAACAACCGAACAGGACATTTTGTCATTGGTGCAGACTTGACGGCAGATGAGGTGCAGTTGGATGCTAGTGCTACTTCGTATCTGACAGGAGAATTTAAAGGTAGTCTGACAGCAGAACATAATGGAAAAAAATATGCCATCCATCATCTAACTAATCCATTATTTGATACCTTGAACGGTGCAACTATTCAAAAACTGGACCTAGTAGATGTGAACATTAAGTCAGAGCAAGACCGTGTGGGAGCTCTGGCAAAATCAGCAATTAATACTAGTTTGACTGATGTGGCGGTTCAAGGTTCGATCACGGCTGCTGCCAATATTGGTGGCGTGGTTTATGAAGCTAGTGCAGGCAGTAAGTTACGCAACACTAGTTTTGATGGAAGCATTACAGCTACCAATCCAGCCGTCGCCCTATCCAATATCGGTGGATTGGTTGGACACTTAACTGGAACAGGATCGCAAATTCTTCAGTCACAATCACTCGTTGATCTAACTGTGTCAGCTCCAAACCCATCTTATCGCACAGGTGGTCTTGTCGGAATGATCACAGATACAGCTTCAGTTGAAAAAGTATATGTCAAAGGCAAGGTGACCAATTTTGGCAACAGTGGGCAAACAGGAGGCATCATTGGTTCAACTTGGAGCAATGGCCGTGCCAAGGACTTGTTAGCAGATGTTACGGTAACCAATGGCAATCTTGTTCATGGAGATACCAACCATGTGAATGCAACGATTCAACAAGCAGCTGTGACAAGCCAATCAAAAGGTCGTCTAGATCAGTGGTCTAGCATCTTGCAGGGACCAGAGTTCACCAGTCGTCTGACAAGTTATGGTATTTCTGCGACAACAACTGACAGTCAAGTTAAGCATGAAGGCAATAAGTATAGCGTTGATTATAGTCGCCTGTCCAAAGCAGATAGCAATAAGGCAGTTGCCTATGCAAACTTGGAAAAACTGATGCCATTCTACAATAAGGAATACATCCTTGAGATGGCGAAACACCTGCCAGCCAACCACAAACTCAACAGTAGCCTGTTAGTGGATGTGGTACCAATGGTAGGCGAGCAGGTTGTGACCGATTTGAACAATCAAAAAACGGCGATTAACCGCCTCATGTTACATTTTGCAGATAAGACCGTAGCTTATGAAAGCCTACGCTTTATGCAAGATTTTGCCAACAGACAAATCGCTGAATACCAGCTTGGCAATACAGGACTTATCTATACTCCGGAATCATTCCTGTCTGCATTTACGAATCCAATTACAACTCTAGTCAATGAACTAAGTCGTGTAAGTTTCCAATCAGATGAGGTCCGACGGGTCTTAGGAACGGATCGTTCGTCAGTAGCAGTTACCATGAAACCAGAAGATGATAATTCTTCTCGTTGGGCCATGGATTTGGGTGTTAAGCAAACGGATGAACAAAGACCGCTTTGGGCCTTGTATTTGGAAGATAGTTTCAATCAGGTACAGTCAAGCATTGGTGAGCAATTGCGGAAACTATTGAGTTCGGACAAGGCCATTAATTCCGTAGGTCTGTCGGTTGAAAATTACTTGATTGACAAGATTTCGAAAAACAAGGAAGCCTTCTTGCTTGGCTTAGCCTATCTTAATCGTTGGTATGATGTCAATTACGACAAACTTAACATTAAAGATTTGTCCATCTTTAAGCTAGATTTCTTTGGAAACACAGAAGCTTCTGCCCTCGATACCATCATCGCTCTAGGACAGTCAGGTTACGACAATCTTCGTCCTAAGAATAATGTTACAACCTTTGCAGGTTTCTTGGCTGACGCCAAAGCACAGTTGGACCTCTTTACCTACCTTGAATCCTATCGCCAACTCTTCTTGCCAGGCTTGTCCAACAACCAATGGTTCAAACAAGCCACAAGAGCCAAGATTGAAGAAGTGGAATCTGGTATTGAGGAAGTTGCTCAATTGCAGCGAACTGCAGAAAAACATAGTAAGTACAATCTTGGTGTATATGACCGCATCACCAATCCAAAATGGCAGTACCGTAACATGGTTCTCCCACTATTGACCATGAAAGATCCAAGCGTCTATGTTTTGTCTACCATGTCCACCCTTTCCTTTGGAGCCTTTGAGCGTTATCAGTTTGATTCCAAGGATAAGGAGCAAACATTTGAGCAGTATATGGCCCAGAAAGTTGCTCAAGCAGGTCGTTGGCAGGCAAATTACTTTGACTTCTGGTACCGAGTTTTGGACAAGGAAAACAAAGAGAAACTCTTCCAGAGCTTTATCAACTATGACGGCTTTAATTTCCAAACACCAAATAAAGGCGTGACTTGGGTGAGTTTGAAAGATACTCAATACAAGTCTATCAAAGACTTCTTTGGACCAGTTGGAAAATGGTACAACTTCATGGGTTCTGGAGCTTATGCAACGGGGCATTACACTCATTTCGAAGTGGATAGGATTCTTGACCAGTACGGTAGTTCCATCTTTACCCATGAAATGGTTCACAACTTTGACGGAAATATCTATCTGATGGGCCACGGTCGTCGTGTTGGCGAAGGGGCGGAAGTCTTCTCAGAAGGCTTATTGCAAAACCCAACTGGACTGACATCTGCTATCTTGGGAATCAACACCATGTTCACAGGTGATGCAAATGCCACAGACCGCTTCCACACAGCAGATCCAACCAATCGCTTTAAATCAGTAGAAGATTTGGAACAATACATGCGTGGTATGATGGATACGGTATACTTCTTGGATTACCTTGAAGCAAATAGTGTCCTCAAGAAGAATGCTAAATTCAAGCAGGATTGGTACCGCCAAATTGGTAACTGGTATGATTTGGACAAGGATCAGAAAGTAACTACTGCTCTGGCAGGAAATTCCATTCAACCTCTAACAGGTGATATTGCCAGCCGATTAAATACAATCGGAGACTTGGTTGACAACAATATTATTACGAGACGAAATTATTGGGATCAAAAGGATAAGTTAGAACGAAATTCCTACTACACTATCAAACTTTTCTCTCCAATTTACGCAGCCCTATCCAATGAGGTAGGTGCACCAGGTGATATCATGTTCAAACGGATGGCCTTTGAACTGCTAGCTGAAAAAGGCTATGTTCATGGCTTTATCCCATATGTAAGTAATCAATTGAGTCAAGTAGCCGCAGATCAAGGCTACAAGTATTTTGACAATTGGTACGGAAGAGAAGTAGGTTTGGTAACGGATAAGATTGTCTTTGACCATGTCTTTGAAAAAGACAACTATCAAGATTGGGCTGCCTTCAAGAAAGCTATGTACCAACGCCGAATCGATCAGAAAGATAGACTCATCGACATCACGATTGAATACAAGTTAGGAGAACGTTATTCAAGCGAGTCAGTTCATATTCAATCCTTTGAACAATTGGAAAGACTGATGACTGCTGCAGTAGATTATGACTATGCAAACCGTGAAAAAGTAGAAGCGGATCCAAGTCATAGCTGGGTCAATATCCTCAAAGAACGAGTTTACAATGCCTTACTACGGCAGACTAATGATTTCAGAACCTCTATTTTTGAATAGGCAAGAGCATCTCCGTAAGGAGATGTTTTTGTCATAGACTATCCATGCAGAATCGTTAGAAATTTGTGATTTTCAGTCCAAAGCCATCTTGTTTATGCTCATCCATGCTATAATAGACCTTTATATTCATTTGTGAAATTTTGTTGTCAAAAATGCCTGTATTAAAGCAATCTTGTTTGTGAAAAAACTGTTTTTAAAAAAATACTACCCCTTTAATTACCCTAATTTTAGCATTTCCATCTTCTGTTCAAATATGGAAGCAGTCTGCTTTAGCGTTTCCTCTGACAAATGGGCATAAATATTCATGGTTGTTTCAAGCTTTGCATGGCCCAATCTGAGTTGCAGTTGTTTGTATTGCACACCAGCATTTAATAGCAAACTTGCATGCGTATGACGAAAAGCATGGAATCCAGCTTTCTCAACTCTTATTTCATCAAGCATTTTATATAGTCGAGTTCTTAGTGTCGCTCTAATTGGATATGGTCTGATTATTGTAGAGAATACTGTCCGTTCATTTTTCCCAAATTTCATAGCTTCTATTTGTTGTGCTTTTTTGAATAGAGCGAGCATTGAAATTGTAGAGTAGTCGACATCGACAACACGATTACTTGATGTCGTTTTTGGAGCGTTTACTTCTCCCTTGCTATTCAATGTTTTATTGACTGTTATTGTCATAGCCTCAAAATCAATATCAGTCCACTCTAAAGCACAAGCTTCACTAATTCGCAATCCTGTAGCTAGTAAGAGTTTAACTAAGACGTTGAATAATTTTTCGATGTAAGTGCTATTATGGTTCTCTAAATAGTTAAGTATTTTTTTTAATTCTTCATCGGTGAAGAAGAATTTCTTACTACTTTCTAACTTTGGTATCGATGGGACCTCAACAGTATCAGCAGGGTTATCTTGCAAAAGGTTCAGCTTAACTCCATATTTCAAAATCTTTCGTATGTATGAGAAGATGAGAGCGTAGTTCTGGTAGACACCAGTAACTTTTTGATTGCTGAACCGCTTTTCATGGGCTTTAATTGCCCATTGATTGACAGTTGTTTGGATCATGATAGTAGATATTTTATCAATCCTGACATTGCCAAAATTTGGTAAGATATAATTCTTTTTGATATTATTGAAGACACGGATAGTGTTATCTTTTTTTCCTAATTTGTAGGTATCGAACCACATTTCAACAAGTTCGTGGTAATAGGTTATTGTGACCTCTTTATAGACTGTCCCTCCAGATTGTTCAAACTCTGCTTTCTTTTGTTTGGCTTTTAGCTGCACTCCCTTCTTGGTCTTAGCAGTTATAGTGGTACGGACTTTCTTGCCTGTTACGCTATCAACTCCCAGATATAGACTTGTCTGGTAGACAATCTGACCGTTTTTCTTTGTTTTTTGTGTGATTTTCATTTTATTCCCTCCATTTTTTGTTCATTCGGCAGGCAAGATGAATTTACAAAATCTGTGAGATTTGATAAAATGAGTATATTAAAAACTGTTCAAAGTACTTACTTTGAATGGTGGTAATGTACCCTACACTCAAGGTTTGGCGACGGAGAGTGTGGGGATTTTTTTAGGCTCTTTGTCAACTGTAGAAATTATAGAGCCTTTTTTTATTTGTTTTTTTGAGGGAGAATTCATAGAAAAAACCTCTGCTCGATGAACAGAGGTTTCAAATTGTCCTCAAGGGACGAAATCATTTATTTTGTCGTCTAGCGACCTTATGATTCAATTGTAACCTTTGTTCTTATTTTTGTCAACAGATATTATAAAATATTTTTGAGTGCATCGTCGATTATGTCAAGAGTTTCAGCAGACAAGGTTATATCTGTCAGCAAAGATTTCTTGT
The DNA here is from genome assembly GCF_017601095.1 of Streptococcus suis. Classification (GTDB taxonomy): domain Bacteria; phylum Bacillota; class Bacilli; order Lactobacillales; family Streptococcaceae; genus Streptococcus; species Streptococcus suis_Z. The sequence continues at coordinate 40,948 of NZ_JAGFUX010000008.1, read as the reverse complement.
TAATTGGGTCCAATAGTCTTAATTTGCTGATTGTTGTTACTTGGTTCAAAAGAGCAATACTTCCCATTTTTAAATTTTTGATTTTGTTAATCAATTTTTCAAGATATTCTGATTGTGCAGTCATATCTCTGACGATTTTATCTACCTCTTGTTGCTCAGAAGTCACATTGGATAGTTCGTTCTCGAAGTATTCTTCAAATCTTGGGTTTAAATCCTCTGAAACTACCTGATCTTTTAATATTGACTTGAGTTCGGCGATTTTCTGATCTATTTTTTCTTGCTTTTCTTCAAAAATAATCTTTTTTTCAGCGATTAACTTGATATTATTCTGTGCTTTCTGAATAAGCAATCGATGGATTTCATTAGATAATGATAATTGGTAGTATTTAAGATTGTCTACATCTGTTGTTTCTTTTATTGAAGTAAGCGGAAGAATATGTAAGAGGGTGTTATTTCGTGAATCTTTCTTGTTTAACACAATGGCGTAGTGAATGCCGCCGTATTCGGTGCCAACATTGAAACCTAAATCTACGTAAACAATGCTACCGCGTTTAAAAGCGGGGATGCTTCTAGGATTGAATTTCTTTTCCTGTTTCAAATATTTTGTCCAAGACTCAACCCATTGACTGATTTTGTCTGCTCGAGCATCATCCGGATCACCATTCTTAGTCAAATGATGAAGATACTCCTCTAATTCTGTAATCGTTTGTGCGACATAAAGTGCAATTTCGTCATTTGTTCTGCCGCTAGCCATCTGTTTCTCCTTTCAATTAACTAAATCTAAATATTCTTCCATCACCATGGTCTCATTGACCGTGGTTTTTAAGTCGTATTTTTCCATGAAGCGGACATAATTAAATTCGCTAATATCGTCCATTAGGGCTAGTTCTTCTTTGACCAGGTAGTGGATCATATTTCTGTCTGCTTGTAGCTCATACTGTTCGCGTCTGCGGTCGTATTGGGACGGGTCGTGGTCTTCATGGCCCATTTCATGGTAGATAACTTTCTTATGCTGGATTTCATCCAAATAGGCGTCAACTGCAATCATGTTCGCACGCTTGTTGTATATGCCTTTCTTGTCCGTATCTCTACCGTCAAAATAGACCAAATCAATGCCACGCTCGGCGCAGACTGATTCTGGTGTCATCATAGGCAATTATTCCTTATTTCTACTCTTCATCCGTGTTTCTAGGATAGAGGCAATGAGGTCAATATCTTCATCGTTTAGAGGTTTCCCATCGTAGGACATGGACTCGGCTGCCATTTCCTTGAAGTCGATGGTAGGGGTTGGTTGGTTTGTGGGGGAGTTTCGAGGTTCGACAAGGTCTGACTTTGAAACTCCGAAATAATTCGCTAAAAGCTCGATTTTATCAATCCTTGGATAACTTTTCGCATTTATCCAATCAGAGACGGTCATATACTTCAAATCCAAATCAGCACACAACTGATTACGGTCAACGCCCTTCTTATCCATGAAATGTTTTATATTTTCAGCCATTATTTCTTTGTTTCCTAAAGCCATGGTTTTCTCCTCCTTATATAGTACATTTTACGCTTAATCCGTAAAAAAATCAAGAAAAAACAAAAAAAACACGAAAAAAACAAAAAAAGTTATTGACAACACGGAAAAACCGTGATAACATATAGTCAGAAATACGAAAGGAGGCGATGCCATTGAAACAATGGACCTTAAAAATGCTACGAACAAGAAAAGACCTCACTCAAAAAGAAGCTGGGAAACTTGTTGGTGTAACAGGAGATACTTGGGCTAATTGGGAAAATCACAAAACATTCCCTGATGTCCAAAAAATTGTTGAAATTGAAAAAGCGTTTGATGTCTCTTATGATGACATTAAATTTTTACCAGAAATCACGGTTTAAACGTGAATTTCTGAAACTACCAAAACCGAACTAGGAAGGAGAAGGGGAATTGAACGCAAAGGTAAAAGTAGAATATGAGTTTTTCATTCAAAAAGAGGATGAAGCTATTGATATAAAAAACAAAATCATCGCCAATACACTTGACGATGAGGACGTTATTATTCGATTTCGCCATACCAAACAGTATTGATGTGACTAAAACTTATGGTGGTGATGTAGTCGCTATTTCATGTTACGAAGTAGGGCTGCTGTGGACTGACGGATTGCGCTAGCAGTGTCATTTTCGTTGCTTGTATCTGGTACTTGGTACAAAAGGGAAGCATAGATGTCAGGGTCTAATTTGAAGGAATCTTTGTATTTCTTTTGGTGTTGGTCATGGTACTCAATGGTTAGGGTAACTATACCGTGGAAATCCTTCTGAATGACAGATGTAATAGATTGTCCAGGAGCTAGCATATTGCCGATTAGAGATTGAAATTTTAGTTTTCTATGATTTTCATCTAAGGTTCCATCTATCATTATTTTATCAATATAAGCTGGCGAATTTCCAAAGTTTTTGAAAACATAAACTCGATAATCAGATTTTATTGCATAGGCATCGACATAAACATTTACATATGGCTTTGCCATATCTTCGGTTGCTTTCTTCGTTTGCCATAGAGATATGATGTTGAAAATAAAGCCTAGTATGGCGATGATAACAGTTGCGTAAAGTGTCAAAAGTTGAATTTCTAATTCGGTTAGTTGTGGCACAATCTTACTCCAATCGTTTTTTGTTTTTATTATATCAAATTTTAGAAAAGTAGAAAGGAGGAGGGGATGAGACCAAAACGGTATCCGTATAGCGGACAAATGAAAAAGTCTATCGGAGCATCGATAGACTTGTCAATAGACTCAAACGCTATTCTTCAATCGGCTGTTCGTAATTGCCAATCGAAACACCAAGGATTTGATCTAAAAATAAGCAAACATAAGGCATTTTGAATGGACCAGCAATTGAAGAGGTCCGAAGTTCAACGTCTACCATAGAGATTGCTGTTGGATTTTTTTCATCGTACTTAGATAGACGACTATCATTAATAATTTGCCCAATCTGCGATACATATTGATAATCCGTATCTGAGGGATTGTAGAGTTTACCAACGTACTGTCCAGCTGCTGTTTGGATTATCAACTTGTAGTCTGTTTCTTTGGTTATGATGTCGTGTGCAACTAGAATATCAAGTTTTGCTAAGTTATTGATCATGTATTATTCTCCTTTCCTTACTATTTGACGCACAGGAGAAAATCACTAGATTTGGTAGTTAAAGTTGGATTCATTTTCCTGATTGTCATAGGTAGATGGTATCAAATATATATAGAAAGGTCTATATATAGAAAAAATATCAGTCTAAAGACGGATATAAAACTATATGTAGTGGTTGTTGAAGTGTGGGGAAAAATTGAAGAGTTGGCTAATCTCAAAGGATTAACTATTTATGCTTTAGCAAAGAAAGCAGGTGTGAATTATCAGATGCTGGCTGAGTTGAAGTCGGCAAGAAAGAAGGACATGATGTTTAGCAACGTCGTTAAGATCGCTGATGCTTTGGGTGTCAGCACAGAGGAATTTAGATAATAAAAAAGCGGCTGAAAAATCAGTCGCATACCAAAAATATCAATTAATTATACCAAAAGTGAATTCGGCAGGCAAGATGAATTTACAAAGGAGGGGAAAATGAAAGTTTTTGAAAAGGTAGTAAGAATTAGTGCCAAGGCTTATGAATTTGTTGTTGACTTTGCCAACAAGAACGATATTAAGATAAGCGAGGCAGTTAGTTATTTGATTGAATACTGTGCGACTAAAAATCTCCAGTTGAAGCAGGCTCATGTTGAGGTGGTGGAAGTGCAGAAGATGGTGGAGGATGTTCATGAATGATATGTTTCGTTTCCAGGGGCAGGTTGTTCGTACTGTAACGATTAACAATGAGCCTTGGTTTGTTGGTAAGGATGTGGCTGATATTTTAGGTTACTCAAAATCACGAAATGCGATTGCACTTCACGTTGACTCAGAGGACGCCCTAAAACAGGGCATCCCTACAAGCGGTGGAATTCAAGAAATGATTATCATCAACGAATCTGGTCTTTATTCGTTGATCTTATCTAGCAAGCTTCCACAGGCAAGGGAGTTTAAGCGCTGGGTGACCAGTGAGGTATTACCTCAGATTCGGCTTCAGGGCGAGTATGTGCCAGAGAGTTTATCTGATGAGGCTTTTATCGCTTTGTTTACTGGTCAGAAGAAATTGAAAGAGCAGCAGTTGGCTTTGGCTGAAGATGTGGACTATCTCAAGAATGAACAGCCAATTCATCCTAGTATTGCTCAGGCGCTTCTGAAGAAGCGTAAGGCTCGTGTTGTGGCTTGTTTGGGTGGGATGGAGAGTCCAGCCTATGCGGACAAGCTTTTTGCTCAGTCGGTCTTTCGTGAGGCTGAGATTGATTTTAAGGACCATTTTACTATTAGTCGGTATGACATGCTTCCAAAGAAATTTGAACAACAGGCTTTTGCTTATTGGTTGACCTGGGAACCATGTACCAATACTAAGATGAAGATTTTTGAATTAAATGCTATGGATGGTGTTTGATATGGAAGAACAAGGTTTTTTATCCAGATGGTTTGAATTGAACTTGTTGGACAAGATTGTAGCTGTGGTCGAGAATTACTTGACGAGACGGCTTGAAAAGGAATTTGAATATCATACTTGTGGTTTGGTTACTCGTCAGAAATTGATGAAGGACTTGGACCTAAGGGATGAAACGTTGAAAAGGTGGGAGGATGCTGGTTTGAGACGGTATCAACCTCCTTTTGAAAAAACATCCAAAATTTACTACAAGGAATCTGATGTGGAACGGTTTTTGACAATGTAGGAGGTTGTTATGTCAGAGGAGTTACTATTGTCGACTGAGCAGGTGCTGGTTGTGATTGCGGTTATGGTGCCCATTCTCATCTGGTTGATTCGAAAGCCAGTTGTGGTTGAACTGGATGTCGTCGAGAAGGCACCTGTTGAAACTGTGCCTGAACGGAATCTACGGTATTTGCAGATTCATCGGTATTACGGAGGGTAGAATGAAAGTTTGGGAATTGATGAAAAAGTTTTTGGGCATTGACGAAGGTGACTACGTCCCTCAACATCAGCCTGAGTTTGAACGTGAGCTTGCTACTGCACGGCATACTGCCAAAGAATACAAGAAGCTGGCTTTGCTGAAAAATCAGGAATGCGTTGGTCAGGCTAGATTGATTGATGAGCTCCGGAGACGGATTGATTACTTAGAAAGTGTCAACAAGTGCCAGGCTGAGCTGTTGGCAGATAGGGAGGTCTGAGATGGTTCGTCGGCATGTTTTTGCTCATAAGGTGCCTAATCGTGTCGCTGATCAGAAAGCGAATACTGGGATTGATTATGCTATTTGGGTGCAGAATTCTGATATTGGGAACGAGGAATTGGCTGTATTGCTGGGGATTGATGTCAAGTATGTCAAGCGGATGCGGAAGCTTGATTGGATGCCTGGCAAGGCTGTGAGGGACAGGATTGATAATTTGATCTTGACAAGGAGGGAATGATGGCTAGTGAAATCAAATGGATTAAGATTGTCACGGATATTTTCGATGATGAAAAAATTCTGTTGATTGAGTCTTTGCCAGAGGCTGACACGATTATTGTGGTTTGGTTTAAGCTGCTGACCTTGGCTGGTAAGCAGAATTATAGTGGTGTCCTTATGATGAATGATCGTGTGCATTATACAGATGAAATGCTGTCTACCCTTTTTCGTCGGCCTTTGAATACTGTGAGGGCTGCTCTTCAGACATTTGAGCAATTTGGGATGATTGAGATTATCAATAATGCTATTGCCATTCCTAACTGGGAAAAGCATCAAAGTGTTGATGGTATGGATAAGGCTAGGGAACAGGCTCGGAAGCGTGTTGCGAGGCACAGGGAAAAGCAGAAATTATTGGCAAGTGGTAACGTTACATGTAACGTTACAGTAACGCAGGGTAACGCTCTAGAAGAAGAAAGAGAAGAAGAAAGAGAAGAAGAAATAGATAAAGATATATCTAGTAGTTGTTTAGATAATAAATACGACCTACAATCTTTGTTTTCAGATTTTGAGTCTTCTTTTGGTCGTTTGCTGAGTCCGTTTGAAATTGAGGATATTCAGAAGACTGTTGTGGAAGATGGTGTTTCTGAGGATTTAGTTCGTGAAGCTCTCAAAGAAGCTGTATTCCGAGCTAAACCTTTCTGGAACTATGTCCGTGCTATTCTGAGGAATTGGAAGAAGGAGAACATCCATACGGTTGAGCAGGTTCGGGATAGGAATAAAGAAATAGATATATCGAAGGAAGTTACGGCATCGCCTGAATTTTTTGATGCGATGGATCTATGGAAGGAGTAGCGATGTTTATTTTAAAGCATGGTCTTAGGGAGAAGTTGCCTTATGTTAAGGAGATTCGGATTGGTGCTACTGGTTTTGATTTGAGTTACACGGACAAGCCAGAGCTTGGTTTCTATCTTGCAAGTAGGGCTGTTGCGATTGGTGTGGCTCGGGCATTGCAATCCTATGGGAATTTTTATGCGGTTGAGGTTTCTGAATGTTTGAAGTGAAATTTATTGCGAATGGTTATTTTCCAATTAAGCTTGGGAGTTTTGGCCAGATTCAGGATGCGGTCGCTGCTATTAAGGAACATGTCAGGGTCCATTCGGCTATCTCGGTTCCTAGGTATGCTAAGTCCTGGCATGACAATCATATTCGCATTGATTATGGTGCTAAGGATTGTTATTACTTGATTACTAAGAAACTAACGGAGGAAATACAAAATGACTAGAGAACAAACGATGACATTGCCAATCAAGGAGGGAAACTTGATGATGGCCAAAGCTGAGGCACTTGATGCCCTGATTGAAAATAATATTGTCTGCAAAGAACAAATCATTGCCATTGGTAATGACGATTGGTTTGGAGATTATTTATCAAATAGATGGGGGATTGAAAATGAGTAAAACACTTGATGAAAAGGTTGAACAATGGTTCATCGACCGCAACTTACATGAAGCAAATCCAGTTAAGCAGTTCGAGAAATTGATGGAGGAAGCTGGTGAGCTGTTTGAAGGAGTTGCCAAAGGCAAGTCTGATCTGATTAAAGATGCCTTGGGTGATATGCAGGTTGTCTTGACTGGTCTTGAGTTACAAGTCAAGAATGGTGCTGACATTCGAGCTACTCCAGAAGAGCTTGAACTGTTGTTGATGGTTGCTGGTTTGGGAAATCTTGCGAACAAACTGCACAAGCATGTTTTTCATAATGAAACACAGATTCCGCTTATTCAGCCTGATTTGATGATGTTGCACAGCAGCATTCACTCGGTGGCTATTCACAATTGCACAACGGCTGACACTTGTCTAAAGATAGCCTATGACGAAATCAAGGACCGAAAAGGCAAGATGATAGACGGGGTGTTTGTGAAGGAGGGGGATTTGTGATGGAAAACTGCAAATTTAGTACATATATGGAGGAAGTTGAGTGAAAGAGGCTATTAAATTTTTGATGATAATGCTGGTTTTGACTTTTGCTATAAGTATGTCTGCTATCTACAAGTTAAAAAAGCAAGTTGAGCAACTAGAGGCAAGAAAACCAGTCATCATCTACCAAGTAGACAACGCTGGCACGGAGATGTTCGGCAAGGTCACCGCTAAGGATGTGCTTGACGGACGATACTATGTCGAGGTCAAGCCGTATGGGAAGTTTATGGTGACCAGGAAACAGTTTCACGAAATCGAAATCGGGCAGGAGATGCCTGAGTATTTGAAAGGGCGGGGGAGCTGATGACAGATAAAATGTGCATTAAGTGCCACAAGGATAACCAGTGGTTTCGCTCAGAATTTTGTTTTTCTTGTATGAAAGATGAAAATGAGAAACAACTCACTGACCGCATCCTTTCTGGAGTAGTAGTTGAAACTGAATATGAAGACGATATTGTTTGCCCTTGGTGTGGCGCTCGGTATGATTCGTTTGATGTGGATGAAAACCATTCATTCATGGATGAGGGAGAGCACGAAACGCATTGTTATGAATGTGACCATGATTTCACATACCAAGCTGATGTATCTATTACGTTTTCGACAAGGAGAGAGTAATGCCGAAAGTTATTTATAAAAAAGAAATTGGAGTGAATATGTTGGGTGAGCTGGAGTATTCTGTTACCCCAACATGTCCAGTGTGTGGTGAATGGACTTATAGCGAAGACACCTGTCCATTTTGTCGTATGAATGGAATGCTGACCGAATTAGAGTATAACGGTGCTAAAGCTCCAGAGTTTTTTGACGAAAAAGGAAATAAGGCTAAATGCCATTGCGGAACTTGCGGAGGAAACAGATGAATATACAGGAAGCGATTGAAGAATTGAAGAAGTACAAAGTGGGATTTGGAGAGGCTGCCGCGGTAAGATTTGACCGAATTGTATCGGTTATCACCCAAATCCACGAACCGCAGAAGGTTGTGGTGCCGAAGTTTGTGGCGGAGTGGATTGAGGAGTGTAAACGCTCTGGCTGGCACTTGCAAAAAGTTCTTTCTAACCTGGATGATGATGAGAAGGTCGGTGATTGGGCATATGATGGGAATGATGACTTGATTCCTGAGAAGGTTGAAATGATAGCCCGTGCCTGGCTGGACGGCTTTGAGATTGAGCAGGAGAAACTGTACACGGTGGAATTGTTTAACAGGCAACCGCTTGTTGAAGCGAATAATGTTTTGTATTTTAGTTCGAACTTGGCCGCTTCAAATGCCCATGTGAGTAAAGACAAGCTTGAAAAAGCTGGCTTTGGTTGGGTATTTGATTGCAGTGGTGTGAAGGTTGTGGAGGCGGACTAAATGCCAGAATTTTATACTACAGAAGACTTTACAAAACCTATTGAGTGCTTAACAATGGCGCTAGAGTCCATACAATGTCTTTACGATGAGAAACGCATAGAAGACATAGAAAACGCTGAACAACTTATCGATTCGCACAAATACGCTATTGAATTGTTGAAGAAAGCAGAGGCGGAACTATGAAAAAATATCATATTATTTTTCCCAACCCGAACGGAGAAGGGAATAGGATTTATGGACTAGTAAGAACGGAGACTATGGGTCTTAGAATGGCTCGAATGGGCAGGAAAGCGTTTTTCTTCTCACACTTAACAAAACTCACCGAATCCGAAATCAAACAGGATTTTGATTGGGCTTGGGATGCTGGGTTTGCGAAAGAGGTGGAGTGATGAAACAATTATTAAGGTCTTTTGGATTTATCCTGATAATTTATTTGTTTCTTCCTAACATCATCCACGAGATGACGCTTGCTCAAAAGATAATGTTTGGATTAGGCGCTAGTTGGCTATTTTATGAAGGAGGAAGAAAATGATTAAGAAATATCATCGGGTTAAATGCAAACTTAATGACTGGCTAAATTGCTATTACGATTATGACCAAGATAAATTTTCGCCCGTCGAAGCTATTAGCGATTTTATTTATTCAATAATTGACGATTTTAAAATAAAAGCAGAAGATGTCACGGTTGAAACAGTTGAACGGTCTGAGGTGGAGTGATGGCTAAAGACATTGAGCTACTTAAAGAATTAAAAAAGCAATTCGTTGAGGCGATGACGATAGAAAGCCAAAGACCGCTATTGGATGTAAATGCCATAAATAAGTGTGGCGGGTATATCAGAGCTTTATCAAATGCCATAGAAACGATGAAGGAGGCAGAAAATGATACCGAAAATTGAGACCTGCGAAGAATGCGGGTGTAAGTACAAAGAGGGCACATTGGACTATGGCAGTATCTTTCAGACAGGTTACTGTGGTGATTGTTTGGTCAAGCGTGTAGAGAGGTGAAGAATGGTAGTACCAAAATTTAGGGCGTGGGATAAAATGCACAATGAATGGTCTCATGGTTTCTTTATATATTCCGAAGGCGGATTATATACACCGAATTACGGATTTAATCGAAAACATTTAAAAAACCGGACAGATGTTTATCCAATTGTCAAGCAAGAACGTTTTATCCTCATGCAATCCACAGGGGTGGTCGATAAAAACGGTAAGGAGATTTTTGAGGGCGATGTGGTTAGAATGAACTCAGGCGAGCTTTTACCAGTAAAGCTACACCACGGCATGTTCGAACCTGTTTGTTATTACATCAGCAATGTCTATGAAGGGGTTGGGAATGTTTTTGAAAATCCTGAGTTGTTAGAACATCCAGATTTTAGGGAGGAAACCAATGACTAAAAAACTAGGCGTGCTACTGGTCGATGTGCCAGAGCCAGCGTACTGGAAATATACTTTTTTAGAATACGGTCAAGGGACTTACGGTGTATTTTACACTAACGATTTTGATTTTTTAGAGTATATGGCTCATAAATGCACCAAAGAAGAAGCAAAAAAATACCCACAATTTAAGTGGGTAGCGTTGGAGGAACTTAAATGACATTTGTTGAGCACAATAACAGAAAGCGTGCAAATAAATTTGCCGAGTATATTACCAGTCCTGTTTTACGGCAATATTTAGCTGATAAAGTAAAGAAGTATTGCGGCGATAGCGTGTCAGTGTTTGATGGTGCGGCAGGTTCTGGGCAGCTGGAACAATTTATCAATCCATCAGAATTTCATGCTGTGGAAATCCAACAAGAGGCCTGTGATGCTCTGAAAGAAAACTATGAACACGCCATCGTCCACCACATGAGTTTCTTTCAATACCAACAAGATATTCTTGTGGATGCCATTGCGATGAATCCGCCTTATTCTATCAAATTTAAGGATTTACCAGAAGATGATAGACAGGCAATCCGCAATAAATTCCCTTGGAAGAAGTCTGGTGTGGTAGATGATATCTTCTTGCTGAAATCACTCGAGTACACTAAGCGTTATGGTTTTTACATCATGTTTCCCGGTATTGCCTATCGTGGAACAGAGAAGATTATGCGTCAGACTATTGGAAATCAATTGGCAGAGTTGAACGCTGTTCGAAACGGTTTTGAGGATACTGGTATTGAAGTTCTTTTCTTGGTCATTGACAAGGAAAAGACGAACCCAGAGGTATACAGAGAAATCTATGACGCTAAATTGAAAAAGGTAGTATATACGGATGGTTGTCAACTATCAGATGACTACCACTGGGAAACACCTCGTGAGCCTCAGGTCAAGGAAGAGATAGACATTGATGCGGTCAATAAGGAATTGGATGATTTAGCGGTTAATCATTTGGAAAAGCATTTGATGAGCAATCTGCTGATTATCCAGCATTTTCAAGCAGACATTGACTATCTCGCTTTTATCCGTAGGTGTAGGGACTTGCTAGACCAATACGAAACTTATTATCGATTTGGAGCGCCTGCATGATGCCGAAAGAAGTAAAGAAATATAAATTGCTTGAGGTTTGTGAACTTGTAGCAGGAAGTCGAGCGACGAAATCAGAAACAGGCATCTTTCCGATTTATGGCGCTGGTGTAAACCCAACAGGAATGAGCGATCGTTCAAATTGTCCAGCTGGCAGTATTCGGCTGACCAGAAAAGGAACTATTGGAAATGTTTACTTGCATGCTGAGTCATTTTGGGCAGAGGCTGATTGTTTTATCGTTGAACCTAAAAAAGTGATTGACAAGGTGTATCTATTTCACTGGCTACTGATGAAGCAGAAGGAGTTAGCTGCGTGTGCTGAAGGGACAATTATGCCCGGACTAGGTTTGCATAGGCTGAGTCAATTGGAGATAGAGGTGCCTGATATGGAATACCAAAAGCAAGCTGTGGCTTTGCTAGAGGAGATTTTGGATAGGTCAGAATGGTTTATCCAATCCATTCCAGCAGAAATCGACTTGTTACAAAGCAAATCACAAGGTTATTTTGAGGAGTACATGAATAAATTGAATAATACCCACAATTTCGGTGGGTAGCGTTGGATGATTTGTCTTAATTTAAAATACAAAAGGAGTAGAATATGATTTACAAAATTAATGTTGATGGGAACGAAATTGAATACGGAGCGTTGGTTGAAAAATCAAGCTTTACAGAGAAAGAGTGGTCAGCAATCTATGCAGAGGTTGTAAAACAAAATCAACCAGGAGTTTATGAGCAGAAAAAAGATGATGCTGATTATATCAATGTATTCGGAGCGCTGATTTCACTCGAAGAACGCTATGAAGCCTTGCTGGACTTACTGCCGCAGGAGGAATTTTCATACGCTGGGACACATCCAAAATGGGTAGCTGATGCAGTTGAAGAAAATACTCTCGATAAAGAAACAACAAAGGATGATGTTGCCTCTTTGCTAGAACAATGTGAAACGCTTGAAGATTTGAAAGAGGGGTTGGTTGACTATTTCGAGCTGGAGGACATGAATGACTAAATTCGGAATACAAACGGTCCGACTGCCTGGCCCATCTAAATATATCTATGTCTTGTGCCTGGATGATGAGGACAACTACCGCATCCGAGAGATTGAGCGGTCTAGGTTGCAAGACCTTGTCAAACTAGGGCAGGTAGTATTCAGACGGTACGAGGAGCGGTTGGAAGGTTATGATTGGTACGATGTGGAGGGGATATGATTAAGAAGAAGTGGTTAGACAAACACGCACCGAAACTCGAGTCAGAACCGTATGCAGAAGGTACGGTCAAAGACTTACGGTTGAAACTTGGTATGACACAGAAAGAACTCGCAGAGCTGTTGGGAGTGCCAAAGACGAATGTAGGCAATTGGGAGTTCACTGGCTATAATCCGCCTGAGGTCCTGCAAAAATTGCAGAAGATATACGATGACACAAAAGCCCTTGCCAAAGACGACGGTATAGATATCATCGAAAAAGTCAGCTATATCAGACATCGGCTAGGCATTTCGTACGATAAGTTGGCTCAATTGATAGGGTCTAGACATGGTACTACGGTTAAAGGTTGGATGGAAGGCAGAAAACCACAGATGAAATACATGGCTGAAATTAATCGCATGTACTATGAACTGAAAGGTCAACATAAGACGACACCGCAGAAGCGTAGACCCACTTTCTGTCAGATAAACCAACTGGACAAAGCTTCGTGGAAAGTGAAAATTGAAAATCCGGTTATTGTTTGGCGATGAGTTAGAAAAAATTACCAAGGAGTAGTTGAAGGGCTTGTTGGCGCAAAGACATCAAAGGCTACTTACTTGTGACAAGCCGCTCTGTGACAGATGTTCCAACAGATTTCACGGTATGGATTTATGTAAAAATCACTTTAAAAAAATTACAGGAGGTATTAAATGAGTTTTAATGGAATTAGATTGTTACCAGATTATGGATGTAAGATTGAAATTGATGTAGTTCAGTTGCTCAAAGAAAATGAGTTCCTGAAAGATGAACTTTACAACCGTGCATACAAAGACATAGAGCGTCAAGAAATTGAAATCGAGACCCTGAAGGACAAATGCGTGGACCTCATGCTTGAAAATGCTGACTATGTCTGGGACGAAATAGCTAGAGAAACAGCCAAGGAAAGAGCTAATACGAGAAGATGGAGGGTGAAATGATTTTACTTGAAATTATTAAATTTTTAGCAGCAATGATTGTGATTGCATTCCTGTCGATAGTGCTAATTGCTATCATCATGGGAGCTTGGGAGACCTACAAGAAACAATCAGATAAGAGGTGATGCAATGCCATTATTTCCAGAGGTAGATGTCAGTAAGACGAAAGAGAATGCAAAGAAAATACTACGTGGTTATCCTCGATGGAGAAGAATAGCTAATGATTTTGATGGACAGAAAGTAACCCAGGAATACACATTTATGCCACGAAACATGTCTAGTGCTCCATCGAAGCCGGTAGAGAAGTTGGCGATACGAAAAGCAGATGCATTGCTAGAGCTTGAAGCTATCGAACAAGCCGTAAGTAATCTGTTGGATCCTTACAGTAGGGTGGTATTATTCGAAAAGTATCTAGCCAGAATTCCTAACAAAGACTATACAATTTACTCTGACTTAGGCATATCAGAAAGCTCATACTATGATTTGCTTGACAAAGCCCTGCTAGAATTTGCTGAGATTTACCGAAATGGGGAACAAGTAGAAATTGTGGAGTAAGTTTGGAGTAAAAGGCAAGTAAAACCAAAGTAAATATACATTTTTCAATGCTAAAATAGTACTATGAGACAACAGGAACTAGACAGGCATTGACCTGTCTATTTATGTTATGAGGTAAAAAAACATGAGGAAAGTCGAACCGATTCGTGATGTAGATGATATAGAGCGGATGAAAGACTTCCTTTTCGCTCAAAGTCACAGAAACTACATTCTAATAATGTGTGGTCTATATTCTGGTTTAAGAATAAGTGACATCGTCAAGTTACAAGTAAGAGATGTTCTGAGAGACCACATTGAAATTGTCGAACAGAAAACAGGCAAAAGCAAAACGTTTGCAATTAATAATGAGCTTAGAAAAGCTCTTGATAAATACATAAAAGATAATGTTTTGAAATCGTATGATTATCTATTCCCTAGCAGAAAGAGAGTTAATTCAGATGGATTAAGAATCACGCATATTGGCCGAGTTGCTGCTTATCAAATATTCAAAACGGCAGCTAATCACATAGGTCTGTACAATATTGGTACTCACACAATGCGTAAGACCTTTGGCTATCACTTTTACAAAAAAACACAAAACATTGTACTCTTAATGGAAATCTTTAATCATGCAACTCCAGACATAACTCTTAGATATATTGGATATAAGCAGGACGAATTAGACAAAGCCATGCTCGATTTTAGCTATTAAAAAGCTATGTATTTCACATATTGAGAAATTGTAAATTGATTTCCGAGAAAAATGGTTGAAACCGTTGGTATGATTGGGATTGATTCAAGTTGTCCCAATTTAACAGAATATAAGATATGTTAAATTCAGAGAGGGAACAGGAATGGAAAAGAGACCAGATAGACATGGGCCACATAGAGTAGCATTCGAGAAGAACAAGAAGATAATTCTCAAGACAAGAAGCACATGTGGTATCTGTGGGAATCCAGTTGATAAGTCATTGCGATACCCACATCCACTCAGTCCAGTCATTGACCACATCATTCCAATCATCAAGAACGGACATCCATCTGATATTAACAACCTACAGCTTGCGCATTGGCAATGCAATCGACAGAAGTCGGATAAGCTATTTGCAGATAATCACGAAAATGGCACAAAAACAATAGGAAATAGGAACCTTCCACAAAGTTTGGATTGGTCAAAATATCGTAGCTAGCGAGCTGAAGTAGGGGGCATAGACCCTCCCCCTCGGCTCGCCAGCCCTTCACGCCGTCACTGTGCATTTTTTTTCGCGCCAAATTATGAAAGGAGAACGAATAATGGCATTAAGAGGTATGGGCTACTTGAGGAAGAAATTAGCTCTGCACAAGCCTAGGGTGGATACTAGGTATAAGCAGTATGCGATGAAAGCTCAGGAGCCTGATGTTGGTATCGTTATTCCAGCTGCTATCCGTGAGCGTTATAGGTCAGTTCTTGGTTGGACGACCAAGGGTGTGGATAGTTTGGCTGATCGTTTGGTCTTTCGTGAATTTGGTAATGACGAATTTGAGGTTAATGAGATTTTTGAGCGGAATAATCCAGATGTATTTTTTGATAGTGTTGTGCTGTCGGCTCTGATTGGGTCTTGTAGTTTTGTCTATCTGTCTAAGGGTGCTGATGGAGAAGTTCGCTTGCAGGTCATTGAGGCTAGTAATGCGACTGGTGTTATAGACCCTATCACAGGCCTTCTAACAGAAGGGTATGCGGTGCTTTCTCGTGATGACTATGATAATCCGACCTTGGAAGCCTACTTTATGGCTGATGTCACTTGGTTTTATCCGAAAGGTAGTCAGCCTTATTCTGTTAAAAATCCGAGTGGTCAACCTTTGCTGGTGCCCATCATCCATAGACCTGATGCGGTGCGTCCCTTTGGTCGTAGTCGTATCACCCGGTCGGGGATGTACTATCAACAGTATGCCAAGCGAACGCTGGAACGGGCTGATGTGACTGCAGAGTTCTACTCTTTTCCACAAAAGTATGTCCTAGGTACTGATCCAGAGCTTGAGTTTGATACTTGGAAGGCGACGGTTTCGAGCATGCTTAACTTTTCTATGGACGACCAGGGGAATAAGCCTAGCGTGGGTCAGTTTACAACATCGTCAATGTCGCCGTTCACGGAGCAGTTGCGGACGGCAGCGGCTGGCTTTGCTGGTGAGATGGGCTTGACATTGGATGATCTAGGCTTTGTGTCGGATAATCCATCATCGGTAGAGGCTATTAAGGCGAGTCACGAGAACTTGCGACTGGCTGGACGAAAGGCTCAACGGTCTCTGGGGGCTGGTCTGCTCAATGTTGCCTATGTGGCAGCGTGTTTGAGGGACTCTTATCCTTATTTGAGGAGTCAATTCGTCAAAACGGTGGTCAAGTGGGAACCGCTCTTTGAGGCGGACGCAAATATGTTGACCATGATTGGTGATGGGGCTATCAAGCTTAATCAGGCAATTCCTGGCTTTATGGACGGTGAGACTATCCGTGATTTGACGGGTATACGTGGTAAGGCAGGGGCTGTTGCTCCAGCTCCTCTAGCGCTTGAGAAGGAGAAGGGCGATGGTACATGACATCCTGCCTGATCTCCTAAATGAGGTCAAGGATAAGTTTGAAGCTGAATATGGTAAGAGCGTGGTTATCAGCTCTGCCATTGACCAGTTAAAAAAGAATAAAGCTAACTATGGGTCTGCTAATGCCTTTGCCATTGAGGTCGGTGAGATACTGGCTGAGGCTCTTAGCTCGTCTGTGACGGGCGATAAGTTGCCGGACGGAAAAATGTATTACAACATCGGTCAGCGTTTGCTGACGGACGTGCTGTGGCGAAATCATGAGCTTGTCAGCGACTACACTAGCCAGGTGCAAAAGCAGTTGAATCTTGAGGCAGAAATTGGGCTTAAGGTTCAAGTGCCTGGTCTTAATCAGGATAGGTTGTCAGGAATTATCAACCGACTATCTTACGAAGAGTCTTTTGAGGAAGTGGATTGGCTACTATCAGAACCAATAATAAACTTTACTCAGGCTATTGTTGATGATTTTGTTAAACTAAATGTTGATTCGCAAGCAAGTGTCGGCTTAAGTCCTAAAATCATTAGGAAGCAAGCTGGGAGGTGCTGTAAGTGGTGTTCTAACTTGGTAGGGACGCACACCTATGGCGAAGAACCTGAAATGGTTTGGCATCGTCATAGATATTGTCGTTGCACGGTTGAATATTTTTCAAAAGGTCTTAAAAGTAAGTACAAGTCCAATGTCCATACGAAGAATAAAGAGCTGGTCAATCGTTCTGACCGAATTCGAATAAAACGTAGCGAGACAAAGGAACGAAGCTTGAATAATGCTCGATTGAAACGGATTGCAGTCGCTAAAGCGAAGGAGTTGGGATTGAAGCCAACAGCTGATAATCGGATTGTTGATGTAATGAGACGTGAGTCTGATAAATGGATTGAGAAACTTAATGAGTTCGAAAAACGTTCAATTTCTAAATATACCGATAATGGAATAGATAGTGATGGTCTTAAATTGTTTCAAAAATTAAATGGTTACATCGATGGTTACTATAATCCTCTAAATGATACTGAGGAAGAAATGATATTACAAAATATCGAAAATATTCAACTTAGTTTATTGAAAAATAAAATCGAGAAGGATATAATTGTATATAGAAACGAAGTACTGCCAGAGAAACTAACCGATTATAATAGATTTTTGAGTACTTCGGTTACTCAAACTGGAGCCCTTGGTAAGAAACCCAATGTAGCAATTATAGTCCCTTCTGGTCATACTGGTGGCTATGTAGAAAAACTCAGTAATTATCCGAAACAAAGAGAATTTTTATTGCCTCAAGGAACTCAACTCGAGGAAGTGTTTACTGACTCAGAACTTAAGATTTTTGTAGCTAAAGGAGTGGAATAAGCAATGACAATGACTGAATCACAACGTAATTTTTTAGAGCGAATGGAATCGCAGTCCTATAATTCTCACTTAACTCCAGAGCAACTTGAACAAGGAAAAAGAAACAGGCAAAAAATTAGCGAGAGACTTTTAGCAAAAGCAGAACAAGAGGGATTAGATGTTCCTCGACGCTTTTTAGATATTACGTAAGCACCCTCGTCGGTGCTTTTTTTGTCCTGCCGTATGACGTTAAACTAGGTGACGATTGAAAGGAGTAGATATGGCAAGGAAAAAACTTGGCAATCAGAATCCAACGCAATCGGTAATTCTTAAATACGTTAAGAAACGTTCTAAGGCTCATGAGGCCATTGATATTTATCAGCGGACGGGTTTGTCTTGCTATGCTTGGCAGGTCAATATGTTGCAGCATGTCATGGCTACTGATAAAAATGGTCTCTGGGTTCATCAAAAGTTCGGTTACTCTATCCCTCGACGTAACGGTAAGAGTGAAATACTCTACATGCTGGAGTTGTGGGGCTTGGAGAATGGAATTAACATGCTCCATACCGCCCACCGTATCAGTACCTCCCATTCGTCCTTTGAAAAGGTCAAGCGTTATCTGGAAAAAATGGGCTATGTGGACGGTGAGGATTTTAACTCTATTCGTGCCAAAGGTCAGGAAAGGATTGAGCTTTATAAGTCGGGTGGGGTGGTGCAATTCCGTACCAGGACCTCAAGTGGCGGACTTGGTGAAGGTTTTGACCTGCTCATCATCGACGAGGCGCAGGAGTACACCACGGAGCAGGAATCGGCTCTCAAATATACGGTAACGGATAGTGATAATCCCATGACGGTCATGTGCGGAACACCTCCGACGCCAGTTTCAAGCGGAACAGTCTTTACTAAGTACCGTGAGGCTTGTCTCTTTGGCAAAAGTAAGTATTCTGGCTGGGCTGAATGGTCTGTTGATGAAGAAAAGGAAATCGACGATGTGGCGGCTTGGTATAACTCCAATCCATCGATGGGATATCACTTGAATGAGCGCAAGATTGAGGCGGAGCTTGGCGAGGATAAATTGGACCATAACGTCCAGCGTTTGGGTTTTTGGCCAACCTACAACCAGAAGTCTGTCATTTCGGAAACAGATTGGGAGAGTTTGAAGGTGGAGGATATGCCGAAATTCTCTGGTAAGCTCTTTGCTGGTATCAAGTATGGTCAAGACGGGACCAATGTTGCCTTGTCTATTGCCGTAAGAACCATTGATGATAGGATTTTCATTGAAACGATTGATTGTCAATCAGTCAGAAATGGTAATCAGTGGCTAGTATCCTTCTTGCAAAGGGCTGACGTGTCGCAAGTCGTTATTGACGGGGCAAGTGGTCAGCGGATTTTGGAAGAAGAATTAAAGGTTGCTAAGATTAAGCCTATCGTCTTGCCTACTGTGAAAGAGATTATCACTGCTAACGCTCTTTGGGAACAGGGAGTTTTCCAAAAAACTCTCTGCCACAATGGGCAACCGTCTTTGCAACGTGTCGTGACCAACTGTGATAAGCGAAACATCGGCTCAAACGGTGGTTTTGGTTATCGCAGTCATTTTGATGATATGGATATTTCTTTAATGGATAGTGCCTTGCTGGCACATTGGGCTTGTCTAACGACTAAGCCAAAGAAAAAGCAAAAAGTGAGTATGTAAGCGCCGAGAGGTGCTATTTATTTGCTCGAAATTACCGAACGCACGGGAAATGCGGAAGAAAGGAGACATTATGTCTACATTTACACCAATTACTACACAGGAAGAGTTTGACTCTGCTATTAGGGCTCGTATCAGTCGTGAGCGTGAAAAGTTTGCTGACTATGATAGTCTTAAGGAACGTGTGGCACATCTTGAGTCGGAAAATGCGACTCTGAAAGAATCGGTCGAGGTTGGTAAGCAGTCTAAGGCTGATTTTGATAAAAAAGTTGCTGAGTTGCAGTCACAGATTGCTGGTTTTGAGTCTGAGAAGTTGCGAAATCGTATCGCACTGGAACATGGTCTGCCTCTTGAAATGGCTGGGCGCTTGCAGGGTGATGACGAGGCTAGTCTAGTGGCAGATGCCCAAAGTCTAGCTGGCTTTATCAAGGCGACAGAGCCAGTAGCACCGTTGAAAAACGAAGAACCAATCGTTGACGGCAAGCATGCTGGGATCAAACAAATGCTACAAAATCTTAAAGGAGAATAATTATGTCATCATTTAATACAGGAACACTATTTTCACCAGAACTGGTAACTGATCTTATTTCAAAAGTCCAAGGCGCTTCCGTTTTGGCCAAGCTATCTAACCAGACACCTATTCCTTTTGCTGGAATTGAACAATTTGTCTTTAACCTTGAGGGAAATGCACAGATTGTTGGTGAGGGCGAACAGAAAAAGGCTGGAGAAGCTACTCTATCAAGTAAGGTTATCAAACCTTTGAAGTTTGTTTACCAGGCTCGTATCACTGAAGAATTCAAAAACGCTTCTGAAGAAAAACAGATCGCTTACTTGCAAGCATTTAACGACGGTTTTGCAAAAATCATTGCCAAAAGTTTTGACATCGCTGCTATTCATGGTCTTGAGCCAAAATCAATGACTGACGCTTCATTCAAGGCTGAAAATTCATTTGATGGGCTGATTACTGGAAATGTTGTTACCTTCAATGCTGGAACGATTGATGAAGATATCGATGCAGCCGTAGCACAAGTTACTTCAAAAGGCGGTGAAGTGACTGGGTTGGCTCTTTCTCCAGTTGCTGGTCAAGCCCTTGCCAAAATTAAGGTTAATGGTGTTGCTCAATATCCTGAGTTCCGCTTTGGTCAAAATCCAGATACTTTCTACGGCATGAGGTCTGATGTCAACAAGAATTTGACTACTGTAGGTGGTACTGCCAAAACTGATCACGCTATTGTTGGTGACTTCCAAAACCGTTTCAAATGGGGGTATGCTGAAAATATTCCACTTGAAATTATTGAATATGGTGATCCTGACCAAACTGGTCGTGACTTGAAGGCCTACAATGAAATCTGTTTGCGTACGGAAGTTTATATCGGTTGGGGTATTCTTGATGTGGATGCCTTTGCTCGTGTTCAAGCTTAGGAGGGTATATATGGAATATAAGGATAAGAAAACAGGGCAGATTATCGTAACCGATAGTCTGCTTTCTGGTGATTGGGAACCAATTCAAAGAGACTCAAAAGAAAAAACTCCGTCTAGCGATGAATTAAAATCATTGTTGACGGAACTTGGAGTTGAATTTAACCCGAAAGCTAAGAAGGCTGAATTGCTGGAATTGTATGAGGCAAACAAGCCTGATTAGTGGTGCTGAGAGAGTGATTCTAGGGCTTTCTATGGTGTTTTTGTGGGTGGTTATTTACGAAAATGCATTAGAATCGCCGTAGTAGAAAGGAAGTCATGGGAGAAACGGAACTAAAAAACTTGGCCACCCTGGATGATTTGGAACTTTTGTGGCGTCAACTGAAATTTGATGAAAAAGAGAGAGCCAAAGCTCTTCTTGAGGTCGTATCCAATAGTCTTCGGGTGGAGGCTGAGAAGTTTGGCAAGG
Source organism: Streptococcus suis (assembly GCF_017601095.1). Classification (GTDB taxonomy): domain Bacteria; phylum Bacillota; class Bacilli; order Lactobacillales; family Streptococcaceae; genus Streptococcus; species Streptococcus suis_Z. The sequence continues at coordinate 19,513 of NZ_JAGFUX010000008.1, read as the reverse complement.
ACCTTGACCAGATGGTCGCTGAAAATTCTGCCTATGCCAGTGTGGTCAAATCGGTGGTGGTCGATGTGGTCGCAAGGACCTTGATGACTTCGACTGACCAAGAGCCGATGACCAGTGTTACGGAGTCTGCCTTGGGCTATTCTTTCAGCGGTTCTTATTTGGTACCTGGCGGAGGTCTCTTCATAAAGGATAGCGAACTCAAACGGTTGGGTTTGGTCAAAAAACAACGATTTGGGGTGATTGAGCTGTATGACTAAGATTAAAGGCGTACCTGTGGTCTTGATTGACAAGCAAGTCATTGGCAAGGATTCGTTTGGTCATCCAAAGACTGCAGATGTGGAGATTTTGGTTGAGAACGTCTTGATTGCGCCTGCGACAACCGAGGATATTACCAATCAAATCAATCTGACAGGAAAGAAAGTGGTCTACACGCTAGCTATTCCTAAAGGAAATATACACGACTGGACGAACAAAGAAGTTCGTTTTTTCGGTCAGCGGTGGCGAACAGTTGGTGAACCGCTGGAAGGTCTTGACCATCTGATCCCGCTTGAATGGAATAAGAAAGTGCAGGTGGAACGGTATGGCTAGAATGAAATTTAAGTTGAACCGTGCAGGTGTTCGTGAGTTGATGAAGTCGCCTGAGATGCAGGCAGTTTTGACTGACAAGGCAAATGCTATCCGAAACCGTGCAGGCGATGGGTATGAATCGGATATCTATGTTGGTAAGACTCGTGCCAACGCTATGGTCTATGCGGATAGCTTCCAAGCTAAACGGGACAACAAGAAGAATAATACCTTGCTTAAGGCGGTGAAGTCATGATTGAAGTCATCGCATTAACTTTTTTGACTGAACACCTGTCGGTGCCTGTCTATACGGAACATCAGGAGAAAATGCCTGAGCGTTTTGTGATCTTTGAAAAGACGAGTGGTGGCAAGAAGAACCATCTGAATCAAGCGACGTTGGCGATACAATCTTATGGGCAGTCTTTGGAAGAGGCTGCTATTTTGAATGAAGAGGTCAAACAAGCTGTTGAGAAGATGGTGGCATTGCCGTCTATCAGCCGGGTTGAGTTGAACTCGGACTATAATTTTACAGATACGGAAACCAAACGCTATCGCTATCAAGCGGTGGTGGATTTTATTTATTTTTGAAAAGGAGAAAATTGAATGGCAGATGCAAAACTTGTGTCATCGGCAAAGCCTGATATTGCTGGGGCGATTTCCTCAGCTCCAACGGGAACGAGCTTGCCGACCAATGCGACTACTAAGCTAAACACGGCTTTTAAAAACTTAGGCTACATTTCAGAGGATGGCTTGACTAACGAAGATACTCGTGAATCGGAAGAACTGAAAGCCTGGGGCGGTGATGTGGTTGATACTCCTCAAACAGGAAAATCAGACAAATTTACCTACACACTCATTGAGGTGTTAAATGTGGATGTCTTAAAAGAGGTCTATGGTCCTGAAAATGTGAAAGGCGACCTTGAATCAGGGATTACTGTGGAGGTCAACTCTAAGGAATTGCCTACGCATCCATTGGTAGTGGATATGCTATTGAAAAATGGCGCGAAGAAGCGTATTGTTATTCCTCATGCAAAGGTATTGGAAGTCGGGGAGATTACCTACGCTGACAGTGATTTGGCTGGCTATGAGACGACTATCCAAGCCTTACCAGACAGCAAGGGCAATACACACTACGAGTACATCAAGGGAGCTAGCGAGTCAGCAAGCACTAGCTTGCCGTCATCATCGTAAGGAGGTTTAAATGTTCGAAGTAAAAACTAGTACAGGTCTTGTGCTTAGCATTGACCAAGACCGTTTGGAGAATTACGAGCTATTCGAGGCCATCACAGACGAAGAAAATGGTGTTAGCGGGGCCTTGATTCGGATTGTCAATTTATTACTCGGTGACGAAGCGAAGAAACTCAAAGACCATGTCCGTACAGAAAAAGGGCTGGTGCCTATATCTGCTCTTGGTGCTGAAATCAAGGATGTCTTTGAACAAGTCAAAGACCTAAAAAACTCGCAATCCTCGCCAGAATGATTGCGGTAGATGAGGATGCTCTTGTCTGCGATTTGGCCGAAACTTATGGCATATATGATTATCGACAGCTACCTCTATCAAGGGTAGCTGTTTTTGCTTGCGGTCTAAGTGAAAAATCACGGATTAAGAAGGTCTTGTCTGGTCAGAAGGAAGACCTAGATACTCTGTTACTTGCAGGTATCTATGATACGGTGCGTTTGCTCTTTTGGTCTAAAACCAAGGACGGACAAGCTGGACGGAATCGTCCAAACTCTGTCACTCAAGCCTTGGAAGGGTCGAAAGTGGAACGTGAGGAACGTGTCTTTTCTTCTGGTGAGGAGTTTGATCGTGCTATGCGTGCCCTAGAAATAGAGATTGGAGGTGAGGAGCATGGCAACTGATTTAGGTTCTGCTTATGTGCAAATAGTCCCGTCTGCTAAAGGCATTAGTGGGTCAATTTCAAAAATATTAGATGGCGAAGTTGGTAGTGCTGGTAAGTCCGCAGGAATCTTTCTGGGCGGAGCATTAAAGACAGGAATACTAGCAGTGCTTGGTGCGGGAGCGCTAGGATTAGGAGCTATTCTTAAAAATGCTATACCTGCTGGCGCTGATTTGCAACAATCTTTTGGTGGTCTGGACACTATTTATGATGGCGCTCAAGAGTCTGCCAAGAATTTTGCTAAGGAAGCCTATAAGGCTGGCATATCGGCAAATACCTACGCTGAGCAAGCGGTGTCCATGGGGGCTAGCCTGAAACAAGCTCTTGGTGGTGATTCGACCAAGGCCATCAACATGGCCAATATGGCTATCATGGACATGACGGACAATGCGGCTAAAATGGGTACCGATATCGGTGTCATCCAACAGACTTATCAAAGTTTAGCTCGCGGAAACTATGCCATGCTAGATAACTTGAAGCTTGGTTTTGGTGGTACAAAAGCTGAAATGGAGCGATTGCTGACGACTGCTGAGGGCTTGCCGTCTGCTATGGGACGCAAGTTCGATATCAGTAACTATGCGGATGTTGTCGAAGCTATCCACCTTGTCCAGGAAAACATGGGCCTGACAGGTGTAGCAGCTGCAGAGGCTGAGAATACCTACACGGGTTCGCTTGCTGCAATGAAGGCAAGTTGGGCTAATTCACTTGCAGGTTTGTCTTTGGGCGAAAATATAGCTCCGCAACTACAAGCCTTGGCAACGACGACATCTAATTTTTTATTCGGAAACTTTATTCCGATGGTCGGGAATATCTTCAAAGGGTTGCCATCTGCGATTGGAACGTTTATCGCTGAAGCAAGTCCCTTGGTTGCTCAACAGTTTCAGGGCATGTTTTCTAGTCTTGGAATGAGTGTTGATTTAAGCCCAATTACTTCAAAATTTCAAGAGATTCTGACAGCATTTCAGCCTGTCATAGCAGGGATACAGACGGCTTTTGGGCAATTACCTGGTTTCTTTTCTACGATTGGTGCGGCAATTGAACCGGTGATAACAACTATCATGGATGGTATTGCTCGGTTGGACTTTTCGGGTATCCAAACCTTAATCGAAGCAATATTGCCAGCGGTTGAAAATGGTTTCCAGAGATTTATGGAAATCGTTTCGCCGGCCATAGAGACAGTAGTGGACTCTTTTGTCAACATGTGGAATGCGGCACAGCCACTAATTAGTATTTTGAGTGAAGCTTTGATGCCAGCTTTCGATATATTCGGTTCATTCTTAGGAGGGGTGGTAAAAGGTATTTTGGAAGGTGTTAGCTTTGCGTTTGATGCCCTAAAAGTTGCCATCGAGTTACTAACGCCTGTAGTTGATTTTTTGGTGCAAGCATTTAATTTCATTCAACCAGTTCTAAGTGTCATAGCTGAGTGGATTGGTGTAGCCATTGGGATGTTTGGTAATCTGGGTTCGGCTGGGGAAGGTTTGAGTTCCTTTATCAAATCAGCCTGGACCAATATCCAGTCAGCTATTCAGACAGCTGGGAATATTATCCGAACGGTCATTGACTGGATTAAATTGGCATTTTCGGGAGCTGGAAACGCTGTTGGTGTGCTAAAAAATGCATTCTCGCTAGCCTGGATGGCTATTCAAGATGTTGTCAAGGTTGCTAAAGGAATTATTGACAATGTTATCTCTGGAATCAAAGGGGCATTTAAAAGTTTTGAAGGTGTTGTATCGAGTGTTGGTGGTGCTGTTCGAGGTGTGATTGACAAAGTCATATCGACAATTAAAGGCATTGCTAAAATCGATATTTCCGGTGCTGGCGCTGCCATCATGAATGGATTTTTAGGCGGACTAAAATCTGCTTGGGAGGGCGTTAAGAGTTTCGTAGGCGGTATCGCTGGCTGGATTGCGAAACACAAGGGTCCTATCTCTTATGACCGAGTTCTTTTGAAGCCTGCTGGTCTTGCCATCATGCAAGGTTTAAATACTAATTTAAAAGTTGGTTTCAAGGATGTGATGGGAACCGTTTCTGGTATGGCTGGGGCGATTGCCAAGCCTTTTGAGAATCAATCTTTGGCCTATGATGTGACCTCAAGTGCATCGGTTGATGTACGTCGAAATTTGTTATCATCATCTGGTGATTTAGCTGGAAATGATGGCGGAAATAGTTTAGCTGCTCGTCTGGCGAACATCGAGCGATTCCTATCTGCTTTGGTGGATAAGGAGTTGGCAGTCTATTTGGACGGTGAAAAAATGGCTCAAAATAGCTATATGCATCAAGGCGCCATTATGGCAAGGGAGGGGATTTAATGGATTATATGATAATCAATGATCTAAACACCTCCAATTTCGCAGATTGCCATGTGTTAGACTTTGGTAAGGCTCAGGCATCGATTGAGCGGTCTGAACAAGTCGAGGTCTTCGGTGCCAATGGGCAACTACATGTCAGCGAGGGTGCGTATGATGGCTACAACAGGACATTTACCATCACATTGAGACATTTGGCAGATGCTATGCGACTGATTGAGACATTTCGACCTGATAATAACATAGTGGAATTTGGCTATCTGAGGGATAGCCTTTTCTACTGTGATTTAGTATCCAGTAGCTACGTACCACTTGGTCCACATCGTTGGAAGGTGGAAATTACTGTGTCCATGCATCCGTTTCGCTATATCAAAAACCCAGCCGATGTCGTTTTGACTTCATCTGGTTCTATTCAAAATCCTGGTACGGTCTATTCTGAACCTATCATCATCATAGAGGGTTCTGGACGGGTGACCTTGACCATTGGTCAACAATTGATGGAATTGGAATTGGATACTCGAGCGACCATCGACTGCCGTCACAAGCGACAAAATATCTATGACAAGAATGGTGCTGTGAAGAACACCATTCGAAAACGTGGTCCGTTTTTTGAGATACCTATTGGAAGAAGCGGTATTTCAACAAGTGGAACGGTCACGAAAATCACAATTAAGGGGAATTGGAGGTATACGGTTTGATCTATCTTAAAGACGGGAACATCCCGCTCAATCTTGCTTATGATGATGACATCGTGCAGGAAGCCAATAGTACCTACCAACTGTCCTTTAAATTTCCATTGACTGATGGGAAGTGGAATCTGCTCAAAAGAGAAGTCTTTTTATTGTCGGATGACTTACATGGTGAGCAGGAATTTTTCATTTTCGAGGCGAAGAAAGCCAATGGCTATGTGCAGGTCTATGCTAAGCAGGTCGCAACGCTCTTGAATTACTATTCTGTCAACACTATCTCTGTTGATAGGGTCCCAGGGCAGACTGTCATGACTGCCTTAGCTGGTAGTATCAAGCGGAACTGTCCATTTACCTTTTTCAGCGACATCATGGATCGTCATACTTTTAACGAGTCCAATGTTTCGGTTATGGATGCTTTGGCCAAGGATAAACACTCTATTGTCGGTCAGTGGGGTGGTGACTTGGTACGAGATAAGTACCAGGTCAAGTTGTTAAAAAATGGCGGTATCGAGAACGAGTCACTGTTCATGTACAAAAAGAATCTCAGTAGCTACGAAGAATCTGAGAACATTAACAACTTAAAAACACGACTGCATCTCAAAAAGACAATCCAAGGACAGTCTGAGGGTGAGGCAGACCGTGTACTTGCTGTTACGGTGGATAGTCCGTTGATTGGGCAATATCGTCAAATCTATGAAACAGATATCGAGGTTAACGACCAGGATGTGACAGACGAAGCTAGCCTTTTAGCTTATGGGCAGAGGTATTTTAGCTCGACTCTTTGTGATTTGGTAGAAAACTCTATCAATCTAGATGTCAAGGGTAGGTCCGATGTATCTGTCAAGATGTTTGACACGGTAAGTGTATTCCACGAGCAATTCGATGTTGATTTGCGTTTGAAAATTACTAGCTACCATTTCGGACCGATGTCTAAGCGATTGAAGTCAATCGGATTTGGTAAGGTGTCGCAGACATTTGGCTCGACGGTCGCAAGCATGGTCGCAGGTAGTGTTGATAAAGCAACTGGAAGATTGTCAGCATCCTTTGAACAGAAACTGCAGAAGGAGATTGATAATGCTAACCGCCATTTTGACGCTGAATTCGAAAAGCGTGCTGAGGAAATCAATGATGGTATCGAGCAGTCTAAGGCAGAGGCGGAGCGGTATGCGGATAATATCAAGCAAGCTATCGATACCGAAATCGCCCAAGTCAATCAATCCATGCAAGCCCAATCCGAGGAACATAATAGGCAGGTCGCGGATATATTGTCCAAGACCCAGTCTGTAGAATCGCTTGCCAACCAGGCCAAGTCGGATGCAGCAAGCGCCATCGCTAGGGCTAACCAAGTTAAGACAGAAGCTATCGCAGATGCGAGGGCACAGGTTGCGACCGTTAGTCAAGTGTTAAATACTGCCAAGTCTGAGCTACAGACGGCAATCGCTAGTGCTGATCAAAAGGCTAGAGATAGCCAAGCGAGTGCTTCAGCTTTGCGAAACGATCTTGACTTGCAAGCTAGTAAGATTTTGGAGCAAGCACGAGCACAGACGGCATTGGCTAGCCGTGTATCAACTGTTGAAACCCTGGCCGATGGTACGAGGTCAACAGTCGCAGAGCTGTCTAAAACCGTTTCTAAGGCGACTGGAGACATCGCTAGTGTTACCAGTCGAACCAAGACTGTCGAAGACACTCTGGGTCAAACGAGGACGCAGTACGAAGCTCTGACGCAGACTGTCAATGCACAAACAGGTCAGATTGAGAGTGTTAATCGAAAGACAGCTGACTTGCAGAGTGGGATTGATGGGATGAATAATCGATTTGAGACGATTTGGGTCAGCGAGAAGAATCTGTTATCCAACACTGAGACATTATCGACCTATTCCCCACTAGCTTACCCAGCTGACAATTACCTTGGTCGCGCCATCAAGCGAATCACCAAATCCGCAAACGCTAGTGCATTAGCAGAAGGTTTGGTCATGCAGACGAACGAGACATTAGTCAATCCTAAAGAGATGATTTTATCATTTTACGTTAAGGCCAATCGAGATGCTAGAATCAGATGCTTTATGTACAATCCGAACGCGAGCAAGGATGTAGTGACATCCGATGGCTATACTGCAAAAGGTTCTGTCGATGGGATGGCAGTGTTAAATGTCACGACATCCTGGCAGAGGGTATGGGTTAAATGGACCTACCTTGTTAATTACTCGGCCAAACCTTGGGTCATCATCGGGAGAATTACCGAATCCTATGACACGGATGTCGCTGTTGATATTTCGGCCCCAGCTCTTTATCATGGCCATCATAATAAAGAGTGGAGTCCAGCTGATTTAGATTTAAAGAACGAACTAGCCATTTACGTGCAGAACGCACAAGAGAGTAGTGCAGAACTATCTAGACGGATTGAAACGGTTGACAGCAAGGCTGTTGAAGCCAAGACCTATGCTCAGCAAACCGCAGATGGCTTTAAGACTCGTATAGAGAGTCTAGAAACCTACAAAGATGGCGAAAGTACACGAGCTAGTCAGTATTTATCAGCTAGTCGGACCGAAACTGCCAAACAGTTAACTGCCGAGCGTACTGCAATTGCTGCTAACTATTTGGCTAAATCGGTTTACGAAGAGGATGTCCGTGGAACGACTCAAAAACTCAATGAGATTAAGACGACCGCTGACACTGCAAAGCAAAATCTAGCGACTTATCAAAATACAGTCGATAGGAAGCTGGAAGAGTTAACCTCAAGTACACAGACACTTGATGGGAAAGTCAACACTGCAAGTGCCAAGGTCGACACAGTTGCTGGTCAGATACGGACGGAATTAACTCGAGTTGAGGGTAAGATTCCGAGCGACTTGGGTGGAAGGAATTATATCTTGAAGAGCGATGTCTATGCGACATCCGGAAGTAGGTATTTTGATACTTCATCAGATTTTATTGATTACGCACGAGGCGGAAAATATGTCACTATTAGTCTAGATATTAAGGGAGAAAACCTAGTTCCTGATTCAAGAGGACTGTCACGTATTGGGTGTGAGATAAGGCTTAATCTATCAGACGGTAAAGTCTTGTATCTGCAATGTCAAAAGATCGTATCAGGCACCCAACCACGAGAGAGGATCTCTGTTACTAAACAAATTCCGCAAGGAGTTAGCGTTGTTAGTGCAAACAAGGTCAATATGTATATTCAGGTCGGAGGTACTGCCTTAGCTGGTCGTCCAAAATTCGAACTGTCGTCTATTCCAAGTGATTGGTCGGCAGCTCCAGAAGATATAAATTTAGAACTAGTATCCACCAAAACACTTATCACTCAGACCGCGTCCGGCATTGAACAGTTATCGACCAGTCTGGCTACGACTGATAACAAGGTCACGACTGCTGAGACTAATATCCGACAGTTAATCAATGATGTATCCAGCAAAGTATCTCAGACCGATTACAACACTCTAACAGGCAGAATGGCTAGCGCAGAGACCGCTATTACTCAAAATGCACAAGAGATTAGTAAGCGATTGACCAGTACACAGGTTGAGTCGGCAATCACAGGCAAAGGATATCAGACCAAGGCTGATGTTGATAGCAATATCACAGGTCGTGGGTATGCAACTACAACTGTACTCGAAAATAAAGTGAGAGAGACTGCAGATAGCTTTAGTCGGTCCATTACAGAAACTAGAGCATTAATACCATCAGTCGAAGGGCTTGCCACAGTCACGGCCCTACACGCTGTTAACGACAAAGTCGATAGTCACACACGGGCCATTGGGGCTGTTGGTACAGCTGGCAGTATCTTGGACAATGTCAGCCGTGTCACACAGACTGCAAATGGGTTGGTCCAGGAGGTGTCTGGCTCCAATGGGCTGAAGACGCAGGTTAGTCAATTGGCAGGGTCTTATGCAATTCAAAATCTGACCAACTCAGGCACTGTACTCAATCAGCTCAATCTAAACAAGGATGGGTCGGTCAAGATTGACGGCAAGTTAGTGCAGATTACTGGTACGACTTACATACAAGATGGTGTGATTACATCAGCCAAGATTGCTGGCTTAGATGCTGGAAAAATTACGACTGGTACGCTGGATGCTGCACGGATAGCAGTTAATAGCATCGACGGTAGTAAGATGGTCTTTGACCAAGCGTTCGTCAACAAGATGACCGCCAACGAGGCATATTTGCAACAGTTATTTGCTAAAAATGCTTTTATCACACAAGTGCAGGCTGTGACCTTGTCGGCCAGTCAGATTGTAGGTGGATTGATGAGAGCTACGAACGGGGCTATGGAAGTCAATCTTAATGCAGGCCAAATCCTGTACTATACCGACCAAGCAGCACTCAAGCGTGTTTTAACCAGCTATCCGACCCAATTTATCAAATTTGCAACTGGTACATACAGTAACGTACCTGTTGGCAATGTTGTGATTGGTTCAAACCGTTGGGCATCGAGTGGTGAGAGTCATTGGGACGGAGGATTTGCCGGTTTTAAAATTTGGAACGGAATGAATGCATCCAAAGAAATCGACATCATCGAAGCTGTCGGAGATGAATTTATTATGAGAGCTGGGTCAAACGAAAGCAACGGCTTTATATTTAACACAGCTGGCTTCGGCTTTGTGCCAAGGGTTGGAAATAGGGCGTTTCTCGGTGATGCAAGTAGATATTTTAAGACAGGCGACTTTGAAAATATCTACCTACACCAAAAAGGCATTAGAGTAAACCTGGTCCAACTTTTGAGAGACATGGGAGGAAATATTTAAAATGAACCAAGAACAAATCAACCAAGCGCTACGCTTGACCAATAACGACCTCGTGACAAAACTGTCCGAGGAAATGACGACGAAAAACTTGCTCGCTGTCCAATTGACCGAAGCGCAGCAGACGATTGCTAATCTGCAAGCAGAAATTGCGGACGTGACTAAGCAATTGGACGAAGCTACGAAACCAGAGGAGGTATCTGAATGAGAGCTTGGAAAGTGGTAGGAAAGTATCCGTTTTCTTCTGACGGAGAAATCACACACACAGAAATTGCTATTGCGTCCACAACAGGAAGCTACGCAACCTATACCGAGAAAGTAGTCGGTAATCAAATGGACAAGACTGAGGCCGAGTTAGTCGAATTGGCTCGTGAGGCCCACTTTAAGTCTGAGTACGCTGACCGTGCCATGGCTGAATCAGTCCAAAAAATTGATGAGATGGAAGCTGTTGTAAAATCAGCCAAATCGTTTATGGCTCAATCCGCCGAAAAATTCGAGGCAATGCAGTCTGTTCAGGAAGGTCTAATCGAGCGCTTAAGCAAGGCTGAGGAAGAGCGGAACAGCCGATTCCAAGCGGTCGAGGATAAATTTAGAATTCTGAATGGTTCCGTAATGGAAATTCTGACAGAGGTTTATGCTAGCTTTGAAGAAGGCGAGGTTCCAGAAGATGAAAGTATTGAAAACGTTGATACAGTCGACGGTAGCGACAATTCTACCGATAACACAAATACAGAAACGGAGTAATAAAATGATGGTAATGTTAATGGCAATGAATATTGTAGATGAGCACTTTGATTTTGCATTTAAGGATGTTCCGCGCATCTTTAAAAAGAAGGTGAAGGCGCAGTTGGAACTGATGGGACATCCGGAACTTGCGAATGAGAATGTGGTGAACTATACTCCGAAAGGAGAATAGCCTATGTCAGTATTTTTAACCAAAATCCCACCGAATCCAAACGGCATGTTTGATTTTTTGCGCGCACTCATCGCAACAGAGGACGGTCTTGTCCTCTTTTTGCTTGGATTAATCGTCGTTATGGAAATCGTTGACTTTCTGTCAGGTACTTTTGCTGCTATGATCAATCCTGATATTGAGTACAAATCTAAAATTGGCATCAATGGTCTAATCCGTAAGATGATGGGTATCATCCTACTGACAGTCTTAATTCCGATGTCGGTACTTTTACCAGAACAGACGGGCGTGGCATTTCTCTATACAATCTACGTAGGCTATCTCATCTTGACTTTCAAGAGTTTGGTCGAAAACTATGGCAAGGCCAAAGGTGACACATCGATTTTCGAAAATGTGACGGCAGCATTCGAAAAGCTTATCGGTAAAAATAAATGAAATTAATCAAAGCAATTTTGCTCATCATTATCTTGGGAGCTTTAACACCCTTTGTTTGGGTGTTAGCTCCTTTCTATTTTGAAAAGGAGGACTAGTATGGTCACAAAATCAGCCTACCTGGCCGATGTTCGTGCATCGGTTGGCAAATCTTATGATACAGATGGTATGTACAATGCCCAATGCGTGGACCTCATCACACATTTTCAACGTAAATACTGGAATTACCGAGCTTGGGGGAATGCGATTGACTTTGTTCGCAATGGCATGCCTGCGAATTGGAAACGTGGGACAGTAGCACAGATGGGCGTTCAGCCAGGAGATACCCTAGTATGGAAGTGGGGGTCTACGGACATCTACGGGCATATCGGAATCTGTGTCGAATACGCAAACGGGCAAGCCACGTCCGTTGAGCAAAATGTGGACGGCACATTCGGTGGGCCAGCTCGCTATCGCACTCGAGGTCTTGGTCAATGTGTTGCCGTACTTCGGCCAAATTTTGAGCCTGAAACTGGCAAAGCAACCACGGTAGCGCCTGTTGCTAGAAAAGAGTATGCGGAGTCTGGTACATTTACTGTGACGGTGCGGTCAATCAATGTCCGTCGTAGCCCAGATACCAAGTCAGACCCTGTAGCTGTGTATTACCAAGGCCAGGCTATCAAGTATGACCGTGTTATCGTAGATGTTGATGGCTATGTCTGGATTAGCTACATTGGTGCTAGCTCTGGCAAGCGTAATTACATTGCAACTGGCGTGACTCGGAACGGTGTTCGCTTTGGCCCTGCTTGGGGAACATTTAAATAGATTTTCAGCCCAGCGTTTGCTGGGCTTTTTTGTTTGACGAAAATTGCCGTTTTGCAGACATGCGAAAAACCCTGTTTTGATTTAGGGTCTCTTAGCTCAAGATACAGTTGGAAAAAGTAAAATACAGAAAATCAATTAGGGAGTTAGATAATTTCAAAAAATGCCGTTTTTGGGGAATAAAAAAAGACCTTTAATAAAGGTGCTGTTTTATAAATTCATCTTGCCTGTCGAAAAATACTACCCTTTTTGTGATTTTTACTACCCCTTGACCGTTTTAGAACAGGTTATTTCGGAATGTTGAATTTCTCTAAAACGTTGATTTTATTGACTTATAGGGGCATAACTTGATTAAACAGTATGTATCAATTATAATAGACCTATGAAAAAAAATAGATTACTTCTTATCGACGGCTCTTCTGTAGCCTTCCGTGCTTTCTTTGCACTTTATAATCAAATCGACCGTTTCAAGAATGCCAATGGTCTACATACCAATGCCATTTACGGCTTCAATCTCATGTTGGACCACATGATGAAGCGGATTGAGCCGACCCACATTCTCGTGGCTTTTGATGCTGGAAAGACCACCTTCCGTACGGAGATGTACGCTGATTACAAGGCGGGCCGGGCCAAGACTCCAGACGAATTCCGCGAGCAGTTCCCTTTTATCCGTCAGATGTTAGATGCCATGGGGGTTAAGCACTATGAGCTGGCGCAGTACGAGGCAGACGATATTATCGGTACCTTGGACAAAATGGCAGAGCGGACAGACATTCCTTTCGATGTAACCATTGTCAGCGGTGATAAGGACTTGATCCAGCTGACAGACGAAAACACCGTAGTTGAGATTTCCAAAAAAGGCGTTGCTGAATTCGAAGAATTTACCCCAGCCTACCTCATGGAAAAAATGGGTATCACACCCACTCAGTTTATTGACCTCAAGGCATTGATGGGAGATAAGTCCGATAACATACCTGGCGTGACCAAAATCGGTGAAAAAACAGGCCTCAAACTTCTAACAGAATTTGGTTCTTTGGATGGTATTTACGAAAACATCGATAGCATGAAGGCGTCCAAGATGAAGGAAAACCTGATTGCTGACAAGGAACAAGCCTTTTTGTCACGCACCCTTGCCACCATTGACACCAATGCTCCAATCGAAATAGGACTGGATGACCTTATCTACGAGGGACCAAAAGTCGAAGAACTAGGACAATTCTACGATGACATGGGCTTCAAGCAGTTGCGAGCTCAATTGGGAACTAGCGCTGAGGAAGAACTTCCTGCAGTCGAGTTCCAAACAGTTACCGAACTGACAGAGGGCATGCTGCATGCAGATCAATTTTTCTATTTTGAAATCTTGGGTGAAAACTACCACCGAGAAGACTTGGTGGGGCTTGTATGGGGTGACAAGGAGCAGATTTATGTTGGGGGACCAGAACTCCTCGACAGCCCAATCTTACGCCAGTTCTTGGAAAACAATACTATCAAAACTTATGATTTCAAGCGTGGAAAAGTTCTCCTAGCCCGTCAGGGCATTGACTTGTCATTAGCTAGCTTTGACAGCCGTCTGGCCAAATACCTCCTGTCAACAGTCGAGGACAATGCCATTACCACCATTGCCAACCTCTATGGTCAGACCCGTGTGGTACCAGATGAAGTAATCTATGGCAAGGGGGCAAAACTGGCTCTTCCAGAGCGGGCAGATTTCTTCCCGCATCTTGCCAACAAACTTCAAGTTCTTATTGAAACAGAAGCAGTCATGCTCGAAAAATTGGAAGAAAACCAGCAGGTTTCATTGCTCTTTGATATGGAATTGCCTTTGGCCAATGTCCTAGCCAAGATGGAAATCACAGGGATTAAGGTTCAAAAAGAAACTTTACAAACCATGCAGGCTGAAAATGAAGTTTTGATTGAACAGCTGACCAAGGAAATTTTCGAGCTGGCAGGTCAGGAATTCAATATCAACTCGCCAAAACAACTTGGCACCATCCTCTTTGAAGACATGGGCTTGCCTTTGGAATACACCAAGAAAACCAAGACAGGCTACTCAACTGCAGTAGACGTCCTAGAACGCTTGGCCCCAATTGCCCCAGTTGTTTCCAAGATTTTGGACTACCGTCAGATTACCAAGCTCCAGTCAACTTATGTCATCGGCTTGCAGGATGCGATTTTAGAAGACGGAAAGATCCATACTCGTTATGTACAGGATTTAACCCAGACCGGTCGTCTGTCCTCAACAGATCCAAACCTGCAAAATATCCCTGTCCGTCTAGAACAAGGTCGCTTGATTCGTAAGGCTTTTGTGCCGTCGCTTGAGAACAGTGTACTCTTGGCATCGGATTACTCACAGATTGAATTGCGCGTCTTGGCCCATATCTCCCAAGACCAGCACCTGATTGAAGCCTTCCAGAAGGGCGTAGACATCCATACCTCGACTGCCATGCGGGTCTTTGGCATTGAAAAGGCTGAAGATGTGACAGCTAATGACCGCCGCAATGCCAAGGCAGTCAACTTTGGAGTGGTTTACGGCATTTCCGACTTTGGCTTGTCCAACAACTTGGGCATTACTCGTAAGGAAGCCAAGGACTATATTGATACCTATTTTGAACGATTCCCAGGTATCAAGAACTACATGGAAACCATTGTCCGTGAAGCCAGAGATAAGGGCTTTGTAGAAACCATCTACAAGCGCCGCAGAGAATTACCAGAGATTAACTCACGAAACTTCAATGTGCGTAATTTTGCGGAACGGACTGCCATCAACTCTCCTATTCAGGGTTCGGCTGCAGATATTCTCAAGGTAGCCATGATCAACTTGGATAAGGCGATTGAAGAAGCAGGCTTGTCGACACGTATGCTTTTGCAGGTGCACGATGAGATTGTTTTAGAAGTACCGACAGCAGAATTGGAAACTGTAAAAAAACTAGTAAAAGAAACCATGGAATCAGCCATCGCCCTGTCTGTCCCGCTGATTGCGGATGAAAATGCAGGTGAGACTTGGTATGAAGCCAAATAGTCACTGAACAATGGAAGAAAAAGAAAGGAGTTCCATGAAAAAAACGATTTTAGCCCTAGGAATGACTAGTCTCCTCTTGGCTGCATGTGGATCAACGGACCAAGCAACAGATGGGACAACTAGCTCAAGCAGCGAAGCCCTATCCACTACTTTGCCGATTTTGGAAGAAAAGAAAGATACAACTAATGAAACTTTTGATGCTCTTGCCAATGCAGAATACCAAGTGGTCAATACCAATCCCCCTGCAGACCAAACCCAAAAAGGGCACAAGCTTCTTTCAGCCAATAACTGGGTAGCAGAAAAGGATGCAAATGGTGAAATTATCTACCATTACCGTTACTATGATGTACCTTCTACCTGGACGATTAGTCAGGAAAATACGGAAGATGAAACTTTGGCAGCAGTCTATGATGTCAAGGATGGTCAAAACCAATTTATCATCCAGCTTTATACCCTGAATGCCTTTCAGACTTCTCCTTTAGATGGTGGAACCATTATGACAGACGACCAGTGGGCTGCTCGTATGACGGAAACTAACCATACCTTCACAGAGACTGGCACTGTAACCATTCAAGGACAGGAATGGAAGGTAGGGCGGCAGATTTTAGCCGATAAGAAAATGGGCCGAATCACCTTCTACCGTTTGGAAAATACTGGTGGATACGATGATTCCGTTGTGGTGGGGACTGTTGTCTATCCATTGGAAGCCGTCTATGATAGCGATCGAGCTGTCTTGAAGAAGACGATCGGACAACTCAAGGACGTTCTGTATCAAGTTTCAAAAAAATAAGACCTGAAAACCAATAGGAGTAAACTGATGATGAACTGGTTGAAGTCAAGAACCTTTGGAGAACAGTGGTGGTTGGGCTTTGCATCTTGTTTGCTAGGAATGATTCTAGCTTGGTTAACCAAGATCAATTATTTGGCAAACCTCGGCTGTGCCTCTTATGCCATGTTGATATTGGCTTTTCCAAAAATGCCCAATCGGACACGATTGACAGAGAGAGAAGAAAAGACCATTCGATTGGTTGCCATCCTAGCTCTTGTCTTATTTCTATTTGTATTTCGATTTGATGTATCCTAAGGGAGGAACCTATGACCTATTCATTTCAAAATCCCAGTCAAGAAGTTATTTTCGATTATCTGAAAGTAGCAAAAACGATTGCCGTAGTAGGACTTTCCAGCCGTGAAGAAACAGCTGCCTATCGCGTGTCTAAGCTTATGCAAGAAGCGGGATATCAGATTATCCCAGTCAATCCAAGAGCAGAAGGTGAAACCATACTCGGAGAAAAGGTCTATGCTAGCCTTTTGGACATTGACCAGCCTATCGATATTGTCGATGTCTTCCGCCGCTCTGAGTTTCTGGCAGATGTGGCGCGTGAGTTTGTTCAAACAGAAGCTAAGATTTTTTGGGCACAACTTGGTTTGGAAAGCCAAGAAGCAGAAGAGCTCTTGCGCCAGGCCGGTCGCAATGACATTGTCATGAATAAGTGTATTAAGATTGAGTACCTTGATATGCTGAAAGCAAATGATTCAAGCAAATGAGATAGTTAGGACCAGGTAGCTGGTCCTTTTCTTAAACCTTTCTTAAAACATTTTTAAAATAGCTACAATTGGAGGTTTCTGACTTGCCTTACAAACTTCGAGCATGCTATAATTGTAAATTATTGTTTGAAAATATAGTGAAAAAACAGTGATTTTCAATAAAGAAATGAGGTAGAACATGAAGAAAAAAATCACAGCCCTTGTCCTCTCTTTTGTGGCACTTGTTACAGCAGCATATAGTGGATTTTTACTATTTTTCCAGTCAAATAGTCAAGAGGCAACAGACACAAATGTCAGTCAGCAAGCAAGCTCTTCAACACCAACTGCATCAAGCACATCCGCAACCAGTAGCAGTGCTTCGGCTGAAAGCAATGGCAGTATGACAGACGGCACTTACACGGGTGCAGTAACTTCAACTGATCGTGGTGATTACCAAGTTCAAATTACTGTATCTGGTGGTGTGATGATGGATATCACGATCTTGGCATACCCAAGTGATAACCCAACTTCAGAGTCTATCAATGCAGGTGCCCTCCCAACCTATGAAGCAGAGGCCTTGGAATCTCAATCAGCAGATGTCAATGCTATTTCAGGTGCAACTGAAGCTTTCAAAGGCTTTACAGGCTCCCTTCAAGATGCCTTGGATCAAGCCACAGCCTAATGGAGATTGTTAGAAAAACGCTGGAAGCCATGACCCTTCCGTTTACCATCAGCATGGTTGGAGAAGACAGGATGGAATTGACAGCATATATGGAAGAAATCAGTCCTAAAATCGCCTTGGAATTGGAGCGCTTGGAAGAAAAATTTTCTGCCTTTCGTGAGACTTCTCTGGTTTCCCGATACCAGGCAGGTGACCAGTCCATTCTGTTGGATCCTGAGTTTCAAGAGGTCTATGCCTTGGTCTCTGTTGCCGTCAAGGAAACAAAGGGAGCTTTTGATCCCTACTATAAAGGAGTTTATGATCCGACCGGTTTGGTCAAGGGTTGGGTGGTTGAGAGGATTTTCCATCAGCTCCTAAAACCCTATCTTGCTAACCCAGCTATCGAAGCAGTCAGCCTGAATGGTGGAGGAGATATGCAGTTTGCGACCAAGCCAACTAGTCAGTTTACTTGGAAGGTCGGAATTGAGAATCCACACGATTTGCAAGCCTTGATCGCCAAGCTAAGCATAAAAACTGGGGCCATTGCGACTTCTGGTTATAGCAAGCGGGGCAGTCACATTGTAGGCAAGAGTCCTATTGAACAGCTGACCATTATCGATATAGGCTTGACCAGAGCCGATGTCTGGGCAACAGCTGGTTTGGCCATGGATTTACCGACCTTTCACCAAGCAATTGCAGACAATCGGCTGAGTGGCCTCTATGTCTTGGACGGTAAGGTAATACATTTTCAACACGGAGAAATGAAAAATGATAAAAAAAAAGGGAACTATATACCAGTTTACACCAATCACAAGATATAGTATTTCCGATAATATTAAAAAAGGCGACTTCCAAGCAGAAATCGTCTTTTAATAATGTCTAAATTCTTCTGGATGTTCGGTCATATACTCTGCCAACCATTCCATACCATAGGCTATTTCAAACACTTCTAAAACCATTGAAATATCAGGTTGAAATCCGTATTCTTTGAGTTTATTGATAACATCTTTTATAGAACGAATTTTCACTAGTTTAATAATTTCCCCAGCATCTTGTCTATCCCTATCTCGTCCACTTTCTAGCTTCATTCCGAGAATGTAAGATAGTGGTGATACAAGAATCGTTAGATTTGAATAGTTAAATGCCTTCTCACAAATAGACCGTGGCGGTATTTTATTCAAATTTGCAACATTGTTGTTCAGCCATAATTCATCAGGTTCATTCACACCAAAATCATCACCAACTTTTGCAATAATACTTCTGATTTTAGCATCTTCTTGATAAAAAGCATCGACATCCTGTGTTCCTCGAAGATTATAATACTCAAGGACAAAACCACCAACACAAATGATTTCAAGGTCTATATTTTCCTTGGATAATTCTGTGTTGAGAGCTTCAAATAAAACTTTCTTATCCATAATTCCCCTCTCTAAACAGCTTCAGAATATCTTTTGGTTGGCTCTTACGATTGGCTTGTAAGACGTGTTCCCTTGTATGCGTACCGTCTGTTAAGGCATCTTGAAGGGTTGTCTTTTGAAAAGGTGACAGGGTAGGATTTTTTAATAACTGTTCAACATCTTCAGCTGTCAGCTTGGTCTCTTCGTCTTGAATAACCTTATAAAGGTAACGAAACCATAAATCGCCATCACTTCCAGCATGTTTGCTGGCTCTTACCATGTAATCATACCATGTTGTCATTATTCTTCCCCCTTATCTTCTCTAGGATTATAGTGCATGGCTATCCAGAGTTTCTTATCAAAATCAGATAATTCTTTTTTCTTCTGATATATACAATCCTTCAAATCAGGGAATTTGAGACTATACTTTTTCTCAAAAAAGTTTTGAAATTCCTCTTTATTCTCTGCGACATCAATCAAGGCTTCCAGCTCTGCCATGTGTTTAGCGATTGCTTTTCTATCTACTTTTTTGAGACTTTCTTTCAACGCATCATAGACACAAGT
>NZ_JAGFUX010000007.1 GCF_017601095.1 Streptococcus suis | reverse complement strand
TAAGGTTGACCCACGACACGCCACTCTTTCTCAGCTCATATATTTCTAGTTTTTCTTCATAACTTAATTTCATAAGAAAAACACCCCAATCGTTAGATTTTGTGTCTAACTTTTGGGGTGCAGTTCATAACAGTCAAGGCTTTTTTTGCATCTCACAATGATTTATAAAATTTTTTTATAGGACCAACCTTTCTTTGTCTTTTCAACAGCTTCAAAGCCACATTTCTCAAACAGCTTTCGTGAACCAAGATTCCAATCATAAATTTCTTCGACAAGTATTTCCACAAAGCCCAGCTCCCTTGCTCGATCAATCATTCGCTGCAATACCTTGGTTCCTATTCCCTTTTTCCAATACCTCTTGTCTCCAATGGCAATGGCAAAATCATCTTTAAAAAGAGTCACATCACCTATTGGTAGAAACTGACCATTTTCAATTATCTCAATGAAATAACATTCTCCATTCGTTGACAAGTATTCATACATACGATTGAGCAAGTCCTGACTATAACGTTCTTGATCACCATCAATCAGCCAGACCAATTCCAAATCTTGATGCCATATCAAAGCAAAATCATGAATTCCATCATATTTACGAAGCCGAATCTGATTGTCAATTTCTAATACTGCGGCCTGCTCTACTCCTTCGATCGCCATGAATATCTCCTTACTAGTTCATCTCGGTAGGTCAATTTTATCACAAATCTGAATAGATGAGAATAACCATTCCTATTCATCTAGTAATACAAACATCAAAAAAGCCTCATTTCGAGGCTTCTTGTTTTATAAAAATAATCCAACTAAAGCTGTAATGATACCGTAGATAAACATAGGTACGGCAGTTTTTTGCATAATATACCCTTCCTGTCGTTGAACACCTGAAACAGATGAAGCTGCGATGATGTTATTGACACAGGTCATATTCCCCATGGCTCCACCAACTGACTGCATGGCCAAGATACTGGTCATGTTCAGACCTGTTTGTGTAGCGATGGACTGTTGCACCCCACCAAAAATCAAGTTTGAAATGGTTGCAGATCCTGAAAAGAATGCTCCAATTGCGCCTAGATAGGAAGCAAAGATTCCCCAGAATGGACCAGTTGCTGCTGCCAAGGACATCCCAATAATAGACACCATAGACTGATCACCATTTAGAAGCATAAATTTCACCATAGTTACACCACCTACTAGCGAGAAGAATGGTACGACCATTTGCTGAGCAGTCCCGACAACCATTTTCCAAACTTTCCCCTTCATACTTGGATAAAATCCAGATAAGGCAAATACAATCACAAAGAAAGGAATAAAGGCTGGGGCATAGAGCAACTCGTAAGATTCACTAGAGCTTGTTCCAAATACATTTGCCAAGGTAAATTTCAAGGCCTTGGTAACTGCCAAATCAGCAAATCCTAGATTAGCTTTGAACCAAACTGCATCGGTTCGCATCAGGGCTTTAATCCCTAATTGAGGAACTCGTGTCACTACTAAGATTAGCACCAGACTAATCAATGGTAAGAGAGCCATAAAGAGTTCTTTTATGGCAACAGGAGCCGCTTGGGCACTCTCCTTTTCAGTCTTCTCTAAACCAATATTTTTCTTAGCCAACCAGATTGAGATAATAAAACCAATTGCACCTCCCAATAGAGATGGAAACTCATAGTTGATGGTTGCTAAAAGGGTCATTGGCAAGGCGCAGGCGAAAACTGTCAGGTAAACATAGAGAAGATTAGCCTTGATTTCTGCCCAAGAAAAGACATAACGAAGGGCGATCAAGGGAATGACAAAACCTGCTGTCAAGTGAACAATCGCTGCTTTTAAGCCCAATTCCCCAATTTGCTGCACGGTCAATCCCAAGGAACCAAAACCAAACCAAGTCGGTGTTCCGACAGCTCCAAAAGATACAGGAATTGAGTTAAAAATTAAAACTGCAATCACCACCCTAATCGGTTCAAAACCAAGCGCAATCAAGATCGGAGCCGCGATTGCAGCAGGCGTACCGAAACCAGAAGCCCCTTCAATCATGAAAGCAAAGGCAAATCCAATAATCATCATTTGGGCAACGGGATTGGGTGTCAAACTTGACATCCAGCGATTGATGACCGCTTGGTTACCTGTTTGCTGTTGGAAATTGTTGAAAAGAACCGCACCCATGATAACCGTAATCGGTGTTAGGGTCGCCCAAAATCCTGTTACCAAACCGGAATTCAGTAGGGCAAAATCCGTCCTAAAATAAACCAACAAAATAAGATAGACTAAAGCAGCTATGCCAGGAAGTGCATAGTTGGCTGGAACCCGCATTTTTATCATCAAGAAAATCAAGAGAACAATGGGGAAAACACTCAATAAAATATCCATACTATTTTTCAAATCCTTCTATTTTAGACTATTTTTTAAGACTGTTTAAAAATAGCTCTTCCTATTATACCTCAAAGCCTAGCAACTTGCGCAAGAGAAGGTTCATATTTTTGCAAATCATTCCTATTTTGAATCAAAAAAATGACAAAACTTGACCACTCCTTTTCATGTCAGTGAAAGATTGACAAACTCCAAACAGGATGCTATACTGAAAAAAATAAACAAAGTGAGGTAAGGAGACATGGACAAGTAAGCCACCCATTCAATATCACCTAAACTGATTGGTTGGTTTTCTTGCGCCCTCGTTTCCTATCTAAGCAGGTACTCCCTGCACAGAAGGCTTTTTTGCGTGCGACAGCTACCCAATCGATAGCTGTTTTTTCATTGACTAGGAGGCCTTATGCTACAGATTTCACACCTTACCATTGACCACCAGCACGACTTACGCACATTGGTCCACAACCTCTCCATTACCATCAATCCCGGCGACAAGGTAGCCATTATCGGAGAAGAAGGCAACGGCAAATCCAGCCTGCTCAAGCTCATCATGGACCCTAAGCTCGTCCAAGACTACCTCCAGTTTGACGGCCACATCACTCGCCACTACTCCTCTCACACCTATATTCCCCAAAGTCTTCCTCGAGAAATAGCAGAGCTGACCCTGAATGACTACTTCTTTGGCGATTTTGATGAGGCTATTGATTATAGCCTACTCTACCTCTACGCAGACCAGCTACAGTTTGACAGCGACCGCTTTACCAGTACGCAGGTCATTTCCAGCCTATCTGGTGGAGAAAAATTTAAAATCCAACTCATCAAGCTACTAGCACGAGACCGTCAAATTCTCTTCCTAGATGAGCCTTCCAACGACTTAGACTTAGATACGCTGATATGGCTAGAAAACTTCATCCGTACCAGTCCCAAAACCATTCTCTTCATCTCGCATGATGAAGACTTATTGGCTGCAACTGCCACCAAGATTATTCACCTAGAGTCTGTCAAAAAGAAAACATTGGCTCAAACCAATGTCAAAACAAACGACTACCAAACCTACCGTGACAATCGGGAACAGGCCTATCAGAAACAAGTCCAGCAGGCTCGCAATGACCGCAAGGAATTTGACAAGGCCGTGACCAAACACCTACGGCAAAAATCCCAGGTTCGTCATACCCTACTCAATACCCACGACGCGACCATGGGTCGTCTGATTGCCAAGAAGATGAAAAGTGTTCTCTCCCAAGAGAAACGCTATGAAAAGATGCAAGAGAACTTGACACAGGTTCCCTACCACGAAGACGCTATCAACCTCTTCTTCACTGATACACCTAGCCTGCCTGCCACTAAGGTTCTGTTGAATGTAGAAGATTTCCAATTAAAACTGGGCAACCAAGTCCTTGCTTCCCACCTTAAACTTCGGGTCAAAGGACAAGAAAAGATTGGGATTATCGGACCAAATGGTTGCGGAAAATCAACTTTACTCAAGCAAGTCTACGCTTTACTTTCCATCCGCAAGGATCTGTCACTGGGCTATATGCCACAGCATTATGCAGATATCTTGGATGATAAGTTGAGCCCGCTGGATTTCTTACTTGGAGATGCTGACCAAGCCTACCGCCAGAAAATTTTGACTCATCTAGCCAGCCTCCAATTCACTAGACAGGAAGTTCATCACCCGATGAAGGAACTCTCTGGAGGACAGCGAGCCAAGATTCTTATCTTAAAAATGGTTTTGGAAGAAGCAAATTTCCTCCTCTTAGACGAACCCAGTCGCAACTTCTCACCAACATCCCAACCCTTTATCCGCCAACTATTTGCTGACTATACAGGCGGCCTCATCTGCGTATCCCACGACCGCCGATTTCTAAAAGATGTCTGCCAAACCATCTACCGACTAACAGAAGACGGGCTGGTGGAAGTGGAGACTATTTAATGAAAAAGATGAGTAGGAACTCATTTCCTACTCATCTTTTTCTGCTTCTTTTGCCAACCTTTCTCTTTCCAAACGCAATTTTCGATTGGGATTGAGCTTGTTGAACAATTCTTCTAATTTTTCATCAGTCCACACATCAGCAGCAGAAACAAAATTTCCATCTTTATCCTTGAAGGATATCGGTTTATCACCCATACAAACCTCCAAATTTCTATCATTCTTTATTTGTATTCATCCAAGTCCAAGGCGACCAGCTGATACAGTCTATCCCTAGACTACCATACTCTTGAGTTTCTTAGTTCACTCTAAACTAACTTATCAGACAATTTACGACATGGAGTTCAGGCAGTCGATATTACTGCCTGAACGAAATTAGTAAGGTTGGTTACCTCGCTTTTGAATTGCTTGGCTCGGGTTAAAACTGTCCCCCGGACATGGTCGCTTTCGTATTTCAAGGCGACCAGCTGAAAAAGTCCACTGGACTTTTTCACTAATCCACAAACTCAAATTCAAACTTGCCGATACGGACGGTATCGCCGTCTTTGGCACCTCTAGCACGGAGGGCTTCGTCAACTCCCATTCCCCGCAATTGGCGAGCGAATTTCATAACGGATTCATCACGATCAAAGTTGGTCATGGTGAAGAGTTTTTCGAGCTTGTCACCAGACAGAATCCAGCTAGCATCATCTGCACGACTGATATCAAATTCTGGCTCATCTGGATTAAAGCCGTAGTAAGCCTCTTCTTCTTGGAAATCTGATTCATCATAAAGCAAGAATTCTGGTGTTTTCTCTAGCAATTCTGCTGTTGCCTCCAAGAGATTTTCCAAGCCTTGGTGGGCAATTCCTGAAATTGGGAAAATCTGTGGTAGTTCGTCAAATTCATCATAGTTTGCTGCCAATTTTTTCTTAAATTCTTTCAGATTATCAGCTGCTTCCGGCATGTCCATCTTATTGGCAACAATAATCTGTGGGCGTTCCATGAGACGAAGATTGTAGGTTTCCAATTCATTGTTGATGGCTACATAATCTTCATATGGATCACGACCTTCACTTGCTGACATATCCAAGACATGCAAGATAACACGTGTCCGCTCGATATGGCGAAGGAATTGGGTACCTAGACCAACACCTTGACTAGCCCCTTCAATCAAACCTGGCAAGTCTGCAACTGCAAATGATTCGCCAGATTTAGTGCGAACCATGCCCAAATTGGGAACAATGGTAGTAAAGTGATAGGCACCGATTTTTGGCTTGGCAGCGGTAATCACGCTAAGTAGGGTTGATTTCCCAACGGAAGGAAAACCGACCAAACCTACATCAGCTAGCACTTTTAATTCCAATTCCAATTGGCGTTCTTCACCTGGTTCTCCATTTTCAGAAATCTCAGGTGCTGGATTTTTAGGTGTCGCAAAACGGATATTTCCACGACCACCACGGCCTCCATGAGCAATGATGAATTCTTGGCCATGCTCCACCAAATCCGTAATAACTTTTCCTGTTTCTGCATCACGGACAGTAGTTCCTTGAGGAACACGAACCACCATATCATCTGCTCCACGGCCATGCATGCCCTTGGTCATCCCTTTTTCACCATCATCAGCCTTAAAACGACGATTGTAACGGAAATCCATGAGGGTACGCAAGCCTTCGTCAACAACAAAGACGACATTACCACCACGACCACCGTCGCCGCCCCATGGACCACCGTTTGGGACATATTTTTCACGGCGAAAGGCTACCATGCCATCGCCACCCTTACCAGCCTTGACTGTAATCTTGGCTGTATCTAAAAACATACTCATAAAAAACCTATTCTTTCTGTCAAAAAGACGCTATACAGCGCCTTTTTAATTCATCAGTGCATTGACTGCTGGGAAAATCAGACCAGCAAGTGTAGCAATAACCATTAATAGAACGATAATTAAGGTTATTTTCTCAAAAGCTGTCTTTTTGTGTTTTTCTTCACCGAAAGCCATTTCTACGCTCCTTATTCAGTCATTGATAGTTTATTTTACCACAATTTTGCCCCTTTTTCAATTGTCATCTTTTGGAGCCAAACATTCCTTAACCTTCTCCGCCACCTTGTAAGGCACACCTGCTTCTGCGATTTCCTGCAAACTTGCTGACTGGATATTGCCAATGGACTTGAAATGCTTCATCAAAGCCTGCTTGCGTTTTGGTCCCAAGCCTTCTATGCCGTCCAATTTAGATGAGAAGGAGTTTTTAGACCGAACCTGACGATGAAACTCAATAGCAAAGCGGTGAACCTCATCTTGAATCCGATGCAGAAGGAAAAATTCCTGTGAATTGCGGGGCAACTCCACAACCCCTAGCGGATTACCAAAGAGCAATTCGTGGGTCTGGTGCTTGTCATTCTTCTGCAGACCTGCAATGGGAATGGACATACCCAACTCCTGCTCGATGACCTGTTTTGCGACATTAACCTGTCCCTGACCACCGTCAATGATAATCAAATCAGGCGGTGTCAAATCGTCTCGCAAGACCCGACTATAACGGCGTTGCAGCACTTCACGCATAGAGGCATAATCATCCGGACCCTCCACCGTCTTAATCTTGTACTTGCGGTATTCTTTTTTATTAGGCACCCCATTTTCAAAGACCACCATGGCCGACACAGGACTGGTTCCCATGATGTTGGAGTTATCAAAAGCCTCAATCCGCACAGGCGTCGGAATTCCCAATAACTGACCGATATTCTCCACTGCACCGTAGGTCCTCTCCAGATTTTTCTCCAGGAGATTAAACTTCTGCTCCAGACTGACACGCGCATTCTTGGTCGCTAGATTGATAAGTTGCTTCTTCTCGCCACGCTGGGGCTTGATGACCTTGGTATCTACCAGAGCTTCTACGGCTTCTTGGTCAATATCCTGCGGTATCAAGACCTCTGAGGGAATCAAATGTTGCTGGTCCCTGTAAAACTGACCGATGTAGGTCAAAAAGTCTTCGTCCGCATCATTATAGTATGGGAAGAGATTGACATTCCGCTCAATCAGTTTCCCCTGCCGAACAAAGAAAACCTGCACACACATCCAGCCCTTGTCCACATAGTAGCCAAAGACATCTCGGTTTTGCAAGTCATGAGCCATCACTCGTTGCTTGGTTCGCAGGGTAGAAATGGATTGCAGGACATCACGGTATTCCGCAGCCTTTTCAAATTCCAAATTGCCAGCTGCTACCTTCATCTTATCCTGAACTTCCTTGACAATCTTATCATCATGACCTGTCAAGAACTGGGCAACTTCCTTGGCCATCTTGTCATAGTCAGACAGGCTGGGCAGGTTATCCCCATGTGCCAGACATTGCCCCAAATGATAATAAAGACAATACTTGTTCTCAGGCAATTTACACTTGCGGAATGGATAGAGGCGCTCCAATAGTTTGAGGGTCTGGTTGGCCGCACCCACATCTGGATAGGGACCAAAATACTGACCGCCATCCTTTTTTATCTGCCGTGTAATCATCAACCGTGGGTGGCGTTCCTTGGTAATCTTGATAAAGGGATAAGACTTGTCATCCTTGAGCATGATGTTATAGCGTGGCTTGTTTTCCTGAATCAGATTGATTTCTAGCAAGAGAGCCTCGATATTAGAATCCGTTACGATGAATTCAAAATCGGCAATTTCAGATACTAAGGCCTCTGTCTTAGTATCATGGGCACCACGAAAATAAGACCGCACCCGATTGCGCAGGTTTTTGGCCTTGCCCACATAGATAATCTTTCCGTACTTGTTTTTATGGAGATAACAACCAGGACTGTCCGGCAGCAGCTCCAACTTGTGCTTGATTAAATCGTTCATAAGTTACATTATAACAAAAAATGAGCAGGGAGGACTGTCCCAACTCATCTGCATCTCTTTATTTTTGAACCTGCCAACGTTTGGCTTTTTTCAGCATAAATGGGTAAGAGGCTTTCATCAAGAATTTTACAAAACTATTTCCTTGACCGTTTGAAATCGCATTTTTTCCTTTAGCGATCATCTGTTCAAAACTGATGTCAGGCTCCAAAAAAGCCCCCTTGGCATAACAATAAGAACAATAGCTTGTAGACTGACTTCCATCTGCCTCAGTTCCTCTCACATCTTGGCCGTTTAGATTGAGGGGCATGGCACAGGATTGACAAAATTTTTCCATAAACATCTCCTTTTGGCTATTGGTCTAGTATAGCATTTTCAAAATAATCTGCAAGAAGTTCGCCCTAGGAACCCCAGTATCTATGGTATAATAAAGGCTATGAAACCAACAATGCTCGGAGATTTACTCCACTTGAAACCCTACCACCATTATTATTCCATTCCCGTCATCCAACTGAACAACCAAAAGTCTGGATACCTTGTTCTCTTCCAAGATGACAACCAATTACAATTGGTCAATCATTTGGCAGATAATGGTCGAACCCAGTCCTTTAAAAAAGCTAGTATTTTTTCATGGGAAGAACTTCTTCTGGAGTTAGGGGCCATCCCACTAGATTGTATACATCAAATTCTTATCCTCCAAGCTCCTCGAGACAAGCAACAAGCAACAGATAAACCACTGCAATTAAAAGAAGTTTTTCTAAGATATAGAAAGTCTGAGCAAGTCTTGTCTTTTCTAAAACAAAGTCCTAAAACTGCTCAAGAATTGGCAAACTTGGAGCCTGAGGAAGAACGAATTCGCCTTGCCAACCAAACCTATGACCCTTTTCGTTCAACCGTTCGACAGGAGAATCGCCATCCATCAGAACCAAAAATGGACATTGTATCCGATAAGGAATATAAGCATCTAACGGATTTCCATCCCTTCATCCAATCTCAAAGGGGCAATGTATACAAGGTTCCGGTTGACTACTTGGATCCTGATAAACAAACCACTGTCACCATTGACATTATGGGCTGGTATTTTTACAAAAAGCAATTGAAAATTCGTTGGAGACCTCGTCATACCCGTAAAGGACGCTGGCGTTCTTCCCTCGTTTCGGTCGATAAAAAAACTGGGTCCTACTTTTTTCAAGGGGAACTCTATAAAAAAGGAAATTATCCAATATTTTTGCACTCCATGTCCTTCAATAAAGGGATTCCAACCAACTTCCAAGAACAGTTTCATGCTAATTTTCACCACTTCCAATCCATCATTGAAGACCAAAAGAAGAAAGCCCTCTTGCGCATCTATTCTTTTGGAAAATAAGAAAAAGCCTCTTGCACTATCCGTAACGGATAGCAAGAGGTTATTTTTATATTCGAGTCTTCAATTTCTCAACAAAGAGATAGGCTGCAGGACAAGTGAGTGTATTCTTCATGGTCAGATGATTAATCTGGTAAATCTTTTTGCGGTCCGTATGAGGAAATTCTCGACAGGCCTTCGGACGTACATCATAAATTGAACAGAGATTATCGCCACCTAAAAATGGACAGGGCATGGATTTAAAGACCTTGTCATTGTCTTCATCGACCCTCAAGTACATTTCCTCAAAAGCGGGTAATCGCATTTTGAAATACTTGGCAATTCGTGTAATATCCGCCTCCGTGAAAAGAGGACCTAAGGTCTTACAGCAATTGGCACAGGCAGTACAGTCAATTTCATTAAACACTTCTGTATGAACTTGCTGCACAATTTTGTCCAAATTTTTCGGTGGTTTCTTCTTCAAGGAAGCCAAAAACTTACGGTGTTCAGCTTGTTTTTGCAAGGCAAGCTGGTGGTATTTTTCTAAATCAATTTCTTGTTTCATAGGACTAGTATAGCATAGATTAGTAGTGATTTGCCTTGATAAGGTAGGCATAAAGCAACCAAATAATCAAATAAAGAACCATACCGATAGGTACAATCGGAAAGATAGGGATAGAGATGAGGATAAGAGATAAGAAGGTCAAAAAGCCAAGTGTTTTCAACTTCAAACTTCTCTCATCTCTTGCCACCTGCCGGTTCCAGTCATCGACAAATGCCTGCGCTTGTTCGGTCTGCTTCTTCAACAGTTGAGCCAATAGCTCAATCCTTTCCTGATCTTCTTCTTGAATCATAGTAATCAAAATATCATTGATTCGATTTTTATTGGCTCCATGCTGGGTTAAAGTTGCCTGGTATTGGGCATTCGCTACTATTGTTTACTGTACCTGACTTAATTTTAGATTCAATAACTGACGGTCTTTCGAGCTAAGCATCTTCTTCCTCGCACCATTTTCTTTTCGGTTTATTTTAAAAATAGCAGAGCAGTCAAGACTACTTGCTTACTATATACTAGTTTGTCATATGAACGATTGAAAATGAAAGTATTACTTGTCATTTCTTTTCTTGAAGGTAAGTAATTGTTTTTCTGTGACTAATTTTATATTTTTAAATCTGAAAATTATGTCAGGGAAGGCATTTTAAAAAAACAAATACAAGAAAAAAACTTCTTGAGAGCTGGTTTAAAAATTGAAAACAAGCAAAATTAGTTTGTTTCCTATATTATAAATTTAAAAATTAGCAAATAACTTTGTTTTCTTATATTTTAAAATTGAAAATAAGCAAAAAATTTTTTTGCAATGTTATAAATGTATTTTGTTCGTGAATTATTTAAAAAGCTATCCCTACTATACTAGTTTTCATATGAAAACTTTTGACTTTTATTTATACTCATAACAGATGAGAATGTCATTCTACTTTTTTCTCAGTTTCATATGGAGCACCCCAATGACGAGCCAAGTTAAAATGGATATTCCTATCGAAAATTTATGTAAGAGTGTTTTTTCGTATGTAATAACGACTTGAGAACTTCCACTTATTTTAAACTCCAACCATCCTTTTTTATTTTTATAACTGGTAAGGATATTTCCACTATCGTCTTTGACAACGAATCCCTTTAAGTAGGTGATTGGTGCTTGGATAATTTTAGTACTAGATGGAATATCATTAATGAAAAAACTAAAATCTTTTTGCAAAAATTTATTTAATGTTCGTTCACCATCAAAATAGACTGCATTTTCAATAATATCATTAGTCTCTACTTCGGTATCTTTAGAAACATTGTAAAGCGGTCGATTGGATTCGCCGTTTAAGATAGTGTACATACCATCGTCAATCGTGTAAGTGCCATCGGCATTTTGAGTTCGCCTGATTTGACCCTCTGTCCGATAATCCATAAAACCGTTAATCCGGTACCAACCCTTACCAGCCCAACTACTGAAATAACCAAAGTTAGAGTTTTCAAGCCCCTTGTAGATTGTATCGTCCGTTGCTAAATAACTATTGCGATCAAAGTCTGATAAATTGGAAGTTGTAATCCCATTTTTTTGCTGGTAAAAATTTTGACTCAAAAATAGCAAATAAAGGATTGAGCTAGCCACAAAGAAATGCTTGTTCGTAAATCTCTTCGGCTCGGTGAGAAGAATATTCTGCCAGCCAAATGCAATGAATAACGAGATAGCAAAGAAAAGGAATGAATCCAGTCGGTTGAGATTTTGAAACATATCAACAACAGAGAGACGTTGTAAAAAATACCAAGGAACGAGATGACTTTGCAGAATTGAAATGGTGATAATACCAAAAATCAACTTTTGAAGTTTTCTATTAAACACTCTATAATAAAGCAGACAAAATAGAGTAGTGATGAATAATAGAATTAAGACTTCTCGAAAGGAAACAGCAGATTCTAGACGTTTTAACCATGTTAGATTATCAACACTGCTATCCACAATACCGTTTGATGACAAATTCATGGCAGGAACATGAATCCAGTCATTAGCCACCTTCTGTTCTAGCATTGGAAAAACAAATATTGCAGTTGACAAGATAACAGATGCGATAACCTGAACCCAGACATAAAGTCTCTCTTTTATCAATAGCTTTCGTTTATTTACAAGCAATACAGCAAAAAGCACAGCTGAGTAAAATACTAGTAAAACAGTCGTCAAAAGATGTGACAGAGTAATAATAATAATCGCAAAAATTGTTACTAATCGCCACTCTCTTGCCCTTCCAAATATTAGCTGATAAATCCCTATAATGGCATAAGGCAAAAACATATAGGTAATCTGAGCATTGTAGGTCCCCATATTGAGCATTCTCACATTAACAACTGAATATCCAAAAATATATAAAACTGAAAAAAGAAATGCAAAATATGGCTTCTTTTGCCACTTATCATAAGCGTGGTAAGCAATATTTAAACCGATAAGATGAAAAACAATATTCCATAGTAAAACTGAAAATACTGGACTTCCAGTCAAGTACCAAACTAAAGCAACTGGATAATTAATAAAATAAGGATAAAAGAAATTAACAGCATACCCCTGATTATTAAAACTAAAATAAGAAATATCTAAAGCAAATTTCCCATGAGAAATATTTTGCACTATTTCATACATTCTTGAAAAATGGAACCAAGCATCCCAATCCATCTGAAATCGACGGTATAAGAGGAAAGGGATGACTGGAATAATAGCCATCACCAAGAAAAGTAAGTTCCGCAAACGCCAGTCTGAAATCATTTTTTTTAACATTTGTATATCCTTTATTATCTAAAAACTTTTTTGACAAACCCAATAAATCTAAAAAAGTAGCCTGCCAGTAAAAGTTGTAAAATTAGCAAAGTTGTATAGGTATATTGACTTTTTGTTTCCCAAAAGAAATGAAAAACAACTGTGCCGACAAGAAATAATAGCATAGGCAACGTTTCGCCTATAAACATTTCCTCTCTTGTGGTCAATTCAATAATAAAACCTATAAAAAGTGTACAGTATGTAAATATCTGTAAAACGCTCATAGCATTAACTAAAGAAACATAGTAATTGCCTCCGCTATATACATTAGCTAAAATCGAAGACTTTGCTGACATACCTTTAGCCTTAATCGGTCCTAACCAAATGGATTCGAACGTTCCATCAAACCATGTTGCAGCGAATTTCTTTGTAAAATATTGATAGGCATTTTTAGGATTAGATAAGAAGTAACTTATTCGATTTTTTAAATCTGCAATAGCAATTTTAGATGATTCGTTTTCATCATAACCTGTCTTTTGATATAATCTTGTATGGTAAGCATTGTGATAACCTGGAATCCAGTTTTCAACACCGTCCGGATCCGAACTCATTCCCATGGTAACAAAGGTGATTTTAGGAAGACCTTTATTCAACGATTGTCCAATTTCGTTTTCATAATACAAATTCTGAAGATACACTAAGGAGGAACTGGCTGTAAAAATTATCGGAATTATAACAAGTATCACTTTTTCTTTGGTTAATAAATAACGATAAAATAAGGACATAGTTATTGCAATCTGAAAAATCATAAAATTACTACGAACTAGTACACTTAATGATAAAAAGAACACCATCTATAAAAATTGTAAAAATTTTGGTTCCTTCCAGTAGTTCAAATAATAAACTATTGATAGTAATGCAAGAAAAACAGCTATACGTCCGTTATATATAAATTTAATGTAAAAAATATTGGGCAAAAACAATGCCGCCAGCAACAAAGCAGTATTCGTAATTTGTCTAGTTTCCCAAATTTTATTAGCTATCATGCCAATAAGACCAATATTAGCAATAGATATTATTAAAAAAATCCACGAAAATACTTCTAAGTTATCTGTAAAAGATAAAATAAACCGATTGATAGTTAACATTCCAAGCTGATGAGGGTGTACAAAAAGATACCCTCCTAATTCTGTTAGAGCAGAGTAATCACCTGAATTAAATTGCTTTGCAGCTATCATGATGGAAGCTGGATCTGCTCGTAAATTGAAATCAGATAATACAATTAAGCCTCCTCCAATTAGGAAAGACAACGCTGAGAGAACCAAGAAGAGTATACTAGGTCTAAATTTCTTAAAAAGCTCACTACAAATCGCTAGTAAAACAATTAAAATAATAATAAAAATATAATATTTCCATGGTACTTTATGATATTCCACTTCTTCATAAAGATTTAATTTAAAGAAGACCGTTATTATTAATGACCCAAAACTTAACAAAGTTAATACAACGATAATTGAAATATAATTAACTGCTATATAAAGTCTTCCCAAACCATTTACTAACTTACTCATCTTTCTCCTTCACGATATAAATAGGTCTTTTCTTAGTTTCTAAGAAGATTTTAGCTACATATTTCCCAAGTATGCCGATGGACAAGAGCTGAATGCCTCCAACAAGTAAAATAATGGTGACAAGACTTGCCCAACCTTCGATAGAGCCTCCAACAGTCAATTTTCTAACAACGATAAAGATGATTCCCACTATGGAGGCAAAAAATGAAAGAATACCACTCCATGTCGCAAAACTGAGCAGAGCCTCTGAAAAACTAATGAAGCCCTCCAAAGAGTATTTAAGCAAGCTCCAAAAAGACCAGGACGTTTCCCCTGCCACTCGTTCACGATTTTCATAGCTGATGTAAGTCACGTCGTAGCCTACCCAAGAAAAGAGTCCTTTAGAAAAACGATTAACCTCTTGTAATTCCAAAATGCTATCCACTACTTTACTTGTCATGAAACGGAAATCTCTAGCGCCATCTACCATTTCGGTATCTGATATTTTATTGATTAGCCAATAAAAAGACTTCGCGAAAAAGGAACGAATGGTCGGTTCTCCTTTACGGTCTGCACGCCTAGTACCAACCACATCATATCCCTCTTGGATTTTGGCATACATTTCCGGTAATAACTCAGGTGGATCTTGTAAGTCAGCATCCATAACGGTCACAAAATCTCCTGTGGCCGCTTCAAGCCCAGCTAAAAGCCCAGCTTCTTTCCCAAAATTTCGAGAAAAGGACAAATAATGGATGTTGTCAAACGTTGATGATACATCACGCAAAACTTCTAAGGTTCCGTCCTTTGAACCATCATTGATAAAATAGTATTCAAATTGTAATTGTTCTGATAGTTGATTTTCCATTTTCTGCATCTCTGCTAGAAATGGTCGAATGGTTTCTTCCTCGTTGTAACAAGGAACAATAACCGATAATAATTGTGTCATCTCTTCTCCATCGTATCTACTCTTAGGTTAAGGGTTGACTTAACAGTCAACCCTTGGTATACGTAGTATATCAAGCATTTTTAATCGAATTTTTCACAAAAGAATGAGTGAAATTTTTCACCTTTTATCTTTAAGACAAACACCCTAATTAGTTTTTGTCTTTGTTTGTTCGTGATAAACGAAAAAGACCATGATTTCTCAAGGTCTACGGAATTCATTATAATGTATGATTTCTTCACAAGTTTAAATTTCGAAAGCGAGTTAAACATGATATAGCACTAGATAAGGTGAGCGTAAAAGAATATGAAGAGCCCTTTGAGGATAGGAAAATAGTACGAAGACCTCTTTAAAAGTCTCGTGACGATTCGAGATAGTTGGCTTGAACAAAGTGAAAGCCAGCGTCTCTAGGCGCTGGCTTGTGATATGGGCTAAAAGGCCTTGTTCAAACCACTCGTTTGACGAGTGGTGCTGATTTCCGAAGAGTTTTATTTCTTATCATCTTCATCCATGCTGAGGACGCTGAGGAAGGCTTCTTGTGGGACTTCGACAGAACCGATAGCTTTCATTCGTTTTTTACCGGCTTTTTGTTTTTCTAGGAGTTTGCGTTTACGGGAAACGTCACCACCATAACACTTGGCCAAAACGTTTTTGCGAAGGGCTTTGATATCGCTACGGGCAACAATTTTCTGACCGATAGCTGCCTGGATTGGGACTTCAAACTGCTGACGAGGGATGATTTTCTTGAGCTTGTCCACGATAATTTTCCCACGTTCGTAGGCAAATTCCTTGTGGACGATAAAGCTGAGGGCATCGACCTTGTCGCCATTGAGGAGAATGTCCATTTTCACCAACTTAGATGAACGGTATTCCGAAATCTCATAGTCGAAGCTAGCATAGCCTCGAGTAGAAGATTTGAGCTTGTCAAAGAAATCAAAGACAATCTCAGCTAGTGGAATTTGGTAGATGACATTGACACGGTTATCATCGATGTAATCCATGGTCACAAAATCACCGCGTTTCCGCTGGGCCAATTCCATAACTGCACCGACATATTCCTGCGGTACCATGATTTGTGCTTTAACGTAAGGCTCTTCGATAGTGGCAATTTTGGTTGGGTCTGGAAACTCTGAAGGGTTGGCTACATCAATCATTTCACCGTCTGTCATATTGACATGGTAGACTACCGACGGTGCTGTCATGATGAGGTCAATGTTAAACTCCCGCTCAATCCGTTCTTGGATAACATCCATGTGTAATAGGCCTAAGAAGCCACAACGGAAACCAAATCCGAGAGCCTGCGAGGTTTCTGGCTCAAACTGCAAGCTGGCATCGTTGAGTTGGAGTTTTTCCAAGGCTTCACGGAGGTCATTGTACTTGTTGGAATCGATTGGATAGATACCTGCAAAGACCATTGGGTTCATCTGCTTGTATCCTGCAAGTGGCTCGCTGGCAGGGTTTTCAGCCAAGGTCACTGTATCACCGACACGGGTGTCAGCAACTGTCTTAATAGAGGCTGCAATGTAACCTACATCACCAGTCGCCAAGTAATCACGACCGATTGCTTTTGGTGTGAAGATACCCACTTCCGTCACATCAAAGGTCTTGCCATTGCTCATCATCTGAATGGTATCGCCTGGTTTTACCACCCCATTGACGATACGAACTTGCAGGATAACGCCTCGATAAGGATCGTAAACCGAGTCAAAAATCAAGGCTTGTAGCGGAGCTGCCACATCCCCAGTCGGTGCTGGAACTTTCTCGACAATCTGCTCCAAGATTTCCTCGATACCAATACCAGCCTTGGCTGATGTAAGAACTGCTTCAGAAGCATCCAAACCAATCACATCTTCGATTTCCTGACGAACACGTTCAGGATCCGCTGCTGGCAGGTCAATCTTGTTGATGATCGGCAGGATTTCCAAGTCATTGTCCAAAGCCAGATAAACGTTGGCCAAGGTCTGTGCTTCAATCCCTTGAGCCGCATCCACCACCAAAATCGCACCTTCACAGGCAGCTAGGGAACGCGATACCTCATAGGTAAAGTCTACGTGTCCAGGCGTGTCAATCAAGTGGAAAATGTAAGTTTCACCATCTTTGGCCTTGTAATTGAGCTGAACAGCATTTAACTTAATGGTAATCCCACGCTCACGCTCCAAGTCCATACTGTCAAGCAACTGAGCCTGCATCTCACGGCTAGAAACTGTTTCTGTTTTCTCAAGAATACGGTCAGCCAGAGTTGATTTCCCATGGTCAATATGGGCAATAATGGAGAAATTACGAATCTTCTCCTGACGTTGTTTCAATTCTTCTAAATTCATGATTCTTCCTCTACAAGGGTATTACTCTTCATTATATCAGATTTAGTGATAATTTTCCATAAGAAAAACACCTAGAAAACTAGGTGTCTGCTCTGCTATTTTCCCAGCCAAAGACCAATCTCACGTTCGACTGCTTCTGCACTATCTGAGCCGTGAACGACATTGGCAACAATACCATCAACCGGTGCTGTTGCAAAATCTCCACGAATAGTTCCTGGCAAAGCATTGACTGGATTGGTTGCACCCATCATATCTCGCCAAGATTTGATAACCTCTGGTCCAGTTAGAATTCCTGCAATCACAGGTCCACTTGTCATATACTGAACCAAAAGTGGAAAGAATGGTTTGTCTGCCAAATGTTCGTAATGCTGCGCAATCAACTCTGGACTGGCAGTCATCATGCTAAGGGCTTCTAATTTAAAGCCACGTCGCTCGATTCGTTCAATCACCTGACCAACTAAGCCACGCGCAACTGCATCAGGCTTTATGATAAAAAATGTCCGTTCCATCTTTTCCCCCTTTAAAAAACATGAACAACTTGAATCGTTTCTCCACCCAACAAAATCAAATGACAGTCAACTCGCTCTATCTTGTAGGCTTTTTTTAATGCCTCGGCATAGAGTTGCATCTGTGAGTAATAGCGTTCCCGTAAAAGACTCGGCTGATCATACTGGTCTGTCTTATAATCAAAGAGGACAATATAATCATCATACAGTAGGTAGCCATCGATAATCCCACGAAGGACAAAGTTTTCCTGGGATACAGGATCTGTCTGAAAACTTGCAAATGGAGCTTCTCGGTGGAGTTTGTCCGTATTGGCTAGAATTTCTCTTCCTAAGTCTGTATCAAAGAAATCTAAAATCATCTGAACATTGATTTTGTCTTTAACCGCTTGCTCAGCATGAACAGCTTCTAGGGCTGCTCTTACCGTATCTTCTGTCACCAACCAAGACAGATCCAAACGTTGCATAAGTTCATGCACTGCTGAACCAACTTGGGCTCCAGTGATTTTTGGTTTCTTGGAGAAATCTGGCAAGTTGAAGGTCCGTTTGGGCTGGTATTTTTCCATAACTTCCATGCCTTCCTGTTCCAAAATAGGCTCATAGAGTTTCTTGATCTGACTTGGAGTTCGTAAACTTGGTAATTCTATAGCAGCCTTATAGCGTTCGTTCAACTCCTGGACAGAAGACAACTGGTCCAAGGCCTGGGCGATGTCTTCTGATTGACGAATATCTTTAAGGCTGGCGTTTTCTAGCTTACTCTTCAATGTCAGTTTACCAATCTTCTCCTCTGTCAAATCCTCGTCCGTTACAAAGACTTTCTTGAAGCGTAAGTCTTCTCCTGAAAAAGCCTCATCAATGGCTAGAATCCAGTCTTGGAAGGTCGCCATGCTTTCACGAGTTGATTGGGCAAGTACGCCATCTTCTTTCTTACCATCGTATTTTTCAGCTAACTTGTCAGCATTACCCTTTCCAACCAGATACAGCTTCTTCTCGGCACGCGTTAGTGCAACATAAAGCAACCGCATTTGTTCTGAAAGATTAGCAATTTTTAGCTCTTGGAGATTAGTTTGATAAGGGAGGGTGTTCATTAAGACTCGCACCTGAGGCAATGGGCTATTTACCTTATCTTTCATATCCGCTAAATATTGGATACCTAGACCATTTTTCCGGCTGATAATGACTGACTGGTAATGGTCTTCCAAGTTGAATCGCTTATCGATGTTCATGAGGAAGACATATTTGAACTCCAGCCCTTTTGACTTATGGATGGTCATCAGCTGAACAGCATTTTGCGGTAGAAACTCTTGGACATCTGCCAAGTCCTTTTCATTTGCTAAGGCACGGTCAATCATGGCGATGAAGCGGGACAAGCCCTTGTAGCCTGTTTTTTCAAACTGGTTGGCACGCAGACCAAGTGCGTATAGATTGGCCTGAGGCTTACTGCCATTTGGAAGAGCACCGACATAGTCATAGTAGAATTTTTCATTGAAAATCTTCCATATCAAATCATAGATAGAATGCAGTTTGGCATAGGCACGCCAGTTTTCTAAGATAGACAAGAAATCCTTGACTTTCTTCTTCAACTTTTCTGACATCAGTTCAGGATGTTGCCCACTTGCTTGCTGGGCTAATTCCATTTTTTGGTAAAAGAAACCTGTCCCATCCTGCAAGGAAATCCGTGTCAGCTCATCCTCATCGAATCGGAACATAGGTGATTTAAGCAGGGCAACCAAGGCATAGTCATTGAGTGGATTATTGATAACCCGCAAGGTATCCAGCATAATCATGACTTCTAAAGATTGCAGATAGGAGGCTGCTCCACCATCTGCCACAATTGGAATCCCATATTTTTCAAAAATGGACATAATGAGGTCATTGTGCGTCCGCTTTTGTACCAAGAGAGTGATGTCCTTAAAGTCTGCTCCTTCTTCATTGTGAAGACGAATAATCTCTTTTGCAACGACTTCAATTTCACCAGCAGTCAGAGGAGTTTCCTCCTCAGCATCCGTTGAAGAATGTGCGCTCTCCTGCTGGTCGTAAATGAAGTATTCCATCTCATGCTTGGGCTGGGCAATTTTTTGACCAGGACTACCAGCCACTAGACTGTGGGTGTCGTCATACTTGATTTCCCCGACTTGACGGTCCATCAGGCGCGTGAAAATAGTATTTGTTGCCTCCAAGACCTCAATCTGACTACGGAAGTTTTCCTTGAGCAAAATCAATTTTCCAACCTGAGGATTTGCCTGATACAGTTCAAATTTCTCTTGGAAAATCATCGGATCCGCCTGGCGGAATCGATAGATGGACTGCTTAATGTCGCCTACCATAAAGCGGTTGTGACCATTTGACAACAAGTCCAACATCCGCTCTTGGCTATGGTTGTTATCCTGGTACTCGTCCACCATGACTTCGTGGTATTTTTCTTGGAAAAACTGGCGGATGTCCGCATTTTCTTCTAAAATACGAATAGCGAAATGCCCAATATCGCCAAATTCAAAAGCTGCTTCCTTGATTTTGACATCCAGATAAGCCTGCGAAAAATCCAAGACAAAGTCACGTAATAATACAAGCAGTGGCAAAGCTTGAACCTGATAATCTTTCAGCAGGGTTAATTCATAAACTTCCTGACCCAAATCTCGTAGTCCCGAGATAAGCTGGCTCTTGCCAGCATTGTATTCTTCTTTAAAGGCTATCAAATGCTCATCTTTTGGTCGATTGGCATTGGTCAGGCCTTTTCCTCTGGACTGGTCGTTGATAAGAAGGACTTTTTCAACCCGTTCCATCAAGTCCTTCCGGTCCAAACTATCTAAACCTGTCAGCAAATCCAAGACTTCTTCCACATTTGCAAAATACTTGGCGGAACCAAAGTCATTTCTGCCCCATTCTACATGGTAGC
The DNA here is from genome assembly GCF_017601095.1 of Streptococcus suis. Taxonomy (GTDB): domain Bacteria; phylum Bacillota; class Bacilli; order Lactobacillales; family Streptococcaceae; genus Streptococcus; species Streptococcus suis_Z. The sequence goes on along the minus strand of NZ_JAGFUX010000007.1, from coordinate 114,420 downwards.
GGAAGAAATCTGCAGCTTGATAGAGCTTGTCTAACACTTTTTCCTTAAAGCCTTGCACTAAGATCTGCTCTATACGCTCTTGACTGTACAAATCAGCTTGAACGGCCTGCTCTTTCAGCCATTTAGTTGGACTGCTGGTCGATTGGCTAAAATCATGCACCTGATAGACAACCTGACGAAAACCACTATTATCCTTGCGGTTGCCCGAAAAATTGCGTACCAATTTGCGGAATGTACCATTTTCATCCTCTTCGAGATAATCTGCAAAGAGCTGGTCAAAAACCTCTTTTTTCAGACTCGCTTTTTCTGTCTCATCCTGTAAAATCCGAAACTGTGGAGAAATACCAAGGCTATAACCGTAGGTTGTCACCAATTTCTGCGTAAAAGAGTCCATGGTCCCAATATCCGCCTTGGTCAAATCCGCCAACTGGGCTGACAAATGCCGACGCAAGTTCATATCCATCGTCTCCGCAATGGTTTCATTGAGATTTTTCTCGATCCGCTCCTTCAACTCACCTGCCGCTTTGACTGTAAAGGTCGAGATAAAGAGCTGGTCAATCCCGACGCCACGCTTCAACTTATCTAAAATCCGTTGAACCATGACGAAAGTCTTTCCTGACCCAGCCGATGCAGAGACCAGAACATTCTGACCGTGCGTGTAGATGGCTTCAATCTGCTCAGGTGTGCGTTTTTGTTGCTTATCAGAATTGGCTTCCGCCAGCTGCACAGCCTTGATTTCTTCCACGCTTAAAAATTCTTCAAAAGCCATTAGTCCTGACCTCCTTTCATTCGTTCCATCCAATCTTGACGCTTGGCCTCTTTGACCAACCGCCGTGCCATGCCCATGTGCCGATCCGCCTCAAAACCAGTGATTGCCTTCAGCTGCTCACCTGCCACCGAACGCCCATCTTTGGTATAAGGGTTAATAGCAAAGCGACCATCCAGGATGTCCTTGGCAGCTTGTTTGTATAGTTCTTGGTTGTGGTTCAATAAAACCGCAAACTCATCTTCCGTGTAGAGTTGGTTACGAGTCTGATAAAAATGATTGAGCCCCAGACTTTCCTCCTTCAAGAAAAGCCCCTTGTAAACCAAGCTAGTATTGGCAGCTCCTTCTAGCTGTTCTAAATTCTTCGTGTCTTTTAATTTGATAATCGGATCCTGCAAATGCAAATACATAGCTCCAAAAACAGGTTTATCCTTGGTTTCATCCAGCTCTTGTAAGGCTGCCAAGTAGGTCACCAACTGAGGTTTGAGACCATTGTAAAAATCCCCAACTGAAAAAGATTGGTCGCTGGACTTGTAATCCACAACACCTACAGCCTGATTGATTTGCAAGGTATCCAAGCGGTCAATGGTACCATTTACATGCACACTCTTGCCATTTTGAAGGTCAAAAACCAGCGCCTTATCCTGACGGAAACTCTTTTCCTGACCATCAATTTCAACCAAATCATTATCCCGCAAAATAGTCGCACTGGAACGAGCAATCTTATCCAGCACCTCCTCCGTATAACGAGCATCCGCATCCTGGTTATAAAACATAGCAAATTCTGCCTCGTCACGCGTACGCAGGATGGCCTTGTCCACTTTTTGATCAAAATCTAGCTCAGATTGGTCCATGACCACTCGTTCAAAAATCCGATGCAAGAACAAACCATGCTGAAAGGCAGTCGGATGGATGGATTCCTGTTCTCGCAAGAGAAGAACATTACGGACAAAGTAAAGATACTGGTTATTGTAGAAATTGGTCAAGCTGGATGCTGAAAGATTGAGCGGCTTATCCTCTGGATAGAGAGCAGCCAAGGTATCATCTGAAAGTTGTTTGGAAGCAATATCACCAGTAATGGTCGGAATTTCAATGCCTTGCGACTCCAATTTCTTCTTCAAATGGCGAACCAAGACTGTCCAGAAGGCCGTCTGCCCTTCCCATTCTTCATTATCAAGAGAGGGTCTTTCTGACTCAATCAAACGGGATAAGAGACTCTTGTAGTGACCGATGTCTTGCGGACTAAGACTTTTAATCCGACCACGTTCTTCGGATTTCAGCCCCATTTTTTGGAGAATCTTGATATAAGGGGAGAGACTATCTTCACCTTCGTTATAAATCTGAGGTGTGGAAATAACTAACTGTTCCGTCGCAGCATTAAGCAGTGACATCATGGCAGCATGGTTCTTCTTGATATTCTCTCGGCTGACCAAATCGAAACGTGAGGAACTAGCCGAGACAAGATTGACTTTTTCCATCTCTTCTTCTGTCAATAGACTGGTATTCTTGGCAACTTTTGGAAAATTGGACTGGCCCATTCCGATAGCATAAACATACTTTGCAGTGTGCGGCTCAATCAAATCATAGGATTTGACATTGACCACATCAACCGTTGCAGGAACGGTGCGATAGTGACTGGTCTGCATGCCTGCTTGAAGGAGGGCTAAAAAGTCGTCCAAGCTCAACTTTTCCTGAGCAAAGAGTTGATGGAAGGTCTCTAGCACATGACAGAAACTTTTCCAGACCTGCTCTTCTTTTTCTTGCTCTACTTCGTTCAAATTTAGAGACATTTTTTCCATATTTTTTGGAAGCTCAATCGCCTCCAAGAATGCTGCGAATTTTTCAAGCAAGGCAGCACCAGATTGGGGACCTACCTTAAACAGCTGGTTCAAAGGCTCCATAATCTTAGCACGTAGAGGTTCCAAGACATTCAAATCATAGACAAGCCTTTTCTCCTTAATGACTTCAGCGTCATAGTCCGCTCTGCCATTGACCCCAAAAGTCCTCGAAAAAGTAGCCTGCCCCTTCATATCTGCAAAGAGGATGTAAGACTCAAATAGGTCCAGCTCCTTTTGGGAAATGCTGGCGTACAAACCAGATTTGAGGAGATTGAGCAGGTCTTCCGCTCGGAAACGATAGCGGCGCAAACGTTCCAAGGACTCCACAAAATGGACCAGGGGATGATGACTCATCTCCTCTGCCTTGCCGAAATAGTAAGGAATGTCATACTTGTCAAAAATCTTGCCAATCTGCAACTTGTAGCTATCCACATCACCCAAGAGCAACAAAATGTCTTTATAGCGAGCCCCTTGATGCACATGCTGACGAATGGCAGTCGCAACCTGCTCCACCTCTTCTTTTTGGTTAACAACCTCCCATAGCTGGATTTTTTCTTGGTCTGCTGGAGTCAAGTCTATCATGGTCCCGCTGTAGTCATAAATCGACTCCATATTCTTTGAAAATTTACCAATACTGTCCAGTTCAGGTTCTAAACCAATATATGAAATCTTTGTCTGGAATTGGGCTGATAACTGTCGCAAAAAGTCAACATTAGCTTGATAAACATTTCCTTCAATATAGGTCGCATTTACAGCTTTCTTGCTGGAATAGGCACCAATTAGAATTTCTGCTACACGACTGTTTAAGGCTGCTACAAAAGCTTCTTCTTCTGCTGAAAAACGTGAAAAACCATCGACAATCAATACCATTTCTTTCAACTGCTGGTCCAATTGTCCTGACTCGATGACTTCTCTCAACTGTGCCAACCTTGTCTGGTGTTCATACCCTTCTTTGGACAAAATTTCAGTCACAGATAGGAAAATCTTTACCAAGTCTGCCTGTTTATCTGGAGATTCCATTGCCTCCAGGTCTAAAATGGACATATTTGCCCGTTGCAACTCTTTGTATAAAGTGACCAACTGTTGAACGAAGCCAAAATCCTTCTGCAGCCGACCATAAACCCTTAATTCCCCTTCTTGAAACTGTGACAAGACACGAAAGAATACCATGGCTAGTCCCAGGTCATCAATGCTGTGCCTTTCCTCGCTATCGTTGATAACCAAATATCGAGCCAGCTGGGCAAACCGCGTCACCATAATAGCAAACGAAGCTCCCTCTTCCAGATGGGATAAAACCGCTCGCTCCTTCTCAAAAGACAGGGAGTTTGGAGCTATGTAGAAAACCCGATAGCCTTTATTTGCATAGGCTTGAGCTTCTTCCGTCAAGAGTTGGGTCAAATTATTTCGAATACTTGTGTAATATAATTTCATACGCCACTTCCTAAAAAATATCCTCTTTTTATTATATCAAAAATCAGAAAAAAACTGCCCAATCAGATGGACAGTTAGCTCTTATTCGCCCTTCTCAATCGGTGCCAGGCTAGCCAACACTTTTTTGAGACCCATTTCTGGGAAGTTGATTTTGAGTTCTTGATTGGTCCCTGTACCTGACACTTCTAGGACGGTTCCTCTCCCCCACTTCTTATGAACGGCAATATCTCCAACTGACCAGTTGGTCGCTGGATTGGCGGAAGTTTGACCAAATGGTAAGTCCCCACCTAGAGTACGGTTGGGCTGGACAGAGGATTTACGACTTTGAAGGGCCTGCTGCAAGCTCATACCTTGGCCAAACTGAGTCGCTCTGCCATTGACATAAGACGCCTTAAAGCTGGTATTGGCAGGACGGGCAAGCCCTTGGTAGTCGAGGAGGTCGCTGGAAATCTCCCGGATGAAGCGACTAGGTTGGTTGTAGTTGGTGCGGCCAAAGAGCAAGCGAGAGTTGGCATTGGTCAGATAGAGAACCTGCTCGGCACGGGTGATGCCCACGTAGGCCAGGCGGCGTTCCTCTTCCAACTCAGCTTCCTCTTCTGAAGCACGGCTGAGCGGAAAGACATTTTCCTCCATACCAATCAGGAAGACAATGGGAAACTCCAATCCCTTGGCAGCGTGGAGGGTCATGAGGGTGACTTCCGATGTCTCACGGCTATCATCGTCCGTGTCCGCAATCAAGGCTAGATCATTTAGGAAGCGACTAAGGGCTTCAAGTCCTGTTTCTTCTTCCTCGCTCCCCTTTTCATCAAAGTTTTTGGTAACAGACAGGAATTCCTGAATGTTTTCGATACGGGCATTGGCCTCAATCGTCCCCTGAATAGCAAGGGCGTTGAGGTAGCCAGACTGGTTGAGGACAGCCTCAACCAAGTCGGTCACAGTCAAGCTATCCAAGCGGTCTCGCAGATTGTAAATCAAGGTGGAGAAATCCCAAACTGCCTGAGCAGCCTTGCCCTTGATACCTGACAGCATGATATGCTGGCTGGCTTCTAACAGGGACATATCCTGCATGGTAGCAAAGTCACGAATTTTGTCAACCGTACCAGGTCCTACCCCACGTTTTGGCTCGTTGACCACACGCTCAAATGAGATATTGTCAGACGGGTTGGCGATGAGGTTAAGGTAGGAAATGACATCGCGGATTTCCTTACGGCTGTAGAACTTGGTGCCACCGACCATGGTATATGGGATATTAGATTTAAGTAGGGCTTCCTCAATGGTACGTGACTGGGCATTGGTCCGATAAAGGACGGCAAAGTCCTTATAAGTCTTGCCTGACCGCACCAACTGGTCAATCTGACCGGCTACGTAAATAGCCTCGTCATTTTCATCACTGGCCTTGTAGTAGGTGATTTTTTCCCCTTCCGCATTTTGCGTCCAGAGTTTCTTAGGACGGCGGTTACGGTTGTTCTCGATGACTTCATTGGCAGCCTGCAAGACAGTCTTGGTGGAGCGATAGTTCTCCTCCAAAAGAACGACCTTGCTCTCAGGATAGTCCTTTTCAAAGTCAAGGATATTTTGCATATCCGCACCACGCCAGCCGTAGATCGACTGGTCTGCATCCCCGACCACACAGATATTCTTGAAACGCGATGCCAGGAGCTTGACTAATTGGTACTGGGCATGGTTGGTATCCTGATACTCATCGACATGGATGTACTGGTACTTCTGCTGGTAATAGGTCAGGACCTCTGGATTTTGGTCAAAAAGGCGGAGCGTGAGCATGATCAGGTCATCAAAGTCAAGAGCCTCTGACTGCCGCAGTTCTTTCTGGTAAGCCTTGTAGCATTTTGAAACAATCTGCGTGTAAAGGTCGCCCGCTTGGGCTTCGTAGGCGATATCATCAATCAAGTCGTTCTTGGCATTGGAAATGGTAGCTAAAATGGTCCGTTCGCTCCATTTTTTAGGGTCCAGATCGAGCTGTTTGAGGATACGTTTCATCAGTGTCCGTTGCTCACCAGGATCCACAATCGTAAAATTGCGATTGTAACCAATATGGTCGGCATCACGGCGTAAAATACGGACACACATGGAGTGGAAGGTCGCAATCAAGCTATCTTGAGTTGCTGGATTGAGTGCATAGGCCCGCTCCTTCATCTCACGTGCCGCTTTATTGGTGAAGGTAATGGCCAAAATATTCCAAGGATTGACCATTTTCTCATCAATCAAGTAAGCGATGCGGTGAGTCAAGACACGGGTTTTCCCCGAGCCAGCTCCTGCCATAATCAATAGCGGACCTTCCGTCGTCTGTACCGCTTCTGCCTGTCTGTCATTCATTCCGTTTAATAATGGGTTCATATTCTCATACTTTCTCTAAAACTTCATACTCTCCATTATACCAAAAAATCGATTAAAAAGTAGTCCAGCAATGTAGAACAAAATTTCTCAACAAAAAAGCCCAGAGAAATCTCTGAGCCTTAGATATTCATCGAATAGATTATTCAGCACCCAAAGCAGCTACTGTGATGTAGTTGTATGGTTTGTTGAAGTGTGGCAAGAAGAACAAGTCTGTCAATGCCAATTTTTCGATTGTTACGCCTTCTTGGATTGCCAATGAGAAGAGGTGGATACCCAATGAGATATCTTCACGAGCTGCCATTTGCGCACCAAGGATACGACGTGAATCTTTATCGTAAACGATCTTGATAGTTACTGGGAAGTTACCATGCTCCATGAATTCTGGTTTTTGGTTGTCAGTTACTTCAGCAACAGCTGCATTCAAACCAAGACGAGTAGCTTTTTCAAGTGTCAAACCTGTTGATACAAGGTTAAGACCATAGATAGAGATACCGTTAGAACCTTGTACACCGATACCTTCAAGGTCAGTACCACAGATGTTGTGAGCTGCTACGATACCAGTACGTACGGCGTTTGAAGCCAATGCGATGTAGCTTGTGTCGCCAGTAGCGTTGTCGTAGATAGTTGCACAGTCACCGATAGCGTAAACGCCTGGGATTGAAGTTTCTTGGCGTTTGTTTACAAGGAAGGCACCATTGCGGAAGCGCTCGATTCCTTCACCTGCAAATGCAGTGTTTGGACGGAAACCAACAGCCAAGATAACCATGTCAACATCGTATTCGTTCTTGTCAGTGATGATTTTCTCAACTTTGCCATCACCAGCAACTTCTTGAACAGTTTCACCAAAGGCAAGTTTGATACCGTTGTCTTCCATGTTTTTAGCCATAAGGTCTGACAAGTCGCGGTCATAGTAACCAGCCAAACATGTGTCTACAACGTCGATAAGGATAACTTCTTTGCCTTTACGTTGGAATGCTTCTGCAAGCTCAACACCGATGTAACCAGCACCAACTACTGCTACGCGGTTGATGTCTTTGTTTTTCAATTTTTCAATAACATCTGCTGAGTTTTGGTACAATTTAACGAATTGCAAGTTTTCAAGAGTTGCTTCAAATTCAAGAGAACCTTCTTTGATTGCAGCACCTTTGATTGGTGGCAAGATTGGTTGTGAACCTGTCGCAAAGAGAAGTTTGTCGTAAGCTTCAACATGCTCTTGACCGTTTACAAGTGCAGTAACTGTTTTTGCTTCATAGTCGATAGCTGTAACAGGTGACTCCATGTAAACTTTTGCGCCCATGCTTTCCAATTGTTCTTTATCAGAGTAGAAAAGTCCTTCTGGACCAGCAATTTGCTCACCAATCCACAAAGCCATACCACAACCCAAGAATGAGATGTTTGAGTTTTGGTCAAATACAACAATTTCGTTTTCTTGACCATAATTTGTCAACATAGTTTTGATTGCGGCAGTACCTGCGTGGTTAGCACCGACAACAACGATTTTAGACATAAGTAAAATCTCACTTTCAAAATAAATATTTTTTTACATCATCCATTATACTGGATTTTGATACCGATTTCAAAATTTACGCTCAAATTTTCACAATTTTTTTCTTTGGGCTGATTTCCCTTTTTTCATAATGTGAGTTAACAGCCAGTTTATCAAGGGGTTAGCCTGATTTTAAACCTCTCTTCTCCCCTTATAAGCCAAGGCCAACAAGCCCAGTCCTAATCCAAGAATCAAACTAGCCTGATCAGATACTTGACCTGTACTTGGTAACTGTTTCGAACTTGTTTCTTCTTTCTTATTGGCAAGTGGTTGGATGACTGGTTTTGTATCCAGCTCTTTCTTGTCAGCTCCGCCTTCAGTTGGCTGCGTTGGCTCTTTGGTGTCATCTGTTGCTTTCACGACATAGACAGGGCGCAAATCATTGGCTGCTTCTTCAAGGCTGAAGACACGACCAATGGCATCTTGAATGACAATATCTAGGATTGGCTGGGCTTCTCCAAGTTGTGTTCCTACTAAATGAAGCTGTAAATTCCCACTTGCATTGGCTGCACGGTTAAAGATTACATAATCTCCATCGATGATGTAGGTTTCGTGCGGTTGAGCGGTGAAATGCTTGGTATTGATTTGGATCTTGATCGTATGCTCTGCTTTTTCCAAGCCCAAAAGACTATGGTAGTTAAGCAAGGCTGAAAAGGCGGTGTTTTGAGGAACTGACTCAGGTAGACTGACTTCAATCTGTTTTACAGGATCATTATAGAAAAGGCCGTAGTTTATACCATAAGCAATCGCTGTGTCTGATAAGCTTCCGTTTTCAATCATCGGAATATCAACTGGTAGGCGGCCTATATGTTTGAGACCGTTGAAAACAACTTCGACACCTGCTGTGATATTGGGACCAAATGCATTGTCTGGGCGGAGGGATTCTGTTGGATCCATCCCCTTGTTGCCATAGACAGCCAGGATGGCCTTGGCAGCTGGATAGTTTGCCACATCATATGGTTTAGAAATACTCAAGACTGCTGCTTTTTTATTGGTTTCGTTGGCATAAGCTACGACTTCTGTCGGAATTTTTGTTAGCCATACATCTGCCGCAAGCTGAGCTTCTCTACCGATTTCTGAGATGACAATAACATGGCTAGCAGCATCAATTTTTTCTTTGAGCTGATCGATGGTGGATTGATTGTTGTAACGAACAGCTTCAAAGGTGACCGTTTCTGGGATGATCCCATCCGCTTTGAGGCGACGCATTCCCAATTCTAGGCCTGGCAATTCATTGTTGTAAGCTCCAAGAAGTAAGACATGGTCTCCTTCCGTCACCTTAAATGGTAGGATGGTATCGTCATTTTTCACAACGGTTACGGCACTTGCTGCAATCATTCTTTCCAGATCACGGTTGAGCTCTGAACCTACTTGTGCCAAAGCTGTTTCAAGGGATTTATCTTCTGTCTTGAAATTCAGGACCCCTCGTTTTTCCTTGAGAGTCAAAATCCGTTTCACAGATGCATCCAGGCGACTTTCATCTAACTGACCAGACTGGACTGCTACTTCGATCGCATCAATGATTCGATCAATCTTTGCCAAATCCGCCTTGGAACGAAGAACAGTTGGCATGAGGACAATATCCACACCGGCTTGAATCGCCATCAAGGCAGCTTCTGTCTCACCAAAGTTTTTGGCAATAGCATCCATCCCCATGGCATCTGAAATGATTATCCCCTCGTAGCCATATTGGTTTCGGACTAGGCCTGTTAAAATGTCGTCTGACAGGGTTGCTGGAATATAAATTTCTTCTCCAGAATCTTTTGAAATCACCTTGTCTTTTTCAATCTGTGGGTATTGGATATGAGCAGTCATCAGCATATCGACACCATTTTCAACTGCCACTTTGAAAGGCAAGAGTTCCAGAGCATTCAACTGATCATAGGACTTATCAACCAAAGGAAGCCCAGTATGGGAATCCACCGCAGTATCCCCATGTCCTGGGAAATGCTTGGCTGCAACTGCTACATTATAATCTTGAATACCTGACATCATAGCCACACCTAGTCGAGCAACTCTTTCAGGATCAGATGAGAAGGAACGAAGGCCGATAACAGGGTTATTGGGATTATTATTGGTATCCAAAACTGGGGCGAAATCAACGTTGATGCCCAAGGCTGACAGCTCCCGACCAATGATTTCACCTGCTTCTTTAGCAATCTTGGTGCTGTCCGTTGCGCCGATTGCCATGTTGCCAGGAAGAGCTGTTCCTGAACCTAAACGATAAACGATCCCCCCTTCTTGGTCAATCCCAATCAAGAGAGGAATTTTTCCATTATTGGCCTTATTGCTGATAGCTGCATCTTGCAAGGCCTGGGTTAAATGGAAGGTCTGATCTGTCGCCTTAACGTTTTCTGCAAAGAGGATAACACCTCCAAAGTCATACTGATCTATAGCTTCTGCAATCTCGTCATGCACAACTGTAACATCCGTTGCTGCTGCTTCACCTTCTGCCTGCCATTTACGAAAGTCTGGCATCAACATATGAGTGATTTTTTGTCGGACTGTCATATCTGAAATCAGTCCATCTAGATCTTTTTCCTCAGTCGTGGCAATAAGAGGCTCTTCATTGGGCTGTGTCAACTCCTCAGTTGGTGTTTCTGTAACTGGGCTAGAAGAAGGAGCCTCTTCGCTAGTTGCCGCTTCAGGTGCTACATTACTGGATCCACCTGTCTCTGTAACCACAGGTTGACTTTCTATGCTGCTACCAGAACTTGGTTGGTTGACAGAAAGGTCTGTCTCAGCCTTTGCCTCCATAGCTGGGACAAGGGTTGCTACCAGGGCTGCTGCCGCTAGATAGGTTTGGTACTTTTTCATCTATTTTTCCTCCTTTGTTTTAATGATATATTAACATAATTCAAGAAAATTGTAAACGATTACATTTTTGTGTTTTTAACAGTCGGTATCAGGGTAAAATCACTTGTATCATTAACAAAACTGAATATGGGCATGCCTATTCCTGCTTCATGACTCAGGTTTTCAAACAAGGTATTGATAAAAAATTCGATCCATTCTTTACTAGGCTCTTCGGCAGCTTCCTCCTGAGGACGAAACCAAATACCTGAGGCAGGTTTCTTTTGTGTATGACTATAGGCTATGCCTAATTCCATCTCATAGAAATCAAAGGAAGCCATATAGCCTTTAACCTGGTCAGCTGGATCAAAGGAAAAATTCAACTCTTCTGGGATGGCTACTTCTTGAATCATCATTCTCCCTCTTATCGGCCCATTCTTACTTTCAAACTCTTGGAGAATGCCTTCTGATTGTAAACGTTGTTCAACTTGGTGAAATAGGTCTGTTTGGTTTAACATAAAGACTCCTTGATACTTTTTAATTTAGTATATCATTTATATCTATGTTTTTGAAGCTATTAGGGAGACGATTTTTTGTTTTCTTTCTTGAACCTCTTCATCGAATTTCTTTCCCCCCTCCTTTCTAAATTGTGCTATACTAGTCCTAGTAGAAACAAGGAGGTAATTATGATTAAACTGATCGCCCTCGACATGGACGGTACGCTCCTAAACGAGAATAAAGAATTGATGCAGCCGCAGATTGATGCCATCCATAAGGCTGTGGCAGCTGGTGTGACAGTCGTTTTGTGTACAGGCCGTCCCTTGGTTGGCGTTAAGCCTTTCGTAGAGCAACTTGGCTTTGACATCGAAGATGAATATATCATTGTCAATAACGGTTGCTCAACCCATTCAACAAAGGATTGGAAACTGATTGACTGGGAAGAACTGTCTATTGCTGATATTGACTACCTAGCTACCTTTATTGAGAATGACCATGTTCAAATTTCCTTATTTGACGAAGAGGACTACTTTGTTCTTGCCGAAAAAGCAAATGATATGGTCGATTTAGACGCACATTTAGTGGGCATGACTCCTCAACCAATTAATTTGAAGGAAGCCCAATCAGGTCAGCATCGCTTCTTTGAAGCCATGTTCGTCGGTGAAAAAGAGCATATCGATGCCTTTGAAAATCAACACAATCCTGTACTCAGCAAACGCTATTCCACCGTTCGTTCACAGGACTATCTCTTGGAAATTTTGCCAAACGGTGCAAGCAAGGCCACTGGTTTGAAAAAATTGGCAGACCGTCTCGGTATCCTTCCTGAAGAAATCATGGCTATGGGAGATGCCAACAACGACCTGGAAATGATTGAATTTGCTGGTTTAGGAATTGCAATGGGCAACGCCAACGAGCAGGTCAAGGCAATCGCCCAAGACATCACAGACACCAATGAGAACAACGGCGTTGCCAAGGCCATTGAAAAACACATTTTGAACAAATAAGGAGATACTATGAAATACCCAACACTCTTAGACCGTTTTTTAGTCTATGTCAAAGAAAATACTCGCTCAGATGAAAATTCGACAACTACTCCTTCTACCCAAAACCAAGTCGAGTTCGCACAGAATATCCTTCTGCCTGAAATGGAACGCATCGGCTTACAGAATGTTCACTACCTGCCAAATGGTTTTGCAGTGGGAACACTCCCTGCCAACGACCCGAGTTTGACACGTAAGATTGGCTTCATCGCCCACATGGATACGGCGGATTTCAACGCAGAAGGTGTCAACCCGCAGATCATCGAAAACTACGACGGCAAACCGATTGCCTTGGGAACTTCTGGCTATGAATTGCATCCAAAAGACTTCCCACAACTTGCCAACTACCAGGGTCAAACACTGATTACCACAGACGGTACCACCTTGCTGGGTTCTGATGACAAGTCAGGCATTGCCGAAATCATGACGGCTATTGAGTACCTGGTACAAAATCCAGACATCAAACACTGCGAAATCCGTGTCGGCTTTGGTCCTGACGAAGAAATCGGGGTCGGTGCTGACAAGTTTGATGTGGAAGATTTTGATGTGGACTTTGCCTACACCATGGACGGCGGACCGCTGGGCGAACTCCAGTACGAAACCTTCTCAGCAGCTGCTGCCAAGATTGATTTCCTTGGACGCAATGTCCACCCAGGATCTGCCAAGGATCAGATGATTAACGCTTTCCAATTAGCTATTGACTTCCACAATGCCCTTCCAGAAGCAGACCGCCCTGAAAAAACTGAAGGCTATGAAGGCTTCTTCCACTTGATGAACATGGTGGGCAGTGTCGATACTGCTTCTACCACCTATATCATCCGCGACTTTGAGGAAGAGGATTTCCTTGCCCGCAAACAGCTCATGTTAGACATCGCTGAAAAAATGAATGAGGCCTTTGACACTCCACGCGTCATTGTCAACCTGCATGACCAGTACTACAACATGAAGAAAATCATCGAAAAAGACATGACCCCTATCAACATCGCTAAGGACGTCATGGAAAATCTAGGTATCAAGCCACTGATCGAGCCAGTTCGCGGCGGAACAGACGGCTCCAAGATTTCCTTCATGGGCATTCCAACGCCAAATATCTTCGCAGGTGGAGAAAATATGCACGGCCGCTTCGAGTTTGTCAGCCTCGAAACCATGGAAAAAGCCGTTGATGTCATCCTCGGAATCGTTTCTTACAATTAACTTTTCAGTCGATTTTCCCAAGAAAATCGACTTTTTCAGAAAAATTTTCAAAAAAATGCACATTTATATTGTATTATTGAATTAATACTGGTATAATGAAGTCATAAAAGAAAAAGGAGATTCGTTTATGTATTCTGATGAAGCTTTGTTAAATGGCATGTTGATTGGCTTTTGGTTGATCTCCATCGCCGTCACAGTCATTTGGTATCTCTTGACCATTTTTTCAAACATGGTCCTCTTCCGCCGTGCTGGTTATGCAGCTTGGAAGGCCCTGATTCCAATTTATAACCTTTATATCCAACAATGCATCACATTTGGTGAAGAAAAAGGTATCTTTATCCTCTTTATCTTGATTCCAGTTGCTGGTCCACTTTATAGCCTTTATTTGACATACAACTATGGACGTGCCTTCGGCTTATCAACTGTACAGTCCGTCTTCTACCTCTTCTTTACACCATTGATTAATGTTTATATGGCCTTCAAAGAAGCACATAGCTACAAAGGTCCACAAGAGTTCTTCTTGAACTAAGGCTAAAACACCTGTTCTCCTGAACAGGTGTCTTTTTTATGGTCCAAAATATAGCTGAGCAAACAAAGCAAGCAGACTTCCTAAAATGGATAGCGAGTTGAGATTGGCAGCCTCTGCTCCATCACTACCCAACTTCCAAGCGTAAAAGGGAGCCAAGACTGAGATGGGAGACAAAAGGCATAACAAGACCATCCAAGTCTGAGAGGAAGAAAGAGGCAGGCCATAGAAGACCAAACCAGCCAGACAGAAATTGGTCAACAAACGAACCCAGTAGCCCTGAACCAGCTCCTTCCAGCCTGCCCAACTGACTGGAAAATCTAATAATACTCCCAAATACAGCATGGCAAGAAAGGGATTGGCTTGGGCAGCGATAGAAAAGATAGACAAAAGATCTTGAGGTAAGGAAATGGAGAAATAGGCCAGGGTCAAGGTTAATAAGTAAACCAATAAGGGAAGCGATTTGCCCAGTGGCTTGAGACTGCGCCAAAAACCTGGCGAAGCCTGATTGGTTAACTGACTGGCCAGACTAAAATTACCACCCAATACCATAATGGCATTGCCAGCATCAAACAAAAGAACCGTTGCTAAACTGCTAGCTGGAAAAAAAGCTTGCACAAAGGGTAGGGTAAAGGTGCCGATATTATAACCACTCAAGCCCACCATGACTGCTGCCTGCTTATGCCTATCCTTTCGCCAAACCACATAACTAGCTACTAGCAAACAAAGATTGGCAACAATCCCCAAGAAAAATGGCAAGAAGGTAATCTGTTCCACTTTCATGGATTGAGAGGACAAGAGTAAGGCTGATGGTAGGGTCACATTCATCAGGATGGTCGAAAAGATGCGGGCATCCTCCTTCTTGACAAGGCCTCGATGTCGTAATATATAGCCGATCCCCATAACAAAGACAAACCCAAGGGCACGATAAATAAATGCTGGCAAATTGACTCCTCCTTCTCTAGTTTTTTTTAGTATAGCACACTCTCTTCCATCTTTATATAAAATTTTTATATATAAGACTTGACCTTTTTTATCCTTATGTATATAATTTATATATAAATATTTTACATAAGGATAAAGAGGTGATTGCATGTACTATCCCGTCTCCTCTATCTTAATTGAATTTCTGATTTTATCTATCCTCGATAAGCAGGATTCCTATGGCTATGAAATCAGTCAGACCATTAAGTTAGCAGCGGATATCAAAGAATCAACACTCTACCCCATTCTCAAAAAACTGGAAAAGGCTGGCTACGTCACCACCTACCAGCAAGAATACTTGGGGCGGAAACGCAAATATTACACCATCAGCCCAGCAGGAAGGAGTCACATCCCATTTCTCGAGGAAGAATGGACCAACTACAAGCGCACCATCGACGGAATCATAGAAGGGAGCCTACGCAAATGAACCGAGCAGATTATTTACTCCTATTGGAACAGGAATTGGCTGGCTTACAGCCCCATGCACGTCAAGAAGTATTGGACTATTTCCAAGAGTACTTTGAAGAAAAAGGAGATGACCAAAAAGCCATTCAAGACTTGGGCAAGCCCAGAGAAGCTGCTCAAGAAATCATGGCCAACCTCCCTAGTGATGAATTGATTTCTGAGAGTCCCCTGGAAAGCAGGACAGTTTTTCAAGCGACCGCTAAAGAACCATTTAACTGGAAAAAACTCTTTCATGACTCTTCTCCAAAGACAAATGAGATCAATGTACAGACTGTTGAGGCGCAACTGCCTGATTTCCGTCAATTAAAGCTGGAACTTGAATCGATGAGTTTAATCGTCCAAGTGGGTCAGCTGGAAAAAGCCCAGCTACGCTACCAAATGAATCCAGAAGAAACAGGTGTGACCTTGGACTACCAACTCGAAGGAGATTGCCTGGTTTTGAAAACCAGTCTCGATTCCGATAGAATCTTGGAGACTCAGTCGGAAGATAGCTATGCCATTCTTAGTCTCCCCCAAAGGCTTCTTCCCCTGACCAACCTAAGCCTCACTCTCTCAGATAGCAAGCTGACCATCCGCAACTTGGACTTGGTGGACTTGTTCTGTCTGGACTTGTCCGACAGTTCCCTGACTCTGAGCCAGCTACAGGTCCAGGAAGAATGCTTCTTGAAGATGAAAGATGGGCAGTTGTCAGTAACCAAGCTTGAAACTAAAAAGCTAGATCTTATCGGCGATGATGTCCAAGCAAACTTCAGCCAGTCAAACTGTGACCAACTGCGGACTTCCTTGTCCGATTGTCAGATCAATTTCAATCGCTGTCAACTTACCACAGGTGATTTGGATTTAACCGATTGTGTCGGAGTGCTTGAGCAATTGCAGTTGGCAGACAGGCTCAATTGCCAGGCTGATGATTGTGTCTTGTCCATACAGTTAGCAGAGCCCTTCAATCTTGAGTTAGAAGCAGATGACTCCGTTCTCCACTTGCCCAAAGAAATGATGGACTTGTTGAATTTGGATGAAGAACCAGTCATCTTGGACTATTCAGTCGCCGATTGCCCAAGCAAGCTCACTCTTCGCTGTAACGATTGCCGAGTAACTCTTGCATAAAGGAGGAGACCATGACACGCTATGAATACATGACAGAACTGGCTAAACAGCTCCGCCATTTACCCAAAAAAGACCTGGAAGATACCTTGGACCACTTTAATGAGTATTTTGACGAAGCTGGTCCAGACGGAGAAACTGCGATAATAGAAGAACTCGGTCCCCCTTCTGAAGCGGCCCGCGAAATCCTTACCAACCTCTTCAACAAGCAAATGGCAGATGAAAAGCCCCAGCACCACAATATAATCTGGTTGCTCGGACTGGCTATTTTGGCGGCCCCCGTCGGACTCCCTCTCTCCATCTGCCTTCTCCTCCTCTTTGTCCTCCTCATCCTGCTTGTCTTGGCTGGTCTGATTCTCCTAGGCTGTTTCTGGATCAGCGCTATCCTCGGAGGACTAGCCCATCTCCTCTTCGCCCTTGACCTCCTTCGCCTCTCATGGTCCAGCGGACTCTTGATTGCAGGACTTAGCCTCATGAGCCTAGCCATTGGACTGCTCGGCATACAGGCCAGTTTTCATTTTGGTAACAAGGCCATACTCTTTGTACTCAACTGGGTAGCCAAGCACATACGCACAGGAGGTTCCCATGAAACGATTTGATTCCCTACCGAAAATAGCCATCGGCCTGCTGGCCCTTGGCGCTCTACTAGCCGTTTCCGGCTATCTCATGGGCGGATGGAACCAGTTCAAGGAAGTAACTAGCCAGTACCGCCAACAAACAAATGTTAGCTTTTCAGATGTCTCAAGCATCGATATAAACGGTAGCATCAGTATTTTACCGTCTGATGATGACCAGTTCCACCTCTACTACTATCGCAACCAGCACCACCAGACGGATCTGACCAACTACCAACTGACGGATGGCAAGCTGGTCATCAAGGACCAGGGGCAAGATGTGTCAGAGAGTCTTTTTGATCAGTTCTTCAGTCTCTATCATCAAACACCTGATACTTCCTATCAGCCTGTCCTCTATGTTCCCAAAGGTCGTCAGCTAGATAAACTCAGCGGATTGATGAATGGAGATGTCCACCTGAAGAAGCTTGATATTGATCTACTTGATTTGTCGATTCAAAAAGGAAAAGCAGTCATCGAAGATAGCCAGATTGACTCAATCGCCCTCAGCATACTAGATGGGGACCTTGTGCTAGATGACACGCGCTTAGACAGCCAAACTCCATCAGAAAGCCAATTCAAAAGCACAATCTCCCTCACTCTGGGTCAGCTCACAGCCAACAATCTGACTCTTGGCGGACACCATGACATCATGGTCCTCAAGGGTGACACCCACATCCAACTCAAAGAAGACAGCAAGCAAACTCTCCGTGTGGAAGCCTACTCTGAATCAGGTCAAGTCATCCTTCCACAAACCCAGACCCAATCCCAGACCCAACTTGTCCTCTTTAGCAAGCAGGGAGATATCCTTGTTGAATGATAATGGACTAACATTTGCCACACTTAAACTTCGAGTACAGGTCTCGCTCAGCCTTTTTCAGCATAGAAAAAACACAGCAGTATGACTGGATGTTACTGAACTCATCCACCATCTGGCTGTGTTTTTTTATTTGTTCGAACCACTCTGTCTGGAATCTTTTCCCCAATTACCATCCATAGTTTGGCTCTACACAGGTGAGCATACTTTCGAATAACTCCTGTGGAGTTACTTTTTTTAGGCCTCCATATACCGCATCTTGAACAGTTGGAGAAGGATCTAAATAGTAGAGGTAAGCAATATCTGATCCATCCTCAGATAATTGATAACCAATACCAATAACATTGTGCTCTCCCCGGAGGCCTGGATAGATTTTGGAACTATCAAAGGTGTAATACATAGGATACCCATCTGCGATATTCTGTTTCAACCGTTGCTTAAAGAGGCGCATCTGGTCAGAATGAACATCTGCAGTTGTCACCGTTTCTAAACGATAACCTGCTTGGTTTGCCTGAGGAAAATCATAACCGAACAGGTGACGGTTTAGGACTTGAATGGCGTTGGCATTATGGGTACCAAAGGATGTATCTGTCCCCATCTCCTGCGCTAAGACTTCCTGGGAAACTTCAATCCCGCGGTAGGAGAGCATCATACTCACTGTAGTGGGCGCACAGGTATTCCAGGCACGTTGGATTTGAGGGCTAACATTGAGAATGTGCTTCTTCCCTGCCTGAGACTGAGAGTTCGTCAATTTATTTATCGTTTCTTGACTGGTGGCGGGATTCGATTTACTTTGTTCTGCAGTCGTCGTTTCAGTCGCCCCCTGCTCGGAAGTCGTTGCTGCTTTGCTGGATTCTGTCACAGCCCCGCTACTTTCGCTCTGCGAGTTTGGAGATGAAGTGCTTGACGGACTACTTTGTTCTGATCTAGAAGTGGACGTTTTTTCTGTACTACTCTCCTTGGTTTTTGCTACTGATGATGTTTCTGTGCTACTGGCTTGTGTAGCGGTTTTACTGGTGTTACTAACTGGTGCCGAAGATTGGTTTAAGGTGGCGAGGATCCCTGCCCCTCCAACTAAGATCAGCACTAGAGCTGGAATGACTATTTTTTTTCCCTTTCATCATTTTTTCCTTCTTTCAAAAATGTTTCTGGAAACTAACGTGTCAGCAAAGATTTTTACGTCAGTTAGCTTTTCTAATTGAAAAGATTATTTACAATATTATTATACACTTTTTTTCGAAATAATACTCATTTTGATGTTACATACAAATTTTTTTCAAGGAATGTCAGGTTTTGATATATAAAAAACGCTACCTTCCAAAATTGGTAGGATAGCGAAACAAAAAATATGATTTAAACGAACCACTCCATTATTTAAATAATAAAATAGACAAGAGGGCCAAGATAGCTGGGCCACCTTGGGTTAAGAGGATTTTCGGACTGGCAGTTAGTGCACCGTAACCTGCGGCTCCAATAACAAAAAGGACAAAAATCGTTGTGATTTCAAGGTTGCCAGTGATGATTCCGTAAAGAAGGAAGATTGCTAGTAGGCCGTTATAGATCCCCTGATTTTTGAATAGGGCTGTGACAGATTTGCGTGATAGTTCCTCCTGCGTCATATTGAAAACCTGACTGGTCTTGACCGACTGGGTAGCAAAGGTTTCCAAGTACATGATGTAAAGGTGCTCAAGGGCAACGACTGTCGCCAAGATAGTAGTAAAAATTGACATAGTTTCTCCATTTCTAGTTGTTGATTGTGTCAAATGGCAGAGCTTCTAAGCCAGTGACTAGCTTGCTTAAGAGTTGGCTCAGCTGTGCTGCTTCTTCATCTGTCAAGATAGCTTCCATGGCTTGTTTAACCTGCAGGTGCTGGCTGGGAGGGGCTGTTACCAAGTCTTTTACCGCTTTGGCGGTCGGCTCTACAACCATCTCTCTTTTGCTGTCTGGATTCTGTCTACGGCTGATATAACCAGCCTCCTCCAAAATCTTCAAGTGTCTGGTAATGGCTGCACGGTTAATCTGCAAACTCTCTTGCAAATCCTGTTGCAAACAAGGTGCTTGGTCCAACAAGCTAGTCAGCAACTGAAAGCGTGTCAGACTAATACCCAACTGCTTTTCAAATAAACGAGTAATGCTCTCGTCTGCTAGCTTTACATGATAAAGCAAGTCATTCATAGCTATCATGGTGTGCTCCTTTTGTTGACTTGTCAACTGTTGATAAGTCAATTATATCATCCTTCAAGAATAATGCAAACGATCCGCTCACTTTTCTTGAAAAAACGTTCAGCCATGGGAATTTTTGCTATAATAGAACTAGAAAACTGAGGAGGCACCAATGGACAAGCATACCCAACTCAATCAGGTCATCGATGTGCTCATGCTAGCAGGGGCTATTTTGTCCCAAAGCGGAGCTGAAATTCATCGAGTGGAAGATACTATGATCCGTATTGCCCATTCACAAGGGATTGAAAATGCCAATGTCCTTGCCATTCCTGCTGCTATCTTCTTCTCCATTGACCACACCAATATCTCTCGGATGAAACGTATCGTCCACCAGAGCTACGATATGCAGAAGGTCTGTCAGGTAAATCAGGTCTCCCGTTCTCTCGTAGAAGGGCAGCTCAGTCTGGAAGAGGCCTTGGCACAACTCAACCAGATTAAAAACCAGCCCCAGCCTTACAGCAATCTGCAAGTGACACTAGCTGCAGTGGTCGCCGCTCCTTTCTTTACCATTATGTTTGGTGGAGGGCCCTTGGAAGCTCTAGTGACTGCCCTAGCGACTTTACTTGCCTTTCCCTTCTCCCTCTTGACTAAACAATTGATTGGTATCGACTTTGTATCCACCTTTGCTGGTGCCCTAGTCTTTTCCCTGGTGGCCTACCTGGTAGATAAAAATGGCTCCCTCCTCATCAATCCCAACCTGGTCAACGCTGGAGCTGTTATGCCCTTTGTGCCTGGGATTGCCTTTACCAATGCGGTACGCGACTTGATGACCAATCATATCAATACGGGTATGACCAAGATTTTCCAAACACTACTGGTTATTCTTTCCTTAGGGGCTGGAACGGCTGTTGCTTTCTTGATTGTGGGGTGAGTCATGGATATTTTGAATTTTTTGTTACAGGCTGTGGCCAGTTACATCGCTATCGCGGCCTTTCTCATCGTCTTAAACGTTCAAAAACAAATGCTGCTTCCAGGCGGGCTATTGGGCATGGTGGTGTGGCTACTTTATCTGGCACTTTTAGAGCCAACCAATGCCGTTATCGCAACGCTGACGGCTGCCATTATCGGCTCCTGTATCAGTCAGGTCATGAGTATCGTCCTCAAGACACCCTCGGTTATTTTTTCCTTGGCAATCTTGGCACCACTGGTACCTGGCTATCGGGCCTATATGACGACGACTTATTTTGTATCTGGAGAGCACGCCACTGCCTTGGTCAACGTTTCAACCGTTATCACCTTGGCTCTGGTCATTCCAATCGGTATGGCCAGCGGGACTGTCCTCCTCAGACTCTACAAGTATATGAAGCTCCGCTATGGTCCAATCGAAAAGTAAGCCTCCTTGAAATTGGGGAGTTTTTTTGCTATCATGGAGGGAAATAAGGAGAGGCTATGAACCAACAAGTAAAAAATCTGAAGCTGGCGGAGCGTGGGGCCCTTGTGTCCATTGTCGCCTACGTCATACTGTCCGGGCTCAAGCTGTCGGCGGGGACCATTTTTCACTCTGATGCCCTGACGGCTGATGCTTTTAACAATATCTCGGATATTGTGGGAAATGTCGCAGTCCTGATCGGCCTGCGAATGGCCCAGAAACCTGCGGATACCGACCATAAGTTTGGTCATTGGAAAATGGAAGATTTGGCTAGTCTGATTACCTCTTTCATCATGTTTGTCGTTGGTTTTCAGGTCCTCCATTCGACCATTCTCAAATTGCTGATCGATGAGGTTGTGGAGATTGACATCATGGGTGCGGTGGTTGGAATTTTCTCGGCTATCGTCATGATCGGGGTCTATCTCTACAATCGCAAGTTGGCTCGCAAGGTCAATTCTAAGGCTTTGGAGGCTACTGCCAAGGACAATCTGTCTGATGCGGTAACATCTATCGGGACTTCTCTTGCGGTCTTTGCGGCGGCCCTTAACTTTCCAATCGTTGATAAGATTGCGGCTATTGTCATCACCTTCTTCATCCTGAAAACTGCCTATGAGATTTTCATGGAGAGCTTTTTTACTCTTTCTGACGGTTTTGATGAGGAACTTCTCCACAAGTACGAAGAGGATATTCTCAAACTGCCTAAGGTCGTTGCTGTCAAATCCCAGCGTGGCCGGACTTACGGGGCCAATATCTATCTGGACATTGTGCTAGAAATGAATCCTGACCTGTCCGTCTATGAAAGCCATGAGATTACCGAGCAGGTCGAGCAACTGCTAACACTCAAACATGGGGTTTTCGATGTCGATATCCATGTAGAGCCCTCTGAAATTCCTCACGATGAAATCTATGAACATGTCTTTGACAAGCTCTATCGCTTTGAGTCTGAAATCCAAGCCCATGAAAAAGGCTATGAAGACCTGATTGATGAAGACTATCTCTTGATTGATGCCAAGGGTCGCTACCTCAATAAAACCGAGATGCTGAAAGCTCACCCAGTTCAATCCACCTATCTCTCCAACTACCAGATGACCTCTGTCAGCCAGAAGTCCAAACTAGTCACTTTTGAAATCGGAGACTATGTCCACACATCCCTCTGGCGACGTCATGAAAGATGGACTGTCATCTTCCACCAAATTTCTAAAAAAATAGATGAAAAAACTTCTCAACCAGACTAGGTTGAGAAGTCTTTTTTATCTAGTAATAACTGCTACTATCTCTTCAATCAAGGCTGGGTCGGCCAAGCCTGTCACTTCTGCTACAACTTCTGGCAGGAATTTTTCTTGCAAGAGGGCTTGCAGTTGAACGGATTGTTCATCTGTTTCATCCTTGTAGCCGAAGATATAGCTGACAGTGGCAAGGAGGTTGTCATAGGACAAACCACGCTCACGGAGTTCACGGATTGGGCGGATAAAGCGTTCGTCATAGCCGAGTTTACGGATTGGTGTCCGAGCTACGCGAGCAATGTCATCCACGATATAAGGATTTTCAAAACGACTGATAATGACCTTGTGGTAATCGACCAAGGCTTGCTCGTCAAAGTTCCATTTGGCAATCAAGAGGCTACGGATTTCTGCCAGCACAGCTTCCACCTTGCTTTTCACCTCAGGATTTTGCAAGGCTTCTAGGATAGTGGTCGCCCCAAAGTGAGCACCAGTGTAGGCAGAAGTTGCATGACCTGAGTTGACGGAGAAGAG
This sequence comes from Streptococcus suis, assembly GCF_017601095.1. Classification (GTDB taxonomy): domain Bacteria; phylum Bacillota; class Bacilli; order Lactobacillales; family Streptococcaceae; genus Streptococcus; species Streptococcus suis_Z. The sequence goes on along the minus strand of NZ_JAGFUX010000007.1, from coordinate 91,109 downwards.
TTTGCGTTCAATGAAAGGCTCCAAGTCCGCTTCATAGTGAACACCCTCCAGCTTCAAGTCTGGATTTTTCATGCCTTGTGTTTCGACCACCCACTCATTAAAAGGCTCAACTACGACAAAGAGGGGATCTTCATGGCTTTGGGCAGGGACAATACGGTCCACTGCTGCATTTGGGAAGCCGATAAACTCTGCTGCGTAAGCCAAACCTTCCTCTGACAGGTGTTTTTTGACTTCTTCGTAAAGAAAGGCAGAGCCACCAATCATGTTCTCACAGGCCAAGACATCAAGCGGTTGAGTATTGCCTGCTTGGCGACGGGCTTCAATCCCTTGGGCTACCAGACCTGCAATGAAAGGCAGGATGTTTGGCCCAATGGCTGTCGTTACCAAATCAGCTGTTGAAATAGCTGTGACAACTTCTTCAGGATTGAGACGGTTGTTAATCCCACGCACCCCTGAAACTGCGATGTGGCGTTGGCCCTCTTCTGCAATTTCAATCTCGTAGGAATGACGTTGGTTCAAGGCATCAATAATGGTTTCATTGACATCGACAAAGGCAATCTCAAAGCCGTTTTCAAAGAGGATTTCCCCGATAAAACCACGTCCGATATTGCCTGCCCCAAAGTGAACTGCTTGTTTCATCTTATCTCCTCTCTTAGCCTACACTATTCAACAGGGCGATTACTTCGTCTTCTGACTGAGCATCTGCCAATTTGACTACGTTATCCACATCTGCACAGAAAATAGAAATCTTTTGGATGATGTTCAAATGCTCATCACCTAAACCAGCAATTCCGAATAGAACTGTTGTAATCTTTGGATCTTCTTCTGTCCCAAAGTTGACACCCGCAGGCACTTGTACGATGGTAATACCTGATGACAGAACTTCCTTTTTGGCCGCATCAGTACCATGAGGAATGGCGATGAAATTACCCATATAGACAGAAAGCTCTTCATTTCGTTCAATCATAGCTTCGATATAGGCTTCATTGACATGGCCAGCAGCTACCAACTGTTGACCACAGTAGCGAATCGCATCTTCTTTGTTGGCAAAAGTTTGGTTTAATTTGATAAGGTTGTGTTGAATTTCCATGTTAATTCTCCAATTTCTTGATTTTTTCGTTAAAAATAGAATGCAATAACTGGTAGATAATTTCTTGGTTACCAGTTCGGTAAATTTCTGTATAGAGTTTATTTTCGATGATGGACTGGCTGATGGCAGTCATCAGTTCTCTGACCTCATCCTGTTCTTCTGGACTAGTCATCATAACCAAGACCCGTCTGACTTCTTCCCACTCGTGATTCATCGACAAGGCCTGCACTGGCTGGTTTAGTTCAATGATGTGAAATTGACTTCTTTCCACCTGTCTAGACTGGGTATGGATCAAGGCAAGATTAGTCTGCGGAATCGCCAAAGGGCTAGCTTGAAATCGAGCCAAGAGTTTTTGGGTCAAATAGTCAGCATCCAACAAACCATCTAATCTTGATACGATGACTCCAACCGTCTCTTCAAAGGAAGCTGGATTGTCCAAAAAAGTCAAACTAAATTCTTTTAGCAAGCGACTGCTGGCTTCTAGGTAGCGCTGCAAGTCATACTGATAGGAAATCTTCACAGTCTCTCGAATCTGTACCGTCCGATTCTCTTGGATTGACTGCAAGGTTTCTTGCAAGTCCAAAATTTCCTCTGTCGATGGAAAAGTCGAAATCAAGTTCAAATCCAAATGAGGGAGCGGTTTTGTGGTCAAACAATAGTCAAATTGCTGCCAATCAACCGTAGCCAAATCCGAACTACTTTTCACCGTAATCCACTCCACAAACGGCGCAATGTTTTTGATTTTTGAAACCAAGACACTGGTTGTCAAGGGTCTTTCGTCCGTTACCAACAGGATTCGAATTGGATAAATATCCGGACTTCGCCGCAAACTGGAAGCAAAATGCAAGGTGACCAACTCATACTCATATTCATTCTGAATATAGTCTGGAAAGATATCCTGCATGACCTGGCTGATCAAGCGATGCAAGAAGGGATTTTTCTGGGTCGCCAAGTAGGCAATATTGCTGGTCGCAAAATCAGGATAGAGAATGGGGACTGCCAAACTCAGACGGATATGATTAAAGAGCATTGGAAAGAGCAAGGAATCCTTGATGAAGTCAATCTTAGTAAAGCGAGAAACTGTGTCCACCAATTGGGAAATATTGTAATAAAAACGACTGTCAAATGCTTCTCGAAAAAGAGGGACTTGCTGGCGTTTGATTACCAGCTCGTCCAAGACCCTAGCATAAAAGATAATCTCCTGAATGGAATAATAGGTCTTGGTTTGCTTAGCCAGTTCTGTAAACACTTTTTGCGAAAAATCCAAGGCATCTTTGGACACTGACATACTATCTTCCAGATTACCTTGGTTGTCCGCCAGTGCCAACAAACTAATCAAGACCTGCCTCATCTTGGGATCTAATTCTCCCAGATGAGCCTGTAAGCCTTCAAAGGCAGACCGACTGGCAGCCACTCGCTCCACCACTAAAATAGGAAAGTCCGCATAGGAATCTTGCCAAAATTCCTGAACAGAGATGGCATTGGCGAGGAGAATTGCTAAGAGACGTCTTTTCTGGGCAACTGACCCTTCCAGGGTATAGCCTTTCTGACGATTGAGGTTGAGCCCGAAGTCCGTCAGGCGCTTTTCAATGGTCGCAATATCCTGGATGACAGTCACATTTGAAACCAGAAACTGCTCTTGGAAGGCTTCATTGGTAATGGGTTCCTGACTGGTCAATAATTGATAAGACATCTGCAGCAGGCGTTGGTTGGCTGTAAAACCATCCTGCGATTCCAAATCCTCTAGGAGGGACACATTACCCACTAGATAATATTTCTTCCCTTCCTTGACCAGCTCAATCCCCTTTTCTTCCAAAGCTAGCTCCAAATCAGACAAGGTTCGATAGACCGTTCGAGAGGAAACTTGCAGGATTTCCGCCATTTCTTTCAATGAAAGCTTCCCTACCTGGAGGAAAGCTTTCATCAGTTGTTCTTCACGTTTTGTTAATAGCATAGGTTCATTATACTACATTGTTGAAAAAATTACTTGTGCATACGTGCAACAATCTTATCATATTCTGGTGTTGTTACTAAGCTATCTACAACCAAGAGTTGCGCATTTGGAGCAGCCTGTTGTACTTCTGCTTGCTGTGAAATGGTTGTGACTACAAGGATATTTTTAGCATTGTGCTCAGCTAATTGTTCAAACGGTACGCTTGCAACTGGAATACCAATTCCCTTGTTTTTAAAGATAGCAGAAAGAGTTGCTTGACCCATTGTGGCAGAACCTTGGGATTGGCCATAGGCAAAAACTACTTCATCAATGTAGTTCAAATCAATTTCAGCTGAACTGGCGTCTTCTGAGACTTGAGCTGCAACTGCAACAGCAGGTTGTCCCAGTAATTTAGCAACGATTTCATCGTATTTTGGAGAAGTTAGGAAGTTGTCAACTGCAACATGAATAGCGCGTGGGGTACGTTGAGCAGCACGGTCAGCCAATTCTTGCTGGGTCACAATCAAGGTTTGCTCAGTATCTTGCAAGTTTGCGATTGCCTTGTTGGTAACTGGGATATCCAAGCCAGCTTTCTTAACTTTATCGCGGAGGAGCGAAGCACCCATTGCAGAGCTACCCATACCAGCGTCACATGCGAAGATGATTTGTTTTACAGAGTTTGTTGAAATTTCTGCTGCGACTGTTTCGACCGCTTGGCCTTTTGCAACAGCCTTGGCAGCTTTTGTTGCAGCCTGAGCCGCTTCCAATGATTCCCCTTCTGACTTATCAGCTTTCAAGATAATCGAAGCGACAAGGAAGGATACAAGAGCACCTGCGAATACACCTGCATATACGGCAAATACGTTTCCAAGATAGCCATCACCTTTTGGCACCATACCTGTAATAGCGATGATTGAACCTGGTGAGGCTGCAGCAGCAAGTCCAGCATTAAGCGTTTGGAAGACAAAAGTACCTGATACACCACCAGCGATAGCTGCGAGGAAGAGAGCTGGTTTCATCATGACATATGGGAAGTAGATTTCATGGATACCACCGAGGAAGTGAATAACCATTGCACCCCATGAAGAAGATTTTGCGGAGCCTTTTCCGAAGAAGGCATAGGCAAGTAAGATACCAAGACCTGGACCAGGGTTAGCTTCCAAAAGGAAGAGAACAGACTTACCAGCTTCCAATACTTGCTCTGTTCCGAGCGGTGTAAAGATACCGTGGTTAAGGGCATTGTTTAGGAAGAGGACTTTAGCAGGCTCGATGATGATGTTAGCAAGTGGCAAGAGTTTCATATCCACAATTGCTTGTACACCATTGCCAATTACACCTGTCATGCTCTCAACAAACGGACCAACAATCTTGAAGGTTACTAGCATCAAGGCAAAACCAATTAAACCAGCCGAGAAGTTGTTGACCAACATCTCAAAACCAGGACGGATTTTAGGTTGTACCTTTTCATCAAACTTCTTGATTGCAATTGCTCCTAATGGACCAACTACCATAGCACCAATAAACATTGGAACGCTTGAACCTGCAATGACACCCATAGTCAAGATGGCACCCATGACACCACCACGTTGGCCGTATACATTGTAACCACCAGTATAACCAATCAAGAGTGGCAAGAGATAGGTGATCATGGGACCAACAATAGTTGCAAAGGTTTCATTTGGCAACCAACCTGTTGGAATGAAGAGCGAGGTCAAGACACCCCAAGCGATAAAGGCACCGATATTGGGCATGACCATGTTAGACAGCGTTGTCCCCAGCTTTTGAAGACGAACACGAATTGAAGAATTTTCCATATTATTTTTCCTCCTATTTTGTAAGTTTATTATACAAAACCTCTTGACACAATAAAACTCAAATCTTGTCACAAAAAATGTGACAAAAAAGGGAGTGGGAAAGAACTCTAACGAACAAAAAAAAGAGGTCCCCCTCACTTCCAAACAGTAGGTTCGGGCTAAAATAGTCCACTGGACTATTTTACTCCCACCCCCGCACAGCTCAAACTGTCTGGGAGACAGTTTGAGGTCGGAAATGAAGTGAACTCCGTTCACGACAGTCGTAAAGGCCAGATTTGGAGTGTAAAACACGAACAAATCTGCCAATCAACCACTGCGCCGAGATGTTGACACGAACTCTGAGAAATGAGGCTAGGCTTGAGCCCAACCTCTTATCTTATATAAATTAGTTTTTCACTGCATCTGTTGCTACATCTTCACCAAACCACTTTTCAGAGATTTCTTGGAAGGTACCGTCTGCGTACAGTTCTTTGAAGGCTGCATTGATTTTTTCTACCAAGGTAGTGTCTGACTTACGAGCACCAACTGCAAATGTTTCATCCGCAAATCCAGCATCAATGATGTTGTAGTCAGCAATGATGCCTTCTTGTTGTAGGTAGTAATTGGCATAAACACGGTCAATCAAGAGACCGTCGATCCGATCATTCTTCAAGTCAATCAAGGCTTCGTTGAAGGTTGAATATTGGCTTGCATCATTTCCTGACACGAGGTCTTTGAGGATTTTAGGTTGTGAATCGAAAACAGAGTAACCTGCAGAACCTGCTTGAGCTCCCAAAAGCTTGCCTTCCATGTCTGCTACTGTTGCGATACCTGAAGATTTTTTAGTTACCAAGACCTGCTTGTTATCCATGTAAGAATCTGTAAAGAGCACTTTTTCAGCACGCTCATCTGTCACAGTATAGCCATTCCAAATGAGGTCAATGTTACCATTGTTGAGTTCAGTCTCTTTCAAATCCCAGTCGATTGGCTGCCATTCGACAGTAATACCATAGGTGTCAAAAACAGCTGTTGCCAGTTCTACGTCAAAACCAGTGTATTCACCGTTGGTATCTTCAAAGCCCATCGGTACGAAAGTTTTGTCAAAACCAATAGTAATGGTCTTTTCATCTTCGTAGGTTGACCACTTATCTTGGCTTGTTTCTTGCGAAGTTCCACAAGCAGCAAGGCTAAGAGTTGAGAGGAAGGTGACAGCAGTCAAAAGCATTTTTTTTATTTTCATAATCAATATCCTATTCTAGTGTTTGGGTTCAATCTTGATAATCTCATCCGCAATATTCTCCGCAAACTGCATATCGTGGGTCACTACAATCTGTGTAATCCCAGTATCACGGTTTTGCAAGATAAGATTCTCCACTTCCTTTCTCAATTCAGGATCCAAGGCCGAAGTCGGCTCATCATAGCCGATAATTTCTGGATCGATCATCATGGCACGAGCAAGGGCTACCCGTTGCTTCTGGCCACCTGAGAGGGAGAATGGATAGGCGTCTGCATGGTTGGCTAAACCAAGCTTCTCAAGTAATTTCCGGGCCTTGTCTTCTGCCTCTTGACGCGGCATTTCCTGGGTTTTCACAGGAGACAGGACCAAGTTTTCCAAAACAGACAAGTGAGGGAAAAGCTGGAAGTCCTGAAAGACAAAGCCCAGCAGATGTCGTTTCCCTAACTCTTCCACAGGCAGTTCTTGCCCATTGTAGATCAGAGTTCCCTCATCGATTGATTCCAAACCAGCTAGCATACGGAGCAGTGTCGTTTTTCCCCCACCCGATTGACCAACAATAGCTATAATCTTACCCTCTGGTATGACCAAATCATAATTGGAGAAAATCTGTTTGTTATCAAAGCGTTTGGATAGATTGCGTAATTCTAACATAGCAGTTCCTCCTATTTATAGTAGTCAAATTTCTTTTCAATTTGTTTAGATGCTAGGGTCACTACCCCAATCATGAGCAGGTAAATTGCCCCAGCGATGAACATAGGAGCCAGGCTAGCATCACGGTTGGCAGCTGTTCGACTTGCTAGCAAGAGATCGCTCACGCCCAAGGCATAGACCAATGATGTATCTTTTACCAGAGTAATGACTTCATTAAAGACACTTGGCAAGACAATTTTCACCACCTGAGGCAATACGATGTAGCGAACGGTCTGAAAAGGTGTAAACTTCAAGACTTTTGCAGCTTCATATTGACCCGCAGGAATGGCTTCTATTCCTCCTCTAAAAATCTCAGAGAAATAAGCAGCATAATTCAGAGTGAAGGCAATGATGACTGATGGCATCCGATCAAAAGTTACTCCAACACTTGGCAAGACATAATAGATAAAAATCAATTGTAAGAGCAAGGGAGTGCCTCGCATAATCAACACATAGAACTGCAAGAACCAGCGCAAGGGTGCAAACTTCATTTGCATCAGGAAGGCCAAAACAGCTCCCAAGGGAAGAGACAAGACCAAGACAAATACAAACACTTGTAAGGACACCAAAGCCCCATCTAGCAGGCTTGGTAATATTTCAAAAATGTAAGACATAGTCCCTCCTCTTGTGATAGTTAGATACTAGTATATCAAAAATCCTCTGAGAAAACAAAGGATTTTTCAGAATTTTTATAAAATTTAATGCAATTTCCGGATGATTTTCGAATTTTTTTGCAAAAAAAGATTTGGTTACCCAAATCCTTTCATAATTTATTCAACCGTAACGGCTTTTGCAAGGTTACGCGGTTTATCGACATCCAAACCACGTTGGAAGGACGCATAATAGGCAATCAACTGAGTTGGAATAACCATGGAGATACTTGACAAGAATGGATGCACCTTATTGACCACGATGTCGTCACCCTCACGATCCAAGCCTTCCTCCACCACAATCAAGGTATTAGCACCACGGGATACTACCTCTGCAACGTTTCCACGGGTGTGAGCTGCTACTTTTTCATTGGCAGAAAGCAGAGCGATCACTGGAGTACCGTCTTCAATCAAGGAGATGGTTCCGTGTTTCAATTCTCCAGCCGCAAAGCCTTCTGTTTGAATGTAAGAAATTTCTTTCAACTTGAGAGCTGCTTCAAGAGTTACATAATAATCTGTACCACGTCCGATATAGAAAGCATTACGCGTCGTTGCCAAGAGTTTTTCAACCTTGTCTGCAATCAAGTCTTTCTCCGAAAGGGTTGCTTCGATAGACTGGGCAACGATGGACAACTCATGTACCAAGTCAAAGTCGATAGCTTCTTGTTTCCCATTGGCTTCACCAACAGCTTTTGACAAGAAGGCAAGGGCAGCCACCTGAGCAGTATAAGCCTTGGTTGAAGCTACGGCAATTTCAGGACCTGCGTGGAGTAACATGGTGTAAGTCGCTTCACGTGAAAGAGTTGAACCTGGCACGTTGGTAATGGTCAAACTTGGAATTCCCATTTCATTGGCACGCACCAAGACTTGACGGCTATCTGCCGTTTCACCTGACTGGGTCAAGAGGATAAAGAGTGGCTTTTTGCTGAGGATTGGCAAGTGGTAGGCCCATTCAGACGCCACACCCAACTCAACAGGGGTATCTGTTAAGGCTTCAATCATGTTTTTGGAAGCAAAACCTGCATTGTAAGAAGTACCTGCTGCCAAGATATAGATACGGTCTGCTTCTTGAACAGCTTTCACGATTGCAGGGTCAACTGTCATCTTACCGTCCGCATCTGCATAGGTTGAGATCAACTTACGCATAACAGTTGGTTGCTCGTCAATTTCCTTGAGCATGTAGAACGGATAAGTCCCCTTACCGATGTCTGACAAGTCCAATTCAGCCGTGTAGCTGCCACGCTCAATAGCATTGCCTTCATAGTCTGTTACTTGAACGCTGTCTTTGGTCACGATGACCAATTCTTTATCGTGGATTTCCATATATTCACTGGTTTCACGAATCATCGCCATGGCATCTGAGCAGACCATGTTGTAACCGTCGCCCAAACCAATCAAAAGTGGAGATTTGTTTTTGGCAACATAGATAATGTCAGGATTTTCAGCATCAATCAAGGCAAAGGCATATGAACCTTGGATGATATGAAGCGCTTTTTTGAAGGCTTCCAAAACAGACAAGCCGTCTTCTTCTACGAATTTCCCAATCAAGTGAACAGCGATTTCTGTGTCAGTTTGACCCTTGAAATCGTGACCTGCCAAGTAGTCATTTTTCATCTCAAGGTAGTTTTCAATCACACCATTGTGAACAAGTACAAAACGACTAGTTTGTGAGGTATGTGGATGAGCATTATCCTCAGTTGGTTTGCCGTGAGTTGCCCAGCGCGTATGACCAATTCCTGTTGTTCCCTCGGTCTTATCACCAACTTTTGCTGATAATTCAGCAATGCGACCTACTGCTTTTACCAAGTGAGCCTGCTCCCCACCTGTTACGAAAATACCTGCTGAATCATAACCACGGTATTCTAATTTTTCAAGTCCTTGAATTAAAATATCAGTTGCGTTTGTATTCCCTACAACACCAACAATTCCACACATACAGTTCACCTTCAATTTCCATAGAAATTGAACTTTCTTAACTTTTTCTTAAAATTGGTATAGTCAACTCTATCTTCAAAAAGAGCGATAAACATAGTATATACAAACATTTGCAATCTGTCAATCAAAAAATTGGTCTAGTCAACTTCTGTGTTTTCACAATAAAAAAATACCGATTGCTCGGTATTATTCTTGGACAATTCCTGTATCGATGAAACCAAATTCAGACAGGGGACTGATACGGAAGGTCAACCGCCCCACAATCTGGTTTTTTGCAATCAGACCAAATGTTCGACTATCTTCAAAGTTGGTTCTATCATCATTGAGAATGAGGTAGTGCTTAGCAGGAATAGCTTGGTACTCTCCATTGGTCAGAGTTGCGATTGAAAAATCTTCTGTGTAATATTCTTGAAAATGACTGTCAGATAAATAGGATTCTTCTACGACTGCTTCATTGCGGTAAAAGACATCATCCATGTAGGTCACGGTATCATTTTCTTCGGCAATGAGTCGCCCAACATATTCTTTATTGTCCACCTTGTAAAGGACAAAGTCACCATAGCTTAGATCGGCGTCCTTGACAGCGACAATCAAATCTTTTTCTTTCAAATATGTATTGGCCATCGATGATTGAATGGTCACTGGCTCGAAAAAATAATAACGGATAGCCAGTATACCACACAAAAGAGAAGCCAGTAAAATCACATTCTTGATTAAATCTCTTTTTACCATAAAATCTCCTTATACTGCTTACTAGTATAGCATATTTCAGTCACAAAACGAAACTTTCAGCATGGCTTACTTAGGAGGTGATTTTCCGATAGACTTCATCAGCTAACAATTGATTGCCAAGTGGAGTCAAATGCAGGCCGTCACTATAATATTCAGCATGTCCTTCTGTCAAGGGATAAAAGTTGATCCATTCTAGACCATATTCTTCTGCCAAACGGGGAATCATCTCTTGTAGGACCGTCTTGACAATTTCGTTGTTCAAACCGAAACGACTGGTCGGAATATAGGGTGGCACCATGATAATGACATCTGGCTGGCTTTCCAAGTTCAGGTAGGTTTCAATCATTTGACGGTATTCCTGTTCAAATCTCTCCTGATTCCAGTAAGGTGCTCGACTATCATTGCTACCAATCATGATCAAGACCAGATCTGGTTGATAGTCTAGAGATAATTGAGCATTTTTTTCTTGGAAATATGGATAATCAGCCGTTGATTGCAGGGAACGACCACTAAGACCAAAATTCGCCACTTGATAAGCATGCCCCAACTTCTCAGCTAAAATACAAGGATAGGCATGATTGAGACGGTCCTCCAGACCATAACCATAGGTCAAACTATCACCAACTGTCGCAATGCGAATGGATCCTGAACCAACTGTCAGAACCTCTGGATACATAATATCAGACATAAGTTCTCCTTTTTTCTATTGTATCATGCACAAAAAAATAAATAAACCCAAGCGAATTTGTGATATAATGAACATTATGAAGAAAGAAATTATCATTATCGGTGGAGGCATTGTTGGCTCCACAGCAGCCTATTATTTATCCAAATCCCCTGACCTGTCCATACGCTTAGTTGATGAAGGCATCGGTACTGCAACAAGGGCGGCAGCTGGCATTATCTGCCCCTGGATGGCCCAGAAGAAAAACAAAGACTGGTACCGTCTGACCTCCTCAGGGGCCAGTTTTTATCGACAACTGATGGCAGATTTAAGAGCAGATGGCATCAACGACTTACCCTTCCAGGTGACTGGAACCATCGGCCTAAAGAGTCGGAAGGACTTGATTGAAAAGGTCCAGAAAATTGCCCTAGATAGACGTGAAGATGCTCCTGTCATTGGTCAGATTCAGCAAGTGGAAAAAGAGGAACTTCTGGACTACCTCCCGCTTTTAAAGGATGAATTTTTCGGTCTTCATCTAGAAGGTGGTGGACGAGTGGATGGTGGTAGGCTCTTGGATATCCTCCACCAACAATTTCTTGAAAATGGTGGGCAAATCTTCCGCCAAAAAGTCGGTTTGAAGGATGAACAGACTGTCTTAGTTGGTCAAGAAGAATGGACAGCCGATCATATCCTACTAACTGCTGGTGCATGGTTACCCAATTTATTGGAACCAATTGGCTACAAAGTGGATGTCCGCCCACAAAAAGGACAACTCTTTGAATTGGACACACACTTTGACACTGAAAATTGGCCAGTCTGCATGCCTTATGGTGAAATTGATATCCTGCCATTTTCTCAAGGACGTATCATCGTTGGTGCAACCCATGAAGATGATATGGGCTATGATCTCGAACTAGATTCAGATAAAATCCAAGCCATGCGAGACCGCTCTCAGGAATTCATGCCCCAATTAGCCGATTTTCCAATCGCTCGCACCCGCATCGGTACCCGCGCCTATACTTCAACCTACTCGCCATTCTATGGACAAGTCGCTGATCAGGACCATCTCTGGGTAACAAGTGGACTCGGTTCAACCGGCCTGACCAACGGTCCTTATATCGGTTGGCAAATTGCGATGGAAATTCTTGGAAAAGAAACCAACTTCGACAGAGCTGCCTACACACCAGACAACTACATCACAAAAGTCAAGAACTGATCTTGGCTTTTCCTTTTACTTCAAATTGTCCCAAAACGAAAATAAAACCTATTGCACAACGCAGAAACGTTGATACAATAGGCTTTTTCTATATACATTATTTTACAGTGCGAACACGCATTGTGTTTGTTGAACCAGCAACACCAACTGGAACACCAGCTACAATGATGATGTCATCACCAGCTTCAACCAAGCCTTGCTCTTTCGCAACGCGCTCAGCCAATTCAAACATATCATCAGTTGATTCAGGTTTTTCAGTCACAACCGGAATGACACCCCAGTTCAACATCAATGATTTTTGAACTTTTTCAGTGAAGGTTACTGCCAAGATGTCTGAATCTGGACGGTATTTAGAAATAGCACGTGCTGAGTAACCAGTTTCAGTAACAGTTACAACCAATTTGATGTTCATAGAGTGGCAAGCATCTTTAACGGCTGATGCAACAACTTCTGTCTTAGAAGCACGGTTGAAGTGATCTGAGTTCAAACGACCGTACTCATTCAAAAGAGTTTGAGCATTTTTAGCAATAGTTGCCATTGTGCGAACGGATTCTACTGGGTATTTACCGTTTGCAGACTCACCTGAAAGCATTGTTGCGTCAGTACCGTCGATAACTGCGTTAAAGACGTCTGATACTTCTGAACGAGTTGCGCGTGGTTTTTCAGTCATTGTTTCCAACATGTTTGTTGCTGTGATAACTGCTTTACCAGCTGCATTCACTTTCGTGATGATCATTTTTTGGTAAACTGGAACCATTTCAAATGGTACTTCGATACCCATGTCACCACGAGCAATCATGATACCATCTGCTGCTTCGATGATTTCATCAATATTGTCGATACCTTGTTGGTTTTCGATTTTCGCAAACAATTGAACGTGGTCGTTACCAGTTTCTTTACAGATGTTGCGAACAACTTCTACGTCTTTTGCAGTACGTACAAATGAGATTGCGATGAAGTTCAAGCCTTGTTCCAAACCGAAGCGGATATCCGCATTATCACGGTCTGCAAGTGCTGGGAAAGGAATTTTAGTGTAAGGAATGTTCACACCTTTTTGTTTTGCGATAACACCGTCGTTTTCAACCAAAACAACAAATTCACGGTTTACAGCATCTTTTTCTACAACAGTCAAACCAAGTTTACCGTCGTCAACAAGGATTTGTTTGCCAACTTCAACATCATCAAAGACATCCAAACCACCAGCTACGTTCAAAGCAATCACTTCTTTAGTTGATTTAATGCCTTGTTTTGTTGCAACTCGCAATTTGTCTCCAGTTGAGTATGCGTACTCTTTTGCATCGTCTTCAAACAATTCTGTACGGATTTCTGGACCTTTTGTATCCAACAAGAAACCAACTTTTTTACCAGCAATTTCTTCTGCACGACGGACAGTTGCCATACGGTCACCTTGCTCTTGGTGATCACCGTGTGAGAAGTTGAAACGGAAAACGTTGGCACCTTCTGTAATCAAGGCAGCAATTTTCTGTGCTGATGCTTCAACATCCAATTTTTCACCCCAGTAACCGTCGTCACCGAATTTTTTACCACCACGGATTTCTACCGCAGGACCAAGGGTTGCAACAATTTTTACACGTTTGTTCATCTTAACAAAACTCCTTTATATTTTACTGGTCTTATGACCCTAGAAACGAATGTTGTTCTCTGTATTAGAAAGAGATTTCTCTGTTCAATGTAGCAAGACCCAAATCTGCCTTGTGTGGGTTGTTGACAATAATCTTGCCATCTTCTGCCAAACTGAACAAAGCACCTTCTTCAGCAGTTCCAAGGATTGGGTTTTCAACCATTTGCTCATTGCGGATACCGACAGCAAGACCACCGCGGCCTTCTTTGAGCAATTTAACTGCGTGTGCACCCATACGAGACGCCAGGACACGGTCACGAGCCGTTGGTGAACCACCACGTTGGATGTGACCAAGTTCTGTTACACGAAGGTCGCTCACATCACCGGCAGCTTTCAATTCTTCAGCGAATTGTGCAACTGGCATCACACCTTCTGCCAAGACCACGATACTGTGTTTTTTACCAGTTTCATAGCCCTTTTTAATTTTTGCTACAACATCTTTAATGTCAAATTCTTCTTCTGGAACTACAATCACATCCGCACCGGCCGCAATACCAGACCAAAGCGCAATATCACCTGCATGGCGACCCATTACTTCGATAACGAAAGTTCGGCGGTGACTAGATGATGTATCACGGATTTTATCAATGGCATCCATAGCAGTTGTAACAGCCGTATCGAAACCGATTGTGAAGTCCGTACCAACGATATCGTTATCGATTGTACCAGGTACACCAACAGCTGGGAACCCATGTTCCGTCAACCGCATGGCACCGTGGTAAGAACCATCACCACCGATAACAACGACACCTTCAATGCCATGTTTTTTCAACTGCTCAATTCCTTTCAGTTGGCCTTCCAACTGTGCGAATTCTGGGTAACGAGCGGAACCAAGGAAGGTACCACCACGAGAGATGATATCTCCAACTGAACGAATAGTTAATGGTTCGATTTTTCCAGCCACCATACCTGCGTAGCCTTCGCTAATCCCATAAACTTCCATGCCTTCTGAAATTGCTTGGCGAACAACTGCACGAATGGCAGCATTCATACCAGGGGCATCTCCGCCACTGGTTAAAACACCAATACGCTTCATTTCATTTGCTCCTTTTATTTTCAAATTAACTGCCTTATTATAACACACTTAGAGCGAACTTGCTTGACTTTTTGCGATTTTTTACCGAAAAACCGTTTTCATCACATAGTCAGCCAATTCTGTTTCTAAATCTGGCGTTTTTTCGACATAGATTCCCTGTAACTGAAGGGTCCGATTTTCATCTTGATAATGAACAATAACAGGAATAGTCCCAGGGTATTTTTTCAAGATACGAGCAATTTGTTGGTCAAAGTTTTGATTTTCCAATTGCAACCAACATTTTTCTATACTAGCAGGTTGGATTTGTTCTACTACCAATTGTAGCTTTTCATCCCGCTCCTGTACTTTTCCACTAATATACAGCAAGGCGCCAGTTGCTAACAAATGGCCAAATTGCTGAAAGGCTTCTGGAAAGACGGTCACTTCTAAACGTTCTTTGGTATCAGAAACCTGAAGGAAGGCCATCTGCTGTCCAGTTTTTTTTGTGCGAATAACCCGTACAGATAAGACCTCGACGAGAATGGTCGCTCGGTTTTCCACTAGCAAATCTGACAAATTATCTAGTTTGAGTGAACTGGCTTTTCGAATAGAGACCAGGGGATGGGGACTAATCCCAACACCAAGCAAGGCTTGTTCCATCTCAAATTTCTCACTGTCTGAATAGTCATCTGATTCTATCCAGCTATAGGATTCTTCCGCAAAGAAGGAACCGAAAGCTTCTGCAAAAACAAAAAGATTGTCCAAATTTTCTACTATTTTCTTACGATTGGGTTCAAAATCATCAAATAAACCTAGCTGAATAATTGGTAGCAAAACTTCTTTTTTCTGGTAGTTTGCCGGCAAGCGAAGAATGAAATCCTCTACCGAATGGAAGGGACGAGCCTCCATCAACCAAAGAGAGAAATCCTTTGCAAGACCCTTGATTTGTTTCAAACCCAGATGAATCTGCCTGTTTGTGATTTTATCATGATAAGGGATGGTGTTGAGGTTGAGTTTTGCAAGTTTGAAGCCCATTTGTAAAGCATCATTAATGTAAGAACTGCTAGAATCATTCAACATCACATCAAAGAAAACATCTGGATAGTGGGTCTTAAAATAGGCCATCTGAAAAGCTAAGGCCGAATAGGCATAGGCATGGCTACGGTTGAAACCATATCCTGCAAATTTAGCCATCATAGCAAAAATGTCCTTGGCTTTTTCCTCGTCATGCCCCTTAGAATGAGCTCCCATCACAAAGGCTTCTTCCATGGCTTGCATTTCTTGGGCATTCTTCTTGGACATGGCTCTCCGCAGCAAGTCAGCTTTTCCAAGAGAAAAACCTGCATAGACTTGGGCAATTTGCATTACTTGCTCTTGGTAAAGCATGATGCCGTAGGTTGGCTGTAAGATGGGTGCTATTGATGGATCAAGCAAATCCACTGCTTCTTTACCGTGCTTTCGTTTAACAAAGTTTTCTGAATAATCGCTGGCCCCTGGTCGATTGAGACTGGTTGTCGCAACAATTTCTTCAAAACAAGAGGGTTTGACCCGTTTCAAGAGGCTGATGGCACCAGCTTGTTCAAATTGGAAGATCCCTTTTGTCTTTCCAGCTGCAAAGAGGGCCAGTGTTTCTGGATCTTCCAAGTCAATATTCGCAATGTCTAGCTCTTTGCCATAGCGATCCGCCACTTTTTCTGCCATTTTTTGGACAAAGGTCAAATTACGTAAGCCTAAAAAGTCCATCTTTAACAAGCCATTGGCTTCAACAGCATGCGCATCATATTGGGTGACGAGCATATCCTCTCCAGCTTTTAGAGGAATAGTGTCAGTCAGGTCCTGGTCGCTTAGTACAACACCTGCTGCATGAATAGAGGTTTGGCGTGGTTGACCTTCTATTTGTTGGGCAATGGCAAAGGCTTTTTGGTACTCCAGTTTGCTGTTAATCAACTGACGAAATGAGGCATTCCCCTGATAAGCTGACGCCAGATTATCTCTGAATGAGATTTTTTTTGTCAAGGCAGAAAGTTCATATTCTGGTGTTCCAAAACGCTTAAAGACATCGCGAATGGCCTGCTTAGCTCCAAAGGTTGAGAAAGTCACAATCTGAGCAGCATGCATAGTACCGTAGCGGTCACGGACATAACGAATAAAGTCCCCACGGTGAATATCTGGAATATCAATATCGATATCCGGCATGGTATAGCGTTCGCTGTTTAAGAATCGTTCAAAGAGTAGGTGATGACGGACCGGATCGATACCCGTAATGTTTAAGGCAAAGGCCACTAAACTTCCTACTGCTGACCCACGTCCCATTCCCATATAATAGCCTTGACTCCGCCCAAATCGCAACAAATCCCATACAATCAGGAAATAATCATCAAAGCCCATCTCATGAACGACACTTAATTCGTGCACCAAACGTTTCTGATAGTCTGGTAGCCAAAGGCCCTTGTTTCTCAGCCCTGCTTCTGCCTTCTCACGAAGTTCTTCAACTGCTGGTCTTTTCCGATTAAAGCGAGGCAATTTTAAGTTAGTATCAATTTCGTAGGCAATACCTTTGACCAACTGATCTAGATTCTCTAGAGCACTTGGAAAACATTTGGCAAAGGACTGTCTGATTGAACGAGCCTCTTCTAAAGACTGGTTTCTAGCCAAATCCTCTACTTGATTGAGCGTCAGATTGTCTCGGATAGCATGCAGAACCTGCAAAGCTTCAATTTGCTGACTGGAAAAATAACGAACCTGATGGAGGGGAATCAAAGGACGACCAAACTCCTTCTGGGGTGTGTCCAAAGAAACTCCGATATAAAAATCACAGCCCAAGTCAAGCTCTTCAACACCAGGATAATAGGGAACAATCAGCGCAAGATCCTCCATTCGCCAATCAGACAAGTGCAAGACCTCCTGCCCCATCATACTAGCCGTCGATAACTTCATCAACTGCTGGTAACCCTTGGTTGAAAGAGCTAAAAAGAGGATGGTCAATTTATCTTGACTTTCTTTCAGTCGCCACTCCATCTCACAGCCAATCAAGGGTTGCAGACCAGCTTTTTGACAACACTCAAGAAAATGAAAGGCACCATACAGATTTTGTTTATCCATCATACCGATAGACTGATAACCGAGTTCCTTTGCTTTTTCGACATAGGCCTCAATGGTCACCATACTATCCATAAAACTATAGACGGTTTTGGTATAAAGCTGGGCAAACATGGTTTCCTCCTTCTATCTTTTCTTCTATTATATCAAAAATTGTATCAATAAACTTTTTAAACAAAATACTTGCATTTTATTTCATATTGCTGTATTATGTATATAGAACAAAGATACAGTTAAGCAATCGCTTAGAAAGGATACCGTATGGCCTGGAAATTCGACAATAACGTCCCCATATACATTCAAATAACCAATACCATAAAACTACAGATTGTTACCAACCAACTCAAACCTGGCGATAAGTTACCGACAGTCCGTGACTTGGCAGAAACTGCTGGTGTCAATCCCAATACTGTACAGCGGGCCTTGTCCGATTTAGAAAGCGAGGGCTTCGTTTACTCTGTTCGTACAACTGGACGTTTTGTAACTGACAATCTTGAATTGATCCAAGAAACCCGTCAAGCCTTAGCCCAAACAGAACTGGAAAACTTTGTAACCAACATGGTTGATTTGGGCTTTGGTCAAGACCAATTGGTGCAGCAGTTGGACGACTATTTGAAAGGAGATGTAAATGAATAACACAAACCTTACACTTTTGGAATTTCAACAAGTTTCCAAATCTTACGGTGGCCTTGTCGCTCTGAACAATGTAAACTTCAAACTTTCAGCTGGAAAAATCATCGGACTCTTGGGTCCAAACGGTTCTGGTAAGACGACACTAATCAAGCTCTTGAACGGCTTATTACAGCCTGAGTATGGACAAATCTTGATAAATGGCCGCACCCCTTCTCCTGAGACCAAGGCCATGGTGTCCTATCTCCCAGATACGACCTACTTGGACGAAAATATGAAGGTCATCGAAGCAGTCGAATTGTTCAAAGATTTTTATGCAGATTTTGACCAAGCACGTGCCCTTCATCTTTTAGAAGATTTGCAGATTAACCTAGCCAGTCGTATGAAGCACCTCTCCAAAGGAAATAAGGAAAAGGTGCAACTCATTTTGGTCATGAGTCGTCAGGCACAACTTTATGTCTTGGACGAACCAATCGGCGGAGTCGATCCTGCGGCGCGAGATTACATTTTGAAAACAATTGTATCAAATTATTCTCCGACTGCTTCTGTCATTATCTCTACACACTTGATTTCGGATATCGAAGCTATCTTAGATGAAGTCATTTTCTTGCAGAATGGTAGTATTGTCCGCCAAGGAAATGTTGATGACCTCCGAATTGATTCAGGTCAATCTATCGATGAACTCTTCCGTTCAGATTTCAAGGCTTAGTGGAAAGGAAAAGATATGTTTGCTAAACTGTTAAAATATGAATTTAAATCCGTCGGAAAATGGTACCTGGCTCTATACGCCCTGGTCTTAGCCATTGCCATTGTCGTTGGCTTCTGGCTACGTTCCAATGTCATCCGTGCAGAAACAAGTGAAATCAGTAATGCAGAAGCAACCCTTTTGGGCTTTGTCATGTTTGCCTTTGCTGCCATCCTCATTACCATCGGAATTTCGACACTCTTTTTGATTGTCAATCGCTTCCGCCACAACATATATGGTCGCCAGGGCTACCTTACCATGACCCTGCCTGTTTCAGCCCATCATTTGATTTTGTCAAAATTGGTTGCAGCCCTCTTATGGAGCTTGTTAGCAGCTATCGTTGCAATCTTGAGCCTCTTGGTTGCCTTCAGTATTTCAGGGATTGATGAGTTTCTAGGTACGTATACAGTTGTAACTGAATTAACAGATATTCCAAGTATTCTACAATATGGCTTTGCCCAATTTATTTCTACTGTTAACTCTGTTCTACTCATCTACTTTTCTATCTCCATCGGTCAATTGTTTAAAGACTACCGCACCTTGATGGCCTTCATAGCCTACTTCTCCATTTCATCCATCGTAGGCATCATCAGTTCCCTCTTCTACCTCTCAGAATTAGAAACACTCTACGGAACTAGCTTGTCTATCTTGCCTAATCCAATCCTTACATTCATCTCCATCTTACTAGCTTTCGGCTATTATTTTGGAACCCACTATATTATGAGTAAGAAACTCAATTTACAGTAAGAAAAAAGCTCCACGACCACTTGGTCAAAGAGCTTCTTTCTTTACTTTGATTGATAATTCGCTTCCAGTTGCTTGCGCAAAACTTCTTTTTCTTCAACAGAAGCAAAGGAAGCCTCAATTGCATTACGATTAAACTGGTAAAAATCGTCCTTACTGGTCTGAAAATACTCTTGAAAAAGGCTATACTCTCTTGTCAAGGTTGTATTGGATACCGTACGATTATCTGTGTTAATTGTAATTGCAGCTCCTGCCTGATAAAGAGCTGGATAGGGAAATTCAGCTAGGCTGGCAACAGCCTTGGTTTGGAGGTTACTCGTCAGACACATCTCAATGGTTGTACCTGCTGCAAGAACTTGGTTGATGACCTCTGGACTTTTTCCAAGTGCTGTTCCGTGACCAATACGTTTGATACCCAATTGCACAGCATAAGCGACATTGGCAGAACAACCACATTCGCCAGCATGAAAGGTCATAGGCAAGCCTAAAGCCTGGCAGTCTTTTATGGCCTTCTCCATCTGCTGGGTCGGGAAATCCACCTCATTTCCGGCAAAATCAAATCCAACCAGTCCAGAATCAGCAAGGGAAAACACATCTTCAAAGACAGCTTGGTTCAACTCCTCTGGGGATTGTTTCAAACCACAGACCAAGGCTTTGGCGAGTATGCCAAACTCCTCTTGAGCAGCTTTTAATCCTGCTAGCACTGCTTGAACAACTTGACCAGCTGACAGCCCTCGATCCATGGATAATTCCGGTGCAAAACGAACTTCCAGATAGATAACACC
This sequence comes from Streptococcus suis, assembly GCF_017601095.1. Lineage (GTDB taxonomy): Bacteria > Bacillota > Bacilli > Lactobacillales > Streptococcaceae > Streptococcus > Streptococcus suis_Z. The sequence continues at coordinate 70,509 of NZ_JAGFUX010000007.1, read as the reverse complement.
ATCTTGCGCAGCTTGTCGGGCAACATCATAGGCTGCAAGCGACAAGGCTTCTCTGGTTTGAAGTAGGGGCCTCACAAATGAAAAGACTTTTAGATAGTCATTCAAACTCTCCACGCTTTTAGGTGCTTGTAAATATTTTTGCAATTCCTGATCGGACTGAGGCAAGTCAATCTTGGCAAGTCCTGCCAATTGACGAACCACCTCAAGCGACAGGGACCCGTCAAGATGGCAATGGAGTTCAACTTTTGCGAGTTGCTTCAATTCTTCTATGTGCACTGGAAACCTCCTAAAACGATATTGTTCCTATCTTAGCACAATTCATTTATATTTCAAGAAAAATTTGAAAAAAGAACATAAAAAAAGAACAATGCCGAACATTGTCCCTTCTAACATACGGAAGACATGGGATTCGAACCCACGCACGCTGTTACACGCCTACCGCGTTTCCAACACGGCCTCTTGAGCCTCTTGAGTAATCTTCCATATATGGAGCTGGTGGGAGTCGAACCCACGTCCAAACACCTGCTAACTTATTCGTCTACAACCATAGGTTATGTCTTGCTTTAACTTGAACTCGATACATAACTCAAACCTAGACCAAGCGAGTCAGTAAATCTCTTTTGGAACTGCCTGACTCAATCCCAACGTAGCTTGTTATTTTAAGACCAATCAGCAAACACAAGCAATTCGTGACTGGTCACGCAGGCAGGTTATTAAGCTGCTAATGCGTAAGTGTTTGTATTTTTTGCAGTTATATTTAACTGGCATTTTTACATCTGCCGATGAGTTGCAGAACAAGCCTCATAATGCCTGTCGAATCCGTAACAACCCCGAGGTTGAATACGGAGATTATTATAGCAAAGTATCAAACAAAATGCAAGACTTTTTTAGAGATTATTAGTATTTGGAAATTAAAAGAAAAATGGTAAAATAGTATTATGTATAGATTTTGGCAGAAAACCATTCAGGTACTCAGCATTTTAACCCTGATTGCATCCTTCTTCTTAATAATTTGGCTTTACCGCATCGGAATTTTAAACAATCAGAATGTTCTGACCGACACAATCAAAAGTCAAGGTGCATTTGGCAGCCTGTCCTTTTTGGGCATTCAAGTTTTTCAAGTTGTCTTTCCAATTATTCCTGGAGGGGTGACAACGGTTGTCGGTTTTTTGGTCTTCAATTTTTGGTGGGGCTTTTTCCTGAACTATGTTGGTATCTCAATCGGCAGCATCCTCCTCTTCGCCTTAGCGAGAAGATATGGAAAAAAATTCTGCCTGCTTTTTATGAATGAAGAAACCTTTGATAAATATGAAAGTAAGATTGACAATAAACGAGGTTACGAAGTCTTTTTTATCGCTTGCATGTTGTCACCGATTTCTCCAGCCGATATTGTCGTGATGATTACTGGTTTAACTTCCATGTCTTATCGGAAATTCATTCTGATCACCCTCTTGTGCCGTCCAATTTCAATCATTGCATATAGCTACTTTTGGATATACGGCAGCCAATGGTTACAAAATCTTTTTGGATAAACAAAAAAGGAACGCTCAGTTCCTTTTTTTATTGCTTGGTGAGTTGAATACTATAAACATAAGGGTCATTAGAATAACCAATGGATGAACTGCCAAATTCATCAAAATAAAGGGCACTAATCTGTGAATCCGACTGGGCTACATCCTGTAAGACCTGGTCAAATAGGGATTTATCAGCAAACTGTAAGCTAATTGAATCTTGTCCTGCAGCAAGCGATTGGCGCAAGCGCTCTACGACCTTGCTCATATCTTGACCCTCCATGTAAGTTCCATCCAAAGAATGTTGGTTCAAGGAATTGTCATCATAAGTTGGATAGGTCAAATTGGGATCGTTTTTAGAAGAAATTTCCATCTGATAAGCTTCCAACAAGCGCGAAACTGGACGGTGACTTCTCTCCAAAATCGTTGCTGGAATACACAGATAATCATAGTTGATTGCAGGTAGATTCTCAGTCTGATCAGTTGACATGTAGGCAGGATCTCCCCAAGTGGTATCTACTCCATAGTAGTTTCCATCAATCTTAACCAAATTCCATGCATGATAGGTATTGGCAAGCTCAAATTCAGGTCCCAATTCCAAAAATCCAGTGACATAGATGGATTCAATGCCTGCTAATTGACATAAAAATTGAAAGGTTCGGCTGTAACCACCACAGACTGACAGCCCTTTTAGCAAGACGGAGTCTATGGCTTGGTTTTGAAAAGAAAGAGTGTCATCTGTCAAAGCTGCATGATTATACTCCGTATGGAGAATAACATAATCATAGATTGCCTTAACCTTGTCAAATTCGTTGGTTTGTGGTAGTTGGCTGACAATATTTTTTCCCATTTCCAACATGGTAAAATAGGCTTCAATTTGCTGGTCTGTCAAATTTGGAGTTTGGTTTTCCATGGCGTAGGCACCCGCTCCAAACCAATAAAATTCAGGGAAATCATTAGACAAGGAATGGTGGACACGGTAGATTGAAATATCCGACAAGCTCGGCATTTCATAATAATCCGTAGTTGTAACGGCTGCTCGAGAATTAAGGTAGAGCGTCATATAAGCTTCTTCTTCCTTCACATTATTCAAGGAAGAAAAGTAAAACTTATCTGCCAATTCTTCTCTAAGTGCTGGAAATTGCTTCTCCAACTCTGCCTGTTTAGCCTGCTTTTCAGCTTTTAGCTTGGTCAAGCTTTCTTGCAGTTTCAAAGCCGTTTCCATATTTTGAAAGGCTACTGAACCAGTGACTCCTAAATAAAGGCCGACTCCAACTGCTAACAAGACCAAGACTAGTACAATTCGCCGTAAACTTTTCATGTCACACCTTCCAACAAAATCTCTTACTATTCTACCATTATTTTGTTATTTTGTGGTACATGTGTGGTCTACGATCTCTGAATAGTCCCCAGTCCAAGCGCTCACGCGCACCCTTGTCCAAATCATACGTGGCAAGCAAGACAGCTTCCTCTTCACGACCTGCTTTCTCAATCAATTCACCTGTTTCATCTGTCAAGAAAGAGGAACCATAAAAACGCAGGCTAGAAGATTGGCCGCCATTTTCAACGGAAGATTGTACTACTTCCAAGCCAATCCGATTGGCCGCAATGACCGGGGTAATATTGGCTGCCGCATGACCCTGCATAGTCCGCTGCCAATGACCTTGGCTATCCGCATCCAAAATGGGCTCCGAACCAATAGCTGTTGGGTAAAAGAGCAATTCTGCCCCATTCAGAGCTAGACATCTAGCAGTTTCTGGAAACCATTGGTCCCAACAGATGCCAATGCCAAACTTGGCATAACGTGTTTCCCAGACCTTGAAACCAGTGTTGCCCGGTGTGAAGTAAAACTTCTCCTGATAATAATGGTCGTCAGGGATATGGGTCTTACGGTAAACTCCCAAAACACTACCATCCGCATCAATAACCGCAATGGAATTGTAGAGACTATTGCCGTCTTTTTCATAAAAGGAAATAGGCAAGACCACCTGTAACTCCTTGGCGATAGGAATAAAATGCTGAACAGCATCGTTTTCCTCTACAGACTTGGCATAGTTGTAATAGTCATACTGGCGTTCTTGACAAAAATAAGGACGCTCAAAGAGTTCGGGTAGGAGGATAATCTGCGCTCCCTGACCAGCAGCCTGTCTGACCAAACGCTCTGCGGTAGCCAGATTTTCCCAAAGGTCCTGACTACACTGCATCTGAACAGCTGCTACAGTAACATTTCTCATTTGTTTTCCTTTCTAAATCGGGGTATTTGCTGGGTGATACAGTGTATATTCCCACCTCCAAGTAGGATGTCACGGGCTGGTATGCCGACGACTTTTCTGGTAGGAAAAAGCTGCGCGAGAAGCTCAAGTGCCTGTGCATCATGCTCATCAGCAAACTGAGGCACCAAGACAGCACCGTTGCTGACGTAAAAATTCACATAGGAAGCCGCCAAGCGTTCGCCTGCTGTTCGTTTTTCTTCCCCCTCTTCATAGACATAGCCTGGCAAATCCTCTTCTGTCACCAAAATGGGATTTTGGGGAATTGGCAGTTTATGGACGATTAACTTTCTGCCCTTGGCATCAACCTCTTTTTCCAAATAGTCCAAATCAGCCTTGGACATGGCATATTGGGGGTCTGCCTCATCATCCGTCCAGGCCAAGACCAGCTCAGCTGGACCAACAAAGGCCGCAACATTGTCGACATGCTCATTGGTTTCATCATTGAAAATTCCGTATGGAAGCCAGAGAACCTTTTCAGCACCTAGACTATCTAGAAGCACTTGCTCGATCTGATCCTTGGTCAAATGAGGATTACGGCCTGGACTGAGTAAACAAGATTCCGTCACCAAGATGGTCCCCTCCCCATCGCTATGGATTGCTCCTCCTTCTAGGACAAAGGGCTGGGCATCATGGACTGGCAGACCGATGGCCTGACTAAAGCGACTAGCCACCTGATTATCTGCCTCATAATCCTGATAAAGACCATCATAGCTTCCGCCCCATGCGTTAAAAGCCCAATCGACAGACAAAGCTCTGCCATTTTCATGGACCAAAACCGTCGGACCTGTATCACGCGCCCAAGCATCATTTGTTGGAATATCTAGGTAAGTGATGCCATCACCTAGCATAGACTGTGCCTCCTCTCGGTGAGCCTCATCGACCAAGAGATAGACCTGCTCGCTTTCAGCAATGGTTTTAATGACCTGGCTAAAGGCTTTTTTTGCCCCCTGACCATCAAAGGGCCAGGATCCTGGGCGAGTCGGCCACACCATAAGGGTACCATGATGGGGCTCATACTCAGCAGGCATGCGGTAGCCAGCAGCTTTTGGACTTTCTATCATGACAACCTCCCCTTGAAATCTTCATATCCAAATTCCTTGATAATACGGCAGTCACCAGACTTGTCCATGAGGGCCAGACTTGGCAGACCGATGCCGTTGAAGGTATTATTTTTAACAAAAGAATAGATTGCCATGTCCTCAAAATAGAGTTTGTCACCAATCTCCACAGGCTTTTCAAAGGAATAATCGCCGATGATGTCCCCCGTCAGACAGGTATTGGAAGACAGTCTGTAAGTATGGGACTTTTCACCAGCCTCAAAGCCATGGCGAAGCGGTGGGCGATAGGGCATTTCCAAGACATCCGGCATATGACAGGTAGCCGAAGCATCCAGCACTAATGTTTCAATACCATTTTCAACGATGTCTAAGACCTCCGTCACCAGATAGCCTGCATTGAGAGCAATGGCTTCTCCTGGCTCGATGTAGACTTCCAGCCCATATTTTTCCTGCATGTACTGGATAGAAGAAATCAGCAAGTCCAGATCATAGTCTTCTCTGGTCACATGATGGCCTCCGCCCATATTGAGCCATTTGACTTTGTGAAGATAGGGACCGAATTTATCCTCAACAGCATCCAAGGTCGTTTTCAAATCATCTGAATTTTGCTCGCAGAGTGTATGGAAATGCAGACCATCCACCAAGTCCAGCAGGTTTTCTGAAAACTGGTCAATGCGAACACCAAAACGAGAACCCGCTGCACAAGGGTCATAGAGTGCATGTTCACCTTGGGTGGAACATTCTGGATTGATCCGCAGGCCGACACTAACCCCAGCTGCTCGGCATTTGTCAACGTGCTTGCGGAGTTGGCGCTCTGAGTTAAAGACGATATGGTCTGCAATTTCCAAAATCTCCTCCAAATCCGCATCCTTGAAGGCTGGAGCAAAGACATGGACTTCGCCCCCAAATTCCTCACGACCCAGCTTGGCTTCATAGAGACCTGATGCGGTGGTTCCAGCAAGGTATTGACTAATTAGTGGATAGGTGGCATACATGGAAAAGGCTTTTTGGGCCAAAAGTACCTTACAGCCTGTGCGGTCTGGGATAGACTTGAGAATTTCTAAATTGTTAACCAGCCTTGCTTCGTCAATGACATAGGCTGGCGTTGGGACTTGATCAATTCTCATCTAGTCCACCAAAACTGGATTTTCTACTACCTGCCAAGGTAGACCATACTGGTTAAGCAGGTCCATAAATGGATCTGGATCCAATTCTTCCAAGTTGTAAACCCCTGGTTTTTTCCAGGTACCATCCATAACCAGCTTGGTTCCAATCATAGCTGGCACACCAGTTGTGTAGGAAATAGCCTGTGAACCAACTTCCTTGTAGCACTCTTGGTGGTCACAAACATTGTAGATGTAGATGGTTTTCTCTACACCGTCTTTGACCCCTGTGAAAATACAACCAATATTGGTTTTCCCAACAGTACGAGGACCTAGGCTAGCTGGGTCTGGCAATAATGCTTTGAGGAATTGGATAGGCACTACTTCTTGTCCATTAAAGTTGATTGGATCCGTACGCAAGAGGCCAACATTTTCCAAACACTTCATGTGGGTCAAGTAAGACTGACCAAAGGTCATGAAGAATCGAATGCGTTTGACACCTGGAATATTCTTAGCAAGCGACTCGATTTCTTCGTGGTGGAGGAGGTACATATCCTTCTGACCCACTTCTGGGAAGTCATATTCTCGCTTGATAGACATAGCTTCAACTTCCACCCATTTGCCATTTTCCCAGTAGGAGCCTGGGGCTGAAACTTCACGCAAGTTGATTTCAGGGTTAAAGTTGGTCGCAAATGGATAGCCGTGGTCTCCACCGTTACAGTCTAGGATGTCGATGTAATGAATTTCATCGAAATAATGTTTCAATGCGTAGGCTGAGAATACGCTAGTCACACCTGGATCAAAACCGGATCCCAATAGTGCTGTCAGCCCTGCTTTTTCAAAACGCTCCTTATAAGCCCACTGCCATGAGTAGTCAAAGTAAGCCGTAAAGCCTTCTTCTGCACAGCGTTTTTCGTAGATAGCCCGCCATTCTGGGTCTTCGGTGTCCTCACACTCGTAGTTGGCGGTGTCGATGTAGTCCACTCCTGTCGCCAAGCAAGCATCCATGATGGTCAAGTCTTGATATGGAAGGGCCACGTTCAAAACAGCTTTAGGCTGGTAGCTTTCAATCAAGGCAATCACTTCTTCTAACTTGTCTGCATCCACTTGGGCAGTTTCGATTTTTACAGACGTTTTAGCTTCCAAGACTGCCTTCAAATCATCACATTTGGACTTGGTCCGGCTGGCAATCATGACCTCCTTGAAGGTATCTTCCGCCTGGCAAACCTTGCTGATGGCAACTTGGGCAACTCCGCCACAACCAATCACTAATAAACGACTCATTATTTTTTCTCCTCTTCTTCTAAAATATCTTCGACATAACGGGGCAAGAGAAATGCTCCAATATGCAAATTTGCGGTATAGTATTCTGTGAAAAGCTGACGCGCCTTCCATTTTTCCTTATCATAATCTTCAATGGGATGGTATTTTTTAGAGGCAAAGCCAAATAACCAATAGCCCGCCGCAGATGTCGGAATGTGGGCCTGATAAACACGGCTGATTGGGAAGGACTGGGTCGCCTTTCTGTGCATGGAACGAAAAGCAGACTCATCTTCGTCATAGAATGGTGAACCATGTTGGTAAACCATGATGCCATCTTCCTTCAAAGCTCGGTAGGCATTACCATAAAATTCCTTGGTAAAGAGCCCTTCCGTGTGTCCAAATGGATCTGTCGCATCATTGATGATGATGTCGTATTCGTTTTCACAGTTGCGCAAGAAACGCAGACCATCTTGTAAATAAACCTCGACCCGCTCATCTTCTAAACCCGATGCATAGTCTGGGAAATATTCCCGACAGACCTCAACCAAGAGTTCATCTGGCTCTACAACGTCAATACGTTCAATTTCAGGATACATACTGAGAACTTGGGCAACGCCACCATCTCCCCCACCCAGAATCAAGATTTTCTTGGGATTGGGATGGACGGCCATGGGCACATGGACAGCCATTTCGTTGTAAACAAAATCATCTGCATCTGAAAAGAGAACCCGACCGTTAAGTGTCAAAATCTTTCCAAAGGCTGGTGAATCCAGTACAGCAATGTCCTGAAATTCACTCTTGCCAGCATAGAGCTGCTGGCTGGTCCGAATGGATAACTTGACATCTGGCGTTTGGACTTCTGAAAACCACATTTCCATCTTTAACCCTCCTTAATGACATTGATAAAATTAACATCTGGATCTTCTGTACCTTGGACGGAGCAACCGCGCTCCTTGGCAAAGATGATGTAGTCAACAATTTCCTGAGTCACTCGTTCACCTGGAGCCAAGAGCGGAATACCAGGCGGGTAGCACATAACAAATTCTCCGCAGACCTGACCAACTGCTTCTTGCAGGGAACGGCTTTCCCGCTCCGCATAAAAGGCTTCCTGCGGTGACAAAACCAGCTGCGGCTGGATGTATTCTCCCGAAATCAAATCCGAACCATCTCGTGAGTAGAGACGCTTGATGTCAGCCAGAGCCCCCACCAGCCGCTCGATATCCTGCAGGCGGTCACCGATTGAAATATAGGCCAAGATATTGCCAATGTCGCCAAATTCAATCTGGATGTCATACTCATCCCGCAACAAATCATAGACTTCAATCCCCGTCAGACCAATGCCCTGCGTATAGATGGAGAGCTTGGTTACATCAAAATCATGCACCGTTTTGCCATCAATCAATTCCTTAGAATAGGCATAGTAACCACCGATGGCATTGATTTCACGGCGAGCATACTCAGACATTTCAATGACCTTTTCAAAAGATTCTTTGCCACGAAGGGCCAGATTTCTCCGTGAAATATCCAAACTAGCCAGCAAGAGATAGGAAGCGGATGTCGACTGGGTCAGATTGATAATCTGGCGGACATACTCCACATTCATATCAGGACCGACTAAGAGGAGCGAGCTCTGGGTCAGACTGCCACCTGATTTGTGCATAGAAACAGCTGCCATATCAGCCCCCACATCCATAGCCGCCTCTGGCAATTGGTCCGAAAAATGCAAATGCGCACCATGAGCCTCATCGACTAAGACTTTCATGCCCGCTGCGTGAGCTTTCTCAGTCAAGGTACGCAGGTCTGAGCAGATTCCATAGTAGGTCGGATTGTTGATCAAGACAGCAACCGCATCAGGATGCTCAGAAATAGCCCGTTCAAAGGCATCATTTTCCAAGGCAAGAGCAATACCAATCCGTGGCTCCACACTCATATCCACATAGACTGGTATAGCTCCGCATAGGACCAAAGCATTGAGGGCAGATTTGTGTACATTTCGAGGGAGGATGATTTTATCGCCCGCCTTACAGGTTGCCAAAATCATAGTCTGGACGGAAGATGTGGTTCCTCCAACCATGAGAAAGGCATGGCTGGCGCCAAAGGCTTCCGCTGCCAATTCCTCAGCCTCTCGAATAATGGACACAGGATGCCCCAGATTATCCAAAGGTTTCATAGAATTAACATCAATACTAACACATTTCTCTCCTAACAGTTCAACCAACTCTGGATTTCCACGGCCCCTTTTGTGTCCTGGGACATCAAAAGGAACAATCCGTTTTCGGCGTAACTGTACCAATCCCTGATAAATAGGGGCTTGGTGTTGATTTTTCATATTGAAAAACTCCTTTGCTTGATGGACTCCTGCACTTTTTTAAAAAAGTAAAAAGAGCAGGGTTCATCCTGCTCTACAATCCAAATTGACGTTTTTTATTCTTCTCTTGAGTTTATGTGCCTACCGTTTCCTACTCTCCAGTGCAAATATATACGTACTTTATTGACCGTTTCACAAGATGACGTGTGCTTTCACCACACTGACAAAATTAGAAATTAGGAAAAACTTCCCAACATCAACTTATAAAATGTAGGCTTTTAACCCTATCAATAATGTGGCTTACGCCACGCTTCGGCATTCGACCCGCCTGTCCGTAGGCTTCGGTTATGATCAATAGCGGAGCTACTGTTCCCATATAGGTCTGATATTTGCTAGAATAGGTTTAATAACTTTTCCTAGGCACGTTAAGTTTACCATCATTCCAACTATTTAGCAAGAACTTTTTGATGATTTCAACAAAAAATCGATAAAATTCCGTATAAAAATAGAAAAAACAGTCTCATCATTCGAGACTGTTTGTTTATTTGATTCCAAGGGCAATGCGAGCATAGCGGCTCATTTTTTGAATAGTCCAAGCTGGAGACCAAACCAAGCGCACATCTACTTCTGTCACTTCTGGAATAGACTTCAACACATCATGAATCTGATCTGTTATCAAGTCAGCCAAAGGACAGCCCATGGTTGTAAGGGTCATATCAATTTCAGTCCGTCCATCCTGAAAACGGATGTCATAAATCAGACCAAGATTAATGATATCAATCCCCAATTCAGGGTCAATCACTTCTTCCAAAGCATGGAAAATTCGCTCCTGGATTTCCTTTACTTCTTCTTCAGAATAGGCCATTTTCGATTCCTCTCTGGATCATATAATTTTTTTGCAAACAGTTCCACTGCGTGCACTTTCTCTGCTCGCGTAAAAACACCACTGGGTTAGCCTGCTTTCATATTTCTGGGCAGGCTTCAACAGTCTGGGAGACTGTTGAAGGTTGGAGATTAAACAAACGAAGTTTGTGTCAAAATCAGTCTGGGAGACTGTTGAAGATTGGAGATTAAACAAACGAAGTTTGTGTCAAAATCAGTCTGGGAGACTGTTGAAGATTGGAGATTAAACAAACGAAGTTTGTGTCAAAATCAGTCTGGGAGACTGTTGAAGGTTGGAGATTAAACAAACGAAGTTTGTGTCAAAATCAGTCTGGGAGACTGTTGAAGGTTGGAGATTAAACAAACGAAGTTTGTGTCAAAACCTCCCCGAACTCTCGCTTGTTGCCAATATTTAGCAAGTGAACTGATAAGTGCCACCGAACTTTGTCCGCTTTCGGATTTCTATGCGGACGTTGAGAAAGCCTATCCGTAGGCTTATGCCTCGCTTTCCTATTTCTAGGCTCGGGTTAAAACACCACGTCAGTGGTGTTTTAATCCTCTATAAAATCTCTGAGTGGTTTGCTGCGGGATGGGTGGCGGAGTTTGCGGAGGGCTTTGGCTTCGATTTGGCGGATGCGTTCGCGGGTTACGTTGAAGACTTTACCAACATCTTCAAGCGTGCGCATTTTACCGTCATCAAGACCAAAGCGGAGGCGGAGAACGTTTTCTTCACGGTCTGTCAGCGTGTCCAATACCTCATCTAATTGCTCACGGAGGACAACACGTGTCGTGTAGTCAACTGGATTTTCAATCACTTCGTCTTCGATGAAATCTCCAAGATGACTATCATCTTCTTCACCAATTGGTGTTTCCAGAGAAACAGGTTCTTGAGCGATTTTGAGGATTTCACGGACCTTATCTGGTGTCATGTCCATACGCTCTGCTATTTGTTCAGGCGTAGGATCTTGCCCTAATTCTTGCAAAAGATTGCGTTGTTCACGAACCAATTTGTTAATAGTTTCCACCATGTGAACAGGAATCCGAATAGTACGAGCCTGGTCCGCAATGGCACGGGTAATGGCCTGACGAATCCACCAGGTTGCATAGGTTGAAAACTTGAAGCCTTTAGAATAGTCAAACTTGTCAACAGCCTTCATCAAGCCCATATTCCCTTCTTGAATCAAATCAAGGAACTGCATACCACGGCCAACATAGCGTTTAGCAATAGATACAACCAGACGCAAGTTGGCTTCTGCCAAACGTTGCTTGGCTTCTGGATCCCCCGCTTCGACCGCCAAAGCCAATTCCTGCTCCTCTTCGTTGGTCAAGAGTGGCACCACACCGATTTCTTTCAAGTACATGCGGACAGGGTCATTGACCTTGGCAGAGTTGCTACCTAGCAATTCTTCATCCGATAGTTCTGGTTCTTCTTCCACCTGCATAACACGGGCAGAAGGATTGCCTTCCTTGTCAACAATGGAAATTCCCGCATCCTGGATGCGTTGCAACAAATCATCAATACCGTCAGCATCCAAGGTGAAAGGAATAATCAACTGGTCGTTAATGACATCATCAACCGCTGTCCCTTGTTTTTTGTGGTTGCGGATAAATTCTGCAACTTGGACATCAAAGGTGGTCACTTCTGTTTTCTTTTCTTTTTTACTTGCCATGTTTACTCCATTTTTCTTTTTTGTGCGATGAGTTGTGCTAACTCATCAAGGGCAGCAGCATCATTTCCCACATGGGTTTGTTCACGAATGGTTCTAGATTTGACTTGATTTTCACGTCGCATCCACTCCCTTTGCCTTCTAGCTTCTAATTCCTCAAGTTCATCCTGTCCAACATCCGCTGGCAACCGTTCTTCCATAACACGGTACCAGGCACGCTGAACAGATTCCTCCATCTGGGCCAGCTCATAACTGGAAACTTCTCCCTCAGTCTTGAGAACTTGATATAAGGTTTCCAATTCAGGGGTATAGAAATGAAAATCTTCCCTCAAACGGTAATCATTCAAAATGTGGGCATGCTCTTGCATCCGATACAACAAATGATTTTCGGTCCGAATCAATGGGCTAATCTTTAGTTGCTGCGGTAATTCTCGAACAAGGGGAGGAAGCATTTCCTGCCTCGAAACATCTCGACTCCTTTCCTGCCTTTGATGAAGGCGAACCGCATTGACAGCCAATTCCACCTGGCTGTAATCAAAGTCAGACAGCAAATCAGCCACCTTATAGATATAAGTGTTCTGAGCCGTAATCGACTTGGTATTTGCGATAATTGGAGCGATTCGGTCCACAAAATCAATCTGCATCTGCAGATTATCCGGATTTTCTGGCCTCAAGTGATGAATTAAAAACTCCACCTGACTCATACGAGATTTGTTCAGGACATCCTGCAGGGCCTGAGGTGAATTTTTTGATAGAAACTCATCCGGGTCCATTCCATCAGGGAACCGTACAACCTCAACTTGAAACTGGCCCAATTCTTCCAAGACCTTGGCAGTTGCAGCCTGACCAGCCTTATCGCCATCATAGGCTACCACAACCTTTTGACAAAACTTAGACAAATGCTGGACTTGTTCTCTGGTCAAAGCTGTTCCCATAGAAGCTACTGCATTTTCTACACCTGCCCGATGGGCCGCAATAACATCCATATAGCCTTCCATCAGATAGACTTCTCGTTGCTTCTTAATCGAAGCCTTGGCCTGATCAAGATGATACAATTCGTAACTTTTGTTAAAAATCGCCGTTGACCGAGAATTCTTGTACTTGGCAATCTGTTTATTTTGGCGATCGGATTCCGTCCAAATCCTCCCCGAAAAAGCAAGGATCTGCCCCTCTTCATCTGTTAAGGGAAAAATAATCCGCCCTTGAAAGGCATCATAGACTCTATTGGTATCTGCAGTATTAAAGAGTCCAGATTGTAGTAGGTCATTTTCTGAAAACTTTTTGGAAAGAGACTGGTAAAGAATATTGGGATCCGATGGCGACAAACCGATGTGAAACTGCTTCAAATCCTGATCCGTCAATCCGCGATTATGAAGATAATTCTTGGCATCTTCCCCCATCTTGGTAGTCATCAACAGAGCATGGTAGAATTTACCTGCCTCGGCATGAATGTCCAGCAAAACTTGATGCGGATGTTTGGGTTTTGAACCTTGCTGATCCGGCACGTTCTCCACTTGAAAACCAGCCTGTTGCCCCAACTCACGCACTGCATCTAGAAAACTAAGACCTCGTTTCTCTTCTAGAAACGTAAAGACATCACCAGATTTTCCACAGCCAAAACAATGATAAAACTGCTTATCCTCTAATACGTTAAACGATGGTGTTTTTTCACCGTGAAATGGACAAAGCCCTAAATAATTACGTCCCGCCTTGGTAAGGGCAACTGATTCTCCGATCACATCGACAATATTCACTGCCTGTTTGATTTCACTGATGAGTTCTTTTGTAATCACGTTGGCTCCTCCTTCCAATGCAGGGTCTAAGCACAGTTTAACAGATTATATTATATCACACTCCTTGTCATCATGTAAATTTTTGAAACAAAATTTTCAAACATATTTCTTGTAATTTTTCTGTAACATGGTTATAATGGACAATGTAAAAAAATTATGAAAGGACATATTTAGGATATGTTGAAAGATTTAAAAGCGTTTTTGTTCCAAGGCAATGTGATTGACCTTGCTGTTGCAGTTATTTTTGGTGCGGCCTTCAAAGCCATCATCGATTCATTCGTTGCTGACTTGATCACTCCATTGTTGTTAACACCAGCTTTGAAAGCTGCTGGTGCAGAAAAGATTTCAGAATTGAGCTGGAACGGCGTTACTTACGGTAACTTCTTGAGCGCTGTTATCAACTTCTTGATCATCGGTACTGTTTTGTTCTTCATCGTTAAAGCTGCAGAAAAAGCAATGCCTAAGAAAGAAGCTGCTCCTGCTGGTCCAACTCAAGAAGAATTGCTTGCAGAAATCCGCGACTTGTTGAAAAAATAATCAATAAGATAGTAAGACAGGCCCTGTGCCTGTTTTTCTTTTTTCACTATGACAAAAAGAAGATGTGAGCAATTGCTCACATCTTTTCTTAGCCTTCATATCCATTTGGATTTTTAGACTGCCAGTTCCAGGTATCGCGGCACATGTCTTCAATGGTTTTTTCGGTTTTCCAATTGAGTTCAGCTAGCGCCTTGTCTGCGTTGGCATAGCAGGTTGCCACATCGCCAGGGCGACGGTCAACAATTTTATAAGGTACCGGAACGCCATTAACTTTTTCAAAGGCTTGGACCAATTCCAGCACACTAGTTCCTTGACCAGATCCGAGGTTATAGGTATGCACACCTGAGGTTGTCGAAATTTTTTCCAAGGCCTTGATGTGACCAAGTGCCAAGTCAATCACGTGGATGTAATCACGAACACCCGTTCCATCTACTGTGTCATAATCTGAACCAAAGACACTGAGTTCTGGACGCTTACCAACTGCTACTTGAGCCACAAATGGCATAAGGTTGTTTGGAATACCTGCTGGATCTTCACCGAGTAAGCCTGATTCATGGGCACCGATTGGGTTGAAATAACGGAGGAGGGCAACACTCCATTCCTTATCTGCTACTTCCACATCACGCAAGATTTGTTCCAACATAACTTTTGTATAGCCATAAGGATTGGTTGCACTGGTTGGCATGGTTTCCACCAAAGGCGATGGATTGTTGAGACCGTAGACAGTTGCGCTGGATGAGAAGACAATCTTCTTGACACCAAACTCTGCCATGACTTCCACCAAAGCCAGAGTGGACATGATATTATTTTCATAGTACATAACTGGTTTGGCTACGGACTCACCGACTGCCTTGTAGCCTGCAAAATGAATAGCCGACTCGATGCTTTCTTTTTCAAAAACCTCACGAAGAGCAGTCTTATCTGCTACATCAAGCTGGTAAAAACCTGGTCGTTTACCTGTGATTTCTTCGATACGATCCAAGACCAAGATACTAGAATTGGATAGATTATCCACGATGACCACTTCTTTTCCCAACTTCAACAATTCCACAACGGTATGGCTACCAATATAGCCCGCTCCACCTGTCACTAATATACTCATAATTACTCCTTTGAACGTCCAAATTATATATATCCATTATATGAAACTTCATCTAAAATGTAAATAAAAAAACAGCCCAAAGGCTGTCTGAAATTCAATTAGAATTTTTTACGCTTGCGAGCTGCTTCTGATTTACGTTTACGTTTTACAGATGGTTTTTCGTAGAATTCGCGTTTGCGTGTTTCTTGAAGAGTACCAGCTTTAGTAACCGCACGTTTGAAACGACGAAGAGCATCATCAAGTGATTCGTTCTTGCGTACTACTGTTTTTGACATTATTTTCACTCCCCTCAATTTCAAAGTCTTAATCATTTTACTGTAAAACAAATCGATTGTCAAGACTTTTATTGGCATTTCCTATCGAATGTCACATTTTTTTATAAGAAAAAACCAAATGCCACAAAAAACTTCATAGAGGATGAAAAAGAGAATGAAGCAATGAAGGAAAAATTCCTGTGGAAGTATATAAATGACCGAATCTTTCAGCGGGTCAAAGAGCCAGGTCGAATCACCTGGAAAAAGCATATGGTGGAAGAGAACAAAGAAGCTATCAAAACCAATCAGCAAACCCACTAGCGCAATAAGCAAAGGCGTAAGAGCCATCCACATAAAAACAGTTCGATAGAGCTTGCCATATCCTTTCCTCACTATTTCTTTCCAAAAATAGAATACCGCAGGCAAACTAATCAGGAAAATAAGCTGTGCCAGATGAAAGAGACCTTTCACATCCGCAAAATGTTTGAGACCATCAGCTGAGGATGAAAAATTTGGCATGTCTAAAACACTTGCAAAAGGATTGGTCAGATAGTTCATCAGGATATTGAAATTGTAGGAGATATCTGATGACTTCATGTAAACAACTTTTTCCAACCCTAAAAAAGAAATCTCAAGCGGATAAACTAGCCAAGCTAGGTAGATGGTTCCTAGAACTGCTGCCGACAAGACAAATAAAATCGTTCCGATAATCTGTAACTTAGTTCTCATCAAAACTCCATTCATCTAAGCTCTCGAGGACATGGGTTGGAGCCAGGGGTAAGTCTGCTACTTCTTCTGGCTTGGTAAATCCAGTCAGGACTAAAAGAGTTGGAAAACCATTGTCAATCCCTGCACGAATATCCGTCAGGTAGTTATCCCCCACCATAACCGTTTGACTGCGTTCCGTCCCTAACATCTCCAGAGCCTTGTCCATGATAATGGCTTCAGGTTTTCCGATAAAGGTCGGCTCTACTCGGGTAGCAGCTTTCAAAAGTGCAATCAGTGAACCCGCACCTGGCAAGTGACCACGCTCCGTTGGAATGTTGAGGTCAGGATTTGTACCGATGAAGGTCGCCCCCTTTTGAATAGCCAGGGTAGCAATGGTCAGTTTTTCGTAGGTCAGCTGAGTATCCAAACCGACAACTACATAGGCTGGATTTTCCGTATCTTCAATATAACCTGCCTCAAAAATGGCAGACTTGAGCCCGTCCTCACCGATAACATAAACCGTCATTTCCCGACCTAAGTCATTCATGTAGTCCACAGTAGCCAGACTGGCCGTATAGATGGTTTCAAGCGGTGTTTCGATATTAAAATTCTCCGCCAACATAGCCTGTACCATTTCAGGACGGCGGGTGGTATTGTTGGTCACAAAGAGATAGGGAATGTTGCGCTCCTGCAAACCATGAATAAACCGTTCACCAGCAGGAATCCGCTTTTTCCCTTCATAGATCGTCCCATCTAAATCGATCAAATAGCCTTGATAGGTCATACATTCTCCTTAATCAAATCGTGTTTCCCAATGCTCAGACCGACTAGCTTCCAAACAAAGTGCTAACTGCTCAGGAGTATTTTTCCCAAGGTAGAGCGGAGGCAAGTCATCTAGACTGAAAAAACCACTGGCGACTGTTTCCGAATTGGGCTGAAACTCCCCGCCAAGGAGACGACATAAAATGAAGACCTTGGTCACGCGGTGGGCAGACTTGGCAGGATTGTTCTTGTGCTTGTCCAAAATCGCAACGACTCGCAGAGCCTCCACATCCAGCCCTGCTTCTTCCATGACCTCTTTCACCACATTATCCTTAACGGACTGATCCACATCGCACCAACCCTCTTATGTCAAGTAAATGACACTATTTTTCTACACTGAAAACACCCTTATTATACCACAAAGCTACTTTTTAAGAAAGAGACTCGCTATTACACAAGGCTCTCATTAGATTATCTATAGACAACTGTAAAAGAACCTTGGCCATTGACGACAATCCTCTCGATATGAGTGTCAACCACTTCCCTGGTCATTTTTTTGTCAAATGCTATATTTTCCCTACCAACTACCTTTAATTGTTCTTCTATTTCCATCATAGAATTATCTAAGTTCTGACGTTTTTCCATGTAAGTTTCTTTTGTCATCAAGCCCTCTTTATAGTCTTGAAAATGAGAAACCTTTTGAGTTTTCAGCCGTTCAGCTTCTCTTAAAAGATTCGTTTTTGATAGCTTTGGAGAGTTCTTCGGCAACCGAGACTTTAATTCTTTCTTGATAGCCTCTTCTATTCTATCTATCCGACAGGACTTCATGGTCTTGCCTTGACTTCTACAGTAACGACAATAAAAATAATCATAGTTGTTATAGTGGCTATATCGAAGGAGACGATGCCCGCAATGTTCACAGATAACTAAGCCTCGTAATAAAACTTCTTCTGGCTGGTTGCAAGTCTGATTTTTCGGTCCACTAATGCGAGAGGCAAGTGATTGTTGAGCTTTGTCAAAGTCCTCACTTGATACAATTGCCTCATGATTATTGTCAAGACGTTCCCACTCTGATTCAGGCCGCCGAATCTGCTTACCATTTACCGTTGTTCTAGTGTTAAACAGGTATGTCCCCTTATAGGCTTCATTTTTGAGTATTTGGAGAATACCACTTCTCGTCCATACATTCCTCTTTTGTTCGGCAGTAATGATAATTGATTTTGTATACCTTGCTTGACTAACCTGCATTTTCCTCTCAGCTGGAGTAATCGTCTGTTCACTATTAAGTAACATCGCTATTTTTTGAGTTCCCATTCCCTCAATGCAAAGTTTAAAAATTCGTCTCACAATTGGAGCGACTTCCTCATCAATGATAATCTTAAATCGGTCATTTGGGTCCTTGATATAACCAAACGGTGGTAACCAACTCATGTTCTTCCCGGAGCGTTTCATACTGTTCATTGCACTCTTGACTTTTTCAGAAACATCTTTAGCGTAGAAATCATTGAGTAAGTTTCTAAAGGGCACATCAATATCCAGTCCATTATGTTCAGACACCAGGCTATCATAATGGTCGTTGAGAGCAATAAATCGAACTCCGAGAAAAGGAAAGATATTCTCCAAATAGTTTCCCAATTCCAAATAGTCACGCATAAATCGAGACAAATCCTTGACGATGATATTACGGATAGTTCCAGCCTTAACATCAGCCATCATGCGTTTAAAGGCTGGACGGTTAAGACTGGTGCCCGAAAAACCATCATCCACAAACTCCAAACGTTCCCAGTTCTTGAACTTAGGTTCTTGGTCAAGAAAATGGTTTAATAAGTACCGTTGATGAGTAATTGAGTTGCTTTCATCTGTATTAGCCTCATCAACTGACAAGCGGAGGTATAGAGCGATTTTAGTCATGCTCGTCCCCCCCGATTCGACAGTTAAAAGTTACTGTGACTGTTTTGTCCACATCAACTTCAATCCGTTCTATTAAAGCATTTAAGAGTTCTGCAGTTAAAACTGCTTGATTGTTACTCTTGGCTAGATGTCTAACCCAATTCACCTGCTTACCGTGCTCCTCCTCAATCTGCTTTATTGAAGTTTCACATTGGGATAATTCTTGTGAAATGGTTTTGATTTTTGAGTTTATTTCTTTCTTTTTGGAAAGATAGTCTTCTCGCTTAGACCGGTTAAGACTGTAAGTAGCGTAAAGATCGCTTAGTTCAGCATTCCATTGTACTACTGAGCGTTTATGAACCATCAACTGCTTTCTATATTTCCTTAGACAATCCTCCTTTTTAGTTTCTAACCGTGGCAACAATGTCTCAACTGTTCCCAAACGCTTCATTTCTGATTGTATCAGCTCTACTACTATCTTATCCAGAGCATTTTCACTGATATAAACGTTTTTTCTCTCAGCTGTCTCTGAATCATAGTGATAGTCCATAAAGTAATAGTAATCATAATCAGACTTATTATTTGAAAAATGGCGACGCTTTCGAAC
Source organism: Streptococcus suis (assembly GCF_017601095.1). GTDB lineage: Bacteria > Bacillota > Bacilli > Lactobacillales > Streptococcaceae > Streptococcus > Streptococcus suis_Z. Next base: position 50,791 of record NZ_JAGFUX010000007.1, on the reverse strand, counting down.
CATTTGAGTTGATTTGGTTTTACCATAAATCAAACCTTTATAGCGATTTGGAGTTTTTACTCGGTCAGTCTTTTTGACAGACTTACGACTAGCAGAATACTGAAGAATTTTTTCGTAGTCATCTTTGCTGATATAAGCTTCCTGCGCATTTTCAAAATAGATATAGTCATCTTCAGATAAGGATTTGTTTCGTGTTCGCTGAACAAGGTCTCCCCTGTAAACAGGCATCTTAATCAGACGAAGTAAATTTCCTGCTTGCCATCTTTTCGTATCCTGCTCACTTCTATATAATTGACCTGTCTTACGGTAGGAGTGAGGTACAGCAATTTCTCTACGATTCAATTCAGCAGTAATCTGAGGCATGGATTTACCTTCGATTGCCTCTTGAAAAACAAACTCTAAAATTGGCCTAACCTGATTATCTATGACTAACCTTGCACCAGCTTCATTGCGGTCAATGCGATACCCATACGGAGCAGAAGTTCCAATATAATACCCTTGACTAGCCTGCTGAATATGATAAGCCATAACTTTCTTTGAAATATCCTTAGAATAAAGGTCATTGACCAAATTCTTAATTTCCACCTCAAAGGATTTTTTATCTTCCAATCCATTGAGAGTATCTAGATTATCATTGATTGAGATAAAGCGAACCCCCATAAAGGGGAATACTTTATCAATCAGTCGTCCCATCTCAATGTAGTTACGACCCAAACGGGATAAGTCCCTAATCAAGATACAGTTGATAATCCCTTTTTTGAGGTCATCCATCATGTCCTGGTAGGCAGGTCGATTAAAGTTTGTCCCAGAATACTCATAGTCGATGTAACACTTGGTTACAGTTAACCCTTTCTCCTTAGCAAAAGCTCGAGCTAGGCTTTCTTGTGTCTCTAAGGACTGCGACTTGTTTCTCCAGGTTTCAGTACGTTCTTTGGATAGGCGAATGTAAATGCCTGTACGATAAGTTTGAAGTGATACCTCTTCTATTATCGTTTCCTTGCGGTAGCGGTTCTTGGTACGTGCCATTAGATCACCACCTCCGTTTCTCTATGAGAAAACTGCTGGAGGACTTCTAGTTCTGCCACATCATGAAATACCAAGGTCAACTCCTGATTCTCATGAATGACAATCCGATCAAGTAAGGTCACTAAAGTGAGACGATTGAGTTCTTTATCTTTTTGGATTTCACTCAACTGATTTAACCACCGTTCCTTATCCTGAAGTTTGTCATACAGAGTTTGAGCTAGTGCTTTCTTTTGAATGATGGTGTCTTCAATATGCTTTAGCTTTTTGCGATAGCTTCGCTGAAACTCTTGGTATTCTGTATCATTAATCAAACCGTCGTCTAAATCCAAGTACAGTGACTGGAGCAACTGTTCATACTTCTTGCGATTCGCAAGCAAAGAAGTAAAATCAACTTCCAAAAACTGTTCTTGGTCTAAATAATCAGGAACGGCTTTAATCAGAAAAGACTTCCAGTCAAGGTGTTGATGAATAAAGGTCGATACTAAGTCAAGCAATCTCTCTTGCTTGATTGCATGGCGACTGCAGCCTCGTCCATTATTGTAGGTGCTACAAATATATTGAACAGTCTCTTTGTCCTTATAGCGGAGTTTTCGTTGTACAAGCTGAGCCTGACATTCGCTGCAAAATAATAATCCTGCAAAGAGGTCAGGTAGCTTCTTCCCGTGCTTGACATCCCTGAGTAAGAGATTATTGGCTATCTCGAACGTACTTTTTGAGATAATGGCTTCATGCGTATCGTCAACCCGAACCCAATCTTCTGGATTCACAGCTACAGACTTTTGAGACTTGTAATTAAGTTTGGTTTGCTTCCCCTGTTCCAAACTACCTGTATAGACACGATTTGTCAAAATACGATTGACCATTTTCGTGTCCCATTTATAGCTATGCCCGTAAAAGCCTTTAATCTTTTCCTGACAGGCTTTCTTACTTTGCAAGGGAGTTTCTATCCCTGCCTGGTTAAGAAAGCCTGCGATAGCGTTTGACGAATATCCCTCTAATTTAAGAGCAAAGATTTTCTCAATAGTAGGGCGTACATTCTCATCAACCACTAGATGATTCCGTTGCTTTTCATCTTTGCGATAGCCATAAGGGGCAAAAGCTCCAATAAACTCGCCCTTTTGTCGTTTGGCTTTTTGAGTACTCCTAACTTTGGTTGAAATGTCTCGACAGTAACTATCATTGATAAGACTTTTGATAGGCATAATCAAGTGAGTTTCATTGGTGTCTGCGGTCATACTATCATAGTGATCATTAACCGAGATAAACCTAACTCCCATAGAAGGAAAAATTCGCTGGAGGTACTTTCCAGTTTCAATGTAATCCCGACCAAAGCGTGACAAGTCCTTGACAATTATGGTATCAATGATCTTATCATTCACCATACCCATCATACGTTTAAAGTCAGGACGATTAAATGTTAATCCACTAATACCATCATCAACAAATTCTTCTAAAATCGTGAACTCGTGATTTCTAGCGAAGTCTCGCAGGAGCGAGCGTTGGTTGATGATGGAATTGCTTTCCACATTATCCCCATCATCACGTGATAAGCGTAAATAAATACAGGCTTGTGTCATGTTTATCTCCTTAATTAGTGTTTAGGTGCTTACCAATTAAGGACTGAGGTTCTACTATTCTATTTTACATAATTTATAAAGACTTGTCCGCTAAAAACTCAAATTTTTTCAAGCTGTCGCCCCAGCAAATCATCTAAAATATCTGTAAGACTTAGCGGCTGATCACTTACTTGTACTGTAACCTTATATCCCTCAATCACAATCTGCGGTAATTCCGCACCTGTTTGTATTTTTTCCATAAACGTTTTTTCCTTTACTTAAAATTTTGACCTCTGTAGGTAGAACTGGTTAAGTTCTTCATGGGAGTTTCACCCGCTGTCCTTTCTCGATGGCAGCCTGAACGTTCAGAAGTATCATTGTCCTCATTTGTCTCATGGCAGATAGGTGACCAACCTATTTTATAGCCGATAATTCTCGCTCATATCACTGCGCATCCAACTAACTTGCTTCACAAATGATTAACGTCCCACTTTGGTTTATTCAGTTGTCAAGGAGCCTCGGATGATTAATGCTTCAGATGATTAATATTTTTATTTATCCATCTCTAAAAGATAATCTGTAGTTACTTTATATAATCTTGCTAGTTGCTTTAGAAATGAAGTTGGGACATCTTGCTTACCACTCTCAATTCTAGAATACGCTGATTGTGAACAGTGTAGATATTCTGCTACTTGAGCCTGAGTTAAATCTTTGTCCTCTCTTAAATTTTTCAATCTGATATACATTAAAATTCCTCTAACTATTATTGTAATTCGGGAAAATTCAAAATCAGTTTTTTATGCAGAATACGCATAAAAAAAATCAAATTTAATAAATTAACCCGAAACAAAAGACAATAAATGCAATCACCCATTTGGATTTGGAAGTTTAATCCACCTCATCGACTGTATACACTTTGAAGTTACGTTTCCATAGAATATGGAATTTGCTATCACTACTTCACACCACATTAGGAATGGTATGACTTGTGTATCGCTATTTAGTTAACTGGTAATAGGTGATTTAGAGAACTTCTACCTCAGATTTTCTACACGACGGTCATCGTACCAAAATAAAAGCAACAAGCTTATTCTGACTTGTTGCTTCTCTCTTATTCTTTAATTATTTTTTTGTTTTTGAAAAGTCTTCTTCAAAATCTTTCAGTTGAAAATTATTTTTTTCAGTGAGTAACATACTTTCAACTGCAACATCTTCTCCCAATGGATAATATTTCTTTTGAAACGGCTGTAGGAGGAAAATCTCTTCTACACTATTATTGACTCTAAGTGAAATTTGCAAAATATCATCTACCAAACTTTCAATTATTAAGATTTTTTGCAGTTTATCTGAATTAGAATCACATGGTTTTTCAATAATATAATTCTCAAATTTTTTCATTCTAGCTTCCTCTTCAGTATTTCTTCCTTTATTTGACCGAAGTTCCCCTAAAATTAATAAACTTCAATCCTAAATTAACTTTAAGTATCAAGTCAAGATAATATTTCGGTAACTTACAAATGCTATTGAACCAGGGGGGGTTATTTCAGACTATCCATAGTGACCACTTCATCAGCCATTTCCCAGATTGTCGGATTGTGGGTCGCGATAATGATTAGCCGATTATCATCTCTAAGAGACAACAATATCTCCATAATCAACTGAGAGGTTGCCGGATCTATGGAAGCCGTCGGTTCATCTGCCACAATAAAGGGTGGATTCTTTAAGATAACTTTTGCCAAAGCAACCCGCTGCGACTCTCCGCCAGATAACTCAAAAATACGTTTATTGAGGTCAAGGTAAGACAGACCGACCTGTTCTAAGGCCTGCTTCTGTTTCAATCGTTGCTCCGACCGACTCAACTTTTGACCAACGAGACCTAGTTTAAGGTTTTCTTCTATGGTTTGATTTTCAATCAAGCCAAAGTTCTGGAAGAGGTAACCCAATTCGTGACGGAAAAAATCACTCGACTTATAACTGGCCAAGTCTTTACCTCGGTAAAAAATCTTCCCATCATAAGGTTCTAATTTCCCCATCATGTTCATTAAGGTTGTTTTCCCACTACCGCTTGAACCGATCAAGGCATAGACTTTCCCAGCCTCAAATGTCATTGAAAGATTCGAAAACAGCTCTCTTTCTCCAAAAGACTTACTTACCCGTTTAAGTTCAATCATATTAACCTCCCTTCAAAACAAGCATGGACATCTTGTTTTCTTTCTGCATTTGGACATGTAACTGTAAAAGAGATAGACCAGTAAAGAGTAACAAGACTAAGAAAGCAACTACTATCTCTACCTGAAGTAATACACTCGCAACAAATCCCAGTAAAAACACACCCAGTTGAGCAAAGAGATAAGTGCGATGGATTTCTAAGAAACTGAGACCTGCAATGCGTTTGATAAAAATGGCACGTCTAAATTCTTCAAAGTAGAGCCTATTCATAGTGTTAAACAACAAGATTGAAGTTGCAATCCCAAGCACAGCTCCTGCTAGCATTACCCAACGTTCCCTCTTGATATTATCCAATAATGTGATGTAGTTGTGGTAACCTGTTTTCATTTCTGAGACCCAATTTTCAATGCCTTGTCTCTGGATAAGCTCCTGGGCATCAGACAATTGATTAAAGAGAACATAGTTCTGTACTGCGTCTAACCAAAACATAATGGACTGTGGGCCAGTTGAATGTGGTGTCACAACAATGATGATTGGATCTTTCAAAAACTGCTGGTAAGAAATAGGGGTCGTATTATACACAAAACGATCCTGACCTGATTCCAAATAACCTACCGTAGCAGTCATTTGCTGTCGTTCATCTTGACTAGACATGCGGCTGGTTAAGTCGTCTTCAAAAATAGACTTGTACTGCTCTTCCTCTAAACGGAGGTGTTCAGGCAACAATAAGACAAACTCCCCTACATCAAGGTGATTCATCTTTTGCTCAATGGTTGTATCTACAGGAATGTTTTGACGCTCCAAGTATTGCGGTGTGACGATAAGAATATTCCCATTCGGGCTGTAATCGTGCCATTCTGTAGAGGTTGTCAAGTTCTTGGAGGAAGCCATGCCATTTTGCAAAGTACGGTCAATTAACTGGTGTCTAGATAAGAAGGCCTTTTGTTCTGAAACAGCCAGATCCATCAATTGATACCAAGTTCTGAGTTGCCTTTGAGCTTGTTCATCAAAACCAGGACTCATTCCTTCACGGCTGGTTGATAAGATAACCAGCTGTCTTTCCTGACTCCAGGCCTCTTCTCCTATCCGATGCTGCTGCCAAGCTTGGGAATACTTTAAGCTACTTCCTATTCCCAGCATCACAATAATAACCGCAAATAGTTGACCGATTAAAATCAAACTAATGATTCCTCTGACAGGCACTTGCCCTTTTATAATCTGCATCAGGTGTATCTTTTTTATCCCAACTGCGAAGAGTTGAGCGAAAAATAGAGAGATTAACATCAAGATGAGATTATAACTGAGCAATCCTGCTCCTATGGTCATCAGGGATTCCGTTGGAAGCGACAGAATTTTTTGCATAAGAATGGCGAGCACGCCAGCTAAACTGAAACCAACAGCTATCCCTTTCAAATCCTCACCAACTGGTCTAAGGAAAATGGACCACCGTTTCTCTCCTGAAATGAGGCGAATGCCCGACGACCGTAATTGGCTAATTTGACTAATTAATGTCAGTGCTCCAAAGGTTAAGATGAAAATCAATAGACTGATTAACTGAAATCCGTTACTAAAGATAGCCATTAACGTAGATAGTTTAGATGGAATTGTCAGGTGCATGTTAGTCAAGCCAAGTTGACTTAGCTCCTCCCTTAGCAAGTGAATATCTAGGTGTCCATCGAATACAAAATAGTTTGTTTCAACACTGCTACTTTGAGCGTCTTCAAGCTTTCTTTCCTGAAGCCCATCAGGCAACTTTCCGTCCCCAAAGGTCGTATAAGAAAAAACTGTAGTACCTTCTGAGTTAGGATCTTGGTGTTGAATCGCAATAAAACTATCCGTTTCTTCTGCTAGTTTTTCCAAGCGTGTAGCAACATGCTGAAAAGTTGTTTCAGGGGAAGAATCACGTACCACAACGTTTGGGTAATAATGGGAGACATATGTATCACTCCAAATGGTAAATACCCAAACAAAGAACAAACTAGCAAGCAGGTTGGATAACAATAGAAATAGTTTTTTCATAGTGTGTCCTTTATTCTAAAAATAGAGGACAGAAATAATCCTGCCCTCTATAGACTAACAAGCTTACTAATGCTACTGATAAAGGAATTTATCTCAAGTTATTCCTTACCACCCTGCATCAAATACAACATGTTCCCCAACATTCGTATTGATAAACGCATATGAAGTGCTACGTGCTCCTGCGTAAGCTGTTCTTTGATTATTTCGTGCCGTACTACCAACATAAGACCAGTGATACTGTGATCCGTGATAATAGTTCGAGAATGCTCCCCAATTATTCGGATTATGGTGGCCTCCATAGTTCCAATCGCCACCACGATGAGAAACCGCCAAAACAGGAAGAGCCAAACTAAATGCCAAAACGGCAAGGGATGATGCAACTACTTTTCTAATTTTTAACATATTATTACTCCTCTGAATAGAATATTATGAAAATAAGCGAAATGCAACTACATATTTTAATTAGAAATCTCAGTCTGAATTATAGTATCCTATTTTTTCCTCCTTTCTAACTGCACGCTCCTTTCTACAGACAGAGACCTAATTTTATAAACCAATCTTAAATACTTTAGATTTTGTAACTCATAATTTTCAACAGTTGGTTAGCTATGAAAGCATCTTATCAAACATCTCCATTCTTATATCTATCTGGTATTGTTACAAGCTCTCATCAGAATACCTTTCTCTAAATAGTTGAATTTTAAAAGAATACGAAATCAATCAGCTTTCCCAACATCAAGACCATCAGACTTCTTTTGTGATTCTACTCGAATCTCCAATTGTTTATCCTTCTGAATAAACTGTTGGTAAGGAATTGTATTACTAAACGTAAAAACACCTAGTAATACAAATGTAACTAATTTTATAATTCCACGTTTTTTTCTCATGTAATGAAACCCCTTTCTATTTCCTTACCTTTATTCTAACATATATACTTTATTTAGCCAATTATTTTTATGCGATTTTTCACTTTTTTTTTTTTTTATTATAAATAGTAATTTTATTTAACAAGAATTTGCCATTTTTAACTAAATTATATATAATAGAGGAAGATGAAGCAGAAAGGATTATTGTTTTATGACTAAATTAGCTGAAAAATTCAGAATCAAAAGAAAAGAACTAGGGCTTTCCCAACATGTTCTTGCAGAAGGGATTTGCGAACAGAGCCAGATCAGTAAGATTGAGAGAGGACACTTCATTCCATCCGCTGACCTTTTGTTTAAACTTTCTCAGCGACTTGAAGTCCCATTAGATTACTTTTTCAATGAACAAATTGAAGTCAAGTCTAACCTGTCCAACTTCAAACACCTATCTTCCCGTCTACTAGACGATAGGAATTATGACGATTTAGAATATCTTTATAAAATAGAGGTTGGCCGAAGCACTTTTCTAACACTAGAAGACCGAACTTATCTTGAATGGATTAAAGCTATCATTGACTTCTACCAATATAACCTTCAGTTTGAGGCCATCTCCTACTTGGAAAATATATTATCAAAAGTATCCTCAACTACTTTAATTTACTTAAAGACATTGAACACACTATCTAATTTCTACTCCCTCGTTGGCCGTGAACAAGAATATGAAGCAAACTACTCTCATTTAATGGAGTTGTATCAGACAAAAAATCTAGATCATCAAGAGTTTTTATTTGGTTACATCAGAGTTCGCTACAACTACGCTCACTATTTAGTGTCAAAGGAAAAATATAACGAAGCCGTCCAAGAAGCTCTTGAAACGATCGAGATCTGTAAAGAGCGGCAAACAAGCTACCAACTAGCTCCCCTACTCATTCTTGTCGGAAATGCTGGAGCTCAATTTCTAAACAAAGAAGAAGTCAAAAATTATTATATAGAAGCAAGAGAGTTATGCAAGATTTATAACAATCCTTTAATGCTGATGAAGATAGAAAATTATTTAAAGAAATTAGATTCTATTTAATCTATCTTGATATTGGAATTCTACTTAAACGTTAAATAACCTATGAGGCTGATAGTGAAATTAATACTATCAGTCTTATAATTTTCCCATGGTATCTCAAACAACTAAATTGATTTTGTTTCCTGTTTTAATTTAGTGATATTTTGATTTCTAGTGTTATCAAGTATGTTGATAAACTTCTCTAATCTTCTTATCTCATATTCGTAGTCATCTATCCATTTCGTCATGGAGTTTTGATTTTCTGCTATCTCCTTCTCTACCTGCTCCAGTTTAATGGCTGATGTCAGGTTCATCTTGGCGTAGTCATATCTAGCTAGCCGTCTGTTTTCTGGGTCTGCGTTATTAAGATTTAGCAACACTTCCGCCACCTTGTTAAGGTAAGCAAGTTTATCCTGATAATCCGTAATCATCAACTCCAGTTGAGCAATATCCTGAATCATTTCGTTCTTAATCTCTTGATAGGATTTATTGTCAGTATCCAGGTCAATCAAAAGATTAAGCTCTGCAATTTTTTCTTTGAGGGTATCAAGTGTTGGTCGTCTGCGTTTAGGGATATGCTTGCTGTCGTGTGAGAGTTGACGAATCAGATCTCGGCCTCTCATGTACTTATTGAGCTGGGCATTGTCTCTGTCATAGATAAAAAATTGGGCAGTCTCACGAATAAAAACGTGATAGGTTTTTCCCGTATCCGTTTCTTTAATATCCAGGTTACGGTTTGGTATAAAGACCAAGCCGCCTTTTTTGATGCCATAATTGATTCTGACAAAGAGACCGTCCTTGACTAACTTGTCAATCTGGTGCTCTGCTAAAACAACTTCAAACTCCTGAACCTGGTCTCGTGTTTCTTTGAAATCCGTATAGGATGGCCAAAGTTCTTCGTTAGGCAGCCTATCTTTGTTCATTTCCTCCTGGTACTTTTCAAAATCTGACATAAGAGTTTCCAGGCTAACGTCTGGGAGCTCTTTCTCTTTAGAAAAATAGTCTTCAAAAAACTGGACATCGTAAAGACACTTGGCACTCAACTTCTCATTTTTTATGGCTATGCTCCTGCCATTCTCTGATAAAGTAAAGACAACGTGTTTCTGTCTGGGAGAAATGATCAGGTTCAGCTGCTCTGCCATTTTAACCAAATGCTCCAGGCTCCTAGCCTTGGGTAAAAGAAACTCCAGTCGCTCTTCAATACCTCGTTTCGCAAACTGCTCCCGAAAATAATCCTCGGTGTAGGGTTGGCGTTTGTTGAGCTGGTCGCCGCGAATGACCTGTTTCATGTTACGGTCAGTCATCAAAAAGCGGGCATGCTTACGAGAAAAATCCATCTCCACGTTTAGAGCAGGAGCCTTGTCCAAAAAATCTTCAAAGCTCCTGCTATTTCCCATGAGAAAGTAAAGTCGCTGCTTGAGTTCGAACTTATTGTTGGTTCTGCGATAGGTCTCAAACTTTTCATGCAAGTAACGATTAGGGCTGATGATTTTTGCTCCAGCTTCTTTGGCAATGCGATCTGAAATCAGACGAAGGTTTCTCTCCTGGGCATAGTCCCATTTGAGTTTTTTATCTGACTGCTTATCCACGGCGTTAATCAAGATATGGTTATGGATATGGTCCTTATCAACGTGGGTCGCAACAATAAAACGAAAACTCCCACCTGTTAATTCTTTAATGGTCTCATAGCCAATGCGGTTAATCTCTTCAGGTGTGAGCTTGTCATCAGGGGAAAAGGATTGGATCAGGTGGTGGGCATGGATTTTCGTTTGCTTGACCTGTTGCCGATCATTTCTGGAATCGTAGAGCCTATCGTTGTTGACAAAGTTGGCATGATACATTTCCACCAATTCTTTATAGCTAGGAAAGTCCAGGTAGTTGCTCATGCCAAAATCAGAGACCAGTTTCAGCTTCTTCGTCTTTTCTGGATTGAGAATATACTTGATGAGGCTCTTACGATACTTGGTGTTATGCACCGCAAAGTGTTTAGTGACGACCATAAAACTCCTTCAGCTGCTGACTCTTTATGTTAAAGTCCTTCTCCACTTCCTTGATGAGTTGGCCAATGCCTTGCACCAAAAATCCACGGTCGCTTGGTGTTAAGATGTGAGTCTGGTTGACGGTCCGTGCGATTTGATTGAGGTTGTTTCCGATTCGTCTCAACTCAAATACCAAGTCGTCATAGTTACTGGTGTCAATGGTCAGAAATGTCATGTTGGGATTGAGCAGAACTTTTCTAGCATAAGCAGAGAAATTTTTACAGCCACTCTGCCCGATACGGTCGTTCAAAGTTGCTAACTCCTGGTCCGTTAGAAAGACTTTTTTGAGGTTAGTGCGGTAACGATTTTCCATGTTTAACCTCCCATGTACTTGTCACGAAAATCTGGACTGAGTGGGATAGACTTCTCTACTTCAGCCATCAGCTCTTGCACACAGATCAAGATAATTCGAAAGTTCTCTGCCGTGACCTGCTGGGTCTGTTCAGCCAAGACAGTCACCTGTAAGATGTCACGGCTAATTTGTTCAATCTTCTGGGACTGCCAGAGGGTAAACCAATCCGTAACCAACTGTCTTCCCTCAGCCAACTCCTTCAGCTTTTGACGGACAAAGGGAGAGAATTGCTCGGCATGTTCTTTCCTCATCAGATTCTGAATCAGCTCCAGTTCCTCTGGTGTCAGATTAATTTCCTTACGGATAGTGCGATAGTGTTCTGTCATCTCGTTATACTCCTTCTCTACTTGCCTCTATCGGGTCTAACCCGATACCGTATCAGATACGGGGGGCTTCCTTCAGCCTCATCACTTCGCTTTTCGGCTTTTGCGAGCTCAGTTATTGTGTCCACAATAACCCAAAATCTAATCGCCAGCTGAATCCAAACCTTACAGGTTTGTCAGCCGACGATAAGAAACTATGGTGGCTTCGCCCCCAAACCCCTAAGAAAAAATCAAGGATTGATTTTGTTGGGAATGATATTAGGATAATAGAGATGATTTGGAAAAGGTATCACATTACAGAAGAAGGTAAAAAAAAAGAGAGCTAGATGCTCTCAAAAAACTCTATACAAATTTAATTCTCTCTGGAGAACCAAGAGATGTAAATATTATACTCTCTGGAAAGACATAGTTATGTTTAAAAATATAATCAATTAACATTCTAGTCGATTCTGGATAGTTTTTAAAATATTCTTTATAAGCTTTATCTCTATATATGACACTTTGTTCCATTAGAGAAATATATGAGGTGTTAGCATTACAGCTTGATTCTATACAATATTTCATAACATATTGTGACAAACTACCTGAGTCTACTCTAGTTTTATCTCCCTTTTTATCTAAATATTCAATAATTGTATTAACTGGTTCAATGATATAATGAGTTCGTCGAGCTTGTAAAATAATATCAGACCAGTTCTTTATATACTCTGGCGCTTGATTGCTTAAAAAATTTTTTAGATATCTAAAAATATACTCTATTAAACTAAATGTATAGAAACCATCAACTGGGAAATATGTTGCCAATACTGATTGACTTCCTAACCCGAGAAACATATTTCCAATATTTAAATAATGAGAATCCAATACCTGTGTCTGACAGGCCCCCAATATTGTGACAACAGGTACAACTTTTAAAGTATTTTCTAACTCAATCATATCAATTTCATCATCGCCAATATGAAGTTTACCTATCTGATCTGGTTGATTTCTACTCATTTCAGGCATACTACCATGCCCATAGTAAATAAAAAAAGTTGAAGGATTTTCATTCATCGTACGAATAAAATCGGTTTTATTTCTAACTTCATAATAATTAACACAATAGTTAGGAAAATACTTTTTCAATAACTCACCCAATCTTTTCCCATTTTTATATAATGTATCATTAGAGTTAAGTGTATTGATAATTAAAAATGACACGGTAGCTTTTGGAATTTCACTTTTAAAGTTAAGTTTAGCTGAATTTACTAATGTATTACCAGGAATAATTGGCAATCTGCTGATTGATTTTATTAAGCCTAGAGGAGTATCTTTATATTTAACCCATTCAATTGGTGCATCTGTAATAAATTTTATATGCTTTCCATGTTTAACAATTATATCAATAAAGCCATCATCTAAAGATAACTTTAACTTCTCAGATATTTTATGGAAATTATTATTGAATTTTTCAATTTCTGATAAATTGGAATTCTTCATTATATTTTTAAACATATGCGAATACCACAAGGTAATATCTTTGGAAGGTATGTTAGGTAAGCGCACATACGGAGATTTTGCATCTAGTGTAAAATTAAGTGATAAGGAATCTAAAATTGAGTTTTCTGATGCTCTATCAGAAATTATTGGTAACATCCTTTCAAGATCTTTGCCGTCCCCTATTCCATAATATCCTGAAAAATCATATATCTGCCTAAGAACAGGTTTAGATAGTCGTAACTGAAACTCTCTATTTAGTAAATCAACACTTGTTTTATTTACCATCGGCAACACAAATAACATATCTGTACGATAAACTATTTCGTCAAATTTTTCAAAAAAATAATCCGATAGATTCAAAAAATATTTTTCAAGAATATCCAAGTCTAAATCTGCAGTATCTATTGAATCATCCCATTTCCTTATAATTTCAATCAAAGAATCAATTCCTTTTTCATGTTTTGCAAGATATATGATATACTTTTCTGCAATTAGGAGCTTTAAATAATATTTCAAATCACTTATCGCTTGTTCCTCTACCACTAGTTTTCCTTCTGTTGTTGGGTTATCAAATGGTTTTGGTTCCTGCCTATTTTCAAATATAGATAGGTACAAACCTCTATTACGATTGATTGCAATCTCTAAAGGTCGCAAAAAGTGCTTGTGAGGTATGCTAATCGGCTCAATTTTTGTTTTATCAGAGATTGTAACTTTGTTAGTTATTATCTGGCTAGCATTGATACTATTTTTTTCTACAATCAATTGTAGTTGGCTGATAGGGATATCTACTCCGTCTTCTAAAAAAATCACAGGTAGTGTAATTTCTTGTATTTGTTTAATAAAAGGATGGTCTCTTAATTCTTCAGGAATGAAAACACAGCCTAAAGGAGTTTGCTTGATTAAATCAATGATACCATCTTTATTCTTATTTAAAAGCTCTATGTTTATGTATTCTGTAATATAATTTTGTTCTTCAATAATTGAAGATAGTGGCCAAGGAATAACTAATTCTTCAAGACTTTTAGGAAGATGAGCAACTAAGTATCTTGATTGAGTATGAGTCACAATGTTCCTGTTAAAACGATAGGAGAATGTGTCTCTTTCAATAAAATTTGGATTATCATGATTATTTGTAGTTAAAAAATAACTTACAAATGGTATGTTTGAAAACGGTTCTGTCATATAATTTCCTTTACTTTATCTTTTTATAATCCGTTAAATCTTTTTGATTTACAAAATATAGGTTCCCTCTCGTACGAGTACATGCAACATAAAATTTACTCTTAGTTTGTGTAGATAGATCGCTTAAGCGACCAGAATCAAACAATTTATATGTTTTTGGGTTTAGTACTACACATACATTTTCATATTCTGAGCCTTTGCTATCTCCCCAGTTCTGGCTTTTACAATCATAATCATAGGATTTTTGATAAAAAAGTTTCATAATACTGTCATCTGTCATGATTGATTCTATTTTATCCTGTGAATCTATGAACAAAATTTTTGTAGTTTGATTTTCTTTTTTCTGCGATGAAATTTCAATATCTAAGCTTTCAACAATGAAGTCACAAACTATCTTTGGACAACGATAACTTTTTGACAAACTTGACAAATCAATTTTAAATCCTGAATCAGAAATAACTTTTAACCAATTCTCAAAACTAGAATGAATACCTTTCCCCTTATTCCCTCTCCTTGAAGTTTTAAAAGTTTTTTGATAAAAATCTCCAAGTAATAGAACGTCTGCACTAAGTTTACTTAGGCTTAAAAGCCAATCAAAATCGTCTGACTCAAAATCCTGACATTCATCTATAAAAACACAATCAAAAAATTTATCAATTCTTTCTAAATATGAATTATCAAATTGGATATTGTTCCTTTTATAAATTAAGACCCCCCTTAATAATGACTTAGAAAGTTGATTCTGAATAATTCTTCCAGTAGTATCTATTGAATTATTATCAAACCTACCTTGAGTTTCATAGTCAAAGTTTATTCCTTTTGGTCGTTTTCCTAAATATGGCACTAAGCAAAAACTATATAGAAACTCAAAGACACCAAAAATAAAAGTATACTCAGGAATATAGCCCAATTTGTCAATCAGCTTTGCTCTAATTGTATTCTGGTTCGTTTCAGTGTATGTTATAATAAGATTTCTTTTTTGTGGGTCTATACTTTCGATTATTTTAGTCGTTTTGCCACTTCCAGCAACCGCATGAATTAGTCTTTTATTATCCATTCAATTGCCTCTTTAATATAATTGGGTAAAATAAACTCTTCACTTAAATTACTAGTTTCCATTTGTTCTAGTAGTCTAAGTGCGAACTCAGACTTTTCCCTGAGCATGTATCCTATTAAATCATTAGATTTGGTTAAACCTAAAGAATCTAACAAATCTGAGTTACAATTATAAATGCATATTTCAAATGTTCGATTCTCATTATCTAAATCAGAAGAAATTTTTATATTTTGGAATCGCTGATAAGAACTATACTTTGACTGTACATTCCTTGCATAATCACCATCATTATCTGTGATAACTGCTACATTTTTATCAGTAAAATTGGTTGCAATTTCTAAATACCTTTCAAAACTTAATCCATCTACTGAAATAATTGATACATTAAATTCTTCAGGCTTTTTAGAATGGAGTATTTCAAAAAACTTTTCTACTAAAATATATTCCGCATTCCCCTCAACAAGAATTATCTTCTTACCTAGAGAAAAGTTCAATAAATTTTGATTGGTAGACTTTTTGAAGAATCTTATCGTATCTTTTTTCAAACTTTCAAGTTTAGATATCTGACCATTATCTAAAAAAAGAAGATTGTCCACACCTAATCTTGAAGCAATCATATTTGAATGAGTCCCAATAAAAACTTGAACACCTGTATTTGAACTTAACATTTTAACCAATTTCTGGAGGTTTTGGAAGCTCAAATGATTTTCAGGCTCCTCAATAAGCAGTATTTTAACAGTTTCCTTGAGATGACTGTACGCATTTTCGACTCCTAATAGTACTTTTTCTCCCTGCCCTAAATTTTTTATATCTACACCATTTTTTACAGCCGATACTGAATTTCTAAATGAATTTTCTGATTCATCAAAATGAAGTTGGAATTCTGAAGCATTTTCCGTCAACAATTCGTCCTTCCTTAAATTATTTAAAAAATTAAGTGAATTTATCCTGTATTGATGATTAACTTTTGCTCTATTTTCAGCTGAAATATTATCTAAATACACCTCATGGATACGTTTTTGAATCTCTTGTTGTGTATCGATGAGACTAGTATTTATTATTGAATGTAGAAACTTATACGGTTTATTGTAAGAGGAGTAGGGTTTCCCTGAAAATGTCAAAAATTCAACTTTATAGAACTCAAATGGAAAGACTGTCCAATTACTATCATTTAAGACAGAAGTAATTTCAGCAATATAATCTTGATTGGGAGCTATTTTTAATGAAAGTCCAAAAGCTTTGATTTTTTGAGAGTTATGATTTCCTTCAATATTGAAGTTAGAGGAAATTTCAGTACTTAATTCATCAAAATATATTTCAACGAAGACCTCAGGGAGCTGATTGATATCCCTTGTACCCATAAATTCTATAATCGATTCTTGATTAATGATACTAGACAAGCTACTTCTTTCAATTTGACTGTGACTACCGCTCAGCACCAAACCAATTCCATATAATAGTGTCGACTTCCCAGCACCATTCTCCCCAACAAAAATATTTAATTCAGAATTACAAGTAAAATCAACTTTCTGATAACGTTTAAAGTTTTGTATTATTATTCTTGATATCATACTGCCCACCTTAATCTCGCACATTAGTTAAATAGTTATTTATTGAAATTATATCACATAAATCGTGCTATTATTTTAAAATTGCTAATTTAGGATCCGTTTTACATTACTTTCCTCTTGCATCTTAAATCTTTTATGATATAATTTTGTTAGTTTATAAAACAACGATAGTTTTCAGGAGGTAATATGTTTTCTGGTAAACGATTAAAAGAAAGACGCATAACACTTGGCTATTCTCAATCTGAACTAGCTGATAAACTTGATATAAACCGCTCTTCTTATTTTAATTGGGAAAATGAAAAGACTAAACCAAACCAAAGCAATCTCAAACAACTGGCTATCCTATTAGATGTTCCTGAAACATATTTTGAGTCAGAATATAAAATAGTCAATACTTATCTTCAGCTTTCTTTACAGAACCAGGAAAAAGTAGATAAATATGCTGAAGAATTACTTCAAGAACAAGGGACTCACAATAAAATTATTCCGCTATTTTCTGTGGAAGTCCTATCTGAGATCCAACTATCTGCTGGTCCTGGTGAAGGTCTATACGATGAATTTGAAACTGAGACTGTCTATTCGGAAGATGAATATACAGGATTCGATATAGCAACATGGATTTCTGGTAATTCTATGGAACCTGTTTATAAAGACGGTGAAGTTGCTTTAATCAGGTCAACTGGTTTTGATTACGATGGAGCTGTATATGCCTTGAATTGGAATGGATCGCTCTATATCAAGAAACTCTATCGTGAAGAAGATGGATTCCGAATGGTTTCCATCAATCCAGATGTTGCCGAGAAATTTATCCCCTTTGAAGATGAAATCAGAATTGTTGGCAAGGTTGTAGGGCACTTCATACCTGTGATTGGAGGGTAGAGATGTCAAAGTTTGTTAAAGAAATGATCTACCTCAAGGAAGACCGCATTATCTTATCTCTTGAAAAAGAAGAATACGACGTAACAGACCATTTGACAGAATTGGTCGATGAATTAGCAAAATTAAAAACAAGGTGAATAGTATGGGCTATATCGACTATTCAAAAGAACCACGTAGCGATATTGCTTTTGTTGATATGAAATCCTTCTACGCATCCATCGAATGTGTTGAGAGAGGACTTCACCCGCTCCATACTTCACTTTGTGTCATGAGTAGGGCTGACAACTCTTCTGGTCTAATTTTAGCCTCTTCTCCAATGTTCAAAAAAGTATTTGGTAAAGGAAATGTCGGTAGAGCCTACGACCTCCCCTTTGATGTTCAGACAAGAAAATTTAACTACTACCGTGCTAAAATCTCAGGATTACCAACGGATGCAAAATTTGTTTCCTTCATAGAAAATTGGGCCAAGCGTACATTTATAGTGCCACCCAGGATGGACTTGTACATTCAAAAAAATCTTGAAATACAAAAAGTATTTCAAAATTATGCAGATCCGACCGATATTCTGCCCTATTCTATTGATGAAGGATTCATAGACTTAACTTCATCGCTAAATTATTTTGTTGAAGACAAATCTCTAAGTCGCAAAGATAAGTTAGATGTGGTTTCAGCAAAAATTCAACACGATATTTGGGAAAAAACGGGTGTCTATTCAACTGTTGGAATGAGTAATGCCAATCCACTTCTAGCTAAGTTAGCACTTGATAACGAAGCTAAAACCACTGCTACCATGCGTGCCAATTGGTCTTATGAAGATGTTGAAACGAAGGTCTGGAATATTCCCAAAATGACTGACTTTTGGGGAATAGGTTCACGAACAGAAAAACGACTAAACAAATTGGGAATCTACAGCATTAAAGAATTGGCCAACTGTGACCCTACTATCTTGAAAAAAGAATTTGGTGTTATTGGAGTACAACATTGGTTTCATGCTAATGGTATTGATGAGAGCAATGTCCATGAACCCTATCTGCCAAAAGAAGTTGGGATTGGTAATTCACAAGTACTTCACAAAGACTATACACGTCAAAGCGATATAGAGCTTGTCCTACGTGAAATGGCAGAGCAAGTTGCGATTCGGCTACGCAGAAGACACAAAAAAGCAACCGTTGTTGCCATAAATGTAGGCTATTCAAATTTCGAAAACAAGAAGTCAATCAATGTTCAGAGAAAAATTAACCCCAATAATCGTACGCTTGTTTTTCAAGATGAAGTTGTTTCTCTCTTTCGTTCAAAATACGATGGAGGGGCAGTTAGAAGCATTGCTGTAAGGTACGATGGATTGGTAGATGAAAACTTTGCTGTGATTTCACTTTTTGATAATTTTGAAGAAAGCGAAAAAGAGGAAAAATTGGAGACAACCATTGATTCCATTCGTGATCGATTTGGATTTCTTGCTGTACAGAAAGCTAGTTCTTTATTAGAAAATTCAAGGGCAATTGCTCGCAGTAGATTAGTCGGCGGACATTCCGCTGGAGGATTGGAGGGATTAAAATGATTGATAGAAGTTATCTGCCATTTAAGGTTGCTAGAGAATATCAAGACCGAAAGATGGCCAAGTGGATGGGATTTTTCTTATCAGAACATACGGCAGGACTTGATAGTGAGCTTAATAAAGTTGACTATACTTCTGAGTTATCAATTTCAGATAAACTACTGCTACTCAATCAATTATACAGTAATCAGTTGAATGGTATCTTTGCAGTTCCTGGACAATATTACACTGGAAAAGTTGACAATCTGACTTTTAACCATGTTTCATTGAAGACAAAAACGGGCTTTGTTAGCATTCCAATCAAGGATATTCTTTCAATTGATTTGGAGGTAGAGTATGAATCAGCTTGATTTTAATAAGAACCAACTCCAGATGGACTATTTTAGTGACAGTTACCGAAAATTTGAAGCGGATTTCTATCGCTATTCTGCTCTAGATACACCACTAACATTTTTAACAGATGATATTATGCTTGCCATGGCCAAATCTCAAAAATCCTATTTCAAATTGAACAAAGAAAACGCTAAAGATTATCAGGACCATTATTTTATGTTCAATGTTGAACCTTCACGAGATAATAATCTAGTTAGGCTATATTGTTACGATTCAACGATGACACATATTTCAAAAAACAGGCCAAAATAATTGGTCTGTTATTTGTTATTATTGCTCTCTCGCCTACCTTGTCTAAATCTCTCAATGTTTTTTTCGAATTGTTCCATGTTAAGTTTATTTTTCGCTTCTTGGATCGACTTATCAAGACTTTGTTCCTCATCGGTTATAACGCTTTGAGATAATTCAACGTTCCTATCAGGCTTAAAATTTGTATCAAAAACCTCATCTAGGACTTGTTCTACTTTGGTTAGTTCAGTATCTGACATCTCTGATAGTCGATGGATCAGTCGTTTAAATTGAGCCTGGTTTTGTTTTTTCTTTTGAAAAAATTTCATTATATTCTCCTTCAATTGTAAAAAGGTAGCCCGCATAGGACTACCTGACTTATAAATCATCAATGGCTACTGAAATAGCCTGCAACTTTTTATTTTGGATTTTCTTTTCATCAATCAATTGATGAAGTTCTTCAATTTGCTTCTGACAGGTGGAAATATCCTTGTTGTTTTGTGCAATGGTATCAGCCAAGTGTTGTTTATAGTCACTTGTGATATTTACCTTCTTCGGCTGACTTTGTTTAACGGTTGGTGCGAGCGTTTGTACATCTTTAGATTCTGACTCCTTTTGTTGCTGTTCAAAAGCAGCAACATAATCTACTTCTTCAATTGGTTCTTCATCCTGTTTATGGAAAAGTGCTGCGATTTTAGCTCGTTCTTCATGGGTGGGCTCTGCATGCTATATACATAGACATTCAAGTTTAGCTCTTTCTCCTATACTTCACCCCTATACGACTCAAGCCTTTAAACAAAAGCTTTTGCTATTCCCGACTATCAAAGGTTTCTAGGCTTTCACCAACAAACCAAATACTTAAACGTGATGTGATAGCAAACCCCAATACTGATAGAACGAAAAGATGAAGTTTACTTTGGAATAATACTATGAAACGAAACAAATCCATTTCATTTGCGGAATTCCGTTGCAGTGTTCTTTCAATTTCGTTTTTAATAGTTTACCTTCATCTTTAAAAAATATTTCGAATATGTGTGTATTTATTTCTTTCTCTCTTTTGCAGATATCGGATTTTGAAAAATTTATCTTCGGTTGATTAAAAGCTTTATTAACTAGCAATTCTTTTTCACACACTTTAATTGCCTCACATTTCTTTGAAAATGATTCATTTTTTATTTGACCGTTGGTCTCTTTTGTCAGTAGAGCAATATTCCCAATTCGATTTTTTAGTTTGGTATTTTCAGAGTTAAATTTATTATAGTATTGATTTTGAGGAATTATGTGTTCAAGTTCCCATTTTAATCGTTCATTGAAAGCATAATCACTCAACATTTCATTAATATTCTTAGGAGAACAGAATACTGATATAGAAATTAAGATAAAGCGTGTAAACTTCTTATGCTTTCTGTAAAAATTAGAAATCTTCGGATTAACATAACTATCATATACATTGTAATGTCTCCTTACATAACGAATGAGATGTTCAGCTAAATCATCAGAATTTGCAATAGGAAAAATTCCAATTTTATTACTAATATCATCTAAAATGAATTCATCATACATATTACTCAAAATATATTCCATAACTTGACACCGTATTAAAATCTGTTTTTCTAATTATAACACAAAAAACTGCAACCTTTCAATCACAGTTTCTTACAAATCTACCTCTGTTCCGTCTAAAAATCTGACAGTTATCTGCCCATTTTCTTATATTGTAATCTTGTTTAATTCATATCTCTCAGTTTACCTCCACTCTCCACCACCTCATCCACACTGCCACTTAAACTCTTGGCAAAAGCTTGAATGTTATCCGCCAACCCAGACAATTTCCCTGGAGGTGGAGTAGGCATAAAGCCATCAATCAATTGTGGTTCTAAACCAATGTTGAGGCGGACATTCTGTGCTGCTTTGCTGAGGGTGTCATCGACATGGCGGAGCTGGCTAGCGAGGTTATCAGCTACTTTTGTGAAATTACATCTATTCCTTTGACAAATTATTAGTCACCGATACCTCCAGCCAATTGAGTAATTAGCAAGATATGCTCAAATATTTTAACTTTACTCAAATGGGTGATATCCTTAGGACCACCTAATGCTAACAAGGGAACAAAACCAAAACACTGATTATAGTCTAGATGACCATGTTGCTCAACAGCTTGGTAATAGAGAGGAAGTTCGAAATACTCTTCTTGAAATTCCACATCAGATAAGTCATTTAAAAAATAGTGCAGATTCTCAGTAAAAATATCAAAATTCCCGTTTTTATACTCTAACAATCCAAGATACTTGTTTTCTTCAAAAGTAATGATGTCTCCAAAAGCCGTCGCAAATATTGGGATAGAAACATTTCCTCTAAAGTAAGTTTCTTGTATCAATCCAAGATAATCATCTGGATTAATAACTTTCAAATAACCATTTAAAAATGTTCCTAAGCCATCTTCCTGCCATATGCGGAGTAGTTCTTCAGGAATTTGGTCTTGATATTTTTCAACCACTTCTTGAGGCATTTCGGCCAATTTTATAAAATCTTTGATCATTCGCTTCTCCTAATATGTTAATTTTACATTCAAGTAAGTACTTCGTAATTGATCAGGTGTCATTTCACTTGCCATTCTCTTGATTTGATCATCAACAATGTCAATTCGGTATCTCCATTGTGAACCAATAGAGGAATTGATTCTTGTATCTCCCATGCCACCTATCCGATCAGCAAAACCTCCTGCAATTTGGTCTGGATTGTGCAGTGCTGCTTGTGTATCTAACCATTCTTGAGCTCTTATTTTTGCTTCAGAACGACTAAGTCCCATTTCTCTAAATTCGATAACTTTATCTGCTAAAGCCTTCTTTCTGGCTGCTTGCTGTGCCGCATTCCCCTCAATTGCCCGACCTTCAGCAATGTATCGTTCACGATTATCTAAGTATTCCTGAACCGTTAATTGATTCATTCCTGCCTCTTGATCTGTCAATTGACGTGTAAATTCTATCTCATCATGTTTCTGACTCTGCTTAAATTTTACTTCAATTTCTTTTAATCGTGGTACATCATCTCCCGACTTCGCACCAGCTTCAACCACCTCATCCACACTGCCATCCAAATTCTTGGCAAAGGCTTGGATGTTATCCGCTAGCCCAGATAAACGACCCGGTGGAGGTATTGGGATAGCTCCGCTGACTAGCTGGGGCTCAAATCCAATGTTATTGAGACTAAAATTCTGTGCTGCAGTACTGAGTGTCTCATCCACATGACGAAGTTTACCAGCAACGTTGTCAGCTAGTGATGATACCTTATTAGTCACTAAATTGTCAAGTTGTTTCCCAAAATCATCGATTTTAGTCACAACCCTCTTCCCAAAGTCATCCACGTTCTTAAGAACAACCTTAAAATTATCGACATTCTTAGCCGCCTGCTCCATACCTTCTTTGAAGCTGGTTTTCAAACTTGCCTTGATGCCTGCCAAGCCTGCTACCTTACCTGTCTTAGCCAAATCATTGAGGTAACCAACACCTGGTACAAGGTCAAACAAGGCAAAGGCTCCACGCATCAACCGCTCACCATCATCAAGCTCACGACCAGTCATCCAGTCCTTACCTGAAGCAGCTGAATACATGTCCGCTGCCGCCAAAGCAACGCCTGCCACAGCTCCTGCAGGAGGACAGAAAATACTCAAAATAACAACACCAGCCGCTAATAGAAGGTCTCGTTTCCCCTCAAAAGCCGCCTTCTCATCATTAAGGGAATGATAAGTAAAGGCTCTAGTCTGATGACTAGCAAACAAGTAGTCCTCTTCGGTCAGCTTGCTCTCTTTATAGTCATCGCTAGACTTATAGGAGTCATACATGGCTTGGAGACGTGTCTTATAAGGATTGTCAACCTGATAAAGTTCCTTGAGACCAACTTCTTTGGCCAAGACTTCCCGAGTGCCCATGTACTGGCCAGCATCGCTATAGATGACCTCAGTTTTCTTAAACCCAATCTGGTTACTGGTCTTGTAGTCGCTGATGTTCAAGGCCTCTAGCCGATCCCCAACCTTGTCCAACTTTTCATAGAAAGGCTGGTCAATTTTATCCTTCAGGTACTGTTGCACCTTGCCCGCATAGGTTTCTAAAGCGGTCAGTTTAGACTGCAAGCTAATCGCCGTCACATGGTCATCATGGAAGTGAAGGTTGCCAATAGCCCCATCCACATCTAGCTCATTGATGGCCCACTTGGCCTTCTCCGTAATCTCAACCAGGGACTTGATCCGATTCGCAAAGCCCTGACTACCACTACCAACAATACCACTATAGGAGGACATGGCTGGACCGCCCCAGCTACTGTAACTGCCACCACTAAAACCACCACCGGAGCCAGTCTCAGTAACAGAGTCTAAAGCACCCTTCATTTTGCTCCACTTGTGAAGATGAAGCTCAACATTTTTAGTCATTAGCTTCCTCCTTCCTCTGGTGGGAACAACTGCCTCAAATTATCAGCCAATTGTCCACCGCCCTGCAAACTTTCTCGGAAAGCCTGGGCAAGAACCTCTCTAGGAATGATATCTCCAAACGTAGCGTTCTGGTTTAAATGATGAGCTTGACCAGGAATATTTTTATTTTTTCTTAACTCTCGATAAGATTGTACAAGAATCTCTGAATCACTTCCAAAATCATTATCAAATTTTATCTGTGATTTTTTTGACTCCACAAACTCATCAATCTTATTTGCTGTCCGATTAAGTTGTGATACCTCATCCGCATTTTTTACAACATCATCCGCAACTCCAACTGTCTCATAATCAAACTGTGGAGTGAAGATATTTCTAAGATTATTAACATTAAGGTGGAATCTCTGTGCGGCAGTGCTGAGTGTCTCATCCGCATGACGAAGTTTACCAGCTAGATTATCAGCTGCAGAGGTTACTTTACTTTATTATCTAGACTTCATATGAGGCAGTTCCAATCAATTCAAGAAAAAAATCATCCGTTTCTTTTCTTAATATTCGTTTATCATAGGAGTAATCATATATCAATATTATAGTATTGTACTCTCTTCCTGTTTCTAAAAACTGCTGTATTATCTGATTATCATATGAAAAACCTTCAAGTAAAACAGATAATGCTACTTCTTTGTTTTCAATCCAGTCACTTTCTATTAAATCTCTATCATAAAAACCTAGATGAAAATCTTTCTCAAAATTGGAGTCAATACTGTCTCCATCGTCAGTATATCCAACATACAAATATTTTTTTAAATCTTCAGCAGACTGAAAATTTCCAAGCCATAATGTTACTGTTTGCATCTTCTATCTCCTTAATCCTATTGGCAAGTCTAAGATACCGTTTTTCATACGTCGTTTCGCCCACTCATTTAACTCAACTACAAAATCCTCATATGTGCTCGCAGAATCAATAATTTTTAAAATTTCGTTATGGGCTTTAGTTGATCCTCGTCCTCCATGACGACCAGGAGGATTTATGAACTCTACATCTATAGTCAAAGTTCTCATCTCTTTTATATCGTCCATCGAAACACCCCAACTTTTAAATTTTGGTGTCCTAGAAACTAAATGCCATTCATGGTAACCCCCTGGTTTGCGGATTCTATCTTCTATTATTTTCCTTATTTGAGGGTTATCCCATAACTTTATAAATTCCTCTGAAGTTAGACTGTCAAACCACTTATTAAATTCACCATCTCTTACCGAAGGGATAACTACATCATCCACACTACCACTCAAACTCTTGGCAAAGGCTTGGAGGTTATCGGCTACTCCAGATAAACGACCCGGTGGAGGTGATGGGATAGCTCCGCTGACTAGCTGGGGCTCAAATCCAATGTTATTGAGACTAAAATTCTGTGCTGCAGTACTGAGTGTCTCATCCACATGACGAAGTTTACCAGCAACGTTGTCAGCTAGTGATGATACCTTATTAGTCACTAAATTGTCAAGTTGTTTCCCAAAATCATCGATTTTAGTCACAACCCTCTTCCCAAAGTCATCCACGTTCTTAAGAACAACCTTAAAATTATCGACATTCTTAGCCGCCTGCTCCATACCTTCTTTGAAGCTGGTTTTCAAACTTGCCTTGATGCCTGCCAAGCCTGCTACCTTACCTGTCTTAGCCAAATCATTGAGGTAACCAACACCTGGTACAAGGTCAAACAAGGCAAAGGCTCCACGCATCAAGCGCTCACCATCATCAAGCTCACGACCAGTCATCCAGTCCTTACCTGAAGCAGCTGAATACATGTCCGCTGCCGCCAAAGCAACGCCTGCCACAGCTCCTGCAGGAGGACAGAAAATGGTCAGAATGACAACACCTGCAGCTAAAAGAAGGTCTCGTTTCCCCTCAAAAACCGCCTTCTCATCATTAAGGGAATGATAAGTAAAAGCTCTAGTCTGATGGCTGGCAAAGATGTAATCCTCTTCGGTCAGCTTGCTCTCTTTGTAGTCATCGCTAGACTTATAGGAGTCATACATGGCTTGGAGACGTGTCTTATAAGGATTGTCAACCTGATAAAGTTCCTTGAGACCAACTTCTTTGGCCAAGACTTCTCGAGTACCCATGTACTGGCCAGCTTCGCTATAGATGACCTCAGTTTTCTTAAACCCAATCTGGTTGCTGGTTTTATAATCACTGATGTTCAAGGCCTCTAACCGATCCCCAACCTTGTCCAGTTTTTCGTAGAAAGGCTGGTCAATTTTATCCTTCAGGTACTGTTGCACCTTGCCCGCATAGGTTTCTAAAGCGGTCAGTTTAGACTGCAAGCTAATCGCCGTCACATGGTCATCATGGAAGTGAAGATTACCAATAGCCCCATCCACATCTAGATCATTGATGGCCCGCTTGGCCTTCTCCGTAATCTCAACCAGAGACTTAATCCGATTCGCAAAGCCCTGACTACCACTACCGCCAATGCCACTATAGGAGGACATAGCTGGACCGCCCCAGCTGCTGTAACTGCCACCACTAAAACCACCACCAGAGCCATTCTCTGTCACAGAGCCTAAAGCACCCTTCATTTTGTTCCACTTGTGAAGATGAAGCTCAACATTTTTAGTCATTAGCTTCCTCCTTCCTCTGGTGGGAACAACTGCCTCAAATTATCAGCCAATTGTCCACCTCCCTGCAAACTATCACGGAAGTTCTGTGCCAGAACCTCATCTTGTTCTAGCCATTGATTCATCAGGAAGAAAACCTCACTATTGGCTCGACTGTACAAATCACCAACCTCATTGACCTTGTTAAGCATCTTAGCGTAATGTTCCATCGCCTTAGAAGCCTCACCACCCTTATCGGATTAGGGGGCATTTCATACATCAGACTAATGGGATTTTTTTAAATATATTCGTTTTCAGATTTTTATTCTATGTGTGTATTATTTTACAATAAAATGAGGAATAGTTTTTTCATTCGCTGTAATAGACTCCTCAATTCCAGAGCATTTACAAATTGAGTGAAATTGTTGAGTATCTAGCCATTTTTGTGCTTCCTGTTCTGCTTTATCAATAGGCATATTTGCATTGATTAACTCTTCAAGTTTATCTTCAAATGCTTCTTTACGGGCAGCCTGTTGTGCCGCATTCCCTTCAAGTGCACGCCCTTCTGCAATATACCGTTCACGGTTATCCAAATATTCTTGAACCGTTAATTGATTCATACCTGCCTCTTGATCGGCCAATTGTCGTGTAAATTCTGCCTTATCGTGTTTCGGATTCCGATTGAATTCTACTTCAACTTCTTTCAAGCGTGGAACATCTTCCCCCTTACGAACAATAACATCCGCAACGTCATCCGCAAAGTTATCACTCACCTTGCTGGCTTGACGACTGGCGCCTCTCGCCACATCATCCACACTACCATCCAAACTTTTCGCAAAAGCTTGAATGTTATCCGCTAGCCCAGACAATTTCCCCGGAGGTGGAGTTGGCATAAAGCCATCAATCAATTGTGGTTCTAAACCAATGTTGAGGCGGAAATTCTGCGCTGCAGTGCTGAGGGTGTTATCGGCATGGCGGAGCTGGCTAGCGAGGTTATCAGCTAAGGAGGCGACCTTACCCTTGGTTAGATTGCCAACTTGTTTGGCGTAATGATCTATATTTTTAAGAACATTGTCCCCAAACTGACCGACATGCTTAACCAAGCCCTTAAAGCTATCAAGGTTCTTAGCTCCTTGTTCCAAGCCTTCCCTGGCTGGTCCGGAGAAACTCTTTAGCGGCCAGTTTACTGCCTGACTTGGCCACATCATTCATATAGCCAACACCAGGATTCAAATCAAATAAGGCAAAGCGAGAGACTACTTTCTAGGAATAATTCCCCTATATCTTGTTATAGTATAAATTTTCTAGAAAGGTTGTAAAATTATCTTTTAAAAAATAAACATTTGATTCCTCTGAGGATTCTTCAAAAATAAACGCATGATCCCAAAAATAGATACCTTTGTTTTCGCCTACTGTAATCATCACAAACAGTCCTCCATCATAACTTGTAGCAAATATAAATGAATCATCTGGAAGTTCATCTCGATATTCTAAATGCCAGTCCAGTAAGCTAAAGTTTTTATTCTCTGAATAGCCCAATAATACACCGAGAATTACCTCCTCTTTCAGTTCATCAATGAAAAAAGATAAATATTTTTCATTTGGAATACCAACATTTACTTGTAACAAAAAATCCTTATAATCTTTAGGGAATTCTACATTCATTTCTTCTGCAATTTTTAACAATTGAATTTCTGACATAGTATTCCCAAGTGAATTAAATTGATGCATTTTATTTTCTCCCTATTTTTTTCTCAAAGCGAATCCACCTTTATGAGTAAATCGAGCATGGATTCTTGTTTCAATTTCCTGTAGAGTCTTACCATCCTGATGATGGTGCCAAGTTGCATCTAAGGATTTTGGGTATTCGGCTAATTTGTCTGCCTTTGCAAAGTCCCGTGTCCGACTCTCGAATCCTTCTTCCAACAAAACTTCCTGGTTAACATAGCCGGCACCTTTAAAATCAGGAAAGCCATCTGTATATTTAATAATATTACCTTCCCAGTCCGTGTAAATCCACTCAGGCGGAAGCTTACTATAATCTATTTCAATTTTTCCACCTTTATCCAACCATTTTTGTGGTGCTGGAGAGTTTTTAGGCTTAGTATTCAAAATACCTGTATCTGATAAATCTAGCGACAGTATATTATCTCTCAGTTTACCTCCACTCTCCATAACCTCATCCACACTGCCATCCAAATTCTTGGCAAAGGCTTGGATGTTATCCGCTAGTCCAGACAACTTCCCTGGAGGCGGAGTTGGCATAAAGCCATCAATCAATTGTGGTTCTAAACCAATATTAAGGCGGAAATTCTGTGCTGCGGTGCTGATTGTCTCATCTGCATGACGAAGTTTACCAGCAACATTGTCAGCTAGTGATGATACCTTATTAGTCACTAAAATGTCAAGTTGTTTTCCAAAATCATCAATTTTAGTGACAACTCGCTTCCCAAAGTCATCCACATTCTTAAGAACAACCTTGAAGTTATCCACATTCTTAGTCGCCTGCTCCATACCTTCCTTGAAGCTGGTTTTCAAACTTGCCTTGATGCCTGCCAAGCCTGCTACCTTGCCTGTCTTGGCCAAATCATTGAGGTAACCAACACCTGGCACAAGGTCAAACAAGGCAAAGGCTCCACGCATCAAGCGCTCACCATCATCAAGCTCACGACCGGTCATCCAGTCCTTACCTGAAGCAGCTGAATACATGTCCGCTGCCGCCAAAGCAACGCCTGCCACAGCTCCTGCAGGAGGACAGAAAATAGTCAGAATGACAACACCAGCCGCTAAAAGAAGGTCTCGTTTCCCCTCAAAAGCCGCCTTCTCATCATTAAGGGAATGATAAGTAAAAGCTCGGGTCTGATGACTGGCAAAGAGGTAATCCTCCTCGCTCAGCTTGCTCTCTTTATAGTCATCGCTAGACTTGTAGGCCTCATACATGGCCTGAAGCCGTTTCTTATAGGGATTGTCAACCTGATAAAGTTCCTTGAGACCAACTTCTTTGGCCAAGTTTTCCCGAGT
This sequence comes from Streptococcus suis, assembly GCF_017601095.1. GTDB lineage: Bacteria > Bacillota > Bacilli > Lactobacillales > Streptococcaceae > Streptococcus > Streptococcus suis_Z. Next base: position 21,001 of record NZ_JAGFUX010000007.1, on the reverse strand, counting down.
ACCCATGTACTGGCCAGCTTCGCTATAGATGACCTCAGTTTTCTTAAACCCAATCTGGTTGCTGGTTTTATAATCACTGATGTTCAAAGCCTCTAGCCGATTCCCTACCTTGTCCAGCTTTTCGTAGAAAGGCTGGTCAATCTTATCCTTCAGGTACTGTTGCACCTTACCAGCATAGGTTTCTAAAGCGGTCAGTTTAGACTGCAAGCTAATCGCCGTCACATGGTCATCATGGAAGTAAAGATTGCCAATAGCCCCATCCACATCCAACTCATTGATGGTCCGTTTGGCCTTCTCCGTAATCTCAACCAGAGACTTGATCCGATTCGCAAAGCCCTGACTACCACTAAAACCACCACCGGAGCCAGTCTCAGTAACAGAGCCTAAAGCACCCTTCATTTTGCTCCACTTGTGAAGATGAAGCTCAACATTTTTTGTCATTAGCTTCCTCCTTCCTCTGGTGGGAACAACTGCCTCAAATTATCAGCCAATTGTCCACCGCCCTGCAAACTATCTCGGAAGTTCTGTGCCAGAACCTTATCTTGTTCCAGCCATTGATTCATCAGGTAGAAAACCTCACTATTGGCTCGACTGTACAAATCACCAACCTCATTGACCTTGTTAAACATCTTATAGTGATCTTTTGGAAAAATAGCGAGCTGAAAAATAGCTCTGCTAATTACTGCTACTCCTGCACCAACAAATCATAAGGGAAATAATCTAAATTTTTCAATCGCTCATCAAAAATACCTTTGATTTTACAAGTTGCCGCCGTATCAAAAGCCCAGTAACCATAGTAACCACGATTATCATAATGATGTGTCTCATACCAAGGTGCATCTGAATGTTCATAATACCAAAAACCTTGGGCTTTTTGAACACTGTCAAAATCATCACCAATCATATTCTGATACTCTAAAACTGAACGATATGGGACAATTTTGTCATGAAACAGATAAGCCATATAGTACTCAATCACACCATCGGTATGTGTTAATTGATCATAAATTGATTTTAATACATCAATAAACTCTTCCTTACGATCACTATAAAGGACTCCCAAAGCAAATACATCAACTGCTCTATAAAATGGTACACCCTCATTAGCAACCTGGTCCAAATAAATTAATGCACCTTTATAATAATCAAATAGATTATCAATCTCAACTCCAATGGAGTAGCCGATTTTGAAGAGGGTTTCATATTCTCTAACTAAGTCACGAAAATGATCCTTCAAATATTCTTTCTTTACATTAGGAATTAATGAAATATCTTCCTCTAGGTTTAATTGATAGAATTGTTGCAATCGGTAAAAATAATCCTCATTTTTCTTTTTATCTCTCATTTATTTAATCTCCTTTCACGGACGTATAATATTCCCATCAATATCCAAATTATCAATACTGATGTGACCATTTTTCTTTATTTTAACCAACTGTGTTCCTACATTGCCTTGCTTAATCTCTTTAGTAATCACTCTAGCCTGCTCCTCTCCCAAAGCATCAACCAATCTATCACCAATCCACTTACTCTCCATTTGCTTAGTGCCATCTTTCAGATAACTCAACCGCGAGCCACCATACTTAGCTTCCGCGATAATATACGGCGGATGCCCATCTGGATTATAGTAAACACCATCAATGCCGTGGTGTGTAACATTATCAAGGTCGGCAGTGATGTCCAAACTGATACGCTCATAACCCCGTTGACGGAAAATTTCATCAGTGGTCATCTCGCCATAGTTACCCTTACGCATATTGGTCAACAGTTCTTCGACACCGTCATCAACTTTTCCAATGAGGTCTTGCTGTTTTAGAATATCGTCAACCGAGTGAACACCGAGATACTCTGGTATACCACCTTTTTTCAAGAGTTCAATAAACTCCTCTTTTGTCGTATAGAAGTGATGACGAGATTTAAGCCGATCTAAACTCTTATCTCCTGCACCTTTGACAAATTGTTCTGCTGGTGTGATTAGTTTACTGCCTATGGCTGTATCACCTACTGTTGTTTCCACAACATCAGCCATCATCATGCGCTGACCTGTCATCGCATCTTCGAAAACACCAATCGTAGGAAGATTTAACGAAAAAGTCTTTGCTCTCTCCAAACCTTCTTGAGCAGCCTTGGATAATCCTAGGAATGATTCATCTACTAAATCAAGACCAAATGTTGTGAATTGCTTACCAAAATTATCGAACTGACGAACAACTCGCTTCCCAAAGTCATCCGCATTCTTAAGAACAACCTTGAAGTTATCCACATTCTTAGCCGCCTGCTCCATACCTTCCTTGAAGCTGGTTTTAAGGCTTGCCTTGATGCCTGCAAAACCTGCCACCTTACCTGTCTTAGCCAAGTCATTGAGGTAACCAACACCTGGCACAAGGTCAAACAAGGCAAAGGCTCCACGCATCAAGCGCTCACCATCATCAAGCTCACGACCGGTCATCCAGTCCTTACCTGAAGCAGCTGAATACATGTCCGCTGCCGCCAAAGCAACGCCTGCCACAGCTCCTGCAGGAGGACAGAAAATAGTCAGAATGACAACACCAGCCGCTAAAAGAAGGTCTCGTTTCCCCTCAAAAGCCGCCTTCTCATCATTAAGGGAATGATAAGTAAAAGCTCGGGTCTGATGACTGGCAAAGAGGTAATCCTCCTCGCTCAGCTTGCTCTCTTTATAGTCATCGCTAGACTTGTAGGCCTCATACATGGCCTGAAGCCGTTTCTTATAGGGATTGTCAACCTGATAAAGTTCCTTGAGACCAACTTCTTTGGCCAAGTTTTCCCGAGTACCCATGTACTGGCCAGCTTCGCTATAGATGACCTCAGTTTTCTTAAACCCAATCTGGTTGCTGGTTTTATAATCACTGATGTTCAAAGCCTCTAGCCGATTCCCTACCTTGTCCAGCTTTTCGTAGAAAGGCTGGTCAATCTTATCCTTCAGGTACTGTTGCACCTTACCAGCATAGGTTTCTAAAGCGGTCAGTTTAGACTGCAAGCTAATCGCCGTCACATGGTCATCATGGAAGTAAAGATTGCCAATAGCCCCATCCACATCCAACTCATTGATGGTCCGTTTGGCCTTCTCCGTAATCTCAACCAGAGACTTGATCCGATTCGCAAAGCCCTGACTACCACTAAAACCACCACCGGAGCCAGTCTCAGTAACAGAGCCTAAAGCACCCTTCATTTTGCTCCACTTGTGAAGATGAAGCTCAACATTTTTTGTCATTAGCTTCCTCCTTCCTCTGGTGGGAACAACTGCCTCAAATTATCAGCCAATTGTCCACCGCCCTGCAAACTATCTCGGAAGTTCTGTGCCAGAACCTTATCTTGTTCCAGCCATTGATTCATCAGGTAGAAAACCTCACTATTGGCTCGACTGTACAAATCACCAACCTCATTGACCTTGTTAAGCATCTTAGCGTAATGTTCCATCGCCTTAGAAGCCTCACCACCCTCATAGTATTTAGTCTGGGACAAGGCTTGGAGTTTCGGAGCCAGACGCTGTTGAAAGGATAGCTCTATGGTGGTCAGATAACGCATAATCTCATGCATCTCATCGACATTCATAACAATCTGTTGACTGGATGCACCACCGCTATCATGATGAATTGATTCTTTACCCATCAAGCAAAATCCTCCTCTCTAAAGGGAATTCCTAACCAAGTGTAGCACCGTTCTAGAAAATAGTATTGGCTAAACCGTTGTAACACTTGTTTAGACGTTTCAACCCCATACAAACGACCATCAATCTCTCGGAATAACCAAGACACGACCAAATCGTCCCGATGCTTGGACTCAAGCATCTGACGAAGCGGATAGTGCTGGATAACAACGGTGTCATCACCAGCTAGTGCCTCCTCGATTTCTGGAGAGAGAGCCTCTTCCTTGGTTAAGAAATCACCTTCATCCGCCTGAGGCTCTCTCAGTAAAAGAGACGGTAATTTTTCTTGAAAGAAAGCTAGCCGAGCAAGTGGGCCTATCCGCAATAACTGATACCCCTCTTGGCTATCAATTAAGATAACCGATTCCCCGTGATTACCCGTCAGCATAACATAAGCATTATTAACAACAGTTAGAGAATAACCCGTGCAATAATCCTTCAAGGTTTCCACAACCACAAATCCAGCCTTGGTCAGGTCATCATCATCTCCGACAAGACCTTTAGCCTTTAATGACTCATGGGCAATCTCCCAAACAGCTCCTGAAGGGAGGGAAAGCTCATCTAAACCTGGCAGACCAAGCAAGGTATCGCCATCAAAGGCTCCAATGAGGTAATAAAGCTCATAGATTGAAAAATAATCTGTTCCTGCCATAGACTACCCCCTTATTGAGGCAACTTCCGATGAACTGTTATAGTCATCAATGGATTGCTTCAAACTCGTTACTGCTGTTTCATGTTCTTTCATGATACCAATCAAATCATTGTGATACTGATAGATAAGGTTCAAATAAGTCATAAAGGCGTTTTTCGTTTGCCCACTCCACGCAGCACTTTCCAAATAAGAGCGTAGTTCGCCAACCGTTTGATACGAAGAAGCTAGCTCTTTATTGATATCTTTAGATAATTGCAAAGCTGTTTCGAGTTCCGAATAAGTTATTTTTAATTCTGCCATGAATTACCCCCGATTCTTTTTCGCTGCTTCTTCAGCCTTACGACGGCGACGCTCTGCTTCTCGTCTACGCTCCTCAGCTTCCTGAATCGCTAAACGATGGTAATACTGATACCTACTGTAAGCCGCAGATACCGCCTCAGCTAATTTGGCTCCATCACTCGTCTGATGTGATTTGAGAAGCACAACCTTAGACCTCGCAGTTGATTCACTATCTGAAAAAACATCCTCTGGGATATAGCTCGCTTCCATATTAGGGCGATTCGATAAGTAAGTATCAACACGCTGACTTAACTGTTTCTCTTTTCTATCAAAGTCTTGAGACAAGGACAACAGCTTATTATAAAGGCGTTTATACTGGTCTCTTTTTTGTTCTGTAGGTGTTCCACCACCAAACCAACCAAAAATAGACATAGATTTTCCTTTCTATACTTCCAACAACTGGACAAATTCATAGCCATCTGGGCAAAGTAAATAGCCTTGATTTGATTTCAGATACGGTTCATTGTTAATATAAGGGTAACGGGTATGATTTTGATCACTAATCCGTTGACCTAAGAACACTTGCCCCACCAAGTGGACAATCATCTTAACATAATTGTCATAAGTATTGTTAACCAAGTCTTGAACTGCACCTAAAGCCAAGTCTATCCAACCCTGCTTACTTCTCTCTTCCGCTGCCAGAGCTTCAAATCGTGCTTGATCTCGTTCTTGGGCAGCTTGTAAGCGCTCCGCGTTATTGCTAAGATGATTTGCCTCATAAGCTGTCGCAAAACGCTCAATGTTAGTTAAACGACCAATATCCCCGGATTGATAGGTTGCCACTGTCCTAGGGCGATTACTATACTCCGCCAAGAGCGCCTTTGTTGAGGCGAGCAACTCTTTAAAAGCTGACAAATCATGACTAGCATGGTTACTCTCATATTGCTTGATTGACTCATCTAAGGTCTTAATATCATTAATAATAAAGTTATAATGCTGGATGGTTTTGGTGTGACTGCTTCCAGAGTAAGATACCAAATCAGATATTTTGGACCTGGCGGTATTTAATAATTCAATCTGACTTTTCAGATGATCTCGTGACGTCTTCAAGTCAGACTGTAACGTCGTAAAGGTATTCTCTGGCAACTCTGCATGGTTGTTGCTGTCTATGTTATAATAACCATCCTTATAAAGCAAGAGACTAGCGAGTAATCATTCATCAGATTGATTAATGTCTGCAAGAACGTGCCGTGAACTTCGCTCAGATAAGTCCGAATACTCGTAACTGCTTGACCTTGGAGGTTGGGGTCATTGATGAAACCTGACATAGCTGTATTCAGACTAGAAACAGACTCACCCCATGAACCAATGGTTGTCTGGGTGCTAATCTGGAGAGAGGTGATATCGTCGAATTTGATTTTATAGCCCATCATCCCCTCCTAATTTAATCCTGAAAATAAAGCATGTCCAAGAACATTATCTGTGTGAACCAGTTCCTGACCTGTTTGTGAAATCAAAGCAATATCCGTTTCCAAAAGCGAAGCGTAGGTTATTACAAGAGCTGAAAGCTCCTTGAACTGTTCCTGATAAAGCTTCATCACTTTAGAGTCTGATGTCGTTTCTGGCAACGTACTACTGACACCTGCAAGACTTTCTTTTGCGGAAGTAAGGCTAATCACATGACTTCCAAACGCAACATTTGATAACTGTATCGTTCCGAACATGAATTTCACCCCTCTTTCGTATGGAATAGCTTCTCTATCGCATTACTAAGGTTATTGATTTGACTTTGACACCAGCCAATAATCCCATTTTGCTCATTCTTTTGATTCTCTAATCGTGTAATTTCATCACAAATAGCGTCATAAAAGGTATTCATTTCTGTTTGAAAATTTCTATAGCTTCCTGAAAAGTCATTCCAACTTTTTTGGAAATCATTCTTTTTCTGGCCTTTCCAATCTGGTTGATCTTTTTTCAACATGACAGATACTTTAATATCATTAACATCACTCTGAATATTACCGATTGATTTTTTTACTGAGCGAAGCCTCTGCAGTTTTTCATCAATTGAAGCAATCGTGGTTTTTGCGGATGAAATGCTCGAACGATGCCTATTAACTTGCCCCTGAAGCTGATAAACTTGGTTATAATCAACTTTACCCATTCTTATCCTCCGATGCCATTGACCTCATTTAGTGTAGCAACATCTCCTTTAGGAATATCCGTTGTAGCTAAAATATTGGCAATATTTTCTAACATTATCTCGTTATCATCATCCGTATATCCCTCCTGAACAACCTTTAAGATATCTTCATGGTTAAAGTAGATGAGACTATCCCCCATCAATCCTTCAGGATAGAGACAAGCACCATAATCAAAACGATAGACTTCACCTTTGACTGGTGCCGCAATGACACGAGAAATAATCATCATTTTTTTGGTATTCCCTTTTAAAATAACGACACTTCCTAGTGGTAACATTGTAATTTCTGACATCTTCTGTCCTCTCTATAGTTCTAATAATTGAATAAACTCATACCCTTCTGGGTGTAAGATATAGCCTTGATTTGGTCTCAGAGCTGGTTCGTTATTAATATATGGATAGCGTGTATGGTTCTGATCGCTGATTCGCATGCCAAGGAATACTTGTTCCACCATTTGGTTAGCCAATTTGACAAAAGTATCGTAGGTATTTGATACCAAGTCTTGATAAGTACCAATCAACAATAAGGTCACACCATGCTGGCTACCTTCGACCAGTAACTGTTTGAAGTCTGCTTCGCTCAAGCCAGATGCCATAGCTGTCGCTGCCACATCTGGAATCAAAATCAACCACTTCGGATAATCTGGACTTGGATTAGATAGGCGTTTCTTGAAGTCATCAATAATAGCTTTCATCACATTTTCAACTTCCAAAGAGCTATCAAAGCGTTGGACTCCTTCAAAGAAGTTTGTTGATAACCGCTGACTAGAATCCAGAATTACCGTATTGTATACGCCAGACAAGCGGTTCAAATGATATTCCAGCAATTTGTAGTAATTGTTCACAAAAGCAGGGCTATCTGAAGCCATAAGGATTGGACGTTCAAAACTCAAGATAGCTGGCTCAACAGCCTCCCTCTCAAGTCCCAAAACAAAGTCTTGGCTCATCGCTAAGCTATCTGCCATAACCTCCTTGGTAACCTTTTCTGGCAACATTGGTATACCAGCTGGAAATGGTCCACTATAGGCTGCGCACATTGCCTCAACTTCCGTCTTAACTTCCTTAATGTAATCTGTATAGTGTTCACTACTATAAGGTAGTACCATTTGGAATTGGACAATCTCATCAAACTTGGCAATAGCTCGGCCTTTGATTTCATCCAAAGGAATGTTGGACCGCCCGACAACACCTGACAGGTCACTATTATCAAATAAGAAGAGGGAAATCTTAGTCTTGAAGTTTGATTGTAGCTGCAAACGCATGGCATTGAGGCGAGATAGGGTCACAATTAGATAGATACCAAGTGACGCACCATCACGAGCAATAACATTTAAGACATCATAGAAGGCATCTGAGAACGGTGCATCCATGACACTATCAAAGCCATCAATCTCGATAAAGATAGTAGGAAAACTATCTTCTGAAAGCTGATTATACTGACTCAGGTTCGTTGCCTTGGCTTTAGACAAGGCGCGCTTACGAGCTTTCACTTCTTTCATCAAGAAGCGAAGAGATTTCATGATTTTCTCTGTCTCATCCAAAGCAAAATAGTCTGCCACATGTGGGAAATCTGATAGCGAAATCAAGCCACTAGTCCCAAAATCATAGAGATAGAAGTGGACCTGTGCTGGCGTTTGTTTTCGCATGACATCTACCGCAAAGTTTTGTAGGAAGGTTGATTTCCCGAAACCTGGGCTAGAGACTAATAGAATGTGTCCTCGTTGCTCCATATCAAAGTAGAGCGGTGATTGTTCTTGACGCTCAGGGATATCTTGATAGCCCACTAAGATGGATTGAAGATTGTCTGAAGTTCCCCAGTAGTCCTTGAAGTTTACAGAAGCCAAATCTTTGGCATAAACTTTTTCCGCTAATGGTGGTAACCACGGACTAGCTACTTTCGGAATATGGAGACCCTCAAACAGTTCATGCGCTTCTTCCACAATGGCATCCAATTCTGTCGGAACAGCCTTGGTCTCTTTTTGTTTGTTTAGTCCACTCAAGTCTTTATTGATGGCATTGTACTGGCCGCTATCTGTGATTTCGTAGACTGTCATATCACGTTGGACACTATTTCTACCTTCAGGATTATAGTCAGCTCCAGACCAAGCACTTTGGAACAGTTCATAAATTTCATTGTTCCCCACTTGCAAGTAAGCCCGACCAGTTTGAGTAATCTCTGCCGCATCTGGGGTCTTAATAACTTCTCGTGAGTCCGCTACATCTTGTACCTTAAGAGCAATTTTAAACTTGGAGTTGGACCAAATTTGATCATTTACAACCCCACTTGGTTTTTGTGTCGCAAGAATCAGTTTTACCCCAAGAGAACGACCAATGCGGGCTGTAGAAACCAACTCATCCATAAATTCTGGTTGATTCGCCTTCAATTCCGCAAACTCATCACTAATGATCAATAGATGAGGGAGTGGTTCTTTAACCTTACCTTCTTTAAAGAGCTTGGTATACTGATTAATGTGATTGACGTCATTTTCAAGAAAAATTCGTTGACGTTTCTTAAGTTCTGCCTTAATCGAAACAAGTGCTCGATTGGCCTGGTTACCATCTAAGTTTGTAATGGTACCAACGACGTGTGGCAAGTCCGCAAAGAGATTAGCCATTCCTCCACCCTTGTAGTCAATTAACAGAAAGGCTACTTCATAAGGGTGATAGTTTACAGCCAAAGATAAGATATAAGATTGTACAAGTTCTGATTTCCCTGAACCTGTTGTACCAGCAATGAGACCATGAGGTCCATGTGCCTTTTCATGAAGGTTGAGGTAGAGAATATCATCTCGACCTCGAACACCTAGTGGAACTGCCATCGTTTGGTAGGTTTCATTTTCCTCCCAGCGTTTCAATAGATTCAATTCTTCTACGCGACTCACTCCATACATTTCCAGGAAAGTGATACTATTTGGAATCGAATTACGCAAGGTTTGGACATGATTTATTGCTGCCATATGACGAGCAAAGTTATCCTTTTCTGACAAAGCAACTGCAGGATGGGGTGTGAAGATTTTATTGACATAGACACCATCTTGAAGCAACAAAGTACCTTTTTTGTCACCTCTGAAGTCAACAACCGTTTTAACGTGTTCAGGCAAACTTTCAATCACTTCTTCTACAAAGATATAGTGAATACCAAGATCTGAAAGATCTTCGTTGATATATTCCATAATATTATGGTCGAGCATGAGGCTCAAGTCTGTAATCAATAAGATATATCTAGGTGTATATACTTTTTCTTTCCCCTTATCCTGCTCACTATCTAGTTTTCGTTCCTTTATGATTTGGTATAGTGAGGTCAATAACTGGTCTCGAGTCCGCTGGCTATAGACAAACCCTCTACTATTCAGCGCTTTTATCTTTGTATGAGGCAACCAACGACTCCAATTCCATAATGACAACTCCTCCTCTCGAAAAATCGGAATAAACTGAACATCATGATAACTTTGGAAAGTTGCAATTTGCATCATTAATTGCTGAACTTGCTCAATCACGACACGACGGGTACCAATATAACCAATTGGACTCGAAATTGTCGTTGTAATAGGAACGTCTTCTGTTAAGCGATAGTAGCTAAGTAATTCTCGAACTTTCTGACCAGCCTCTTCGTTATATTTTGTTAACTCTGAGTCTGCATAGTCAACTTGAAAACTAGCAGGCACATCACCAAGTCCAATACGATAACTCAAAAAGTCGAAATGGAAAGGTGTTTTCTCATAAATTCGACGGTCAGTTTTCTCAGCCATCTGAAGTATCGTTGATGTATCTGGATTGTGATAAAAAAGAGCTTCTTTTTGTTCACTGCGGTATTGAGCCAAATCTTCATATTTGGTATCCAAATACTCCATATACTCTTTTATCTTTTTATTCTGAGTTTCTTTATGGGATTTTCTATCTGAAAAATAGGAATGAATGGATGTCCCTATAGTAACCAAAGACATCCCCATCATCATAATGACCATTCCTCCACCCGATGAAAAGAGATAGGTCAGACCTGTAAATAGAATCATCGCCAAAGGAGTTAACAACAATTTAATGAGAGATTGTTTTTTTCCTTCATCTTCTGTTGGTGCCGAAGCAATCGTAACTTTTCCTTCTGGCTCACGTAAAATGATCCTTGGTGAACGGTGAAAATCACTCGTTCGATCCTCTACTGTCACTTCCGCTAATTCAACCAGTTTGGTTTTTATTGTAAATAGCGTCTGCACTAGTAATACTTGCTTTTGAAAACGAAGTACCAGTCCTTGCTCAAAAAGTAATTCATCATAATCCTGAATGTGATGTTTACCAGATACAAATTGACCATTTAGGTAAAAAGGAATTGTACTTTGGAGATACCGCTTATTCTCCTCTGTTGTTACAACGATTTCTCCATTAAATCCGTTAAGAGAAAGAAGGGCATCCAGTTTCCCTGATAAATGAAAGGTCTTGTCATCTAGCAGATAGTATTTGGTTTCTTCAAACGATAGGAGCGTTATTTGAAGCTCGTCTGTTACGGAAATATCATACCGTCCACTTGTATAGTATTGTCCTAGTAAACGAACCCCCTCGTGGTCAACAGTTAAAACAATTTCATCCTTAGTAGGGATAACAATTTCAGCATCTATACCAAGTTGATAACTCCTCTCCGGATAAAGGGTATAAACGGATTGTTCATAGATTAAATAATGCATCTTCTTCTCCTTTTATTCCGATTCTGTTAATGCTTGAGTATCCGTTTCAGGAGTCAAATAGGTTTTCTTCAATTCTTCTAACTTACTCTTATAGCTATTTAATTGTTCTGTCCGTTTCTCAGCAGATAATTCTGAGTCACGTTGCACCTCATCTATTTTCTTCGTCAAACCATACATCATTAACTGAGGGTCATCCAAATAACTTGCAATATCCATTGCTTCATCAATTTTTGCTTGACCAATCAAAATCCAATACCGTAAATAATCTTCATTTGATTGAGTGGAAATCTTACTCAATTCAGATTTTTGCTCTTCCGTCAAGGGCTCTGTCATGATAACAGAATAGGCACTAATAAACTTATCATCCTGACTAAGAGATTTAGAGTCCGCATCCTTTATTACCGTCACAACTCCTGAATAGTCTTTATTGATAAACGCCAATCTGAGAGAGGATATCATTTCTTGACGTGGCATCGCAAACAGTAAGAAATAGAGGATTCCTGCAAGGGATACTACCGTAGCAATAGAAACTAAAGCAGTTATGGATTTTAATCGAGAAATATACTTATTTCTAATAAGTGAAAAGTTTTCCGTGATGTCTTGCTTTTCAATGTTGTATTTTTCTAGTAATAATTCCTGAACTTCCTGAAGAGATTCTGCCTGAACAATCGATTCACAGAAAAGATTTCCCTTATAAAATGGGAGTTTACCTGCCATTAATTGATCATAAGTCGCTTTTTTGTCCATCAAAGAGACAATCATAGCTTTAAAGGAAGTTAGAAAGGCAGTATCTGTAACAGCTTCATAGGGAGGGAGCTGTTCTTTTATCCCTCTAAAGATGAAACGAGGCTCCGCATTGCGTGAAAATACAAGGCTGCCTGGTGATAATTCGTAAGTGTAAATGGAATCTTCTAAGTCACTGTAAAGCTCCCCAATATTCAGTAAATGACGCAATTTTTCTTGTGCATTCATGCCTTCCAGTAAAGACCAATCATACAACTCCTCTGTCAATTCACTTTCAATAATCAACCGACTTTCTTCTTCAGCTACTTTTTGAGTAACAAAAAGAGGATGATGAGCAGTCAATAAGGCATATGCAACCTCACGATTTCCTTTCACATCCTCAACAACTAATTCACGTTTTTGTGTTTCCATACCTGTCTCCATCTTATAAAGTTTCCAATTGTAGTAATACTCCGTCTTTTAGTAGTTCTAACCGACTCGTACTTGTTAGTATTTGACCAGACTGATGATCTCTAGCACTGGGATTGATTAATTCAAATCCTAAATTATAAGCTTCTGATACAATCTGTAAGAGTTCTTTCAATGTCAAATGAGTTGGTACACGTAAGTCCAGTTCTTGTGACACAAAAGGATTACAATTTAAGCTAATCATGATAAACTCATTCATAAAAAGCCACTCCCCCTAAATTAATTTCACTATTTATTATATCATGAACTTATCAAAAATATACCTTCAGTAGAAAAAATAATAGGAGAAACTATTTTCGTTTCTCCCTATCATGAAGGATTTAAAGAAAAGTTTCTTGCCTGTGGACTAATGACGCCACTAGGCATACTTGGAAGGGTGCTATCTTGATTTCCAAAACATTCTCCAACTAGTTGATTGAAAAAACCAGTTAATGTTCGAACTTGACTTAATTGAAGTGAAAGTGTTGAGATGGCTTCACCGGACATTTGAGAAGTTAAGGTATCAATAACGTAAGATAATTCTTGTCCAATTCTAGCAGTTTGTTGCTGGATGACTTTTTGACTGGCTACAATTTCATCCAAATCAAAGGCAACGTAGACCCCTTCTTCAATGATTGCTTTCAACTGAGGTTTCATGTTCTGTAGATCGCTCTGAGCTGTTTTGGTTATCTCCAATGCCGATACCAATTTTTCAGTTAGCGGCTTGATTTCATTGTTTGCTGTCCTAATTGATGACTTCAGATTGGAATCATATAACCTAGAGAGATTCCCCCAGTACTCTCTCTTCATCTTAAATCCTTTGTCTACCTTGGTCTTCCTATCAATATAGATATCTACTTCAAATGAACTTTTTATTGAAGAAACCGACTGATTAAAGTTCTCTAACTGATTTGACCATCTTTCAAGCGAGGACTGAACGGATTGAAAGGCTGTTGAAAATCCAGTTGACACATCCTTTGCATATATAGCACTTTTTCGTTCGACTTGTTCATCAAACGCTTGTAAGACATCCTTGACATCATCAAAAATACCCGTTTCTTCAAGATATGCTTGATAGGACCTTGGAACTTTTTGAACGGTTAACCCTTCAAGACTGCCCCCTGATTGTATCTGACTACCTAGCCAGTCATCCATAGTTTGGAAATGGTCAGCAAGCCCCAACGTCATTTGGGCAACGTTCTCTACAGCCAAGCTTAACTGGGACAGATTGGCTTGTTCGATGTTCAAAACCTCTGTTAAGGATTCACTAATCCCATCTTTTTTCCCTTCACGAAGACCTGTTCCTTCAAAGATTGTTTCACTTTTCTTTTTGAGGTTCTTAGCCGTTTCTTCTAGAATATCTGATGATTTCAAAACACTTGGTGTTGGGTTAATCAAGATAAAACCACTAGACTGTTCCGAAGTGGCTTGTTGGGACAATGTCTGACTATAAGAGCTAAGGTGACTCAAAGTACTATTATAAGGGGATAACTCCAAATAAGCTCCTGAACTAAAATATGCCGGGTATGGAATAGTATTGCGCAACATTTTTGGAGAGGCTAGCTGTTCAAAAATCGAGCGTTTTGAAACCAGTTGACCCACCGACTCATGCATCTTATAAAACACCTCTGTTAACCGGGTCTCTTTGAAGCGTTGGACAATGCTTTCCTCCACTTTTTGCTTACGAGTTTCAAAGTCACCTTTTATTTTTTCGTTTTTCTCTTGGCAAAGTTGACAAGCTTTAATCATAGCTGGAATTTCTGTCAGAGCCAACATATTTAGATTGCTTGATAACATCCTTAGTGTATCAGGACTTATCTTGAACCTCTGACTACCAGATAGATCAATACCACCACTTGATAGAAATAGATTACGAGCCGTCGTATTAGTCGCTGACAAAGTAATATCTTCTACCCCATCAGAATTAATATCCGCCTCTGCATAATAATTTTTCTTATCCACTACTAGCCCGTACTTGTCCACCAAGTTGCCATGCTTATCAAACTGCCAAGTAGAGAGCCCATGATGATGCAAAAAATCAAGTCCCTCAATATCATTTTCTTTGTAAGGGGCAATAGCACGTGCAATTCCAAGTGGATCACCACCATAGTTTCCTATCCAATCTTTTTCGTTGCGATAGCTAACCAATTTGTCAGTATTTGCTTTAGCCCAGGCTATTTCATCCTTAGTTAGCATATTGGATGGATTTGGGGCATTAAAGGTTGTCGCAGCCCATTGATTTTTAATGGCAACCATCTGACCTAGATAACCACCTAGTGAATGCCCTGTGGTGTCTATCGTTGCTTGAGGGTATCTTCGACGAATCTCAGCAGCAAAGGCAAGCGCGCTATCAACCTGACTATCGGAAGGAAGTTGAGGAGCTGTCTCGAAATAGTTCTGACCACCTATGACACTATTAAAATCTGTTTGGAGGTCTTTTGCATCCCAAAAATTTGTCCCCGCGTAAGCAATGGTTATGTTATCATAGTCCACTAGCCCATTCACCACTGGCGCAACTGCCATGGCCTGCATGCCGTTGGCGGTGTTGTCTTCTAAAGCGAGGACTTGGAATTTACCGTTGGCTACAGTATCACCTAATTTAATGATATCCAAAGTTTTTCCAGAGTCTACTTGATAAACATCTTCTGATATGGAGTTATAATCTTTTTCGGTAATCATGATACTTCTCCTTATTCATAGTATAAAACATCCACTTTACTTTCTTGCGATACTAATTCTGTGCTATCAACTTGTCTAATCTCTTTTGAAGAAAAACGGGATGTCCTAATCTCTCCGCCGAGTTTTCCTTCAGATAATGAGAGTTTGTATTGCCCATTAATCTCTACTGTTATCCACCAACTTCCAGGCATTTCTTCATATTTAATTTTTGTGAATTTTACTTTTTTTATTGAATCGCCATCGACAAGTTCAATATGGTCTATAATATATTGAACTACTCTGTCTTGTTCTTTTTTACTTACTGTTTGTTTACTTCTAGACATACTACAACCTCCTAACACCATTAACATTCCAACAACGACCAGTGCTAACAATTTTTTCCAGTTTTTCATGGATTCCTCCTCTTATCTTATAATTAAGCTAGCCAGCTTCTTTGGGTCTATAATCAACCCCTTCTATATTACTATCGACCCAATAAGACTGTTCTGCTAATCTACTATTTTGTTTATCTATCAACATACTACTCACCCAAGTATATAACTTCTATCTCTTCAATATTAACGTTCTCATTTTTATTTTTAGGATTATGCCTCAACAAAGGTTCAAAATCTTCTATAGGATCTAGTCCAATTTCACCACTTTGGTTATTAAAATCATCTAAGCTATACGTTGAAAATACTGTCCTAAGATTCCTTTCACCATTTATTTAAATGCTTAACAAGTAACTTCCTGTTGAATTATTTTTTGTAAAATTTGTAAATTCTACCTTATCAACCTCATACCCCCTTGCAATCCATCTAACCACATTATCCTGTTGTTCTTTCGTCAATGTTTCTTTCTGTGACGTCATTCCACATCCTCCTAATATAAAAATTGTCATTGCGACTACTAAACTGATAAAAATTCTTCGTTTTTTCATTTTATATCTCCTAATCACAGTTAACAACTGGCGCTACAGCCATAGCCTGCATGCCGTTGACAGTATTGTCTTCTACAGCGAGGACTTGGAATTTTTTCCCTAAAATTTTATCTCCTTTTTCAATTGGAAAAGCCTCTTTGCCACTATCTACCGCATAAACCTTGTCAGCAATCCTATTATAATCTTTATGTGTTATCATTCTCTATTCCTCAAAATAAACTTTCTGTATTTTTGAAGTATTTATATCTTCCTCCCCATTTTTCAGATGTAACTCATTTCCTTTACTTCTAGAAATATGTTCAGTTACATCTATTTCTCCCCCGAATCCATTAAGGCTAATGGTTATATAATAAATGTCATTAACAATCGCATCACTACTCCATGTACCTGTAGTATTATTCTTTTCAAAATTTATAAACTCAATTTTTTCAACACCTTCATAATTCTGAGCTAAATACTCCACCATTCTATCCTGCTCTTCTTTATACTTTACTTCTTTATTGCTCTCAGTCATACCACACCCTCCTAAAATTAAAATTGCTATTGTTGCTAAAATACTGATAAATAATCGATACTTTTTCATCTTACTACTTTCCTCTCCGTTTGTTACGTAACAATGAGTACAAAGTCACAGTCATTCCCAAGACAATTATTAGAAGCATCTGTAAAGATAATCCCGTTTTTTTCTCGGTCAGGGACACTCCATAGCTATCATTACGATGTACCATCGTCTTAGAAGTAAACAATAGGGGCTGGTAGGTCTCAATGACACTATCTGTCTGGATATCGTGTAAAAAAAGACCCTGTTTATCTAATCGATAAGACTGCTCAGCTTCCTCTTGCACTTCAGAAATAGATTTTTCTGTTTCTGATTGAAACAATTTTGCCAAGTCGCTCTCCTGTTCGATATAACTAATTTCAGATTTTTCAGCAGTAGTCGTTAAATTAGCGTCTATTTGCAATGAACCATCATTTGCATAAACCAGCTGTCCTCCAAGAAATGACAGGTAAACCAACCCACAAAATAGCCATTTTTTCATCTTAAGACTCCCTTGAAACTGTTCGATAAAGCAAAACTGACACCCCGGTTAAGACTAATGCCAAAGCAACCAAAAGACTAACAGATATAGAAAGTTCCCCTTGTTGATTAATATAATTACGTATCATTAATTCCAGATAATTTAATGGGGAGAATGATGCAAGAAACTTCGTTGAATATACATAATATGAATCAAATAGTTGAGTTGCTGTACTCAGGTAAAGCATTAACAGTGCTACGCCGATTAAGAAGCCAAAACTTTTCAATTTCGCTAATAACAAATTGACACCATAAGTCATATTTATGACAATAAGAGCCATTAAAAAGATAAAGAGGCTTGTCTGACCGATTGAAAAGTCTAATTTATAACCTGTAACCAGTGCAAGAATAGCACCTGACAAGAAAGATGAAATAGAGAGGAATAGAACGGGACCTGTCGCATTTTTCCAAGACAGGCGTTGAGTCAACTTAAATCGTTCCTGCAATCCTTGGATATCCGAATGTTGTAAAAGATACGCAATAGCTAGACTAATCAGATACCCAATCAGAATGAGCATTAAGCTGGTTCGATCATCCTGACGTGTTTCCCCGCTTGTTGAACTAGATGCAACCGTCAATACATTTTCAATTTTGGAGGCATCTACAGGATTTGAGAGGTAGTCATAAACAGCTTGATTTTTCTGATTACCTATCTTTGTATTGCTTAATACAGTTGAAAATTGTTGAAGAAACTCTTCATTGGTCCCATACTGACCTGCCATAATTTCTTGTAATTCATTAACACGAGTGTTCAATGATTCACCATCAGTCTCTAGTGTTGTCACGTCCGTTGAGAGTTGTTGCATGCTGCTTTCAATTGTCTCTGCAACTGCCTGATTGGACTTTGTTTTTTCCATGAGACTTTGGCTTGCAGCCATCAATTCAGTCAGATCAGAATTCATATCCATACTTACAGTGACGATATCCGTATTCTCTCGTTTTTCTGTATCAGTAAATGCTGGCTTATCTTGAAGTGTTTTCTGAATAATTGACGTTTCTTCAATCAAACTTCCCGTTTGTGATATTAAATCCGTAGTTGATGTTCGAAGCCCTTCAATTGAAGCCAATAAGGAGTCAACCTCCGCTAAGCGACTTTCAATCTCATTCAATTCTTCGTCAGAAATTTTTAAATCATCTCTAAATGCCTCAACAGTTGTGGTTTTTATGAGGTTAGTAACGATTGATTTCAAATCATCACTGTTAGCTAAAGAAGCCAGAGACCCTTCTAGCGGTGTAAATGTTGTCGATAAATAACTACCTTGGGTTAAATTCAATCCATAATAAGCTGTCACTACCCCTGAAAGTTGCAGATACTCTTGAACATCCTTGTAAATTTCGCTCGACATTGACGTCGGGTCATAACTCCAATTTGATATCGAGTCTGTCACTTCATAACGTCGCTGTACCATTTTCTTTTCAGTCTCATTCGCCAACGTGATAGTGACAGTTTTTGTTGTATTTGAAGCAGTTGTTGGAGCGGTGGTTTCTGTCGTCTCTGTTTCCGTCGCCACTGTCTCACTAGTTGTAGTTGCAGAGGTCGTTTCTGTTGCTGGTACTGGTGTAGATTCTACCTGTGTTTCTCTACTAATTTCTTTTGGTTCTCCTGGTTTGACAACCTCTACTTCCTCTTCTGTTGTGAACGAGAAGGAAACATCGGCAGGTGTTAGTATTGAAAGTTTACTTTGATCTGTGACAGCTAGAGAATAGAAAAACTTAGCTGGTGTATCGTTAGTACTTGAAAAAGATAATTGATAGTGGGTATCACTAACTTTTACGGGATTGAACCCTTCTACTAATAATTGAAAACCACTTGGAACGTGAATATCAACAGTCTTTAGCATTCCTTCTAGAGTTGGCAAAGCCAGTTCACGACGTTGTTCAACCTGTGATATAATCTGATTTCTTATATGATTCAACGCCTCAGATTCATATGTCGCTGAGACACTTGCTGGTAATGGTAACTTTTCTTTGTTCGCATACCAAACCATAAAAGAATTAACATTCTTCAAGTGCTGTTTATCTGAATTCGATAAGGACAATCCATCGAGTGACTCATCACTATACATTCTGCTCGGCCACTTGGCAATGATCTGTTCAGACATACTTTTATTCAGAGCTGTAATGTAGCTCCCTAATGTTTGATTGGCACTAGATAAAGCAGAACTGTTGTCAGCTAGAGAACTCTCAACAGCTTCAGATATTTTGGAATCGTAGTTTGATAAGGTAGTATCAATTGTAGTATTTAACTCTTTCAATTGAGTCAAAAGTGTTGTAATATCCTCATTATAGGCATTTACTCTATCAGATGTTTCTTTCCATACAGCTGGTTCATTAAGGTTTGTCGCAATATGATCATTAATTTGATTGAGACTGGTTAAATTTTCATCAACATTTAACTTTGAGATTTGCTCTTCAAAAGCATGAAGATTTTCCTCTCTTGTAAGAATGGACGTTTGCCAAGCTTCTTGGAATGATTTTATCTGTTCTAATTCAGTCTCATATGATTTGTCTACATTGATGATAGAAGTAAATGCATCATTTGAGTTTGACAAATCCTTGTTAAATGCAGAGAAGGTTGATAATAAATCTGTAGGAGAAGTCGCCAAGCCCGTAAACTGTTTAGAATAACGAACCAGCGGATCAACCAATAGCGTATTGTATGAGTTTAAAGCTTTCCCTTCATTTGAAACAACTTCATTAACCTGAGCTTGAGCTGTTTGTAAATTTCCAATGATGCTTGCAAAATAGATATTTATTAAATCTTTATTGAATAAACTTTTGAAATCTACTACAGCTTGCTCGGCTTGCTTTACAGTTAGCTGTTCATCTGATGTTATTTGATATTGAAAATTTGCTTGCTTTGGAGCAGACTGTTCCAAGGCGAGAGCCTCTTCCGAGAATTTGCTTGGTAGAACAATCATCAATTGATATGCATCATTTTCTAATCCTCTTTCAGCAATTGCTCTTGATACAACTTCTACTTCGTAGTTTGTATTTAAATCAAAGGAGTGTAGAAGGATAGTCCCCATATTGAGCACTTGTCCATTATAGGTTGTACCTGTATCCTCATTTACTGCTGCAATTTTAAGCGTAGTATTTTGAACAACATTATCCGACGAGGTTGTACTTAATGAATTTGGCTTAATAACCGCAAAGAATGTTATTAGTGCCACCATTACTAGTAAGACAATTCCACTTGCCATCAATGTTTTACGATTCATATTATCTCCTTAATTCCAAAATAAAAAGGTTGAGGACTCCACCCCAACCTTACCAGATGTTTTATTATTGAAGACCGAAATTACGAGACAAATCTTGGTCATTTTGTTGCATTGCTTGAGCTGTCTTGTCGAGCTGTGTATTGATTTGTTGCATCAATTCTGCAAAGTTTTGAACTTTAGGTTTTAATTCATTAAACTGGTTGTCAAAACCTTGGAATGCTGCACCTTCCCACTCAGTACGAAGTGTGTCTTGAAGACGTTGAAGATTGTTCAAAATAGTATTAATATCATTTGACGCTTTTCCGTATTCACGAGCACGAGATTGTAGCGTTTCTGGGGATACACGAATTTGTCCAGACATAGTTTTGTCTCCTTTAACTTTAATGCATTTATTTTACCATAAAATTTATATTTTTACAAGTTATTTATGATTATT
>NZ_JAGFUX010000006.1 GCF_017601095.1 Streptococcus suis | reverse complement strand
TATTACAGATTATATTTTTTACTACAACAACAAACGAATAAAAGCAAAATTAAAAGGACTTAGTCCTGTCCAATACAGAACTAAATCCTTTCAATAATTATTTGTCCAATTTTTTGGGGTCAGTTCATTTCTAGTCTTTTTTTGATATACTATTAAAAAGGAGGTTTGCTATGAAGAAAGTATGGAATTGGTTGGTTATAGGTGTTTCTGTTCTGTGTGGTTTTGCGAGTTCCATGTATTCGACTTATGGGATGGCTCAGCTTTTACCAGAAAATGATTCCTTCTATGGACTGTGGGTGTTTGGTCTAGGTTATGTCTGGTTTCTAGGTACTTTTTACCTAACCCTCATTCTCCACGAATTAGGTCATGCCTTCTTTGGTTGGCTGACGGGTTTTGACTTGGTGGCGCTTGGCTTGGGCAATCGTTTGTTGGTCAAGACTGACCAAGGCTGGAAATGGAAGAAAACCGTGATTGTGCAAGGGGCAGCTGCTCAGTATATCGGAGTCAAAAGAGATGAGGATGATCCTCGGTCGATTCTGATGTCTGCAGGTGGCTTGATTGTCCATCTCAGTCTCATCCTTGTTTCTGTTTTGATTGGGTTCTTAACAGGGCATTGGAGTCTGCCTCTATCGCAAATTCTCCTCAATCTAGCCTTGTTTATCCTCAACGCCAATCCTTCTGGAATGGTGGATGGTGCCAAAATAAAAGAGTTGTATACTCATCCAGACTATAGCCGCTTGGCCTATCAAGCACTTAGACATACCTCTCAAGTCATGGTGGACCCAACTGCAGCGAATTTAAGTGATTTTGTCTTGGATCTGCCAATCTTGCCAGGGCATTTACCACAAACCCACTATCTAAACTGGACGGAGTTGCTGATTTTCAAAGGGGAGTATCAAGAAGCACGAGAGCGATTGGAGAAGTTGATAGCAAAATCGGACAATGATTATATGGTGAAGCTGGCAAAACTTGTACTGTTGGAAGTCTATCTCTTGCAAGGTCTGGAGGAAGAGGCTAGAGAATTAGGGGAGGACAAGCAGGTCAAGGCTCTGCTCAAGTACCCTATGGGAAATTACCAAGTCATCGCGGCTCTCTACCACCAGCGAATTGCGGAAGATAGTAAGGCTTTGAAAAAATCTCTGGCTCAGGCTAAAAAAATGCTGCCTAACAGCCCGCTCTTAGCTGATGAGCAGGATTATTATAGCAAACTCTTGTCAGAGATTGAGTTGGAAAGTCAACTATTATAGTAAAATATTTGCGACTGATAACAATGATATGTTAAAATATATTCGTAAACAAATGTATAAAAAAGCTTTAGGAGGTTGGTCATGAAAAAACTGATATATGCCTTGTTGGTGCTTACCTATATCACTGTAGCTAGTTTGTCGGTTTATCTACTGCCTCACTATTATTTTGGTGCGATTATGGGGGCAGCTGGGGCCAATCTTGGCGCAAGTGTCAAACAATTCAAGGAAGTGCAAGCCTGTCCTGATAAACCTTTGTCAGCCTATTTTAAGTTGGATAAGACGACGACAGCTATTCTATTAGTGCTTGTTTTAGGACTCATTCTTTTTGTTCATCTGCTACCAATATCCAATGTGCAAGTCGACTTTGCTTTCTTGGTTGGGCTTAGCTATGGTGCGCTTTGGAATCTCCTTCATATCCAATTTTTACGGAAATATTATTTAAAAAACGCATGAGAGTTTCATGCGTTTTCTTTATATACTTTGTCCAGCTTTTAATTTTTTCATAAAGATGATGGAACTTGGAATGAGGACCAAGATGCTTCCGATCCAGGCGGCGGGGTTAGCGGCGGCGGTTCCATAGAAGCCGAAATACTGCATACCCAGAACGGCTACGATAGCACGGAAAATCAATTCTCCAAAACCAGCCAGCGTTGGAATCAAACCTTTACCCAGGCCTTGGATAAAACTCCGAAGGATAAAGAGGCTAGCCACAATCCAGTAGCAAGATCCGTTAATGATGTAGTAAACCAGGGCCAAGTCCAGTACAGTTTGACTGGCATTTGGTAGAAAGAGGCCTGAGAAGAAGCGGTTGCCTAGGATCAGTAAGAGGGCAAAGAGGATGGACCAGGCAATGTTGAGAACTAGCGTTTTTCGGACACCTTCTCGAATCCTGTCATAGAGCTTAGCGCCATAGTTCTGGGCTGTAAAGGTGGAAATGGCAAGGCCCAGATTTACCATGGGTAACATGGCCAATTGGTCGGTGCGCAGGGCAATGGCCTGAGCAGCAATGGCATCTGTTCCTAACTGGTTGACCATAATTTGCAGGGTAATTGCTCCGATGGCAATGATACTGGCTTGAAAGCCCATGGGAAAAGCAAGCTGGGCATGGCGAATCAAGTTCTCCCTATCTAAGATCCAGTCGCTATTGCTTAGATGAAAGTGTGGTACCTTGCGGTAAATATAAATAATCAGATAGAGAACTGAGAAGGCCTGAGCCGTTATGGTCGCAAAACCAGCTCCAAAAACACCCCATTTCATGACAAGAATAAAGAAAAAATCTAGTCCAATGTTGATGAAAGAAGCAATGATTAAAGCCACCAAAGGAGTCCTGGAATTTCCAAGACTGCGAATGGCACTAGAGAGATAGTTATAGAAAACGGTGAAGGTTAAGCCACCAAACATAGCCATTAAAAAGGCCTTGGAATGTGGGAAAATAGAAGCTGGAACCTGCATCAGGTGCAAGATAGGGTCCAAGAAGGTTAACGAGAGGCTGGTCAATAAGATGCTGACACAAGCGGCAAAGAAGAGACCGTGCAGGAAGGATTTTTTAACTTCTTTCCAGTCGCCAGCTCCATATCGTTGGGCTGTTACAATTGTTAAGCCATTGGTCACCCCTTGGGCAAAACCGATAATTAAAAAAATCAAGCTAGCTGTGGATCCAACACTGGCAAAAGCATCCTTACCCAAGGTGTGGCCGACAATCATGGAATCAGCAAAGTTATAAGCTAGCTGAAAAAAACTTCCGATCAAGAGGGGAATGGCAAACTGGAGGATGACCCGTATGGGGTTGCCCTTGGTTAAATCGTTCATTTTATGGTTTCCTTTTCATCATCTCACAAAGACAGCCCATCTACTCAGTGCAGATAGGCTAAATCTTACATTTTGTTGGTGTATTCTTCAAAATGGTCAACGGTATTATTATCCGTTACAGCCATGATCAATTCATCCTCGTTAAAGGTATAATCTGGCGATAGCTGGATATTCAGTTCTTTAGTAAATTTACTACGGTAGCCGATGATGTTCATCTTATAGTTTTGACGGAGTTTCAACTGGGCCAAGGTTTTGCCAAGCCATTTGGCAGGTGGCTGGAATTCCACAATGGTCACTTGGTCATCGAGTTCAAACAAATCGGTTGTACCTTGGTGAATTAGGTGTTTGGCAAGGGAGATCCCTGTTTCACGCTCAGGTGAAATGACCTTGTCGGCCCCGATTTTCAAAAGCACTTCTTTGGTGGTTTTGCTCTTTACCTTGGCAATGACCTTTGGCACACCGAGTGATTTACAGTGCAAAACAGCTAGGACGCTGGACTCCAAGTTGTTTCCCGTTGCGACCACAACGGTATCGCAGTTGTCAATACCTGCAGCTCGCAAGAGCGTGCGGTCTGTGATGTCGCCGACGATGCCGCGGGTTAAGATAGACTCAAGCTGGTTGATACGTTGCTCATGGTTATCCACGGCAATGATGTTACAGTCGTAATGGTGAAGGGTTTTAGCAATCGTAGTTCCAAAAACACCTAGACCAAGAATTCCAATCGTTTGTGTTGGCATGATTTCTCCTTTAGACAATCATAGATGATTTAGCGTAGTGTAGGCTTTCCTTCTTAGAAGGTTTGCGGGTGGACAGGCTGATTAGGATGGACATTGGACCGATGCGGCCGAAGAACATAAGGGCCATGAGAATCAATTGACTTGCCTGGGTCAGGTAGGGAGTCAAGTTAGCTGTCACCCCAACGGTTGCCAGGGCTGACATAACTTCAAACACGAGAAAGAGCAAGGGCTGGCGTGGGTCTGTGATTGTGATGGCCACCAGTCCAGCTAGGAAGACCGTGATAAAGACACTAAAAGTAGCAAAAGCCTTGCGGATAGTTAGGGCATCGATAGTGTGGTCCTTGAAATTGGTATGGGGTAAGCCCATGATCTCACTGCGGGCGTAGAGAACAAGGGTCAAAAAGGCTGTAATTTTAATTCCACCTGCCGTACCACCAGGAGCCCCCCCCAGCATCATTTGAAAGATGTAGAGCAAGAGGGTCACAGGCTCAGCCTTAGTATAGTCGATGCTGGCAAAACCTGCGGTCCTCATAGTAACCGTCTGGAAAAAGCTAGCTAAAACCTTGCTGCCAAGAGGGAGGTGGCCGATTGTACTAGGATTGTTCCACTCTGTCAGAAGGGTCAAGAGAGTGCCGCTTACTAAAATGATAGCCGTCAAACTCAGCACAACCTTTGTATGAAATCGCAGTTTCCGAAGGCTCCGACGCTGGCCAATCTGCGTTTGAAAATCAAACCAGACAGAAAAACCAAGACCGCCCATAATAATCAGGGCAGCGATGGTCAAATTGACCAAGGGATTTTCAACATAATTGACAAGACTGGTCGCACCGAAGTTGTCAAAACCAGCATTACAAAAGGCAGACACCGCCACAAAGGCTGCCGAGAAGAGTCCCTTTTCCCAGCCGAATTCGGGTACGAATTGGAAAGACAAGAGCAGGGCTCCCAAGGCTTCCACCGCTAGAGTAAAGCCAAAGGCAGACTTGATGAAACTCCTGAAATGCTTGGTATCCGAGCGAGTGAGAGCCTCCTGCAAGGTTGCCATATTGATGAAGCTGAGTTTGCGACCGCCCCTCAAAGCAAAGAGTCCGATAAAACCAATCAAACTCAGCCCACCGATTTGAATCAGCAACATACAGATGATCTGACCAAAGGTCGAATAGGTTTCAGAGACAGGGACGGTAAAGAGTCCTGTCACACAGACCATGGACACAGCTGTAAAGAGATTGTCCCAGTATGTGGCTGATGAAGTTGGCAGTTGCGAGAACGGCAAATGCAATAAAAGAGAACCCATCAAGATAACCATGAAAAAGCTCATGACAATCCGTTGACCAGGCGACAGTGTTATCCTAAAAAAAGACATAAGTCTCCTTCTTTTTCATAAAAATAAAAATATGAAAACATTGTAGCACAAAATCGAAAAAAAGAAAGGAATAAGAGGTTTTTATTGAAAAAATCTACATGCATTCTGAATTGTTTTGGGATAATCTAGATCGAGAAAAAGAGGGTGAACATATGAAACCAGACTTAGCTGTACATGCTGCAAAAATGAAAGAACATCTTTCAACAATCACTTTCTCGAGCGCTGCCAATATGTTTTCAGTTGTTTATCATGACGACTTAGATGGTCATGGCCTTTTTATTGGACATGTTGGGGTTATGCTGGAAAGCTCAAGGGACTACTATTTGTAGAAAAACTATCCTTTCAGAACCCTACCAAGCTATTTATTTTTCATCTAAAGACCAAGTGTATGACTACTTGTTGAAAAAGTATGCACTTGACTGTGGTCAAGAAACAGCACCTACTTTTATAGTCATTTGAATTAGCTTTGATACATTGTTACTTTCGGCTTGCCGTACTCTAGTACTGTCTGCACCTCAGTTCCTTGTCTGAAAGCTAATTCATTCGACTATATTATGGAAAATGATCAGTTTGTTCAGTCAGCACAATAAAAATAAGCACCTCTTGAGTTAGGGGTGTTTATTTCCATGTTTTTAGAATTTGTTGGTGATAATGTCGGAGCGGAGGCACTTTTTCTAAAAGATAGGTCGCAGCCAGCCCAACTAAAAAACCAGATAAGATGCCTGTCACCGCCAGGAGAGGGAGATAGTTTAGGACCAGCAAAGAACGAGCAAAAAATGCAAAGACCAAGAGCTGGCCAAAGTTGTGCAACATACCACCAAGAATAGAAATACCAATCGAACTGACACGCTTAGGCCCCAGCTGTTTAGCAGACAGCATAGCAAGATAACTCAAGCAAGTCCCAGACAAACCGTAGAGAAAGGTTGAAAAAGTTCCGCCTAAAAAAGTCGAAATGAGGAGTCGAAGAAAGACCACTTTGATACTATCCTTGGCTGGTAATGTAAAAATTGCAATCAAACTAATGAGGTTTCCCAGACCGAGCTTGGCGCCAGGTGCAAAAGAAAATGGTGTTGGGATAAACCGTTCGATAAATGAAATGACCACAGCTTGGGCAGCCAGCATGGTGATAAAAATTAAACGTTGTTGCTTATTGTCCAAGTGTAGCCTCCTTTTGCAAATCTTAGTTCTATTTTACTGATTTTAGAATTGGTTTTCAAGAGGGAACTATTACTAGTTATTGAAAAAAAGACTTGTTAAACAAGAACTAAAAGAGTATAATAACATCATGGAATACGTTGAAAGATTCACAAGGAGGAAAGGATCGTGACAAAAAACATTGTAATTGTCGGGGCTGGATATGCCGGAATCGCTGCCGCCCGATTGCTAGGGAAGACCTTCAAGAAGAACTCGGATATTCGAGTTATCTTGATTGACAAAAATTCCTTCCATACCTACATGACGGAGCTGCATGAGGTGGCAGCAGGGCGTGTGGAGGTCAATGCTATCAAGTATGATTTACAGCGGATTTTCAAGAAATATCCAAAGGTAGAGTTGGTTACTGACAAGGTTGTAGAGATTGACTACGACAAGAAAGAAGTTGTCGCGGAGCACCAAACTATCTCATTTGACTACCTCTTGCTTGCCATGGGAGGCGAGGCTAACGACTTTGGTGTCAAGGGTGTCAAAGAAAATGGTTTTACCCTTTGGTCTATCGAGGCAGCCGAACGCCTACACGACCACATCATCGATGCCTGTTATCAGGCTATGCGGGAGCACGATGAGGCAAGACGCCGGGCTCTTTTGACCTTTACCGTTATCGGTGCTGGCTTTACAGGGATTGAGATGATTGGAGAACTGATTGACTGGGTACCTGTCTTGGCGCGCGAGTTTAAACTGGATCCAAAAGAATTCTCTCTCAAGGTCGTGGAAGCCACGCCAAAGATCTTGGCTATGGTGACAGAAAAAGAGCAGGTCAAGGCCAAGAAATACTTGGAGAAAAAAGGCGTTGAACTGGTGCTGGGTGACGGAGTTGCAAGTGTGGAAAAGGACAGCCTGACCCTAGCCTCAGGTCGCCAGATTCCAACCCATACATCCATTTGGACAGCAGGTGTTCAGGCCAATACAGATGCCAGTGATTTCGGTATTGAAAAAGGCAGAGCAGGCCGCTTGATTGCCAATCAGTACATGGAAGCCAAGGGTAAGGAACATGTCTATGTGGCTGGGGATTTGGTTTACTATGAGGATCCTAACCAAGAAGGTAAACCAACACCGCAGATTGTCCAACTGCAGAGCAAACAGGTCATACGGCAGCCAGCAACATCATCGCAGCCCTTCAAGGCGGAAAAAAACACAGCTACAAAGGGAAATACGACGGTTTCATGGTCTCCATCGGTGCTCGCTATGGCGTCGCCTTTCTCATGGACAAGTACCATATGTCTGGTTTCTTTGCCATGGCTATGAAGCATATGGTCAACCTCTTGTACTTCTTTACCATTCGAAGTTTCTTCTACATGGGAGCCTATGTTCGCCATGAATTCTTCGAAATTAAAAATAAACGCAATATCTTTGGAGGGCATACTTCAAGCAAGGGGAACCTGCTTTGGTCTGTTCCGCTCCGAGTTTTCTACGGCTCGGTTTGGCTCTATGAAGGGGTGAAAAAAGCCTTTGGTCTATTTGGAACAACCTCCTGGATGGGAGACCAGGTTGTCTTCCCATTTCCGTGGTTGGCTGATCCTGTGTCAGGTGCATCAGCGGCCGAAGCGACATCGGGAGCTTCTCAGGCAGTGGCTGAAGTGGCAGAGCCAATCTTTGGATTGAGCTATGCTTACGGAGAGACTCCGATGACCGTCCTTGACTCCATGCCAGACTGGTTTGCTTCCATCATGGAATTTATGATGCCCAATCAGGAAGTTGCGCTCTTTATGCAGAAATTCATGACTCTAGCAGAGATTGCCATTGGCTTGGCCTTGATTGCGGGAGCTTTTGTTTGGATTGTATCCGCAGCAACAGCAGCCTTGGTGGTTATGTTCAGTTTGTCCGGCATGTTTTACTGGGTCAACATTTGGTTCATCCCAGTAGCCGTGGCGCTGATGAATGGAGCAGGGCGTTCCTTCGGTTTGGATTATTGGATTATGCCGTGGTTGGGTCGCTTTATTGACAAACGATTATACGGTAGGTCAAAGCATCTCTACCGACTAAAACAATAAAAGAGTAAGTGAGGAAACGAGTGGTTCATCAGATTTGGGACGCAGATCTAGAAATGAAACTGGCACTGGAGAAAGTGAAAGCTATCATCTTGACAGAACAGCTACACCTTCACCCAGCCATTGACAAAAAGATTCACGAATACGTTCAAGCACCTGGGAAATACTTGAGGGCAGGCTTGTGTCTGCACTTTGCTCGACTAGTGGATGGTGCTATCAGCCCAGCAAAACTGTATTTTGCTGCCCATATAGAGACCTTGCATCTGGCAACCCTGATGCATGATGATGTCATTGATGGGGCAGAAAAACGCCGCGGTATTCTTACTGCCCACCAGACCTTTTCCAATCGGATTGCCATCTATACTGGAGATTACCTCTTGGCATTTTCAGGGCGGCTCTTAGTCAAGGGGCTAGAAGAGTTAGGTCTGCAGGAGAAAGACAAAGAAAAGGTAAACGATCGCCTTTTGGAATGCCTCTTGCGGGGAGAATTGGCACAGCTGATGAATCAATACAATACGGACATGACCCTTAAGGCCTATCTCAAACAAATTCAAGGGAAAACAGCCCTCTTGTTTGGTCTTGCTTGTCAACTGGGGGCCTATCAAAAGGACCAGCCAGCAGGCAAGCACCGAGCAGCCTTCCGATTTGGCAGATCCCTTGGGATGGGTTTTCAGATTCGTGATGACAGGATTGACTACCAGAAAGATGGTCGGAATTCAGGCAAGCCAGGGCTACAAGATATCGCAAATGGTATCTACACAGCTCCCTTGCTCTTTGCCTTGCAGGAAGATTCCAGTCTGCGTACGGACCTGCACTTACTTGCTCAAGAACCTGAAAATACTGACTTGATTCAGTTGATTTACCAAAAGGTCTTGGCGAGTTCGGGATTGGAAAAAGCTGCGCAGTTAATGAAGTCATATGAAAAAAAAGCCAAAAAAGAGTTGGAACTTTTTCCTCCCTCTACTAATCGAACCCACTTAGAAGAGGTCTTGAAGATGATTTTTTAGTAAAAAATCCCAATCGACATTTGTTTGAATACTCAAAGATTTTGCATAAAAAGATGGACATTTTACCCCAAAAAGTATATTATTATAATATAAAACAACAAAAAATAAAAAGGAGTCCTTTGTTATGAAAACAGGAAAAACAATCTTAAAAGGGTTGGCACTTTTCGCAGCAACCTTAGCTCTTGCCGCTTGCGGTTCAACAACTGAAGAAACAACTGCATCAAGCTCAGAAGCAGCGACAACTGCATCTTCTTCCACAACTGAAACAGCAACATGGAAAGATGGCACCTATACAGCTGAATCTGCAGCAGATGACTATGGTTATAAAATCGTTCACACCATCACTATCAAAGATGGTAAAATTACAGAATCAAACTTTGACTACCAAGCAGAAGATGGTAGCTTGAAGTCTGAAAATGAAGAATACAATACAAAAATGAAAGAAAAGTCAGGCGTTTCAGCTGCTGAAGCTCTTGAAAAATTGAACGCAGCCTTGGTTGAAACCCAGTCTGCTGACGTTGAAGTGGTTTCTGGTGCGACCCACACTTCTGAAGATTTTGTGAAGAGCACAACAGCTCTTCTCGCAGCAGCGGCGGAAGGAAAAACAGAAACGATTCAGTTAGACTAATCTGTTGAAGTCAGATAAGGCACGGTAGTCAAGGCTACTGTGCTTTCTTTTTTAAGGCAGAGATTTCCAGAAAAATATGTTAAGATAGACAAAAGGACGGTAGTTTAGATGAAAAAATATTGGAGATTTGCCTTATTGGTTTGCTTGGTTGGTTTTTGCCTCCTTTTGACTGCATGTGGACAAGCCCAATCAAGTAGCCAGTTAGCCGTAGAAAAGACTCCTCTGACACGAAGTGAAAGTCTTTTGCATACAGTGGTCCAGTTAAGTATTTACCATTCTGGTCAAGAAGAAACCATGGATCAAGCCATCGCTTACATAAAAGAGATGGAAGAACTATTGTCGACCAACATAGAAGGGTCGGATATTTACAGGATCAATCAGGCAGCTGGTAAAGAAGCTGTGAAGGTTGATGAGCGGACTTTTGAAATAATAGAAAAGGCTGTTGAGATGAGCCGAGCAAGTCAGGGGCTGTTTGATATTTCAATTGGTGCGGTTAGCAATCTCTGGCAGATTGGTTCGGATCAGGCAAGAAAACCAAGTCAGGCAGAGATTGATGCAGCTCTAACACATATTGATTACACAGCCATCAAGCTTGATAAGGAGAAACAGACCGTTTTCCTTGAAGAAGATATGGCCTTGGAGCTGGGGGCGATTTCAAAAGGTTACATTGCTGACCAGGTTCAGGAATTGTTTGCCAGCAAGGAGATAACAACAGCTGTCATCAACCTCGGTGGCAACGTGGTAGTTATGGGGACTTCTCCAAACAGTGACCAAGGTTGGAATGTTGGGGTTCAGGATCCAGATGAAATCAGAGGAGCAACAGTCGGATCTGTTCGTGTGACAAATGGCTCTGTGGTGACCTCTGGGATTTACGAACGCTACTTGGAAGTAGATGATGTACGTTACCATCACATCCTTAATCCCCAAACGGGCTACCCAGTAGAAAACTCAATTTCAGGAGTGACCGTTTTTTCTGAGACTTCGGTTGAAGGAGATGCCTTATCGACCAGTCTCTTCTTGATGGGGATTGAAGAGGGCTTGGCCTTTGTCAATGCTCTAGATGGTGTCGAGGCTGTTTTTATCGACAAGGAACATGGTGTTTATCTAAGCGATGGCTTGACCGATCGCTTCGTTTTAAGCAATGAGGAGTATCATCTTGTTGAAGAAGCAAAATAGAAGGCTCAGCCTTCCACAATTTTTAGAATTTGTCGAAATTAAAACCAAGGTTGCCAGTGTCTTTCCCATGGTTCTGGGAATTCTTTGGTCTGTCTATCGATACCAAACCTTTAATTGGCTGACCACTGCCCTGTTCGTATTGGCTGTACTGACCTTTGACATGTGCACAACAGCCATCAACAATACCATGGATTTTTATAAGGCCAAGGATAAAAACTACCAGACAGAGGAAAATGTTATCGGCAAACATGAACTGGATTTTGGCCTGATGGTGCAGATTATCTTTTTCTTGCTCTTTTGGTCCATTCTCTTTTCTCTCATTTTGGTTTGGCAGACCAGCTGGCTCTTGTTGCCAATGGGTGTCCTATGTTTTCTGATTGGCATTTTTTACACCTTTGGTCCTATTCCATTATCACGGATGCCTTTGGGCGAAGTATTTTCTGGAGTGACCATGGGATTTGGCATCTTTTTTCTAGCCGTTTTTGTTCAAAATCCCAGCCAATTGGTGGTTAGTCATTTTCTCGGCCAGTGGATGACCTTGCAGTTTTCTTGGTTTAAGGTCTTAGAGCTTATCTTTATGAGTCTGCCTTTGGTTTGTTTGATTGCCAATATCATGTTGGCCAATAATATCTGCGATTTGGAGACAGATATTCGGAATCGTCGCTATACTTTGGTCTATTATCTGGGGAAGGGTGTCAGTTTGAGACTTTACTTTTTCCTCTGGCTCTTGTCCTGGATGCTGTGGTTACTCTTTGTAGGGACAGGCATGCTTCCAGTCTGGGCCTTGCTAGGACTGGTTGCCCTAGTTCCATCCTTTCAATTTTTGAAACGTTTTTTAAAGAAACCCGTAAAGAGTCAAACTTTTATTGAAGCTGTGAAAAGTTTCGTCCTCTATTCCTTGGTTTATCTCTTGGTATTACTGGTTGCAATCTTTATAAAATAAAGAAGCGAAATGATTTAGTATAAAGTAAAACGCATAAAATCAAGCTGATTGAAGCAGGATTTTATGCGTTTTTTTGTTGGTTGAGACAGCTTTTGGAAGCCTTGTTTTAAAGGGGTAAAATTAACTGGTCTTCTTCCTCATTTGGTGATTGAGATTGTATTTCTATCATGAGATTGTGAGGTAGGCAGACAGAGAGTTCCCCAGGCTGACTAATCCAGCTGGTTCGAACCGCGATTTGGTCGGGGCTGTTATCTTCCTTAACTCGGATGCGTTCACCATCTACTTCGATGATATTGTACTGTCCGTCATTGGGGTAGTAGGTGACTTCCTGGTGGGGAGTATCTTTTGATAATTCGAACTGGTCAACCACCTGGCCATTGATACGGACATAGGCAATAATACTTGCTTGGTCCGTTTTTGCAGCTAGGTGTGAGTAGGTCAAAAAAGCTGGCAGAATTGATAGCAGTAAAGTGAATCCGATTAAGATATAATCAAATGGCTTGAGTTGTCTAAGAATGGATTTGAATGTCATATACAGTCTATTTTATAGAAAAAATCCTACTTTGTAAAATGTTGGATACAGATTACTTTTTCAATTGTCCAATAAAGAGCAAGAGAGCAAATATTCCCCAAAATCCAGCTAAGAGTGGTTTGATTCGTCCAGCGAAAAATCCAATGGAGAAGGTTAGGACAAGACCTGCAAAGAGAAACCAGAGCAGTGGTTTACGATAAAGATAGATAGCTTTTTGGAAAGCGTTTGATTCTGGACTGGTAGTTTGCCTGTCATTATTCAAGATTGGAAGTATAGTGAACGGTAAGATAAAGATTGGTGGATTGTCCCCAGTCAGGTAGCTATGTATATACAGGCTACAAATTGTTGTATAGGAGAGAACAATCAAAGTGAGTATAAGTTTCAGTTTGTTAACGTTCATCTGTTTTCCCCTTTTTGAAATAAATCCGATAAAGAATAGCCAGAGCAAATCCAGCAGGTAATATGAGGATAAGTGGTTTGATCTGTCCCAGCCAAATGCCTATGCCGTAGGTCAGGGTCATGACGATAACTGTAAAGACACTTGAGAGAATAAAGTAATGCCTTGCTTCTGCAGATTTAAGAGGTTTGAGCATCTGGACGATGGGAAAAACGAATAGGAAGCTATCGTGAACGGGCTCCTTGACTATGTAGGAATAGATAAGAAAGGCAGAGAACAGACTATAAAATAGCACAAAGAATTGAAAGGATTGCTTGGGAGAGAAGGGTTTATTCATGGGGTCAGCTCCTTATTTTTTCTCAGTCGTGTCTGCCTCCAGCTTTTGCAGATAGGCAAAGGCTGACAGGGATAGACTGGCAAAGAGGCCCATCATACTACCAAAGAGAAGAGATTTGATATGGATGATTGAGGACAGTAGGGGTAAGTTTAGGTTGAAGAGGTCAGCCAGCCCAGCAAAAACTGTCGAAAGCAGTGCAACTCCCAGTCCCCAAATCAGTGGATTGAGGGGACGTCCCTGTCTTTCCTCAGGGCTGAGTTCGTCTATGTCATATTGGGGAAGATCAGCATGTAGGGTTTGCATATTGACCACACCGAGTAAGATAAAACTAAAGAGACCAACGACAGTCGGATAGTAGGTAGCAACCGCAACAGGATAGCGGATAGCCAGAAAGTAGGCGACAGCATTTCCAAGCAAGAGGAAGTAGAAGAAGTAGATAAAGGCTTGTCCGCCGATAGCATCTGCCTGGCTGCGCCGGTATTCATCCAAAGGTCCACGGATACCATAGAAGTGTCGTATCATGTTTTGGATCCACCGAGGTTCTTCTTTGGAAATAGCAGAGCTGACAGTTAGTAACTCCGCTTTTTTGATGCGTTTGCGTAACATGATTTCCAGAGCGATTCCGA
Source organism: Streptococcus suis (assembly GCF_017601095.1). GTDB lineage: Bacteria > Bacillota > Bacilli > Lactobacillales > Streptococcaceae > Streptococcus > Streptococcus suis_Z. Next base: position 109,047 of record NZ_JAGFUX010000006.1, on the reverse strand, counting down.
TAAGAATCCCTGAAATAGCAGCTGCTAGGAATTTTCGTGGGTCAACTAGTTGGTCAAAAAAGCTAGTTCCCTCCATCCAGCTATCAAACAGGACATTCCACAGGTACATAAAAGTGGTAAAGTAGAGGGCAAATTTGATACTGGAACCCTTGAGTTTTTTCTGCTCCTTGGCAGTCAGCTCTTCTACATCTAAACTGTCCAGTTGTTTGCGAGAGAGCTGATAGGCTAAGAAGTGGACAAGTCCGAGAGTAGCAAAAAGAATGAAGGTAGGGTAGCCAAAGGCCACAAATTCTGGATACCGCTTGGCTAAGGCGACTGCCAGTAGAGTGACAAAAAGGATACCCCAAAAGAGGGGGATGAAGCAGGTATTTCCCAATCGGAAGGCTTCTTTTTTGCGAAATTCATCCAGAGGTCCTGTGATACCATAAAAACGTTTGATCAATTTATCTTGAAAGGTTTCCTTTTTCATAAGCAGCTCCTTATTTTTGATCGATCAATGGTAAGATGTAAACAAAACCTAAGAAGTAGATGGTCCCAGCAATCAGCAATTGTAGCCAAAATTTTGCTTGGCTGATGGTGTGCAAGATTTCTGCTCCGCTATTGCCCCAAAGCTGAAAGAGGCCAAAGAGCGGGATAAAAATAAGGGTAGAGATAAGAGCTTGACGTATATTCTTTTTCATGGTTTTTCTTCCTTTCTAATTGTTCCAAAAGAGGCTATTGAGGTCGGTTTCTAGAGCCTTGGCTAGGTTGATACAGAGGTCTAGAGAGGGGTTGTACTTGTTATTTTCAATCATGTTGATGGTCTGCCTGGATACGCCGATGGCCTTGGCCAAATCCAGCTGGGAAATACCTTGCAAGAGACGATAGTCTTTGACACGATTCATATGCCTTCCTTTCTATGTCAATTATATCTGACATGCTAGTGTAAAAAAATGTGGGACGTCTCCCATTTGATTGTCAATTATACACGACACATCTTGTGATATTAGTATATACAATTTTACAAACGGTGTCAACTATATTTGACAAATTTTTTGCAACAGTTTTCGACTTCTTTTTGAATCAATTTGTGGTACAATAGATAAGATATGAGCAAGGAATTTAATCACACGACTGTGTTGTTGCACGAAACAGTAGATATGTTAGACATCAAACCAAAAGGAATTTATGTAGATGCTACCTTGGGTGGGGCAGGTCATAGTGAGTACCTTTTGAGTCAGCTGACGGATGGGGGGCATCTCTACGCCTTTGACCAGGATCAGACGGCTATCGACCATGCCCAAATCCGCTTGGCAGCCTACATTGAAAAAGGTCAAGTCACCTTTATCAGGGATAATTTCCGTAATCTCAAGGCTCGTTTAGCAGAGCTAGGCGTAACAGAGATTGATGGGATTTGTTACGATTTGGGTGTGTCTAGTCCGCAGTTGGATGAGCGGGAGCGTGGCTTTTCTTACAAACAAGATGCTCCGCTTGATATGCGAATGAACCGTGATGGTCAGTTGACAGCCTTTGATGTGGTCAACAACTATGACTACCATGATTTGGTACGGATTTTTTTCAAGTATGGTGAGGATAAATTTTCCAAACAGATTGCTCGTAAAATCGAACAGGCACGTGCTATCAAGCCCATTGAAACGACAACTGAGTTGGCAGAATTGATTAAGTCTGCTAAGCCAGCCAAGGAACTCAAGAAGAAAGGCCACCCTGCCAAGCAGATTTTTCAGGCCATTCGGATTGAAGTCAATGATGAATTAGGTGCGGCGGATGAGTCTATCCAGCAGGCAATTGATCTCTTGGCTTTGGACGGTCGTATCTCGGTGATTACCTTTCATTCCTTGGAAGATCGTCTGACTAAACAACTCTTTAAGGAAGCCAGTACTATTGATGTACCCAAAGGCTTGCCTTTTATCCCAGAAGACTTAAAGGCGCCGCTTGAATTGGTTAATCGCAAGCCAATTTTGCCGAGTCAAGAGGAGTTGGAGGCCAATAATCGTGCCCATTCAGCTAAATTGCGTGTAGCCAAAAAAGTGCATCAGTAAAGAAAGTGAAGCGACATGTTACAAGATAATCGTCGGGAAGCGACTATGAAGGTGATTGGAAATAAAATCAAGACCTTTAGTCGCGTTGAAAAAGCATTCTATGGAAGTATCGTAGTGACAGGCCTGGTCTTGGCCATCGGAATCGTCTTTATGCAGACCCGTTTGTTACAGGTCCAATCGGAAATGGCTCAGATCAATCAAGAAATTTCTGCTAAGCAGGTCGAAATTGATGATGCCAAACAAGCTGTCAATGAATTAACTCGCTCTGCTCGATTGTTGGAAATCGCAGAGAAGGAAGGCTTGTCTTACAATAATGACAATATCGGAGTTGCAAATTAATGGCAAGAAAAAAGAAGAATCGTCTCTTAACATATATTTTGCGGAAACGCTATATTCCATCGAAAAACCGTCGGAGGGTGGGGCAGACGCTCATCCTTTTGACGGTCTTCGTATTTTGCCTCTTCTTAGCTAATTTTGCGTTGATAATTGGGACAGATAGTAAATTTGGTGTTGATTTGTCAGAAGCTGCAAAAAAAGTTCACCAAACGGAGGTCACCGTTCAGGCAAAACGTGGAACCATCTATGACCGAACAGGTAAGCCAATTGCAGAAGACTCAACAACTTATACGGTATATGCCATCATTGATACCAACTATGTGTCTGCCTTGAAAGAGGTCCTCTATGTGCAAGCTAGTCAGTTCAGTAAGGTCGCTGAGATCTTTGAGAAGAATCTTAGGATGGAAAAGGACTATGTATTGCAGCAATTGAACATGAACAATTTGAAGCAGGTCTATTTTGGAACTTTGGGAAAAAATATTTCTTACAGCACTATGAACACCATCCAAGAAGAGATGGAAACGGCTGGTATCAAGGGGATTTCCTTCTCAGCAAGTCCAGGTCGTCTTTATCCTGAAGGGGATTTTGCTTCCAATTTTATCGGCCTAGCCAACCCTGTTGAAAACGAAGATGGCAGTTATAGTTTGAGTGGAGCTATGGGGATGGAGTACTATCTCAATGATATCCTCTCCGGACAAGACGGAAAGATTATCTATGAAAAAGATAGTGCTGGCCGCATCTATCCTGGAACAGAAAATGTCCAAGTGGAGGCGGTTGATGGAAAAGATGTTTATACAACCATTTCTGCAGACCTCCAACGCTCTCTAGAAACAAACATGGATGTCTTCTTTGAAGAAACCAGTGGTAAGTACGCTAGTGCGACTTTAGTAGCAGCTAAAACAGGCGAGATTTTGGCAACTACCCAACGTCCAAGCTATAATCCTGATACTAAAGAAGGTATGGATAACGAAGACTTACTAAACTACTCTCTTCTTTACCAAGCTAACTTTGAACCAGGTTCAACTATGAAAGTCATGACTCTAGCTTCTGCGATTGACAATGGAAGCTTTGACCCAAATCAAACCTATTACAATGACCAGTATATCATTGCCGATGCAACCATCAAAGACTGGGAAGTCAATGCGGGTGGTAGTGCAAAGACCATGACCATGGCGCAAAGTTTTGCCTTCTCGAGTAACATTGGGATGACCATGTTAGAGCAACAAATGGGGGATGAAACCTGGTTGAGTTATCTCAATAAGTTTCGCTTTGGCTATCCAACCCGTTTTGGGATGGGTGATGAATCAGGCGGACTCTTGCCTGGTGATAACATTGTTACCATTGCCATGTCTTCTTTCGGTCAGGGGATTTCTGTGACGCAAACACAGATGTTGCGGGCTTTTTCAGCTATCGCAAACAATGGAGTTATGATTCAACCCAAGTATATCTCTGCGGTTTATGATCCCAACACAGCTTCTGTGCGGGTTGGTGAGCCAGAAGAAATGGGAAAACCAGTTTCGGAAGAAGCTGCGGATCAGACCTTGAATTACATGGTGACAGTAGGAACGGATCCTTATTTTGGTACCCTGTATGCTCCGAGCTTAGCTCAACCTGTTATTAATGTTGATGGATATAACATTGCTGTTAAATCCGGTACCGCTGAAATTGCCAAAGATGATGGAACTGGATATATGAGTGGCAGTCACGATACAATAAATTCGATTGTTGCCATGATTCCGGCGGAGGATCCTGAATTTATTATGTATGTTACAGTTCAACAACCCCAAACTTTTAATGGAATTCACTGGCGGGATATTGTGACTCCGTCTTTGAAAGAAGCCATGCTACTGAAAGATAGTTTGAGTTTGACTGAACCAGCTGTCCAGTTGACAAGCATTGGTCAAGAAACAGAATATGTCTTGGAAGATATCATCGGGCATTCACCTGGTGCTACAGCAGAAGAATTGCGTCGTCAGTTGGTGCAACCGATTATTTTGGGGAATGGCTCTGAAATCACCAAGGTTTCTGTTAAGACCGGTAGCAATCTTGCAGCCAATCAGCAAATTTTGCTTTTGACAGACAATTTCACCACCCTACCAGATCTCTATGGCTGGACCCAGGAAAATGTGGATGTTTTTGCCAAGTGGACGGGAATTGAAATTGTTTACAAAGGGTCGGGCAGCAAGGTCGCCAAGCAAAGTGTGGAAATCGGCAAGAAGCTGGATTCGATCAAAAAAATTACCATTACTTTAGGAGAATAAGATGTTAAACGGACTCTTTGCGGGTCTAGTAGCCTTTCTCATGACTGTGCTACTGATTCCGCAATTCATTACTTTTTATCAACGCAAGCGAATTGAAGGGCAGCAGATGCATGAAGATGTGAAGCAACACCAATTCAAGGCGGGCACACCGACTATGGGAGGGACTGTTTTCCTAGTAGTGGCAATTCTTGTAAGCCTGGTTTTTGCTTGGCAGTCGCGCATGTTGACGGGTGGCGTCTTAGCTATCCTCTTCATCTTGGCTCTCTATGGTTTGGTTGGTTTCTTGGATGATTTTTTGAAAATTTTCCGAAAAATCAATGAAGGATTGAACCCCAAACAAAAGCTAGCTCTGCAAATTTTGGGCGGTATCGTCTTTTATATGGTTCATATTGATGCTGCAGGATCAGGTGGAGAACTGAATGTCTTTGGACATTTCATTCAGTTAGGCCCTCTCTATTTTGCCTTTGTCCTTTTCTGGCTGGTTGGTTTTTCCAATGCGGTCAATTTGACGGATGGGATTGATGGACTGGCTTCCATCTCCGTTGTGATTAGCTTAGCTACCTACTCGGTCATTGCCTATCACGATCACAAGTTTGATATCTTGTTGGTATGCTTGACCATGATTGGTGGTTTGCTTGGGTTCTTTGTCTTCAACCGCAAACCTGCTAAAATCTTCATGGGAGATGTGGGGAGTCTTGCTCTTGGTGGCATGTTAGCAACCATTTCCATTGCTCTTCGTGTGGAATGGACCCTTTTGTTAGTCGGATTGGTCTATGTCTTGGAAACCTCTTCTGTTATGCTTCAAGTATCGTATTTCAAATACACTAAAAAGCGTTTTGGCGAAGGGCGTCGGATTTTCCGAATGACCCCTTTCCATCATCACTTGGAACTAGGTGGTCTATCAGGTAAGGGTGAAAAATGGAGTGAGTGGCAAGTGGACTTCTTTCTTTGGGGTCTGGGGTTGGCGATGAGCCTTCTGACCTTAGCCATTCTCTATTTATAGGAATGTAGAAACAGCAGTCTCTGCTGTTTTTGTGTTATAATGAAAAGAAGTAGAAAAAGAGGGACTTATGAAATTTACAGAACTACCATTGAAGCCTTATATTCAAGAGGCCTTAGCAGATATTAACTTTGTAACGGCGACAGAAGTTCAGGAGAAATTGATTCCTGTTGTCTTATCTGGGCGCGACTTGATTGGGGAATCTAAAACTGGATCTGGAAAAACTCATACATTTTTGTTGCCTATTTTCCAGCAACTTCAGGAAGAGATGGATCAGGTTCAGGCAGTTATCACAGCACCATCTCGTGAGTTGGCGACGCAGATCTATCAAGCAGCGCGCCAATTGGCCAGTCATTCTGAGGCAGAAGTGCGGGTGGTAAACTATGTTGGTGGGACAGATAAAAATCGTCAAATTGACAAGCTACAAGCCGGTCAACCCCACATTGTCATTGGAACGCCTGGCCGCATTTACGATTTGGTTAAATCAGGTGATTTAGCCATCCACAAGGCAAAGACCTTTGTGGTTGATGAAGCGGATATGACCCTTGACATGGGCTTTTTGGAAACAGTTGATAAGATTGCAGGAAGCCTGCCAAAAGATCTTCAATTTTTGGTCTTTTCAGCGACCATTCCACAAAAATTGCAACCATTTTTGAAAAAATATCTGTCCAACCCTGTATTGGAACAAATTAAAACCAAGACGGTTATTTCAGATACCATTGAAAACTGGTTGATTTCGACCAAGGGCCGTGACCGCAATGCGCAAATTTTGGAAGCGACCCGACTCATGCAGCCCTATTTAGCAATGATTTTTGTCAATACCAAAACACGGGCAGATGAATTGCACAGCTATCTGACTGCCAACGGCTTACGGGTTGCCAAGATTCACGGAGATATTCCTCCACGTGAGCGCAAACGGATCATGAACCAGGTGAAAAATCTGGATTATCAGTACATTGTCGCAACGGATTTGGCGGCTCGTGGGATTGATATCGAAGGGGTGAGTCATGTTATCAATGACGCGATTCCGCAAGACCTTTCCTTCTTTGTTCACCGAGTAGGTCGGACTGGCCGCAATGGCTTGTCAGGGATTGCCATTACCTTCTATCAACCAAGTGATGATGCTGATATTCGTGAATTGGAAAAAATCAATATCAAGTTTCTTCCAAAAGAGATGAGAGATGGCGAGTTCAAGGATAGCTATGACCGTGATCGTCGGGTCAATCGTGAGAAGAAAACGGAACAGCTGGACATAGAGATGATCGGTCTAGTTAAAAAGAAAAAGAAAAAAATCAAGCCAGGTTACAAGAAAAAAATCAAGTGGGCTGTTGATGAGAAGCGCAGAAAGACCAAGCGTGTGGAGGCTCGTGCCAAGGGACGGGCAGATCGTAAGGCCAAGCGCCAGACCTTTTAGGAGGCTAAGTAAGGGATGATATTTGAATCCATTTTGGGGCTTTATCTTCAGAGTTTAGTATTGACGATTGTCTTTATGGTTGTGTTGAGTGGCTTTTGGTTTCTGGGACGCATGATCCGAAGGGCAGACAAGACCGTTCAGGAACGCCAAGATGCCCTCTATGATTTGATGATGATCAATGTCATGACCATTCCCATCCTTTCCTTTGCGGTACTGGGTGTATTATTGATGCTAAAAGCTTAGAGAGGAAATTCTATGTACGATACGATAGTGGTTGGAGCAGGACCTGCTGGAATGACAGCAGCGCTCTACGCAGGACGAAGCAACCTCAAGGTTGCCCTTTTGGAACGCGGTATTTACGGCGGCCAAATGAACAATACTGCTGAAATTGAAAATTATCCAGGTTACGAACATATTTCCGGTCCAGCATTGGCGGAAAAAATGTTTGAACCCCTGGAAAAATTCGGTGTGGAACACTTATTTGGTACCATGACAAAGTTGGAGCTTGATGGACCAATCAAAAAAATTCACACAGAAGATGGCATTCTTGAAGCCAAGACAGTGATTCTGGCTATGGGAGCCAAGCACAGATTATTAGGAATTCCAGGAGAAGATACCTACAATAGCCGAGGAGTGTCTTACTGTGCAGTCTGTGACGGCGCCTTTTTCCGTGGGCAAAACCTCTTGGTGGTCGGAGGAGGAGACTCAGCAGTCGAAGAAGCCCTCTTTTTAACCCAGTTTGCGGAAACTGTGACCATCGTTCACCGTCGTGATCAATTGCGTGCACAACAAGTCATCCAGGACCGCGCTTTTGCCAATGAGAAAATCAAGTTTATCTGGGACAGCGTGGTAGAAGAGATCCAAGGGGATGACCTCCGAGTGCAAGAAGTGGTCATCAAGAATGTCAAAACTGGTGAAGTCAGTCAACAGGCTTTCGGTGGTGTCTTTATCTATGTTGGTTTAGATGCTATGACAGAATCGGTAACTGATTTGGGCATTACAGATGAGGCAGGTTGGATTATCACAGACCAAGATATGGCGACAACGATCCCAGGTGTGTTTGCTATCGGAGATGTACGTCAGAAGCAACTGCGCCAGATAACGACAGCGGTTGGGGAAGGTGCTCAAGCAGGCCAAGGGGTATACAACTACCTGACAGAACATGCAGACTAGGAGATAATCATGTTTCATATTTATGATATTCAAAAAAATCCCGACGGCATTTCATTTCAGAAAACTCTGGATCTTCAAGATGAGATTCAGACTCGTAACCGAGAGGTCTTGGGTCTCTCGCCTGTCCAAGTTGAAGGAAATGTCCGCTTTGAGTCTGGTTTTTACTTTTTGGACTACCAGATGACCTATACCATTACCTTGGCGTCAAGCCGCTCCATGGAGCCAGTTGTCTTGGAAGAATCCTATCCAGTCAATGAATTGTTCGTTGCCAGCGAAGCGGCTCTAAAGGAGCAGGACTTAATTGATGAAGATATGGTCTTGGTCATCGAGGATGATCAGATTGTTTTGGAAGAAAGCGTTGCGGATAACATCTTGCTCAACATTCCTATCAAGGTCTTGACTCCAGCAGAAGCTGCAGGAAGTGATATGCCATCAGGTGCCAACTGGTCAGTCTTGACAGAGGACGAATTTAAACAAGAAGTGCAAGAAAAGAGAGAGGCCAATAGCCCCTTTGCACAATTACAAGGCTTGTTTGCAGATGGGGAAGAGACAGAATAGTTTGGGTGATTAAATTATCTGAAAATTCTTGTCAATTCATGCAAACAGGTGTATAATAAAAGAGATACAAACGAATAGGAGTAAACTTCATGACAAAAGCAAACTTTGGTGTTGTAGGGATGGCTGTAATGGGCCGGAACTTGGCCCTCAACGTAGAATCTCGTGGCTATACAGTAGCGATTTACAACCGTTCAGCAGATAAAACGGAAGACGTAGTAGCCAGCAACCCAGGTAAAAACTTGGTTCCAAGCTACGATGTTGAAAGCTTTGTAAAATCAATTGAAACCCCACGCCGTATCATGCTCATGGTGCAGGCTGGTCCTGGTACTGACGCAACCATTCAAGCCCTATTGCCACACTTGGATAAGGGTGATATTTTGATTGACGGTGGAAATACCTTCTACGAAGATACCATTCGCCGTTCAGCAGAATTGGCAGACTCAGGCATCAACTTCATCGGTACAGGTGTATCAGGTGGTGAAAAAGGTGCCCTTGAAGGCCCGTCTATCATGCCAGGTGGACAAAAAGAAGCCTACGAATTGGTAGCAGATGTCTTGGAAGAAATTTCTGCAAAAGCACCGGAAGACGGGGAGCCATGTGTGACTTATATCGGTCCAGATGGAGCTGGTCACTACGTAAAAATGGTCCATAACGGTATCGAGTATGGCGACATGCAATTGATTGCAGAGTCATATGACCTCATGCAACACTTGCTCGGTCTGTCAGTAGATGAAATGGCTGACATCTTTACTGAGTGGAATAAGGGCGAATTGGATAGCTACTTGATTGAAATCACAGCAGATATCTTGAAACGCAAGGACGACCAAGGTCAAGACGGTCCAATCGTTGACTACATCATGGACGCAGCTGGCAACAAGGGTACTGGTAAATGGACTAGCCAATCATCACTTGATTTGGGTGTGCCATTGTCCTTGATTACAGAATCTGTATTTGCCCGTTATATCTCAACCTACAAGGATGAGCGTGTGGCAGCTAGCAAGGTCCTTCCAAAACCAGCACCATTTGCCTATGACGGCGACAAGGCTGAGTTGGTAGAAAAAATCCGTCAAGCCCTCTACTTCTCAAAAATCATGTCTTACGCACAAGGTTTTGCGCAATTGCGCGTGGCGTCTAAGGAAAACAACTGGAACTTACCATTCGGTGAAATTGCAAAAATCTGGCGTGCAGGTTGTATCATCCGCGCTCGCTTCTTGCAAAAAATTACAGATGCCTACGGACGTGATGAAGACTTGGCAAACTTGCTCTTGGATGAATACTTCCTTGATATCACTGCAAAATACCAACAAGCAGTTCGTGATGTCGTAAGCTTGGCTGTTCAGGCAGGTGTGCCTGTCCCAACCTTCTCTGCAGCTATTACCTACTTTGATAGCTACCGAGCAGAAAACTTGCCAGCTAACTTGATCCAAGCACAGCGTGACTACTTCGGTGCTCACACTTATAACCGTAAAGACAAAGAAGGTGTCTTCCACTACGATTGGTATAGCGAGTCAAAATAAACAGAATGGGCGTGTAAGCGCCCTTCTTTCTAATTTGTCGCTGGCCATCCCTATTGATAGAGAGAACGATGAAAGAGAATATGGCAAAGAAAATTTTGATTGCAGGTCGTGAACGCAATCTATCCCACTTTGTGTCCATGGAATTGCAGAAACAAGATTATTTGGTAGATTACGCCTCGACCGGGAAAGAGGCCTTGCAGCTGGCCCATGAAACTGATTTTGATTTGATTTTGATGAGTTTTCAGTTGGCAGACATGGGGAGCCGGGAACTTTCCTTGGAACTATTGCGGTCAAAACCTGCTTCTGTTATCATCGTTGCAGTCGATAGTTCAGATGTTGCTGAGCATGGTCAAGATATTTTAACCTACGCAGTTTCATATGTTGTCAAACCTTTTGTAATCAGCGACTTGGTAGAACAGGTGACAGCAATCTTTAAGGGGCGGGACTTCATTGATGAAAACTGCCGTCAAATCAAGCTACATGCTGCCTATCGTGATTTGAAGATCGACTTTCAAAATCGGACAGTCACACGGGCTGGCGAGCTGGTCAATCTAACCAGAAGAGAATACGACCTTCTGGCAACCCTTATGTATAGTCCAGAGATTCTCAGCCGCGAGCAACTCTTGGAACGGGTCTGGAAATACGACACCGCCGTAGAAACCAATGTGGTAGATGTCTATATCCGATATTTGAGAGGGAAATTGGATGTTCCGGGACAGGACTCCTATATCAAGACCGTTCGTGGTGTTGGCTATGCGATGAGAGAATAAAACCGATAGGCTATGCCTGTCGGTTTTTCGGTGATTCAAGAGTGACTTTTTTTTCACAATGCAGTATAATGAAAAGAATACAACAATTGAAAAGGAAGCCTATGTTTCATCAGTTTAAGGAAAAAATATTTCTCATTTCATTTGCAGCAGCCGTCTTGCTAGCTGTCTTGCATTTCTCGGATATTTTCGGACTCTTTGAGACTGTTTTAGCCAGCATGAACTCCCTCTTAGTGGGCGCCATTATTGCCTTTATCTTAAACGTTCCAATGAAAAAGTTGGAGGGGTTGGTTGCTAAGGTCTCTTTTTTGGAAAAATCAAAGCGGAGCTTGGCCATTGTTGGAGTCTTGATAGGCTTTTTACTGATTGTGACAGGTTTGGTCTTGATTGTCTTGCCGACCCTTGTGACGACTGTGTCTCAGTTGGTAACGGTGAGTACAACCGCTATTCCAAAGTCGGTCAACAGCTTGATTGCCTTTTTAGAAAGTTATAATCTTTTGTCAGGGACCATCGGTGAACAAATCAATGATTTTCTATCACAACTGAAAAATCTATCAGCTGTGTCACAATTTGTCACGCCAGTTTTATCCGGTCTAGTCAATAATGTTTCTGGTATTTTCTCCAATACCATGACCCTGGTGATGGCCTTCTTCTTTACCTTGGCGATTCTGGGGAGCAAGGAGCATTTGCAGTCTATGACGACTAAGTTTCTCTATGCTATTATGCCGGAGAAATGGGTGAAGATTATCAGCTACATTGGTGAGGTGATCATCGATACCTATGATAAGTTCTTGATGAGTCAGATTGTGGAGGCAGTCATTATCGGGACCTTAGTCTTTGTTAGCTATTCCTTGTCAGGGATTCCTTATGCAAGCATGGCAGGGATTTTGGCAGGTGTCCTGTCCTTTGTTCCTTATATCGGACCATTTTCAGCCTGCCTCATCAGTGCTCTCTTTGTCGCTGTGCAAAATCCGCTCTTGGCGCTCTGGTCCATCGTTTTATTCCAGATTTTACAGCTGATTGAAGGAAATGTGATTTACCCTCGTGTTGTTGGTCAGTCTGTGGGACTGCCGACCCTCTTTACGCTTGCGGCTGCCCTGATTGGTGGAAACTTGTTTGGTCTGTTGGGGATGGTCTTCTTTACTCCGATCTTTGCGGTTATCTATCGTTTGGTAAAAGAGTGGGTCTACTACCGTTTGGAAAAGAAAAAGATTCAAATAATCAACTAAAAGCGCTGGCCCTTGGCCAGCCTCTTTTTATCTAGAGAAATCCCATAAAATATGGTACAATGAGATGATAAGGTCAGAATAGGAGAAAGTAGATGCGGTGTCCAAAATGTAACAGTATAAAATCTAGCGTTGTAGATAGTCGTCAAGCAGAAGATGGCAACACCATTCGTCGCCGTCGCGAATGTGAATCCTGTGAACATCGCTTCACAACCTACGAACGAATTGAAGAAAAAACCCTTGTGGTTGTAAAAAAAGACGGAACAAGAGAACAGTTTTCACGTGAAAAGATCTTCAACGGAATTATTCGTTCTGCGCAAAAACGTCCTGTATCCAGTCATGAGATTGATGAGGTGGTGAACAGGATTGAGCAGAAGGTTCGTTCCCAAAGTGATACCGAAGTGGAAAGTGATGTCATTGGAAATCTTGTAATGGAAGAATTGGTCGAGTTGGATGAAATCACTTATGTGCGCTTTGCCTCCGTTTATCGTTCCTTCAAAGATGTGGGAGAACTGGAAAATCTCTTGAAACAAATTACCAAAGGACACAAGCAGAAGGGAAATTAGTGCGTGATGAAGCCAAATGATCAGTTTAGCCTACTCAAGCGCCAGGCTTTTCTTGCAGATTATAGTAGTTTGAGCCTTCTTTATCAGCCCATTATGGGGGCGGATGCTTTCTTGGTTTATCATTTTCTCCTAGCAAGTTATGAGCAAGGGCTTAGCAATCAGCCTTTTTCAAGAATTCTCAACCATCTAGACTTGGGAATGAATCGCTTGGAACAGGCACTGGATGTCTTGACCGCCCTTGATTTGTTGGATGTGTACAACAAACAAGAAGTCTTTCTTTTGGAATTAAAGGCTCCTTTAGCTGAGGTGGCTTTTATGGGCAAACCCCTTTTGAAGCAACTCTTGCGCAAAAAAATTGGGGATTTTGCTATGGCGACAGGTCAGCAAAGTCCTGATAGCTCTTGGCAAAAAGTGTCGAAGAAGTTTTCGGATGTCTTTTCAGAAATTGGGCAGGTCAAAGAGCTTGTTCCAGCTCGTAAGGGCTTTGACTGGGATGCCTTCCGAAATCTGATGCGTCGAGATAAATTAGCCTTTCAAGATGAGGCGGAAGACGTCATTGCCCTGACTCATTTGGCCGACAGTCTAGGCCTATCCTGGTTAGAACTCTATCAGTTGGCCAAGGAAACGGCTGTCCAGCACCAGATTTCTCTGGGCAGGCTACAAAGCCGACTTCAACAAGGTGGTGAGACAGGGCAGTTGAATCGTCAGGAAGAGGCTATTTTGGCGGAGGCAAAATCAAAATCCAGTCTCGAATTTCTCCGTCTTTTGAAAGCTAGTCGTAAGGCTGGGCTACTTGATGCTGAGCGGTCTTGTCTAGCTAGTCTTGCCAAGGAAGGTCACTTGGATGAAGTTATCAATGTAGCGGTCCTTTACACCTTTAATAAGATTGATTCTGCCAATCTTAATACCAAGTATTTGGTCAAGCTAGTCAATGAGTTTTCCTACAAGGGCATCCATTCGGCAAAGGCAGCGATTCTTTTTTTGAGGGAGAATCGACAAGCTACAAGAACAAGGACACAAGCACGGACCAAAACAAGTCCAACTTCAAATGTTCCAGAATGGAGCAAGCAAGAAGTGAATACAGAACAAACGATAGAAGGTCAAGCCCAGCTAGCTGACCTCTATCGTCAATTTGAAGAAATGGAAAATAAAGGAGGTGGCCAATGAAATCAGTTCAAGATAATATAGAACACAAACAGTCTCCGGTTCGTCAGTCCTATGAACAGCTGGTGGCAGAAATCATGCAGGACAAGGATGTGGCGGAGTTTATCCGTCAACATGGACTCAATCAGGATGAAATTGGTCGCTCCATTTCCAAATTTTATGAATTTATCAACGAACGCAACAAGTTTCAGTCGCAGGATGATAGCTACATTGCCAAGGGCTACCAGCCTGTCCTGGTCATGAATCAGGGCTATGCGGATGTGTCTTATCTGGAGACTGCTGAGTTGGTGGAGTTACGAAAACTGGAAGCCATTAAAGATCGGATTCAGTTGATTAATATGCCAGCTAGTTTGAAAAATGTGACCATTGCAGACTTGGACCGTCAGGATGAAAACCGTGTGGGGATTATGCTGGCTATTTCCGATTTTGTTAAGCGGGTCGGTCAAGACAACAAGGGTATCTATCTCTACGGGACCTTTGGTATTGGCAAAAGCTACCTCATGGCATACTTGGCCAATCTCCTTTCTAAGACGCACCTGCTGTCAACCACCATGCTTCACTACCCAACCTTTGTGGTGGATATTAAAAATGCAATTAAGGACGGGTCGGTCAAGGATCGGATTGATGAGGTTAAGACGGCTCAGGTCTTGGTCTTGGATGATATTGGTGCGGAGCAGCACAGTTCGTGGATTCGGGACGATGTCTTGCAGGTTATCCTCCAATATCGGATGCAGGAAAATCTGCCGACCTTCTTTACTTCCAACTTCTCTTTTGCAGATTTGGAGCGGCATTTTTCAGCTGGTAAGTCAGGGGACGAGACCTGGCAGGCTAAGCGGGTTATGGAACGGATTCGTTTCCTAGCTCAAGAAATGCACTTACAGGGGGTCAACCGCCGATGAATGAAACCATTGATTTGATGTTGAGCCACAGCTCTGTCCGTCGTTTTACGGAGGAGCCGATTGAGGCGGAGCATTTGGAAGCCATTATCACAGCAGGGCGAGCTGCGTCCAGCTGGAAAAATTTCCAATCCTATTCCATTATCGTCGTGCAGTCCGAGGTCAAAAAACTGGCCCTCTATGAGTTGGTACCTCAGCCAGCCATCTTGCAGGCTCAGGCCATTTTTCTCTTTGTGGGCGACCACAACCGTGCCAGCAAGGCAGCCCAATTTCACGGGACTGACTTTGATGCCAAGGGAACGGAGAACATCTTGATTTCCTCGGTAGATGCAAGCTTGGCAGGTCAGAATGCCCTTTTGGCAGCTGAAAGCTTAGGTTATGGTGGGGTCTTTATCGGCATGATTCGCCATAAGGCTTTGGCAATAGCAGAGCTGTTCAGCTTGCCAGACTATACCTATCCGATTTTCTGCATTGCACTAGGTCGGCCAGCCCAAAACCACCCTGTCAAACCACGTTTGGCAAGCGAAGCTATTGTCTTCCAGGAAGAATATGTGGAGCAAGGTGTGGAGACTATTAAAGCCTACGACCAGGTTCAGACAGACTATGCAGGTGCTCGCCAGACAGAAACTTGGTCGGAACGTCTGATTGCCCAGTTTGGTCAAGAAGAGCAACCTGAAACCAGGGCTATTTTAGAGAAACATAAACTATTGTAAACTAGAAGAGGAGGAGCCATGGCTCTACCAACTATTGCCATCGTTGGACGTCCCAACGTTGGAAAATCAACTTTATTTAACCGAATTGCAGGGGAGCGGATTTCCATTGTCGAAGATGTGGAAGGCGTGACTCGTGACCGTATCTATGCTACTGCAGAGTGGCTCAACCGCAAGTTTTCGCTGATTGATACAGGTGGTATCGATGATGTGGATGCTCCTTTTATGGAGCAAATCAAGCACCAGGCTGAGATTGCTATGGATGAGGCGGATGTCATTGTCTTTGTCGTATCAGGTAAGGAAGGTGTGACTGATGCGGATGAATACGTATCACGTATCCTTTACAAGACCAATAAGCCAGTCATTCTGGCTGTCAACAAGGTTGACAATCCTGAGATGCGAAATGATATCTATGATTTCTATTCACTAGGCCTTGGGGATCCCTATCCTGTATCTTCTGTACACGGTATCGGAACAGGGGATGTCTTGGATGCTATTGTGGACAATCTTCCAGCGGTGGAAGCGGAGGAAAATCCAGACATTATCAAGTTCAGCTTGATCGGTCGTCCCAATGTTGGTAAATCAAGTTTGATTAACGCTATTTTGGGTGAGGACCGTGTGATTGCCTCGCCTGTTGCGGGAACGACCCGTGATGCCATTGATACCCATTTTACAGACCCAGAGGGTCAGGAATTTACCATGATTGACACAGCAGGTATGCGCAAGTCTGGTAAGGTTTATGAAAATACAGAGAAATACTCTGTTATGCGTGCTATGCGTGCCATTGAACGCTCAGATGTTATACTCATGGTCATCAATGCAGAAGAAGGCATTCGTGAGTATGACAAACGCATCGCAGGCTTTGCCCATGAAGCTGGTAAGGGGATGATTATCGTCGTTAACAAGTGGGACACGCTGGAAAAAGACAACCACACCATGAAGAAATGGGAAGATGATATTCGCGACCAGTTCCAGTATTTGTCTTACGCACCGATTATCTTTGTATCGGCCTTGACCAAGCAGCGCTTGCATAAGTTGCCTGAGATGATTAAGGCCATTAGCGAAAGCCAGAATACCCGTATTCCGTCGGCTGTTCTCAACGATGTCATCATGGATGCCATTGCCATTAACCCAACACCGACCGACAAGGGCAAACGCTTGAAAATTTTCTATGCGACCCAGGTTGCGACCAAGCCACCTACCTTTGTGGTCTTTGTCAACGAAGAAGAGCTCATGCACTTCTCCTACATGCGTTTCTTAGAAAATCAAATCCGCAAGGCCTTTGTCTTCGAAGGAACACCGATTCATCTGATTGCACGAAAACGGAAATAAGAACCTGTATTCACAGTTCAGTACTTCCATCTAAGGCTAGTTTTCAGCTACTCATCGTTAGTTTTTTTCAAAATACAGTCAGTATTCCCTCAAAAAACTGCCTTGATTAGCAAAAAACTATCTCTTATAGTCAAGCACTTCGCTTGTGAATACAGGTTCTAAAAAGAGGGAAACCTCTTTTTTCTTTGCACGCTATGTAAAAAATGCTACAATGAAAAAAGGAGGTGATTCCATGATAGCGGGCAATGTCATTCTAATGTTGTTTGCATTTCTAACAGTTCCGGCTCTTCTACTAGTAGACTATGAAGATAAGCAGTACAAGCCCTTTGGCCTTCGTTACTGGTTTGGAGCCTTTGCGTGTATATTGGTGTTTTTTGTGACTCTTTTGGTTTATTTTGTAACCTACGCAGTTGGATCCATCATGGTTTTCAACCATTTTGACAGGTTCTTGGTTGGTATCTTTCTTTTCTTGGTATTTGGGGCAAGTGTGTTGACGATTTTACTGGCTAGGGCTATCAAAACCTTAATTCGACGGACCAAGTATTATCAGCAGATGAAATAAGGGGATCGACCATATGGAAATAATCGGTGAAGTCTTGGTGGAGTTTTTGACTGGATTGGCAGACTTTGATGAAAGAAAGCACCCACCCTTTGGCCTTCGTTACTGGCTAGGATGGCTAGCAGTGGTGGTCAATCTTTTGTTGCTTGGCTTTCTTGGCTTTGTAACGGTCGTTTTCTTCCTAGTTTTTATGAAAGGAGGGGACTGGCTTCTCCTTGTTTCGGGTCTTCTTTTGGCCCCCGCTCTGTTCTTTTGGTTTTTGAAAACCATGGGCCATATCAGGAAAATGTGGCGGGTGACCCTCTATTATAAACAGCTTTCTTAAGAACACCAGTTGGAAAACGGGTGTTTTTTCTATGCCTGGCCCAAGAGTTCTATTTGAAAATATGCTATAATGAAAAGATACAATTTAGTTATGTGACGAGTTGTTGGCTGGGAGTAGAAAAGGAGAGGCGATGGGAAAATTAATGCCGGGTCGGATTCGACAAGCTGGAATTGATCTCTACGAGGCTGGGCATCTTCGGTTGAAAACTGTTCAGGACAAGCGATTTGTATTTGATTGTCAGGGTGTTGAAGTCGAGTATGATTTGAGGGGACAAGAGGTGGTTTGTCAATGCGCAGATTATGGTCTGCGGCGATACTGCCTGCACCAAGCAGCGGTAGAATACTATTTTAACAATCATCCGGAAGGCAAGATGCAGCTACATGCCCATCAGGAGGAGGTGGCTTTGCAGGAGGAAATTCTAGAGGAGAATCCCTTTATTGAAAGCCTAAAACGCCCCTATGAGGATGGACGGTGGACCTATCGATTGTCTGTCCATGGGCAGGTCATGGCCTTTGAGAAAACCATTGATTGGACCTTGAAGATTTCCCGCTATCCAGATGATAAATGGTATGTTGTCCGTGATATAGGAGCCTTTTTGAAAGTAGTAGCCAACCAAGGAAATTACCAATTTGGGAAGCACTATTTTGAGCAGTTGACCTATGCTGATTTTGATCAGGCTAGTCAGTTTTTTTTGGATTTTTTAGATCGCTTGCAGCCCAATCGTGTCCGCTTGGATGATCCGATTTTTGTCAATATGGGTCGGCATCTGCGCTTGCCTCTAGTCGCCTTTGAAGAAGGGGTAGAACTAATGCAGGACTTGGCTGAT
The DNA here is from genome assembly GCF_017601095.1 of Streptococcus suis. Classification (GTDB taxonomy): domain Bacteria; phylum Bacillota; class Bacilli; order Lactobacillales; family Streptococcaceae; genus Streptococcus; species Streptococcus suis_Z. Next base: position 90,378 of record NZ_JAGFUX010000006.1, on the reverse strand, counting down.
TTTCAATTTGAACACCAACTAAAGGCCTATGACGCGGTTGCCGTTGGAAACTTGCAGGCTGACCAGGAACTGTATCGTTTTCAGGTCAAGGTGGATACTAACCACTTTTTGGTGGTATTTGAAGAAAAGCCTGTCTTGGAACTGTATAAGGGACGCTTTTTGCTCGTTGGCAATCAATTATATCTGGTCAGCCGACAACAGGAGCGGATTCGGTCCGTTTTGCTCTCCTATTTGGACCTCTCATCTGGTCAGGGGCAGGTGCGTGTGGAGTTTCGAGATCAAGCTCAGCTGGCCTTGATTTTGCTTGATTTAGCCCAGTTAGGTCCTGTTGTAGCTCCCAAACAATTTGAAATTCGTGATTTTAAACCAGAGTTTCACTTTGATCAAACAGAGTCTGGGGAGATCAGCTTAGCCTTGCAGCTCCGCTTTGCTCGCGTCTTAGTGACAAGTCGCGAAGAACTGGACCAACTACCCTTTGCTAGTCATAAGAACCATTTGGATGCTGTCTTGGATATGATGGACAAGGCTGGATTTGTCGGAGATTTTCAGGCCCTACATGCCCCAATGTCAGGCGCAGATCTGTATCGTTTTTTCACTCAAAAACTGGAGCAGTTTTCTAAGATGGGCTTGGTTCACTTGAGTCCGAGCCTGAAGGCGCTTCAGGTCAGCCCAAGTCCTAAGATTCAGATTGAGAAGGGTCAAGGTTTGTTGCAGGTTCTCTTTGATTTTGATGGGATTGACCAGGAAGAAGTAGATGCAGCTCTGTCGGCCTTGTTTAGCCAGGAGGCCTATTATTCAACCAGGCAGGGGAAGTTGTTGGTTTTTGATCAGGAGACTCGCGCCATCAGTCAAACCTTGCAGGAGTTGCGGATTGGTCGCATGCGCAAGGGTGGCCTGTCGGTGCCTTCTTTTAGAGCCCACCAGTTGGCAGAGAGCTTGGCAGGAAGGGGAGACATAGCTTTTTCTAAGGAATTCCTAGAGATGGCACGTTATCTAGCGCGGCCAGAGGGCTTCCCTATGCCAGAAGTTCAGATTACGAGCCAGTTGAGGGATTACCAAAAAGTAGGTATTCAATGGCTTGCAAGCTTAGATCATTTTGGTTTTGGCGGTATCTTAGCCGATGAGATGGGGCTAGGAAAGACCCTGCAAACCATTGCCTTTCTGTCTACCAAGAAGCCAACAGATGGCAAGGTGTTGATCTTGGCGCCATCGAGTTTGATCTATAACTGGCAGGATGAATTTCATCAATTTGCTCCCCACATGGACCTGATGGTGGTCAACGGGAGTAAGGACCAGCGTGTTTCCTTGCTATCGGAAGAACACCATGTTTATGTGACCAGCTATACTGCCTTTCGTCAAGATGTGGACGAATACAAAAACAAGTCCTTCCACTACCTATTCCTGGATGAAGCCCAAGTGATGAAAAATACTCAGACCAGGATAGCACAGCTCTTGCGGAATTTTGAAGTGGAAAGGGTTTTTGCCCTATCAGGAACACCGATTGAAAACCGGCTGTCCGAGTTGTGGTCCATTTTTCAAATTGTTTTGCCTGGTTTATTGCCTAGCAAGAAAGAATTTTCCAAACTTACTGCCTCTGCGGTTTCCAAGCTGATTCAGCCCTTTGTCCTTAGAAGGCGAAAAGAGGATGTATTGGTGGAATTGCCTGATTTGATTGAATCGAAGGTTATTTCAGAACTAACAGATCAGCAAAAATCTCTTTACTTGGCCCAGTTGGAACAAATTCGATCGGGCTTGTTAGATAGTGGAGATGAGGCCTTGCAAAAGAGGAGAATTGAAATTTTGGCTGGCATTACCCGCTTGAGGCAAATTTGTGATACGCCGAAACTGTTTATGGATTCCTATCAAGGAGACAGTGGAAAGTTAGCTAGCTTGAGAGACTTGCTTGAACGGTTAAAGGCAGAGCAACACCGTGTCTTGATTTTCTCTCAATTTCGCCAGATGCTGGACTTGATTGCCCAGGAGGTGGATGATTTGGGGATGACCTCCTATCTCTTGACTGGATCAACCCCTGCAAAAGAGCGACAGGAAATGACCCAGGCATTTAACAAGGGGAGCCGGGATGTTTTCTTGATTTCCTTGAAGGCAGGGGGAGTCGGTTTGAATTTGACTGGGGCAGACACGGTTATTTTGGTGGATTTATGGTGGAATCCGGCGGTGGAAGCTCAGGCCATCAGTAGGGCGCACCGTATGGGGCAGGAAGCTAAAGTGGAATGTTACCGCTTGATTACCAAGGGTACCATCGAAGAGAAAATTCAAGAATTACAAGCGAGCAAGGCAGAACTGGTGACTAGCGTACTGGATGGAACAGATGATCGTGCCTCCCTGTCTCTGGATGATATCCGACATATTTTGGGCCTACCCCCGGGTCAAGAAGCCAATGATTGATAGGAATTGAAGTTTGGAGTTTGCCCATAAATCAGCTTCAGAAAGATAAACTTGGTCAAAAATCGGCTTCTGTGGTATAATATCTGTTTGAAAGGATGAGAGGACTATGAATAGCCAGAATCGTTTTCCAGTGATTGCAGACCATGAAAACGTCGTCGAAACGCGACCGGTAATGGATCTGTACGATGAAACAGACTTAATCAGTAATATCCGAGGAAACTACCAGGACCGTTTTTTTGATGGGCCTGTGTCAACGGACCATCCAGAAAAGGAAAATCTAGTACAGGACGGTCCATCAGAGAGGGACTTGCTGCCGCCTTTGTTTGAAGTGAAGCCAAGCCCATATTCTCGTAAGGAACGGTTGGCCAAGCCGATGGTCAAAACAGAGACACGAGGCGAAGCCTTACCAAAGACACAGGGACAATTGGCGCGTGAGCAAGCTAGGGAAGACATCAAACGGAAAAAATCGGCTAGTTATTTGAAAAATGACAAGCCTCATCCAGCTAAGGTCTTCAAAAAAGAACGGCCAGTAGACCAGCCTCAAAAGCTGAGTCAGGAACTAGCTGACTTAGCAAACAGACTACGTCAAGAAAATTACATCTTGGCAGACCTACCACCTGTTTACTCTTTGAAAAAAGAAGATAGGGAACAAGAACAGGAAAAACCACGCAACTCCTATGATTTCTTGAGGAAGAGTCAGGTATACAATTACCCAGAGCGGAAATTTCAAAAAGAACGCCGCCTGGCCCAAGAATTGAATTTAACACACATGGAAGAGGAAATCTAATGACAAAAACCTATCATTTTATCGGGATTAAGGGTTCAGGGATGAGTGCCCTAGCGCTTATGTTGCACCAGATGGGTCACAAGGTGCAAGGAAGCGATGTTGAGAAATATTATTTTACTCAGCGTGGTTTGGAGCAAGCAGGAATTGCAATCCTTCCCTTTGATGAGAAGAACATCACAGCTGGTGTCGAATTGATCGCTGGAAATGCCTTCCGCCCAGATAATAACGTAGAAATTGCCTACGCCGACGCTCAAGGCTTGTCTTACAAACGCTACCATGAATTTCTGGGTGAATTTATGAAGGACTTCACTAGTCTTGGGGTAGCAGGTGCACACGGTAAAACTTCAACAACAGGTCTCTTGGCCCATGTCATGCGTAACATTACAGATACCTCTTTTTTGATTGGAGATGGTACAGGTCGTGGCTCCGCCAATGCCCAGTATTTCGTCTTTGAGTCTGATGAGTATGAGCGTCACTTTAAACCTTACTATCCTGAATACAGCATCATTACAAACGTTGACTTTGACCACCCAGACTATTTCACCAGCTTGGAGGATGTCTTCAATGCCTTTAATGATTATGCTAAACAGGTGAAAAAAGGACTCTTTCTGTATGGGGAAGACGAGCAACTCCGTCAGATTACAGCTCAAGCGCCGATCTATTACTACGGTTTTGGTGAGGATAATGACTTTATTGCTTATGATTTGAAACCTTCAACAACAGGTTCTCAGTTCAAGATTCGTCATGGTGAGAAAGAGCTTGGTGAATTCCAAATTCCGACTTTTGGCAAGCACAATGTCATGAATGCAACCGCAGTCATTGCTAACCTCTATGTGGCTGGATTTGACTTGAACTTGGTAGCGGAACATTTGAAAACCTTTGGTGGAGTCAAACGTCGTTTTACAGAGAAAGTGGTCAACGATACGGTCATTATTGATGACTTCGCCCACCATCCAACCGAAATTATTGCTACCATTGATGCAGCACGTCAGAAATACCCAAGTAAAGAGATTGTGGCCATTTTTCAACCGCATACCTTCACACGGACCATTGCTCTTTTGGATGAGTTTGCAGAAGCCCTCAATGATGCAGATGCAGTTTATTTAGCACAAATCTACGGGTCGGCGCGTGAAACTGATAATGGTCAGGTAAAAGTGGAAGATTTGGCAGCTAAAATCAATAAAAAAGGTGGGCTGGTAACAGTAGAAAATACTTCACCGCTCCTTGACCATGACAATGCAGTCTATGTCTTCATGGGAGCAGGGGATATTCAATCCTATGAGTATTCCTTCGAGCGCTTGCTGTCCAACCTAGCTAATAATGTTCAATAGGAATAGAGCAGAGACAGGGGTCAAGCCTCTGTCTTTGCTTGCTAGAAAGGAAACAATATGCAGCTACGATTATTGACAACAGAAGATGAGGCGGCGCTTCTGGCTTTGGAAGAGGCCAGTTTTGTTGCGGAAGAGCGAATTTCGCCAGCTGTCCTTGCGTCGTTTGCAAGTAACTCATCTACTTCTTTAGTGGTAGAGGACCAAGGTCAAGTTTGTGCCTTTTTATTGACCAGGCCGATTGTGGGCTGGGACCTGACCGACCAAGTCTATTTCCAAGAAGTAAGGGCAGACGAAGCAGGAAGTTGCCTAGCCGTTGCGAGTTTAGCTGTTGCCAAATCCTACAAGGGGCAAGGTTTGGGTAGCCTATTATTAGCCAGTTTGAAGGACTTAGTGGTCAATCAAGGTTGGGAAGGCATCAGCTTGACCTGCCATGAAGAACTACTTTCCTTTTATACGATGAATGGATTTGAAGATTTAGGAATTGGTTTGTCACAATTTGGGGGGGCATCTTGGTACCAAATGCGGTGGAAAGCCTGATAAATAAAGGAAGCTCTTGATTTTGTTAGGTTTTTAAGATATAATAAAAGGTAATTGTGTGAAAGGAGTTTAATTGTGAGCAACGATTCAAAAGAAAAGAACACACAATCTTCCAATTTTCGTGAACAAATTTTACGGGATTTAGAAGAATTAAAGCAAAAAAGATTAAGAGAGGCCCAGGGACAGGTTCAAACGGAATCCATTGATTTGCAACCAGAACCGCTTGTTGAAGACCATCTTCCAGTTGAGGAGATTGTTGTACCTGAGCCAGTTGCAGTAGATGAAGCCGTTTTACCAGGTGATCAGCCAGTGACTCCGATAGTTGAGGAATTAGGCGAACCAGCGGTAAAAATCGATACGATTGCATTTGAGGAAGAAGTACCGGTTGTAGTGAAGCAGTCAGAGCCAAGTGCAGCGGTTACTTCAGTAGATGCTACAAGTTCTGAAGCTAGACCTGAATTTGATAACACAGTTGAACGAAATATTTCTGAGTTGCGTTCAATGGCTGAGAACTTTGAGCGTTCCGTTCCAAGTCCAATTCCAGTTTCCGATCCAGTTGTTGAATCTCTTGAAGCAACACCTCAGGCTGTGGGAGAAACGGAGTTGGATAAGACTATCGTGCCTCCTGTTCCAGCTGGTAATTCACAAATGGCGAAAACAGATTCTGAGACACCAAGACGCCGTAGCACAAAACAAGTTCGTAAGAAAAAAGATAAGGCTGCTAAGCGCATCGTTTCTGTTGTAATGTTAGTAACCGTCTTAGCCTTGATTTTGACAGCTGTTTCAGGTTATTTCTACGTTAAATCTAGCTTGGAGCCTATCAATGCCAGTGCAACGGAGACAGTGCAGGTTGAAATTCCGGAAGGTTCATCAACGAAAAAAATTGCAGAAATCCTCCAAGACAACAACTTGATCAAGAATGCAACCATTTTCAACTACTATTCAAAATTGAAGAGCTACAACAATTTCCAAAGTGGTTTCTACAATTTGAGCCAAAGTATGTCAGTAGATGACTTGGCAAAAGCCTTGCAAGAAGGTGGTACACCAGTAGCGGAAGATCCAATCGCTGGTAAGGTCTTGGTGGTCGAAGGTTATACACTAGAGCAAATCTCGAAGTCTGTAACAGACAATGTCTATACAGATGACACAACGGATACAACACCATTTACTGCTGAAGAGTTTATGGCAACAGTGCAAAACCAAGACTTTATTGCACGTATGGTAGCAGCTTACCCAACTTTGTTTGCCAGCTTGCCAGCAGCAGATTCTGGTGTTAAATACCAATTGGAAGGCTACCTCTTCCCAGCAACCTATGATTATACAGCTGATACAACAGTTGAAGGCTTGATTGAGCAAATGATTGCTGCAATGGATGCCAACTTGAAGCCTTACTATGAGAGCTTGGCAGCCAAAGGCTTGGATGTTAATTCTGTGTTGACCATGGCTTCCTTGGTTGAAAAAGAAGGTTCGACAGATGAAGATCGTCGCAATATCGCAAGCGTCTTCTACAACCGTATCAATGCAGGTATTCCACTTCAATCTAACATTGCAATTCTTTATGCAATGGGCATGCTTGGTCAAGAAACAACCTTGGCACAAGATGCTGCTATCGATACAGCAATCGATTCACCATATAACATCTATGTCAACTACGGCTTGATGCCTGGTCCAGTTGATAGCCCAAGTCTATCAGCTATCGAAGCAACAGTAAATCCAAATACAACCGACTACTACTACTTTGTCGCAGATGTAACGACAGGAACTGTTTACTTCACAAACTCTTATGAGGAACACTTGGTCAACGTTGAAACATACGTGAACAGCAAGCTAAACAATTAGGAGTCTATCCCGTAACAAAATTATGTGGTTTTGCCACATAATTTTGTTTTCGTATTTTATGAACTTAATAAAACAAAATTAAAAAGGAACTATCATGGCAGAAAAAACCTACCCTATGACCCTTCTTGAGAAGGAAAAATTGGAAAAAGAATTAGAAGAACTAAAATTGGTTCGTCGTCCAGAAATCGTTGAACGTATTAAAATCGCGCGTTCTTATGGAGACCTTTCAGAAAACTCTGAATACGAAGCAGCCAAAGATGAGCAGGCTTTTGTCGAAGGTCAAATCTCAATGATTGAAACGAAGATTCGTTATGCTGAAATCGTTAACTCAGATGCGGTTGCTGCGGACGAGGTCGCTATTGGCAAGTCTGTAACGGTTCAGGAAGTTGGCGAAACAGATGAGGAAGTTTACCACATTGTTGGTTCGGCGGGTGCAGATGCTTTTGCAAACAAGGTTTCCAATGAAAGTCCAATTGGACAAGCCTTGATTGGTAAAAAGACAGGTGACCTGGCTACTGTTGAAACCCCTGTTGGTAGCTACCAGGTAAAGATTTTGAAGGTTGAAAAATCAGTATAAGTCACTAAAGCGGAGTTGGGTATGAGCCTGGCTCCGCTTTAGTGACTCTTTATCTGCAATAAGAGAGGATATATTATCCAATAACTTTAATGCACTAACGGTTTATCTCTACTTTTTTCTGGTTGAGAAGATGAAATTGGGAAATATCTCGCGATCAAAACTTGCCCACATCCTTTAGAAATCTTATCAATAGATTAAAAAATAGAATGGTAGAATTTTTTGTAACTGGATTAATATCTATCCAATTATATGATTTAGCTTGAGCCCAGGTGGGCTGGCAAGCGTAAAATGTTTCCATTGCATTAATATTGACATAAATACCAGTTCACAAGGATTGGTTTCGATAGAGATTCTGAATAACTACATATGTTCAAGCATTGAAATTAATTAAGAGATATTTGAAATAGATACATTGAGTGAAAATATTATTCATGCAATATTCGTACTTGAACCAACTTTTGCTCAGTTGGAGAAGGAAACTAGTATGCTTTTGTAATTTTTGTTTTATGGAAAACCTATTTTACAATTTGGCTCTTGCAACTCGGGTAAATCGAGGCCAAATCTTTCGCCTGACAGTGGCATACTTGGTGGATCCTGTATTAGCTATTAATTACAAGTAAATGCTATATATCTACTTTCATTCTGAGAAAATAGATAGATTTATCATTTGCTAATCTCTTAGATATTGATTTGTTCTAGAAAAAACGATTGAGGGTACTGTATTTTGTTGAATAGGATATATTTTTGTCCATAAAAAAAGACTCCATAAACACCTAGATAAACCTAATTCGGTGGGTATGGAGTACTGTTTTAGATATTAGCGTGACCGCTGCTTGCCAGCGTTACGGTTTTGTTTTTTGTTTTCAATCGTTTGGGCAGCAGACGGTGTAACATCTTTGACCTTGCCTTGAACTGGTTTGAGAGGTTTGTTTTTCATTTCCTCTTCCACTTCTTGGCGAATTTTTGGTTTGATAATAAAGTTCGTGATGGCTTGTTGTAAGAGACCGAAGATACCTCCGACTACCCAGTAAAGGGTCACACCAGCAGGAGAAACCATAGAGAAATAACCAATCATCAGTGGGTTCATATACATCATAGCACGCATCTGTTTTTTCTGTTCCTCATCCATACCAACCATCATCAGAAGGGACTGGAAGTAGTAGAGAATAGCAGCGACAGCTGTCAAGACTATGCTAGATGAGCCAAGATCAATTCCCCAAAAGCTAGCTTCTGAGATACCTGGTGTATGGCGAGCTGCAAAGTAGATAGCAGAGAAGAAGGGCATCTGGATGAGGAGCGGTAGGCAACCCATACCACCAAGAATGCTAACTCCGTACTCTTTTTGAGTAGCCATGAGTTCTTGTTGGGCAGCCAGTTGCTCTTCTTGTGAGCTAGCATTTCGCATCCTCTCCTGGATAGGAGCCAAGATTGGCTTGAGGTAGTTCATCTTTTCAGATTGATATGCCGCTTTTTTGGACTGGTAGATACCAAGTGGTAGAATAACCAGACGGACCAAGATGGTCACGATGATAATCGCAAGTCCAAAGCCCAAACCTTGATTTTCAGCAAAGAAGGTAATCAAGTTGGACATGGGTTGACCGAGCAGATTCCAAACAAGACCAGTCGGGTTACCATTTGAGTCTGTGCTCACGCAACCAGATAGAATAAATAGTGTTGCCAGGCTAAGCCCTGACAAGTAGAGACGTTTTGATTGTTTCACCTTGTAAACTTTCCTTTTCTTAATGTCATGATACTGTCTATTGTACTTTTTTTGCAAAAAATATACAAGTTTTACCTATGGCTGACCTGAAAATCGTCATAGTCAGAAAAATTAGCCAAGGTTGCATCTAGGTAAGTGACCTTGGACATGCGGGACGGGCCTTTTCGGATTTCATGGATAAAATAGCTGAGCTTCTCACTATTTTCAGACTGGACAAGGATGGTGACAGTACCATCTTCATTGTTCCAAACTCGTCCATAGATATCTCCAATTTCCAAGGCTAGATAATAAACGGACCAGCGAAAACCAACTCCTTGAACTCGACCAGAAACAATTAATTTCAGCTTTCTCATAGGTTTCTCCTTTTGACAAGTTCCTGACTTTATTATATCATGATTGCAAAGTGAAAGAAATGAGGAAACTATGGAAATTATCCGTTCCAAGGCCAATACAAGTATCAAAGAAGCTAAAAAATTACATCAAAAAAAATACCGAACATCTTCCTATCTGATCGAAGGCTGGCATCTTTTAGAAGAAGCGCAAAAAGCAGGAGCTAAGATTGAACAAGTTTTTGTTGTGGAAGAATGGGCCGATAGGGTGGCAGATTTGCCAAAAGTGAAAGTCGTGAGTCCAGAAATCTTGCAGGATTTAGCAGACAGCCCATCTCCCCAAGGTGTTGTTGCCCAGATCAGTCTTCCGACTCTGGATTTGCCAGAGCAATTAAGGGGACGTTATTTAGTATTGGAAGATGTCCAAGATCCAGGCAATGTCGGCACCATGATTCGAACAGCAGATGCTGCAGCCTATGATGGGGTATTCTTGTCAGATAAGTCAGCAGACATTTATAGTATGAAGGTCTTACGTTCGATGCAGGGGAGTCATTTTCACCTTCCGGTTTACCGTATGCCGATAGCGGAGCTCCTGACGCATTTGCAGGAAAATCAGGTTCAGATTCTGGCAACGACCCTATCGAGTCAGTCGGTCGACTATAAACAAGTGCAGCCACAGGGTAGCTTTGCCTTGGTTATGGGAAATGAAGGTCAGGGGATATCAGAGCAGGTTGTGACTGCTGCAGACCAGCTGGTTCATATCTCTATGCCAGGACAGGCGGAAAGTCTAAATGTTGCTGTTGCGGCTGGTATTTTAGTCTTTAGCTTTATTTAAGTCAAGTAGGATAAACTGTGGTATAATCTAGAAACGAGGATTGGATATGACGGTTTATAAAAACGATAAAGAATTCATGCATTATGTAGGGCGACTGCTTGATAGCCCTAAAGTTCAGAAATTAGGGAAGATTACCCATCACTATCATTCAACGCGTTTGGAGCATTCGATTAATGTCTCCTATACCAGTTATAAAATTGCCAAAAAATTTGGCTGGGATGCTCGGGCGACAGCTAGAGGCGGTCTCTTGCACGATCTCTTTTTCTATGACTGGCGAGATACCAAGTTTACACGCAGCCATGCTTGGACCCATCCACGGATTGCAGTTCGAAATGCCCGTAAGTTGACTAAGTTGAGCAAGGTTGAGGAAGATATCATCATCAAGCATATGTTTGGGGCGACCTTGGCGCCTCCTCGCTATAAGGAAGCTTGGGTTGTGACCTGTGTGGACAAATATTGGGCAGTCCGTGAAGCCACCCTTCCTCTTCAACATCGCTGGAAGAACCGAAAGATTTTACGCTTTACCTAAACTATCTCAAAGGAGTTTATATGAATAACAATCAATTTATTATCAATCAAGTTGAACAATCCGCTCTCAACCGATTCTTCGCTCGTATCTACGGTGTTGTTGCCGTTGGAATCGGAATTTCAACCCTAGTTGCCTTCTTGTCATTGACGGTATTTTGGCCGCTGACTAGCACCCTATTGACAGGTGGCAGCGTCTTTCTCATTGTAATCATGTTGGCACAGATTGCCTTGGTATTTGCTGCATCTAGCATGGCTGCGAAAAATAGTCCGCTGGCCTTGCCCATGTTTGTTGGCTATTCTGCCTTGAACGGTTTTACCATCGGCTTGATTTTACTTCGTTATACTGGTGAAACTGTCGTGACTGCTTTTCTTTCAACTGCCTTGATGTTTGTCGTGATGGCGGTGATTGGGGCCACCACTAAGAAAGATTTATCTGCCATGGGACAAGCCTTGCGAGCAGCCTTGTGGGGAATTTTTATTGCAGGTATTATCAATATTTTCTTCCGTTCGTCAGGTTTAAGCTTTGTCATGTCTATTGTATCAGTATTGGTTTTCTCAGGCTTGATTGCCTATGACAACCAACGCATCCGCCATGTTTTTGAGCAAACTGGTGGCAATGTTGGTCAGGGCTGGGTTGTCTCAATGGCCTTGCAACTTTATCTTGACTTTGTCAACCTTTTCCTCAACCTGCTTCGTATTTTCAGCAGCTTGAGCCGTGATTGATCAATTCCCACTCCTTATGAGTGGGTTTTCTCTTGTCTCTGTGCTATAATAGTTAGAAATTTATTAGATAGGATGAGACCATGACAAAAACACCATTTATTAGTAAAGAAGCCCTTGAAACCATTACCAATCAGTTTCCGACGCCTTTTCATTTGTACGATGAAAAAGGCATTCGGGAAAAGGCCCGTGCCCTCAATGCTGCGTTTTCTTGGAACAAGGGGTTCAAGGAATATTTTGCCGTTAAGGCAACACCAACGCCTGCAATTTTGAACATTCTTCGGGAAGAGGGGTGTGGTGTTGACTGTGCGACCGATGTAGAAGTGCTGATGAGTGCCAAACTTGGTTTCACCGACATCATGTTCACCTCTAACGATACACAAGCTCAGGAATTTGTCTATGCGCGTGAAGTTGGAGCAACTATTAACTTGGATGCCTACGAACACATTGCCTTTTTGAAGGATGTGGCGGGTATTCCTGAGACTGTCTGCCTCCGCTACAATCCTGGAGGGACCTTCTCTCTGGGAACAGACATCATGGACCACCCAGAAGAGTCTAAGTTTGGCATGACCAAGGACCAGCTCATGCAGGGGTATAAAGAGTTGAAAGATTTGGGAGTCAAGGAGTTTGGGCTTCATGCCTTTCTGGCTTCCAACACCGTGACCAATGACTACTATCCAGAGTTGGCGCGTCAGTTGTTCGAGCTGGCCTTGGAAATCCGTCAGGAAACAGGGGTGACGCTTGATTTTGTCAACCTATCTGGCGGTATCGGGGTCAACTATCGTCCAGACCAGGAGCCAAATGACATCGCCATCATTGGCGAAGGGGTACGTAAGGCTTATGAAGAAATTCTGACTCCAGCTGGTATGGGTGAGGTCAAGATTTTTACAGAATTGGGCCGCTTCATGTTGGCTCCCCACGGCCACCTCATCACCAAGGTTCTCCACCGCAAGGAAACCTATCGGACCTATATCGGTGTTGATGCTTCGGCTGCCAACCTCATGCGACCAGCCTTCTACGGAGCCTACCACCACATTACCAACATTACTCGCCCAGATGCCCCCATCGAAGTGGTGGATGTGGCAGGCTCCCTCTGCGAGAACAACGACAAGTTTGCGGTCAACCGTGAATTGCCACGAGCAGAAGTGGGCGACACTCTTGTTATCCATGACAGCGGAGCTCACGGCTTCTCCATGGGCTACAACTACAACGGGCGCCTGCGTTCCGCGGAGATTCTTTTGGAGGAAAATGGCGGAGCGCGCATGATTCGTCGGGCTGAAACTCCAGAAGACTACTTTGCGACCCTGTATGGATTTGAATTTGACAGGTAAGTCTTGGAAAAACGGTCTAAATTTGGTATAATAGTGTCAGTTGAGATCGGTTCTCGCTAAGCTTAAATGTATAAAGAAAAGTCAGGAGATTGACACATTATGTCAGTACATATTGGAATTGTTATTTTATTGGTTGTCTTAGCACTTGCTGGTGGTGTGGCCCTCGGTATTTACTTGTCACGTAAACAAGTGGAAAAATTCATCGCTGATAAGCCGATTTTGGATGAAAATGCCCTTCGTTTGATGATGAGTCAAATGGGTCAAAAACCAAGCGAAGCAAAGGTACAACAAGTACTACGCCAAATCAAGAGCCAACAAAAAGTTGCAAGCAAGAAAAAATAAGAATAAATGGGACTAGGGATTCATCCCAGTCCCTTTTCAGTAGAGCCAGTTGGGAATTGGCAACTAAGGAAGAGATATATGGATAATCGACCTATTGGATTTTTAGATTCCGGTGTCGGTGGATTGACGGTAGCAAGAGAGCTTATGCGTCAGCTACCACATGAGGAAATCGTCTATATTGGAGACTCTGCTCGAGCGCCTTATGGGCCAAGACCGGCAGAGCAAATTAAAGAGTACACCTGGCAGCTGGTGGACTTTCTTCTAACTAAAAATGTTAAGATGATCGTCTTTGCCTGCAATACCGCAACAGCTGTTGCCTGGGAAGAGGTCAAGGAAAAGCTGGACATTCCCGTTTTGGGAGTTATTTTACCAGGTGCTTCGGCAGCTATAAAGGCAACGCAAAGTGGGAAGGTTGGAGTCTTAGGAACGGCTATGACCATTCAGTCAGACATTTACAGAACGAAAATCCAAGCCTTGTCTCCAGAGACGCAGGTGGAAAGTCTAGCCTGTCCCAAATTTGCTCCCTTGGTAGAATCCAATAACTACCAGTCCAGCTTGGCAAAAAAGGTGGTCTATGAAACCCTGCGTCCCTTGGTGGGGAAGGTAGATACTTTGGTTTTGGGCTGTACCCATTACCCCCTCTTGCGGCCTATTATTCAAAATGCTATGGGGCAGCAGGTCAAGTTGATTGATTCTGGAGCCGAATGTGCTCGGGACATCTCTGTCTTGCTCAATTATTTTGAAATCAACCGCAGTCGGACAGAAACCAGCACCCAGCACCGATATTACACAACAGCCAGCCCAACAGCCTTTCGTGAAATCGCAGAAAACTGGTTGGGTATGGCCATTGAAGTGGAGCATGTAGAACTATGACAGACAAGATATACGAATACAAGGACGAACACAACTGGTTTATCGGCAAGTGGGAGGGATTTAACTACCTGACCTGCTTTGGTGATGACCAGGCCTATGAGGAAGCACAGGACCAGTTTCATAAGTTGGTCAAGGGGCTAGGGATTGACGGCTTGCAAGTGCACGTGGTCAAGCTGACTTCTCACTTCCATTTCCTACGCTTTTTGGTGGATACCATTAACCAGCAGGAAGGGCGAGCTCTCAGCATTATCCAACACCAAGGGGCTATCTTAGTGACCGAGGGGGACAGACTGTTCTTGGTTCACCTGCCTCAAGCAGGGGTTAACACGGCAGATTTCTTCGGACAAAAGAACCAGCTGGCCGCAGTGGGCGACACCATCTTGATTGCGACCAAGAACGAGGGCAAGACCAAGGAGTTCCGCAAGTTCTTCGAGCGCTTTGGCTATCAGGTGGAGAATCTGAATAGCTACCCAAACCTGCCAGATGTGGCAGAAACAGGGATGACCTTTGAGGAAAATGCTCGGCTCAAGGCCGAGACCATAGCAGAGCTTACTGGGAAAATGGTCTTGGCAGATGATTCGGGGCTCAAGGTGGATGTGCTGGGTGGTATGCCAGGAGTCTGGTCCGCCCGCTTCTCAGGGCCGGATGCCACAGATGAAAGCAACAACGCCAAACTCTTGCACGAGTTGGCTATGGTCTTTGACCAGAAAAACCGCTCCGCCCAATTCCATTGTACACTTGTCATGGCGGCTCCAAATCTGGAAAGTTTGGTAGTGGAAGCGGACTGGGAAGGCTATATCGGCATGGAAAGCCGTGGTGAGAACGGTTTTGGCTATGACCCGCTTTTCTTAGTCGGAGAGACAGGCAAGACCTCAGCGGAGCTGACCTTGGAAGAAAAGAATCAGATTTCCCACCGGGCACAAGCATTAGAAAAATTAGTGGAGGCATTTCCAGTATGGCAGGAGCAAGCAAAACAATCTTAGTCATGAGTGATTCACATGGGGATCGACAAATTGTGGAAGAGATTAAGCATCATTATCTCGGTAAAGTAGATGCTATCTTTCATAATGGGGATTCCGAACTCGACAGCCAGGATGAACTGTGGGATGGTGTACAGGTAGTCAATGGCAACTGTGATTACAGGGGTGGCTTTCCAGATAATCTTGTGACCGATTTAGATGGCGTTCGCATTGCGCAGACTCATGGCCACCTGTATGGGATTAATTACGGATGGCAACGATTGGATTACTGGGCTCAGGAAGTGGAGGCAGATATTTGTCTCTATGGTCATCTCCATGTGCCAGATGCTGAGGTGCGTGGCAAGACCCTTTTCCTTAATCCAGGGTCTGTTAGCCAACCGCGTGGGATGGTCAGAGAGTGCCTCTATGCCTTGGTGACCATTACAGAAGACTCCTATCGTGTCGAATTTTTCACCAGACAGCACCAAGCCTATCCACTTTTAACAAAGGAATTTAGTCGATGATTGCAGCACCATTTGAAGAATTTTTATTGGCGCAAGAAGAAACTTTTCTAACGCCAGCAGACAAGCTGGCGGTCATTATTGATAGTCATAACATGGACCATGCCAAGCTCTTGCTCAGTCACATGACCTACTCTCGTGTTCCTGTTGTGACGGAAGACAATCTCTTTTTTGGGACCATTGGACTCAGGGAAATTGTTCAGTATCAGGCGCAACATGAATTGACGGATGATCAATTGAACCAGGATGTAGCCCTTATTGCTAAGCAGGATGTGGCAACAATTGGTCCAGATTATCATCTGGAAGAAGTGATGCGAAAATTAATCGACGAGCCCTTCCTTCCAGTTGTGGGAGACCAGGGTGAATTTTTAGGGATTATCACACGAAAATCGATTTTGAAAGCTGTCAATGCTCTCTTGCACCACAACGGATTTGGAGAACACAAGGTATGACTTCTGACTTAATTGTCGCTTTTTTACAAGAGAAACGATTATCTGTTCCGTCTCAACAAGCATATAAGGGGGATCTTCAGCAATTTTTGGAGGTCTGTCCTCGCTTGGACCAGTCCGGGTTGGTCCAATACCAAACCTTTTTACAAGGTCTAAAACCAACTGCTCAGCGTCGCAAGGTATCTGCTGTCAACCAATTTATTTATTTTCTCTATACAAGAGGGCAGGTGGAGTGCTTTTATAAGCTAGATGCGGTGTCAAGTCCAATTCTGACCAAAAAACGACAGGCTCCAGTCCACTTGGATGCTTTGTGGCAGGAGACGGAACTGCTAGACGGTCAACTGATGGCTCTCTTAATGAGTCAGTTGGGATTGACACCGAGTGAGTTGATTCGGCTAAAAGGTGAGAGTATCGATTTGAATTTTCAGGTGCTGACCTTGGAGCGAGGGGGACAAAAGCGGATTCTGTCTCTACCTAAGTCGCTTTTGCCCTATCTGGCAGATCGTAACCAGCAGGTCTATCTTTTTGACAAGCAAGGCCAGCCTTACTCACGCCAGTGGTTTTTCAATCGCCTGTCAGAATATGTTGGTCAACTTGGTCACAGAGAATGGACAGCCCAGTTTCTCAGAGAGCAGTTTATCTTGAGCCGTTTGGCTGCAGGTCAATCCTTGGAGCAGATTGCTAAGGACTTGGGTTTGAAAACATCAATTAGTTTGGAAAAATACAAGTAATGGATATAAAGTTAAAGGATTTTCAGGGGCCGCTGGACTTGTTGCTGCATCTGGTATCCAAGTATCAAATGGATATTTATGAGGTGCCGATTACAGAGGTCATTGAGCAGTATCTGGCTTATATTGCTACCTTGCAGGCTATGCGTTTGGAAGTGGCAGGCGAATATATGGTCATGGCTAGCCAGCTCATGCTGATTAAAAGCCGCAGGCTCTTGCCCAAGTTGGTGGAACAGGAAGTGGAGGAAGAGGATCCAGAGCTGGTTCTCTTGGATCAGTTGGAAGAATACCGCAAGTTCAAGCTGCTCAGTGAAAAACTGGGTGAACAGCATGAGGAGCGGGCTCAATTCTTCTCCAAACCCAAGTTGGAATTGGTCTATGAAGATGTGACCTTAGTGCAGGATAAGACAACCATTGATATTTTCCTTGCCTTTTCTAAGGTCATGGCTGAAAAGCAAGCCAGTTTACGCCAGTCTCATACTACTATTGCCCGCGATGAGTACAAGATTGAAGACATGATGGACTATGTACGGTCGCAGTTTTCCCAAAGCAATCGTTTGGAATTAGGGCAGATTTTCAAGGAAAGCAAGGATATGAACGAGGTGATCACCATTTTTCTGGCGACCTTGGAGCTGGTCAAGGTCCACGAGGTCGAATTGGAGCAGGCGGAAACCTTTGGCAGTATTTACCTAGTGAGGAGGGATCATGAGTCGATTAGCTGAGATTGAAGTCCTACTCTTCGTGGCAGGCGAAGAGGGATTGACGGTGCGAAATCTAGCAGAAATGCTGGATATGACGCCGTCTGCTGTCCTGCAACAGTTGGAAAAATTAGATGACAAGTATCAGAATGATAGCCAGTCTGGTCTGGCTCTCTTGGAGTCGTCTAATAGTTACAAACTGGTGACAAAAAAAGACTATGCGGAACTTTTGCGGATTTACGCCAAGACGCCGATTAACCAGACCATGTCACGAGCCCTCTTGGAAACCCTGTCCATTGTAGCCTACAAACAGCCCATTACTCGTGTGGAAGTCGATGACATCCGGGGAGTGAATTCTAGCGGTGCTATTAGTAAACTCCAAGCCTTTGACTTAATCCGAGAGAATGGGAAAAAAGAGGTGGTTGGCCGTCCAAATCTCTATGTGACGACCGAATATTTCTTGGACTACATGGGTATTAACAGTCTGGAAGAATTGCCAGATGTGTCCGACTTGGACTTGGTAGAAGAAGAGGTTGAACTCTTCACAGAAAGAAATGAGATTGAAGATGAGAATTAACAAGTACATTGCCCACGCTGGTGTAGCCAGTCGTCGTAAGGCAGAGGAATTGATCAAGCAGGGCCTGGTGACCGTCAATGGACAGGTGGTGCGTGAATTAGGCACGACCATTAAGTCAGGTGACAAGGTGGAAGTGGAAGGTCAGCCGATTTATAACGAGGAAAAGGTTTACTACCTACTCCACAAGCCATGGGGCGTGATTTCCAGTGTGTCGGATGATAAGGGAAGAAAGACTGTTATTGACCTTTTGCCTCAGGTCAAGGAACGGATTTATCCAGTGGGTCGGCTAGACTGGGATACATCAGGTGTCTTGATTTTGACCAACGACGGCGACTTTACGGATGAGATGATTCACCCGCGTAATGAGATTGACAAGGTCTATGTGGCTCGAGTCAAGGGGATTGCAAACAAGGATGTCCTACGGCCGCTGACACGGGGTGTGGTCATTGACGGCAAGAAAACCAAGCCAGCGGTCTATGAGATTCTCAAGGTGGATCCTGTGAAAAATCGTTCAGTGGTGGAATTGACCATTCACGAGGGTCGCAATCATCAGGTCAAGAAGATGTTTGAAGCGGTTGGCTTGCAGGTTGATAAGCTATCGCGGACCCGTTTTGGAAATCTGGACCTGACTGGTTTGCATCCTGGTGAAGCCCGTAGGCTCAACAAAAAAGACATCAGCAAGCTACACACCTTGGCAGTAACCAAGGCCCAAACGGCTAAGAAGAGACGATGAAAAGGCTGTTGATTGGGCTGGTCCGTTTCTATCAGAAGTTCATTTCGCCCCTCTTTCCACCAAGCTGTCGCTACCACCCGACTTGCTCTAATTACATGATTGAGGCTATTAACAAGCATGGTTTCAAGGGTCTTCTTATGGGCTTGGCTCGTATCGGACGCTGTCACCCCTTTGTGGATGGTGGGGAAGATCCTGTGCCAGACACCTTTAGTCTCAAGCGAAATTCGAAACAGCAGTCCTAGGACGGCTGTTTTTTGATTTGTTGGCGAAGAGATGGTATCAGATTCAAAAAATTTCGAAAAATGAGTCCTTTGACTTGATTTGTCATGGTCTTGTGATATAATGGTTACATGATTTCATTGATTTACCTCAAACCTGTTGTGAGTTAAGTGAATGAATCACCATTCACCATACTGTTTGCTGAGCATGACTCCGGGCAGTGTGGCATTTTTTTTGCCAACAGAATGAGGAGAAGCTATGAATATCGAAGACCTGGCTCACACAGAAGGAGCAGCCCGCAACCATGTGGTTCTTTTCCAACCCCAAATTCCCCAAAATACAGGCAACATTGCTCGAACCTGTGCTGCAACCAACAGCCCCCTCCATATCATCAAGCCAATGGGATTTCCCATTGACGACCGCAAGATGAAGCGGGCAGGCTTGGACTACTGGGACAAGCTAGATGTGCGTTTTTACGATAGTTTGGATGAGTTTATGGAAAAAGCAGAGCAGGGACAGGTGCACTTGGTGACAAAGTTTGCGGACCAAACCTATTCGGATAAGGCCTATTTTTCAGATCAGACTCATTATTTTGTCTTTGGTCGAGAGGATACTGGCCTACCAGAAGAGTTTATGAGAAGGCATCCGGAAAAAGCCATTCGCATTCCTATGAATGATGAGCACGTTCGCAGCCTAAATGTCTCAAATGCTGTATGCATGATTGTTTACGAAGCATTACGGCAACAAGAATTTGCTGGCTTGGAGTTGGTCCATACCTATGAAACCGATAAACTAAAGTAAATTTTTGCCTTTAAATGCAAAACCTTGCGAATGCAGGTTTTTTTTGTTATGATAAATGAGTCTTCAGGGCAGGGTGAAATTCCCGACCGGCAGTGAACAAGTAGGCGAATTATCTTTAAGACGAGTTAGCGAATCAGAGACAATACCGATGGTATGTGAGTTGAGCTAACAAAATTTTATAGCAAAATAGCCCATTGAAAGTCTGCGAGCGAAAGCTGATGTGGTGTAATTCCACAACCGACAGTAGAGTCTGGATGGGAGAAGACGAGAGGGATGCCCCTCAAGCTTCTCTAATTTGTTACAAATTGGAGGAACCGATGACAAACACACGTAAAATGGCGACCATCGCCATTCTTTCAGCAGTTTCTTTTCTGCTCATGTACTTAAAATTTCCCTTGATTCCAACGGCATCATTTTTGGAAATTGACTTTTCGATCCTACCTATTTTGGTTGGATTGCTTATCTTGGATTTGAAATCAGCCTTTTGGATTTTAATCATTCGATCGGTTTTGAAGGTCATCTTTAACAATGCAGGGCCGTCCACCTTGATTGGAATGCCCATGAACATTGTGGCTTTGGCTATCTTTGTGTTGGCTTTGGCTTTCATCTGGTGGAAAAATCCCAGCTGGAAATCTTATCTACTGGCTTCAACAGTTGGCACCTTGGGGTTGACCGCAGGAATGTTGGTTCTCAACTATTTCTACGCTATTCCAGTTTATGCTACTTTTGCTAATTTTGATATTGAGGCCATCTTGGGTATCCAAAACTACCTATTTTACATGGTAGCACCCTTTAATCTCCTGCAGGGAATCCTTTTCTCGCTGACTTTTTATATTTTTTATCGAGCAGCAGGCCCAATTCTAAAGAAAGTTTAAGGTTTTCCTGTTATTCTAAGGACATGAAAAATAAACGAACTTATCTAACAAACGCTTCATTTTCAGCCCTTGCCTTTGTTATCCTTGGCTATGTGGCCAAGTTTTACCCAGCCAGTCTGACAGCCTTCGATACAGCCATTCAAACAGCTGTTCGTGGCAACTTGCCGTCTGCAGCGACAAGCTTTTGGACCTCAATTACGGTTCTGGGAAATACGGTTGTCATCCTGGCGATCTGCTTGGCCCTGGCATTTTTCTTCTACAAAAAGCAGTGGAAAGCAGAAGCATATTTTATTCTTGCTAGTTTTGCGGCTATGGGGGTAGCGTCAACAGCCCTGAAATACGTCTACCAACGTCCGCGTCCTAGTATCGAATGGTTGATTGATACCATTGGCTATTCTTTCCCAAGCTGGCATACCGCTTCGACCATGATGATTGCTGGTGCGGTGGTGATTATTATCAACCAACGCATGAAATCTAGCCTATCCAAACGCTTGCTTCAAGCTAGCTTGTTGATTTTAGCTGTCTTGGTTGCTGTATCGCGCATTTACATTGGCGTGCATTATCCGACGGATATAATCGGTGGTTGGCTCTTGGCAGCGACCTTGCTTCTAGCAATGTTTCCATACTATGATCAAAAACGCTTTGAATGGCGTTTCCAAAGCAAACAAAAATAAGACTGCATATGCTCCCTTGGCAATAAAAATAGAGAGTTGATGTAAATAAAAAACGCATAAAATCCCTCTTAGCGGTTGATTTTATGCGTTTTTTATTTATTTATGGAGTTTAGTCGGTATTAATTTTTGACAATATTTTTTACAGGTGAGTTAGCAGCCTTTTTAAGAGCATCGCTAATCGTTTGAGCAAACAATGTTGCCCCTTCTAAACGAGTCGTACTGGTCCCTCCAAAATGAATATTATCAGTTCCAACCCATAGTTGGGGATTTTCTTTTGCGACGGTATTCCAGTCTGCAATGGTTATAAAGTTATATTTTTTGACTAGACTTTTTAGATACTGTGCATGTTTTTCGGCAATTGGATTGTCATACTGTTGGTAGTTACCGTCATAAGGAGTAACGAAAATGAGACGGTAACCATTGGGGAGGATGTCAATGATGTTATTGATTTCTTCCTCATAGTTGTAAACAATATTGGTTCCTGTAGCGATGACAACATTTTCAACTAGTGTGCCGCTTTCAATGTTGGTTTTTAGGATTTCAAAAGCTTGGGTTGTATTGCGGCTTCCTTGAGCATCTACAAGAGCATCGGGTAAAATGGTTTTGATTTGCTCAGTAGCATGTAGGGTTACGGAATCACCGATAACCATTATCCCTTTGACCACTTCATAACTAGAAGCTTTTCCTCTTTCGGCAAGGGTCTTTGTCTGTATCATCCGTGCATCCGCCTGGTGGAGGCCATCTATTAACAGTTGCTGCTCAAGTTTTCCTAATTTTGGTGATAGTAAACAGACAAGAATCGTGGGAATGGCCAGAACAGTACCGATTTTAACAATCGATTTAGAATAGGTTTGAAAATGGATAAAACGGTGTTTCAGAGCCGGATTGTTGCCAGTAATCATTGGTTCGATGAGGTAGAAGGACAGGCTGGATAGTATGATGGATAGTACCAATGTTAGGGTGCTTGCAAGAGTATTATCCAATAGTTGAGAGAAGATGATATAGAGAGGCCAATGGAAGAGGTACAGGTTGTAGGAAATATTTGCTAGATAGGATAGAAAGGCTGGTTCTTGAATAGTAGGTGTTTTTTCGTGTAGTATCCTAGCGGCATAAATCATGATGAGAGTAGCGATACTAGAGAGCAGGAAACCAAAAAGATAGGTCCATATACTATCAAATTTAAAGGTAAACAGAAGAAGTAATTCAACTGATAGACCTACTGCAAAAAGTCGGATAGCTTTAGGGAAGGTCCAATTCTGACAGATACGTTGAAAAGCGACTGTTGTGCAATGCATACCAGCAATAGGAGCAAGTAGGCTCCCTAGGAAGAAGGGAAAAATATGGGTCCACGTTGCAAAATAAATGGTTGAATAACTGGTCACAAAGAAACTAGTGATGGACATGGTAAGAAATGTGAGGAGGAAAAGGGTACCAGCAGTCAAAAAAATCAACCCTCGTAGCTGTCCGATTGTTTTCGCGATACGAGAAAGTATCCAAACGATTATTCCCCACAGTACATAGTAATGGACCTCTAGGGCTAGGCTCCATGTATGTAGAAAGAGATGAGGGGTGAATTGGTTTTCGTAGCCACCACCAGCCAATATTTCATATATGTTTGTCATGAAGCCGAGGGCTGCAGTAATTTGTTGGCCAATTCTAGCGAGAAAGTCATCTCTGATGAAGAGAGCTAGTGGAGTAGTGATGATAAGACATAGGACGAGCGGTGGGAGAATACGGTAGAGTCTCCTAGTCGAAAAATGGTGGAGATTGATGCTATTTTTTTTGCCGTATTCATCTATAAAAATAGCTGTTGTAAGGTAGCCTGATAGAGTAAAAAATAAATCAACCCCTAAGAAGCCACCCGGAAAATATTTGATAAAGAAGTGATAAAGTAATACAAATATCAGGCCGATAACGCGGATAATTGATAGCCATTTAATTCTCATGTTGGTAGATCCCCTGTTTGAATGTTCCTTCATATACTGTTTTTGACTCGGTTGTTAATTTTCCCTGTCCGTGAGCTAGTCCATTCTCAAAATTCCCTATATAAGTCCAGCCTGAAGCTGCGGTAAAGGTTCCTTTGCCATGGAATATCCCATTTTTAAACTCCCCTTCATAACGGTCACCGTTTTCAAATGTTAAACTTCCCACTCCAGACATTTTATTGGAGAGAACATAGCCTTTGTAAGAAATGGCACCATCATCAAAATGAAGGGTTTGCTGAGAAGGTATGCGATGATAGAATACTGTAGCGGCACAACAGAGAATAGCTAGGAAGATTAGCTTTTCTCCAGTTTTTCTGGAGAGGGAACGCGAAAAGTTTGAGTTTATGTGAAACATTTTTTTATTACGGAACATGAAGCTACCTCCAGTAACTCTTGTTATATTATACTATATTATAGCATAGTTTAGTCATTTATAAAAGTAATAATAAAATGAATCCTTTTGACTCTGGGATAGTGAGCAGATACTGGGCAAGATAGGGGAGCTTATGTGAATATTCTAGTAGAATGACAGCTTCTTCTCACAATTTGTGGGATATTTTAAAGTAAGAGTCAGAGCTCAGTTCACACCATTCAAGTTTGGTACTAGTCTATTTTTGTCCCGATAAGGTGAAATCTGAGAACTTGTGGATGAACATTTATTTTGTTTGGTCGTATTTTTTCTTACTTGCCTATAGAGTATTGACTTGTACTGAAAGACCAGGGTTTACTCTTTATGAGACAATCGGGATTAGGATAGAGGACATATCGAAAAAATGCCCAGGGATTAACTTACTAAAAATGTTAATCCCTGGGCATTCTATCTTTTGGAATGGTAGGCTATTTTTGCGAAATGATGAGGCTCTGTCAGTCGCGTTTGACGGTCTATTCTTTAACAGGGCCATCTGCAGCTGCGTCAACAGCATCTTGAATGGTTGTTGCAAAGAGCTCTGCACCGTTGGTTTCGAGGTTGAAGTGAACCAGGTCGCTACCTACCCAAATAGCAGGATTTGCAACGGCGACTTGATACCAATCTGCAATGGAAATAAAGTCATTTTCTTTTGCCAGTTCTTTTTCATATTTACCAGTTTGGTAGGCCAAGGAAGTGTCCTGTGAAAAATTTCCGTCGTATGGTGTTACGAAAATCAGGCGGTGACCTTTGGGAAAGTTTGCAACTAAATCATCTAAGAGTTCTTGATAATTATCGCTGGTATTGGTTCCCAGAGAGATAATGACTGTCTCTTTAAGGGTATTGTTTTTCTTATAAAGTTCAATGAGGTTTTTCGCTTCTGTTAGGTGGCGGCTAACTGTACCGTCAATGACTGCATCGGAAAGGACTTCTTGAATGGCTGTACTTGCTCGAACAGTGACAGAATCGCCAAAGATGGTTACCCCGGTCTGGACATTATAGTTGGTAGCCTGGGCATTTTCAGCGGCAGCACGTGTGGTAGCCATTTGTGTCTGAGCCTGAACGAGATTGCTAGCAAGAGACTCTTTTTCAAATCCACCAAGTTTTGGAGCAAAGAGGCTGATTCCAAGGCAGGCAAGAGTTAGGAGCCCAGCCAGTGAATAAAGCCATTTTGAATAGCTTGCAAAGTCGATATCTAAGCCCAACAGGTTTCCTTTCTTTCCTTGTAGATTTGGCTCAATCACATAGAAGGAAAGGCTAGCGAAGATAATGGAGAAGACCAGAGTCAGAGGGACTGAAATGGCCAGCTGGAAGAGTTGAGAGAAGATGACGAACAAAGGCCAGTGGAATAGGTAGATACCATAAGAAATGGAAGAGAAGTAGCCAAGGAGAGCTGGTTCTTCCACATTTGGCGCTTTTTCATGTAAGACACGAGCAGCATAAATCATACTTGCTGTTGCTAGACTGGATAAGAGGAAACCGATAGTATAGGTCAAAATACTGTCAAACTTCAAGAAGAAAAGAAGGAGTATTTCCATCACCAAGCCCCCAGCAAAGAGAGCGATTGTCTTACGTACATCCAGTTTTTCAACCATTTTTTCAAAGGCTCGAGTTGTATTTTTAACGCCAGTCATGGTCGCTAGGATGCTTCCCAAAAAGAAGGGGAAGATATGGGTAAAGGTTGAATAATAAATGCTTGAAAAGTTGCTAACAAAAAAGCTTGAAATGAACATGCCCAGGAAACTCAGGAGGAAGAGGGCACTGGATGTCAGGAAAATAGTTCCTCGTAATTGACCGCTTGATTTTGAAATTTTGGTCATTCCAAAAACAGCAAGAACCCAAATCAAATAAAATTGCACCTCAATAGCCAGAGTCCATGTATGGACAAACAAGTGAGGACTGAATTGGTTTTCGTAACTACCACCAGCCAAGATTTCAAAGAAGTTGGTCATGAATCCGAGTGCAGCCGAGACCTGCAAACCAACTGAAGAGATGAAATCATTTCGGACCAATAAGGCTAAGGGAAGTGTGAGGAGAATCATCAGCACAAGCGGTGGGAAAATGCGATAGAAACGTCTGTGGAAAAATCCGAACAAATCAATTTTCCCCTTGGCTTGGAATTCATCAATCAGTAGGGCGGTTGTTAAAAATCCTGAGAGAGTGAAAAAAAGGTCGACCCCGATAAAACCACCAGGAAAAATCTGTTTAAAGAAGTGGTACAAGAGTACCAGGAGAAAACCGATTGTTCGTATAAGTGATAACCATTTAATTCGCATTTTGATAGATCCCCTGTTTGAATGTTCCTTCGTAAACCGCATTGGTTTCCGTTGTCAATTTTCCTTTTCCATCTGCAACGCCGTTTTTAAACTGCCCCTCATAGGTCCAACCGGCTGCAGCAGTATAAGTTCCTTGACCACTAAAGACACCATTTTTAAATTCGCCAGAATAGGTGTCGCCGTTTTTATAGGATAATTTTCCAAAACCATTCATTTTTCCAGCTACGACTTGACCAGAGTAGATTAAACTGCCATTGTTTAGCTTGAGTGCGCCGTCAGAAGGTATGCGACTGGTGAAAACTGACAGTGCACAGATGAGAATGAGTACAACTGCAGCTAGTTCAATATTTCGACGGGTGAGGTAGTGTTTGAGGTCTAACAAACGTTGACCGATTTGACTCATACGATCCATATTCTCGTTCCTTTACAAAAAATTGCTACATACTAAGTGTAGCATTTTTTTAAAAATATTACAAAATTATTACAAACTATTTTGACAGTTTTTCCTGCCAGTCACGGCAGCCTTGGGTAATCAATTGATAGGTCTGATTAAAGTCTCCTGTGTACCAAGGGTCTGGAATCGGTTGGCTAGCAAATGGTACAATCTTGTCTCTGAATTGGGCAGGTGCCATTCCTCGTAAATCTCGTAGATTTTTGTCATCCATAGCGATAATGTAGTCAAATACTTCAAAATCACTTGCTGAAATTTGTTGAGAAGTTTTATGACGATCGTAGGGAATCTGGTGATTCTTGAAAATAGTCTGAGTCCCAGCATGAATCGGGTTGCCATGTTCCCAAGAAGATGTAGCACGACTTTCGATGTAATGCTGGTCTGTAATTGATTTCATGACAAATTCTGCCATGGGGCTACGGCAGATATTACCTAAGCAAACAAAGACAATTTTTTTCATATAGAACTCCTTTTTTCTTTTATTATATCATTTATGTGGTGTAACTCTCTTAGATATGTTACAAAATTAGAACTTTTCTAATATAAGGTATATTTCTTGATTTTTATGATGTTTTTATTTATAATAGTTATAAATAAAAACAAAAAGGTGAACACTATGAAACAAAAGTATTTCCAAACACCAGCAGAAATTGCTTCCTTCAGCCCACGTCAATCATTGGCTGATTCTAAGGCTGTTTTGAATCAAGCAGTAGCAGATCTATCAGTAGCCCATTCTATCCTCCATCAAGTCCATTGGTATATGCGTGGTCGTGGCTTTATGATTTGGCATCCAAAGATGGATGAATATATGGAAGAAATTGATGGCTATTTGGATGAGATGAGTGAACGTTTAATCACCTTAGGTGGGGCACCATTTTCTACTCTTAATGAATTTAGTGAAAATAGCCAGCTCAAGGAAGTTCCTGGTGACTACAATAAAACGATTGAAGAGCAATTGGCGCGTGTGGTAGAGGTGTTCCGCTATCTGGCTGCTCTTTTCCAAAAGGGATTTGATGTCAGTGACGAAGAAGGTGACAGCGTAACCAACGACATTTTCAATGTGGCTAAGGCTAGTATTGAAAAACATATTTGGATGTTGCAGGCAGAACTAGGACAAGCTCCGAAATTGTAAATAGATGAAGGGTCCAGTAGGACTCTTTTTTTGCTGCATAGACGATAGTCGAATGAATTTGCAATTAGACAGGGTGGAAAACCCATGTAAAGCAAGATACTAATGAAGAGTGTAGCAAGTTGAAAGTGATCATGCCTTGACGCGAATATATCATGATTAAATAGTGAGCGAAATAGATTTTGACTGAACAAAAATAACACCCCAGAAGTTAGATTTTTCTATCTACCTTTTGGGGTGTGGTTCAGTGACACAAGGCTTTTTCCATAACCTTGTGCTTATTCCTTATCGAAAGCTTTTTTGATGCCGTCAACAGCACCTTCAATGCCATCTTTGGCATCTTCGACTAATTCTTTAGCCTTGCCTAGGCCTTTTTCCACAAGTCCTTCGACTTCAAGACCTTTATCGCCTGTTAGTTTTCCAAAACCTTCTTTGACAGAACCTGTCAACTGGTCAAGTTTTGCATTCAATTTATCTTCTGACATAAGAAACCTCTTTTCACTGAGTCAAGGGTGGATAGCCACCGAGTCATCCTACCTAGTAGAACATGTTGATATATCTATACTAAAGTAATATGCTGAAAAAGGCAAGCGATTTGCTTGAAGAAGAAAAAATCAATAAAAATGTTAAAAAATGTCTTGCACAGGTGTAACACTTGTGATAAAATAAAGAAAAAAATATAGACTGGATACTATGGCAACAGATAAAAACCGTATCATGATTAGCTTGGATGATAAGAATTTAGAACATTTGGAGCATTTAATTGAAGATGCAAGGGATCGAAGAGGTTTGCGTCTTACGAAGTCACAAATTGTCGAACTGCTATTAAATACAGTTGATACTTTTGACGATATCATGGGAAGTTTACAAAAATAGGGAGTCATCCCTATCTATTTTTTGCGAAAAGTGTTGCACTAGTGTTTGAATGGAGGTAGAAAATGGTTGTTTATATTCGAGAGGGAACATTTTTAGAGGAGACCTCTATGAATAAATTCAATGCACAAGTAGGTTATCATATGAGGGGTGAAGAGGTGCGCTTATTTAAAGAAACTTCTGAAATTAATCGTCTCTACAAGGAGGATATTCTCATCGATTATATCTATGAAACGAGATGGTTTCTAGAGAAAATGGGGATTGAAGTTTCTGAGTTGGACTATCCGAATGAATTGTCTTCATTTTATGGGCGGTGGATTCGAGAGGGAAAGTTGGGGGAAATAGTACACCATCCGGAAAATTGGGGCGTTTTCATAAAACCAAGGATAGGAAGTAAAAAATTTACTGGTAGAGTTGTTCGTTCAACGAGTGATCTAATAGAGATTGGTTTGCCGTTTGATTATCCAATTTGGATTAGTCAGGCAGTTGATTTTAAAAGAGAATGGCGTGTTTTTGTTCTTGAAGGTCAAGTCTTAGATGTCCGTCCCTATAAAGGGGACTATCATTATCACTACGATGCTACAATCATTGATCAATCCATTGCTAGTTGGCAGAATGCGCCGGTTGCCTATGTCATGGACATCGGTGTGACCGAAGATGGACGGACGCTCATAGTTGAAATTAATGATGGCTATGCAGTTGGAAATTATGGACTAAATCCCTTGAAGGCTGCTATCTTTTTCGAAAGAAGATGGAGAGAATTAACAAAGGCATTCTTTGCTAGACATGAATTTTTGGATTTGAGTAAATAAGGAGTAAAAAAAATGGGAAAAATAGTTGTAACTGGAAAAGCGATAGAGTATGTAGAAATGGATTTGATGAAAATTCGGATTACCATTAATAGTCGTGAAAACAGTCCTAAACGAGCAATTGCTGTTCTGCGAGAAAATACAGAGCAGCTATTAGCTGACTTAAAGACATTACTTGGAGATTTGCAGGCCGTTCGCTTACATGAAGAAGAAATTGATTTCCAGAATTTTTTAGATGATGAAGTTGGAGAGTGCAGAAGAAGTTTTTCAATAGCTGTTCCATTAAATTTAGAATTGTGTGACAGAATTGTTCAGTTATTGGCGACATCGGACTATTATCCAGAATACATGGTTGGTTACTACTATAGCAATCCTCAGGCAATTGAGGAGAGGTTGTTAGAAAAGGCAGTATTGGATTCCAAGCTAAAAGCGGAAAAAATTGCTCAATATTCTAACCAAACTCTGAAAGGAATTAGAGAAGTCAAAAACAATTCTTGGCATTCTTCAGAGCCATTGGAAAGGATTGATTGGATGGAATGCGAACAGGAATTTAGTTCTAGTCCAAAGGTATCGTTCACAGAACTCTCACAACCAGAAGAGCGTCTCAGCAAAGAAGTCGAAATTGTGTGGAATTGTGAGTAAAAATATGAAACCAGTACTTTTGTTTCCTTCTGATGTTTTTCAGAAGAATCAAGTTGATGAGGGATTACAAGCTGAGTATGAAGCTGCTAAAGAATATTTCGAAATTTTACTATTTGATAATTTATCCTGGTTTGAGGATGGAAAGTTAAAGCTATCCAAGAAGTTGGAAAAACGTCAAATGTGCATTTATAGAGGCTGGATGATGAAACCAGAAGACTATCGAAGTTTCTTCGAACAATTGGCTGAGAATGGATTGGATTTAGTAACACAACCAAAAGAGTATGAGGCGCTTCATTTATTTCCTAAAGTTTATCCTTTAATTGAGCAAGATACGGCTTCTACTTTAATCTATCCAGCAAATCGGAAACCAGTAATTAGTGAAATTCGTAAGCACTTTAGAGAGTTTATGATTAAAGATTATGTAAAATCTGTAAAAGGTTCGCAAATTCCGTCTAAAATTTCTTCGGAAATCAGTCAGGAAGAATTGGAACAATTATTTGATACTTTCTATCATCTCAGAGGTAACTTGTTCACAGGAGGGCTTTGTCTAAAAGAGATTCTGCCTTTGAAGTATTATGGCGATCAAACGAATGAGTATAGAGTATTTTTCTATAATCAAACCATTTTATCCATTAGCCAAAATAGTCACCAGACTAGTCCAACCGCTAGCCCGCCCGAAGATTTAATCAACCGGTACAAGGATTTACCTAGCCAATTTTATACTGTTGATTTTGCGGGGTTAGAAGATGGAAGTTGGAAAATACTAGAAACTGGAGATGGTCAAGTTTCAGGTCTATCTTTTAACCAAGATTATTTTCTCTTCTTCAAAAAATTATCATCAATGTCATAAAGAGCTCGAACTAAACGAGCTCTTTTTTATATATGACATTTGTCACATGAGTTAATGACAAAGCCTTCTAGTTCGGGCTTCATTTTCGAGATATACTGTCTATGTAAGATGTTCAAGAAGTAGGAGGTAGAAAGATGATAGAAGTACGAGCGCTAGAAAAAATCATCAAAGGACGGACGATTTTGTCCAACATTTCCTTTGAAATCAAGTCAGGAGAATGTGTGGCTTTAATTGGTCCAAACGGGGCTGGAAAGACGACCCTCATGTCTTGTTTGTTGGGGGATAGGAGGGCGACGAAAGGCCAGGTTTTGTTGGACGGTCTGGCTCCGCAGGCTCAGTCGAATAAGGAAAAGGTAGCAGTCTTACCACAAGAAAATGCCATTCCTACAGACCTGAAGGTCAAGGAATTGCTCCGCTTTTTCCAAGCTATCTACAAGGCCAGTCTGACAGATGTGGAAATCGACAGCCTGCTCCGCTTTTCCCCAGAACAAAAAAATCAGCTGGCAGGCAAGCTATCGGGTGGTCAGAAGCGACTCTTGGCTTTCGTCATCTGTCTGATTGGCAAGCCCAAGTTGCTTTTCTTGGACGAGCCGACGGCGGGCATGGATACTTCGACCCGTCAGCGTTTTTGGGAGATTGTCCATGAACTTAAGGCTCAGGGTGTGACTATTTTTTATACCAGCCACTACATCGAGGAAGTGGAGCATACGGCGGAGCGGATTTTGGTCTTGCACCAGGGGAGGTTACTAAGAGATACCACGCCATTTGCCATGCGGAGTGAGGAGCAAGAAAAAGAAGTGACTTTGCCGATTGCCTTTGCGGCGGCGGTGGAGAGCTTGGCTGAAATCAATGAAATCAGCTATAAACAAGACACGGTCAGCTTCAAGACCCGAGACATTGAGCGGGTTTGGGCTAGCTTGCAGGAGGCAGGTTGTCGGATTTCGGATCTAGAGGTTCAGAACAAAACCCTGCTCAATAGCCTATTTGACAAGACGAGGGAGGAAGAATCATGAAAGCATTGGTTCAAGTAGAGGCTTTAAAATTATCTAGGAGTTTGGGAGTTTTTCTCCTATCTATCGGCATGCCTGTCATCTTTTTCCTGATTTTCTCATCAACGCTCCAGTTTGACGATGCAGCCATGCAAAAGGCCTTTATCCAGTCCTACATGCTGACTATGACAGGTTTTTCCATGTCGGGCTTTGCCCTTTTCACCTTTCCCATGATGCTGGCAGAGGACAGGAAAAATAGCTGGTTGACCTTTATCCAGCATTCGCCCCTGCCGCTCTGGCAATACTACCTGTCCAAACTGGTGCGGGTCTTGCTCTGCTTTGTATCTTCCAATGTCATTGTCTTTGCGGTGGGTGGCTTGGTCAAGGGAGTAGAGATGACTGCTCAGGAATGGGTAATTTCGGCTCTCTTACTTTTAGTAACCTCTATCGTATTTCTAGCTATTGGCTTGCTTTTGGTGCAAATTCAGTCGGAACAAACCATGTCGGTGGTGGCAAACTTGCTCTACTTTGTTCTGGCTATCATGGGTGGTTCTTGGATGCCTGTTTCCCTCTTTCCAGACTGGGTGCAACGGATATGTAAACTCATGCCCAGCTACCATGTCAACCAGCTGGTGACCACCTATGCACAAGAGGGAGATTTTCTCTGGAAATCCTTGCTAATTGTCCTAGGCTATGCGATAATTTTCTTAGGAATTGCTCTGATACTGAATAGAAAATCGGAGCAGCAGTGAGGTGACAGATGATATTTGAAAAAAGAAAGGTACCACTCATGTTCTTCGTGGGCATGGTCTTTCTCTATTTTCCCTTTTACTATGCCCAGTATAGTCCCAATCCTACGGCAGTTGTCCTAGCGACTATTCTCTTTGCCTTGGTCTATTGCTCCCTCTTTTACACCGACCACAAGCTCTATTCCATGCTGGGTTGGTTTTACCTGATTGGCTATATCGCCGTCATGAGTTTTTGGGGCAATCTGCAATTCTCTCTCTTTATCTTCAAC
Organism: Streptococcus suis; assembly: GCF_017601095.1. Classification (GTDB taxonomy): domain Bacteria; phylum Bacillota; class Bacilli; order Lactobacillales; family Streptococcaceae; genus Streptococcus; species Streptococcus suis_Z. The sequence goes on along the minus strand of NZ_JAGFUX010000006.1, from coordinate 57,561 downwards.
CTGTCCAATATGCTGGGCTGGTATTATAAAGAGAATCGACCGACCTATCGGACGGTGTCCTACGGGCTTTTGTTGCTGGTTATTATTCTATGGGCTTTGTTTGGTCCAGTTTCTTTTGAGATGAGAGCCTTTGCCCTCATCATTCACTTTTTCGGCTTGGCCTTGCTGATTTTCAGCTGGATTGAGATCAAGCGGGAAGCCCTTCAGCAACGTCTACAGGAGCAGAATGCGTCCATCAATCTCCTGCTGGCTGAGAATGAACGCAACCGTATCGGTCAGGACTTGCACGACACACTGGGTCATGTCTTTGCCATGCTGTCTGTCAAGGCCGAGCTGGTCCAGACACTTTTAGACCACGACCAGATTGACCAGGCCAAGAAGGAGGTGGCAGCCCTTCAGACCTTGGCCAAGGACTCCATGCAGGAGGTCCGCCAGATTGTCCAGTCCCTCAAGCAGCACACCGTGGCAGAGGAACTCCAGATTTTACAGCAGATGTTGGACTTGGCAGGAGTGGACTTAGTTGTCTTGGGCGGGGAAATAGCAGAGCAGCTCAGCTTGCCCGTCCAGAACAAGCTGGCTATGGTGCTGAGAGAGTTGGGCAATAACCTGCTCAAGCACAGCCAGGCTAGCAAATGTCGTTTGATGTTTGAAAAAGACCAGCAAGAATTGGTTGTATACTACGAAGACAACGGTGTGGGCTTTGCCCAGTTGACTGGTCAGGAATTGCATACCATAAAGGACAGGTTGGTAACGGTGAAAGGGAGCTTGGAATTTCTTTCTCTGGCAAAGCCTACCCGCCTGTCCATCCGAATTCCGTTTGAGGAGGTGGTAGAATGAGAATCTTAGTCGCAGAAGACCAAGCAATGCTGCGGGACGCCCTCTGTCAGCTCTTGGGCTTTCAAAATGCGGTTGAGGCTGTTTTACAAGCAGAAAACGGCAGTCAGGCCATTGCTCTTTTGGAAAAAGAGCCAGTAGATGTGGTGCTACTAGATATAGAAATGCCTGAAAAGTCGGGCTTAGATGTCTTGGAATGGGTGCGGGGGCAAGCCTTGCCTGTCAAGGTTGTCATCATGACCACCTTCAAGCGACCGGGCTATTTCGAGCGGGCGGTAAAGGCAGATGTGGATGCCTATGTGCTCAAGGAACGCTCCATTGCAGACCTCATGCGGACCATTGAAACGGTCTTGGCGGGGCGGAAGGAATATTCACCAGAGTTAATGGACATTCTCCTAACCCAACGCAGTCCCTTAACCAACTTGGAAAGTCAACTACTCAAGCTGGTGGCAGAGGGTCTGTCCAATAAGGAAATCGCCTGCCAGCTCCACCTGTCTGACGGGACAGTCCGCAACTACATGACCTCTATCCTGTCCAAGCTGGGTGCTGAAAACCGCACCGCCGCTGTTAAGGTGGCACAGGAAAAGGGTTGGTTATGAAATGGTCTATGATTGCCATCTCAGCTATCTTGAGATGGTTTTTTGATGTTGAAAATGTGTAAATACGTGCTAATCTTGAGAAACAAACGAAAAATGTATTGTTAAAAAAATTACATATATTAAACCCCTTGAAAAAGTCTTGAAAATTTGCTACACTCTACTTATGAAAAGGCTTTACGATGTACAGCAGTTGCTGAAGCGATTCGGAATTATTGTCTATATGGGCAACCGCCTCTATGACATTGAGATGATGCAGATTGAGCTCAATCGGGTCTATCAGGCAGGAGTCTTAGACAGGCTGGATTACATGGAGGCCGAAATGGTCTTGCGACGAGAGCACCGTTTAGAAGTTGAGTATGAGAAAAGTAAGGAGAAATTGTAATGGAAACAGTGTGGACATTGCTAGTATTTGTTGTGATTTTGGGAGGCTGGATGGGCTTCAACTATTGGCGTTTGCGCCAGGCAGCTACGGTCATTGACAATGGCGAATTTGCTGAAAAAATCCAAGGTGGTCAGCTGATTGACCTACGCGAACCAGGTGAATTTCGGAAAAAACACATCTTGGGTGCCCGCAATATTCCTTACCAACAATTGCGCCAAAGCACTGCAGCCTTACGGAAGGACAAACCAATTTTGATTTATGAAAATGATCGTGGTCAATTGGTAACACCTGCAGCCCTGCATTTGAAAAAACAAGGCTTTTCCAATATTTTCATTCTCCGCTATGGTTTAAATGGCTGGAATGGTAAAACAAAAGTTGCTAAGTAATTACAATTTTCAGTAGTTTGTGTTAAAAATAGATAAGAGTGGTGTTAACATGAAGAAGAAGGGAAAAATTAAAAAAAACTTACCGGTTGTCAAACTCTTTTTACTTGCCAGTACCTTTGGCTTGTTATTGGGATTTGGTCTCTTGATTTATACTCTTGAAACAAGGGAAGATGGCAGAGCAACCGCCCAGGTTTCAAGCCAGACCAGTCCAGTGCAGTCTGCCTTGCAGTTGGCAGAAGCTGCTGTGAAAAAACTGGAAGCAAGTCATTCAGAAACCAATCTCAAGGCTTCACAAACAGCTGTTGAAAAGGTGGAGGATCAGGCAAAAAAAACAGCCCTCCAAGACCGGATAGACAAGGTCAAACAAGAAATGGCCAAGGAAGCAACCGCCCTCCAACAAGCAAAATTAAAGGCAGAAGCAACTAAGGCTGAGGCAGAGAAAAAATATGCTGAGGAAAAGAAAGCCAAGGAAGACAAAACTGAAAGCACAACTGCATCAAGTTCGTCAGAGGAACAAGCGGTCCAGTCCAGTCAGGTTGTGACACCGAGTCAAGTAACTGGAGCACGGACTAGTGTCAATTCTTCCAGTCGGACGACAGCGTCGACAAGTAAAGCATCTAGCTCTACTTCAGTTACAAGCAGTTCTACAACCAGTAGCTCTACGTCCAGTAACCCACCTGCGGTTCAAACCACTCCACCTGCTGAAACAGCAACTGCTCCAAGTACAGAAGTGAGCCAGCCAAGTACTCCTGCAGCAGAAGCGGAGGCACAGCCAGTTGCACCGACAGAACCCGTAGCTGAAGTAACACCAGAAGCTCCAGCAGCAGAAACAGAACAGCCATAGTGGATTTTGGGACTGATAATAAAAAGTAAACGATAGCTTGAGGGCTATCGTTTTTTTCTATAATGGAGCAATTTCCTCACATTAATCAAATTTTTGCTATAATAGACTTTATGAGAATTGTGTCAGGAAACTATGGCGGTAGGCCCTTAAAAACCTTAGAAGGAAAGACAACCAGACCCACATCGGACAAGGTGCGTGGTGCTATGTTCAATATGATTGGTCCCTATTTTGACGGTGGGCGGGTTTTAGATCTCTACGCAGGCAGTGGTGGTCTGTCTATCGAGGCTGTTTCTCGCGGCATGGAGTCGGCAGTTCTGGTTGAGCGGGATCGGAGAGCGCAAGCCATTATCCGCGACAATATTCGCATGACCAAGGAGGACAATAAGTTTCAGCTCATGGCTATGGAAGCCAAGCAGGCCCTGGCTCACTTGAGCGGTTCCTTCGACCTGGTCTTTTTGGATCCTCCCTATGCAGCAGAGGCCATCGTAGCAGACATTACCGAGCTGTGCCAGCGTCAGCTTTTGTCCCAAAACGTCATGGTGGTCTGCGAGACAGATAAGGCGGTCTTTCTTCCGGAGGAAATAGCAGAGCTGGGCATCTGGAAGGAAAAAATCTACGGAATCAGTAAGGTAACAGTATATGTCAGATAAGATTGGATTGTTTACAGGGTCTTTTGACCCCATTACCAAGGGTCATATGGACCTGATAGAGCGGGCTAGTGGCCTGTTTGATAAGCTATATGTCGGAATCTTTACCAATCCCAACAAGAATGGCTTGCTTAGTCCAGAGCAGCGTTTGGCTGTTTTGGAGGATTTGTTTGCAGCAGAGGACAAGGTAGAAGCCTTTCTTGCTAAAAATGAATTGGTGGTAGATGTGGCGCATCGTCTTGGAGTGACGCACCTAGTGAGGGGTTTGCGAAATGCGACAGACTTGGAATACGAGTCTAGTTTTGATTTCTATAATCGCCAGCTGGCACCAGATTTGGAGACCATCTATCTGATTGCTAAGCCAGAGTTAAAATTTGTTTCTTCGAGTCAAGTGCGGGAATTAGTACAGTTTGGTCAGGACATTGGTCCTTATGTCCCCTTGAGAGTTAGTCAGGAGTTAGATTCAAAATGAAAAATAAAAGTGTAAATAGGAAGTGGGTGCTAATCACTTCCATCGTCTTGGGAACCTTGTTGATTTGGTTTGCCATGTTTTTTCCCCTTCCCTACTATATCGAGAGTCCTGGAGGGGCAATGGATGTTCGGTCTGTCCTTCAGGTTAATGGGGAAGTTGATCAGGAGGATGGCTCCTATAACTTTACCTATGTGACCGTCCAACAGGCTACGGCTATCAAACTCTTATTTGCAGCATTTGATAGTCACTCTGATATCCAATCTGAGCAAGAAATGACAGGTGGAGCAGATAGTGAAGAATACTATCGCATTGCACAGTTTTATATGGAAACCTCTCAAAACTTGGCCAAGTATCAAGGTTTGACCTTGGCAGGGAAAGAAGTTACTATGGACTTCTTTGGTGTTTATGTCCTCGGTTTGGCAGAGGATTCGACCTTCCAAGGGATTCTCAATATTGCAGACACGGTTGTGAGTATTAATGGCAAAACCTTTGAGAGTTCAGCAGAATTGATTGACTATGTCAGCAGTTTGGAATTGGGATCAGATGTGACCGTAGGTTATGTGTCGAACGGTATCGAACAAACAGCTGATGGACAAATCATCAAGCTGGAAAATGGAAAAAATGGGATTGGAATCTCCTTGGTAGACCATACGGAAGTGACAAGTGATGTGCCGATTGATTTCCAGACAGGAAATATCGGTGGTCCAAGTGCTGGTTTGATGTTTACCCTGTCTATCTATACGCAGTTGGCAGATCCCACCTTGCGCAGTGGCCGTGTGATTGCAGGTACAGGAACCATCGAACAGGACGGTTCCGTCGGTGATATCGGTGGAGCTGATAAAAAGGTACTTTCTGCAGCCAAGTCAGGTGCAACAGTCTTCTTTGTTCCAAATAATCCTATTGATGAAGCTGTTTTGAAGGAAAATCCAAATGCCAAAACCAACTATGAGGAGGCCTTGGAAGTTGTTGAAGAGGAAGGTTTGTCAATCGAGCTTGTTCCAGTAACGACTGTTCAAGATGCCATTGATTATTTAGAAAAAACTAAGAGCGAATAATCGCTCTTTTTTTGCATAGAATTGTCTGAAAATTCTCCAATTCAATGCCAAAGGCAAAGATTTATGAAATTCATGTTATAATATAAAGGTTAAGATACTTTTGAGGAGGAAACATGAAGAAAGAAATTTCTCCAGAATTATACAATTACAATAAATTTCCAGGACCAAGCTTCGCCCGAGTGGGAGACAAGGTTGTTGCAGAGCAGATTCAATTAGACTTGGTGGAAAACTACAAGGAAGCCTTTGACCAAACTGCATTTGGACAACGCTTCTCCCAGCTCATGCTCAAATTTGACTACATCGTGGGAGACTGGGGAAACGAGCAACTGCGCTTGAAAGGTTTTTACAAGGATGACCGCAAGGTGGCTTCTGAGCAGAAAATTGGTCGTTTGGATGATTATTTGACAGAGTTTTGTAACTTCGGTTGCGCCTACTTTATATTAGAAAATCCCATGCCACAAGAATTGCCGGACGAACCAGAAGACAAACCTGTACGTCGTCGACGCAATCGTTCTCGCAACCGAACTCGCCAGCAAGACTCTACTGGAAAGCAGTCTCAAATCCAAAAGCAACAAGTAGCCAAGGGGTCAAAGAAACTGGACTCCAAAAAACAAGAGCAGAAGAGACAAGAAAACAAAAAACAAGGTCAAAAAGCAGCCTTTACGATTCGAAACGAAGAAAAATTGAGTCAGGGCCGAAAGAAAAAGTCGGACAGAAAACCGGATAAACCAGGTCAAAAACCGAGTCAAGAGCCAAAAGAAACCAAGAGAGGATTTGTCATTCGACAAAAGTAAGACAATATGAAACCATCCATTTATAGCCTAACAAGACAAGGACTAATCGATTGGGCTTTGGAGCATGGGGAGAAAAAATTCCGTGCCACGCAAATCTGGGAATGGCTCTATCGTTCCCGTGTCCAAACCTTTGCGGAAATGACCAACCTGCCCAAGTCATTGATTGAAAAATTAGAAGAAAACTTTGTGGTCAATCCCCTCAAACAACGGATTGTTCAGGAGTCCAAGGACGGAACTATCAAATACCTGTTTGAATTGCCAGATGGTATGTTGATTGAAACAGTTCTCATGCACCAGCATTATGGTCTGTCAGTCTGTGTAACCACTCAGGTAGGTTGTAATATCGGCTGTACCTTCTGTGCCTCAGGTTTGATTCCAAAGCAACGGGATTTGACCAGCGGTGAGATTGTGGCTCAGATTATGTTGGTACAAAAATACCTGGATGAGCGCAATCAGAACGAGCGTGTCAGTCATATTGTTGTCATGGGAATCGGTGAGCCACTTGACAACTATGATAATGTTATGACCTTCTTGCGTGTGGTCAATGATGATAAGGGTTTGGGAATCGGTGCCCGTCACATCACCGTTTCCACCTCTGGTTTGGCGCCAAAGATTCGTGATTTTGCCCGCGAGGGTGTTCAAGTTAACTTGGCAGTATCCCTTCATGCACCAAATAATGACCTTCGCTCTAGCATCATGAGGATTAACCGACGTTATCCGATCGAAGTCTTGTTTGAGGCAATCGAAGACTATATTAAGGTAACCAACCGCCGAGTGACCTTTGAGTACATCATGCTTAATGAGGTGAACGATGGAGTGGAACAGGCACAGGAATTGGCTGATTTGACCAAGAATATCCGTAAATTGTCTTATATCAACCTCATTCCATATAACCCTGTAAGCGAGCACGATCAGTATAGCCGATCAACTAGAGAGCGGACCTTGGCTTTCTTTGATGTATTGAAGAAAAATGGGGTCAACTGTGTTGTTCGTCAGGAACATGGTACTGATATTGATGCTGCTTGTGGTCAGTTGCGTTCCAATACACTCAAAAAAGACCGCGAAAAAGCGCGTGCACGCATCGCCGCAGCAAAAGCCAAGGCAGGTATTCAGGCATGAAAACATTCTTCCAAGCTGACGGCAATGTGACCAGGTTAGGAAGAAAAGTTTGTAAAAGCTTAGCTGGAGCTTACGCTCTGGCTATTGTTTTACTCTGTTTCCTACCACAGGCCTGGTACCCTCAGTATAAGGATTTCTCGACTCCAGGAATTATTCAAATTGGCCGTCTCTATCTTTTACCAACTCCTTTCAACAGCATCGTCAACGGGGATAAGGTAGATAGCCTAGCAGATTTGGGCTGGATATTCTTGCAGAATATCACCAATATTTTTCTGCTCTTTCCTCTGGTTTTACTTCTCCTTTTCCTTTTTGAAAAATGGCGGAGCCTTAAAGCAGTTATAGGGTATAGTTTTTTTATGAGCTTGTTTATTGAGTGCACTCAGCTATTGCTAGACATACTCATTGATGCAGGGCGAGTGTTTGAAGTGGATGATCTATGGACCAATACCTTAGGAGGTGTACTAGCATATGGTGCCTATCGGATGTGGTGCAGGTTCTATCAGAGAAGTGTCACAGACTAGTTTTCAGATTTTTTAGAAAATTTCAACAAATTTCTTGACAAGTACAGATGGAAGGCGTATAATCATCTGTAATCAGAAGAAGTAGTAAAGCAGAAGTCTTCAGGGAGCCTGTGGTGCTGAGAACGGGTGGCGGAGTTTTATGAAATGGGCTGATAAGATTGTGGGCTTCGTTGCCAGACAGCAAGTAGCCAAAACAGTCACGCAAATGAACTTAAAACAATGATAGTTCGGTCCGCACACCTTACAGTGCAACTCCTTGTTTGAGGAGCTGAGATATGGGATGATTCTAGACAAATCCTATAAGTGAGGTGGTACCGTGTCATTGACGCCCTCGCATATTGTTTTTCAATATGCGGGGGCTTTTTCATTGTCTGTTAAGACATTACGAGGTAAACAAGATGAAACGATGGCGTAGTAATATTTAAATGATTGTAAGATGTTGTAAAGTGACAAATCTCAAATAGTTGAAATAGAAAGAGGAAAGAATATGGCAGAAAAAGGTTATTTTGGACAATTTGGTGGTAGCTTTGTACCTGAGCAGATTCAGGTATTATTGGATCAGTTGGAAGAAACTTTTGAAACCTATCGTAAGGATCCGACATTTATCGCAGAATATCAAGGCTATTTAAAGGATTATGCTGGTCGTGAAACGCCACTCTATTTTGCAGAATCACTGACTAAAGAACTGGGCGGTGCAAAAATTTACCTTAAACGGGAAGATTTGAATCACCTAGGCTCACACAAACTCAATAATGTATTGGGACAAATCCTTTTAGCTAAACGAATGGGTAAAACCCGTGTGATTGCCGAAACTGGTGCTGGTCAACACGGAGTCGCTACTGCAGCTGTTGCTGCTCGATTTGGCCTGGGCTGTGATGTTTATATGGGAGCTGAAGATGTTAAGCGTCAACGACTCAATGTTTTCCGAATGGAGATGATGGGGGCGCGTGTTCATGTTGTAACGGATGGCACTCAGACCCTGAAAGAGGCTGTTGATGCGGCATTCGGTGCTTGGATGGCTGATTTGGATGCCTTCTATGTTTTAGGATCCGCAGTTGGTCCTCATCCCTATCCGACCATTGTCCATGAATTTCAAAAAATAATTAGTGTGGAATCTCGGCGTCAAATTCTGGAAAAAGAAGGTCGTTTGCCAGACTATGTCATTGCTTGTGTTGGTGGTGGTTCCAATGCCATTGGTGCATTTTCTCAATATTTACCCGATGAGTCGATTCAATTGATTGGTGTAGAAGCTGCTGGTAAAGGTGTTGATACGAAACTCCATGCCGCTACCATGACGAAAGGAACAGTCGGTGTGGTTGATGGTATGAAGACGATCTCCCTTTTTGATGAGAATGGTGGAGTAGCACCTGTTTATTCCATTTCAGCAGGTTTGGATTATCCAGGTGTTGGTCCAGAGCATGCTCACTATAAGGAAACTGGTCGAGTTCAATATGTCGCAGCAACCGATGATGAAGCTGTCAATGCCCTGCTGACCTTAAGCCGTACAGAAGGAATTCTTCCAGCCATTGAATCGTCTCATGCGATTGCTGAAGCTATAATACTAGCTCCACAATTAGATAAAGATAAAATCATTATTATCAATGTATCCGGTCGAGGAGACAAGGATGTCGCAGCGATTGCGGATTATTTGGAGAGTAGATAAAAGAAATCCCCTGACGCTTGCCTATCGTCAGGGGTTAATTTTTATACTCAATGAAAATCAAAATCAGACTAGCTCCAAAGGTTCGGGGAACCTTTGGAGGTTGGAGCTAGAGCGAACCTGTTCGCTACAAAAAGGTTCGGGGAACCTTTGGAGGTTGGAGCTAGAGCGAACCTAGTTCGTATCGATATGATGTAGATAGAACGCTGTTCCTTTTATATTTCAAGGGAACAGGCTGAAAACCTCCACAGGAGCTTCTCAGTCATCAAATCAAGTCAACAAGGTCTGATTTTGATTTTCGAAGAGTATTATTTCCAAAAGTCATCAAAAATCGTGATTGGTAAGTGGCGTTTGTGGGCTGTTTTCTTCCACCATCCTTCGATAATGGTTTGGGCTTGAGAGTCGATGGTTTTGCCTTCAAGATAGTCGTCGATTTGGTTATAGGTGACACCAAGTGCTACTTCATCCGCCAGGCCTGGCTTGTCTTCTTCCAAGTCCGCAGTAGGAACTTTGAGGTAGAGTTTTTCATCTGCCCCCAGTTCAGCTAGAAGCTGTTTTCCTTGGCGTTTGTTTAATCGGTAGAGGGGCAGGATGTCTGCACCGCCATCACCGTGCTTGGTAAAGAAGCCGGTAATATTCTCGGCGGCATGGTCAGTTCCAATAACAGCCCCCTTACGTTCACCAGCAACAGCGTATTGGGCAATCATACGCATGCGGGCTTTTGCATTTCCTTTATTAAAATCAGACATAGCAAGCCCATTTGCATTGACGGCAGCCACCATGGCATCGGTAGCTTCCTTGATATTGATGGTCAGGCTGACATCTGGTTGAATAAAGGCTAGGGCTGCTTGGGCGTCGGACTCGTCAGCTTGTACACCGTAAGGGAGGCGGATAGCGATAAATTGATAAGAATCGTCACCTGTTTCCGCCCGCATTTCTTCCATAGTCAGCTGAGCCAAACGACCAGCCAAGGTCGAGTCTTGTCCACCTGAAATCCCCAAGACATAGGTTTTCAAAAAGGGATGTTTTTTCAGATAGTCCTTGAGAAAGTCGATGGAGCGACGGATTTCTTCATTGGGGTCAATGCTTGGCTGGACGCCAAGTTCCTTGATAATGGTTTTTTGTAGGGTCATTGGCTACCTTTCTTAGATGGATTTGGCTTGGCTTTGTTTGCGAATGCGATTGATGATGTTCATCTTGTTATCCCAGACATCTTGGGCCAGGTCAACTGGATAGAGCTGAGGGTTGAGGACACGTTTGTATTCATCCCATAATTTGTCAAATTCTTGGTTGGCATAGGCCTGAATCTCCGTCAAATTTGGAAGGTCATAGACCTGTTTGCCCTCTTCAAAAATAGGAATGAGAAGAGGACGAGCCTCGAAGTTTTCAACAGTCTTGTTGATGTAGGTATAGGTCGGATGGAACATATAGATGCTGTCCATTTGGCTGACATCTGTATCCGCAAAGGTGATATAGTCGCCTTCTGACTTGCCTTTTTCTTTTGAGGTGATGCGCCAGACTTGTTTTTTGCCAGGTGTCGATACCTTTTCAACGTTAGAAGACAGTTTGATGGTATCCCGCATGCTTCCGTCTTCATCTTCGATGGATACAATCTTGTAGACAGCGCCCAGAGCTGGTTGGTCGTAGGCGGTGATGAGTTTGGTACCAACTCCCCAGACATCGATTTTTGCCTTTTGCATTTTGAGGTTGAGGATGGTATTTTCATCCAGGTCATTAGATGCGTAAATCTTCGCATCTGTAAAACCTGCATCATCTAATTGCTGACGAACTTTCTTGGAAATATAAGCCATATCGCCTGAATCAATCCGAACCCCTTTGAAGTTAATCTTATCTCCCATTTCTTTGGCAACCTTGATGGCTGCAGGGACACCGATTCGTAATGTATCATAGGTATCCACAAGGAAGACACAGTCATGATGGGTTTCAGCGTAGGCCTTGAAAGCCTTGTAATCATCGCCATAGGCTTGAACCAAGGCGTGGGCATGGGTACCAGCAACAGGGATACCGAAGATTTTGCCAGCTCGAACATTGGAAGTGGCAGAAGCACCGCCGATAAAGGCTGCTCGAGTCCCCCAGATAGCAGCATCCATTTCTTGAGCACGGCGGGTACCGAATTCCATTAGAGGCTCATCTTCAATGACTGCCTTGATACGACGGGCCTTGGTAGCAATCAGGGTTTGGTAGTTGACGATATTGAGAATAGCTGTTTCAATCAACTGGCACTGGGCAAGTGGTCCTTCAATCTGCATAATGGGTTCGTTGGCATAGACTAGGTCGCCTTCTTTAGCAGAACGCACTGTCAAGTTCATTTCTAGGTTTGCCAAATAGTCAAGGAAATCCTTTGGATAGCCTAATTCAGTCAAATAGTCAATATCTGTCTGGCTAAAGCTGAGATTATTGAGATATTCTACCACACGCTCCAAACCAGCAAAGACGGCATAGCCATTTTTAAAGGGCTGAGAACGGAAATAGACTTCAAACACGGCATGTTTGTTGTGGATCTTTTGATTAAAATAGACCTGCATCATATTGATCTGATAAAGATCGGTATGCAGGGTTAAACTGTCATCTGTAAAAACTGTCATAGCTTTCTCCTTTATTCCTTCTATTATACCAAAAAAATCGAGCTAGGCTCGATTTAGAGAGTGATATTGATGATTAGGCTGGCAAGGAATAGAAAAGGTACATAGGGTAGGGATTTTGGTTTAAAGATGAAAAAGATAGCCAGTCCTAAAATGGAACTAAGTTGAATAATCCAGATAATTTCTTTAAAGCCAAACAAAAGTGACAGACTTGCCAGATAGAGAAAATCGCCAGAACCGATATTGAGTTGCCATTTTTCAGTCAGATAGGCTAGGACCAAAAAGCCACAGAAGAGCCAGTTGAGCTGGGAGAGAATGAGGGCTACAAAGGTAAAGAGTAGCCAGACAGCGAAGGGATATTCCTGATGCTTGATGTCGTAAATGGTCAAGACCAGCCCTGCAAAGATAAGAATGGTTTCAGCTATGGATAGGATGTGAAAATGGCAGAGCAGGACCAATAGACCAGCTAAGAATTCCAATCCCAGATACCAATAAGGAATTTTCGCCTTGCAGTAACGGCACTTAGATTTTGTAGAAAGCTGGGAAAGAATAGGAATTAGATCCCAAGCCTTGAGACGTCGATTGCAGGCATTGCAGTGACTAGATGGGGCGATAATGGATTGTTCAGGGAAACGGTCGATGACCAATCCCAAGAAGGAGCCGATAGAAGCTCCAAGGAAAAATAGGATAATTGTCTTCATACCTATTTATTCGTATTTGGGCAGGGAAAATGTGCGGTTTTTTAAAATTTTTTTACAAAATTTCGATGGTGCTTTGGACAATGCCAAAGGTGATGAGAGAATTCCGTATTTTTGCTTTGGTCTTGTCTGCTACAGCAGGATTTGTTAGTTTGACCGTCACTGTCGCACAATGGTCATATCCATCCATGGTCCAGACATTCAGTTGAGTGATTTCGTGAACATTTTCAAGAGCAAGGAGAATTTCTTTCACTTCTTCAAGATTTACTCCTTGCGGACTTGTTTCAAGTAGAATCTTGACACTATTCCAGGCTTTTGGCAGGGCTTTGGAGAGGATGAAGATAGCAATACCGAGTGAGAGTAATGGGTCTAGAAAGTACCAATCAGTGAATTGAAGAATGATGGAAACAAGGATGACCGCCAGCCATCCCAAAATATCCTCTAAAAAGTGCAAGCTGAGAATGGATTCATTATGGCTATGGCCATTTTTTACAATACGAGAAGCAAAGAAATTGATGATGACAGCGATAATCCCAAGTATCAGCATCCCATCCTGATTGACAGGGTTGGGATGGAAAAGATTGGGAATGTTTTCTACAAGGATCAAGCTGGAGCCGATAATCAGAATGCTAGAAGTCAAGAGAGCGGCCAAAATATTCCATCTCTTGTAGCCAAAAGGATAGAACTTGTCAGCAGGTTTGTTGGCATAGGTTTGCATGATGGCAGAGCTTCCGATGGCGAGGGCATCACCCAAATCATGAACAGCATCTGCTAAGATGGCGCTAGAACCAAAGAGCCAGCCAAAGATAAACTCGATGATAGAAAAGCTGAGATTGAGGAGAAAAGCGATAAATGTATTTTTAGAAGATGACATGAGATTCCCTTTCTGTGTTATACTGTTTATAGGTTTATTATGTACTGTAATGAGCCGAAAAACTAGAAACAAGAGAAACAGTTTGTCTTTTTCTGAACAAATTGTTTGAAATGTACGAAAAATGGATAGACGAATTGCAAAAACAAAAAGAGCTATTTTTCAGGCTTTTTTGACCTTATTAAATGATAAAGGTTATGATGACATGCGCGTGCAGGATGTTATTGACCTGGCAGATGTGGGGCGTTCCACTTTCTATGCCCACTATACCAGTAAGGAAGCTTTATTAGAAGAACTTTGTCACGACCTCTTTCATCATTTATTTACAGGTCGCGAAAAAGCGGATGTGAAGACCTTGTTGGCCCATATTTTCAAACACTTTCGGACCAATCAAGACCGAGTTGCCAGCCTTTTATTGTCCCGCAATGCCTATTTTCTAAGAGAACTGGAAGCGGAGCTGAAACACGACATTTTTCCAAAAGTGGTTGAAGACTACATGCAGGACAAGGGGAATCTTCCAGAGGATTTGCTGGTACATTTTGTTGTGACCACTTTTGTGGAGACGGTCAGCTGGTGGTTGCAGCAACGCAAAAAGGTGGACGAAGCCACCTTGACCGAATATTATGTAAGATTATTAGCTTAAGGAGTGAAAATGCTTAGACCTTTACACATGGCTCATGCCTTTTTAGATGAGATATTAACAGACCAGGACCTAGCGGTCGATGCGACGATGGGAAATGGCCATGACACGCTATTTTTAGCCCAACGAGCAGGAAAAGTTGTGGCCTTTGATATTCAGGAACAAGCCCTGACCACAACGGCTGAAAAACTAGAAAATGCTGGCTTGACCAATGCCCAATTGGTTTTGACTGGACACGAAAACCTAGACCAGTATGTGGAGGAGTGCAAGGCAGCAATTTTCAATCTGGGCTATCTTCCTTCGGCGGACAAGTCAGTCATTACCCTGCCTGCAACCACCCTTCAAGCCATTGAGAAAGTTCTGGATAGATTGGTGGTTGGCGGTCGCTTGGCTATCATGATTTATTATGGTCACGAGGGTGGGGAAGTTGAGAAGGATGCAGTCTTAGACTTTATCAGCCAGCTAGATCAGACTGTCTTTACAGCCATGCTCTATAAACCACTCAACCAAGTTAATACCCCACCGTTTTTGGTCATGGTGGAACGATTAAAATCCAGCTCAAACTAGGGCTGGATTTGTTTTTTATAATATGGGCTTAATGAACAATCTTCCTTCCCCCAAGTCAATCAATTCTACCTGATTGCCATAAAAATCGCTGAGGAGTTCAGGTGTCAAGATGTCTTGTTTTGGTCCCTGGGCCAAGACCTTGCCATCTTTGAGTAGGAGGACATGGGTAAAATTGTCAGTAATTTCCTCTGCGTGATGGGTCACATAGATAATGGCAGGAGCTGTTGGGAGCTGGCAGATGTGGTCGATGTGATGGAGCAGGCGTTCGCGCGCTAGAAGATCCAAGCCTACAGTTGCTTCGTCTAAAATCAAAATAGCAGGCTCTTCCATCAAACTGCGGGCAATCAGCAGGAGTTGGCGCTCGCCTTGTGACAAACTAGCATAGGTCCGACCAATCAAGTGATCAGCCTTGATTGTTTTCAGCATTTCAATAGCCTGGTCTAGCTCTGCTTGTCCATACTCACGGTAGAGGATGGAGGATTTGTACTTTCCGGTCAGGACAATCTGCTCAGCTGTCAAATCAATGGGAAAGCGTTCGGCCAGGAAAGAACCTACGACCCCAATCTTAGTGCGAAGGCTAGGAATATCACCCTTGCCAAACTCCACTCCAAGAACAGTCAGGTCACCAGAAGTCTTCCAAAACTCTGCCATCAATATGCGCAGCAGTGTTGACTTTCCAGCCCCATTTAGCCCTAAAATAGCCCAACATTCTCCTTTTTTAAATTCCCAGTTGATATCCTGTAGGAGATAGTCTCCTTGTCGCTTGTAGGACAGGCTTTTCATCGATAGGACCATCAGTTTCTCCAATCTTCATCTTTTCTTAGAATGGACCAAATTTCTGGTCCAAATTCCCATATTTTTTTGCAGATATGGTATAATAGTTTCATTATAACATTTTTTTAGGAGAAGACCATGGAAGACCCCGGTAGTCAGACCATTCATTTACAGATTTTATTATTGTTCCTATTGACCTTGCTCAATGCCTTCTTTTCAGCCTCAGAAATGGCCCTTGTTTCCCTTAATCGATCACGGGTGGAGCAAAAAGCTGCAGAAGGTGAGAAAAAATTCATTCGCCTGCTGTCAGTTTTAGAAAATCCTAACAATTTTCTATCGACCATTCAAGTTGGGATAACCTTTATTTCCATCTTGTCAGGGGCGAGTTTGGCCAATGATTTGGGAGCTATCTTTGCTCAATGGATGGGCAATTCAACCACTGCGCAAACGGCTGGTTACTGGCTGGCTTTGGCCATGTTGACTTTTGTCTCTATTGTGCTGGGTGAATTATATCCCAAGCGTATTGCCATGAACATGAAGGAAAATCTGGCAGTGATATCGGCTCCGATTATTATTTTTCTAGGGAAGATTGTCAGTCCCTTCGTCTGGCTCTTATCTGCTGCAACCAACTTGATTAGTCGCATTACTCCGATGGAGTTTGATGATGCCGATGATAAGATGACGCGGGATGAGATTGAGTACATTCTGACCAAGAGTGAAGAGACTCTCGATGCCGAAGAGATTGAGATGCTTCAGGGAATTTTCTCTCTGGATGAGTTGGTGGCGCGTGAGGTTATGGTTCCACGAACAGATGCCTTTATGATTGATATTGAGGAAGAAACCAGTGTCATCATGTCTCAGATTCTCAAGCAGAATTTTTCACGGATTCCTGTTTACGATGGGGACAAAGATAATGTCATCGGCTTGATTCATACTAAGAAATTGCTAGCAGAAGCTTATGCCAATGGATTTGAAAACCTCAATATTCGTCGAATCATGCAGGAACCGCTCTTTGTTCCAGAAACGATTTTTGTGGATGATTTGCTTAAATCCCTCCGTAATACGCAAAATCAGATGGCCATTTTACTGGATGAATATGGTGGAGTGGCTGGTTTGGTGACCCTAGAGGACTTGTTGGAAGAAATCGTTGGGGAAATCGATGATGAAACAGATAAGACAGAAATTTTTGTTCGTGAAATCGGAGAGCACACCTATATTGTCCAAGGGAATATGACCTTGAACGATTTCAATGAACACTTTGGTACGGAGTTAGAAAGCGATGACGTGGATACCATTGCAGGCTTCTACCTGACAGGTTTGGGGACTATCCCGACCCAGGAAGAAAAAGAAAGCCATGAGCTGGATAACAACGGCTTCCATCTGGTCATGATCAATGACAAGGTGAAGAATGGTCGTGTGACCAAATTGAAAATTTTGTTGACGCCGCTTGAAGTTGATGATGAAGAAAAAGTAAAAGACTAATACTGTCAACCAGTTTCTGAATATAGAAACTGGTTTTCTTTACTCATTAAGGAAAAAAGGATATTCTGAGGAGTATCACGAAATTGAAGGAATTGGAATGCGCCAATGAACTGTATTTTTACATTTGTCTTATACGGAATGGGAGAGGTCGACTTATGAAATGATGCGCCAGTATTGGCCAACCTGTTGGATAATCCAGAAGTGAGTGCACATGAGCGTAGGCATGTAGCTCGGATTAAAGAAGTGGAAAAACTGGTTTGTTCGAATCGTTTATCAGAAGTGACCTGGAAAAATGCCAGTTTGTTGCAGGGAGATTGTTTGGAAGAGATTCGATGGGTCAAGGAAGCAGATTGTGGGGACATTGTCGTGTCGGGAAGTTCTCGTTTTGTTCAAACTTAATTGCGGACTGGCTTGGTGGCTCGATTACGGCTGACTATTTCGCCAGTTGTAGTCGATGGAGACTTAGCTCTATTTGACCAAGTCGCAAGCAGGATTGAACTACACCGATCTGGAACAAAATCAACAGGTGCCTTAGGCTTGTTTTAAACTAGACTTGCCTGTATTGTTTGCGTGCTAGTCCATCAGAAGGTCTGGTTTTGTTCATTTTTTTACAAAGTTTCTATATAAGCGTTTTCAATATTGTGGTATAATAACCTTATAAAGAAGACGAGGATAGAATCATGGAAGAAGTAGATTACAGAAAAGTAACAGGTCTTGTACATTCGACAGAGAGCTTTGGTTCAGTTGATGGGCCTGGCGTGCGTTTTGTCGTCTTTATGCAAGGTTGCCACATGCGGTGTCAATATTGCCATAACCCCGATACATGGGATTTGGTCAATCCTGCAGCCAAAGAGAGAACCGCAGAAGATGTGCTCAATGAAGCCTTGCGTTTTCGGATGTTTTGGGGCAAGGAGGGGGGCATTACCGTTTCTGGTGGTGAAGCGACCATTCAGATTGACTTTTTGATTGCCCTCTTTACCCTTGCAAAAGAAAAAGGCATCCACACGACACTGGATACCTGTGCTCTGACCTTCCGTTCTACCGAGCGGTATTTGGAAAAATACAATCGTTTGATGGCAGTAACAGACTTGGTGCTCTTAGATATCAAGGAAATCAATCCTGACCAGCATCGTATTGTTACAGGTCATAGTAATAAAACTATTTTAGAGTGTGCTCGTTACCTATCGGATATTGGCAAGCCTGTTTGGATTCGACATGTCTTGGTTCCAGGCTTGACAGACCGAGATGAGGATTTGCTTGAATTGGGTAAATTTGTTAAAACGCTAAATAATGTTGAGCGTTTCGAAGTTTTACCTTATCACAATCTAGGAGAATTCAAGTGGCGCGAGCTGGGCAGACCTTACCCGCTCGAAGGAACAAAGCCACCGACCAAGGAACGTGTTCTAAATGCCAAAGCCCTGATGGAGACAGAGTCCTATCAAGATTATTTGAATCGCATTAAGGGGTAGAAATTAGGAGATGAGAAAGAAATTAATTGCCTTAGGGACAGGTTTGGCTTGTCTCTTCCTTATAGGACTTTTCATAGGTTTGGGTTTGATGTATAAGGGGAAATCTACTCAAGAAACATCTGCAGTAGATGGTCAAGTTGAAGGAACCACTACAACTTTGGTTTCCAAGCGAGACCAAGTCATCGACAGCTATATTAGTCAAATGAGCCTAGAAGAAAAGGTTGGTCAGATGATTTTTGCTCGTATGCCTGCAGCCGGTCAAGCAGAGATGTTAGAAACCTATGATTTTGGAGGCTATATTTTATTTGGCAGTGATTTTGCCGGTAAGACTTTAGACCAAGTCAAAGAAGAGATAGCAAGCTATCAAGCTCTATCCAAGGTTCCACTCTTGATTGCCTCTGATGAAGAAGGAGGATTGGTGACTCGGATTAGTCAACTTTTGGAAACACCTTTTGCATCACCCTTGGAATTGTACCAATCTGGTGGAATTGAGGCGATTTTGTCGGATGCTAAGCAGAAGACCAGTCTTTTAAAAGAAGAAGGGATTTACGCTGGTTTCTTCCCAGTTGCAGATTTATCCACAGATCCATCATCCTTTATCTACAATCGGACCATTGGTCAGGATGCAAAAACCACCTCAGACTATATTAGTCAATTGGTCAAATTGTTGAAAGAGGAACAATTTGCTTCGACCTTGAAGCACTTTCCGGGTTATGGGGACAATGCTGATTCACATACGGATTTGGTCTATGACAATCGTAGTTTAGAAGAATTACGGGCCAATGATTTTCTCCCCTTTAAGGCTGGTATTGAAGCAGGAGCTGACTCCATTATGGTCAGTCACAATATCGTACCTGCCATTGATGATGTTCCATCATCTATTTCACCAGAAATCAATAATATCCTTCGGAATGAGCTTGGTTTTGAGGGTGTCATCATGACGGATGATTTTGATATGCAGGGCTTGGTCCAATTTGTAGATCAAGATACAGGTGCCTTGCAGACCATTCAAGCTGGGACAGATATGATTTTGTCTTCAAGTTATGCCAGTCAAATTCCTTATATTATCGAACAAGTGCAGAATGGTACAATTACAGAGGAACGGATTGACCAATCTGTCAAACGGATTTTGGGGATGAAATACGACCTTGGGTTGATCAAATAAACAAAAAAAGGAAGTTTTAGCTACTTCATTTTTTGTATTATTCAAGAATAAGTTTCGTTTTAATGCCATCCAGATCAACAAAGGCTACGCTATTGTCTAGTCTTTGAAGGTTTAGGTTTGCAGCTGTGGCGCGTTCCAAGGTTGCTTCGAAGTCTGCTGGGCTAGAGTAGATAACAGTATAATAGGCAAGTCCTGGCATGCCTTCAGTTCGCGTCTGCAGTTCTTTTCCTCCCCATTCATTGACAGCCAGGTGGTGATGGTAGTCGCCTGAGGCTAGCCAGGCTGCAGATGGGACCGAGAATTTATCCTCGACAGCTAGGATGTCTTGGTAGAATCGACTAGAAGCGGAGCTGCCCCGGACGGATAGGTGGATATGGCCCATGCGACTGCCAGCTGGCATCTGATAGGCTGCGCCAGCTTTTTTCCCTAAAGCATAGATCGCTTCTACATCCATAGGCTCAGTGATGCCAATAATTCGTCCATCTGGGCGGACATCCCAAGAGTCTTGAGGCAGGTCGCGGTAAATCTCGATTCCGTTGCCTTCGGTGTCGGCTAGGTAAATGGCTTCGCTGTAACCGTGGTCGCTGGCGCCTTGGAGGGGAACTTTGTTGTCGATAAAGTGGCGGAAAATGGTGCCTAAGTCCTCTCGGCTAGGTAGAACAATGGCCAAGTGGTAGAGTCCGTAGCTGTGGCTAACTTCACCTTTCTGCTCTGTTTGAATAAGTCGAATAAGGATGTTTTTTCCAACTCCTAGGTCAATCTGTTTAGAGTTTTCAGTCAGAACTTGGAGGCCCAATACCTGCTGGTAAAATAGGCTTTGGAGTTCTAAATTGCGGACATTGAGGGCAACATGGCCCAGCTCAAATTGGGAATTGTACATAGGGATACCTGGCTTTCGGATACAATTTATAGGAATTTTCGAGTTACTTAGTATCTTTTGGTGAAGTAATGTGTGACGAATAGACTTTTGAAAATTGATTTTTATCTCATAGCTTTCTCAACAAATGCGCTATCTACGATTTGGATAAAGTGTGTAATTCTATTTTCAGCATTAAAATCGTAAATATGGACAAAGTCTGCTTGAAAGGATTTCTCAGTAAGCTTGTAGGTTCCCTTGTAGTAGCCGTAAACCATGACACGGTTTCCTGAAAAGGCGTAATCAACAGGTGTGGCACTATAATTGGTCCATTCAGAACCTAGTCTTGCATGGACGTTTTCAATCACTGCATCTGGACCAATATAGGTACCAGCATAGGGAAAGCCTGCAGCTTCTGTCCAAGAGATATCAGCAGCCAAATGGCTCTTGAAATCTTCTATTCGACCTTGTGCAGTAGCTAGATAAGTCTCTTCTAAAATATTTTTATATAATTGATTGTTTGACATAGGTATTTTCTTTTCTATTGAGCAACTGCCTCTTGGAAATTTTTTTCCAAATCGTCTACTGTGCGAACTTTATTGATAAGATTAAAGAAGTTTCCGTCTTTTTCAAGTAACAAGGTTGGGAAAGAGGTTACCCCCATTTCATAAGCCTTGATAAAGTCAGGGTGTAGACTTTCTGGTTGATTCAAGATGCTTGATAGTTCTTCCATAGCCTTTGTGGGTAACTGATAGCTACCGATTAGGCTGGTGTAACTGTCTGCTTGACTGAGATCTAACCCTTCTTCAAAAAATAAGGCTTGAATGTCTAATGTTAGCTGAGCATGGTTAGGTGTCTCAACATAGTTTTTCAAGACTGAGTAGGCTCTAGCCGGACCGAGGGAGTCCATGGTAAAGTCCTTATCCTTAAACAATTGATTGTAGTTATCGCCAAAAGACATTTGGTAATAGCTTTCGATTTGTTTGTTGATGGTCTGTGCCTGCTGGAAATCAGCCATTTTCTTTTTGTTATCTCCGACAAACAAGCCTCCGTTAATGACCTCTATTTCTATGTCAGGATGGTCTTGCATGAATTTTGTGAAAATGTGGTTAAAGCCGTAGGTCCAACCACAATAAGCATCGATAATGTAATATAGTTTCATTTTAATTTTCTTTCATCTTATTTTCTTGGTTTTTGATTAGAATTTACCATTGCTATTGGCAGCTTTGGAATCTTCCTCGATTGGCACAACAAGATCCCAGAGTTCTGCAATTTTATCAACTTCAACTCGATAAAGGTCATAGAAGGATGTTTATTGATCTGTAGAATCTAAGCTTCTAACAAAGCTTGAGCTTGCGCTTGCAGACCGGCGATGGCTTCTTCTGATAATACCAACTGTCCAGTTCCCCATGCTTCTGGATTGACAGTTGTACCTGTAAACTCACCAACGACTTGCATGCGAACAAATGGTAGGAGTGCATGGTAGCTAGCGAACATTGGCTCGTGTCCAGCATTGGCAACAGATGATACAGTAACGATTTTGTCTTGTAGTGCAGATGGGCCACGTGTTTCTGATAAGTCTAGGGAACGGCTGAGCCAGTCAATCAAGTTCTTCACAGTCCCAGGGATTGCAAAGTTGTAAACCGGTGAGAAAATCCAGATAGCATCTGCAGCCATAATCGCATTGCGTGCAGCTTGGACAGCTGGCAAGACTGGTGTTTCAAGATCTTGGTTCATAAGCGGGATTTCTTTATAGTTAAGATAAGATACAGTTGCTTGACCTTTTAAGATGCTTTCAGCTTGCTTTGCCATTTGGTGGTTGAATGAACCTTCACGTAATGAACCGACGATAAATAGAATGTTTTTCATGATGTTATACCTCTAACAATTTTTTCTTCCCTGCTCTCGCAGTTTATGGTATTATTGTAACAGGTACTAAAAATAAAACAAGTACGATTTTTTTGAATAGTCACTATCTTTTTGTGAAGTAATATATAGTATCAAGGGAAAATAAAGGAGAAATTATGGCGACTTTCACACACCATACAGTTCCGGAGTGTCCTTATGTGACCACTCAGTGTGTCTTATCTGGCAAATGGAGTATCTTATTACTACATCATATCGAAGAAGGTCCCATTCGGTTTAATGAATTGCATCGACGATTGACAGGGATTTCCCAAGCAACCTTGACCAAGCAGTTACGTCAGCTGGAAGATGATGGTTTAATCACTCGGAAGGTTTATGCACAGGTTCCGCCAAAAGTGGAATATGAACTGAGCGAGATTGGTCAGGAATTTAAGTTGGTTTTGGAGCAAATTGAAGTTTTTGGGGATAAGTACATCGACTTTGTTAAAGCAAAAAAATCTGAATGAGTTCATAGCTCATTCAGATTTTTGTCTTTTATAGTTCGTCATCCTTAACGGCTTCTAGCCAGCTAGCAGCAGCCTTGGCTGTACTTTCAAGGGCACCTTCCTTGAACGGTGATTGGAGGTTTGCAGCTTCAACCACTTGCAAGAAGGACTTGGTTCCGCCTAAATCACAGATGCGGATGTAGTCTGCCCATGCAGTCTCATCATGGTCCACCTGCGTGCGTTTCCAGAATTGGAGGGCACAAACTTGGGCCAAGGTATAGTCGATGTAGTAGAACGGACTAGCAAAGATATGACCTTGACGGTACCAGAAGATACCGCGGTTGAGGGCTTCTGACTCAGAATAATCACGGTCTGGCAAGTAGAGGTCTTGGAGTTTTTTCCAAGTCGCCTTGCGTTCAGCTGGAGTCATCTCTGGGCGTTCATAGACTTCGTGCTGGAAGTGATCCACCAAGACACCGTAAGGCAAGAAGAGAAGGGCACTTGCCAAGTGGGTGAATTTATACTTATCCACTTGTTCCTTGAAGAAACGGTCCATCCATGGCCAGGTCATAAATTCCATAGACATGGAGTGGATTTCACAGGTTTCGTAGGTTGGCCAAACAACTTCTGGACTTTGAATCCAACGGGAACGATAGACTTGGAAAGCGTGACCTGCTTCGTGGGTCAAGACATCAATATCACCGCTGGTTCCGTTGAAGTTAGAGAAGATGAATGGGCTCTTGAAGTCAGGAATATAGGTACAGTAGCCACCGCTGTTTTTACCTGGTTTTGCGACCAAGTCCAAGAGTTCATGCTCAATCATGAAATCGAAGAACTCGCCTGTTTCTGCGGACAATTCACGGTACATGTCTTGGGCTTGGCTGACGATAAAGTCAGGGTCACCTTGTGGTACCGCATTGCCGTCTAAGAACTCAAGATTGAGGTCGTAGTGTTTGAGGCTTGGTACTTGCAGGCGATTGGCTTGGCGTTCACGAAGATTTTGCACAATCGGTACGATATGCTTGAGGATTTCCTCACGGTAAACCTTGACCATGTCACGATTGTAATCGAAACGGTTCATTTTGAGGTAGCCGTATTCTACATAGTCCTTGAAGCCAAGTTTGTGGGCGATTTCCGTGCGGACCTTGACCAACTCATCGTAAACACGGTCAAAGTCGGCTTCCTTGCTTTCAAAGAAGGCAGTTGTGGCAGCAGAAGCAGCCTTGCGGATGTCACGGTCTGTTGATTGACCAAATGGCCCCATTTGTGCCAGGTTGTAAGTCTGTCCTTGGAAATCAATCTCTGCACCCGCAATCAGTTTGCTGTACTCATCAGATAATTCATTTTCTTTTTGCAGTAATGGAATGACGTCTGATGAGAAGGTCTTGAGCTTGTTCTCAGCCTGCATGAAGAAGGTTTTAGGCAAGATGTCTGACAACTCTTCCTTGTAAGGGGTCTGGACAATGACACGGTAGTAGTTGGTGGTCAATTCTTCAAAAAGTGGCGAATATTCGTTCCAAAACTTAGTTTCTTCATTGTAAAACTCATCGTTCATGTCGATAGTATGACGGATCATCCAGAGATTGTACTGGGTATCAACCAAGTTGAGTAATTTGGTAACGGCTGTCACAAGTGTACGAGTTGTTTCCAAGTCACTTGCCTGAGCCAACTGGTCTGTCAGGTCAGTAAATTGAGCCTTGATGGCTTCATAATCGGGACGGACATAGGTATAGTCTGAAAATTTCATATGATTCTCCTTTTGTATTGCTACCTTCTATCTTACTCTTTTTGAAAACGTTTGGCAAATCCCGACCCGTCCATGTTCACAAGTCTTTCTATTTATGGTAAAATGTAGGAGATTATTAGAAAAAATGAGGTTGTAGACATGTCTAAATTTTTAGTTTTTGGTCACCAAAATCCTGATACAGATGCCATTGCATCATCATATGGTTGGGCTCACTTGGAGCGTGAAGTGTTCGGTCGTGATGCGGAAGCAGTTGCACTTGGAACGCCAAATGAAGAAACAGCTTTTGCCCTTGACTATTTTGGGGTTACTGCACCGCGCGTGGTTGAGTCTGCTAAGGCAGAAGGTGTTGGCCAAGTCATCTTGACGGACCACAATGAATTCCAACAGTCTATCGCAGACATCAAGGATGTGGAAGTAGCTGCTGTTATTGACCACCACCGTGTCGCAAACTTTGAAACGGCAAATCCATTGTACATGCGTTTGGAGCCGGTTGGTTCAGCTTCTTCAATCGTTTACCGTGCCTTCAAAGAAAATGGTGTGACACCTCCAAAAGAAGTAGCTGGACTACTTCTATCAGGTTTGATTTCAGATACACTCTTGCTCAAATCTCCAACTACTCATGCAACAGATCCACAAGTAGCAGCTGAATTGGCTGAAATTGCTGGCGTGAACTTGGAAGAATATGGCTTGGCACTCTTGAAAGCAGGTACCAATCTTGCTAGCAAGTCAGCAGAAGAATTGATCGACATCGACGCAAAAACCTTCGGTTTGAACGGAAATGACGTGCGTGTAGCCCAAGTCAACACAGTGGATATTGCGGAAGTCTTGGAACGCCAAGCAGAAATCGAAGCAGCTATGACAGCAGCATCAGCAGCAAATGGCTACTCTGACTTTGTTTTGATGATTACAGACATCGTTAACTCAAACTCTGAAATCCTTGCGCTTGGTAGCAACATGGATAAGGTGGAAGCGGCCTTTAACTTCAAGTTGGAAAACAACCACGCTTTCCTTGCAGGAGCCGTTTCCCGTAAGAAACAAGTGGTACCACAATTGACAGAAGCGTTTAACGTATAAATACCTAGCACCTTCGGGTGCTTTCTTTATTGAAAGGACAATTATGGCTTACACAGTAAATTTTAAAGAAGTCGAAACGACAGGCTTGGAAACTAGTCCAGTCGCAGCTGTCTTGGCAGGTCTACGTGCCAACGAAGCTCGCTATTTCTGGAACAAATACAAGCAGGAGTTCGTGGTCTATACACCAGAAGAGAAGCTTGAAATCCTGCCCTTCATCGAGAAGGTCTTGGCAGAGCGGAACATGAACTTTCCATATACCCCGCTTAACGTAGCACAGCTTGAAGTAGATGGCATTCTCTGGTCATTTGTCTTTTATGACAATGGCTTGGCTGTCAATGTCCTCTATACGCTAGAAGAAGGAGGCAAACGAGCGGTCGGTTTCAAATTGTCAGACGGGATTGACATTCCTAAAGAATTTGAAGGAAGATTCAAGTTTGCCCGCCAACGCTCCAAACTGGCAGGCGAAATCCGTGGAACCTTCTTTGTGGTCAAGGGCCAGTATTTATAGGATAGCAAATCTGAGGAGACTCAGATTTTTTGTTTTGGTTTATATATTTTATTGCGACATATATAGTATTTTGATATAATAAAATAAAAAAGCTGATTCAAGTAGGGAGGTAGCCATGAAAAGATTGTTTATCATCCTGTCCAATATTCTTGTCGCCTGCTTTTTATCCTGGGTCGTATCTATCTGGGCGGATACCTATGTTTCCTTCTACTATCCTAAGGTTGTAGTCCTTGATATGGAACAAAGAGCTAACTTTTCAAGCCTTGCAGAAAGTTTGCAGGAATTGGCAGATGAGACAGATAGCCTAATCGCCATGCAGCATGAGGAGGTTGGAGGAGAGGGAACAACAGAGATCTCTTATGTCCTATTCGGAAAGGGTAGCCTACCGGAAGGCATCCGTGAAAAAGAGAAGAAAGACCTTGTCAACCCAAGTATTGTGACCAATTATTTTATTTTTGGAGGCTCCTTGCGTCTCAGTCAGTTGCAGGAAAAGTTGGCAGCCATTGGTCTATCGCATATGCACCCGATGCAACCGTCTAGTCTGGATGTTCTTGTTCGGATTTTTGGCAACGGATTTCAGCTGATTGCCCTTCTGATCTTCTTCCTGACCTTTGGAGCCCTAGTTTTGATTGGTCATATCGGTCGGTTACGAGCTTCTGGTATTCGATTGATTTCAGGTGAGAGTCGGTGGAGCATTTTTCTCAGGCCTATGAGGGAAGACGGTCATGACTTGCTCTTTGGTTGGCTAATCGGTAGTAGCTCAGCCATCCTCATCTTTTACCTGTTTGGGCTTCCCAAACTAGCCATCCTAACCCTTGTGGGCGGACTAGCCATCTATGGAGCTCTGCTTTTCTTGATTGCCTTGTTCTTTGCTTCTGTCTTTTCAATCGCTCTGCAAAGGGTTCATCTGATGCAACTGATCAAGGGGCGGTTTCCTTTAAAGGGAGTGATGGGCTTATTATTCTTTGGACAAATGCTGGCGCTCCTGATTGTATCGCTCGGCGTCAGTCGGACCTTCCTTTACTCTCAAACTTGGAGCCTGCACCATGCGGGTCAGACTATGTGGCAGCAGGAGAAAGACTTGGTCATCTTAGGCTTTAACCGTAGCAGTTTTTCTCATGATAAGGACGAACGAAATCAAATTCAGAGCAAGTGGTTGCAACTAGCAGAAAAAGCTGTCTCTGATCAAAAAGGCCTCCTGAGTCGCCATTTCTTAGTGGATTATTGGGTGAATACTGGTGGCAATATCTGGCAACAGGCACCGCTCTTGGATTGGCAAGATTACAGCCCTCAAGGAAATGTCCTTCTAGTCACACCCCTGTACCTAGAGCGGCAAGGCATAGCATTAACCCCGGCCTTGAAAGAAAGTCTGGCACAGTTAAACAGCAGTGGCAATTTCATCCTGCTTGTGCCTGATAAACTCAGAGAGAAGGAGCAAAAGCTGGTTTCGGAATTTGAAGAAGCCATGACTGACATGGTTTATATGCAGGCCACATCTCAAAAAATGAAAGCCATGCTACACTACATAGACAGCAATCAGTTGCGCTTTACTTACAATACCACCCCCTTATCCTATCAACAGTTTGTCAGGGATCCGATTTTGGTGGTCCTAACACCCCAATCAACAGGTGACCAAGCAACAGATTTCTGGTCAAATCAGCTTCAAACCTATTTCTATTTTGAAGATTTGGCCTATTTACAGGACTTGGTAACAACTCATGGCCTAGACTACCAGATTTCGGAGATGCCTTCTGGCAACCAGTTCTTTCAGGATTTTGCAAATAAATTGCAGCGGGAGGTCTGGTTTATGATGGCCAGTGCTGGTTTGGGCATGTTGACCTCTCTGCTTCTCTTTAATACCATGAATTTGCTCTATTTTGA
The DNA here is from genome assembly GCF_017601095.1 of Streptococcus suis. GTDB lineage: Bacteria > Bacillota > Bacilli > Lactobacillales > Streptococcaceae > Streptococcus > Streptococcus suis_Z. The sequence continues at coordinate 29,562 of NZ_JAGFUX010000006.1, read as the reverse complement.
AGAGTTTCGCAGAGAGATTTTTATCAAACGTCTAGCGGGTCTCACCTTTTTTGAGCAACACCGTAGCTACTTCTTAGCTCAGTTTTGTGTTCTCTTATTGGGAGCTGTGGGCGGGCTATTTCTCACCAAGCATGTCTTTCTCTCTTTAGCAGTGTTTACCCTTTTCTTGGTAAATACCTCCCTGCTTTTATATAGGCAGTCTAGGAAAGAGGAGAAGAGCCTGTCAACTATTTTGAAAGGAGCCTAGTATGATTCAATTAGACAAGGTCTGCAAACGATTCGGAAGACGCCAGTTATTTACAGATGTATCCCTCCAACTAGAGGCTGGAAAAATCTATGCTCTGATTGGAGCGAGTGGAAGCGGAAAAACCACTCTGATGAATATGTTAGCGAAACTAGAAGACTATGAGGGATCTATTTTATATCGAGGAAAAGAGCTGAGCTCCTACAAATCAACTGACTTTTTCCGCCATGAACTGGGTTATTTATTTCAACATTTTGGACTGATTGAAAGCCAGACTGTCGAAGAGAATTTGAAGCTGGGTTTGGTTGGGCAAAAACTGACCAAGGTCCAGCAAGTAGAACAGCAACAGGCGGCCTTAGAAGCTGTTGGACTTACTTATCTTGACTTGTCCGACCCCATCTATGAGTTGTCTGGTGGTGAAGCCCAGCGGGTTGCTCTAGCTAAAATCATACTTAAAAATCCGCCCTTTATCTTAGCGGATGAACCAACGGCATCCGTTGATCCTGAGACAGCCGCAGCTATCATGGATCTCCTGCTCTCCCTCCGAAAGGAAAATCGCCTGATTTTGATTGCGACCCATAATCCAAGCATTTGGGAAATGGCAGATGAGGTTCTTCGAATTGAAGATTTATGAGAGACTGGAAAATCATTTCAGACAAAAAAGAAGAGATCAGCTCTCTTCTTTTTTTCGACTCTGTTCTTGGAATTGTTGCCACCAATCGTCCAACAGAGCAGGTGGCTTGGGCAAGGAATGCGCCAAGGATTCTTTCCAGATTTGATAACGGGTATCAATTAATTGTCGGCTTAGGCGTTCCATCATGGCTTGCTCTTGCGGGCTCAGTTGGCGACCATTTTCAATGATCTGGCGAATTTTCATAGGAGTATCAACGGTTAGATCGCTAAAACGTTGGATGCCTGCCTCGATAAATATCCCGAAAAAGAGGTCAAAGAAATGCCGTAGCTCTTCCTCAGTCAAGCTTGCTGTCCAAGTTTTGAGGGTTTGATCTGTCTGAAGGCTATTGTCTGTTAAGGCTTGCGCAGGTTTGAAATCCAGACCAACGACTTCCCAGGAAAAGGTGATATGCTGCAGGAGACCGATGGTATTGCTATAGACAATTTGGGCCCTTTCGGTCTGTTCCAACATCATACCAACGATAGAATTTTGTGGGACGATAGGCAGGAATTTTTCGGTGATGGCTTGGTAACCTGCTGACTGGGTGATGGTCTTGTGCAAACCCGGCGCATCAAAGGCAAGTACCTGGACAATTCTTTCTTGCAAGTCAGATCCAACTAAGCTGCTTGCAAAGAGAGCCAGATTGCCACCTTTGGAATGGCCTGTTACGAAAAATGTGCCTCCGACCTCTTCCATAACCTGTTGCAGATAGAGTAGAGCAGACTTCTGGGCAGGGATTTCTTCCAGATAGGTCATGTGAAAGTCTTCTTTCCAGCCGATAATGGTGTCGTCGGTTCCTCGAAAACTGACCACTGTTTGTTGACGATTGAGTGAAAAACACAGGGCTGCAAACTGCTTCTGCAAGTCCAAGCTAACCTCGTCGACAAAGGCAAAAACCTTGATATACTTAAAACGGTTGGCGTTTGCCAAGACACGCAATAACTTGAGTCTGTTTTTGGTTACCATGGAAAAGGGAGGAAAACCATCTGTAAATGCCTCCTGAAAGGCTTGAGCCAGGTGGTCCAAGCGAATTCCATTTTCACGGGAAAAAGCAGGGCTGACGAGCTGATTAAAGGGAAGATAGGAGAGTTCTGTCAGTGCTAGAAGATCTAGTTTGGTAAGAGGAATATCATAGAAGCTATCGTACTCTACCTCTTGTATATAATCGAATAAATTTGCCATGGCTGTCCTTTCTGATACTCCTTTAAGTATACCAAAGTCCTCAAAAATGACAAATTTGTAAGGTAAATTTGCCAGAAAGGGCCTAAATGACCAAGGAAATACAGTATAATAGTAGGTAGAAAGTGAGGAGATGGTATGTATAAGATTTTACTGATTGAGGATGACCAGGTCATTCGTAGTCTCTTGGCGAAAAATTTACAAAATTGGGGCTACCAGGTAGAGGTTGTGGAGGATTTTCAAATGGTATTGGACCACATGCGGACTTTTCAACCTCACCTCTTGGTATTGGATATTGGTCTGCCTTATTTTAATGGCTATTATTGGTGCCAGGAAATCCGCAAGTTTTCACAGCTTCCCATTCTCTTTTTGTCTTCTCATGATCAGCCCATGGATATTGTGATGGCGATCAACATGGGAGGAGACGATTTTGTAACCAAGCCTTTTGATATGACGGTTCTCTTGGCCAAAATTCAAGGCTTGATTCGGAGGTCCTATGATTTTCTAGGGGACCAAAGTTTACTCTGGTTTGGTCCAGTTTGCTTGGATTTAAAGACCATGCAGGTGGCCTATGGGGCTGGCAAGGAAGAATTAACTAAGAATGAATTTCAAATCTTGAGGGTCTTGTTTGAACAGGCTCCACAGATTGTAGGACGTGATCAGTTGATGCGTCAGCTTTGGAACAGTGATATCTTTGTGGATGACAATACTCTGTCTGTTAACATAGCCCGTCTCCGTAAGAAATTAGCAGATTTGGGTTTGGCTGATTTGATTGTGACCAAAAAAGGACTGGGCTATGGTTTGGTGGAGGTAGTAGATGAGGCATAGATTTTTGACAGGATGGCTGCGAAGCCGTTGGCAATTTTTTGCCTGTTTTTTGGTCTTTTTACTGTTTATCCTCTTTCTCAGCAATCTCTTTTCAGTTCAGCTTCAGTTGACCTACTATGCCACAGGGCTTTTATTCCTATTTGCCGTGGTTATTTTAGGGGTAGATGGCTTGATGGAGTGGCGTCGTTATCGAAATAAGATTGAAAATAAGGAGTTTGCGGCGGTGTCTGCTTTGGAAACGATGCTGATGGATGACATTTCTAGCTTGGAGGACAAGCTCAACCACTTACAGGCTCAACAGGCCAAGTGGCAGGGAGATATGGAGGACTATTACACTATGTGGGCCCATCAGATGAAAATTCCTCTGGCTGCCAGTCACCTATTGGTTGGAGAGTTGCAGCATCACCCGAGTCAATCTGCCTTGGAGAGGGAATTGTTCAAGCTAGAACACTATACTGGTTTGGTCCTCAACTATCTACGTTTGCAATCCTTTCATGAAGATTTGCAGTTGGAACAGGTGGATTTGGAAGAGGTCGTTCGGGACTTGGTCAAGAAATATTCTCTCTTTTTCATTGAGGATAACATCAAGCTGGACTTGGGCCAGCTCTCTCTGAGCCTCTCGAGCGATAAGCGTTGGCTCAGTCTTTTGATTGAACAGTTTTTGTCCAATGCTGTCAAGTATAGCAAGGGGAAACAAGTTTCAATTAAATTAGATGGAGAGGTTCTAGTGATTTCTGACACAGGGATCGGGATTGCAGAGAGTGATCTTCAGCGCGTTTTTGAACGCGGTTTTTCAGGTTACAATGGCCGCAGGACTCAGCAGTCATCTGGGCTAGGCCTGTATCTAGCCAAACGATTGGCAGAAAAACTGGGCTACAAGATAGAACTGCAGTCTGTCTTGGGGCAAGGAACTGTAGTGAAGATTCATTTGGAACAAGCAGAGCTGGTCTTTAAGTAAACTTACAAAAATGTCACCCAAATGAAAGCTAAATCGATGGATAGACGTTCTGAGACTTGGTAGAATAAGGCTAGAAAAGGAGGAGAAACAATGACACTACTTGATGTACAACACGTTCAAAAAATTTACCAAACTCGCTTTCAAGCCAGTCAGGTTGAAGCTTTGAAAGACATTCATTTTACAGTTGAAAAGGGTGAATATGTCGCCATCATGGGGGAATCCGGGTCTGGAAAATCCACCTTGCTCAATATTCTTGCAACCCTGGACAAGCCGACCCGTGGCCATGTCCTGCTCAATGGTGTCAATACAGAAACGATTAAGAGCAAGGAATCCGCTGCCTTTCGTCGGGAGAAATTGGGCTTTGTCTTCCAGGATTTTAACCTCTTGGATACCCTCTCTGTCAAGGATAATGTGCTTTTGCCTCTGGTTCTATCCCGTTTTCCGCTTGACCAGATGAACAAGCGTTTGATTCAAACCCTCAACAGTCTGGGAATTGCGACCTTGCAAGACAAAATGCCCTACGAGATTTCGGGTGGTCAGCAGCAACGGGTAGCGGTGGCGCGTGCCATTATCACACGACCTGAAATTCTTTTGGCAGATGAGCCGACAGGGGCACTAGATTCCAAATCAACGGCAACTCTTCTCGATATCTTTGAAAAAATCAACCAAGAGGGGCAAACCATTTTGATGGTAACCCACTCGACAGCGGCAGCCAGTCGCGCCAAACGGGTCCTCTTTATCAAGGACGGTATCCTCTACAATCAAATCTACCGTGGTGAGCGTACTAGTCAGGAAATGTACCAATTGATTTCAGATACCTTGACAGTCATGGCGAATCGAGGTGAGTAGTATGTTTGGACTAACCTTTCGATTGGGCTTAACCAATCTCAAAAAGAACCGCAGGCTCTATTTTCCCTATGCCCTGATGACCATCTTGTCCACAGCCATTGCCTATATTTTTGCCTCGCTTGCCTTTCATCCTGATTTAGGTCAGGTCAAGGGGGCCAATGGGGTGATTCAAGTGCTGGGCTTTGGTATGATTGTGGTCATGTTGGCCGTTGCCATCATGGTCTTCTATGCCAATAGTTTTGTTATGAAGCAGCGGTCAAAAGAGTTTGGAGTTTATAGCGTTCTAGGCTTGGAAAAAAAACACCTTCTCTTGATGACGTTTTTGGAAAATCTGGTCTTTTCAGCCAGCACTATTCTGTCAGGCTTACTCTTGGGTCTGGCTCTGGACAAACTCTTCTATGCCCTCTTGCTGAAGGCCATGCAGATGCCTGTAGTTCTGGCGTCAACCTTTCAGTTGAAGAGTCTGGTAACTGTAGTCATCTATCTCTTTGGGATTTTTGCCTTGGTCAGCCTCTTTAATATTGGAAAACTGGGCTTGACCGACTCACTCAAACTGGTTCAGGGCAAGAAGCGAGGGGACAAGAAAACAGGCTTCCTCTGGCTACAAACCTTCTTAGCCCTTATCCTATTGGGGGCAGGCTACGCCATTGCCCAACTAGTGACCAGTCCGCTGACAGCTATTCCAAGTTTCTTCGGAGCGACGCTTCTGGTTATCTTTGGGACTTATTTGCTTTTCCAATCAGGAGTCATCAGTCTCTTAAACTGGTTAAAACAGCGTCAGATCTATTACTACAAGCCAGAGAATTTTATTTCTGTGTCTAACTTGATTTTCCGTATGCGGAAAAATGCTCTGGGCCTTGCGACCATTACTATCCTCTCTAGCATGTTCTTGGTGACCATGGTTGGAGGCCTCAATATTTACATCGGTGGCAAAGATTATATCGCCAATCAAAATCCAAATGACTTTTCGATTGATGTAGGTATGCAGCCAACCACTTCAAAATCACAAGTGGAGGAGTGGGCGGATGCTATCTTAGAAGAGAAGGGGATTCCTGTTGAAAGTAAGGTGGTCTATCCTTACCAGCAAGCCTCTTTTACTGAGGTGACAAACCAGCACGTAAGATTTTTTACGGTTGAAGATGTAGCTAGCGTAGATTTCTCTGACCTGGGCGTTGGTTTTTTCCTTGATCAAGCCAGCTATGAAAAGATGACGGGAGAAAAACTCCAGTTGGCATCTGACCAAGTAGCCATTTATAGTAAGGGAGTCCAGTATCAAGCTGGTCAAACCCTCACCTTTGATGAAAAGGAGATGGAAGTTGCCCAAGTCTTGCCCAAGAATGTGACCTTAGGCCATCTGCCTGACCATATGTCTTTCAATGTCAGTCAGTACTTGGTCGTTGTGGTTCAAGATTTGACGATATTTGAAAATCAAGCTGAAAATCGCTATTATATGGGCTTTGAAAGCAGTCTATCAGAAGAAGAACAGGTAAGTAGCCAGGAGATTTTCTTATCCGGTACTTTTGAAAGCGAACTGTGGACTTCCAATATTTTGCCAGATGGTACTAACACGGTTAGTCTCGCCTACCGTGCCTATGCGACACGGAATTACTTCAGTTTTGCGGGCTCTCTCTTCTTCATCGGCCTCTTGCTATCACTCATCTTTTTGATGGCAGTGGTGCTGGTGATTTACTTCAAACAGATTTCAGAAGGCTATGAAGACAGAGATCGCTTCGTCATTATGACCAAGGTTGGTCTGGATGAGGACCAGACCAGACAGTCCATCCGCAAGCAATTGCTGACAGTTTTCTTCCTGCCTATCCTACTTGCCTTTGTCCATCTTGCATTTGCCTACAAGATGCTCTCGTCTATCTTGTTGTCTATCGGTGTGGTCAATGCAGGGCTTATGTTGCAGGTGACTGCAGGCATCTGTGGTGGCTATCTCCTCCTCTACCTAGTGGTCTATGCCATCACGACACGGTCTTACAAACAGATTATTTCCTAAACTTGGGGCAACCCAAGTTTTTTATTTTTTGAATAGTTTTCACTATTTTGCTTTACATACTAGCCACCTTGTGTTAGACTATAGATACAAAACTAATAGGTAAAACAAACTAGTGATAGAAGATAAAGAAAATCGCTTTTATTTTTATCAGACTAGTATGTATTACAAACTAGGTAGGGAATCAGTATGAAGTTGGATAAGAAAAGTCGGGAAAATTGGGAAGTGGCAGGCATCACGCTTGTGACGGCTATTATAACTGGCTGGACTTTGGGTTCTATTTTGATCTTAGGTATCCTGTTAGGATCAGGCTTACTGTTTGGATTTTTTACAGATGATGAGGAGGACTTATGAAAGAAACCCAAATGCTCAAGGGGGTCCTGGATGGCTGTGTTTTACAAATTATCAGTCAGAAGGAGATTTATGGTTATGAGCTGGTTCAGGAGTTGAGAAAACAGGGCTTTGAAAACATGGTCGGAGGGACAGTCTATCCCCTCCTTCAGAAGTTAGAAAAAAATAGCTTAATTTTCAGCCAAAACAAGCCCTCACCAGACGGACCAGACAGGAAGTATTTTTATTTGACGGACCAAGGGCTGAGCTACTTAAACGATTTCTGGGTCCAATGGGGAGAACTCGTCGAAAAAGTGGAGAAAGTGAAGGGAGAGTAAGATGAGCAAGCAGATGGAATACCGCAAGCAGATTGAAGTGATTGAAAGCCAGCTGACCAAGGAAAATAAGGAATACATGGGTCGTATCAATGGCTACATGATGATTGCCTCTGTTTTTCACAGGCAGGAAGAAGCAGTGACTGCCCAGCTCTTATCCATCTACCAAGACGTACTTGAAGCCCAAAAAGACGGGTTTTCGGCGGAGGATTTTCTGGGCAAAGACAGCAAGCAAATGGCAGACGACCTACTCAGCTACCTCCCTCCGATTGGTTTCATGGAAGTCGCAAACCTGAGTGGCCTCATGCTGATCATCTACCTCGGCAGCCAATGGCTGATGGATTTTGCAGGGACAGGCACCATTTCGCTCAACTGGCTGGGATTGGTGTGTGACATGGCTCTCAGCTACCTCCTGCCAGCAGGGATTTTCCTCATCATTCGCGGTCTGATTTACCAGACCAGCAAAATCAAGGTTTGGGCAAGCTTTCTCTGCATTCCCCTTCTTTTTCTCCTGATTTGTGGACTTCGTCTTTGGGCAATACCCAAGGAACCTGACCTGGTCTTGACTGGTTGGGGGCTTGCAGTGCCACTTACCGTTCTCGGTTTAGCTCTGCTATTTTTCCAAAAGGAAAAGTTGGTCCGCTATGTCTTTATGCCTAGTTATCTGTTCATGATTGCTGGCGGTGTGGTGAATATGGTCATGACCGTTCCAGTTTGGCTCAATCTGGTGTTGCTCATTCTGCCAGCCATGGCCTTTTGGATTGGAACTGCGGTTTTATTGGTGAGAAAGGAGAAGTAAGATGAGCAAGCAACAGAAAAATTTGAATGCAATTAGCAGCTTACAGGGGAGGTTGACCAAGGAAAACAAGGCCTATATGCGCAAGCTCCATGCTTACTTGATGTTGGCATCCGCTTTTCATGAGCAAGAGGAAAGAGCGACTGAACTCTTGCTTTCTATCTACCAAGATGTCTTAGATGCCCAAGCAGATGGTCAGTCAGCAGAGGATTTTTTAGGCAAGGACAGTAAGCAGATAGCGGATGAACTCTTTTCTGACCTACCGCCCATTCGCTGGTACTATGGTTTGCGGTTAACAGGATTGATTTCCTTGGTCTATATTAGCTGGTTTTTCTTAGGTTTGTTTGGAGTGACTGGTGAAATGGTCCTAGAATGGCGGGGCTTGCTGTGCGATTTGCTCCTTGCCCTTATTCTGCCCAGCTCTGCATTTTTCATCCTAAAGAACCTAGTCTATGAACGGTCAAAAATCAAGTCCTATCTGCTGATGGGGACGTGGGGGCTTAGCTTTGTAGGGCTGATTGTCTTGCGTTTTTGGATTAGCCGTCAGTTTTATGAAGGAGTTCCCCTGCCCTTGTGGGCCAGTCTCTTGATAATCTTAGGAATCGCAGCTGGTCTCTTCTACTATCGCAGTAAATCAGCAATTGTAGATACCTTGATTCCAGCCTATGTGCTAACGGTTTTCAGCGGCTTTAGTCAACTGCTGGCCAGTCAGTTTGGCTACGGACCGCGGGATTGGACAGGCTGGTTGCCTCTGCTCTTTATGCTTCTTGCTCTTTTCTCAACACTGATTGGCACATTTTTCCTATTGAAAAAGGAGAATGTGACTTAGAAACAGGATCAGACTATGCTTTAGAGTAGTCTGATTTTTTTGGTATAATGAAAGGAGCATAATTAGGAGAATGTATTGTGAACGAACAACAACAACGAAAAGAATTACACCAGAAAATTTGGGCTATTGCTGACGATGTCCGAGGAGCTGTGGACGGCTGGGACTTTAAACAGTATATACTTGGCATTTTGTTTTATCGCTTCATTTCAGAAAATATTGCGGATTATTTTGATCAGGCAGAGCATGCGGCTGGGGATAAGGAATTTTCTTATGCTTTACTGACTGATGAAGAAGCAGAAGAGGATTTTAGGCAGGGGACTGTTGAAGAAAAAGGATTCTTTATTTTGCCCTCCCAACTATTTGTCAATGTTGTAGCTAAGGCAAGAACCAATGAAAATTTGAATACAGATCTTGCGACTATTTTTGAACAAATTGAAAAATCTGCTATGGGGCACGAATCTGAAAATGATATTAAGGGCTTGTTTGATGATGTGGATACCCGTTCCAATCGTCTAGGTGGAACCGTAGCTGAAAAAAATAAACGTCTGGCAGATATTTTGCTAGGTATTTCAGAAATTGATTTTGCAAATTTCCAAGACAATGAAATTGATGCTTTTGGAGATGCCTATGAGTATCTTATCTCCAATTATGCTTCCAATGCAGGTAAAAGTGGGGGAGAATTTTTTACACCGCAAACGGTATCCAAACTTCTGGCTCATCTAGTAATGGTTGGAAAGGACAAAATTAATAAGGTCTACGATCCTACCTGTGGTTCAGGTTCCTTGCTTTTACAAATGAAAAAGCAATATGAAGAACATGTTTTGGAAGAGGGATTCTATGGACAAGAAATCAATATGACCAACTACAACCTTGCTAGGATGAATATGTTTCTACACAATATCAACTATAACAAGTTTAATATTCAGAGAGGAGATACCTTATTAGACCCAAAACATTTGGATGAAAAACCCTTTGATGCGATTGTATCTAACCCACCGTACTCTATCAAGTGGATTGGTGATGCAGATCCGACGCTGATTAATGACGAGCGATTTTCCCCTGCTGGAAAACTGGCTCCTAAGTCTAAGGCAGATTTTGCCTTTATTATGCACAGTTTAAATCACTTATCTAACAAAGGACGAGCAGCCATTGTTTGTTTTCCAGGGATTTTTTATCGAGGAGGTGCTGAGAAAACAATCCGTCAGTATCTTGTTGATAATAACTTCGTTGAGGCTGTTATTGCCTTACCAGACAATCTCTTCTTTGGAACATCTATTGCAACCTATATATTAGTTTTGGCAAAAAATAAGGCAGAAGCTAAGACGCTTTTCATTGATGCAACAGCCTTTTTCAAGAAAGAAACTAACAATAATGTTCTATCTCCGGAGAATATTGACACAATTTTAGAGTTGTTTACGAAGAAAGAAGATGTCGCATACCAGTCGATGTTAATTGATAATGCTAGTATAGTTGCAAATGATTATAACCTGTCTGTTTCGACCTATGTAGAAAAGGAAGATACGCGTGAGAAGATTGACATCATTCAGTTGAACAAAGATATCGCTGAAACTATGAAAAATATTGACCGTCTGCGTGCTGAGATTGACAAGATTGTGGAGGAGTTGAGTCATGACCAATGATATTATCCTTTACACAGCAGATGACGGCAAGGCATCAATCGAACTTCATCTGGACAATGGGACAGTCTGGTTGACCCAGTTGGAGTTAGCAGAACTTTTTCAGACTTCCAAGCAGAATATCAGCAAGCATATTAAGGCTATTTTTGAGGATGGGGAACTTGATGAAAAAGTGGTTGTCAACTATCAGTTGACAACCACTCAACACGGGGCAATGGCAGGAAAAACCCAGAGCCGAAAGACTGCTTACTACAATCTGGATATGATACTGGCTATCGGCTATCGGGTGCGGTCACCACGTGGGGTACAATTTCGGAACTACGCTTCAACGGTTTTAAAAGAGTACTTGATCAAAGGCTTTGCTATGGACGACGACCGTTTGAAAAATTTGGGCGGCGGGTCTTATTTCAAGGAACTCCTTGACCGTATTCGAGATATTCGTTCAAGCGAAAAAGTGTTTTATCGTCAGATTTTAGATTTGTTTGCGACCTCAAGTGACTATAATGCAAGAAGTAGTGAAGCCCAGCAATTTTTTGCAACGGTGCAGAATAAGTTGCATTACGCTATTCATCACCATACCGCAAGCGAACTGATTTACACTAGAGTAGATAGTGAGAAGGAATTTATGGGCTTGACGACCTTCAAGGGTGAATTGCCAACTTTGTCGGAGGCTACGGTTGCCAAAAATTATCTGACCGAGCAAGAGTTACAAGGTCTCAATCAGTTGGTATCGGGGTATTTGGACTTTGCCGAGAGGCAGGCTCAACGTCAGATTGTCATGACCATGGCAGATTGGATCCAGCACGTGGATCGGATTCTACTGGCAACGGGTGAGGACCTCCTGACCCATGCAGGAACAATATCCCGCGAGCAGATGACAGAAAAAGTCAGTCAAGAGTACCGAAAATATAAAGCCAAGACCCTCAGTCAAGTTGAAAAAGACTACCTAGCCCACATCAAACACCTAGAAAAAACAGCTCAAGAGGGAGAGAAAAAATGACCAAAATAGAAGAAATGATAGCTGAACTCTGCCCTAATGGCTCAAACAGTCAAGGGAGTGACTGTTTGAGGTGGGAAATAAGGCAAATTCATAACTTTGCCTCCTTGCAACGACAAAGTGGGCGTATGAAAGGATGCTAGTATGAACTATATCAAAAAGATGCTACAAGATTGCTGTCCAAATGGAGTTGAATGGAAAGAGTTGGGGGAGGTATGTGAAATTGAAACAGGAAAATTGAATGCTAATGCCGCTGTAGAAAATGGAGTATACCCTTTTTTTACAACGGCAAGGGAGATCAGCTGGATTAACTCTTTTAGGTGGGATGCTGAAGCACTCTTGATAGCTGGAAACGCTAATGTAGGAGATGTAAAATATTATTCAGGAAAATTTGAAGCTTATCAGAGAACTTATGTGTTGACCAATTTTACTAATAGTATCAATGTGAGATATCTATTCCATTATGTCAAATATCAGCTAAAGGCGCATTTAGAGCGAAATACTAAGAAGGCGGCGATGTCTTATATCGTACTCTCGACGCTTAAATCATTTTCAATCCCTATCCCACCCCTAGAAATTCAGCAAGAAATTGTGCAAATACTTGACAAATTCACTGAATATGTTACAGAATTGACCGCAGAATTGACCGACCGCCAGAAGCAATATTCTTTTTATCGGGATAAACTCCTATCCTTTGAGGACGAGGTTTATCAAGTTGAGTGGAAAACGCTGGGGGAGATATTAATCAAGGGACGTGGAACAAAAGTTACTGCTGGACAAATGAAAGAGTTACATAAGGATGGCGCTCCTATTCGGATTTTTGCAGGTGGAAAGACCTTCGCTGATGTGGATTATGGTGATATTCCTGAGAAAGATGTTCATCACGAAGAGGCAATCATCGTTAAATCCCGTGGAATTATTGACTTTGAATACTATACAAAACCATTTAGTTTTAAAAATGAATTTTGGTCATATAGTTCTGACAGCGATGATGTAAATTTACGGTATGTTTATCATTATCTAAATCATAACAAATCACATTTCCAGCATATTGCTGGTAATATGCAGATGCCACAAATTTCAAGTAATGATACTGAGAAATATAAAATACCATTGCCTACGAAAACGGTTCAATCCCGTATCGTCCAAGTCTTGGATAACTTCGATACGGTCTGCAATGACCTAAAGATTGGACTGCCCAAGGAGATTGAACTGCGTCAAAAACAGTATGAATATTTTAGAGAAAAACTCTTGACATTCACCGCCGAAGGCGTGTATCCTGGACAGTGGACAGTGGACAGTGGACAGTGAGCGGGGACCGTCCGACCTAATTCGCCTCTTACAGTGGGTCTTTGGAACCATACGGGTAGAGTTGGGGGCAATTTGCACCTTTACTCGTGGAAATGGCCTTCAGAAGAAAGATTTTACAGAAGAGGGCTACCCCGTTATTCATTACGGTCAGATTTACACTCGCTATGGCTTTTCGACGGAGAAGACAATCTCTTTCACTGACCAAAGCGTCTTTGCTAAGTTAAAGAAAGCTCAGCCGGATGACATTGTCATGGCAACCACTTCTGAAAATGTCGAAGATGTTGGAAAGGCAGTCGTTTGGGAAGGAATTGAAGAAGTTGGGATTTCGGGAGATGCTTATATAGTGAAAACTACTCAACACTCAAGATTTTTGAATTATTTCTTTAAGTCCATTCACTTTCAAGAACAAAAAGAGAAAAAAGTCACGGGAACAAAAGTTATTCGTATCAATGCTCAAGATATGGAGAAATTCATTATCGCCCTACCTTCACTTGAGAATCAATCCCGCATCGTTGCCATTCTTAACAAGTTCGATGAGTTAACAAATTCGATTTCTCAAGGTTTGCCAAAGGAAATTGAATTGCGTCAGAAGCAATATGAGTATTTTAGAGATACCTTGCTCAATTTTCCCAACAAATACGAATAAATAGGATGAGAAATAAAGAATTGTGGTTCAACTGCAATTCTTTTTGATTTGAGAGGATATTGATTTACATATAGCAAATAATGATGTAGAATAAAATTACCAAAAAGGTAATTTTGGTAGAGATTGTGAAAGGAGAATGAATGCAAATCCAATATAATAATAAAACAGTTGAAAAACAGTGTACAAATTTGAGGATAGCAAAGAGAGAATTTTCAGATAAGGTTGCCAAGAAGTTGCACAAATTGGTCAATTTTATTGAGAGTGCTGATAATCTCGCTTCCGTAATCGCATTTCCGACGTTTCATTTTCATGATTTAAAAGGAGAAAGAGAGGGAGAATATGCTTTGGATATTGACGGACGTAGAGGTTCTTACAGACTAATCGTCTGCTTTGATGAGGAGAAAGATTCCGTATTTTCCAATGCCCAGAGTATTAGAATAATTCAAATTGAGGAGGTAAGTAATCATTATGGTTCATAACATTCAAAACTATAAAGATTTAATCGCTTTCCATCCAGGTTCTTATGTTGAAGAGATAATAGAAGACTTAAATATGTCCCAAGAAGAGTTTGCGATTCGTTTAGGGACAACCCCAAAAACAATCAGTAAATTGGTAAATGGTGAAATTTCAGTCAGTAAGGATCTTGCTAATAAACTATTTAAATTAACAGGGGTATCAATTCTTACTTGGTTAAATCTTCAAGCGAGCTATGATGCAAAGGTTCTTGAAATAGAGGAACTTCAAAATCAAGATGAAAAAGAGATTTTGAAGTTGATTGATTTTGATTATTTCAAAAGACACGGCTTTGTTCCACCGGGCAGGTATAGCTTACTACAAAAAGTGGCTGAGTTGAGAAAGCTTTTTCAAATTTCAAATCTTACATATCTGAGTCAGTTCAATCAGCTTGTTAGTTATCGAAATACAAAAGGTTTTGATGAGCGTTCGGTGGTAAATTCAAATGTTATGCTTGAGTTGGCTATAAAATTATCAAAAGATGCAACTGACACAAAGTTTAATAAGTCAAAATTAGTAAAAATACTACCAGAACTACGAGAGATGACCTTGAAAGATGGTGGAGAATTTTACCCGATGTTACATTCAAAATTATTGGAATGTGGTATTTGTTTGGTCGGACTTCCAAAATTAAAAAATGCCAATCTGAATGGTGCGACCAAGCGATTTAAAAATGGTAGTGTATTATTGTTGTTAACGGATAAAAATAAGCGTTCAGATATTTTTTGGTTCTCATTTTTCCATGAATTAGGTCATATTTTACATAATGATTTTTACTCGGATTATGATGATAGGGATGCTTATGAAGAAAAAGAGCAAAAAGCGGATCAATTTGCTCAAGAATTTCTTATTCCTACGAATGAATATGAACAGTTTGTAACAGAAAAATCTTTTGATAAATCATCCATCATTCGTTTTGCTCATGAAATCGGTATCCATCCAAGTATTATTTTGGGAAGACTCCAAAAAGAAGGATTTGTAGAATACAGTCAGTATCAAGAGCTAAAAATTAGTTACAACATAATAATCAATGCAAATTTGATGTAAATAGAAATTGGTTAGTGCACGAGGGTTGAAAAATCCTCGTTTTTCTTGAGTTCAATATGTGAGTCGATACACAGGCCAGTCCTCCTGTAAATTGTCATTTTATGCTATACTGTATATAGTATTATTTTAACCGAGGGATGAAGATGCCAAATGTAGATTATACAAAAATCAGCTTACCTGTTGCGGAGTTGACTAACGGAATAGTTTTAGAAGAGTTTATAAAAACCGAACGTTACAATCGCGATATTTATCAGACTGAAAGCGAGATGGAGAAACGCCTAATAGATGATTTGGTGCAGGGACAGCAGTATGAACGTTTTTTAGGACATAGTCCTACAGAATTACTTGCCAATCTCAAACTACAGTTGGAAAATTTGAATGGTGTGAGTTTTTCAGCAACGGAGTGGCAACGTTTCTTGAATGAATACCTCAATAAGCCAAATGAAGGAATGGTTGAAAAAACCAGAAAAATTCAAGAAGACCATATATATGACTTTGTTTTTGACGATGGTCATGTGCAAAATATTTCACTACTTGATAAGAAGAATATTCATCGAAATAAACTGCAAGTGATGAACCAGATGATCCAGAAAGGTAGTCATACCAATCGCTATGATGTGACTATTTTGGTCAATGGTTTGCCTTTGGTACAGATTGAGTTGAAAAAGAGAGGTGTTCCCATCAGTCAAGCCTTTCATCAGATTCATCGCTATACCAAGGAAAGTTTCAATAGTGAAAATTCTCTTTTTCAATACATACAGCTGTTTGTTATTTCAAATGGGACATTTACACGCTATTTCTCAAATACTGTTGAGCGAAACAAGAATAATTTTGAGTTTACCTGTGAGTGGGCAGATAGAAAAAATCATGCTATTCATGATTTAGAGGATTTCGCTCAAACATTTTTAAATAAGACAACGCTTCTATCGATTTTGATCAAGTACTGTATTTTTAATGCTGAGGATGTTCTCCTAGTGATGCGCCCATATCAGATTGCGGCGACAGAATCCATTTTAAATCGTATTCATCTTGCTTATCAAAACAAGCTCTATGGGAAAGTAGAAGGAGGAGGCTACATCTGGCATACAACAGGATCAGGTAAGACTCTGACGTCTTTTAAGACAGCTCGATTGGCTACAGAATTGGAGTATATTGATAAGGTTTTCTTTGTGGTGGACCGCAAGGATTTGGACTATCAAACCATGAAGGAATATCAAAAATTCCAGAAAGATTCTGTTAATGGTAGCAATGATACCAAGCAACTAAAAGAGGCAATTGAGAAAGATGATAGTCGTATTGTTGTCACAACGATTCAAAAGCTGAATCATTTCACTAAAAAATACCCTAATCATCCAATTTATGATAAGCAATGCGTCATGATTTATGATGAATGCCATCGTTCGCAGTTTGGGGATTCCCAGAAGAAAGTAAACAGTAGTTTCCGAGCCAATTACCAGTTTGGTTTTACAGGAACACCGATTTTTGCTGATAATACTCTCACTGGTCAAACAACTCAGGACATATTTGGGCATCAGTTGCATTCCTATATTATTACAGATGCCATTCGTGATAATAAGGTTTTAAAGTTTAAGGTAGACTATAACAACGTTGCTCCGAAGTTTCGTGAGGAAGAGGTCCAAGCAGGTTACGAAAAAGATCTCCGCATTCTTCGTCAAATTGAGAAAAAAGCCCTGTTGGCTCCTGAACGCATTTCTAAGGTAGTTGAACATATCCTATCCGTCTATCCGGTTAAAACTCATCGTGAGATTAGCCATATTGTTAAGATAAAAAATGTTGATGGAGATACGTTAAGAAAGCAACGCATGCGAGGTTACAATGCGATGTTGGCTGTACAAAATGTATATGCTGCTAAGATGTACTACGAAGAGTTACATAATCAGCAGGCAAGCATTCCAGAGGAATGTCGTTTGAAAATTGGGATGATATACAGCTTCGCTGCAAATGAGGAGCAAGCTGCCTATGGTGATATTTATGATGAAGATTTCAATCCCTCAGCGATGGAATCGTCCGCGAAAGAATTTCTAGATAGGGTGATTGCTGATTATAATAAGTCTTTTAGTACTTCATTCTCAACAGAAAGTCAATCCTTTCAGAACTATTATAAAGACTTGTCTCAACGAACCAAGAATAAGGAAATTGATCTTCTGATTGTTGTTGGAATGTTTTTGACAGGTTTTGATGCCCCTACAATGAATACCTTGTTTGTAGATAAAAATTTACGCTACCATGGTCTGATTCAGGCTTATTCACGGACCAATCGTATTTTGTCAAAGGACAAGCCGTTTGGAAATATTATTTGCTTCCGGGATTTGGAAAAAGCCACAATTGATGCTTTAAAGTTATTCGGTGAGGATAACAATATCTATATTACGCTGGAGAAATCCTATCAGGAGTATATGGAAGGTTTTGAGGATGAGGAAACAGGTGTTATAGTTCGTGGGTATAAAGAAGTTTGTCAAGAAATGTTGACAAAGTTTCCGGATCCGACTGAAATTTATCTGGAATCTGAGAAAAAAGAATTTGTTGGTTTATTTGGTGAATTACTGAAACTCGATAATGTATTACGAAATTTTGATGAGTTTACAGATGAAGAAAGGTTGATTTCACAGGGACTTATGCAAGATTATCGTAGTAAGTATGTCGATATTCGTGAGGAATCCTATCACTCAGGGGGACGTGATGGTCACCAACCTGAGATTGATCTGTCCGATTTAGAATTTGAGATTGAGTTGTTAAAATCAGATGAGATCAACCTCGACTATATCATCGCCTTAATTTCTGAAAAAGCAAATGAAGATATTACAAAAGAACAGCTTCAAAACCAAGTATCACGTGTGATTCGTTCAACTATTGATATGCGTGCAAAAGAAAGACTTGTTATGGATTTCATTCGTGATAGTAATCTAGATGAGTTAAAAGATAATCAGACTATATTAGAAGCTTTTTATCATTATGCTAGAAAGTCAAAACAGGAACAGATTGAATTATTCGCACAAACACAACAATTGCAAGGCGATTATAAACTATTTATTGAAGCAGCTATTTTGCGAGGTTTTGCATCAACTGCTGGAACAGATTTAAATGCGCTTATGCCACCAACTTCAAGACGGCAAGGTGCGCGTGAGAAAAAGAAACAAGAAATTTTACACCAGTTACAAGAATTGGTCGAAACATTTACAGGAATCTAAAGGAACTAAACCATGACATTTGAAGAGATTTTACCAGGTTTGAAGGCTAAGAAAAAGTACGTTCGCACAGGCTGGGGCGGAGCGGAGAACTACGTCCAGCTCTTTGACACCATTGAGGTCCACGGGCAAAAGCTGGAGGCGACGCCCTACTTCCTCATCAACGTGACCGGCGAGGGTGAAGGCTTCTCCATGTGGAGCCCGACCCCTTGCGACGTCCTTGCGACCGACTGGGTAGAAGTCCATGACTAAGACAGCCCTCATCACCGGCGTTTCCAGCGGTATCGGACTAGCGCAGGCAGGGATGTTTTTGGAAAATGGCTGGCGTGTCTTCGGGATTGATCTGGCTAGCAAGCCTGATTTGGCAGGCGATTTCCACTTTCTACAGCTGGACCTGACAGGCGATTTATCACCCGTCTTTTCATGGTGCCAGACAGTTGATGTCCTCTGTAACACCGCAGGCATTCTAGACGACTACCGTCCCCACCTCGATATTTCGGAGGACGAATTAGCTAGCATCTTCGCGGTTAATTTTTTTGCGGTGACCAGACTGACACGCCCCTATCTGCAGCAAATGGTGGACAGACAGTCTGGCATCATTATCAATATGTGCTCCATTGCCTCCAGTCTAGCAGGTGGAGGAGGTTCAGCCTATACCGCCTCTAAGCATGCTTTGGCAGGTTTTACCAAGCAGCTGGCACTGGACTATGCCAAGGACAAGGTCCAGGTCTTCGGTATCGCCCCAGGTGCCGTCAAAACAGGCATGACTCAGAAGGACTTTGAGCCTGGTGGTCTAGCGGATTGGGTGGCAGACCAGACACCTATCGGACGCTGGAGTCAGCCTAGCGAAATAGCAGAGCTGACCTTTATACTAGCCAGTGGCAAACTGGCTTCCATGCAAGGCCAGATTATCACCATCGACGGCGGCTGGAGTTTGAAGTAGGGGGGAATATTATGATTCTTGAAACCAATCGTCTCTTGCTCCGCCCTTGGAGTGAAACAGACGCAGCTGACTTATTTTCTCAGGCCAGTCATCATGAAGTTGGTCCTGCAGCGGGTTGGCCTGTTCATCAGAGCGTGGAAGAAAGTCGAGAAATTATCAAGACAGTCCTTAGCCAACCCGAAACCTACGCCCTTGTTCTCAAAGAAACAGGACAGGTGATTGGCAGTATCGGGCTCATGCTTGGTAAACAAGGTGGTCTTGATTTGCCTGACTCAGAAGCTGAGCTAGGTTACTGGCTTGGACAGGGATTTTGGGGCCAGGGTCTGGTGCCAGAAGCTTGTCAAGCTATACTGAACTACGGCTTTAACCAGTTGGTTTTAGAAAAAATCTGGTGTCGTTCTTTTGCTGGCAATACCAAGTCTCTTCGTGTCCAAGAAAAGCTGGGTTTTGTTTACCAATACCTCTTGGAAGATGTGCATTTCCCACTCATCGATGAAGTTCGTACAGAACGAGTGAGTTTATTGACCAAGGAGGAATGGCAGGCTAGAAAGGAAGAATTATGACTCCAACACAACTCTGGAAAGAATTTCTTGCCATCAATCCCCAAGCAGGTCCTGAGCCAGAGGCCTGGGCCTTTGGGGCGGAAGCTGATCGACTGGCTGACTTGGTGGCTAAAGGCATCAAAACCTCAACCAGCTCTGCCCATGTCCTCTACACAGTAGAGAGAAGAAATCCCAACAGCTGGTGGCTATGACATTATTCTGGATGGTCAGGGGCAAGCTGTTTGCATTATCCAGACCACCAGGGTCTATGTGACGCCATTTTCCCAAGTGACAGCGGAACATGCCTATAAGGAGGGCGAGTTCCGTCAGGGAGGTGACTTATCTGACATAAAAGCGAAAAGTCTGATCTACTGGCGACAGGTCCATGAAGAGCTTTTCACTATTTGGCTGGCAGAAGCAGGCCTGTCCTTCTCAGAAGATATGCTGGTTGTCTGTGAAGAATTTGAATTGGTTTACCCTAAAATGTAAGTTTTTTTCATGTTTGTTTTTGTTTTTTTGATATAATAACATAAAAAACAAAAACAAGGAGGATCCTATGGATAAACAGCGTGTTATTGATTTGTTGGACCGGCTTTCTCCCATTCTGGCTGGGAAAGAGGAAACAATCGGCAAAGCCCTGACGGAGAAATTGCAGTCAGCTCTGCTTGTTGCCAAGGAAGATGTGGCCAGTAAGGACGGTGTGGCCTTGGCAACTAGTTTGTCAGGCTTTGTGCAGACCATTTCCAATGCTAGCTTACCAGGAACCAATCTACGCTTTACAGACCAAGAACGCCCTGTTTGGGAAGAATTGAAATCCCTGACAGAACAAACCAGAGAAGACGGCCTGCGAGGCATTCATTTAACGATCTAAGGAGCTCAGGCTCCTTTTTTATTTCTAAATAGTCTGTTATGACTGAAGCGAACTAATTCACCCTATTTCCAACTTCCAACTGTCTTCCAGATAGTTGGAACTCTGCCATTTTCCAAAAAACATAAAATTTGCTATAATGGAGAGAATAAGCAAAGAAACGAGAATGATTATGTCAAACTACGCCATTATTTTAGCTGCGGGCAAGGGAACCCGCATGAAGTCGGACTTGCCAAAGGTCTTGCACAAGGTGGCAGGAATTACCATGTTGGAGCATGTTAAACGTGCAGTGGATGCCATGGAGCCTGCCAAGACGGTAACCATTGTCGGGCACAAGGCAGAATTGGTGCAGGCAGTCCTAGAAGGACAATCGGAATTTGCCCTCCAATCTGAACAGCTGGGAACAGGGCACGCCGTTATGATGGCTGAGCCAGCTTTGGCTGGCCTAGAGGGGCATACCCTGGTCATTGCTGGTGATACACCACTGATTACAGGCGAAAGCTTGAAGAACTTGATCAATTTCCATATCAGCCATAAAAACGTTGCGACAATTTTGACTGCCCAGGCTGACAATCCTTTTGGCTATGGTCGCATTATCCGCAACGCAGACGGCGAAGTCTTGAAGATTGTGGAACAAAAAGATGCCAACGATTTCGAAAAACAGGTCAAGGAAATCAACACAGGAACCTATCTCTTTGATAATAAGCGTCTGTTTGAAGCTCTTAAAGATATCAATACGGACAATGCCCAAGGTGAGTACTATTTGACGGATGTTATTTCGATTTTCCGTCAGGCTGGTGAAAAAGTCGGTGCCTATGTCCTCAAAGACTTTGATGAAAGTCTGGGTGTCAATGACCGTATCGCCCTTGCGACTGCAGAAGCTGTCATGCGTAAGCGAATCACTGAAAGGCACATGATTAACGGAGTAACTTTTGTTAATCCAGAAGCGACTTATATTGACATCGATGTGGAAATCGGTGCAGAAGCTGTCATTGAAGCCAATGTTGTCTTGAAAGGTCAAACAGTCATCGGTGAGCGAACTGTCTTGACAAACGGAACTCGAGTACGTGATTCCAAAATCGCAGCAAATGTGGTCATTAGCAATTCTGACATCGAAGAATCGGTTATTGAAGAGGGTGTGACAGTGGGTCCTTTTGCCCATATCCGTCCAGATAGCCTTCTGAAAAAGGATGTTCACGTTGGAAACTTTGTTGAAGTTAAGGCTTCTACGCTAGGTGAGGGAACCAAATCAGGTCACTTGACTTATTTAGGCAATGCGACAATCGGCAGCAATGTCAATGTTGGTGCTGGAACAATTACGGTCAATTACGATGGTAAGAATAAATTTAAGACCACTGTAGGCGACAATGCCTTTATCGGTTCAAACTCAACCATCATCGCTCCAGTGACAATCGGTGACAATGCCCTGCTTGCTGCCGGCTCTGCTATTACCAAAGACATTCCCAAGGATGCCATTGGAATCGGTCGAGGTCGTCAGGAAAACAAGGAAGGATATGCCAATCGTTTTCCTTTCCATCCTAGTCAAAAATAGGTGCTACCATGAATTTTGAAGAAAAAACCATTAACCGTACTGAGATTTTCAAAGGTCATATCTTTGATGTCGTCGTCGATGATGTGGCTTTACCAAATGGTGGGACTGGCAAGCGCGAACTGATTTTCCACAAGGGGGCGGTCTGCGTCTTAGCAGTTACTCCAGAAGATAAGATGATTTTGGTCAAACAATACCGTAAGGCTATCGAGCGCGCTATCTATGAAATTCCAGCAGGTAAATTGGAGTTGGGAGAAGAAGATAGGCTGGAAGATGCTGCCTTACGTGAATTGGAAGAAGAGACAGGTTTTACTAGTGACAAGCTGACCTTGTTGGCAGATTTCTACTCTGCTATCGGTTTTTGTAATGAGCGCATCCGACTCTACCTAGCCGACAATTTGGTAAAAGTTGAAAACCCACGACCAATGGATGAAGATGAGGTTATCGAACTGTCTTATGTGAGTTTGGAAGAAGCCTTAGAGTTAATTGCAAATGGAGATATTTGTGATGCCAAGACCATTATGGCGGTTCAATATTTACAATTAATGAGAAAGTAGGAAATTGGCAATGGGCAAGCCCTTGTTAACAGATGATATCATTGAGCGCGCAAAGAGAAGCGGACCAGTAACAGAAAAAAGGGGCTTTGGATACGTTGAACCAAGCCAAGACCTTTCTAACTTTGAGGAAGAAATCGGTTTTGATTGGGAAGAGGAGGATTACCAGGGCTATAAGGAAGGGGAAACCGTTCGGATCCCAGTTGACGCCTCCATCGTCAAGAGCCGCCGGATCGAAACTGTCAAGCGGGAGGAATTCCGAAGCAAGGTCAATCGGATACTACTTGTGGTCGTCTTGCTCTTGGTCCTCTTAATCATTGCTATTTTCTATCTATAAAGGAGAAGGAAATGAAATTTGGAATTATTGCAGCCATGCCACAGGAATTGGCCATTTTGGTCGATAACTTGGTGGATAGCCAGGAAGTGGAAGTCTTAGGGCGGACTTATTTCCAAGGTCGATTGGGTCAACATGAAGTTGTTTTAGTCCAATCAGGTGTTGGTAAGGTTATGTCTGCCATGTCAGTAGCGATATTGGCTGAGAAATTTGAAGTGGATGTCATTGTCAATACGGGATCTGCAGGTGCTGTTGCGGAAGGTATTGCCATTGGGGATGTGGTAGTAGCGGATCGATTGGTTTACCATGATGTCGATTTGACTGCCTTTGGTTACCCACATGGTCAAATGTCAGGTCAAGACTTGTATTTCCCTGCAGACAACACCTTGCTAGAAAAATTAGCAGCTGTATTGAAAGAACAAGAACAGGTTAGTCATCTCGGCTTGATTGCGACTGGGGATAGTTTTATCGCAGGTCAGGACAAGATTGCAGCTATCCGTTCTCACTTTCCAGACGTCTTAGCAGTTGAGATGGAAGGAGCGGCTATTGCCCAAGCGGCTGTTAATGCAGGCAAGCCCTTCTTGGTCATTCGGGCCATGAGTGATACTGCCCAAGGCGATGCCAATATCACTTTTGATGAATTTATCATCCAAGCAGGCGAACGTTCTGCCCAGACCTTGATGGCATTTTTAGAACAAGCATAAAACCCAGCCGTATGGCCGGGTTTTCATTTTTTAAAAGGTATAATCTTTGATGATTTCAATGCTTTGAATGGTTACTTCAGAGGTTGGTTTGTCATTGTCGTCGGTTTCTACCGCAGCAATCTGATCAACAACATCCATGCCTTCAATTACCTGACCAAAAACAGTATAGCCACCATCTAGGCTTGGATTACCGCCATTCTTGTAGGCTTCGATAATCTTGCCAGGGTACTTACTTGTAGATAATTGGCTAGAGGCATCAGTTGTGTTTTGGTTGATGAAGAACTGGCTGCCATTGGTATCTGCTCCTGCATTAGCCATGGCAAGTGCGCCCCGGATATTGTAGAGGAAGGCGGAGATTTCATTTTTAAAGCCACTTCCAGCGTCGATGCTGTCATCTTTACCAGCCCAGATAGACTCTCCGCCTGTACCGTCGCCCTGAGGGTCTCCTGTTTGAATCATAAATCCTTCGATGACTCGGTGGAAAATAATTCCATCATAGTAACCTTCTTTGGCATGGCTTAAAAAGTTTTCCACAGCCAATGGGGCTTGCTCAGGAAAGAGTTTGATGGTAATATCCCCCTGAGAGGTTTTTAGCCTAACAGCAGCCTCATTTTCAGCGATGTCTGTGGACAGCTGTGGGAAAACAGCATTTGGATTGTTGATTGCATAAGCCAGGTCTTTTGCATATTGGGCAGAAGCGCTGGTATCTGTGCTTGTGCTAGAAGCAGTTGAGCTGCTAGAATCAGTTGAAGTTGTTTGATTGGCAGTTGATGTGCAAGCTGTTAAAAAAATTGCGGATGCCAAGGCAAGAATCATATGCTTTTTCATCGGAAAATCCTCTCTAGAAAACGTAAAAACTACCTCATTTTACCATGATTCAGTAGAATTTTCAATTTTCTGCTGAAAGTCTGGATGAGTATAGATTTTTGTGCAAAATTTGATATACTATTATCAAAAAGGGAGGAACCTAAAATGCAAGATTTGGTCCATAGCTCAGGCTTGTTTATGTTGTTTTTCTACGCTCTTGCTACACTCATACTAGGAACCGTTTGTTTTCAGATTGTCAAAAATGTCTCTGAATGGTTGCGGAATAACCAGGCTCCCAAAGAGACTTGTAGGGCTAGGTTGGTTGCCAAACGGGCCCATGTTTTTGGAAATGAGATGGCACGAACAAATTATTACGTGACTTTCGAATGGGAGGGTAAACGGCAAGAGTTTCGTGTTCGCTCGGATGAATTTGCCCTCTTGGCTGAGGGCGACAGGGGAACCCTACATTTTCAGGGGACCCGATTCCTAGGTTTTAATCGGAGCTAGGGTTTCTTTTCTGTCTGAAATCCACAAAATAGTGTATAATAGCAGGAGTTTATCAGCCCAATTAGATGAAACAGTTGAACCCGTCAGGCTGAGCTACATAGGAGAAGTTTGAAAAATGTCTATTGAAAAACGTATTGAAGAAATGTATAAGGACCACGAGGTCAAGCCCTATATCTCCCCAGAACGCGACCTAGCGACCTGGCTCTTAGAAGCCAAGCCAGTGCCCAAACGTAATATGGTTCGTCTGGAAGAAGGCATTTTGCCAGGTGATATTATTTTATTGTGGCGGATTAGCCTGGGTTCTTTTGAAACGACGACGCCCTACTCCAAATACTTTGAGTACATGTATGGTATCAATGGTCCTGCTCACATGGAGCAGTTGATCGCAGACGGTTATGCCTATGTAGAATCAGCCTTTGATTCGCTGGATCATATCACCTCAACTGCCAAGAAGAATATCCTCAAAGCAGAAGGAGTGACAGGCCTGTCTAAGATGAAGGCTGCTGATCTAGACACTGCTCTCAAGGACAACTTGACGGAAGAAAAACTGGCTCCTTACTTTACCGTCCGAGGTTATGCCTTGACGGAAAAAGGCAGAGCAGCTCTGGATAATCACCCAGAAGTACTTGCAAAACATCCAATGAAGAAGATGTACAAATAAAAAATAGAAAAGATTTTTGAACGGTACCCAAAAGTTAGAAACATTCTAGCTTTTGGGTGTTTTTATTTTCGAATAGGTCATTTTTTCTTGACAGAAAACGCTGTCAATGATATCCTAGCATCAAATATTGAAACGTTTCAAAAAGCATTTAGGAAAGGAGCCGTTTGTGGAAGAACAAAAATCAATTACTATGAAAGATGTTGCGCGGTTTGCCGGCGTTAGCGTTGGGACTGTTTCGAGGGTTATCAACAAGGAGCCAGGTATTAAGGAAAGCACGCTTGAAAAAGTCAATGCTGCTATTAAGGAATTAAATTACATCCCAGATGTCTATGCCCGTGGCATGAAGAAGAACAAAACCGAAACCATCGCCTTGATTATTCCGTCAGTTTGGCATCCTTTTTTTGGAGAATTTGCTTATCATGTTGAAGTGGAACTGAGTAAGAAAAATTACAAGTTGCTCCTTTGCAATATTTCTGGTCCAAAAAGGGAACTGGATTATCTGACTATGCTGCAACAAAATAAGGTGGACGGCATTATCGCCATCACTTATAGCCCGATTGACGATTATCTATCGTCCAATATCCCCTTTGTCAGCATCGATCGCACCTATGAAAACAAGGCTATTCCATGTGTCTGCTCGGACAACCAAGCTGGTGCGGAGCTGGCAGCGGATACCTTGATAGCAAAAGGTGGCAGCCATTTTGCCTTTATCGGTGGGCACAATAAAACCATCAATGAAACCAAGAAGCGTCGATTGTATTTTGAAAAGCGGATTTTAGAAGCTGGCTATCCTTGCCATGTTCTCGATTTGGAAGAACCCTATGATGATTTTGTCGGGCAAGTTGAAGCCTTTTTGCTTAAAAATCCACAGGTTGACGCCATTTTCACCATCAATGATTTTGTAGCCTTGGAAACGGTAGAAGTTTTGGAGAAACTGGGTAAACGAATTCCAGAAGATGTCCAGGTCATTGGCTATGATGGTATCCAAATCGCACGAAATCGTCCGATGTTCCTATCGACCATTCGTCAGCCGTTAGAAAGAATGGCTCAAGAAGCAGTGGCTTGTTTGATTAAAATCATTGATAAAAAAGGGCAGCCACAACAAATCACCTTGCCGATTTCCTATGTTGAAGGAAAAACGACAAAAAATTTTGGGAACTATATACCAGTTTACACCACCAACAACATATTGTATTTATGAGAATATCAAAAAGGCGATTTCCGTTTTGGAAGTCGCCTTTTCAATTTTAATAGTTGTTCCCTTTTGAAGAGTTGTGCTTTTTACATAATAGTTGGCAATTTTCAGGGACAGTTTTTCCACCTAAAGACCACGGTGTAATATGGTCGCCTGCTAGTTCTTTAAGAGCATACTCTCTGTTGTTTCCTTCATCCACACAATAAACGCAGTGATGGCTCTGTTCTTCATATTTTTGCTTGATGGTTTTATCATCAAAAGCTCTAAGTTGGAGATATTTGGAATCTCCGTAAATGATGTACTGATAAATCCCTTTCATTTTAGTTGTGACTTCATCATCATTTACCAACTCTGCAATTTTTTCGTTAATGACAGAAGCACTATTTTTGATGATATTGTTGTCTAACTGTCCTAATTGATACTCTTTGTAGATTGTTCCCCAATCCATCCCTTTCAAACTGTTTTGATAGCTTATAAACTTTCCACGAACCCATTCAATTATGGCAGAAAAATTTTGCCATAATTCAGAAGCATCTGCATCTCCTTGATGCTTCAACATATAATCTTCGATTGTATTTGTACTATCGTCATTATCATTTTGTGAAGCCCATTTAATAGCAGTTTGTAGATACTCTTGTCTATTCCAATTACCATTTAATAGTGGTTCTGCTTTATCGTTATTCGGATTCTCGTCAGCAAGTACAACGCCACGTCCAGTCTTTGTTGAAAATCTTTGTTTAGCATCAGAAAGCCAAGTTCCTGTATAAGCAGAGTTTCTTAATTCTTGCTCATTTAATGGTTCGCCTGCTGTATTGATAACATGAAACCATTTCATTTTTTCGGAAGCAGTTCCTTCACAAACATATATGTCTAACTCATAATCAAGAATTTGTTCTGCTAAGTCAGTTAGGTTCATCTGAAGATTTGGGAAATCTTGTTGTGGAGCACTGGATGGAAATTTACTTGATTTTACAGAGTAATTCCCCATAACATAATTACAAATAGCTAAAATACGTTGTTGACCATCGAGAACTTCATATTGTCCGTTTCCTAAATCAACCCAGTACATAATACCTAAAGGACACTCATCTAAAACGGTTTGAATTACAGCTTGTCTCTTATCTTCGTTATATACGCTATTTCTCTGATAAGAAGGACGAATATTCAAGTTACCATTATATCCTTTTACAGCGTCAGTAGTAGCACCATCATCATTATTGGTATACCCACTAGCTAAATCTCTGATAGTGAATGGCCTATCAAGTATATCTCTTAATCTTCTTACTTTCATTTTATTCTCCTTTTATCAATATCCCTTATCTTCATCACGACTAATTGGATTTAGATTTCTAACTAAAATTCTGAAATATGGAGGTTTCCCATCTATTGTTAAATCTTTATCGTCATCTCCTTTTCTGAATTTAATAATCTCGAATTCAGTTGGATTGAAATAATTGATAAAAGTTATTGGTACTCCCATTACACCATCATAATCAATTGGAATGTCTTTAACATTATCTACATTTATTGCATCGTAGTTATCGTATTTAGGGTATTTACTCTCAAACCCTTCGTAATATTTATGAGCTTTTGTTTGGTCAAATACATCACCTACATGCCATAAACCATCATGTCGTTTTTGTAAATCTAAGTTAGTAAACCAACAACCCATTATATGCTTTACTTTTTTTCCATCTTCATCCAATTTTTCATAATCAGCTCCCTCTGGAACGTACAACCAAAAGTCTGAATTCATACTTCTAGCACCAATCCAAATTTGGTTATTCTGAATAAGTGGAAAAATTTCCTTATATGTTACAGAGTTTTTGTTTCCGATAACGATAAATTTTTTTTGATGTTCCATTAATTGAGAAATATATTCTCTAAACAAACTGAACGGAGGATTAGTCACAACAATATCAGCTTCTTTCAGATAGTTTATACTGTCCTCGCTCCGGAAATCTCCAGCGGTATACTCATCATCTCCATAAATAGTTTCAATATTTCCAGCTTCCATATTGAAGTCATCACCACCTTCATAAATCAGAGCATACGAAGGTTCGCTATCTTCTTGAAAATGTGTTGCTATCAGTTTTTTAATACCCAAACTAGCAAAATTGTTATGAAAATAACGCCAAAAATTTGATTGTGTTGGGTCATCACAATTACAGTAGATAACCTTATCTCTAAAGTGTTCTCTATAATGCCCCATTTCCTCAGCAATATCTTTATAACGAGTATAAAACTCATCGTTTTTGGCTTTTTTAGCGTTGTGGAGTGAGCCAGCCATTATGCCACCCCACTTTCGTAGGGAGCATAAAAGGCTTCCTCACAAAAATGTGAAAAAGCCTGTTTTAGAGCTTGACAAAAAACACGTCCGATTACATAATCAGCGTGAGCTGTGAGCTGTGAGCTGTGAGCTGTGAGCTGTGAGCTGTGAGCTGTGAGCTGTGAGCTGTGAGCTGTGAGCTGTGAGCTGTGAGCTGTGAGCTGTGAGCTGTGAGCTGTGAGCTGTGAGCTG
>NZ_JAGFUX010000005.1 GCF_017601095.1 Streptococcus suis | reverse complement strand
TTCCGACCACTCTCTTGATTTTCCTAGTACGGTTTTTATTTTATCCAAAGGATAGGGAGGACGGTCTGCTGGAGCGGTAATGATAGCCACTACTGGAACATCTTTTTTTACAGCTTGCTTGCCAACTAAAACTTCCACCCAGTCTCCCCTTTCTATCGTTTGGTCAGGACAATAGTAGGTATAGGGTTTGCCGTCAACTGAAAATTGTACCTGGCAAAATCGTAGCATTTTATTCGGTTTCCATAAGAGAGCCGGCTCAAGAGGTCGTTTTTCAAAGTAGTGTACCTCATCTCTATCCCACCAGTCCTCCGTCATCCAGCTATTGCAATAAGGACAAAAATGTTCGTCATAATCATCTAAATAACATGGGGCTATACCACAAGATGGACAAGGCTTCCCATCCTCATCGATAAAACCATCTAATTCAACACCATTGATATAGAGACCATAGTCATCCTCCGGTTCATACACATGCGTTTCAACAGAATGCGGTACACAACTCAACCAGTCATCCAAAGGCAAAGAAAGAATACTATAAATCTTGACCTCACTCCATCTCTCCTTGAGAGATTGACCATCATAGATTTTTGCCTCAAAGAGCTCCTGAGCTGTATTAAATCTACCTCCATCTGGTAGATCTGACAAACCTGCCCAGTAGGGAGCTTCATTTCCTGAATATCCAATATATCGAAGAGTATCCTGATTATCTGTCTCAAAACGAAAAGCAGTCTCATCAACATTCATCCCCGCCTCAAATTCTTGCAAGAAATAATCATACTGCAAACGAGTAATGGCTGGATGCCCTACTGTAGTCGGTTTATGGGGAATTCCCAACTTAAAACTTTCTGCCGAGAAGGAAAAATAGCCATTTACAAGCTGAAATTGACAAGTAGTGCCATCATATAAAACTTCATAAATCCACCACCTCGAAAGTCCCTCCATGTCTTGCATTCTAAAATCTGTCACTCCCTGGCATTCCAAATCCCAAACCAAGGCTGGCGCATTAGAAGGACTTTCTGCTAAACAATCCTCCTCAATGGTTAAACGTAGACTAGCTGACTGACTATCATAGGAAAAAGAACCAATCAAATAATCATGAAACTGTCCAACAGATAAGAAATAATCAACCAATTTCCCAGGTTCGGTAATGTACCCTATTCTCTTTGTCCACATGATATTCTCCTCTCACAAATCACTCCTCATAATATCTCGGTAGGTCAAGCAAGGTAGCCCTGTCGAGCCAGTTATTCTTATTCTCCAATAAATAATACCAGACAATATGATCTGAGTCGGCCAGTGCTTCTTCAAACTCATATCTAGCCTCTACCCATCTTCCAAAGTCATCATCATCATCTAGTAAATAAATCTCTTCTTGGACACCATGATTCCAATAAAAGCGAGAAACATAGATACAATTTTCTTCAACCGCATACCACTCCAAGCTATGGTCCAGTTGAATAGCGGCTCTAATCGCAGCGATAGGAACATCACGTTTTGTCGCAAACTTTAGGACCATCAAGCCATCTGACCGTATCTTATGAGTGAAGCCATAACCATAATAGATGTATTCACCGAATTGTTCCCTATATTCACCAATATTTTTCACACAGACAAGTTTATTAAAACTAATATACGGTGGATCAATCCTTTTTTCGTCTATCGGGTAGTAATCTAAAAAGTAGGTTTCAAAAAAATCTTTGGAACAAATGACCTGTTGATAAACATAATTTGCCATAACATATCCACCCTCCATTCCTAGTTTTAGTATAGCACCTTATCTGAAAAAACTTGCCAAAAATGACAAGTTTTCCTTCAATTTACCCAAAAGATTTATCTATCAACTCCTGCATCCTGCCTTCTTTGGCATATGGAACAGTATCCACTTGTAAGAAGTTTTTCCGACTGATGGTGTCAGGTAGGGTGCCAAAGATGAACTCCAAAGCGATCTTATGGATAATAGCCGTTGGCGCAAAGCCATATACTTGCTCTTCCAAGATATGCTTGAGCCGATCATGCCTTTCTGGAAAGGCTGCTTGTAAGCCTTGGCTATTATAGAGGCGTTTGACCAACTCTGTGATATAGAGGCCTGACTTCATATAGAGGTCAATAAAGTTTTTGGATGGGTCGTCGAAGATACCAGGATTTTCCTTTTCCAACTCATCCACCATTTTCTGAACAAGCTTCTTCGGTGTGAAGATTTGGTTGGTCTTTTGAGGTGGAATATAGTCAAAGATGTCTTCTGTCCTATCTTCAAAATAGTTTGCCAGCTCTGCTTTTTTCCGTAAAAATTCTTGGATGGCCTGATCAAAGGTCGGCTGGTCAAAGAGGTGGCCGGCAAATTCAGGTCCACCATCACGCAAATAACGGAACTGGTTAAGGTTGATGCCCGTTACCTCGATAAAGACTTCATCTGGTACGTAGCTATCGAAGTTTGCTAGGGTCAGATGTTCATCGCCATAAGCCATGATGAAGCTTGGAATGGTGCGTGCAAAACCACGTAAGTGACCGCGAATCTCGTCCTCAGCCTGAGCCTTGGTGCGTTCTCGCTGTTTGACTTCCTGTTGTTTGACCAGATCATGCGGCAAATCCTGCACTTTTTCTGCCAGCCGTTGCCGTAACTCTGCTTGATGGGCTTGGTGCGCTTCTATCTTCTTGACTTGATAGGCCTGCTCCAGTTCCTCTTGTTGCTGACTATCCACCGTTTCCTTCAAGGCTTCTTGGTATTCATTTTCGAGATGAGCCTGCTGAATATCAAATTCTTTTTCGCTACGCTGGATGAGGGTCTCAATCTCCGTATGAATCTGTTTCTCAATTTGCTTACTTTCCCGATTGGTCAAGTCATAGCCAGCAGTTAGGTCTGCCACCAAGGTAGAAGATATTTCTTTCTGAACAGTTTTTACAAAAGCCTTGTCAACGGTTTCCACCTGGTCAACCATCTCTTCCACCGTATCCAACAAGTCATAAACTTTTGTCCCAAAAAGGACTTCCTGACGGTTGATGACCAAGTCTTCTGCCACCTGAACCTGTCCTTCTTCATCCACCTCAATATCTGGAAATTCAAGTGTGTCAGGTGCATGACTGATTTTCCCTTGTTGCTCAACAGGCAGTTCATCCAAGATGTCCAAGACCAGCTGACTAGCACGGAAAATACCAGCAATATTGTCAAATAGGAAGTTGGACATAAAGCCACGCTTGATGACTTCTGCTGCACGTATCTGGCTTGGAATGGTCATGACTGCCTGAGCGTCAATTTCCACCATCTTGCCTTCCCTATCTTCTGCGATAACTGGGAAGAAGTTGAGCAGGTTGCGGATATTTTCTTCTCTGGTTTGACTGGTTCCTGCACCGCCAGCAGTCGCTAGACTGAGATTGTTGGCAAAGTCACTAAAGAGTGACAGGGTTCGCTCAGGAGCAAAATCAAAGACATAGGCCCGCTCTTTGCGGTAAACCTTGTCTCCTTCCACCCAACTGTAAGGGTTTTGGGCACGAAAGGCAGCCTGCATATAGAGGGCTGGAGATTGAAGATTGCTCAGCATCAAGACTGCTGTCCACTCTGGAATGGTCACACCAGTCGTCAACTGACCGACAGATAGGGTGATGGTATAGTCATGTTCAGCAATGGCCTTCCTAACCATATCGAGTGATTTGCCATTTGCTTCAGTATCCTCAACTTCTCGTTGACTGGCAGAACCTGCAGCCAGCACAATCTTATACCGGTCAAAGGTTGGATGGTCTTCCAACAAGTCTTTCAAGGCCTTGGCAGAGGCCACTCGGTCTAATAGCCAAAAGCTGTGCTTGATTTCTCGGCGTAGCTCCCTAGTTGAAAATGGGTATTTTTCACTAGAGGTCAAGGTGTTCAGCCATTCTTTGACTTCTCTCTCATGGATAAAGCTACCTGATTCATTGGTCGCAAAAAATTCATTCAAGTCAAAGGCAAAATCAACCGTTTCACTACCAAAATCTGCACCATCTCGAACCCTGTCCGTGATCATCTTGGACATCTGGTAGGTAAACATGTTGAGCTGGGGAAGGTTTTCATAGGGATTTTCTTGCTCGGAGCTTGAGAGCCAATCTTGCTTGGCAGCCTGCTCATCCGCATAAGACCAGTTGTAAATCTGGTTTTCCGCAAACTTGCCCTTGGCTAGAGCCTTAAAGGGAGTCCCAGACAGGTGGAGGGTAAAGTTGCGCTGGATTTGGTGAAAGGCAACATCTGTTTTTTCCGTATCCACTCCTTCATGGGCCTCGTCAATGACCAAGAGATCCCACTGGGTCTTGGCAACCCACTGCAATTTATCATAAGCGCCGCCGAAGTATTTGGACCCTTTCAGATCCTGAAGGCTTAAAAAGGCGATTTCCTTAGCGTCTTCCTCGGTAAAGAGGAGTTTATGGAAGTCCTCTCGTGATAGAGCTGGTCTGCCCTTGAGGGAATCCGACTCCGAAACAAACTTATAGGAGGTCGATCCAGCTATAAACTGATGAAAATCATCAAACCAGGAATTGGCGATGGCTGGGCGGTTAGTCACAATCAAGACTCGGTCACAGTTGAGTCGTTTGACCAAGTCATAGGTGGCCAGGGTCTTGCCAAAGCGTGGCTTGGCATTCCAGAGAAACTCTTTCTTACGCGCGTCCTGATTGGTCTGGATATAGGTCAAGGTTTGCTGGACAGCTTCTTCCTGCTCCTGTCTGAGCTGGTAGTCTACCTGCTCCCCAGGCTGGTAACCTGAAACATCATGACGGACAAACCTGTCAAACAGGAGGTTGGCCTGTTCTGGATGGCCATTGAAATAAAACCACTCGGTCTTGGAACGGCGTTCGATGGCATGGAAGTTCAAAAACTGGTGGAAGTCATGGTCTTTGAAAGGCTTGCCTTTGTCAGGCTCTTCGATGTACCTAGCCTCTTGCTGCCACAAAATAGACGGCTCAATCCCCGCCGTGTGGGTCTGCTCCTTAATCCTCTGCTCCACCTGACGCTCGGTATAACCAATCTTGATCCAGCCGTCATTGGTCGTCACATGGGGTGTGGTATAGGCGTAGATTTTTGGAGAAATCTCTTCTGAAGTTTTAATCAAAACGGACATAGATTACCTACTTCTCTTTTATATATCTTACTCACTTCTCTTCGAAAATTTCAACATTCAAAAACTTAGTCCATTGGTCTGATGTTGGTTTCAAAGAAATCAATAACCTCTTGAGGGAAGTTAAACAAGGCATATAGCTGTGCGTCAATCTCCGCCACCGACTGGGACCAGTCAATGACTGAGCTTGACGCAAAATCAAACAGCGGTACATACTGCCAAGTTGAAGGAGGATTGTGTTGCGTAATCTTTTTAATTCCCAAAAATCCCCTAGCAAACCTTGTTTTTATATACTTCATACATGCTTCAGCCTCTTCTTTGGTTTGAAACTGACCAATAGATACAAACGTTTGGGAATACCCGATTAGGGGTTCCCCGATTAGGGGTTCCCCGATTAGGGGTGTACTTAACACTTCTCCTAAAGCTCCGCTACCATTTGATTCCGGAACAAGTATTTTATAGCATCTTAGATTTGGATGTTCCCTTAAGTAAGTACTTTTTATATATTTTGCTGTACGATTGTTTTTTATTCTACCGTATATTTGACAATATTCTTCATTAGTGTCAGGTTTTTCATCGAAAAATATCTCAGGATATCGATCAAAAATCGTAGAAGACACTGCCTTTCTATGTGATTCATCTGTTCTTGAGAGTAACTCCGGATTCTCTTCGAACATGACATCTGTTAGCTTATGACTATCTGCACCGTACATAATTTGATCCAAGGTTTGATTCAAATAACCAGATTTTTTCACAATTCGATAGGCTAAATCCAAAAGCGGAGATGAAATAAAGGTATCAATCGGTTCAAAAAAGCTGTCATTATCATGGTAAGTAATCACAACACCACCTTTAATATCGGTTCCAGGAAATACATTGCCACTTTTTAACTCATAGTAGCAAATTTTTAAATGCTCATCTTCAAGCATTTTCTTATTCCATTTTTTTGGAGTGGCTCCTGTATTTGCTAAAAAACGTGCCGGTGTGATAAGAACAGCCTTGTCCCCAATTTTATAGGATTCTTCCATGAATAAATTATAAATCGGTCTTGCTTGGGTATTGGCTCCTTCAATTTCCTCCTGATACGGTGGGTTTCCAATGACAACATCAAATTTCATAGGGCTTTCTCCTTGTGATAGACGCTTAAAATCTATCAACTCATTTGTTTTCCAATCTTTGATTTGTGCCTTTTGTGGCTGGCTGGTCTGCTCTGCTATTTCCTCAAAAAGGCTGAGTTGAACAGCTTCCTTTGCTTGCTGGGAGTAGGGGCTGGTATAGGTCAGGCCGTCCATCTGCAGGACATTGTAGGAAATAATCTGGGCAATGGTCTGTTTCTGGCTGGGGCTGGGTTCCTGGGCAAACTTGGCTTGGTAGTAGTCGATGAAGCTGGCTAGGAGGTTTTCACGCGCCAAGAGTAGGGAGTCTCCTTGATACTCATAACCGTAGGCGTTCTGGTAGGCGGTCACCGCCCCTTGGAACCAGACTTCTTCCTCATGGACTTCCTCAGATAGACGGTGGAGCTTGCGGTCCAAAAAACCGACCCGCTCCTCAAGGTCGAGGGCCTGTCCAGTCACCGTATCGTAGCGGGAGACCATGTAAGGGGCTTCCCCGCAGGTGATTTCCAACCATTTGAGGTTGAGGTAGGCCTCTAGGTCTAGATCTTGGAAGTCTTGGTCCACGGCATCAATCTGCTGTCTGACCAACCAAGTTGGGGTAAACACCTCTGCTCGGACCTTGGTGCGGTCTTTTTGCTCGTACTTGGACTTTTCTGAACGTGGCTGGATGAGGTTGGCATAGGGACCCGTCACTCTAGTAGGAGTGATTCGGTCATAAGCACCGAACCCTTTTCCCAGCAACTCATAGGAATGTGTAGCCCAAACAATGGACTTGTTGGTCGTTCGATCTTTCAAGAGGGTCCTAAGAAGACCAGAGGACTCTCTCGCTAATGTTTCTTCGCTAATATCTATGGTCGTCATAAGGCACCTTTTCTCTTTATTTAACTTCTATTATACCATTTCTTTACAAGTAATAAAATCGTTTTCAGGAAATATTGGATATATAAAATTCCTCGATCCAAATGTGTTATTAGTCGTTTTACTTTAATTCTTTTTAAAAAACGCTTGCATTTCAAAAATTATTGTTTTATAATAATCTTGAAGATAATATTATCATAAAACAATAATAATCGGAGGTTTGCTATGAAAACCAATCTACTCAAAACAGCTGGCATTGTGGCTGCTTGTGTTCGCTATTTCTTCTATTTCACCATTGCTCTTTATACCATCTTTACCTTGGCTGGTCTTGGAGGCGACTCCTTTGCGATAGACTCTTGGGAATACACCTTTAACAAACCCATTGACCAGATTGGTATCTGGCTCATCCTTTTAACAAGTGGACTAATCTTAATCGTCTTGGCGGCACTCAGTCACATTGCCCACTTGATTCAAAAGTTATGTAAATTGCTTCTGGAAGAAGATTATTTCGCTTCAGCTAGTCTGGAACTTTATCAGAAACTCTTCATCAGTTTGCTCGTCTTGACTGCTGGGCAATTTTGCCTAACCAGCTTGATTGCCTTGACAAATGCTACTGGTCCAAACAACTTCCTCAATCTTCGCTGGTCAGACTTTATCCTCAATGCCCTCTTCCTCTTCGCAACTTATTTTGTCTGGAGATTGGTTCAAAAAGGGCAACAATTAGCAACTGAGAACAGTGAGTTTATCTGATATGGACATGATTCGCGTAAACCTAGACAAGATTCTCAAGGACCGGCAAATGACCTCCAAGGACTTGGCAGAGCAAGTCGGCATTACAGAGGCCAACCTGTCCATTCTCAAGACAGGCAAGGCCAAAGGCATTCGTTTCAATACCCTGATGAGTATCTGCCGAATCCTAGACTGCCAACCAGGTGATATTTTGGAATATGTCCATAAAGACAACTAAAAAAAGAAAAAGCCTTAGGCTTTTTCTTTTTTTAGTAAGTCGCCAAGCGTTTTTCTAGCTTGAGTTGACTAAATGCATAAAGAGTACAGATGACCCAATAAATAAGGGCAACACAGATATAAACGGTCATGTAGTCAGACTTGGCTCCACCGACTATCTTGGCCTTATTGAAAATCTCTGGCACCGTAATCATAGCTGTCAGAGAGGTACTTTTTACCATATCTAAGAGAACATTACTCAATGGGGGGAGAGCAATTCGAAAGGCTTGGGGAATAATGATTTTTCGGTAAATCACATTGGTTCGCAAGCCCAGGGAACGCGCCGCCTCCCACTGTCCCTTATCAATGGCTGAAAGAGATGCACGAATAATTTCAGAAATATAGGCACTGGACATGGAAGTAAAAGCAATGATGGAAGCCGAAATAGCGTCAAGCTGTAGCCCCATGAAAGGCAAGCCAAAATAGATGAAAAAGAGGAGAACCATGAGAGGAATGCCCCTCATGAGAGAAATGTGAGTCATGGCCAGCCAACGTAATGGACCAATCTTAGACATACGCATCAGAGCTACAAAGAAACCGCAAAAGGTCCCAAGTGCAAACCCAAGTAAAGACAAGGCAAGGGTGTAAGGAAGCCCCTCTAAAATAAGCGGGATTGCTTCTACTGCCATTTCCGAATCAAATATTGCATTCCAATTTATCGTCATCTTTTCTCTTTCTTTTCAATTGAAAGAAAAGACTGCAGTGCAATCTTTTCTTCAGCTATTAATCGATTTCTACAACTGGTAATTTATCTGAA
This sequence comes from Streptococcus suis, assembly GCF_017601095.1. Classification (GTDB taxonomy): domain Bacteria; phylum Bacillota; class Bacilli; order Lactobacillales; family Streptococcaceae; genus Streptococcus; species Streptococcus suis_Z. The sequence continues at coordinate 162,994 of NZ_JAGFUX010000005.1, read as the reverse complement.
CCTTCTGCAGGTGCTGTTAAATCTTGTCCTGCATAGTGTTTTTCAGAGATAGCTTTCAAGCTACCATCTTCTTTCATCTCCTTGATAACCTTATCCAGCTCTTTTTTCAGACTATCATCTTCCTTGCTCATAACAATCACAGATTCATTTGGATTGTATTTTACATCACCCATTTTTACTTTAATATCAGGGAATTTAGCAGTAATCACTTGAACCGCGATAACTTGTGTATAGTAGTCATTTGGAATAAAGTCTGTACGACCTGTTGATACATCACGTAGGTAGACATCATTCGTTACGTTGTCATAGATCACTGGCTCTGCACCTAGCTTTTCTGCAATTTTCATAAAGGTTGTACCAGCACCACCACCTGCTTTTTTACCTTCCCAGTCTGAAAGGTCTGCTGCAGTGATGTTTGAAGAACCATCCGCACGGACAATCATACCACTTACTGAGTACTTGTAGGCTTCTGACAAGTTGTATTTTTCTTTACGATCCGCAGTTGGTTGCAAATTGTTTACAGATACATCTACTTTTCCTGAATCAACAGATGTCAAAGCTTCCGCAACCCCGACTTCTTGAAATTCGATTTCAACACCCAATCGCTTACCGATTTCATTCATCATATCGACTTCATATCCGACCAATTCTTTCTGATCGTTGTAGTATGAAGTTGGAAATAGTGTCCCTGGAGTTGCAACCTTTAATACACCAGCTTCTTTAATCTTTTCCCACTGGGTTTGGGTTGCAGATGAAGACTCAGTCGTAGAACTGGTACTTGTGTTCGAGCACGCAACAAGGGCAACTGAAGACATCAAGAGAGCTGATGCTAGCAACTTTTTCAACATAAAAACAAATCTCCTTTTTTGTTACATTACTAACATTAAAAGGGTAACATATCCATCTCTATTTGGCAAGTATTTTATCTGAAAAATGTATTCCCTTACAAATTGAGTAAACCTGCAGCCTCCAAATGGTCCGCCAACTGCAAGAGAATATCCTCTCTTCCTTTGGCTGCTGTAAATTGAACACCGATCGGCAGGCCTTGTGGAGTCTTATAAGTTGGCAGACTGATAGATGGTTGTCCGGTGATGTTTGCCTGCTGGGTAAAGGGTGTCCAGGCCAGACTATCTGCAAACATCTCCCAAATCAAACGCTGCTGCTCTGCCATTGTCAAATCCTGTGTGTGCAACAAGCGGTACAACATCTCTTGCGAGTGAGTGAACTGGTCTAGCTTGGGAGCCACATCTGCCACTGTCGGTGTCAGAAGGAGATCGTAATGTTGGTGAAAGTCCGCCATGGTGGCACTATAGCGGTCCCAATCCTGTAAAACCTTTGAATAGAGCTTGGCGGGAACCGTTTGTCCACTCTGGTAAATGGCCCAGGTCATAACTTCCATGTCATCAACTGTCATTGGACGACCCATCTTCGCCTCAATCTCATCAAACATCTGAGCTGTTTCAACACTGTTCATCAGGTAATAGGCCTGCATGACTTCGACACCGTCCAAAATAGGACTTGTTAGCTCGGTAATCTGGTGCCCCAGTGCTTCTAAGTGAGGCAGAAGGGACAAGACAGCCTGTTTGGCATGAGCGGAAACCTGACTGCCAATCGGCGATTCCAAACTGTAGGCAATTTTCAAAGATTTATGTCGTGGTGCAAAGAGACTTTGCTCAGATAGGAGAGCCAGAGGAAAGGGAGCTTCCACCTGATAAGTCTGCATATGATAGAGGAGGCGTTTGGTATCGCGAACCGACTTGGTCAAGGCAAAGTTGCTGGAAGCTCCCTGCCAGCCACGATAGGAACTTGGTCCAACAGGGATGCGGCCTCGACTGGGTTTCAACCCAATCAAACCGTTGAAGGAGGCGGGAATACGGATAGAGCCGCCACCATCCGAAGCCGCCGCCAAGGGGATCATGCCAGAAGCCACCGCAGCTGCCGCACCTCCACCGGACCCACCTGCATTGCGGCTCAGATCTAGAGGCAACTTGACCGGACCATGTAGACTGGAGTCTGATATGTTCTTAAACCCAAACTCTGGCGTATTGGTCCGTCCCAAGATGATGAAACCAAGGTCCTTGAAAGCCTGCACCAATTTGTCTGTATGTCCTGCTCGGTAGTTTTGAAACAGCCGAGAACCTGCTGTTGACAAGTGCCCCGCTTCATTTTGCCCCAAGTCTTTCAACAAAAGAGGAACACCACCAAAGGGCTTGTCTTGAAAGTTCCCCATTTCTGCTTCTTGTAGGGCTTGCTCGTATTGCTTGCTGACGACAGCATTGAGTGCCGGATTGAGTTGCTCTATCTTGGCAATCGTTTCCTGTACCAGTTCCTTGGCAGATACTTGTTTTTGGTTGACAGCCTGAGCCATGGCTGTCGCATCTATCCACTCCATACTAACTCCTATATACCATATTTTTCCATAGACTGCTTAATAGTCTTTCCGAGCGCCATAAAATCAGCCATGTTGTCCGATGAGGGATAAAAGGTGGACAGACTAGCCCCGTTTTCAACCAAGACCTGCTCAATCCGTGTTTTCATCTCCTCCACCGTCACATCCTTACCGACCAGGTCTGACAGATTGGCCATCGAAGCTGGATTTACTTGCGGAAATCTGTCCGATACTTCTTGCGGAGCAAAACTTGCTGCATAAAAATTAGCCACCACTTGCCCACGCTTGACTTGATTGCCTGATAGGCTGATATAGGCAGAAATGGCAATGGCTTCTTGGTAAATCCGCTGGGCCAAACCAGCAAACTTCCGCCCCTTGATACTAAGGTCGTAGGTTCCAGGGCAGTAGGAAGTTGCCACCTCACCACTGGCCACCTCAAAGGGAAAATCTGAAAGCGCCTGGGTAATCAGGTCCACCATGACCTGATAAGACTCCCTCAAATCAACCTTGTGACCAGAAGGATTGGGTAAAATAAGAGAGACATTTAATATCCCCTCATCTGCTACAACCGCCAGACCGCCCAAACTCCGAATAATCGAACTGTATCCCGCCTGACCAATACTGGCTAAGCCCTTGTCCAGCTGAGCCACCTGACTGTCCATCATCCCCAGAATCACAGTTTGAGTCATAGGCCAAAAATGTAAGATGCCTGTATCCGACCGGCGATTGATCTCTCGCAAAAACACCTCGGTCCACACCAGTGGTCCTTGTTTCAAACCCGTCAAGCCAGATCGATCCTCATATTTTTTTATGGCTACATTCTCAACCCAAGCTTTCATGCCAACCTCGTCCACTTTTTCTATTTGTTATTGTATCACAATTATTTAATCCTGCAGAAAAACTCATCTACTTTTATGAACGAAAAAAGACTGGAAAAACCAGTCTATTCATGTGCTTACAATTCATCAAAGGCATCTTTTACCTTGTCGAAAAAGCCCTTTTTATGCGGTTTGACATCAATATTTCCTGCTGCCGCAAATTCTTTAAGAGCTGAACGTTGGCGGTCATTTAAACCCGTAGGAGTAACAATATTGACCGTCACATACTGATCACCGATAGCCCCGCCACGAACACTTGGCGCCCCCTTGCCTTTGAGACGGAAGGTCTTACCTGTCTGGGTCCCTTCCGGAATAACCATATCCACATCACCGTGAACAGTTGGTACATGGACTGTATCACCCAAGGCCGCCTGAACAAAGTTGAGGTTTAATTTATAATAAATTGTTGTCCCCTCACGCTCAAACTTATCTGAAGCCTGGACTTGAATGACCACATAGAGATCTCCGTAAGGACCTCCATTAAAGCCTGCTTCCCCCTGACCTGCTAGACGGATTTTTTGACCAGTTTCCACTCCTGCTGGCACTTTAACCGTAACCGTATGGGCTTGTTTTTCATGACCTGTTCCATGACAAGTTGTACATGGGTCTTTGATTTGTTTTCCACGACCATGACAGACATCACAGGTCATCTGACGGCGCATGGTTCCAAGTGGCGTTTGGGTGTCCACATTGATAATACCAGAACCATGACAACGGCCACAAGTTACTGGACTAGTACCAGGCTTGGCACCTGAACCTGTACAGGTTCGGCAGGTCGCTTCACGGTTATAGGACACTTCACGTTCCACACCAAATACTGCCTCTTCAAATTTGAGATTGACACGGTATTGGAGGTCATCCCCTTGACGTGGAGCATTTGGATTGCGGGTCGCACCGCCACCACCAAAGAAGCTTGAGAAGATGTCTTCAAAGCCACCGAAACCAGCTCCATCAAAACCACCAAAGCCACCAGCTCCTCCGCCGAAGCCTCCATTGGCACTCGCAGGACCAAATTGGTCATAGGCAGATCGTTTTTGAGGGTCGCTCAGAGTCTCATAAGCCTCTTGGACCTCCTTGTATTTATCCTCCGCACCCGGATCCTTGTTAATATCTGGATGGTATTTCTTTGAAAGCTTCCGATAAGCCTTCTTAATCTCGTCTGGCGAAGCATTCTTAGAAACCCCCAGACGATCGTAAAATTCAGTATTGTTCATAGTTTATGATACAAAAGGCGTTCAGAAAACCGTATGAAAATAGGAAACTGACGCAGTGTGTAAAACACACTAGGAAGTTTATCTTTTTCACTAGGTTTTTAGCCTGTGTTCGAATAAACGAACTTGTATTCCTTTCTTTGAAATATTGAAAGTAGCCCGTGTTCAGTTACGAACACTTTCCTTTCTGTAAAAGTTAGAAGGCTATTTACCCAAAAACAGAGGCTGGGTTGCAACCTCTGTGATTGGTATTTTTATAGACGAATGATTTCTTTTCTCAGGAAGATGAGAGCTGAGTTCGGGCTAAGAACCTTAGCCGCTCGCTTCTGGTTTTCAATCTCACGGGCTAAAACAGTCTCCCAAACCATTTACGACGTGAGAAAACAAAGTCGATAATACTTTGTTTTCGAGCCAGTAAGACACCTAGGTTAGCCGCAATAGCGGTAACCGTTAACTGATGAGCTACTTTTAGTAGCCATCAGCTTTGGTATCCTCGCTTCCGAATCTCTCGGCTCGGGCTAAAAACGTTCCCCGAACGTTTTTACTACTTCTCAGTAAACTCGCCGTCTACGACATCATCGCCTGCGTTGTTAGCTGTTTGAGCACCTTCTTGGCCTGCGGCTGCTTGTTGTGCTGCTGCAGCTTGTTCGTAGAGTTTCACTGCAAGGGCTTGAGCTTTTTCGTTGAGGTTTTCAAGCTTGGCTTTCATGTCATCCAAGTTGTTAGCTTCTTGAGCTGCTTTCAACTCATCAAGAGCTGCTTGAGCTTGGTCGCGTTCTGCGTCGAAGCCTTTGCCTTCCGTTTCTTTCAACGTTTTCTCAGTCGCAAAGATTGCTTGGTCAACATCGTTACGAAGGTCCACTTCTTCCTTACGTTTCTTGTCTGCTTCAGCGTTTGCTTCTGCATCTTTCATCATGCGGTCGATTTCTTCGTCTGTCAAACCTGAGTTAGACTGGATAACGATGGTTTGCTCTTTTTGCGTACCAAGGTCTTTGGCTTTTACAGAAACGATACCGTTCTTGTCGATGTCGAATGTTACTTCGATTTGTGGAATACCACGAGGTGCTGCAGGGATGTCTGTCAATTGGAAACGACCAAGAGTCTTGTTGTCTGCTGCCATTGGACGCTCACCTTGAAGCACGTGGATATCAACAGCTGGCTGGTTGTCCGCCGCAGTTGAGAAGACTTGTGATTTAGAAGTTGGGATTGTTGTGTTACGGTCGATGAGTTTTGTAAATACACCACCCATTGTTTCGATACCAAGTGACAATGGCGTTACATCAAGAAGAACGACGTCTTTCACATCACCAGTGATCACACCACCTTGGATTGCCGCACCCATAGCAACCACTTCGTCAGGGTTTACAGATTTGTTTGGCTCTTTACCTGTTTCAGCTTTTACAGCTTCTACAACGGCAGGGATACGAGTTGAACCACCGACAAGGATGACTTCGTCAATTTCTGACAAGCTGAGACCTGCATCTGAAAGGGCTTGACGAACAGGAACTTTTGTACGTTCTACAAGATCGTAAGTCAATTCATCAAATTTCGCACGAGTCAATGTCATTTCCAAGTGGAGCGGACCTGCTGCACCTGCAGTGATGAACGGCAAGCTGATTTGAGTTGATGTTACACCAGAAAGGTCTTTCTTCGCTTTTTCAGCCGCATCTTTCAAACGTTGAAGGGCCATCTTGTCAGCTGACAAGTCGATACCGTTTTCTTTCTTGAACTCTGCTACCATGTGGTCGATAATCTTTTGGTCAAAGTCGTCACCGCCGAGCTTGTTATCACCTGCTGTTGCAAGTACATCAAAGACACCGTCACCTAGTTCAAGGATAGATACGTCGAAAGTACCACCACCAAGGTCGAATACCAAGATTTTTTCATCTTTGTCAGTCTTGTCCAAACCGTAAGCAAGGGCTGCTGCAGTTGGTTCGTTGACGATACGTTCTACTTCAAGACCAGCAATTTTACCAGCGTCTTTGGTTGCTTGACGTTGGGCATCATTGAAGTAAGCAGGAACCGTGATAACCGCTTTTGTTACTTTTTCACCAAGGTACTCTTCAGCGTAGCCTTTCAAGTATTGAAGAATCATTGCTGAGATTTCTTGTGGTGTGTATTCTTTGCCGTTTGCTGAAACTTTTTCAGAAGTTCCCATTTTTGATTTGATAGAGATGATGGTATCTGGGTTGGTTACTGCTTGGCGTTTTGCCGCGTCACCAACGATGATTTCACCATTTTTGAAAGATACAACAGACGGAGTTGTGCGGTTTCCTTCTGGGTTTGCGATGATTTTTGATTCAGTTCCTTCAAGAACTGCAACTGCTGAGTTTGTTGTACCTAAGTCAATACCGATAATTTTAGACATATGTGTTACCTCTTTTTTATTTCTTTTAGTGATACTCTCCTTAAGTGGCGACGCCGTCAGAGCCCGCTTTTGCGGTCTCTTTGACTAAAGTTTGAGCCTCTAGTCTCAAACTTTGCGTATTTACCGCCACGGCGGAGAGTATCGAATGAGCTCACGATGTTCGCCAGCCCACAAGCTCAAGGCTTGTCTTTTTTTTACAATTTCATAGTTTTATGACATTTCGGTCAAGTTTTCTTTTTGGGGAAATAGTAGAGCGACTACTCCGACACTACCACCATAGCCGGTCTCAGCAAGCGTTCATGCAACTTGTAACCTTTTTGGAAGACTTGTGCAATGTGTTCTGCTGGGCAGTCGTCTGTGGCTGGAACTGTTTGAATGGCCATGTGAAGATTTGGGTCAAAGACATCGGTTGCGACTTCCTCCACCCCTTCTTCTTTGAGGGCTTGAATCAAGCTTTCCTGTACCATTTCCAAGCCTTTTTTGACATCTTCTGTCAAGCCTTCGACTTGAAGGGCACGCTCCAAGTTATCCAAACTTGGCAAGATTTTCTTGGCCAAGTCTTGTGAACGGTAACGCTGAATGGTTTGGCGTTCCTCGTTGGCACGGCGTTGGATATTTTGCATTTCAGCGTGGGCACGAAGGTACTTGTTTTCAAATTCCTCTGCACGCTCATTTGCCAAATCCAATTCCGATTTTTCAAGGGTTTCCACAACTTCTTCTGTTGCTTCAACCTCTTCTACGATTTCTTCGTTTTTGATTTCTTCTGACAAAGCATTCTCCTTCTAATTTACCTCATAATGATTACTACTTAGATAACGGTAGTAATCGGTTAATTTCATAAATAGGACGCGGCTGATGATATTGATCAAACTCATCTGCCTACGGTAATCCATGTCAACAGGACCAAGCAAACTCATCTGAGCCATGCCCCGATAGGGGATTGGAAAGCGATGATGAATGACTGTCACATCTGCTAGGGCAGGATCCCTGTGTTCTGCCACGGAAATGCTGGTCTGCTGAGCGGGAGCCAAACCCTGCCGCAACTCTGGTGCTAATAGCTGTGCGCTATCCAAGAGTTGGTAGGTAGCTAGATTGCCATAGGTCAGCGAGGCGACCTTTCCACTTATGAAGACCGATTCTTGGAAAAGATTGGAAAAGATGTAATCCATGAGATCCAAGACATTGTCCGTCGTGGTGAAGTAACGTTGCACCACCTGGGGAATCTCCGTCCGCAGCTTGTAATGGATTGCCAAGACCGTCTGTCCAACGAAGCGTTCATCCACCAGGCGTTTGAGGACTTCCAAATCCCTGATCAAAAAATTCTTGGGAATGGCAAACTGGACGGTGACTGGTTTGGACTGGTCCAAAGTCAAGACTGCCAGGGCATCGTGGCTACTGAGCTGCACGATGTCAAAGGAAGTCAGCTGCTGACTGGTAGGCTCCACATCTAAAATGACCGAAGTGTAGCCTGTCAAATTCGCTAGGACCTGACTGGCCCGCTCCAGGATGTCCTCCAGCTTGAAGGCTTCAAAGTCGAAGGCCTTAACCACCTGATAAACATCTTCTTCATTGATATGTTCCAGATTGAGCGAGTGGTTGACAAAGTATTGAAAACCAGCCCGACTAGGCATCCGACCACTTGATGTATGAGCCTTTTCTAGCAAGCCCAACTGCTCTAGCTTGGCCATATCATTACGAATGGTAGCCGAACTAGAAGCAATCATTTCCTGCAAGGCCTTGGAACCAACTGGCTCATGATGGCGCGTAAATAATTCAACAATCAGATTCAAAATATCATTTTGACGTTGGGTAATCATCTTCGCTCCTTTCATGAACACTGTTTTAGTTACGCTCAATGAAAATCGACAGTAGCCTAGGAAGCGAGGCCGAATGTAGAACTGTGGTTCACAAAGGCAAGCTGACAACGGATAGTGTTGATTTTTGAAGAGCGTTAGCACTCTATGATGTCGAGTGCTAACCTATATACTCCCATTATACGCCGAAAAAATGGATTGTCAAGAGAAAAAGACAAAAAATTAGCACTCTTTTACCTAGAGTGCTAAAAATCGGTCTGGAGACCTAGTAAAGTGATCTTCCAACAAAAAATCAGAGAAACCTCCCTGATTTTATATCTTATTTCCCTTGGGCAATCAATTCTGCTCCGCGTTTACGGTAGGAAAGATCCCCAACCGCCTCAATCAAGAGCTTGCCATTTTCATATTTGAGGACGGTGATTGAGCCGTTATCGAGAAAGACATTGGCACCACGCTCTGGCTCCAACAGATGAGCCAAGGTGGCAATGGTCATGCCGTGGCTGACCACAAGGGCATTGCCTCCGCCTTGTTTTTCCAAGTCTTGGGCGATGGATTCAAAACCTGTTAAGATACGGTTGCTCAAGACCTCCCACGATTCCGCCCAGCCAGCTGTGTCTGCTTCTTGGATACCTGCTGCGATTTCCGCAAAGGACATGCCTGTCGCATCGACTGTCCCTTTCAAACGAGGCAGGACACCTTGGAAAAGCTCGGCATCGTACATACCTTCAAAACTACCGAAACACCATTCACGGATACGCTTGTCTTGGTAGTAAGGGATTTTTCCTAAAATTCCCAACTCACGCTGGGCAATTGTCATGGTCTGAACGGTTCGCCCCAGATCACTAGATACAGCAAGTTTAAAATCAATACCCGCATCCTTTAGCCCCAAGCCCAGTTCACGAATCCCTTCCTCACCTGCCTTGGTCAGCGGTGTGTCACACCAGCCCTGCACGCGCCCAATGGTATTAAACATGGTTTTCCCGTGACGAGAAATATATAATCTTACATCTGCCATATCATTCTCCTTGTCTTTTCTTACTATTAGTATAGCAAAAAACCGACTGCTTTTGGCAATCGGTTTACGATTTTTAGTTCTTAAAGCTATGAATCGGTGCTGGAATCTGTCCACCACGGTTGATAAAATCCACAGAAGAGGCCTGATTGACCTTCATGACAGGAGCTGTACCAAGTAGACCGCCAAATTCAATCATGTCTCCTTCTTTTCCAAGTGGAATAATACGGACCGCAGTCGTTTTCTGGTTGATAACCCCAATAGCCGCTTCATCCGCAATCATAGCCGCAATGGTTTCAGCAGGCGTTGTTTCTGGAATGGCAATCATGTCCAAACCAACAGAACAGATAGCCGTCATGGCTTCCAATTTTTCAAGGTTAAGCGAGCCATTTTGCACCGCAGCAATCATGCCCTCGTCCTCAGAAACAGGGATGAAGGCACCTGACAAACCGCCAACTTGGTTGCAGGCCATGACTCCACCCTTTTTCACTGCGTCATTGAGCAAAGCCAGGGCAGCAGTCGTTCCGTGCGTACCTACGGTTTCCAAGCCCATTTCCTCCAAAACCCGTGCCACTGAGTCGCCAACCGCTGGCGTTGGAGCAAGCGACAGGTCCACGATACCGAACTTGACACCCAGGCGTTCACTGGCCATATTACCGACCAACTGACCGATACGGGTAATCTTGAAGGCCGTCTTCTTGACGGTCTCCGCCACCACATCAAAGCTCTCACCACGTACTTTTTCAAGAGCACGCTTGACCACACCAGGACCAGACACGCCGACATTGATGACCACATCCGCCTCACCGACACCATGGAAGGCACCCGCCATAAAAGGATTGTCCTCAACTGCATTGGCAAAGACCACCAGCTTGGCCGCACCCATTTCAGAAGCTGCCGCCGTTTCCTTGATAATCCGCCCCATGTCCCGCACAGCCGTCATGTTGATGCCTGTCTTGGTCGATCCGATGTTGACCGACGAGCAGACCTTAGAGGTTTGGGCCAATGCCTGCGGTATAGAGTTGATGAGGATTTCATCTCCTTTTTGGTAGCCCTTTTGAACCAGAGCTGAAAAACCGCCGATAAAATCGATACCGATCTCATGAGCCGCCTTGTCCAAGGCATGAGCCAGGGGAAGATAATCCGTCGCATCCGTTGCTGCACCAATCAAAGCAATAGGCGTCACCGATACCCGTTTGTTGACAATAGGGATACCAAGCTCTGCCGCAATCTCATCGCCGACCGCTACCAAGTTCTTGGCCTTGTTTACGATTTTAGTGTAAACTTTCTCCGCAGCCCTGTCGATATCTGGGTCGATACAGTCCAAGAGGGAAATTCCCATGGTAATGGTCCGAATATCGAAGTGCTGCTCCTCAATCATTTCAATGGTTTCTCTAACCTGTCTAATATCCATGAAATTTCTCCTTACAGGTTGTGCATAGCATCAAAAATGGCCGCACTTTGAATATTGATTTTCACGTTCAAATTTTGACCAAAGGCATCCAACTCCGAACGCAACTGAGTGAAATCTTTCTTCTCATCTGATGATACCACCGCCATCATGGTAAAATATTCATCCAAAACTGTCTGGGAAATATCATCAATATTCAAACCCAATTCCGCAATCTTGGTCGCAACACCCGCAACAATTCCTGACTTGTCCTTACCGACAACTGTAACAATAGCTTTCATCCGAACACCTCTTCTAAATTTTCATTTATTTTATCATAAATATACAGAAAAAGGTAGAAATCATTTAGTTTCTACCCCTATTATACGTATTTATCGTTTACTTGTTCTTCTTGCAAGTCACAGCCATGTTTGACTATTATTTGACATAACAAACTTTCTATTTCTACCAGTCTATGATACACTAGTATTAAGGAATTTTACTAATGTTGGCGGTAACAAGCTGCCAACCTTTCTTTTGTTCAGAAAGGATACTTATGAAGATTATCAAGCAATTGTGGTGGTTCTTTTCCCTTGAGAAAAAGGCCTATCTGATTGGGATTTTATCACTCTGTTTGGTCAGCCTCCTCAATCTCCTTCCCGCTTCTATCATGGGGCAGTTGATTGACCAGATTGCCAGCGGACAGTTGACTGAGCACCGCTTGCTACTCGGGGTAGCCGGGCTCATCTTGTCAGCCTTGGCCATGTACGGCCTCCGCTATCTTTGGCGAATGAACATTCTGGCAACATCTTATCGTCTAGGAAAAATCATGAGGGCTCGGCTGTTTGACCACTTTATGCACCTATCTCCATCCTTTTTTCAGCAACATCGAACTGGGGATTTAATGGCCCATGCGACCAATGACATCAATGCCTTGACCCGACTAGCAGGTGGTGGCGTCATGTCCTTTGTTGATGCTACCGTTACTGCTTTGGTTACACTGGTCACCATGAGTGTGAGCATTTCCTGGCAAATGACCTTGGTTGCAATCTTGCCCCTGCCCTTCATGACTTTAACCACTAATTTTTTAGGTCGTCGTACCCATGAAAATTTCAAGGCTTCACAAGCAGCCTTTTCAGAGCTTAACAACAAGGTCCAGGAAGCTGTTTCTGGTATAACGGTCACTAAATCCTTTGGCTACCAAGAACAAGAAACGGCGGCTTTTCAGGAAGTCAACCAAGCAGCCTTCTTGCAGAATATCAAAACCATGCGTTACGATGCCCTGTTCAACCCTGCCGTCCTCTTTTTTATTGGCCTGTCCTACCTGCTGACCCTTCTGGTCGGCTCTCACTTCATCTCGCAGGGTCAGGTCAGTCTGGGCCAACTAGTAACTTTCATGACCTATTTAGATCTCCTAGTCTGGCCTCTCATGGCCATCGGTTTCTTGGTCAATATGAGCCAGCGTGGTGATGTATCCTACAATCGAATTCAGACTCTTCTCAGCATTTCCTCAGAGGTCGTTGAAACAGGCCAACCGCTGCCTGCACCAAGCAATGGAGAGATTGTCTATGAGATTAGCGAATTTGCCTATGGCAACATACCAGTCCTCCAAGACATCCAGTTTCAGATCAAAAAAGGGCAGACGATTGGCCTGGTGGGTCCAACAGGTTCTGGGAAAACCAGTCTGCTCAAGCTCCTGATGCGAGAATACGATGTGACACAAGGGCAGATTTTGCTCAATCAAGAAAATATCAAGCACTACAAGCTAGCTGACCTGCGACGCTTAATTGGCTATGTACCCCAAGACCAGTTCCTCTTTGCAACCAGCGTGGCTGAGAATATCCGCTTTGGCAATCCAGATCTGTCTCTAGAACAGGTGGAAGAGGCTGCCAAAGCTGTCCATGTCTATGAGGATATCCAGGATATGCCAGATCGCTTTGACACCATGGTTGGCGAGAAGGGGATTTCCCTTTCTGGCGGACAAAAGCAACGGTTGGCTATGGCCCGTGCTATGATTCTCAATCCAGATATTCTACTCTTGGACGATTCGCTCTCAGCAGTGGACGCCAAGACAGAGCACGCTATTCTTGAAACCATTAAGCAAGAACGCCTCGATAAGACCACCATTATCACCGCCCACCGTTTGTCAGCCATTGTCCATGCGGATTTGATTTTGGTCCTTGAAGACGGGAAAATCGTAGAGCGAGGTCGTCATCAAGGCCTACTGGATGAAAAAGGTTGGTACTACGATACCTATATGATGCAGCAACTCGAAAAGGAGGAAAGTAATGCTCTCTAAGACCAAACAAGCCAGTGTTTTCTGGCGACTTTTGTCCTATCTCAAAGCCTATCGACTGCTGACAGTCCTTGCCCTGAGCTTCTTGTTGCTGACGACTCTTGTTCGCAGTTTGATTCCCCTTCTGGCTTCTTACTTTATCGACCACTATATTTCTTCAATTTCTGAGACAGCTGTGGCTATTCTAGCCGCCTACTTTGCTCTCTACCTGCTTCAAATACTGCTCCAATATTTTGGAAATCTCTGGTTTGCCAAGGTTTCCTATAGCATTGTCAGAGACATTCGTCGGGATGCTTTTGGGAGAATGGAAAAGCTGGGAATGGCTTACTTTGACCAGACTCCTAGTGGCTCTATCGTCTCTCGGATTACCAATGATACCGAGAGCATTTCAGAGATGTTTTCAGGAATTTTATCCAGTTTTATCTCCGCTCTCTTTATTATCATCACGACTCTTTCGACCATGTTTGCTCTGGATTGGAAATTGACCAGTCTAATCGTTCTCTTTCTGCCCGTGATTTTCGTCCTGGTTGATCAATACCGAAAGCGGTCAGCTCCCATTGTGGCCAAGACTAGAAGTCTGTTGAGTGCCATCAACAGCAAACTGGCAGAGAGCATTGAGGGGATTCGGATTATCCAGGCCTTTTCTCAAGAAGAGAGGCTAAAGGAAGAGTTTGAGGCTATCAACCAGGAACATCTGGATTATGCCAGTCGTTCCATGGCCTTGGACAGTCTCTTTCTCCGCCCTGCCCTATCACTTGTTAAGATTTTGGCCTATGCGCTTCTCATGACCTACTTTGGTTTGGATTGGTCACAGGCTGGGATTTCTGCTGGTCTGATCTACGCTTTCATCCAGTATGTCAATCGTCTTTTCGATCCCTTACTGGATGTCACGCAGCATTTTTCCACCCTTCAAACCTCTATGGTATCTGCCGGACGAGTCTTTACGCTCATGGACCAGACTATCGAGGAGCCACTGCAGATTGACCGAGGGGCCAAGATTGGCAAGGGGCACATTGTCTTTGAGGACATTTGCTTTTCCTATGACGGTAAGCGGCAAATTCTGGACAAGGTTTCCTTTGAAGTGAGACAGGGGCAGACCATCGCCTTTGTGGGTGCTACAGGGTCAGGCAAGTCTTCTATCATCAATGTCTTTATGCGTTTCTATGAGTTCCAATCTGGACGGATTTTGATTGACGGTCAGGATATTCGTAGCTTTTCGCAAGAAGAATTGCGGTCAGCCATTGGCTTGGTCCTACAAGACCCTTTCCTCTTTCATGGAACCATTGCATCCAATATCCAGATGTATCAGGATATTTCCCGAGAGGAGATTGAAGAAGCGGCTCGATTTGTGGATGCTGCTCCCTTTATTGAGAAACTTCCTGAGAGATATGACCACCTAGTCACTGAGCGGGGTACCGCCTTTTCGACAGGTCAACGGCAACTACTGGCCTTTGCACGCACCATGGCCAGTCAGCCTAAAATCCTCATTTTAGACGAAGCAACCGCCAATATCGATTCGGAGACGGAGCAGACGGTCCAGACCTCTCTTGAAAAAATGCGAAAAGGGCGGACAACCATTGCCATCGCCCACCGCCTATCAACTATTCAAGATGCCGACTGTATTTATGTCTTGGATAAGGGAAAGATCATCGAGTCAGGCAATCACGAAGAACTTCTAGCCCTCAAGGGTCACTACCACCGCATGTACCAATTACAAGCAGGGCAGTTGGCAGCGACCTAGAAACCACACCGCAACAAAAGCCAAGTTCACAAAGAACTTGGCTTTTTTCGTGTTTATAGTTTTCAGAGTCTTTGTTGATTGCTGACTGCTTTCTATTTGCATTTCTTGTAATCAGTCACCGTCATGCCTGTTCAATTTATTGTACACCTCGTGACCGATTGGCATAGGCTTTCCAATCAATCCCACGCGCTTCACACCAGTTTTGGACCTTTGGAGCCAAAATCAGATCTTTGGTGCGTAATTCAGTCAGGTTTTTGGCACCAAGCATACCTATAATAGCCCGAATTTCTTCCTTCATCTTGTCCATTTCCAGGCAAGCAGTCTGAAGATGTTCACCATCTCCATCTTTCACCAATTGGAGAATACGGTTTGACATCCCAACAGCATCAGCACCAACCGCCAAGAGTTTGACGATATCAAGAGAGGTTTTGACACCTCCTGACGCCAAAATCGATAGCTCCGTCTGCCCCCTTGCTTCAAGAGCTTCCAGCGTAGATACCAAGGTAGATTGTCCCCAACCCTCCAGAAAATCGAGTTTGTTCTGACTGCGTCTTGCATTTTCAATCTTGGCAAAGTCTGTGCCACCAGTCCCAGAAATATCAATCGTTTTGACGCCGACAGACAGCAGTTGTGAAACGGTCTCCCGACTCATACCAAAACCGACTTCCTTGACAATTACAGGCACTTCTAATTCTCTCACCAAGATTTCGATATTTGTCAACCACATGGAAAAATCCCTATCCCCTTCTGGCATAACGATCTCTTGAGGAGCATTAACATGAATTTGAAGAGCATCCGCCTCCAAGGCAGCAACTGCTCGCTTGGCATTATCCAAACCATGGTGGGCACCTAGGTTAGCAAAAATTAACCCCTTGGGATTTTCCTTGCGCAAGACCGAAAAAGTATCCAATAGATCCGAATCCTTCATAGCCGCACTCAAAGAACCAGCCGCAATGGGAACTCCTGTATAATGCGCCAAAATACCCAAGGCACGATTGATTTCTCCGGTCTTAGCACTCCCACCTGTCATGGCATTGATGTAAAAAGGATGGGCTAGTTCAAAACCTGCAAAACAGGTCCTCACATCCACCTGATCCAGGGACAACTCTGGCAAAGACTGATGAACAAAGCGTGTCTCTGTCAAATCACTCGGCGACTCTTCATTGTATTGGAGACTAGCCAGTCCAACATGTTGGTCCTTTCGATCACTCCCAAATTCTTGCTGATGCATCATCACGCTTGTTTACCTCACACATTTCTATATCCAGCGGCAATAAGCCCGCTGCCAACCAATTTTTTTTGACTTCATTTGCAATGGTCACAGAGTCTGCAAAAGCAATCCCGCAATCACCACCACCTGCTCCAGATGTCTTGGCTACAGCGCCAACTTCCACTGCTCTGTCAATCAGAGTTTTAAGAGCAAGAGTCTCGATATCGACTCCAAGGACAGCCGAAGCCTCCTTCAAGAGGCGACGATTCTCACGAATTCCTTGCAAAAAGGCAGAGCAATCATCTGATTGACAGGCGTGAACCAAGCCTTTTACACAGGCTAAACTATCTCGTAAGAAACCATCATATCCAGCTTGTGACCACTGCCTACTTGCTTTTTGGACACGATCCAAGGAAGCATCTGTCGAGGCAACTGTCCCAGTCCATGCCACCATAAATTGCACATCTGCTGGCAATTCTAACAACTGGATGCCCAAATCCTTCCAGTCGGATTCCAGTAACGAATGAAGACTTTGCCGACTCACTTCTTCAGTCAACCAAGACCGATCCACAGACTGATAAGCAACCAAGCCTGCAAAACTGGAAGCCGCCAAGTCCCCAAAGGACCCCTTCATTTCCAATCTGGTCTGTACCAAGGCAGCCAACTTAAAAACAAGTAAATCCTTCTCTTCTAGTTTGACATAACGCAAAAACGCCCTCACAAGTGCTACGGTCAAGGCACCTGAGGAGCCCAGACCATACTTCCGACCTGTCTCTCTATCATCCAAGTCAGAAGTAATCTTCAAATGAAAAGGACTAGAAAGCTGGCAACCAATTGCTCGACCATAGTCAAGAACCAGTTGTAAGGCAGTTGTGATCAAAGGATAGACTTCTGGCTGGGACACCCAAACTTGCCCCTCTTCCAGTCGCCAAGTCAACACAGTTTCAGGATCTTGCTCGGACCAGATGGTTCCTTCTTGGCCCTCCAAAACAGGTTCCAGACCAACCCTCAAAAAACGATTGACGCCCGCTACGAGCGCCAGTTGCCCTGGCTGGACGATAGCATATTCCCCCGCTATGAATAGTTTTCCAGGAACAGCGACCTCAACCCTCATAGCCAACCTCTTTCTGGAAGCGACTGTGAGACTGCTGCCATTCTTCTTCTGTCAACTGACTGGCTCCCTGGCCTGGCAAACTTTCTATCAACTGAAACTCCGGCAACAAGACACTCAGCTTTCTCTTCAGTTCTTCCATCTGACTGGCACGACAGAGCACTTTTACATTCGGACCTGCATCCATGGTCATGTAGGCAGCAAGACCTGATTCCTCCCGCACCTGTCGCACAGCTTCCTGAGCCCGCACACTCGCTGCAGACCAGTAGGTAAAAGGTGGGTTGGCAGACAGGGTTGTCGCATGCATCTTCATCCCATTGTGCTCGGCCAACTGACCCAATTTCTCGAAATCTCGCTCAGCAATTGCTTCCTTGATCGCTGCTAAATCCTGGGCTGCAGTCTCTACCCAAGCCTGATAGAAAGGAGAAGTTGCCACCGTCAGGTCCATCCCCTCTCGACTAGCCACTTTTTTCTTGGCTTTATCAACTGCAATGACGAGCATACCGATATCCCAGTCCGCCTCATCAATCGGACGAGCAAGCGAATCCTCGGAACAAGTCCCCATATCCCACTCAACAAAGCCCCCAAACAGACTCCGAGTACTAGACCCTGAACCCCGGCGAGCAAAGGTCGAGAGAGCCTGACGAGACAAGTCGATATTCAAGGCCGTGGCTGTCGCCAAAGCTAGCGCCGCAAAGGCAGATGCCGAGCTGGCCAAACCAGCTGCAGTTGGAACGAAGTTGAGACTCTCAACCACCGCAAAACGATCTTCACCTATATATTCGCGAAACAAATCCAAAAAACGCGAAATTTTTCGAATTTCTTTCTCATCCTGCTCGAGACCATTTAAAATAAACCGATCTTCTGTAAAAGCTGTATCAAAAACCACCTTTGTATCGGTATAAAAGGCATCCAAAGTCAAGGATAGACTGGAATTCATTGGCAAGAAAAGTTCCTTGTCCCGCTTGCCCCAGTATTTAATCAGAGCAATATTGGTATGGGCACGCGCAATGCCGACTGATTGTGTCATCTTATTCTCCTAAATATTGTATCCATGTTTGTCGAGCGCCAGCTTGAGAAAGAACTGCTACCAGCTGCTGGGCCACTTCTTCTGTTTTGGCTAAGGCAATCATACAGCCACCCCTGCCGCCACCTGTTAGTTTAGCTCCCAAGGCTCCCTTGTCCATGGCCTGCTCAACCAACTGGTCCAGGCTAGGGTCTGACACCCCTAATTCTTTCAGATGGCAATGGGCTTGGCTCATCTTTTGGCCTAGAAGCTCTGCCCTGTTGAAGGCCAAGTCTTCTCGAGCTCCATCTGTCAACTCACCCAAAGCTCGAATATGGTCATTCACCTCTGGTTTTTCCCTAAGCAGCGCCGCTAGATCCGCGATAGCTTCCAAAGTGTTGCCTGTCTTGCCTGTGTCTGCCACCACCAAAAAGGCATCCAAGTGCAGGGCCAGGGGCTGGATAGGCTGATCTTTTTTGAAATAGATAGGGGTGGTGCCACTGGTCGTCGCCGCATCAATGCCTGAAGGATTTCCATGTGCAATCTTCTCCGATGACTGGACGATGTCCCAGAGCTCGCTTTCGCTCAGTTCTTTTTGGTAGTAGGCAAAGAGGGCTCTTGCCACCGCAACAGCCACTGCTGCACTGGACCCCATGCCCCGCTCTGCTGGAATGGTGGATGTGATGGTGATATGAATAGCAGGATCGGTCGGTGCACCAATGCGATAGAGGGAAAAGCGAATGGCGTGCTTGAGACTTTCCCAGATCTTAGGCATCTGGTGGACCAACCCTTGATAAAACTCACATGTCACCGCTAAGGCCTGACCCTCGGATCGAACGGTGGCCGTGATTTCAACAGCAGAAAATGGCATGGCAATGGCCGCTTGTCCGTAAACCACCGCATGCTCTCCCATCAAAATGATTTTTCCAGTTGATTTTCCTACTGCTTCCATCTTTTTCTCCTTCTGCAATCATTCTATTATACCATTTTCCAGATATTTATTCTTTTTCTCTACAAAAAAACCAGCACAGGACGTACTGGTTTTTCAATTATCGTTTATTTTACTTCTATAAGACCAAGTCAGAAGTCCTGCACGAAAGACATTGTCCAGCACTGTCCCAATCCAAATGGCCGCAAAACCAACTTCTGTAAAGGTAAGCAACAGATAGGCAACTAGAATCCGCACGCACCACATGCCCAGACTGGTGGCATAAAAGGGCAGTTTGGCATTGCCCAAACCCTGCCAAATAGCTGTGTAAATTAAGGTCCCTGCCGTAAAAGGCACACCAATCAAGGAAAAGGTCAAAACTAGCATACTGGCCTGACTGGCTACCGCATCCTGCGTATAGAGTCCAATCAAGTGCGGACCCAAGAGATAAACGGTCACTGCCACACCGTACATAAAAATAAGACTCAAGACCAGACTAGCTTTGCGAATGGCATCGATTTTTTCGCTCTGCCCTTGGGCTTTGGCCGTTAGAATGACCGTCGCCGTTGCCAGCCCCAAAGCCGGCATATAGTTGAACTGAGTCAGGGTTTCACCTATGGCATTGCCCGCCAAAACCGCCGTCCCCAAGCCCGTAATCAAGCCCACGACCACCACATCTCCCGCCCGCATCATCAACCGCTCGCCCGTAGCAGGCAGGGCCAACTGCAGCAACTTCCTATCGATTGTCAAGATCATCGGCGGCAGGGACATCCCCAAGGATCGCCAGAGGATAAGGCAAGCAATCAAGCGAGACAAAACGGTGCCGATAGCTACTCCTGCAATTCCCAAATCCAAGACGAAAACCGCTAGAGCAGACAGAACGGCGTTGAGAAAATTGGACAGGAGGCTGACATACATAGGCAACTGAGTCCTGTCAGTCGCCCGCAAAATCGCACCCAAGCTGGTCATGAGCCCAAGGAATAAAATACCTCCACCGACTATGGCCAAGTAGAGCCCTCCTGCGTCGGCAACTGCAGGCTCCGTCCCTAACAAATTAAGCAAGCTCCGACCAAACACAGTAGACAGCAAGCCCAAGATGCCACTCAGCAAGACCGTCAACTTCAAGGCCTCTCCAGCTGCCCTACTGATTTTCTCTTGGTCACCTTGACCGACAGCCTGGGCCAAGAGTGAGGCCACCGCAGCCGCCAAGGCAATGAAAATAGCCTGATATATGGCCATGATATTGCTGGCAACTGACACACCTGACAGGGCGACCAGGCCCAAAAAGGCCACCAAGTAAGAATCTACCATGCCCATGACCATTTGAAGCATATTTTCCGTCATGGCTGGTAGGGCGATTTTTAATAAGTCTTTATAGGTTTCTTTCATCTTTCTCCAATTCACAGAAAAAGGGGCTTTCGCCCCTCATTTCATTAAACACCCAAATAGCGTTCCACCTCAGCCTGCATATCCGCAGCTGCAACCACGGTATTGTGGCGGACAGGTGCGGTTTCCAAGCCATCCACAGCTGGTGGCAGGGCTACACCTGAAATCTCATGTAGTTTGGCTAGGGCTTCAAAGTCGGTCAAGCCTGACTGGCCTGTCACCGCTTCAACCGCAACCACTGGGAACTTGTATGGACTGGCTGTAGAAGCAATCACTGTCGGAGTCTGGTCCCCTGTTTGCTCCACATACTGTTTATAGACAGCTGAGGCAACAGCCGTATGTGGATCTTCAATGTAGTCTGACTCGTCATAGACACGCTTGATTTCCGCAGCAGTTTCTTCTTCTGTCGCAAAGGCGGCAGCAAAGAGAGAAAAGATATCCGCGTCAGCCCCTTGAATATCATACTGACCAGCTGAGTTCAAGGCTTCCATGAGCTCCGCTGTTTTTGCAGCGTCATTACCAAAGAGGTGGAAAATCAAACGTTCCAAGTTAGAAGACACCAAGATGTCCATGGATGGACTAGTGGTCACGCGGAAGGTGCGGTTCTTGTCGTAAACGCCTGTCGAGAAGAAGTCGGTCAGAACGTTGTTATCGTTGGAAGCACAGATAAGCTTGCCAACTGGCAGACCGATTTGTTTAGAGTAATAAGCCGCCAAGATGTTCCCGAAGTTACCTGTTGGAACAGTGAAGTTGACCTTGTCGCCCGCCGCAATCTCGCCAGTCTTAACCAGCTGAGCGTAGGCATAGACATAGTACACAATCTGTGGCACCAAGCGGCCGATGTTCATGGAGTTGGCTGATGAAAACTGGAGTTTCTTAGCTGCCAACTTGGCACGGAGGGCCTCATCATTGAACATATGTTTAACATTTGTCTGGGCATCGTCGAAGTTACCATCAATAGCCACCACGTGCGTGTTGGCACCTGTCTGCGTGGTCATCTGCAATTCTTGGACCTTAGACACCCCGTCGCGTGGATAGAAGACGATAATTTGCGTGCCAGGGACATCCGCAAAGCCAGCCATAGCCGCCTTGCCAGTATCGCCTGAAGTTGCTGTCAAGATGACAATCTCGTTTTCCAAACCATGCTTTTTCGCCGCAGTCGTCATCAAGTAAGGTAGGATAGACAGTGCCATATCCTTAAAGGCAATGGTTGACCCACGGAAAAGCTCCAAGTTGTACTGACCATTGAGCTTTACAACCGGGGCAATAACTGGCGTGTCAAACTTGCTGTCGTAGGCGTTGTTGATACAGTAGTCCAGTTCATCTGCCGTGAAATCATCCAAGAAAGCCGACAAAATCAGCTTGGCAACTTCTTGATAGGAAGCGTCTTTGAGAACAGAAAAATCCAAATCTACAGCTGGAATCGAAATCGGTGTGAATAAACCACCGTCTGTCGCCAAGCCCTGCAAAATCGCCTGACTAGCAGATACAGTATTTTTGGCATCGCGTGTTGATTGATAAACTAGTGTCATAATATTCCCCGTAAAAATCTATTTTTTCTATTCTACCATAAATTGACAGAAAATTCCCAAGATATTATCAAAAACCCTTTACCTAAAATAAACAGGTTTTATTCTTTACAAATTTATTACATTTTCACAAAAAATTGCGAATAGATAAGATGAGACAAGAATAAGGCCTTTTTCAAATTGTTTCATTGTTACAAAAAAATTACTTTTGTTACAAAAAAATTACGTTTTTTACAAAATTCTATTGACTTGTAACAAACTTTCTCCTATAATGATGATAGAAAACATCAAATAAATGAGGTGATATCCATGAAATTCCCAATCAAACCAGTGACACTTAGCCTCTGCAGCCTCCTTCTTCTGACAGCTTGCAGCCAAGAAACTAGTCAAACTAGCCCAGCATTTGCACAGACTTCTTCATCCCAAGAAAAAGTCATTGCAACTGCTAAGACACCTACAAACAACACAACAGCTCCCATTCAAGCTGAACAGACATCAACCCCAATTGTGACAAACAGCCAACCAACGGCACAAGCTCTTCCAATCCAGACGCAAGTCCAAACAAACCAAGCCAGCATCCTCCCCACAAAAGAAGTCCAAATACAGGCGGCAACCCAAGAGAGCAAGCCAGAAGAAGCAGCTAGTCCTCTTGAAGCCAATCAGAAAACAAACGAACAAACCCGTCCAGCCAACCCTCTATCTGAACCAGTCTATCAAGCAGGTATTCCACAAGCCTTTGTCGGTACCTGGGTTGGAAAAAGCGAACAAGCAGACTTTATTCAAGTCACTATCGCAGCTGATGGCGGTGTTGAAACAAGTGTTCGTTACAACCATAACCCTGAACAGACAGAAATTTTTTCTGCACGAATCGACCAAAGCCAACTCTTAACTGATTCAGCCATTATCCTCAATCAATACCAAGGCGATTATGCTGCCCTGATTGCTGGGACAAATGGACTTGGTGGCTGGTTAGTTCAATACCCTGTTGGTTATCTGTTAGAAGCGGGCACTCTCCAAATCAACCTATGGAATCTTTCTATATTTGATAGCTTAGATCCTCAACAACCAGCTCTTCTTACCATTCAACTTAGCCCACAAGAGGCAGCATAAAAAAATCTCCTTCTTTGAAGGAGATTTTTTTGACTGCCTAAATTATTTGATACGACCTGGACGTTCTTTGTAACCATAGTAAGCATCTTCAATGATTTCTTGCATATGGTCAACCATCGCCAAGCGTGGGTTAGCAGGTGTACATTGGTCTTCATAAGCAAGAAGGGCCAATTCACGAGAGTATTCTTTGAGTTCTTTCTCATCAACACCTTGAGCTTTCAAGTTCATCTGGATACCGATGCGTTCACCAAGATCGTAGACAGCTTGTGCGTAGGCTGCAACTGCTTCCTCTGGTGTTGAGCATGGCAAACCGAGCATACGAGCGATATCTTGGTATTTCTCATCTGCCTTGTAGTAGTTGTACTTAGGCCATGTTGCTGTCTTAGCTGGACGAGTTCCATTGTAACGGATGACATATGGAAGTAAGATAGCATTGGTACGGCCATGAACTGTGTGGAAACGACCACCAATCTTATGGGCCATTGAGTGAGAAATCCCCAAGAAGGCGTTGGCAAAAGCCATACCTGCAATAGTTGAAGCATTATGCATCTTCTCACGTGCTGCCCAATCTGCTTCTTTAACAGATTTTTCAAGGTTTTCAAAGACCAACTTGATAGCTTGCAGTGCCAAACCGTCTGTATAATCGTTGGCAACAGTAGAAACATATGCTTCTGTTGCGTGTGTCAAGACGTCCATACCTGTGTCTGCTGTTACAAAGTCTGGAACAGTCATAACAAGTGCTGGGTCAACGATTGCCACAGTTGGTGTCAAGGCATAGTCAGCTATTGGGTACTTGCGGTTGTTTTTCTTATCAGAGATAACAGCAAACGGTGTTACTTCTGAACCAGTACCAGATGTTGTTGGAATCGCAACAAACTTAGCTTTTTCGCCCAATGAAGGGAATTTGAAGGCACGTTTACGAATGTCCATGAATTTCTGAACGAGATCACGGAAATCGATTTCTGGTTGCTCGTAGAACATCCACATAATCTTAGCCGCATCCATTGGTGATCCACCACCTAGAGCGATAATGGTATCTGGCTCGAAGTCTTTCATGAGTGCAGCACCGCGTTCAACAGTTGTGATATCTGGATCTGGCTCAACATCTGAGAAGACAGTGTAAAGCACCTTATTGCTACGCAAGTGGAGCTGTTCAATGATACGTTGCACAAAGCCAAGTTTTTCCATAGCCTTATCGGTAACAATCATAACTTTTTCTACACCACGCATTTTTTGCAAGTATTGAATTGAATCACGTTCAAAGTAAATTTTTGATGGAACTTTAAACCATTGCATATTATTTCTCCGTCTTCCTACTTTCTTAATGTTGAGCAAGTTTAGGGCACTTACGTTGTCACTGATTGAGTTGCGTCCGTAAGAACCACATCCCAAAGTAAGAGAAGGAAGGAAGGCGTTGTAAACGTCACCGATACCACCGAAGGTTGATGGTGAGTTCCAGATAACGCGGATAGCTTTCACGCGTGTACCGAATTCTTTAGCCAAGTCAGCGTCAGATGTGTGGATAGCAGCTGAGTGTCCAAGACCATGGAATTCAACCATTTGACGTGCTGCTTCAAGACCTTCTTCACGGCCTTCTACTTTCAAGACAGCAATTACTGGTGACAATTTCTCACGAGTCAATGGCTCTTTTTCACCAATTTCTGTTACTTCTGCCGCCAAGATGTTGGTACCTTCTGGTACTTTGAAGCCAGCTTGTTCCGCAATCCATGCTGCTGGTTTACCAACGATGTCTGCATTCAATTTGCCTTCTGCACAGTTTTTGCTGTTGGCTTTCACGCCAAAGCAGTATTCCTCAAGAAGGGCTTTTTCTTTCTTATTCACAAAGTAAGTGTGATAAGACTTAAATTCTTCTACAAATTCGTCATAGATGTCCTTGTCAACAATAACAGCTTGCTCAGATGCACAGACCATGCCATTGTCAAATGACTTAGACATAACGATATCGTGAGCTGCTTGACGAATGTTAGCAGATTTTTCAACATATGCTGGTACGTTACCTGCACCTACTCCAAGGGCTGGTTTACCACAAGAATAAGCTGCACGCACCATTGCGTTACCACCTGTCGCAAGGATTGTTGCAATGCCATCGTGCTTCATCAACTCTGAAGTTGCTTCCATAGATGGTTTTGTAATCCATTGGATACAGTTTTCAGGAGCGCCTGCTGCTACGGCTGCTTCATAAACGATGCGAGCTGCGTGAGCAGAGGATTCTTGAGCTGAAGGGTGGAAGGCAAAAACGATTGGGTTACGTGTCTTAAGGGAAATTAAAGCTTTGAAAATGGCTGTTGAAGTTGGGTTAGTTGTTGGTGTAACACCACAGATAACACCTACTGGCTCTGCAATCAAGGTCAAACCAGTTACTTCATCTTCACCAATGACGCCTACTGTCTTAGTATGACGCATATTGTTGACAACGTGTTCGCAGGCAAAGAGGTTTTTAGTCGCCTTGTCTTCAAAGACTCCGCGACCAGTTTCTTCATGAGCGTGCATGGCCAAGACACCGTGTTGATCCAAAGCAGCAACAGATGCTTTTGCCACAATGTAGTCCACTTGTTCTTGATTCAAAAGACGGAACTCTTCAAGGGCAACGAGACCTTTCTGCACCAACTCATCAACGTGAGTGCGAGCTTCAGCTAGTTTTTCTTCTGGTGATACAACTTTTTTATCAGCCATTGGGATTCCTCCAAATTGTTCTTTTTTATGTCAACTTTGTTTGTTAACTTTTTCACAAATATATTCTACACCATCTTTTTGAATTTGTAAAGAGTTTGTTAAAAATTTCACAATATTTTTCAGTTGCTTGTGAAATTTTCTGCAAGATTCCCTTTATTTTAGGATTTTCAATCCTGGTTTGTGAAAGAGATTTTGCAGAATTATTGGATTTCACAAGACTTTTTTTAAAGTATCAAAAATGATAGCGCTTACTATTAGTATATCAAATCCGCTCTGTCTTTTCAATCTGTTTTTTCGAACAGAAAAAAGCAGCGCCTTAGGCTACTGCTTCTCCAATTCTTCTAAAATACTTGCGAAATCTGTTTTTAAGATTTCCAGGCTTGTTTCAACTTGACTTCTAGTCTGGTTATTTTTTACCACAACCTGTCCGCTTTCTAGCTCGCTTCCACCAAGTGTGATAATGGTCTTGGCTCCAAAGATATCTGCTGACTTAAACTGGGCCTTGAGCTTGCGGTCCAGATAGTCACGCTCTGCTCGGAAACCTTGTTTGCGGATGGCTTGAACCAAGTCTAGCGCTCCGCCATTTGCTTCCTGACCCAAAACTGCGATGTAGACATCCAACTGGGTGTCGAGAGGAAGGTCAATGCCTTGCTTTTCAAGGACGAGGATGAGGCGCTCAATCCCCATACCAAAGCCAAAAGCTGGCGTTTCTGGTCCGCCAAAGTAGGTCACCAATCCATCATAACGTCCACCGGCACAGATGGTCAGGTCGTTGCCGCCCACCTCTGTCATAAACTCGAAAATGGTGTGGTTGTAGTAGTCCAGACCGCGTACCATGTTGGTGTCAATGGTGTAAGCAATGCCTAGGCTGTCCAGCATGGACTTGACTGCTTCAAAGTGGGCGGTACTTTCTTCGTCCAGATAGTCCAGGATAGACGGTGCGTTTTCCACAGCGACCTTGTCTTCTTTTTCTTTTGAGTCCAGAACACGCAGGGGATTTTCTTCCAAACGGCGTTGGCTGTCCTTAGAAAGCTGGTCCTTGAGCGGTGTCAGGTAGTCAATCAAGGCCTGACGGTAGGCAGCACGGCTCTCAGGATTACCCAAACTATTTAGGTGGAGGCGGATACCTCTGATACCCAACTCTCCAAAGAAGTGATAAGCCATGGCAATGGTTTCCACATCTGTTGCTGGGTTGCTAGAGCCAAAGCACTCTACACCAATCTGGTGGAACTGGCGCAGACGACCGGCTTGTGGGCGCTCGTAACGGAACATTGGGCCCATGTAGTAGAACTTAGCAGGTTTTTGCACTTCTGGGGCAAAGAGCTTGTTTTCTACATAGGAGCGAACAACCGGTGCCGTCCCTTCTGGACGAAGAGTGATATGGCGGTCCCCTTTATCATAGAAATCATACATCTCCTTGGTCACAATATCCGTGGTGTCGCCAACCGAACGACTGATGACCTCGTAATGCTCGAAGATCGGTGTGCGAATTTCTGCATAATTGTATTGCTTGAAAATGCTGCGGGTGAAGTTTTCCACATACTGCCACTTGGCAGAATCCTGTGGTAGTAAATCCTGGGTTCCTTTTGGTTTTTGAAGTTTCATGGGCTTTCTCATTTCTCTAGAACTTTTCCTTATTTTATCATATTTTAATCTTTTTTGGAAATGGCAGAGCAGACAAAAAGCCGTGCCTACTGACACGACCTTGTTTAAAAACTATTTCTTATCCACAATCTGGAAATTCAAGTCGCTCACTTCTATCTCAACCTCAAGTTTTTCTTCGGAGTTGAGATTGAGGAGGTTTTCTAAAGCCGTTTCTGCAAAAGCCGCGACTTTTTCCTTACGTTCTGCATCATTCAAGACATCCTCACTTGTCTTGTATATGGCTTCTTGGGATTTATCATTTAAAAATTCCTGAGCCTTTTGCCCTGCAGTAAATACATCCACCGCCTTATCGACAAGACCATTGCTATTATTGCTGATTTTGATTTGACCATGCTGTTGAGAATCAACTTCGACAAGGACAGGCTGCTTGAATGTCAAGGTATTGTTTTGAATGTGAACATCTGACTGCTCAATTCCTTCCAAGACCAGTTTGAACTCCGTCTGCACAGGAATGTCTACAGACATTTCCCGCCCAACAAAGAGCTTGGTAAGGGGCTCTGTCCAGTCTGGCCATTCCTTTAATTTATTGTTTTCAAAGGTCTGGTTGGCAGTGGTTGCTACCTCAGCTCCTGCCACAACTAGCTTGCTTTCCGCTTCAAACTTCTTGATAACAAATTCATACTGAACCTTGTGGGTCCCTTGAAACCAGGCAAAAATACTATTTCTAAGCCAAAAGATACCTAGACCTAAAACCAGCAATAAGACCAAAAGGCTAGCCAACTTTTTCGCGAAAAACTTCCCAACTGTTTTCATACAGTTCTCCTTCGTATTTGAATTATCGGAACTTGTCCTACAACCATTATATATATATATATATATATATGCTGTCAAGTATTTTTTGCATTTTTTTGACTATTTTAACAAAGTTCGGAGAATTCTGCTCACAGGAAGTATTCGAGGCAAAAATTTTTAAAAAAATCTGTCAAGTAACTTTACTTTACAAAAAACTTTTGTTATACTGTTAAAGTTGACGAAAGTCATACGCACTATTTTAGATTGAAAAAGGGCTTGTCCCTTATATTTAACGGAGGAAAAAAGAAATGGCAGTACCTGCACGTCGCACTTCAAAAGCGAAGAAAAACAAACGTCGTACTCACTATAAAGTAGCAGCTCCAACTGTGAAATTTGATGAAACTACTGGAGATTACTCACGTTCTCACCGTGTATCTTTGAAAGGATACTACAAAGGACGTAAAATCGCTAAGGCTGCTTCAGCTGAATAATAGAAGGGAGATACCATGCGCGTAAATATTACACTTGAACACAAAGAATCTGGTGAGCGTTTGTACCTTACTTCAAAAAACAAACGTAACACTCCAGACCGTCTTCAATTGAAAAAATACTCACCAAAATTGCGTAAGCACGTTATTTTTACTGAGGTTAAGTAAGGGTTTCAGTACACGTCAATAGACGGTAGAAACCTTGATTTTAAGCGATTTTTGAAAGATGAACTTTCATTACATTGCAGTACAAATCAATAAAAACTCTACCTTTTTTAGATAAATATATCATCTGGATATTGAAGTTAAGCCCTGCTATCATTTCGATGGCAGGGCTTTTTAATATTTGGTACACTAACTTCTTATCTATATTTTGGTGGATTTTAAGTTGACATCTACAAAGTTTAATGTTAAAATACATTCAAAAATGTATTTGAATGAGGTGTTTTATGATTCAAAATGTTGTTACTTCAATAATCCTGTATTCTGGGACAGCCGTAGACTTACTTATTATCCTAATGTTATTTTTTGCCAAAAGAAAAAGCAGAAAAGACATCATTAACATCTATTTAGGACAATTTCTAGGCTCTGTTAGTCTAATATTGCTAAGTTTGCTTTTTGCATTTGTCTTAAATTATATTCCTAGTAAAGAGATTTTAGGTTTACTCGGTTTGATTCCAATTTTCCTAGGCCTCAAAGTTTTGCTTTTAGGAGATTCTGATGGAGAAGCTATTGCAAAAGATGGTTTGCGAAAAGACAATAAAAACTTGATTTTTCTAGTCGCTATGATTACTTTTGCAAGTTGTGGCGCTGACAATATTGGTGTCTTTGTCCCATATTTTACCACCTTAAATTTAGCGAATTTGATAGTGACTTTACTTACTTTTCTAGTCATGATTTATCTCTTGGTTTTTTCTGCCCAAAAATTGGCACAAGTCCCTTCTGTTGGAGAAACTTTGGAAAAATATAGCAGATGGTTTATTGCCGTTGTTTATTTAGGATTGGGGATATATATCCTGATTGAAAACAACAGCTTTGACATGCTACGGGCTGTGTTAGGCTAGGAGAAAAAATTATGAAAAAAGATAGTATCTGTCAAGTGGATGTTATTAATCAACAAAATGTTACAACCGCAACGAACTACCTTGAAAAGGAAAAAGTCCAAAAATCACTTCGCATTTTATCAAAATTTACCGATAATAAACAGATAAATATCATCTTTTATCTCCTTGCCGTCGAAGAACTCTGTGTCTGCGATATAGCCTGTTTACTAAATCTCAGTATGGCATCTGCCTCCCACCATCTTCGTAAACTAGCCAATCAAAACATCTTGGACACTAGAAGAGAGGGGAAAATTATATATTATTTTATAAAAGATGAGGAAATCAGAGATTTTTTTAACCAACTAGGATAACAACTATTTTTACTACTTTTCTATGTTTATATAGAGCTTATACTAGCTAAAATAGAAAATACTTAACCTTTACTGAAGTAAAATAATTGAATTGAAAAAGCACTTGAAATCAATGATTTCAAGTGCTTTTTTTGCTTTTATCAAGTCTTCATGTCTACATTTTTAGATAAAAATCATCCTCATAGGCGCTCTTTCATAATCTCCACAAAGCGATGGGTAAATTGGGCTGTCATGCCCCAGATATTTTCTGGAAGACCTTCGTAAAAGGGTACAGACCGTTGATAGTGACTAAAGGGATAATCAACACCTCCCCGTAAGCGGTCAAAGGGAAAATCGCAATCCGGCAGGACTTTGGAGGTCAAATCATAATATATCGGACTTGTTTGCAGTAGATAGTCTAACGGAACGGTGAACAAGCGGGCTACTTCTTCATTGGGTTGGAGGCTCTGCCAATCCAGATGTAAACGACCAACATAGCAACGAATGGTTGACTGGGCAAAGACCAAGTAATCAATCTCTCCCAGTAATTCCACCTGTGCAGGCTTTATATTCAGCTCTTCTACTGCTTCACGCACTGCTGCTTCCTTAGCACTTTCACCAACTTCAACCCTACCCCCTGGAAAAGATACCTCTCCTGGCTGGGAAATTCCTTCACTACGGACTTGATAAAGGACCTGCCACTGATTGTCTGACCATACTAATGGCAACAAGACAGCGTACTCGCTTTTTTGTCCCAAAGGTTGGGGCTGATAATCCTTCAAGATCATTCTACTCTCATCAATCATCTCTCTATTCCTTACTAATTAGTGATGCACACCCACTATCTTAACCAATTTCTACCAATCCTACAAGTATCTTGACCCAAAAAAACTGAGAAGTTGCCTTCCCAGTTCATCACCTTATTTTCCTTTTAGCATGCCCATAATACCACGTGTCACCACGCGCCCAACTTCCCGTCCGACCTGACTCATCAGGTTCTTGGTAAAGCGATCCATCATGGAATCTGTTTTACGACTGGCTGGTTGGCTGGCTTTTTGAGTCGCCTTAGCCGCTTCTTTCTGGGCTTTCTCTTCCATTTTTGCGGCTGCCTTAGCTTCTTTTTCTGCCTGTTTTTCCGCTTCGGCCTGCTCTGCTTTTTGGATAAGTTCGGCTTCTTTTGCCTCTGTCATGGCTAAAATCTGTTCGTGGGCTGATTCACGGTTAACCGCGTCAGCATATTTTTCCATCAAAGGAGAATTATTGATAACTGACAAGAGGGCGCTTGGCTCCACGGTTCCTAGCATACTCTTTGGAGGATAAATGGTCACCCGGTCCGCAAAGCTAGGTGTTCCGTCGGCTTGCAAGGTGGACACAACTGCTTCACCTACTTGCAACTCCTGAATAACCTTGGCCAAGTCCTCACCGCCTTCTTGACGGAAGGTTTCAGCAACTGTCGCAACTGTTTTGAGCTCTTTTGGTGTGAAGGCACGAAGACCATGCTGGATACGATTACCCAACTGGGCTGCGATGCTATCAGGAATATCCGTTGGATTCTGGGTGACAAAGAAAACCCCTACACCTTTTGAACGAATCAAACGAACAATTAGCTCAATCTTTTCAAGAAGAACTTTTGGTGCGTCTTTGAAGAGAACATGGGCCTCATCAAAGAAGAAGACCATCTTAGGCTTGTCCAAATCGCCCACCTCAGGCAAGACTTCATAGAGTTCTGATAAGAGGCTGAGAAGAACCGTTGAATACAATGTCGGCTGATTAAACAGCTGAGTAGCTTGGAGAACGTTGATAACCCCACGACCATCTGGACTGGTTCGCATCAAGTCAGCAATTTCCAAACTTGGTTCACCAAAGAATTGATTGCCACCTTCTTGTTCCAAAACCACCAGGCTACGAAGAATGGCTCCAACTGAGCGAGCTGGGATATTACCATAATACTTGCTGAGCTCTTCAGCTTTTTCAGCCACGTAGTTAAGCATAGCCCGCAAGTCCATCAAATCAAGCAAGAGTAGACCTTCCTGATCTGCTACACTAAAGACGATGTTCAAAATGCTTTCCTGGGTTTCGTTTAGTCCCAAAATCCTGGTCAACAAGACAGGGCCCATCTCTGAAATCGTCATGCGAACAGGAATCCCTTCCTGGCCCAAGACATCCCACAATTCAACTGGATAAGCTGCTGGCTGGTAGGCGCCATACTGCGTTGCTTCCAAACGGACTGGGGCAATCTCCTTGCTGTTTTCCGCCGCCAGACTAGTCAAGTCTCCCTTGATATCTGCTAGGAATACTGGAATCCCTGCATCACTCAACTGTTCTGCCAAGACTTTAAGAGTCACCGTTTTTCCCGTCCCTGTTGCTCCAGCGATAATCCCGTGCCGATTAAGTCGTTTCAAGGGAATTTCTGCGATTGTTTTACCGTAACCAAAGGCAATTGTTTGTGACATAGTGTCTCCTCTTTTCCGATCTTTTCTATCTATATTGTAGCATAGTTTCAAGAAATCAGAAGGAGAAAAGAGCCAGCTTCTTCTTGAAATTTCTCCTGTTTCCTTACTGGAGGGCTTTGAAATTTTCAGAAGAAAAATGAGAGCGGTTACTTTGTGTTTTTGCCGAAAAACACTTACTATTTTAGCCATTTTCTGTTATACTCGTTTATTGTGAGAAACTTTTCAATATCCGCTAACAAATAAAGGAGACTATTATGGCAGAAAATCAGGATACACTCATTTACAACATAGACAAGAGTATCAAGAAAAAGGCTGATTTGATTGAAAGCAACTTCTTTGCCTATGCGATTCGGGCAGCCATGGCCAGCGTTTATCTGGCAATTGGTTTGGCAATTTCAGCCTATGTCGCTGACAAGCTTAACCACATCGTGGATGGCTTGGGTAAATTTGGTTACGGACTTATGTTCGGTTGGTGCTTGGTCATGATTCTCTACATGAATGCCGAGCTCGGTACATCCAATATGATGTACATGACATCAGCCGTTCACCGCAAGGTCATTCCGACCAAGACTGCTCTGAAAATCTTAGCAACCTGTATCTTCTTCAACTTCGTTGGTGCAGTCATCGTCTGCTTCCTACTCTCTTACACCCAACCTTACCAAGTTGGTCACCTAGACGAGCATAGCTACTTGATCCAGGCTACGACTGCCAAACTGATGAAGACCCCATTGACCCAGTTTGTCGAAGGGATCTTTGCCAACATCGTGGTCAACATCGCTGTCTTCATTTCTATGCGGATGAAAGACGATGCTGGACGTGTGATTTCCCTCATCTTTATCATCTTCATCTTTGCCTTCCTCGGCTTTGAGCACGTAATTGCCAACTTCTCAACCTTCTCTCTTGCTTTCTTTGCAAATGGCGGAGCTGTCGAGGGAATGACGGTGATGAGCGTATTGACCAACTTCCTCTTCTCAGGTCTTGGAAACTTTGTCGGCGGTGGTATCCTGATCGGCTTCCTTTACAGCTGGCTCAGCAATAAATCAAAACTCTATGTGGACTAAACCACAAAATGGACTGGAATGCCAGTCCTATTTTTTTTTGAAAAAATTTCTCTCAAATGACTTGACAATTTATTTGAGTGGGTGTATATTTTATATATAGAGAATTTTGATATATATAAAAATCAGTATATAGCAAATATCAACTTAAAAGGCGATCATCATCGAAAGGAGTGAGCCGCATGCATTTTCCCGTACCTGCAGTGCTGACGGAATTTCTCATTATGGCCATTTTAGAATCCAATGATTCCTACGGCTATGAGATCTGTCAGACCATCAAGCTGATTTCCAACATAAAGGAATCCGCTCTCTATCCCATTCTGAAACGCCTGGAACAACAGGATCTCTTGACCACCTATTCTCAGGAATTTCAAGGACGGATGAGGAAATATTATAGTTTAACCCAGCTAGGCCATGAAGAATTGGTCCAACTCAAAGAAGATTGGGATATCTATACGACTACTATCAACGGCATCATAGAAGGGAGTGTCCGCCATGACAAGAACTGAGTACATGGAGCAACTTGAAAAACATTTGAAAAAGTTGCCCCACAAGGAATACTTGGAAGCCAAAAACTTTTTTGAAGAATACTTTGACGAGGCAGGTCCTGAACGTGAAGCCGAAATCATGGAAGAGCTGGGATCTCCTAAGGAAGCAGCCAATGAACTGATCAACAACATGCTCAACCGTCAATTAGAAGATACAGCTCCAACACAAGATGAGACCAATCCTCAAGACAAGCGCTTCTTGCTTACCCTAGCTTTTTTGAGCGCTGCCCTTCTCATTTCTACCTTCTTCCTCTTTGTTGAACCACTGCTTGGAATCATGGGGATCTTCCTGGTCACTATCAGCGCAGCTTTTTACATCGGTAAAAACTTAGAGCAATTGAAACATACACGGAAAACAGTTTGGTTGGCCAGTCTTGCTCTGATTACCCTTCCGATAACTATCCCTCTTCTTCTCTTGATGATCGGGGCCTTGTTGGGCTTGATATTATTAATTGTCGCCTTCATCATTGGTGCATTTGGTTTAGGAGTCGGCTTGATGGTTACTGGTGGTTCCTTGATTTGGGAAGGATTTACCTTGCTATCAAAAGGATTCAATGTCTTCATCATGGGTTTTGGTGCTGGCATATCCTTGTTTGGTGCGGCAATCCTACTCTACCTTTTGACCGGATTTTTCACCTATTGGGCATGGCGCTTGGTCAAAACCTTCTTCCAATGGATCTTGAAACGAGGTAAACGAGCATGAAAAAGAAACTTACGATCGCCCTCATCACGGGCTTTGTCAGCTTGATTTCTGGCTTGATTCTGGTTGGAATTGGATTTTTCTCTGGGGGTCTCAACCGCCTGGAAGAAATCGCAAAGCCAAATCAGGTTCAAACATCCTATACTTCCCTATCAGAAATCCAGATTAAAGATCTTCCGCATTCAGTTACGATCAAGGAATCAACCGATGGACTCTTCCATGTGTCCTATGCCAACTCAAAAAATAACACCCACAACACAGTTGAAGTCACTGAGAAAAATGGCATCCTGGCTCTCAGCTCAAAAAATCCCCAACTGTCCATTCAAGGTATCATGCAGTTTCTCGGGGAAAGATTAGCCGATGACACTATTGACATCTACTCTGTTACCATTGAAGTTCCAACAGGTAAGCAACTGGACAGACTCATTAGCAACAATACCTATAATCGCTACTACGATAGTCTCTACATTGAAAATGTCTATATCAAGGAAATGACCGTCGAGCAAGGCGGGATGCTCTATCTCAACAATGTCCAATTGGAATCAGGTACTGTAAGTAGTTACTATACAAATATCAGTAAATCAACGATTAAAAATACCACTATCTCTGCACAAGGTGACAATATCCATTTCTATCAGACCCAGCTCGAAAATGTTTCTGTTGAAAACTATGGCCAACTGGATTTGATTGAAGGAACTCTCCTAGGAGACAACAAATTCCTCCCACACGAAGACCGAGCTTATACCGTGACCAATATCGATCTGACTGACCAATCATTAGCAGACATCAACCTCCAGATTCAAAATAAGCTTGACTTGAGAAGTCTAGGCGAATTTATGGGCTACCACTACGAGTCAGATGAAGAGTGGGAAACTGCCCAAAGCGAATCAACTCTGATTGACGAAAGTCAGTTGAATGACATTGGTATTTTTACAAGAGACCAGTATGAAAAACTAGAGGTCAAGGAAACAGAAGATGCATTTAGCCTGACGGTTGAGAAAAAAGAAAGTAAAAACAAATTAACCGTTGAAGCAACCAACGCAACTATCAACCTCCGTGATCCAAAATAAATGACCGAACAGATAACAAAGACCAACTTAGGAATCCTAAGTTGGTCTTTTCGTTCTATTGTAGGCAGAATTACTTGCTCGTTAAGCCTTTTTTCAAGCTTCTCCAAAAGCCGATATCATCGGTCTGTAAAATCAAGCCTGCATAGGATTTGCCAATAAAGACGATTGCGCCAATCGTGGTCGCTGCGAGAATGAAGAAAGATAGCCAGGTCTCCCAATTACTTGCCCAGCCATTTATCTGGCGAATCGGCATAAAGAAGGAGGATAAAAATGGGATAAAAGATCCGATTTTCACCATCATATGTTCTTGTGCTTGTTGCCCAAAGGTCATGGCCCCTAAAAAGCCGATGATAATAGGATAAATAACAGGTTGAACAGCCTTGTTGACATCTTCTGGCCTCACCACAAGAGAGCCACACAAGGAAGCCAGGGTTACTCCCAGGAGCAGACCGAAAATAGCAAAGAGAATCATGGTCCAGTCCAGGTTGTCTAAAACAGCTTGCACCAAGACCTGGTTTGACTCAAAGATTTCCTTGGTCAATTCCAATTGTCCTGCTAGGTGATAGGCCAAGATGCCACCTACAAGATAGACACCCAAATGGGTCGCAATGACGAGGAAGATACCAAAGATACGGCCGTAGAAATAAGTCCAGGCTGGAACACTAGAGAAAATCACTTCCATAATTTTCGTTCCCTTTTCACTGGCTACTTCCTGGGCAGTTGTCGAAGCATAAACAATAGTCATGATGTACATGAGGAAAATCAAGCCAAAGAAGGTAATCATCTGTCCAATTTTTTCCAGCCCCTCTTGGTCACCAACTTCCTCCACATAGGAAGGCTGGATGGCTAGAAATTCCAGCTGAGTTGGTGTCAGTTGAGCATTTGCTTCATTGAGCTGCTGCTGCAAGCTCTCTAGAATAGACTGGAAGGTTTGCTGAACGGATTGAGAAGGGACCTCTTTTCCATGATAGGTTGCCTGGTATTGCTGATCCACTACCGCGACCTTGATATAGCCTTCCAACTCTTCTTCTGAAAGCTGCTGCTTGGCCTCTTCTTCTGTCACAAGAACCAAGTCTAAGTCAAGTGTCGCAAAGGCCATTTGGGCCATAAAGTCCTCACTTACGAGACCAATTTTTTCCGACCCAGCATCCATGCTAGAGCTTGTTAGATAGCCTGTTCCCAAAGATATGCCGAGAAAGAGGAAAGGGGATAGGACCATAAAAACAAAGGACCAGGATTTGACCTGCCGTAGGTAGGTCTCTTTTGCGACTAGGATAAAAGATTTCATTCTGCCACCCCCGATTTGATTTTAAAGATTTCATCAATGGTTGGCGCCTGCTGGTCAAAGGTTGCCAGATAGTGACCACCACTGATCAACTGGAAGAGCTCTGGACCTGCTGCTTCATCGTCTAGGACAAGGCGCCATTTATCGTGATTGGTCATTTGAACAGAGAGGACATGGGGCAGGTCTTCTAGCTGCTCTCTCGGAATTTCCGAGGAAACAAAGAGACGGGTCCGACCAAACTGGCGACGAATATCCTGAATGCCTCCATTGAGCACCAGTTGCCCGTCCTGGATCATCAAGAGTTGGTCACAGAGTTCCTCCACATTGGTCATGACATGATCTGAAAAGATGATGGTTGCCCCGCGCTCCTTTTCCTCTAAAATCACACGTTTTAGGAGGGCGGTGTTGACAGGGTCCAACCCAGAAAAGGGCTCATCCAAAATAATCAGGTCTGGTTCATGGAGCAAAGTTACAATCAACTGAATCTTTTGCTGGTTTCCTTTGGATAGGCTTTTAATCTTGTCGGTCACCTTGCCTTTGACTTCCAACTTTTCCATCCAAATAGGTAGTTTTTCCGCCACTTCCTTGCTGGTCATCCCCTTAAGGCTAGCCAAATACCGGACCTGTTCAAAAACAGAAAGCTTGGGCATGAGGCTCCGCTCTTCTGGTAGATAGCCGATTTTTGAAAACAAGTCTGGCGTGACAGCCTGCTGGTCGAGGGCAATCTCTCCCTCGTAGCTGACAAATCCTAGTAAGGAATGGAAGAAAGTAGTTTTTCCTGCACCATTTTTCCCTACCAAACCACAAATGGTTCCTGATGGAATAATAAAAGAAATGTCCTTCAAGACTTCCTTGGTCCCGTAACTTTTACATAAGTGACGAACTTCTAACATCTCAACCTCCTAAAAATTTCTTGTTTTTATTCTACTCCTTTTTTAGTGTTCTGTAAAGAATGCATTAAAATAACAGAGCAGGAAGCCTGCTCTGCTATTTTCCAAAAGAATCTAATCCTTTGTCGGTCGATAGATGATAAGCCCAAGCCCTATAAAGCCTATTAAGAAGAGGCTCAGCATCCAAACTTGATGACTACTATTTCCAACCATAGAAATGGTTTGACGAAGACCTGAAACAGAATAGGTCATTGGAAGATAGGGCTGAATGACTTGGAAGAAGCGTGGGCTGAGTTCAATTGGATAGGTACCGGCGCTTGAACCCAGTTGCAATAACAAGATAATTAAACTTGCAAAGGAACCGAACCGGTTATTCCAACCCACCAAGGCTGTAACGAGGGCCATGAAGGTCCAAGAGGCCAAAAGGATTAATCCCAAGGTTGCCATTGGATGAGCGGGATCAATCCCAATTAACAGAAGAACTCCATATAAAATCAGTGCCGCTAGGCTGGCAATTGCACCATTCAATAAGAGTTTCCCTTTAGCCCAATCCCAACGATTTTTGTAGGAACGATTATCAATGTGTTTGACAAAAATTACATTCGCTGATAAGGCTGCAACCATTAGGGCAACAGACACCATGTAAGGAGCCATGCCGACTCCGTTGGTCTTCACATCATCTTGGTCACTGTGTTCCAAGGTGACTGGTTGAGAAACTGCTTGTGCATTTTTGTCTTCTACAGAGACGACTGATAGTTGTTGACTGGCTGAGCTGAGTGAATTCGTTAGGGTTTCACTACCTGTGCGGAGGCTAGTAATACCACTTGTCAAGGTTTTCCCGCCACTAGCTAATTGATCGGCACCAGCAATTAATTGCTGACTACCAGAAGCCAGTTGTCCTGAACCGCTGACAAGTTGACTAGAGTTAGCAGCTAAAATTGCCAATCCTGATGTTAACTGGCTACCTCCTGATTGGATGCTACTATTATTCGCAACCAACTGAGCTCCGCCCTCTGCTAATTGGGCAACACCTGCGGTATAGGCTGTCACCCCTGACATAAGCTGACTTGCTCCACTTGATAATTGCGTTTGAAGTTGACTCACACCACTCGTCAAGGCTTGAGTTCCTGGTAGAACTTGTTGGTTCAAGGCGGTGTTGACCTGACTCAAGCCACTTGATAGGTTTTCAATGGCTGTTGTAGCCCCTGGCAATGCTTGATTGGCAGCCGTGTTGATCTGACCGACAGCTGATTGAAGCTGACTCATTTGTGCTGCCATGCCAGAAAGACTTTGTAAGCTTGATAAGGCTTGACTAAGTTGAGACAATTGACCCAAAATCGTTTGGGCTGCTGCCACTGTTGTAGAAGGCGAATTTTGGAGGGCTCCAACCAATTCAGCTTGCTGATCAGCTGTCAAGTTTTGATAGGTAGCCGTTGCTTGTAAGGCTTCAATGCTGGCTGTTTTATCAGCTTGGGCTGCAGTCAACAATCCTTGAGCCTGAGCCCCCATCTCTGTCAAGAGGCTAGATAGAGTAGAGGTATCTACTGCAAGTCCTCCGATACTTGATAGGCTCTCATTTAATTGATTGATGGCTGCTTGCAACTGAGGAAGTCCTGTCAATAAGGCCTGTATTTGACTAGACTGTTCAGCAGACAATCTAGTTGAACTAGCGAGTTGCTCCAAGCCTACCTGCAATTGATTGGCTCCTATTACCAGTTGTTCAACCTGACTTGCTCCTGTTTGCAATTGTCCCACCCCAGCGATGAGCTGAGAGGAATTGGCATTTAATTGCTCTGCACCTGAAGCAAGACTCGCTACCCCATTTGTGTAGGTTGTTAAGCCACTGGAAAGTGTTTGACTTCCTGAAGCAGCCTGATTGACTCCATCTGTATAAGACACAACTCCAGTAGCCAATTGGTTTGCTCCTGTCACCAGTGATTGACCTGATGAAGATAAGGTAGATAAGCCTGATGATAGAGTCTGACTTCCGGTTTCTAATTGACTAGCTCCATCTGTCAATTGTTGGCTTCCATCTGCTGCCTCAACCATGCCGTTTTGAATCTCTCCCATGCTGTCAAAAACAGCCGAGGTGTATGTTTCAGTAATCGTCTCTGAAACAGACGCTTTCAATTTTTCCATGGCTGATTCGCCCATCTTAGAAGCGACAAAGCTGTGACCTTTAGAGGTTTGGTAAGAAATTGTTAGTGGTTCAGGCTGATCCGTCAAGAGACTGGATGCTTTTTCCGATAAATCTTCTGGTAGGGTAATGACCATATAATAGTCCCCTTCTTCCAAGCCTTTTTCCGCATCTGTTTCTGATACAAAGTGGAAATCCAGGCTCTTGCTCTCTTTCATATTATCCACCATATCATCACCAATGGTGAGGGTTTTATCTTGAAAGCTCGCCGACTGGTCTTGATTGACAACTGCCACAGGCAACTGGTCTAGTCGGCCGTAAGGGTCCCACATAGAGGTTAGGAAACTAATGTTATATAAGGCTGGGACACAGGAAACACCGAGAATGGTGATCAAGGTCATTGGTTTTTTGAAAAAATTCTTTACTTTTTCCGACATAAGAACCTCCTTTAGACATCCTGTCCAAAAACTGATAAAATATATTATACAAGTATCATTTTCAAAATCAAGTAATATGAATCGTTTTTTGGACAATGTGTCTAAAAATGTATAAAAGGAGCAAAATGGGAACAGATAATCGGAAAGAACGAACTCGTCAAGCCATTTTAGAAGCAATGGGGACTTGCCTAGAAACTCAGCCCTTCAACGCCATTACAACAACTCACTTGGCGCATGAAGCAGGAATCAGTCGTTCTAGTTTTTATACGCATTACAAAGATAAATATGAGCTGATTGAATCCTATCAACAATCACTCTTTCAACAACTGGAATATATTTTTGATCATTATGGCCATCACCGAGAGCAAGTCTTTTTTGAAATCTTTGAGTTTCTCTATCGCGAGGATCTCCTATCTGCTCTGCTCAGCCACAATGGCACACAAGAAATTCAATATTTTTTTAATCAATAAAGTTCGACTATTAATCACCAAAGATTTAAAAGATTTCTTCCCAGAAACCTCCTCCTCCATGGAAGAGGAATATCGAAGCATCTACTTTTCACAGGCCTTTTTCGGTATTTTACAGGCTTGGGTTGTCAAAGGAAAACAAGAGTCTACCAAAGAGATGACCGACTTTTTCTTAAAAATGTTGCCGAAATAAGTAAATAGTCACTACGCACCAGCTTGTCATTTTCTATCTGGTTTGTTACAATGATACATGCAAACGTTTTCTTAAGGAGATCATTATGATAGAAGCGCAGCATTTATCCAAAACCTACTATGTCGTAGAGAAAGAAGTGGGGCTAAAAGGCTCGATAATGGCCTTCTTCAAGCCCAAGAAAAAAGCCATTCAGGCGGTGCAGGACATCTCCCTGTCCATTCAGAAGGGGGAGATTGTCGGTTATATCGGCTCCAACGGGTCCGGCAAGTCGACTACGATTAAAATGTTGACAGGGGTGCTGCACGCCGATGAAGGCACGGTCACCATTAACGGCCTGGTTCCCAAGGACAATCGCAAGGCGGTCAACAAGCAGATCGGTGTCCTTTTTGGGCAGAAATCACATCTGGATTGGAACCTGCCTGTGCAGGAGTCCTTTATTCTCCATGCCAAAATTTATGATGTGCCTGAGGCGGTTTTTCAGGAACGACTGGCACGCTTGATTGACTTGCTAGATTTGGCAGACATTATGAAACAGTCCATCCGCAATCTGTCTCTGGGACAGCGGGTCCGCTGTGAATTTGCGGCTATTTTTCTCCACCAGCCTTCCGTGGTCTTTCTGGACGAGCCAACCATTGGCCTGGATGCTAGTGTCAAGGAGACCATTCGTTCTTTTATTCGCTACATGAATGAAGAACACGGCACGACTTTCTTGATTACTTCCCACGATATGAAGGACATTGAAACCCTCTGTGAGCGGATTTTCATCATCGATAAGGGGAAAAAGGTCTATGATGGCTCACTCAGTCAGCTCAAGGAGCGATTTTCTCAAATCAAAACCATTAGTTTCTCTACCGAGCATCCACTGACCAAAGATATTCAGGTGGCTGGTCTGGAATTTGACCGCAAGGATGATTACCATTTCGATATTCACTATCAGGCTAACCAGTGGACCAGTGCCCAGGTCATTACCTTGGTCTTTGAGCAGATTGAGGTCGATGATGTGACCATGAAGGAGCTGGAAATTGAGTCCATTGTCCGTCAGATTTACGAGGAGGGCATTCATGCGTAAGTACCTCTACATGACGCGGCTGACTATGATGACAGCCCTGCAGTACAAGGCCTTTTTCCTGGCTTCCTTCGTGTCTGTGCTGGCACGGATTTTGGTGTCTCTCTTTGTCTGGAAAACTATTTTCTTCACACAGCCGGAGGTCAATGGTTACAACCTTCAGACTTTTACCACCTATATCATCTTCGCTAGCCTCTTGGCCAGCCTCAACTCCTTTTCAATCGGTGAAGATCTGTCTTATTCGATTTTGCAAGGGCAGATTGCGGGAGAATTTTTACGACCCTACTCTTTTATCCTCTCCCTCTTCTTCAAGGACTTGGGGACAAAATTGATTGAACTCTTCAAGTTTTTGGTGGTCTTTCTGCTGATTCTCTTGGTGCAGAGTGATTTTTACCTACCCGATGGAAAGACTATGCTGGTCTTTCTCCTGTCTGCTATCTTGGGGATGTTTATTGTGCAACTCTTAGATTTGGCTTTTGGTTTTGCGACTTTCTTCACGGTCAATGCTTGGGGAGTCATGCTGCTACGCATGGGCCTCTTCAACCTGTCATCCGGAGCCCTCTTACCGCTCAGCTTTTACCCTGAAAAAGTCGAAAAAGTCCTGAGCTTCATGCCCTATAACTACGCAATCAATGTGCCTATTTCTATTCTCTTAGGCCGGGAAACAGACCTGTCCTTGCTAGGCTTGCAGTTGCTCTGGTTGCCTGTCCTTGCTGGCTTTATCGCGGCTCTATGGTCCCAAGCCAAGCGAAAAATTGTCATTTTTGGAGGCTAGGATGAAAAAGTATATCGGTCTTTATTTGTACAATGTCAAGGTCTTCATGATGGCCCAGATGTCTTTTCGGGTAGATTTTTTCATCGGTCTTGTCTCGTCCTTGGTGGAGCAGGTGGTCTATCTGATTTTCCTTAATGTCCTTTTTAGTAATATCAAGGAGATTGCAGGTTTTAGCTACGGGCAGATGCTATTTATCTATGGAATGGCGACGGTAGGGCGGTCCGTTCACTTGATTTTCTTTGATAATCTGTGGATGTTTGGCAGTCGCTACATTCGGCGGGGGGAGTTTGAACGCCTCTTGCTCTTGCCTGTCAATCCGCTTTTTCAGCTGATTTGCGAACGGATTCAGCCTCAGGGCATCGGGACCACCTTGATTGGTGGCGTGGCTCTCTGGCAGTCTTCGCAGATTTTGGGCTTGGAATGGTCGATTTGGAAGAT
Source organism: Streptococcus suis (assembly GCF_017601095.1). Lineage (GTDB taxonomy): Bacteria > Bacillota > Bacilli > Lactobacillales > Streptococcaceae > Streptococcus > Streptococcus suis_Z. The sequence goes on along the minus strand of NZ_JAGFUX010000005.1, from coordinate 119,126 downwards.
TCTCTTGTTGGTTTTTATTGCCATTTGCATCGGTCTGCTCTATGCGGCAATTCAGCTGGGACCAACAGCTCTTGCCTTTTGGATCGTGGAATCCTTCCCTCTCACCATGGGGATTTTTGCCCTCAACCAAATGGCCCAATACCCTCTCAATATCTATCCAAAAGTCATTCAATTCCTGCTGATTTTTGTCTTTCCCTATGCCTTTACCGCCTACTTCCCAGCCCTCTACTTCCTAGACCTCTCCATATGGGGCCTCGCACTCCCCCTCGTTGTTGCCATCATCTTTACGATTAACTATAAGCTCTTCCGCTATGGTATGACCAAGTTTACGAGTGTTGGAAATTAAAAAAAAAAGAAAGTCCTAGGACTTTCTTTTTTTGTAGGGTATAAACCTAATCTCTCTTCTTATTCAGAAGGGTGCCGGCGAGGATACCTAGTCCTGCCAGTGGTAAAGTGATTCCGAAAATTGCGCCTGTGGCTGGAAGGATTTTTGCCTTAGTTCCCGATTTGCCTCCAGCTGTCTTTGTAGACTCTTCTGGGTAAACTAGGACAAAGTCTGATAGATGGTCTGTTTCAAAGGTCAAGCTTTCCTTATCCTTCTTGACAATCTTCATCTCAGTCAGTTTACCATCTGGTGATAGATAATAAACCTTCTCCACGCTATCTGCCTTGGCAGCGGGTACTTGCACCTGCAAGTGTCCCTTATAGGACACTGCTTGACCTGTTGCATCTAGGAGTTGAATATCCAGTACAATCAGCTGACGACCCTCCAAGTCTGCAATCTTTTTCTCTACTTGTTTGACTGCCAGTTTGTAGTTGCCCAAGTCCTGATCTGCTGTAATGATAACACCACTATCTAGGTCCTTGAGCTCATAGATTGGAGTTGGTAGAGTTGGAGTTAGGCTTCCTGAACTGCTTCCAGATGAATGACCAGTATTCGTTCCAGAAGAGCCTCCGGTTGTTGTTCCAGTTGTTGTTCCGGTCGAAGTTTCTGTCGGCGGAGTAACTGGTGTGGATTCTTTCCCATCAAGGGCTTCCTTGGACTTGGTCACTGCAGCTTCTAGGCTAGCAAGGGTCTCCTTGCTATAATCCGCTTGCGCCAAGCCTTCTTTTGCAGCTTGCAGTGCCTGGTCATAGGCAGCACGTTTGTCTGCCTGACTAGCTGTGTAGCGCAAGCTTGCCTTGACGGTTCCCTCTTCATCTAGCTCCAATTTGAGAGCAAGAAGATGGTCTTTCAGATCCAAACCGTTTAATTGAGTTTGGTAGGTCGTCAAGGTTGCAAGCAACTGATCTACTTCTGTCTGACTGCCTGTGCCAGTTTCCAAAAGGGTTTGAGCTGCTAGAATAGCCTGGTTGTATTGGTCCTTGCGAACTGGCCCAGCAAAGAGATAAGCATCACTCTTTTGAACATCTGGTGCAAGGCTGAGAGCCTGTCTCAAGGCTTCCGTTTGCAGCTCTGCTTGTTCCGGAGTCGTATCTTCTGTCGGATCTGTCTCTTTGCCATCAAGGGCAGCTTGACTATTCAATAGGTTAGTGAAGGCTGCTTCTAAGTCTGCTTGAAGACCTGGTTGACTGAGTTTGGCTTGTGCCTGTGCTAGAGCTTGGTCATAAGCAGCTTGTTTTCCACTATCAGCTGCTAGGTAGAGCGGACTTGCCTTGACTGTCTGGCTGGCAGTCACTTTTTCTTGCAAGCGGCTCAAGAGGTCCAAGATAGCCTGGCCATTTAAGGCTTGAGCTGCCAATTCAAGTTCACGGCTTGCCTGATCAATAGCTTCTTGACTGACCTGTCCGGTCAGGAGTTGGCGACCCGCTTGAAGAGCCTGGTCATAGGCAGTCCGTTTTTCTTGGTCTGCAGCTTGATAGGCTGGACTTGCCTTGGTGGACTCTTCTTTAGCCAATTGGTTTTCCAAAGCGGTGCGATCAACTATGTTTGTAGCAGGATCTGCTTGCCCACCTTCACCATTTGGATCTTCTGGTTCAGTTGAGCTATTTGGATCCTCTGAACTGCCTGGCTCTTCTGATTCAGAAGGATGATCTGCTGCAACTAAACCTGTCTTGGCTGTTTCTAATGCAGTTTTCAAGGCTTCTAGACTAGCAACTGTTCGCTCTTCTGATTCCAGGCCAGTTTGGGCTGCCAAGATAGCCTGATCATAGGCTGTTTTGGTTTCTGCAGTTGCTCCCTGATAAGTTGGAGAAGCCTTAACTTGCTCCTCTTCTTCTAGGAGAGATAGGAGGGCTGCGGCAGCTGCCTCAATCGCCTGACCATCCAATTTTTCTCTTGCATCTTGCAAGGCTGCTACTGCTTGGTTAATCGCCTCTTGCTGGGCTGAAGTATCCGTTGCTACCGTATTCCCAGCTTCCAGCGCTTGGTCATAGGCTGCCTTCTTCTCTTGAGAAGCCAATTGGTAGGCGACTGACTCTTTGACACTTGATTCCCGGTCCAATTCTTCCTGCAAACCAGCACGATCGACACCAGTTACCGCTGCAGTAGGTGCTTGATCGGTATAGGTCAAAATTGGCGTTACATGGACAGAAAACTTGCTTGGACGTTCGATATTCAATGCTTCAAATCGGACACAATCCCCTTTTTGCACCGCGATAACACGACTGGCAATCGGTTGGGCTTCCAGGCTGGTTGTCAGGGTAACGCTGTCTAAACTTGTTCCATTATGGGTTAGGGACAATTTGACAGAGCCATTTTGGTTACCTGCTTGACGGAGATATGGCTCTCCATCCTTCAGACTAATTTGAAGGTAGCCATCTTTCGGAGCGCGATAGGTCATGGCATAACCTTGGCTTGAACCACCTGGTTCGAGAGAATCTGCTAGGAGCCCATGCGTCGCATCAGTAATGGCTGCCGAATGACCTGAACCATCAATTCCGACCGTGCCATAGTTTCCACCCTTCCAGTTTGGCCAAGTTGCATCATAGTCGGTCAAATTGTGGTAGGCATCACCTTCTTTTCGTTGGGCAAACCAAACATTTCCTTGCTTATTGTGCACATAGTCTAGGGCCCAATTGTAGGTATTTTTTACTTCAATCTGGTAGTCTTTGACCTGACCATTTTCTGCTGTAATCCGTAGTTTGTGACCTGTTTCAAGAGTGCTTGTAACAGGATTTCCTTCTGCATCAACTACCTTGGCAGTTGCTTTTTCTGGAAGGGCAAGTCCTGCTAATAGCTGGGCCTCATCAGTAGGATGGGTAGCAGTGCTCGGCACATAAAGTGTACTTCCATCCATTTGGTAGATGCTGGAGAGAATGGTATTTTGACCATCAAGATGGACTTCTCCCTCATCCAAAATTTCATAGCCAACTCGAACTTCTGCGGCAGCTGCAAAATTCTTGCCAGCCTCACGGCTGATACTGTTGATAGCCTTCAATTTGACATAATGGGCTTGGACTGGCGCAAACTCTGCAATCTTTGTAGCTGTGGTTGGTTCCCAGTCACCACTTGCAACGGTCTGCCATTCTTGTTTGTCCTGGCTGACGGAGATTTCATATGCTGTGATGACACCATTTCCAACCTGTGTACGTGGTACATACTTGAACATGGAAACATCTTTGACTTGACCCAAATCTAAACTGATCCAGAGGTTGTCTCGGCTGTCTCCTGCCCATTTACTGTGCCAAATGGTGGACAGCTGATTGTCCAAGGCTAGGGAACCATCTCCTTCGCGCTGGTTATTTGGTTGGAAACTGCCGACCTCAGCAGTCATGCTGGACGGATCGTATTCTTCAAAAGTCTTGCCAAATTCAATTTGGTATTCTTTTTCTAGAGCGCCTCTTGTCAGTTTCACCCGGTCACCAGCTTGTAAGCTGTCCTCATCCGCCCTAACCTTGCCATCTCTACCCAGTACTTCTAGGCTGGCACCTCGGCTAGCACGCAGATTTGCCTTAAAGTCCGCAACTTTGGTCCGTTTTGGTACTTCTGAGATACTAGTTTCTGTGACGGTATAAACCGCTGAAGCGACTGACAGTTCTTCGGCTGTATATGGACTTTCTGCTGCACCAAGGTCTGGCTTAGAGTCAACCACTTCACCAAAGAAATCTTGGTTTGGATGGTCTCCTTGTAAGACTCCGGCATCGATGGCTGGAGAGTCCTCTGCTAGTTTAAACATGGCAAAGGCAGAGCGATCATGAATTGTAGTTCCTGTCGTTGCACTTGTTGGAGCACTGGTAATGTCTCCTGCAAATTTTGGATCTGCCTGGATGGCATTAGCGTCATCGTTTGGAACATTGGCATAGTTATAATAGAGATTATTATTGTAGGTCGCACGCGCATTGCCCTTGGTCCAATTCTCCGTTTTTGGACTGGTCCCTGTGTAGTAGAAAATATTGTTTTCCACATTCATGGTGCCGCCTGTATGAGGTGCCCCACGAAGAACATCCACGTTTTCAGCAACAATAAAGGTATTGTTGTAAACCTCGGCATCTGGGTTATGGGCAGCACTAATCACCCCTGCCAGGTCTTTGTTGGAGATGTTATAGCGGAAGGTATTGCGGTAAGCCTGCGTATAGCAGAACATGATGGCGCCACCTTCGTTGTTATGGCTGTAATTGTACTGATAAACAGTGCCGTCGCCATAGTCAGCATCCCAGGCTTGAGCATCTTGGTTGTAATTGGTGTCATAGACTTCGTTGTATTGGAAGATGGCATCCTTACACTTCCAAGGCCAGATGGCAGCCGCTACCCGCCCAAAATCTGTCGCCGAATAATCCGAAGGGTTAATCTGATTGGCTGTTTCAATGGCTACGTTATTTTGCACCAGAGGACGGTGGGCATACATGGTCGTAATCGCATCTCCACCAATGTCACGGAGGTAGTTATTTTCAATAACCACATTGGTTGCCCCGTAGCGTTCCATCACACTATCTGGTAAGGCTGTTGTGGTGAATTGGTCCCAGTAGGCAGTATAGGCTAAGGCAATCCCCCAACGGTTGACATCTGTCACATGGTTATTGGCCACGCGCACATCATTGTAGCGAGAAATTCCTGTTTCTGCCTCATTGGTCGGTTTAAAGGTGGTGAAATAGATACCTCCGTTGTTCATGTGCTTGTCATAGACATTCCCTTTGACATTGGAAATGCGCAAACCTTCTAGATAGATATGGTCTAAGGTTCCCTTGTTCTGGGAAACCACTGCCACACCTGTTCGGTTCATGGCATCGATGGCATTGTAGGCCTTGCCTTCTTCTGCCGCAGCATTGGTAATGGCAAGGTTGCTAACTTCAATGTACTCCACATCTTTCAAAAGAATGGCTGAGGAGACTGTTCCTTGATATTTGTGGCGGGCATTGTCCAACTGTTTACCGTAGTCTTGATACCATTGGCCGTGACCGTTAGCATTGATGGTCGGAAGGCTAGCACTGCTATCACCATAGTTTGTAATGATAATCGGTGCACCCTCACTTCCTGAACCATTCAGATGCAGGTACTGGTTGTTAAAGACAGATCCGTTTTCTAGTTTGACCACATCCCCAGGTCCTAGGGTCAGTTGGTTAATCTTGTCTAGGGATTGGAAGGGGCTAGACTCGCTTAAGCCATTGTTTGCATCATTTCCCCGCAGGCTGCTGACATAGTAGGTTCGACCCGTAGAGCTTGTAGCTGGACTGTCGGTGGTGTTGGCTTGAACCAGACTTGCCAGGGTCAAACAGGACACCGTGGCTAAGCTGATAAGTGCTTTTTTCTTCATCCATTTCCTCCTTTAGTTGATGATAGATTCGAGATAGGCAAGTAATTGGTCTTCCTCATAGTCCAATTCCATGCTGTCGCTTTTTTGAATGACGAGTTGTTGATAAGCCTCTTCTTGGAGGCGTTTTTTGATAACTTCTTTTACTTCTTCAAACGGAACAGGGCCATTGTCTGTACGATTGATCAGGCGAATCAAGTAAAGGCAGCCATTTTCATCGATGACTGGGCTGGTTTGACCAGCTTCCAATTGATCTGCATAATAGAGAACGTCGCCGATAAATTTTGCTAGGGTCGAAACTTGGTCAGAGGCAATCTCTTCATAACCATAATAGGGTGCTAGGCTAGGAAAGGCTGCCATGTCAAAACGTGAGTTAGCTGACTGGCTGGCAAGACTATCTAGGTCAATCCTCAGTTGTGCCAAGACCTGGTCATCCAAATCTTCCATCGCATAATATATCCGGATATATTCTACCTCATAGTCGTCATAGCGGGCAAAGATGCCTTCTGCCTGACTTTGGTAATAGGCTAACTGCTCAGCATCACTCACTGCTAGACTGCTTGGGCCAAACTGGTCCAAATAGGCCTGCTCGAAGCTGTCTAATTCATATTCTAAAAAGGCTTCTTGCGAAAAGGTTGCAAGACCATAGACGGCTTCACCATCTGAACTCGCTTTTTGGCGATTTTGATTCGAGGCTTGAAACCTATTTATAAATGCGCTATAATCTATACTAGAAACCATCCCTGTTTCCAGAGCCAAACTTCTAGCTGCGTAAATCCGCCTTAGCTGGTCCAGGGTTTCCTGTAATAAGCGGACCTTGGGTTTTTCTCCTTGAAAATCCCTGTCCCAAAAATCGTGATCAACCTCAGCTTGGTACTGATCAAAGAAATACTTGGTGACCTGATACTGGGCCTTGGTTACCTCTGTTTGAAACTCTTCCTCAGCTACTGCAACCCCATCGATTTTCAGGGAGTAACTGACAGGTCGAAAAACCAACATCCCGGTACAAATGACTAAGACCAGACCCGCGACGAGGGTCAGAATTTGCCATTTTTTTATTTGTTTTAGGGGCATAGCGGCTCCTCCTGTCAAATCCTTGTCAATTCTATTTTATATTAACTAGTGGTCAAAAATATAGTAAGAAAACGCTATCTTATAGATTAAACTTGTCAGAAAGAGGTATTTATGGTCCAAAACACGATTCACCTTTCCCAACAGATTCTCTACAAGCGGTCTCACAAAACCTTTGCAAAAGGTTACCATTTTCCTATCCATGCCCACCGGCTCTCTGAACTCTATTTAATCTTAGAAGGTTCCTGCCAGATGGACCTTGCCAACAAGACCTATCAATTTCAGGCGGGTGACTGTATCATCTTAGCCCCTTTTGTCATTCACTCTTTGACCATTCCCAAAGAGGACACCTGTACCGTTATTCAGCTGCACTTTGACCTCTATCATTTTCCTCACTTTTTGGTAGGCCAGGACCGTCAGAATCCCTTTGAAATGATTGATCTCTTCAAGGACACCAATAGCCACTTGCTCTTTCGACCTACGGAGGAGGAAGCTGCCTACTTACTCCAATCCAGCCGTCTTCCACTTCCTCCAGACCTCTACGAATCGAGTCTGCAACAGTTGGAATTCACTGTCTTTTTAACCAAGATTTTGTACAGGCTCAAGCGCGAACCTGAAAGTCGCTCTGGACTAGGGTCTCGCTATGTCCAAAATACCTTGGAGTACATCCACCACCACTTTTCAAACCCGCTATTACTGGCTACCATCGCCAAGGAACTCAATATCACCCCCCACTACCTCAACAAGCTCTTTAAGGCAGAAACTGGGACCACCATTAAACATTATCTAACGCTTTACAGACTCAATCGATCGGTCGAACTCATGAGCAGGACCAAAAAGAGTTTGACCTTTATCGCCCAAGAGGTTGGGTTCAACGATGTGCAGCACTATTCCAAAACCTTCCGCAAGTATTTCAACACCTCTCCGCGGCAGTTCCGACAATTAATGACTCCTGAAATCCACTAACCATCGAACCTAAAAAACCTAGTAAGTGAGAGAAAATCTCCTTACTAGGTTTTTTGATGTTTTTGATAAATTTGTTCTAAGCTGGCCCTTCCTATCCAGACTTGTTAGGTGGAGCTAAAAAGAAGGACTCTAATACAGTCAAAACTCCCTGGTCCTTGTTGGAAGGTGCCAGATAACGGGCGCTTGCTTTTACCTTGTCCGTTCCATTCTCCATAGCATAGGAATAGGTCACCAGCTGCAACATCTCGATGTCATTATCCGAGTCTCCAAAAGCCATCACCTGTTCCGGGGTCAGGCCTCTTTCCTCCATGACTTGGTACAAGCCCCAGGCCTTATGGATCCCAAAAGGAAGGATATCAATCGAACCATAGCCGCTGGTCACCGCCACCAAGTTCCCCGCAAAGGCCTGGTTAAAAGCCGATACAACCTGCTCGACCTGGCTCGGTTCAATCCACAGCCCCATCTTGTAAATGACTTCCTCTTTGGGATAGTCCGCAAGTGAATCCAAAAAATGGATACGTGATAAAAACTGCTGCATTTCTTCTTTTTTTATCGGGATTCCCGATTGGTGAAATGGCAGAGCTCCACCAGCCTGCATATAGATGGCTTGGTCATTTGCCAACATGAGACAGACCTGGTGCCATCGGCCTGAAAAATACTCCAAGACCTGTCTCACCTGATCTGAGCTGACCTGATGGCGGAAATAGGTCTTGCCCTTTTGCACCAGCCGAGCTCCATTGTCTGAAAGAAAGAGAAGCCGGTCCTCAAATCCCTGACAGAGACTGAGCAGACGGTCCATGCCATTTCCAGAAGCAATCACAAAGCCGATACCTCTGCCTTCCAAAACCGTCAGCAAGTGTTCAAATCGATCCCTGTCAAAGCCACCTTCCTGGTCTAAAAAAGTACCATCCATATCTGTCGCAATCAAGCGAATATCCATCATTCTTCCCCCCCTCTTTTTTACCAATTCAAACCAACGTGGTCTAAGGTCTCTTGATAAGCTTGGTCTATCCGTGCCTGATCTTCTGGCGAGAGTTGGTCTCGGTAGGCACCGCCAGCGATAAAATCTTCCAGAATCAAGGTTTGATAAAGATAATATGGCGTCCCCTCACGTGGCACCCTCTTCACCCAAGACGGTCGCGCCTGTGCCGTCTTGATCCGCGTTCCAGAATGATCTTTTTCAATCTCTAAATCCATGAGGACTCCTCTTTCTGTCCACTGGTAGTTGAGAACCCCTTCCATGGTTTCCATCCGTTGGTTGGACAAAAAATTCCCCATAGAATAAATAATAAGTTTCTTCTCCCCATCTTTTTCAAGGGTTTCAGAAGGCTGTATGACATGCGGATGACCACCCAAGACGACATCTGCTCCCCAGTCTACCATTTGATGGTAGAGGTCAATTTGTTCCTGACTTGGTTCGATCTGGTATTCCACACCCATCTGAGGCATGACAATGGTAAAATCAGCTTCCTGCTCTGCCTTTGTCAATTCCGCCTGCATTTTTTCTTGGTTGAGGTCAGAGAGATGGGCATCGTACTCTTCTTGAGTCAGCCCAGCTTCCATCCCATTAAAACCATAGGCATAGGCTAAAATGGCGATTTTTATCCCATTGACCTCCCGAATATAAATCGGCATCTCTGCCCGGTTTCCATCTGGGTAAACCCCCACCGTATCAATTCCTGCAGCTGCCAAATAGTTGACGGTTGACTGCAAACCAGACAGGTGAGAATCCAAAATATGGTTGTGGGCCAAGTCCATGACATCATAACCAGCCTGCCCCATGGCCATCGCAACAGAAGAGGGCGCATTGAAAAGAGGATAGCCAGCTAGAGGAAAATCATCTGAAATGGTCCCTTCAAAATCCCCAATTGCTAAATCAGCCTGTTCCAACCAAGGTTGAACATAGGTAAAATTTTCTGAAAAATCATAGCTACCATCAGCCTGCAAGGCACTAGCATATATAATATCATGGTAGAGTAAGTCTCCATGCGCCATGATACGAGCAGACTTGACTGTTTCCACGGTCTGACTAGCATTTGCTTCTGTTGATTGGCTGGTTGCCTGACTTTCTTGAGTTTGTTGCCAAGGAAGGTGATTTTTGAGCAAGAAAACACCAAGTGTTAACCCTGCCACCAAAATGACCGGGCCTGCCAGTCCTATTTTCTTCCGTTTTCGCATGTGCTTACCTTTGCGGTTCCGACGTCTGTCCATGTTCCACCTCTTCATTTCTTGTTCACATATTAGTATAATGCATTTTTCCTCAAAAATCTAGAGCAAAAAAATGAACTGATTGATCTTCACCAATCAGTTCACCACTGCAAGCTAGTCTCTTATTGTTTGAAGTTTTCCTCGAAAATCTTCAATGCTTTCATAGCCTTTTTCCGCCATAAGAGCCTGCAACTCAGCTGTGATCCGCTCAAAAATAGCTGGTCCTTCCTTTTGCAAGGCCGTTCCGATTTGGACCATGCTGGCACCGCACAGGATATGTTCAAAAGCATCTCGGCCCGTCAAAACACCACCTGTTCCAACTATCTGAATCTCAGGTTTCAGGCGTTGGTAAAAGGCATGGACATTGGCCAGGGCAGTCGGTTTGATGTACTCACCACCAAGTCCACCAAAACCTCCCTTGGGTTTGATGACCACTTGTTCATCCTCAATATACAAACCGTTCCCAATCGAGTTGACACAGTTGACAAAGACAATGGGGAATTGATTGAAAATCGCAGCCGCTTGATCAAAATGAACGATGTCAAAATAAGGCGGCAATTTAATACCCAAAGGCTTGGTAAAATAACTGAAAACCTCCCTTAAAATGGTCTCCGTCGCTTCAAAATCATAGGCAATTTGCGGTTTTCCAGGAACATTGGGACAGGAGAGGTTGAGTTCAATCAAGCCCTTAAAGTCACTGGCTTCTACCTTTTTCAAAATCTCATGTGTCTCGTCAGGAGAAAGTCCCACTAGGGATAAGATAAAGGTCCTCTCCGGTTCTGACTCTTGCAACTCCAGCAAATAGTCAATATAATAGTCCAGACCCTGATTGGGCAAGCCCATTGAGTTGATGGAGCCCAAAGGAAGATTACGGTAGCGAGGCTCGGGATTTCCCTCCCGATAGGCTAAGGTCGCAGTTTTGGTCACAAAGGTCCCCGCCGCAGAATCCTTGACCACCTCTAGTTCCTCTCGCGTCATGCACCAGACACCCGCCGCATTCATCAAACAGTTGTCAAAGGCAAAGCCTCCCAGTTGTGTCGCAGTTGATACCATACAATCTCCCATTCCTTATTTTTGAATGATTATACCATAGGCAGAACAAAAAAGGAGGTAATTTGCTGTTATTGTTCGCTTTTTCTCAGACAAGCTTGCCAACAAATTTTCAGAATATTGCATTTTTTACTTTACAAGTAAAAATTCGAGTGCTATAATAATCATCAGATACATTAAATTGTCAGACAATTTAATAAATAAAAAAGAAATCAGGTGACCCTATGTCAAATGCAAAAACTTATATTCAAGCTTCTTTTGAAGCAGTCAAAGCCCGCAACCCACATGAAACAGAATTCCTCCAAGCTGTAGAAGAGCTCTTCTCTACCCTTGAGCCTGTTTTTGAAGCACACCCAGAATACATCGAAGAAAACATCCTGGCTCGTATCGTTGAGCCTGAGCGTATCATCAGCTTCCGTGTTCCATGGACAGACAAGGATGGAAATGTTCAAGTTAACCGTGGCTACCGCGTCCAGTTCAACTCAGCTGTTGGTCCTTACAAGGGCGGTCTTCGCTTCCACCCAACTGTAAACCAATCTATCTTGAAGTTCCTCGGTTTCGAGCAAATCTTCAAAAACGTCTTGACTGGACTGCCAATAGGTGGCGGTAAAGGTGGATCTGACTTCGATCCGAAAGGCAAAACAGACGCTGAAATCATGCGTTTCTGCCAAAGCTTCATGACTGAATTGCAAAAACACATCGGACCATCCCTTGACGTCCCTGCTGGTGACATCGGTGTCGGTGGCCGTGAGATTGGTTACATGTACGGTCAATACAAACGCCTCCGCCAATTTGATGCTGGTGTCTTGACTGGTAAACCTCTTGGCTTCGGTGGTTCTCTTATCCGTCCAGAAGCAACTGGTTACGGTTTGGTTTACTTTACTGACAATATGTTGGCAGCAAACGGTAAATCCTTCAAAGACCAAACAGTCCTTATCTCAGGTTCTGGTAACGTTGCCCAGTTCGCTGTTCAAAAAGCAACTGAACTCGGTGCAAAAGTTATCTCTGTTTCAGACTCAAACGGTTACATCATTGACGAAACAGGAATCGACTTCGACCTCTTGGTGGACATCAAAGAAAAACGCCGTGCTCGTTTGACAGAATACGCTGCAGAAAAAGCAACTGCCAAGTACTTCGAAGGTTCTGTATGGAACTACGATGGCAAGGCTGACATTGCTCTTCCATGTGCGACTCAAAACGAAATCAACGGCGAGCAAGCTGCTACCCTTGTGAAAAACGGTGTTTACTGTGTGGCTGAAGGTGCCAACATGCCATCTGACCTTGATGCCATCAAAGTTTACAAGGAAAATGGTGTCCTCTACGGTCTTGCTAAAGCTGCCAATGCTGGTGGTGTAGCCGTATCTGCCCTTGAAATGAGCCAAAACAGCCTCCGCTTGTCATGGACTCGTGAAGAAGTGGACGGTCGTCTCAAAGACATCATGGCAAACATCTTCAACACAGCTAAAGAAACTGCTGAAAAATACGACCTTGGTACAGACTACCTTGCAGGTGCTAACATTGCAGCCTTTGAGCAAATTGCGGATACCATGATTGCCCAAGGTTTGGTATAATACAAGTCATAAAAAAATACACAAGTACATCACTTGTGTATTTTTTCTTATATACCTTGACCAATTACTTGAGTCCAGGCAAAACTATCGTAAACAAAATAGAAAGAGGATTCGCCATCCACACCATAGACCAGTTTTACCTTCAAAGACTGACCTGGATCAATTTTTTCTGGAATATTGACATCGTAGGTCACATAGTCCAAATAAAAGGTTAAGTCCGTGCTCGCATCCACCAAGGAGAAGGCATATTCATCAAAGTAATACACCTGATCACTGGTATTGGTCAGTTCGACCTCTACAACAAAAGCATTGGTATAGTACGTATCAACCAGTTCCAAGGAAGAATCCTTTTCCATACGCGTAACAACCATTTCAAGGTCAGACTGAACCTCCCTACTTTCTCCAAGAGAAATAGTCTCCAAGCTACTGGTATCTTCATAGTAGTAATCGCTATATGTGGACGAATCATACAAGGAAGAATAGCTTTTTTCTGCTGTGAGCCCTAAGGACAAAAGGATGCAGATGACGGTTAAAATAAAACTCAGCAAGCCTCCGACAAGTGTCGTCCAGAACAAGACCTGTTTATGCAATGGTTTCTTACGGTAATAGACCAAACCATCTTCAACAACGAACTCTTTTGGATTCATCTAAATAACTCCTCTTTTTCTTAATGTGCTGGGCCACTTGGCAAGTCAACTCCAGCAGTACGCAAGGCTTCTTGATACAAGCCATAAAATTGATGATAGATTTTCCCTTGCTGGCCACTGGCCACAAAGAGATTGACCCGAAACGAAAATTGTCCCGTCTGTAAATTTTGCGGTCCAAGAATGGTCACATCCTTGACCAGCTGATTGGTCGGTAACTCTCGGGCATTGACCTCCTCGATCACCTGATAAACCTTTTCCAAGTCTGTATTGAGTTTGAGCGGAATATCAATCTGCGCCCGCATGTCCCCACGAGATTGATTGGACACGACTAGGATATTACGATTGGGAATAAAATGAAGGGTCCCATCCGCATCCCGAACCTGAGTCGTCCGAATTCCGACACTGACAATGGTCCCCGCGATGGTAATGGGGCCGTTGGTTAATTTGACCACATCCCCCACATCAAACTGTCTCTCTAACAGGATAAAAAAGCCATTGACCAAGTCTGAGAGAAAGCCTTGCGCCCCTAAACCAATCACAACACCCGCAATTCCTGCCCCAGCAAAGAGACTGGAAACAGGAAGACCAAGAATTGCTAGAATACAGTAAATCAGCAAGAAATACAGCAAATAATTAAGCATACTCTCCACCAGACGGCTGATGGTCTTCTGGCGGCCGATTTCCTGGGTCGATATCTTTAAAGATGGCACCAGGATGCGTTTCACCGATTGCTTGGCTAGTTTTTTCACCACATAAAAGGAAAGGAACAAGAGAACCAGGGATAAGAGCTTGTTCAAAATACTCGTCAAGAGCTGCTCAAGATTAAATTGCGCTAAGTAAGTTGAGATAAAATCTGTCATAGAACTCCTTCCTAGCCACTATTATACCAAATTTTCCTAAAGTAACGAAAAGACAGCCAACTTAACTGTCTTTTCTAATTTTTCACTGACTCAAAAACAAAGGGAATCCCCAATGGCCTAAGTATAACCAAAGGTATCACCCTTATTTCTTTTTGGCAAAATACTGGCGTGTTTCCTTGATAATGACAGGAGAGAGAGCCAGCAAGGCAATCAAGTTTGGAAGAGCCATAAGCCCATTCACAATATCTGCGATAGTCCAAATCAAGTCTAGCTTGAGGAAACCACCCAAAGCAACCATGGCTACAAAGACCAAACGATAAGGCAAGATAGACTTGGTCCCAAATAGAAACTCGATACAGCGCTCCCCATAGTATGACCACCCCAGAATAGTCGTATAGGCAAAGAGAACCAGACTAATGGTCAAGGCCAGGGCTCCAGGCTGACCGAAGACAGAAGCAAATGCTGCCTGGCTCAGCGGAGCACCTTCCAAGCCAGCAACTGACCACTGACCGGTCACCAAAATCGTCAAACCTGTCAAGGTACAGATGATGATGGTATCGATAAAGGTACCTGTCATGGAAATCAAGCCCTGCTCCACTGGATTGTCTGATTTGGCTGCTGCTGCTGCGATAGGCGCCGAACCTAAACCAGATTCATTAGAGAACACCCCACGAGCAATCCCACGCTGAATGGCCTGTTGCACGGTCGCACCTGCAAATCCACCCACAGCTGCAGCTGGAGTAAAGGCAGATTTGAACACTAAGGCCAGGGTCGGCAAAAGTTGTTCCCAATGAAGGGCCAAAACGGTTATACTTGCCAAGACATACAAAATCGCCATAAATGGGACAATTTTGGTTGAAACGTCAGAGATTTTTTCGATCCCTCCAAAGATAAAGAAGGCTATGGAAATGGCTGTCACAATGCTGACCAACTGGGGAGCCAAGCCAAAGCTAGAAGACATGGATGAGGCAATGGAATTAACCTGAGAAAAAGTTCCCATCCCCAATAGGGCCACTAAAACTCCTGAAATGGCAAAGAAAACTGCTAAAGGCTTCCACTTTTGTCCCATCCCCAAGGTGATATAGTGCATCGGACCTCCTGCTGCTTGCCCATTGGCATCCTTGGTTCTATATTTGATAGCTAAAAAACCTTCCGCATATTTGGTTGCCATCCCGAAGAAGGCCGCCACCCACATCCAGAAAAGGGCACCTGGTCCACCTGTCGTAATAGCAGTCGCCACCCCAACGATATTTCCCGTACCAACTGTCGCTGCCAAAGCTGTACAAAGAGCCGCAAAGCTGGACACATCTCCCTGACCAGACTGGTCACTGGAGAAAATCAAACGAAAGGCGGTCGGTAACTTGCTGACCTGAAACACTCCCAAACGAAGGGTGAAATAGACACCCGTTCCGACCAAGAGTAACAAGAGGGGCGGCCCCCACACAAGGTTATTGATGTTTTGCATCAATTCTAACATAGCTTCCTCCTAAATATGATTCCTAATCCGATAAAGCTGCCGGAAAAAAACAAAGAGGTTGAATAACTTCAACCTCTAGAATCAACGCGAAAGACAACAGAAAATCCCCTGTCTTCAATGCGCTCTGTCCTTTTACCTGAGAGTTTCAGCAGTTCTACTTTTCCAAGCAGAACTACCTTGCCCCTTCGGTGCCTTATGGTCTCTCCAGAGTTCCGTCCTTTGGACAGTCAGTTGCCTTTCTGCCCACTATCAACCGGTTATTCAGTTTTATCTCGCTCTATTTTAGAATATTTTTCAGAAAAAATCAAGAATGTTTTCAAAAAATTATCCCAACAAGTCCAAAAACAGGCCATATCCTGCTGCTTCCATTTCCTCTCTCGGTATGAAACGAAGGGCTGCGGAGTTGATACAGTAACGTAATCCACCCTTGTCACGCGGTCCGTCATCAAAGACATGACCCAGATGAGCATGCCCAGCCCGACTGCGAACTTCAATGCGATTCATACCGTGGGAAAGATCTTGGAAATAAGTCGCAACTTCCTTACTGATTGGTTTGGTAAAGGAGGGCCAGCCGCAGCCTGAATCGAATTTGTCCGTCGAGAGAAAGAGGGGCTCACCAGTCGTAATATCGACGTAGATACCAGCCTGGTCGCTATTCCAAAACTCATTTTCGAAGGGTCTTTCCGTCGCAGCTTCTTGAGTGACTTGATACTGGAGGTCGGTCAAGCTGTCTTTTAAGACTTGTTGGGCTGGCTTTTGGTAGTCTGCAACATCAATCAGAGGGATTTTTGCCTGCCCAAGATCGATATGGCAGTACCCTTGGGGATTTTTCTTGAGATAATCCTGATGGTAGTCTTCGGCGGGGATGTAATGCGCGAGTGGCTCCACCTCAACGGCTAGGGGGCGTCCGCCAAAGAGCTGGGACTGCTCCGTCATGACCTGCTGAATGGTCGGCAAATCAGCCTCATCGGTGTAATAGATACCAGTCCGATACTGACGGCCCTTGTCAGGCCCCTGCTGATTGACAGAGAAGGGATCAATGACGCGGAAATAGTAAAGGAGAATTTCCCGCAAATTAATATGAGTCTCATCATAGGCTAGATAGAGTGTCTCTGCGTGGTCTGTTTGTTTGAGGAGTTGATAATTGGTCGTCTCCACCTGTCCATTGGCATAGCCCACGCTGGTGTCAAGAATACCATCGATCTGGGAAAAGTAGCCTTCCATCCCCCAGAAACAACCGCCTGCTAGGTAGATTTCTTTCATGTGTGTTTCCTTTCGATGCAGAAAAAGGCTGAGTTTCCTCAACCTACCTGATTAACCAATCTCTGCCAAGATTGCTTTGATTTGGTCTTTAGTGTGAACACCGGCAACCTGTTTTACAACTTGTCCATCTTTTTTGAACAAAAGGGTTGGGATTGACATAATACCGAATTGACGGGCTGTGTTTGGATTTTCATCAACATCCATCTTGTAGATGCGTAATTCATCTTCATCCACTTCGCCTGCTAATTGTTCCAAGATTGGTGCCTGCATGCGGCATGGACCACACCAAGGTGCCCAAAAATCTACAAGGACTACGCCTTCTTGTGTTTCAACTTCAAAGTTTGCATCTGTAATAACTTGAACCATGATTTTCTCCATTTCTGATTTTGGTACTATCATTCTACACCAAATGAAGAGAGAATGCGAATTTTTGCTACGGGATGAGAGTGGAGATAGGCATGTCGAAAAAATAGTGACTTAAAACGGCCTATTGTCAAGCCAAGCTAGACCGCAGGGAGCAAGCGTGAAATAGAAAATGGTTCTTCCTGTCAAATCCAGTTGTAGCAATGGGACAAGGTGACGGAGTAGGTGCTACGGACCGAGAAATTGAATAGACATACTTTAGAAATCTTAATTTGAAAAGCAGATTGAACAAGTGAAACTAAACCGTAAGGATACTAGAAGGGACTAATAATCCCTTTGACTTGCCAGGTTCATTGCCAAAAGAAAAAAGTTGAACCTTTTCAACTTTTTTCCGTCAAATCCACCACGTAGGTCAATTCTTGATAGGCATCTTCTATGTCAAAGAGACCCAAGCCAGCTTCTTCACTGACTACATAAACACCTTCTCTCAAATAGTAGGGAACTTGCTGACCTTCCATATCTGAAAAGGACAATCTACCTCGCTCTAAATCAATTCCAAAACGGATGGTTGGGATGTCTTTGGGTGCTCCGACGACTAGATAGTCCGAGCAAACTAGCTGTCCGCCCCATTTTTGATACAAGTGATTGGCTACATCTCCCTCTCTGGTAAAGATGGCTAGTTTCTCTACACCTTGCTCTCTCAACTCCTGCTCTGCTTTTTCAAAAAGCGCCTGGGCAATACCCTGACCTTGAAAATCAGGGTGGACTGCTAGGTTAGTAAAATAAGCTGTCCGCTTACTTGGTGCGTAAATATAAGACTGGCTGCACTCTTCCGTGTAAATATCGATGTCGATTAGACCAACAATTTGTCCGTTTACTTCAGCCACCCATTCCACGCGGTAGTCATAAACGTCTGTCATTAGTTCGGGCTTCTCTGTTTCTCTATCATCAAAGAATGGGGAAAAGAGGTAGCTGAGTGCCTTGCAATAAACCCAGCCTTTTTCATCACTGGTTTGATAGTTTCTGATAATCATAATGTTACTCATAGCTCCTTACTTAAAGGTCACAATGGTACAGCCTGATCCACCAGCATTTTGTGGGGCGTAGCCGAACTCCTTGACCTGCTTGTTGCGACGGAGGTACTTGGTCACTCCTTCTCGGATGACTCCAGTACCGATACCGTGAACAATATCGACTTGGGCCATATTGTTAAGCAGGGCCTGGTCGATGAATTCATCCAATTCCATCATAGCCTCTTCGTAGCGTTTGCCACGGAGGTCTAAGCGGGCTTTTGGTCCTCGTACATTGGCACGTTTAACTGTATGAACCTGGCGCTTCTTAGGCTGCTCTGCCTTCTCCACCTTAACTAGCTCAAACTCCTCCTTAGTCAAGGTCATCTTAATCAAGCCCACCTGTGCTTCCCAACGGCCGTCCTTTAGTTGATTGGTCAAGGTACCACGTTGTCCATAGGCTGTGACGATAATATCATCACCCACCTTGGCAGCACGCTGGATTTTGGCTTTTTTCAGCACCTTGTTTTTAGACAAATCCACCACTTCAGGCGCCAATTTTTTCAGCTCGGCCTTGGCTTCGATAATCTGATGGGGTTTGAGGCTGGCTGCTGCATGGAGATTTTTGAGAATGTCCTCACTTTCTGCCAAAGCCAAGTCAACGATTTCCCTAGCTTCCAGACGGGCCTTATTGAGCTCGCTTTCTCTCTCACGATTGAGTTCGTCATAGAGTTTGCGGAGAGCCCTGTTCATCTTGAAGTTTTCTTGTTCTACTTCATGAATCTTATCTAGTCGATGGCGACTTTCAACTGTCTGACTTTCCAATTTCTCGATAATGCGGTTCACATCGCTATCTGTATCGGTCCAAGACTGGGCTGACTGGATGATGATATCCGATAAACCTAAACGCCGGGCAATTTCAAAGGCATTGGAGCGACCAGGAACACCCTGCATAAACTTATAAGTCGGACGCAGGCTATTGGTATCAAATTCCATGCTAGCATTTTCAATACCAGAGGTTTCTATCCCGTAGGCCTTGAGCTCAGGATAGTGGGTGGTTGCCATGGTCTTGATCCCCCGCAGGCGAAGGTCATCCAAAATAGCCATTGCCAGCGACGCACCCTCCTGCGGATCTGTACCCGCCCCCAACTCATCAAATAAAATCAAAGAATCTTGATCCGCCTCCGCTAAAATCTGTACCGTGTGAGTCATGTGACTGGAGAAGGTTGATAAACTCTGCTCGATGGACTGTTCGTCTCCAATGTCCGCAAAAATTTCTTTGAAGATCGCTACCCGACTGCCCTTGTCAGCCAAGATAGGCAAACCAGACTGGGCCATAAGATGGGTCAGCCCCAAGGTCTTGAGCATAATAGTCTTACCACCCGTGTTGGGACCTGTAATCACGATAGCTGTCAACTGGCTCCCAAAATAAAGGTCATTCGGTACAGGCTGGGCAATCAGAGGATGACGGACGTTGAGAAGGGCAATATCCTGCTTCTCCGAAATAGTCGGAACTACAGCCTTGTAATCTCTTGCAAAAAGGTGTTTGGCGCGGATGAAATCCAAATGCCCAATGACCCAGGCATTGTTGCGGAGGATACTGCTGTGAGGACGAATCATATCGGACAATTCTTGCAGGATACGGCTGACTTCATGCCGTTCTTCTGCCTTGCTATTAGTAATGTCCTCATTGAGCGTTACGACCGCCCGCGGCTCGATATAGACAGTAGAGCCAGAGGCGGAGATGTCATGGACCACACCTGCAATTCTGTTGCGATAGGTATTTTTAACAGGAAGGACATTACGTCCATTACGGCTTGCTAAGATGCTGTCGGACAGCATATCGCTCTTGTTCTTCAAAATATCCTGCATGACCTGACGGACCTGATCCTCTGCTTCACGGATCTTCCGGCGGATTTTCGCCAGCTTTTCAGAAGCGAAATCCTCGACAAAGCCTGCATCATTGATGGACTGGAGCGAGCCTTGCAAGTGGGGGAAAAGCTCAATTTTTTCAAAGAGCTTGTCCAGCTGGCTGAGGCTGACATTTTCAAGATTGCCATAGAAATCTAAGAGGGACTTAGATACTTCCAAGACTTTCTTAACTGCCAATAGCTCACTGATATTCAGGTCTGTATCCAATTCCAAACGGCGCATAGCTGGATTGATGTTATTGGTCTCTGAGAGGCTAAAGTAAGGACTTTCGACAAAGATTTGCCCCATGTCCGATAATTCATCAAAGGCTTGTTGGATACGGTGGGCCTCCACCATAGGTTCCAACTGTCTGAGTTCTTCCAAGCCCTGTTCAGTCAAGACAAAGGGCCGGACCAATTCTCTTACCTTGTTAAATTCAAGGGTTTCTAAAATTTTTGTATTCATCTTATTCACTTCATACAGAAAAAGTCTGCCTAAGGCAGAACTCTTTCCTCTTTTTATTCTTATTGTGCTGGGATGGCACTAATCCATAGATTTTTAAAGACTGCGCTCGTAATTGGCGTAAAATCAATCATCACTTTAGATAAAATATCCTTACTGAGGTTATCTTGAATCAGTGCTAAAGGAACCGTTGCTGCAATGGTCAAGACCATCTGCAGAGAAATCCACGTCACCAAGACTGCCAAGCCTCCTGCTATCAGTTTGCTAGTAGCTGTATCTGGGTCAGCAAAGGTCAAGAGATGGACGAAAATGCCAAGCAAGCGCATGATGACATAGACCAAGAAATAGACCAAGAGAAAACCGAGACCAGCATAGAAAATCTGATCTAAGTCAAAGAGGTACTGGCTATCAAAGAAATAGCTAGTGCTACCTTCAGTTGCGTTTGCAAAGGGCACCCAGAGATACAAGACATCTGCCACCTTCTTGTACAATCCTGCTGCTACTATCATAGCAAAAATACTTGAAAAAGTGTAAAAAGCCTGTACAATCAGCCCTCGACTGTAGCCAATATAGAAACTCCAGGCCAAGACAATCAAAATAAGCAGACTAATCATTGGCGGTCCTCTAATTCATCTAAATCAACCAGGGTCACATTTTTCTTCAAGACTTTTTCCTTCATCGTAGCCAACTCAGCTTCTGTTTGGGCATAGGCCTTTTCACGGTTCAATTGAACAGAAAGAGCATTGATAGCTAGGAGCAAGGCCAATGTCTCAGAATCTGCTGAAGGCATTTTTTCCTTTAAAGCCTGGTATTTTTCATTAGTAATCCGTTCAATTTCTTCCATGAACAGATTGTCATGTTCTGTCGTTAGCGTTAGTTGTTTTTCCCCGAAGGAAAATTTATAACGATTTATATTTGCCATAGTTCACCTCATCTATCATTATACCTTAAAATAAGGAGAGATTCAACGATTGACAGTCTTAGAGAGAATGCTTGCGACGGGCAAAATCCACGAAACGGAACTTGTCAATCTTATGCTTGCTCTCAGTATATTGGAACTGACGGGTATCCCCTAAAAAGACTCGGGATTTGATTAAGACCAGATAGTCATCCTGACTCTGAAGTAGGGACTTTTCCTCTCGGTTAGTTGGTTCAATTGTAATCTCTTTTTGGGCAAAAGAAATATCCAGGCCAAGTTTATTTTCCAAATAATCATAGATAGACTGGCTAGCAATCTCTCTGGTCATATGGGGAACCAAGTCATGTGCAAGGTAGTCCGTATCAATTACTGAAACCTTCCCATCGATGGATCTTGTACGGACAATTTTCCATACCTTGCTGTAGGCTTCAAAGCCTGTTAGTTTTGACAAACTAGTTGAAACTGAGATCAAGTCCAACTCCACTACATTCGTTTGACTTTGTAGTTGTAAGGATTGGGTCAACTCCTGATAAGAAGTCAAACCAGAGACAGGAAAATCTAAGAGTTCTTGTTTCAATACCAGCGAACCTCTCCCCTGAACCTTTTGAATCATACCCCGTTCGGTCAAAATCGCCAATGCCTTACGAACCGTGTCACGACTGACCCCATAGAGCTCCTGCAGGTCTTTTTCTGTCGGCAAGGAAGTTCCTGCGCTGTAGTAATCACTCAAAATCTTGTCTTTTATATCATTAAAAATTTCTTGGTATTTTTTCATATTTTCCTCTTCGTTGTCGCATTCTTAACAAATAACCTATCCCATATTATAACAAAATAAAAAATTTTTTTGCAAAAATACTTGCAAAAAATTATGAAATCGGATACAATAATCTCAAGCTAAATTTGTCCGTACAAATTTTTCTTAAAAAATATAGGAGGGACAGTGAAAAACTGTCGGGAAGGAAAAATATATGGGAAAATTTGAAAAAGAAGCCAAACAGCTCTTAGACGCTATTGGCGGCAAAGACAATGTCACAGCAGTTTCTCACTGTGCGACACGGATGCGTTTTGTTCTTGCAGATGACAAAAAAGCAAATGTCAAAGTCATCGAAGACCTTCCAACCGTAAAAGGAACCTTCACCAATGCTGGTCAGTTCCAAGTTATCATCGGTAACGATGTACCTCTTTTCTACAACGACTTCACAGCTGTATCTGGTATCGAAGGTGTATCGAAAGAAGCAGCCAAGTCAGCAGCTAAAAACAACCAAAATGCCATCCAGCGTGTCATGACCATGTTGGCGGAAATCTTTACACCAATCATCCCAGCCCTTATCGTCGGCGGTTTGATCCTCGGTTTCCGTAACGTTTTGGAAGGCGTACAATTCCAAGCACTTGGTCAAGCTATGAAAGATGGAGAACTCCTCTTTGACGCAAGTGGTAATCCAATCTGGAACACAATCGTTCAAGTATCACCATTCTGGAATGGTGTCAATCACTTCCTCTGGTTGCCAGGTGAGGCCATCTTCCACTACCTACCAGTAGGTATCACTTGGTCTGTATCTCGTAAGATGGGGACATCTCAAATCCTTGGTATCGTCCTTGGTATCTGTTTGGTTTCTCCACAATTGCTCAATGCTTACGCTGTACCAGGTACAGATGCTGCAACCATTGCTAGCGAATGGTCATGGAACTTCGGTTTCTTCTCAATCGCTCGTATCGGTTACCAAGCCCAAGTTATCCCAGCCCTCTTGGCAGGTTTAGCCCTTTCTTACTTGGAAATCTTCTGGCGCAAAGTCATTCCTGAAGTGATCTCCATGATCTTTGTACCGTTCCTATCACTTCTACCAGCTCTTATCTTGGCTCACACTGTCCTTGGTCCTATCGGTTGGACCATCGGCCAATGGTTGTCAACAATTGTATTGGCAGGTTTGACAGGTCCTGTTAAGTGGCTCTTCGGTGCCATCTTTGGTGCCCTCTATGCGCCATTCGTTATCACTGGTCTTCACCACATGACCAACGCGATCGATACGCAATTAATTGCCGATACTGGTGGTACTGGTCTCTGGCCAATGATTGCACTTTCAAACATCGCTCAAGGTTCGGCAGTATTTGCCTACTTCATCATGAACCGTAAAAATGAAAAAGAGGCACAGATTTCGCTTCCAGCAACTATCTCTGCCTACCTTGGCATCACAGAACCAGCCCTCTTCGGTGTCAACGTTAAATACATCTATCCATTCGTAGCTGCTATGATCAGTTCAAGTATCGCTGGTTTGCTCTCTGTAACCTTTAACATCCAAGCCGCTTCTATCGGTATTGGTGGTCTTCCAGGCATCTTGTCTATCAAGGCAGAATACTGGGGAGCATTTGCCATCACTATGCTGGTCGCAATTGCTGTACCGATGGTATTGACCTTTGTATTCAAGCGTGCAGGCTTGTTTGCAAAAAAGGATGAGGCTCCTGAAGAAGTAAAAAGCGTAACTCCAAGCGTTTCATCAGGAGCGAAAATAGAATTGGTAAGTCCACTAACTGGACAAGCCAAAGAATTGTCACAAGCGACTGACCCAGTATTTTCTTCTGGTGTTATGGGGACAGGTTTGGTCATCGAACCGAGTCAAGGTCTCTTAACAGCGCCAGTTGACGGAACAGTCTCCGTGCTCTTCCCAACCAAACATGCTATTGGGATTACAACCGCCCAAGGCTTAGAACTCTTAATCCATATTGGTATGGATACTGTTAGCCTGGAAGGCAAGGGATTTGAAGCCCACGTCAAACAAGGCGACAGCATCAAAGCTGGTGACAAACTGATCAGCTTTGACATTCCAACCATTCAAGAAGCTGGATTGGTGACCGAGACTCCAATTATCGTAACCAACCAGGCTGACTTCTCTGTGGAAATCCTGAAACAATTACCAGTTGCAGTTGAAAATGGACAAACACTCCTAACTGCAAGCAAACTTTAATCAATCCTTAGGAGGTGCAGGTTTTCTGCCCCTCCTATGATTGTTTTATGTAACCAATTAGAAAGCGAGACAACCATGACTATTGACAAACGAAAAGTTGTCTATCAAATCTACCCCAAATCATACAAGGACACAACCGGGAACGGTGTCGGCGACCTGCGTGGGATCATTGAAAAACTCCCTTATCTAAAAGAATTAGGCATTGACATGATCTGGCTCAATCCTTTCTACCCAAGTCCGCAACGGGACAACGGTTATGATATTTCTGATTATACAGCTGTCAATCCTGATTTTGGCACCATGGCTGACTTTGAAGAAATGGTGACAGTCGGTAAAGAGCTGGGTATTGAATTCATGCTGGACATGGTCCTCAACCACTGCTCAACCGACCACGAATGGTTCCAAAAAGCCCTAGCCGGCGACAAATACTACCAGGATTTCTTTATCCTGCGTGACCAGCCAACTGACTGGGTGTCTAAGTTTGGCGGCAACGCCTGGGCTCCCTTTGGAGAGACTGGAAAATACTACCTCCACCTCTTTGACGTGACCCAAGCCGACCTCAACTGGCGAAATCCACATGTCCGCGAAGAACTCTTCAAGGTGGTCAACTTCTGGAAAGATAAGGGTGTCAAAGGCTTCCGCTTCGATGTCATTAACCTGATTGGTAAGGACGAAGTCCTCGAAGACTGCCCAATCAATGACGGTAAACCAGCCTACACCGACCGCCCGATCACCCACGACTACCTCAAGATGATGAACAATGCCACTTTTGGTAGCGAAAAAGGCTTCATGACCGTCGGGGAAATGTCTGCCACCACCATTGAAAACTGTATCCTCTACACAGCTCCTGAGCGGGAAGAATTGTCCATGGCCTTCAACTTCCACCACTTGAAAGTGGACTACAAGGACGGGCAAAAATGGACCATCATGGACTTCGACTTTGAAGAACTCAAGCGCCTCTTCCACACTTGGGGGGAAGAAATGTCCATCGGAAATGGCTGGAATGCTCTTTTCTACAACAACCACGACCAGCCTCGTGCCCTCAACCGCTTTGTTGATGTGGAGAATTTCCGCAAGGAAGGAGCGACCATGCTGGCTGCCTCTATCCACCTGTCACGTGGTACGCCTTACATCTACATGGGCGAGGAAATCGGCATGATTGACCCTGACTACGATAGCATGGACGACTATGTCGATGTGGAATCTATCAACGCCTACCAAATGCTCTTGGATCAAGGCCACACACCTGAGCAGGCCTTCAAGATTATCCAGGCCAAGTCCCGCGACAATTCCCGCACTCCGATGCAATGGGATGTTTCTGACAATGCAGGCTTCTCAACAGTAACTCCTTGGCTGAAAGCTGGCAAATCCTACCAAACAATTAACGTTGAGCAGGAAAAAACAGGTCCAATCTTTACCTTCTACCAAGAACTCATTCGCCTGCGGAAAGAACTTCCTCTGATTTCAGAAGGGGACTACAAGGCAGCCTACAAGGACAGCCAGAAAGTCTATGCCTTTGAACGCTTGCTAAATGACGAAAAACTGTTGGTCCTCAACAATTTCTTTGCAGAAGAGGTTGAATTAGACCTGGCAGACGACTACGCCCACGGCCAAGTCCTCATCAGTAACTACCCTGACAGCAAACTCGGTAAGAAAATTACCTTAAAACCTTATCAAGCCTTAGCGATTTTGGTGAAATAATGAAAGAGGAGCTAGCTCCTCTTTTATGATAGAATGAAATAAAAAAAAAAGGAACCACACATGCTCCAAGAATTTTTGAACAAGGTCAAGAATCCTGTCTTGAAGGACAAACTGGCAACAATCTTCGCCCAAATCCAGCAGGAGTTTCCAAGTCTGACGACAGAAATCAAATGGAACCAGCCCATGTTTATCATGGACGGGACATTTATCATCGGCTTCTCCGCTGCCAAGGCCCATATTTCCATCGCACCCGAAACGGTTACTATGGAAACCTTTGCCCAGGACATCGAGAAAGCGGGCTACGAGGCGACTTCAAACCTCTTCAAAATTAAGGAAGACCAGGAAGTCAACTGGGACCTACTCCGAACTATCATCACCTTTAACATGGATGAGAAGAAGGGCTATGACAAATTTTGGAGATAGGCATTTGGCCTAGACTATACAACAAAACAAGCCCTGATTGAATCAGGGCTTGTTTTAGGAGAGAATGAAAAAGAAAATGTTAGGATATAGTTAGTATAAGCGAGCCAACTTAAAGAAAGCTGAATCCTCTCTTATGAAACAATCCAAATAAACGAAACACCCTTGACTATGTCAAGGGTGTTTCTAGGAGATTATATGAAAAAGAAAAATTTTAGGATAGAAATAATATAGTTCTATCTGCTTAAACAAAACTGAAATTTTTCTTATAGAAAACTAAAACAGTTTTTCCTATTCCTCCTCTGGATAAACCAAGCCCCATTCTTTTCGGAGTTGGGTCATGATGTCCATGACATCTTGGGTGTAGGCTAGGTGCATGGTATTTTCGATCCCTGCAACAGCTTTCTCCATATCTGCCACTTCATAAGAGAGGGCCTTGGCAATTTCGCCTATCTCGATGACTTCCTGGCTGCCGTCCTCGGTATAGGTAATAACCGCCTTTTGTCCACGAGGATACTCGTAGAGTTCGATGTAGCCCTTGTCATAGGCAATGGTGCCTCGTTTTGGCTGTTTGGCATGGAGGGTCAGGGCGATGGTCGCCATTTGACCCGCATCATTACTGAGCAAAATCCCTACCTGCTCGTCCACACCTGTCGGAGCTAGCTTAACCTGGGACAAAACCTGACTTGGCTTTTCCGTCATAAACCAACGGACAAAGGAAAGAGCATAGACACCGATATCTAAAAGAGCACCGCCTGCCAAGTTCTTATTGAAAAAACGGTTGGTCATGTCGTATTCCTTGTAGCTGCCAAAGTTCATCTGAATCATCTTCAACTCTCCCAGCTTACCACTGGCCACCACTTCGCTCAACTGACGATAGATTGGCATGTGGAAAATGGTCATGGCTTCTGCCAAGATGACCTGGTTTTCCTCTGCCAACTGAATGGCTTCTGCCAACTCTTCTGAATTAAGCGTAATAGACTTTTCACAAAGAACATGTTTGCCTGCTGCCAAGGCCCTGCGTAAGTAGTTAATATGGGTATTGTGAGGCGTTGAAATGTAGATAATGTCTACTTCAGGATCCTCAAAGACCTCATCGATTTCCTGATAAACTTTCTCGATGCCATATTTTTGCGCAAATTCCACACCCTTGTCATAGGTACGGTTGGCTACCGAATAAAGATTTCCTCCCATAGCCTGCAAGGCCTGAACCAACTCATTGGCAATGATACCTGTTCCCAGAGTCGCCCAGCGAAAGTTCACTTTTTGTCCCATCTACATCTCCTTTTCTTTTGCTTCTTCTACTATAGCAAAAACCAAGGTTTTCTGCACACTCTAACCAGCATTTGTGATACAATAAAAACATGAATACAGTCGTACTAAAGGTCTCTCCACAAGTAGCGACCAAGATGGCCAGTCACTACTCTGCTTATCAGTCACCGAGTAAAAATCCCTATATCAGCGCCTTTTTCAAACTGAATGGAGCCAGCCTATCTATCTATACTTCCGGAAAGGTCGTTTTCCAAGGGGAAAAAGCAGAGCAGGAAGCCAGCCACTGGGGTTATGAGCAAGAAAGCTCTGGACAGACGACCAGTCCTGGTCAAGACCTGCCCATGATTGGGACAGATGAGGTTGGAAATGGGTCTTATTTTGGAGGTTTAGCAGTCGTTGCAAGTTTTGTCCGCCCAGAAGACCATGCCTTTCTCAAGTCGCTTGGTGTGGATGATTCTAAGAAAATGACAGACCAAAAAATCTGCCAAATCGCTCCTCTCTTAAAAGAAAAAATCCCCCACCAAGCTCTGCTATTGTCTCCGAAAAAATACAACGAAGTCATCGAGCAAGGCTACAATGCGGTGTCTGTCAAAGTCGCCCTGCACAATCAGGCTATTTTCCTACTCTTGCAAAAGGGTGTCCAGCCCGAGAAGATTATCATTGACGCCTTCACTTCCAGTCAAAATTATCAAAAGTACCTGAAGAAGGAAGCTAATCAATTTGCCAACCCCATCACTCTAGAAGAAAAGGCTGAGGGCAAATATCTGGCAGTTGCAGTATCTTCTATCATTGCAAGAAGTATGTTTTTAGAAAATCTTGTCCAGCTTGGTCAACTAGTTGGGAAAAATCTACCTTCTGGAGCCGGAAGTAAGTCCGACCAAGTCGCAGCCAGCATCTTAAAAGACTATGGCATGGCTGGTCTCAACCAAACTGCCAAACTACACTTTGCCAACACACAGAAAGCACAAAAATTAGTGAAATGAGGAAATCGTTGAAATGAAAAAATTGTCATTTGCAGGCTTTTTAGCAGAATGGGGACTCTTTACCCTCTTTATCGTCGGTTTTATCTTGAGCCGTCTCTATATTTGGAGCCCGGTGACGGTTGACGGCCACTCCATGGACCCGACACTTCTGGATCAAGAGCATTTGATCATGGTACGGACAACTAGCATTCAACGTTTTGATGTGGTTGTAGCTAGTGAGACAGATACCAATGGCAAGGAAAAACTGATTGTCAAACGGGTCATCGGGATGCCAGGCGACACCATCCGTTATGAAAATGATGTCCTCTACATCAACGACCAAGAAGTGGATGAGCCTTACTTGGACCAGTATTTGGCAGCTTACAGCCAAGACAAGCTCCAGTCCGTTTACTCTTATAACGCGAATTTTCAAGCCCTTGCTCTTGAATCAACAGCCTTTACCATGGATGCCAACAAGTACGCAAGCTTTACCATCCAAGTACCCGAAAATCAGTATTTCTTACTAGGAGATGATCGTCTGGTATCACAGGATAGCCGTCATGTGGGCACCTTCTCTGCTGACCAGATCGAAGGGGAAATCAAGCTACGCATCTGGCCATTCAACCGAATTGGTACCGTTCAGTAATCACAAGTTCGCTTGTGATTTTTTCGTAAGGAAAGACTATGACAGAATACTATTTCACCGGAAGCATCGACCGAATCATTTTTGAAAATCCGGCAAACTTTTATAAAATCCTTCTCTTGGAAATTGATGAAACCGATGCTGACTATGATGACTATGAAATCATTGTCACAGGAACCATGGCAGATGTCATCGAGGGAGAGGACTATCGTTTCTATGGCAATCTGGTCACCCATCCCAAATACGGCCAGCAGCTTCAAATTTCTCGCTACGAGCGGAGCAAGCCCACATCTGCTGGTTTGGTCAAGTATTTCTCCAGCGACCATTTCAAGGGAATTGGACGCAAAACGGCAGAGAAAATCGTCCAACTCTATGGAGAAGATACCATTGACAAGATTTTGGCAGAGCCTGAAAAACTAACCCAAATCAACGGACTATCGACTGCCAACCGCCAAGCCTTTCTAGAAAAGCTCCGTCTCAACTATGGCACCGAGATGATTCTCTCACGCTTAGCAGAATACGGCATTCCAAACAAGCTGGCATTCCAAATCCATGAAATCTACAAGGAAAATACCCTATCTGTCCTTGAAGAAAATCCCTACCAGCTGGTTGAAGATGTACAAGGGATGGGCTTTACATTGGCAGACCGAATGGCAGAAAATCTGGGAATTGACAGCCAGTCTCCCCAGCGCTATCGGGCCGGCTTACTCTACACCCTCTTGCAGCAATCCCTAGAGAGCGGAGACACCTATATCGAAGCACGCGCACTCTTAGAGCATAGCTTGGACCTACTCGAGGCAGCCCGCCCAACTGAATTGGATCCCACAGGCCTTGCCCAGGAAATCACTCATCTCTTACAGGAAGGAAAAATCCAGCAAGTAGGGACCAAACTCTTTGATAATAGCCTCTATTTTGCAGAAGAGGGCATCCATAAAAACCTCCACCGCCTACTGACCAAATCTTCTACCAAGACCTTTTCGAGAGAAGAGATTGATCTGGCCATCAAGGAATTTGAAGAGATGGCCAAGATCCAGTATGATGCCATCCAAAAGGATGCCATTCGTAAAGCCATCAGCCACCCCGTCTTTATTTTAACAGGGGGACCAGGGACAGGAAAAACAACGGTTATCAATGGAATTATCGCTGTCTATGCCATCTTACACCAAATTGATTTGACCCAAAAACGGGACGACTCCCCCATCTTACTGGCTGCTCCAACAGGTCGGGCAGCCAGACGGATGAACGAGTTAACAGGCTTGCCGGCAGCAACCATCCACCGCCACCTCGGCTTAGTAGAAGGCCAAGAAGAGACCTACCGTGACGACTATCTAGATGCTGAATTTATCATCATTGATGAGTTTTCGATGGTTGATACCTGGCTGGCCAACCAGCTCTTTCAAAACATCTCCTCAAATACCCAAGTGCTGATTGTTGGTGATGCCGAACAACTCCCTTCTGTCAGTCCTGGTCAGGTCCTTGCCGACCTCCTAAAGATTGAACAGCTACCCAGCATCACCCTGGAACGGATTTACCGCCAGTCAGATGATTCTACTATCGTCACCCTAGCCAGCCACATCCGCCAAGGAGCCCTACCGCAAGACTTCCGGGAAAAGAAACCAGACAGGTCCTACTTCGAAGCCAGCAACCAGCAGATTCCTGCTATGATTGAACGGATTGTCAGCGCAGCCGTCAAATCGGGCATCCCAGCCTCAGAGGTGCAGATTCTGGCCCCCATGTACAAGGGGGCTGCAGGTATTGACCAGCTCAACACCATCACTCAAGCCTTGCTCAATCCCAAGGAAGAAGGCACACTTGAATTCCTCCACAATGACCTAGCATTTCGCCAAGGAGACCGCGTCATCCACCTTGTCAACGATGCCGAAGCCAACGTCTTCAACGGAGATTTGGGCTACATCACCGACCTCTTACCCGCTAAGTATACCGACTCCAAGCAGGATGAACTGACCATCAACTTCGACGGCAACGAGGTCACTTACCCACGAAATGAATGGTATAAAATCAGCCTAGCCTATGCCATGTCCATTCACAAGTCCCAAGGGAGTGAATTTCAAGTAGTCATTCTGCCCCTGACCCATTCCAGCAGCCGGATGCTCCAGCGCAACCTCCTCTACACGGCCATCACCCGCTCAAAGAGTAAATTGATTCTCCTCGGTGAAAGCAGCGCCTACCAGATTGCTGTTCAAAACGCCGGTACGATCCGAAAAACCTATCTGGTCCCTCGTTTCCAAGGGGAAAAAGCAGAGCAGGAAAGCAAAGATAGCCTGGCAGAGTTGAAAGAAAGCCCAACTAGTCCAGCTAGCCAACCCACAATAACAAGCCCATCCTTATCCCAAACAGCCACAGATTCACAGACAAGGGATCGTCAACAACTGACCCTTCTAGAACAAGAAGAGCCAGAAAGGACAAGCACCCACCCTAAAGAATACATTCTGACGGTGGACAACCTGCTAACCATCGACCCTATGATTGGCATTCGAGAGGCAGATATAGAGGAATTTTTCAAAAATAGATAACAAATAAATTTCTTTTGTTACAAATATATTACAAACATTACAAAAAATGTGTTGACGATGCATTGTTTTCCTGATATACTTTATCTATATTTGGAGGTAATGAAAATGAAAAAGACTACAATGAACGCTCTCATCCTACTAGCTGCTAGTTGCTTATTGGTAGCCTGCTCATCAAAAAAACAAGAAAGTCAGACAACTCAATCAAGCACTACACAAACCAGCACGAGCTCAACAACCGTTTCCAGCTTAACGAAAACGACGACATCAAGCAGCGTTTCAACAGAAACAAGTCAACAGAATCAAGAAAGCCAAAGCTCACAGGGAGTTGAGAGTCTTGTAAGTAGCACAACAACCCATAGTCAACTCCTTACCCTACCAGCAACCAGTATCCCTAATGACTTAGTGGGAACATGGCAAGGAAGTAGCCAACAAGCTCGTCAAATTGATATGGTCGTTACTGCCGATGGCACCGTTACCGTAACAAACGACTTCCGTCAAAATGAAAACCAAGATGCAAATGGACTAGTCCAGACCTTTACTGCAAAAATTTCTGACCTTGTCGAGTACAAGCCTAATCATTTCATCATTCGGAATGCGGAGAGTGAAATAGCAGCTCTTCTTCCAGGCATGACTGGACTCGGTGGGCGGATTACACCTGGATTTATTTTGGAAAACAGTCAGTATAAGGTCATCTTGTGGGGAAATCCTATTGACAGTTCAGAGGCAGTATATGACTTAGAAACAGAACCAACTATTCACGTCACGCTCAATAAGTTAGACTAGAGATTCGCTACATCTTGCTGGCTTATCTGAACAATCGAGTGCATGTAAAAATTATCGTGAGCAACATATCGTTATTCTATGTCCCAAAAAGAATAATCCTATAAAGTACTCACTATATAAAAAGACTAGGTCGCTAATGGACCTAGTCTTCTTTCATTTTCTTCTTTTCTATTTAGATTGGATAATGGCCTACCATAGCCTTCTTGGCAGGATTCATATTGATTCGGTGCCATTGATTGATGACATAGGCAAGAGCAACGACCTGATTGTAGCCAAATCCGTCAATTTCCAGATCATCTTCTGAGGCTCCGCCAAAGTGTGCAGTATAAAGGGCAATGCTATACGGCGTTTCTTCCATCACAATAGCATCAACATTCAATGCCTCTCTAACATATCCTGGTTTTTGATAGACGGTCACACCGTGAACATATTCTTCATACCAGTCTCCAGGAAAGGCTAAATCTAGATAGGTCAACAAATCCGCATACTTGCTCTGATGTTGGTAGAGGTAGTCCAAGACTTGGGTATAATAACTACTGGTTGTCTTGTTTCCTTCTAAAGAGAAAGTTGGTATATCAGGATTTTTGGACTGGCCATAGCGTCCAAACATACCGTAGGCAGCAACCATCCCTCCGATTCGCTCTGATAGGGCATAGGCTGGCGTATTTTCCGACACAACGATGGAGCCATATTGCATATCAGCAATGGTCATCTTGCCATTATAATTTGCGACGTAGGCATCGTGTTCGGGTTTGTACTCATAGCGAGTTGCGGTAATATCATAAGCCTCCGTCGCTGATACCTCTCCATTTTCGACTGCATCCACAACCAACATATTCAAAGGAAGTTTATAGGTAGAACCTGCTGTCATCGGCTGTGTGTCATTCATAGAGAAGACCTCATTAGTTTGGAGATTTTTATAGGTAAAGGCCACCTGAGAGGGATCCAATCCCTGTTCTGCTAAAAAAGCCCGAACGGTCTCTTCCAAACTTAAATGAACATAATCGTAGTAGAGATAGAGACTGTCCATATAAGCCAAATCTTCCTGCAGAGCCAATTCCCGTTCTGCTAATGACTTATAGACCGGACGGACTGTAGGCTCTGTTTGGGTCAGGGATTCTTTTCCATCCGAATCTGTTTCTGCTAAGTTTGTAGTAGATGTTTCAGTAGTCAGGGTAGAAGAGCCTTCTTTCTGTTGACTCACCCAGAAGATACTTCCAACTAGAATAACAGCAAGAATGCCTAGTAAGTAGGGCAAGCGGAACCAATCTTTAAAAGTAAAAACTTTTTTCCGCTTCCGTCTCATCTGACCTGAACTAGTTTCAGGTGAATGGTCAAGTTGAACGGCTACAGATTCTTGATTATTCCTGACACTATCTTGCATCCACAATTGATTCATTGTTAGATTTGGTCTAGGATATCGTTTATAAATATGGCTTCGATTACGTCTGTTTGGTACTCTTCTTGGCTGCTTGCGTTTATCTGCTCCTGACCGAGCTTCACGCCTTGATCTTCTTTCATATTTCAAATTTGTCATAACTGTTATAGTATAGCTGATTTCTAAACAATAGACAAGTGAATTTACTCACTGAATTATCAAATATTCGTTTCAAACCTCTGGTTTTTTATATAAAATCAATCAAAAGAACCTTCCAATAGAAGGTTCCTGTTCCAAAATAACTTTTCTTATTTTTTAACAAGGGTTTTCCGAATATCGAGGGCAACAGCAACGATGATGACAATCCCTTGGATAACGTTGGTCATATCTGGTGTCACTCCCAAGTAGGTCAAGCAGACTTTGAGCAATTCAAAGACAAAGACCCCAAGAAGAATTCCAGGTACAGTACCTTGACCGCCGGCAGTTGATACACCACCAATTGTGGCAGAGGCAATGGCATCCAACTCATATCCCATACCTGCACCAGCACCAGCTGAACCTGTCTTGGCAGAAAGCAAGAAACCAGCTAGGCCGTAGAGCAAACCTGCCAAGAGGAAAATCTTGATTTTAGAGAAGCGAACATTGACACCTGAAACTTCTGCGGCGTTCTCGTTACCTCCGATGGCATACATGTACTTACCATAGCGAGTTTTGTTATAAAGCACCCACATGGCCAGACCAACTAGGGCTGCAATGATGGTGATATAGGGAATGAAACCAAATAACTTGCCTTGACCGATCGCCACAAACTCATCCTTAAAGGTACCGATTGGTTTGGATTGGGAATAAATCAAGACAAAACCATAGGTCATAATCTGGGTTCCCAAGGTCGCCAAAAATGGTGGCACGCTGAGGAAGGAAATGATAGCACCATTAAGCAAGCCGAGCAGGGCACCGACAGCTAGGGCTGCCAAGAGTGGTACAAAAATCGGCATGTCTGGTAGGTCTGGGAAAAATTTTTGGGCAAAGTCCGGTCGTTGTACCAGGGTTGCTGTAATAATGGCGGTCAAGCCCACAATCCGACCCGCAGATAGGTCTGTACCACGAATAATCAAGCAGCCTGAAACCCCCAAGGCAATGATAAAACGAACTGAGGTATTGGCCATGATATTGGCAGCATTTCCAAGAGTAAAGAAATTATCCTGGGTCAAGCCAGTATATAAAATCATGGCAGCGACAACGATATACATGGAGTTCTTTGTCAAGAAATCTCCTAGATGAAATTGAGATGATTTATCTGACAGAAGTTTAGGCATCTGTTTCTCCTCCTTGCTGATTGGTCATAAATTTAGTTGCCAGTGTCATGACGGCCTCTTGGGTTGCCTCTTCACGATTAAGGAAACCGGAGATCCGTCCCTCACACATCACCATTACTCGATCAGATACGCCAAGCAATTCCGACATTTCTGAGGTAATCATGATGATGGATTTGCCTTCTGCGGCTAGGTTGTTGATAATCTGGTAGATTTCATACTTGGCACCGACGTCGATTCCTCGTGTTGGCTCATCCAAGATCAGAATATCTGGATCATTGGCCAACCAGCGGGCAAGAATCACCTTCTGCTGGTTACCTCCTGACAAACTTTCAATATGCGTCTTGGTCGAAGGAGTTTTAACCCGCAAACGGTCCACGCTTTGATTGACAACCTGGCTGATTTGCTTCTCGTTCAGCAAGCCCAAGTGCCCCAGATATTGGTGAAGGGAGGCAATCGAAGCATTATCAGAGACCGATAAGACACCAAAAATTCCATTAAAACGACGGTCCTCCGTCACTAGAGCGATCTTATTGGCAATGGCTGTGGCAGGATTTTTAATCTTGACTTCTTGGCCTTTTACAAAAATCTTCCCTTCTTTCAAGACCCGCATACCATAGAGGGCTTCCATCAGTTCCGTCCGCTGGGCCCCGACTAGGCCACCAATCCCTAAGATTTCGCCCTTTTTCAGGTCAAAACTAGCATTCTTAAAGGAAAGGGGACTTGGAGAAGTCAGATTTTCCAGTCGAAGAACGACTTCCTCTTCCACCTTATTGGTTTTCTCAGGGAAGAGACTAGTCAATTCACGGCCAACCATGGCTTGGATGATTTTTCCTGTCGTCATCTCAGTGGCTGGCCATGTGCCGACATACTGACCATCACGCATGACCGAAATATCATCCGAAATTCGTAAAATTTCATCCATCTTGTGGGAGATGTAGATGATGCCAATATTTTTCTCCTTGAGCTGCTGGATAATGCTGAATAATTTTTCTACTTCCGAACTGGTTAAGGAGGAGGTCGGCTCATCCATGATGACCACCTTAGCCTTGTGGGAAATGGCTTTGGCAATTTCGACAGACTGCATTTGAGAAACTGTCAGATGATGGAGCAGGGTCTTGGGATCAATCTGCAAGCCCACCTCATCCAATAAGGCCTTGGTATCCTGGTTCATCTTGGCATGGTCAACCAAATTAAACCGCCCCAAGGGGTAGTTGCCCAAAAAGACATTCTCAGCGATAGTCATCATCCGAATCGGTTGCAATTCTTGATGGATCATGGACACACCTGCATCAATCGCTTCCTTGGAATCCTTGAAATTGACTTCTTGACCGTCAAACAAAATGGTTCCACCATCTCTGTGATAAATACCAAACAAACATTTCATCAGGGTGGATTTCCCTGCGCCATTTTCTCCCATTAAGGCATGAACTGTTCCCGGACGAAGTTTGAAACTAACATCATCCAGGGCCTTGACACCTGGAAATGTCTTGGTAATATGTTTCATTTCTAAAATATATTCACTCATTCTCCCGGCTCTCTTTCCAAAAAAAATATGTTCTCACTATACGTACAATCACCATTTTTCAAGGGAATCATAGATAGTGAGAACGCACTAATCGTTTTGCAAAATTGATTACTTAAGAGGAAGCTTATTCCGCTGAACGTTTTGCGTAACGTTCTTTGATTTCTTCGATTGTTTCAGTTTTTGCTTCTGCTTCTTTCAATTCAGAATCAGCTTCTGAAGTCACTTTCACATAGTCAACCCAGTAGTACGGAGACACATCTTCACCATTCATCAACTTAACTGCTACTTGAGCTGCAGTGTGTGATTGGTTGAAGTGGTCGTTCAATACAGTACCAGTCAATTCACCCTTAGCCAACAATTCCATGGCATCTGGAATCGCATCAACACCTACTACAAGGATGTCTTTGCCAACTGTACGACCAGCTGCTTTAATCGCAGTTACCGCACCAACTGCCATACCGTCGTTGTTTGCAAAGATAACTTCCAACTTGTCACCGAATTGTTCCAAGGCAGCAGCAGTCACTTCTTGACCTTTAGCAGTATCCCAGTTTGCAAGGTAAGGCTCAGCCAAGGCTTCACGTTTGATACCTGCATCGTCAAGAGCTTTAACAGAGTAGGTTGTCCGTTGTTGTGCGTCAACGTTTGCTGGGTCACCAAAGAGGGTAATGTAGCTCACTGTACCGTCACCGTTGATATCACCTTTGCTATCAGTAGCAGCAATAATTTCACCTTGGAAGGTACCAGACTGAGTTGCATCTGCACCAACATAGGTTGTTTTACCAGGCCAGATTTCCAATTCAGCAACTTCTGGCTCACGGTTGATCAATACAACTGGGATATCTGCAGCTTTTGCAGAGTTGATAATAGAACCTGCAGCAGTTGGGTCAACCAAGTTTGCCAAAATAACGTCTTTACCTTGTGCAATAAAGGTATTGATTTGTTCTGTTTGGGTCGCTTGGTCTTGCTTACCATCTTGGATATCCAAGACATAGGTATCGCCTGTTTCTTCACTCAATTGTTTGAAGTAGGCATCCAATTCCTCACGATAGAGTGTCATAAAGTTGTCATCAAATTTGTAGATGGCAACACCGACTTGATAGGTCTTACCAGACCCTGACTCTGCAGTACTGCTTTCTTCTGACTTACCACAAGCAACCAAGAGCAAGCCAACGAATGCAATCGCCAAGAGCTTCAATACTTTTTTCATTCCTTAATCCTTTCTTTTTTAAAGTAAAAAGCAGTCAAAGCAATCAACTTTGTAAACGGTTTCTTATGTTAATATAATATAATTTTACAAACAAGATGTCAAGAGGATTTAGGAAGGAATTGATAGCTCCTTAACCTCTACTTCCTGCAAAACTTCCTCAAATTGATGGGCGTGAACCTCTGGAAAATCGTTGAGACAGTTGGCTGTTGCAAAGGCAGCAGCCTCTGCCAGATAAGTTTCAGGTGCTTCATTTTGCACCAGACCTTTGACCAATACACCCAAATAAAAGTCACCTGATGCAATCGGATTGCGGGTGATTTTTTTCGGTGATTGCACACGGAAAATGCGCTTGCCAATCTTTGCTAGACTCCCCTTGCTACCCAAGGTCACAATCAAATTTTCATGAGGAACTTGGTGGCGCAAGAGGTTTTCAATAGCTGCTGGGTCGTGTTCGTCTAGGTCAGGATAGATGTCTTTCAACTCTTCATTATTGATTTTAATCAAGCTGGGTTGAGCTTGATAGGCTTGGATCAAGGCTGCGCCGCTGGTGTCAACAATGGTATGAACTTCTGGATGCTCTTCGATAAAACGACGGATATAGTCATCTGGCATTCCTGCCATCAAAGAACCTGAAAAGACCACAAAGTCACCAGGAGACAAGGACTCTTTTAAGCGGTCAGTAAAGGCAGTCAAGAGACTTTCCGTTAACTCCAAGCCCTTCTCATAAACCAAAACTACCTGCCCTGTTTCCTCCTCTAGATAGATAGTGCAGATGCGCGTGTTGCGGTCATGTTGGGTCAAAACCAGGGGGTTCTGTCTTTCTATGTTTAGCGTTTGTAAATAATCACCAATAGGACCACCCAAAATTGTATGGATGCAATAGTCTGACTGTCCCCTTTCTCTCAGGGCATAGGCCACATTAAAGCTCTTCCCGCCTGGAAAGTCTCGTACTTCCTTAGGGCGGTTGGGAATTTCTTTCTTCAATTGATCGACAATAATGGTGCGATCCAAAGCTGGATTGGGACAAATTAAATGAATCATGGAGGTCTCCTTTTTGATTTATCTTATATTATTATACTATATTGAACGAAAATAAAAAAGATAATTCCACAAAGGGAACTATCTTTTTACTAGTGTTTTCTTATGCAAATACGGAAATACGTTCTTGCTGGTAGCCACCTTTTTCGGCAATATCTACTAAGGCCATTGCATAGTCTACATAACTAATATAGCTTTCACCTTGGGCATTGACCTGGAAAACCTCGCCAGCCAGAGTGTAAGCACCTGCTTTTTGACCTTCTGCATCAAAATCAGCCGCTGGGCTGATATAGGTCCAGTTGACCTCTGTCGCCTGACGGTAGATGTCAAGACCTGCGCCCATAGCCTCTGCGACTGGTAGGTAGTCCGCTGGGAAGTCTGGGGAATCCTTGAGCATGCTTGTTTGGCTCTGGTCTAGGTAGAGGCTACCTGCACCACCAACAATCAAGAGACGAGTGGAAGTGCCTACAAGTATGTCTGTCAAGTGGCTAGCTAGACGGCTATGGTCTGGTAGCGTTTCTGGTGTCCATGCACCAAAGGCGTTAACCACCACATCAAAGCCCGCCAAGTCTTCCTTGCTAAGTGCAAAAGCATCTTTTTGGATCACTTCCTGGGCTGCGCTCTTGTTTTCAGAGCGGACAATGGCCGTCACCTGATGACCACGTTCTACTGCTTCTTTGGCAATGGCTTGACCTGCTTGACCGTTTGCTGCGATAATGGCGATTTTCATATTGTTTACCTCACTTGTTTTGTTGTAATATTTTTATTTACAATTATAAGTTTATACTATATTTGTTGTAATATCAACAATTACAACTCGAAATTAAAAAAATCATCACAAGGATGATTGAATACCTATAATTCTGCCAATAAATCAGCAATTGTCGTTTGTTCCAACTCTTTTTCCAGAGCTGACTGGGCATTTTCCAAACGGCTATCTAGTAGGGGATGGATCGTGCGACCGACCTGGCAGGCTGGATTGGGTTGTTCATGAAAGCCAAAAAGCTTCCCCTTTTCTCCAAATAACTCTACAGCCTGATAGACATGAAAGAGGGTAATTTTGTCTGGAGCTTGGGCCAAACGTGCACCACCTACACCACGCGCCACCTGAACCAATCCAGCCTCTTTCAACTGAGCCAGGATATTGCGGATGATGACTGGATTGACACCTACACTGCCTGCAATGCTAGTACTGGTCTGTTTTTCCTTGTCTCCCTCCAAGGCTAGCAAGACCAGAATGTGGCTGGCAATAGTAAATCGACTGGATATCTGCATAGCAGTCTTTTCTCCTATTCTATAAAATTAGTAAGGGTTACTCCCAAAAGACGGATCCCCTTTGCTGGTTGGGCAACTTGGTCAAACATTGCCCGAACTTCTTTTTCAATCTGCTCCATCTGATTGATTGCTTCCGTAAAGCTATGGCGCTTAGTCAAGGTTGTAAAATCACCGTAGCGGATTTTCAGCACAACTGTTCGTCCCTTTTTATCGTGTTTATGTAAACTTGTAGCAACCCGCCGGCAGAGACTGATTAATTCTTTTAATGCATCCTCTTCTCGATAGAGCAACTTGCCATAGGTCCGCTCCTTACCGATGGACTTACGAATGCGGTTAGCTTTGACGGGTGAGTTGGAAATCCCACGCGCCTTGCGATAAAGGTCATAACCAAAACGACCAAACTGATCGATTAAGACCATTTCTGGGATGGCTAAGAGGTCCTTGCCTGTATAGACTCCCATTTCTTGCAAGCGGGCGACTGATTTTTTTCCAACGCCATGAAACTTTTCCACAGGTAAACCCGACAGAATCTCAACTGCCTCTTCAGGCAAAATCAAGGTTAAACCCATTGGTTTTTTCATATCAGAAGCAATTTTTGCTAAAAATTTATTATATGATACTCCAGCTGACGCTGTCAAATGCAATTCATTCCAGATGTCATATTGGATCAACTTGGCAATTTTGACTGCAGAACTGATCCCTAGCTTGTTCTGGGTCACATCCAAGTAGGCTTCGTCAATCGACATGGGTTCAACCAGATCAGTATAGCGCCGAAATATGGCACGGACCTGCAAACCGACCTCCTGGTATTTGTCATAGTTTCCAGAAATGAAAATAGCCTGTGGGCAACGCTGATAGGCTTCCTTGCTGGACATAGCTGAGTGAATGCCATATTTTCGTGCCTCGTAGTTACAGGTGGAAACGACTCCTCTACCGCCCGATTTCCGAGGATCCCGTGCAATCACGACGGGCTTTCCCTTAAGTTCAGGATGATCTCGTTCCTCTATGGCTGCAAAAAAGGCATCCATGTCGATATGGATGATTTTTCGTGAACGATCATCAATCAATGGGAACTCTAGCATCCTGCCCTCCTTCTCTTTATTATAAACTATCCTGTCGGATTTGTGTTTTTCCAAATTCAAAAAAGAGAAAGGAAATCCTTTCTCTTTTGAGCTTATTTGTTGCGACGACGACGGCTTGCTAAACCGAGGCCTGACAACAAGCTTGCAGTTCCCATTACCAGAAGAGCTGTTGATTCAGCAGCTGCTGTATTTGGTAAGGTCTTCGCGTTTTCACTTGTTTCTTTCTTGTTTTCTGCTGCTTTTGCAGTTGGAAGTGGTGCTTTCTTCGTTAACAAGTCCCCTTCATAAGCTGGAATGAAATGGGTCAAGCTTTCATTCAGAACCAAACCACCTTCAAAGGCTGGAAGTGGCTCAGCATAAGCTGGCTCTCCCTTAGCAGTCACAAGTTCTTCTTCGGTTGTAGTGCCGGCGTCTCCTCCAGTTGTCTCGCCAGTATTCCCAGCATCACCGCCGGTGGTTTCGCCTGCGTTACCAGCATCACCGCCAGTCGTTTCACCTGAGTTACCAGCGTCACCGCCAGTCGTTTCACCTGAGTTACCAGTATCACCACCAGTCGTTTCACCTGAGTTACCAGTATCACCACCAGTCGTTTCACCTGAGTTACCAGTATCACCACCAGTCGTTTCACCTGAGTTACCAGTGTTATCTGTATTTCCAGTAGTTCCACCAGTTAGACCTGCCAACCAGGTTTCCAGCATTTGGGCAACTTCATCCACCGTCGACTGATCATTGCTTTCAATCGCTTGGGTAGCCAACTCGAACAATTCAGCAAGTTGAGCTGTCTGGGTGTCATTGAGGCTTGTTGGATCCAATCCCTCTGCGTCTGCTAGCAATTTCTCAAGCGCTGCAGTATTGAGAGCTTGCTCACCACTTGCATTGCCTCCTGTTGAATCCCCAGTTGTTGAACCACCTGTATTGTCAGTTGTTTCACCGTTTGTGGTACCAGTATTGTCGCCAGTTGTAGAGCCGCCTGTGTCTGGTTCAGCACCGTTCAAGCGTGCGACTGCTGCTGCCAAACTTGTCTCTGTCAAGAGATTGGCTGCTTCAACTCGTGCAACATAGGCTGCCACTTGGTCTGCCAAGGCTGTTTTACCAGCTGTACGAGCTGCTTGCAAGGCTGTTTCATAAGCAGAACGGTCTAGCTCTGCCTCTTCCTCAACTGGAATCAGGAAGCGGAATTCAGCGGCAGACATGAAGTTGTTGACAGGATTACCATATGATTCCTTACCAGTGATAGACACACTTGCTACACGAATCGGTGTCTCAAATTCGATACGTTTGGTTTGACCATTGTTTGCCCAATCTCTTGCTGTAAAGGTATGGGTTTGACCTTGGTCATCGGTCACCACCAAATCAAGGGCTTTCAAGATACCGTTTGGACCAGATTGACGTGGCACATATTCAAATGCAGTAATCAATTCTGGCTTACGGAGACGGAAGGTTGCAGGAACGTTAATGGTTGGGGTATTCCAAGGTGTATGCCATAGAGTTGAAGTATCTCCATCAAAGGCTTTGAGCAAGTCTTCCCCTTGTTGACTTGGAGCATTTGGCACAACAATATCATCTTTAGTCACCGCAGTCTTACGGATTGTCAAACCTTGACGCGCTTGGTTGACCGCATCAATCAAGGCTTGCGCTTCTTCAATGGTCACATCTTCTGAAACAGAACCAAGGTTGAGAAGAGCATCCTTGTATGGTTTCAAGCTAGACTTGGTATAGGATTCATCCAAAACTGGTGTGTTGATATTGTAGTAGTTCATAGCCAACATATGACCTGTCAACTCGACTTCTTCAATCACCAAATTATCCAACATAAAGTCGTTGTAGCCACGGAAGTTGGCATTACCTTGGGTATCTCCCTTGGTATCACCAGGACGACGTGTTGAGAAGATACCAACCCAGCTATCGCCAGATGCCGCACCAGTCACAAGGAAGTTTGCCTTGCCAGGTGTCTGGCTATTTTCCCAAGTGTTGTTCAATGGTGTCAACAAGAGGCTACCTGAGCGGCCATTGTACTTGCCTTCTCCGATCGCAAATGCATAGGTACCATTTGAACCAGCTTCATAATCAAAACTTACACGGTAGGTCTTACCTGCTTCAAAGCGGAAGTTTTGTGGAATAGTTTGGTAAACCAGACGGTCGCGGGCAGTCAAGCCATTTGTCTTCAATGACCAGTCGCCTTCAATAACATCATTGACTTTCTTACCATTCCAACCACGTTGGGTATATGGTTCATGTTTTTCAGACAAGTGAGTACGGTTATCCTCAACA
Organism: Streptococcus suis; assembly: GCF_017601095.1. Lineage (GTDB taxonomy): Bacteria > Bacillota > Bacilli > Lactobacillales > Streptococcaceae > Streptococcus > Streptococcus suis_Z. The sequence goes on along the minus strand of NZ_JAGFUX010000005.1, from coordinate 75,291 downwards.
CCTTCGATACCACCGATTACAAATGGGAAGATACCTTGTGGTACATTTTCAAAGTCTTGACGGAAGACACCTGTACTTGTATTGTGATTGCCACCAAACATGCTTGAATTATTTTCAAAGATGCGGATTTCGTCGAAGTAGGTTGCCGCTGCATCCCCTTCTCTTGAAAGGGTCAAGCGAACGTTGTCCACATTGTCTCCTGTCGTGAAGAAGACATACATGTTTTGGAAGTAACTGGTGTTATCAACAGTCGCATTACGCTCCAAGGTATTGTGGGCGTACGCTTTGACATAGTTGAGGGCAATAGACTCTTTGGTATAGTTAGAAACAGCTTCACTACCATTGTGAACAGTAATGATTGCCTTAGCTTGGCTACGGTTATCCACACCAACATAGGCTGCGTAGCTTGTATTTGGTTTCAAGCCAGTTAATGTTTGGGTCAGGCTAACTGTCTCAGTGTTACCTTGGATGCGCAACATATCGTTGGCACCTTGGGATTTAACGATTGTCGCTTTGCTTTGATCACCAGTAATGTTCCAGTGAGACAAGCTACCAGAGTTAAAGCCTTGGTCATAGATGTGCATACCATCGCTCCAAGACACGTCTGCGTTGGTCTGTTGCGTACGGTAGAGGACGTATGGCATGTTGGCTTGAAGGTCCAGCGTGATACGGCCATTACTTACTTGGATGGCTTGTTCTTCTACTTTTCCAAGCTCGGTCAAGCGATAGAGGTAAAGCGTACCGGTGTTCCAACCTTCTGGCATATCCCACGTAGTTGCTCCAGCCTCTTCGTTGAAGTAGTACATCTTTTGTTTGTCATTTGCTAAATCTTTACCGTTAGCATCCCAGTTCCAAGGCACCAAGTAAGCTGCTCCATCTTGGATCTTGCGACCATTTAGGGTTACTGTCCGTTGACGGTAGCCAGCATTGTTAACATCATTTGACTTACGAGTCAAGACCAGGGTATTGTCAGACTTGTCTTTCAAAGTGATTTCCATCTCTGGTGTCCAAGTATAGGTTTCTCCGTTGTCCGTCATACGAACAGGGGTACCATTCTTCCAGTTGGTTACTTGGAAGTGTTGGATATACTTGGTCATCAGGTTGTTGGCAAACAAGTTGGTAATGTAGCCATTGTAGTCGCTACGTCCTTGCCAGCCTTCGAAGTCTTTCATATCGTAGCCACCAAGTAATGGATAGTTGGCAGCACCACCGTAAGCTGGGTAGTCACCAACCCACGAATCTTTTTGGTGGTTACGGATAAAGCGAGTGATGTTTGAGTTGATCCCTTTCAGAGTGTAGCCACCGTAGGTCAAATCTGCTGCCCAGTGCTGGAAGGTTGAATCATACTCACCTGCATAGCCCCATTCAAAGGCAACACGCCAATCTTGGGCATTGATTTCTTTAGCGAGAACGTGTGTTTCCCAGGCATTTTCACCACCTGCTTGGCCATTGCCCCAAACATCGACATAGATGAAGTCAAGGCCTGCTCCAAGGGCTTCTTTCAAATCTTCCCAACGTTTTAAACGGTTATGGGCAAGATCATAGTGACCACTGATGTTGATTCCTTGGTCAATCCAGTTCCAGCCGTAAGCGTAGCTACCGTTTTGACCACGACGCAAGATCTCTTCGCTGAAGTATTTGGATTCAGGATAAGTTTCAGATGCGTTCACGTGGATACCTAATTTTGCACCGTATGGTTGGGACTTTTCAATCAAGGTCTTGAAGTCTTCCACTCCACCGATCCGTTTACCAATATCTGCATAGTTCAAGTGGCCAGAGTCATGACCTTCACTACCATAACCTTTCAAGAGGATACTTTGTCCCAAGCCATCTGTATGAAGGGCAATTTTCTTAATACCATCCAAGGTCATCAAGAATGGGTTTTGAGCCTGTGATCCAAAGTTCATGGCAATCCGGTAGGCAACCAGTTCTGGTACAGATTCAAATCCTTTCGGATTGTTCATGATGGCACGGTAAGCAATGGCACCATCTTGCCAATCGACCTTGTTGTCATTGTTAGCGTCAGCAGTAAAGACAACTTTTGCACTTGGTTTATCGAGTGTGTACTCTGGATAGACGACGCCATTGTGGGCACCTTGCCATTTGAACTCAGACGACGCGATACCGAAATGAAGGCTTGTCTCTCCATCAACTGTATAACGATTGCTGTTTGATGTTAAACGTGTAAAGTCACTTGCACCGCCACCATAGCTATGTTGGGAGTTGCTCCAAACTGCGGCAGCTACTTGATCTGTTGATACAAAACCATACATGTAGCCCTTGCGCTCGTAGTTAGCCACATCCTGCAACTGGATATGTTCATCACCTGTACGGTGGGTGTGCGTTGACATGCGGGTTCCGTCAAATTTTGCATCTGTTTGATGGCTAGCCACGGAAACCAAATTATTATCATCAAAGGAAATGCTTTGAATCAACTTAGCAACATCATCAATGGCCGCTCCATAGGTCACTGGGTTTCGGTTTGTAACTTCCAGTACATCAAAGTGCAGTTCTTTTCCTTCCACCTTGATTTGAACTTTGATAGAGGCATTGATTTTGTTCGCTTCATCTACAACATCCAAGACATAGTGAGCTGTCTTAGCATCCACTTTGGTGTAAGTTACTTCTGGTGTTACCTCCAATTTGTTGATGCGGAGTTTGTTGATTGGGTTAACTTGACCGTAAATCTTATTACCATTAAAGGTATACTCTTTTACACGAGGGAAGGCACGGTCGATTTTAGCAGTCAATTCACCTGAATTGAGTTCATCATATTGAACTGCCGCATCATTGACAACAACTGCTGTAGTTGGTGTTTCTTCTTTTCCGTCTGACGGTGCCACTCCTGCCTGATTATCTGCTTTAATATCAATCTTGGTCAACTCAGAGTTGAACGTTCCCAATTTCAAAGCAACACGTTTTTCTGCTGCCAAGGCTTCTTTCACAGCCGTTTCTAGGTTTAAGGTGTCAAATAATTGCACATCATTGTTGGTCGCATTCAACTGACCGTCTGACTTGTAGGAAATAGAAAGGCTATTACGGCTATTTTTTACTGGTGCAGTTGTGACTGTTCGTTCACGGAGCCAGTTTCCTGTGCCATTGACCTTGTACTCCCAGAACCAACCCAAGTTGTCATAACCAACAAAGAGGAAGTTGTTTGCATCCTTGTACTTGACAAAGACCCCAAAACGGCCTTGGTTGGTTTCGGAACGCTCTACAAATTCCAAATTTACATTGACATTGCCTTCTGGGCTTGCTTCCAGACCTGCTTTTTCAAAGACAGCACTATTTGCACCATTGTTGTTTTGAGCAGTTGAAGAAAGGGCATTGTAACGAACCCCACCTTCTTCCTTGATGGCTACAGTTCCTTTGATAGTCGAAGTAGATGACCACTCTGGCTGAATATCAGCCGGTGTTGGCGTTTCTTCAACTGGTTGTTCATCAACATTTGCTTCATCACTGTTGAGACCAGTTTGATTGGTCGCCTTGACATCAACGATGGTTCGTTCTGCACCATAGCTTGTTACTTTGAGTTTGGCTGCATTGCTAGTCCGAAGATCTGCCAATACTTCTGCCGGAATTTGAATGGCATTGAAAAGTGCTGTTTCTTGATTCTCTGCTGACACGATCGAAGCAGACAATTGTCCTTCTGTTGTCAAGTTGACATTGAGACGATAAGCAGTATCTTTTGCTGGTTCATTGACACGAGTTCCACTATACCAGGTTCCGCCATTAGCTGCCGCAGGAGACTTGTACTCCCAGAACCATCCCAAATTATCATAGCCAACTAAAATATGCTTAGAGGCATCAGTATGGTTCAAATAGACACCGAAGCGACCTTTTTCAGCATCTGAACGTTCAATAAGATCTAGAGAAATAGCCGCACTACCGTCTGCATTCATTTTCAAATCAGGGCTAGTAAATGTACCGATAGCGGTATTATTATTTTGCCCTTCTACTGATGAAAGTCGGTTGTAGCGAACTCCTTCTTCTTCGCGAACTTCAACAGTGCCTGCCGGGTTGGAGCTTGCAGTCCACTCTGCGACAACTGTTTCTGTTGCATTGGCTGCTGGCGCAAAGTTGATTTCTGGAGCTACTGCCGCTTCATTAGTTTCTGGCGCAGCACTCTCTTCGATTACCTCTTCAGCCGCAGCTTCCTCCGCAGGTGCCAGAACAGCTTCTCTGGTAGCACCTTCTGCTAAGGCAGTTTCATCAGCCTTGATTTGAGCACCAGAAAACAGGCTCATTCCAACAATGACCGATGCTGCACCAACGGTTAGTTTTCTAATTGAGTAGTGATTTTTCTTAGAAAACAATTCTTTCGAATAACTTCTCATTGTTTACCTCCTTATGATATGTTGAGAAAATTGGTTTATACACCATTATTTTACAAAAACGCTTACATAATGTCAATATGTTAACATGCTTTATGTTTATTTTACAAAAAATCTTTTTCTATGAAAGTTTGGTAATTTTTTCACATTTTTTGTAACTACTTACCACGCTTTTCATTTATTTTCAAGTATTTTAACCTTGTGGAAAGTGCTTACATATGATATACTAAAATATGTGAAAAACAAAACTATCTTAAAGGAGAACCCTCATGTCAACAAAAGTGAAAACTAGAAATGTTACTGAAGACATTTTCGCCCAAGCCTGGGAAGGCTTCAAAGGTGTAGACTGGCAAGAAAAAGCTAGCATTACCCGCTTTGTACAAGCTAACTACACTCCTTATGATGGAGATGAAAGCTTCCTTGCAGGACCAACTGAGCGCTCACTTCATATCAAGAAAATTATTGAAGAAACAAAAGCGGGCTACGAAGATACTCGTTTCCCTATGGATATTGACCGTGCGACCTCTATCGCTGATATCCCAGCTGGTTTCATCGATAAAGACAATGAGCTGATTTTCGGTATCCAAAACGATGAGCTTTTCAAACTCAACTTCATGCCACGTGGTGGTATCCGTATGGCTGAAACTACGCTTATCGAAAACGGCTATACTCCAGACCCACTTATCCATGAAATCTATACAAAACACGCTACAACAGTAAACGATGGTATCTTCCGTGCTTACACAGCTGACATCCGCCGTGCACGCCACTCACACCACGTTTCTGGTCTTCCAGATGCTTACTCACGTGGTCGTATCATCGGTATGTACGCTCGTTTGGCTCTTTACGGTGCCGACTATTTGATGGAAGAAAAAGTTGCTGACTGGAATGCTATCACCGAAATCGATGAAGAATCAATCCGTCTTCGTGAAGAAATCAACTTGCAGTACCAAGCTCTTCAACAAGTTGTTAAATTGGGTGACCTTTACGGCGTTGATGTGCGCAAGCCTGCCATGAACACCAAAGAAGCTATCCAGTGGACCAACATCGCCTTTATGGCAGTCTGCCGTGTTATCAACGGTGCCGCAACTTCTCTTGGTCGTGTGCCAATCGTTCTCGACATCTATGCAGAACGTGACTTGGCTCGTGGTACATTTACTGAATCAGAAATCCAAGAATTTGTCGATGACTTCGTATTGAAACTTCGTACAGTGAAATTCGCTCGTACAAAAGCCTTCGACGAAATCTACTCTGGTGACCCTACTTTCCTTACAACATCAATGGCAGGTATGGGTAACGATGGCCGTCACCGTGTTACCAAGATGGACTACCGTTTCTTGAACACACTTGACAACATCGGTAACTCTCCAGAGCCAAACTTGACAGTTCTTTGGTCTGACCAACTTCCATACGCATTCCGTCGCTACTGTATGGCAATGAGCCACAAACACTCTTCTATCCAATACGAAGGTGTAACAACAATGGCTAAAGATGGTTATGGCGAAATGAGCTGTATCTCTTGCTGTGTGTCTCCACTTGACCCAGAAAGCGAAGACAAACGCCACAACATCCAGTACTTCGGTGCGCGTGTTAACGTATTGAAAGCCCTTCTTTCAAGCTGGAACAACGGTTACGATGATGTTCACAAAGACTACAAAGTATTTGATGGCGTTGAACCAAACACTTCTGAAATCTTTGACTACGACCAAGTTATCGCAAACTTTGAAAAAGCCCTTGACTGGTTGACAGACACTTACGTTGATGCCATGAACATCATTCACTTCATGACAGACAAGTACAACTACGAAGCTGTTCAAATGGCCTTCTTGCCAACTCACCTCCGTGCAAACATGGGCTTCGGTATCTGTGGTTTTGCAAACACTGTTGACTCCTTGTCAGCTATCAAGTACGCACAAGTGAAACCAATCCGTGACGAAGATGGCTTCATCTACGATTACGAAGTAACTGGTGACTTCCCACGTTATGGTGAAGATGATGACCGTGTAGATGATATCGCTAAATGGCTCATGGAAGCATTCTATACTCGTCTTGCTAACAAGAAGCTTTACAAAAATGCAGAAGCTGCGGTTTCTATCTTGACCATCACTTCAAACGTTGCCTACTCTAAACAAACTGGTAACTCACCGGTTCACCGTGGTGTATTCCTCAACGAAGATGGCTCTGTCAACACTTCTAAAGTAGAATTCTTCCCACCAGGTGCTAACCCAACTTCTAAATCTCGTGGTGGTTGGTTGCAAAACTTGAACACCCTTTCTAAACTCAACTTCAACCATGCTAACGACGGTATCTCATTGACAACTCAGGTTTCTCCAAAAGCTCTTGGTAAGACCTTCGATGAGCAAGTAACAAACTTGGTGACAATCCTTGACGGTTACTTCGAGCAAGGTGGTCAGCACGTTAACTTGAACGTTATGGACTTGAACGACGTTTACGAGAAAATCATGGCTGGTGAGGACGTTATCGTTCGTATCTCAGGATACTGCGTAAACACCAAGTATCTCACTAAAGAGCAAAAGACTGAATTGACACAACGTGTCTTCCACGAAGTTCTTTCAATGGACGACCACGCTGCTGAAGTTTCAGGCCAAGCATAATAAAAAGAACACTCTTGAAGAGTGTTCTTTTTATGTTCTATTTCAAATGTGTCAAAATAGAGAAAACAGGCTGGATGACTAATTTTTCTTTTTTAGCACGATCATTTGTTAGATCATCACGTTGTTCCATTAATAAAATTGTTGCTAAAACAAGAAAACATTCAAATTGTCATAAAATTTGTAAATTTCCTGATAATTTTATAGTATTTTGTGATATAATATATGCAACTATTTGAAAGGAGATTATATTATGAATAGTTATCAAGAAAATAGAAAGAAATTTTCATTTAGAAAATTATCTGTAGGTTTGGCATCTGTTACTGTTGCTACTTTCTTTATGGGAGCAAAGCTTGTCTCTGCTAATACGACTACTTCTACAGAAACTACTGTAATCGAGACTCCAGTTTCTGAGCCTTCTAGCCTTGCTCAAAACATTGAAACTTCTTTTGAGGAAGAAGTGACTGTGGTTTCTGAAAATTTGATAAACGGTCAAACTGCTACTGAAGTTGTGGCCACTGAAATTACAGAGACAACCTCTCAACCAGTTGTGCCAGAAGCAACTGCACAAACTGGTGACCTCATCTCTGTAAACGTAACTACTACAAACCCAGTTTCAAATACTGTTGAAGAAAACAACAAAATTATTGAAACACAAGAAGACACAGTGACTGTAGTCTCCACTTACAAGTCTGACTCTAGCGCTCCAATTGGTAAAGAAGCACCAATTACTGAAACGATTGAAACATCAGGAGTATATGAAACCGCTTCAGCCTATATTACTGAGCGAGAAGTCATTACAAAAGTGACAAGTGTTGAAAATGTAAAAGTTGAAAAAGGTGCAACATCTACGGTTACACAAGGGCAAAATGCTGATGTCGTATTTGTCATTGATACATCTGGTTCCATGGCTAATACCATTCAAGGAGTGGTTGATAATATCACTAACTTTGTAAGAGGTTTGAACCAAGAAAGTATCAAAACAAGATTAGGACTGGTGGCCTATGGAACTGAGTATGAAACTTTTCAATTTGGCAATTCTTACTTTACCACTGATGCCACAAGTTATTTAGCAACCTTAAAAACCTTGCCGTATTTATCACATGGTGTAAGCGAAAATCCTACAAAACCTTTGAAATTTATTGCTTCAGATTATGACTGGTCAGTTGATACAAACACTGCTCGTTTTGCCATCGTCTTTACCGACGAAGATATTGATACATATGAAGACGAGACGGCTTCTGTACAAGAAACAGCAACTGCCCTTAAAACAGCGAAAATTGCTACAACTTTTGTTTTTGACAAGAATAATATTGGCTCGGAAGCTGTTGCTGAATTCACACCTATCATTCAGGCAACTGGTGGTCAAGCAATTGATATCAGACAGAATTATTCGCAAACCTTCACTAAGAATCTAACTCAATGGGTTGTGACCAATGTGAACTCAAACACTTATTACTATAAAATTGTAAGGGAAGAATACAATTCTTATGTAGAATTGATTGCAGTTCGAAAAGCTCCAACAGCACCTAGCAAATCCATTACAACATCCACTAAGCCAACTACTAATAATGAACTTAAGCAAGCGCCTGTTGCTAAGTCGTCTTCACTTCCATCTACAGGTGAAAAAGCTTCCGTTAAGTTAACTACTTTAGGATTATTGTTCTCATTCATTGCCGGAACATTAAGTTTTAAAAAGCGTAAAATCAAATTGTAGATCCTAAACTGCATTGAAAAACTTTGTTGTTAAATCATTCAAAGAGAGAACTCAGTTGGTTCTCTCTTTTTTAATTCAAACAAAATACTATTTCGAAAGCATAGGAATATGAACATATCTATTAATTAATACGATATTAGAAACAAAATATGATCTCACTGAATTTGACATTCAAGAACAATGAATTTAAAAGAAATTAACTCGAACAAAAGTCTAGTCCTGCATCACACAAAACTAGACTTTAAAATCATATCTTTTTGAAATTACAAAATTTCTATTACTAATTGGCTGGTGGATAAATGTAGGATACAATCCCCTGGTCAGCTGTCGGTGTAAACCATCCACGATAGTTATCAATCCATTGCTGGCCGTTGTAGTTGGCTTCCAAAACCTGGATTTGTCCCCACTGATTCACATCTGTCACATAGGCAACGTGACCATAACCTCCATCGTCCCAAACAATGATTGACCCAACCTGGGGCTGACTACCAATGAGAAAACCTTGCGCAGCAGCATTGCGAGCCCAGTCTGCAGCGTTACCCCACCAGTCACCTGCCCAGCCAGTTAACTTCTGAACTGCCCAGGTACATTGACCCACAGGGTAATTGATGCCTGCTTCATAGGTAAAACCTGGCAGGTAGTAATTTGAGGCAGCTGTTTGTACTTGTTGAGCAGTGGCTGTCACTGTCAAGACTTGGCCTGGCAACAACAAGCCATAAATATCCATTTCATTGAGTTGAGCAAGATGGTAAATGTCCATTCCAAACTTGGCTGCAATAGCAGATAGGCTGTCACCATACTGAACCGTATAGCTTGTTTCCTGACTGGCCGATGGACTAGTTACCCAATTATCCGCAACCTGTAAGACCTGTCCAGGCAATAATAAATCATAGATAGCCATTTGATTCATTGTTGCCAGTTGATTCATATCCATCTGATGCGCCGCAGCAATGGACGAAAAAGAATCGCCTGCCTGAACCTGATATTCTGCTGCTTGTACAGTCAGTCCCGAAGCCAAACCTGCACCCAAAAATAGACTACATAGGGTCATTTTTTCTTTCATAGAATCTCTCCTTTATTACTTCTCCACTTTATCACGCTAAAATCTCAAACAAATTGAAAACTGATGACAATTTGATGTCAGAAATGTAAAAAGGAAAACAGTCACAAATCGTTTTCCCTCATTTCCTTCTTCATTTTTCCAAAAACTCTGCCAATTTTGCAAAGGTCTTGTGGTTACGGATCGTTAAGCTCTTGTAGAAAGCCTGATGGGCAAGCTTTTTATGATAGGCCGTCTGCTGATAGGATCCCTCATCAAACTTGCCCCAGAAAAGAGCCTTCTGACCACAATGCACAATCTCCTCTCCCAAGTCCAGCTGGCTCACCCAGTCCTCAATCAGAGTCTTCTGGCTCCTATCCGTATAAAATAAGACATCTTTACGAGCCATGTCGTCCTCCCACCAAGCTGGGAGCTGTGCTACTTCTGTCGCATAGTCCTTGGCGCTCAAAAGGGAAAAGGCTTCAACAAATGGATAGTGGCTGGCAAAGAAATCTTGAAAATCCTCCACAATCTCATCCCTATCCTTTTCTGCATCAAAGAAAAGATTGCCGCTGTTGATGTAGGTTTCAACCTTGTCATAGCCTAAAGCTGCCACTGATTGACGCAATTCAGCCATCACAACCTTATTGCGACCGCCGACATTAATCCCTCTCATTAGAAGAACATATCTCATTGTCCCTCTCCCTCCAGAACTTGCCGAATCAGAGCCATGACCTGGTTTCGATCCAGCTTCCACTGGGCTCGTTCATCCTTTTCAAAGGTTCGGTTGGAGAGAAAAATCGCAGCTTGCTGCAAGCGACGATTGAACATGATAAAGGTCCCTGTATAGCCCGTATGGGACAACCAATCCCCCTTCTTATCCCAGGCCAGCGACCGCTTGCGATTGTCGTCAAAGCCATAATCCTGGCTCAAGCCTGCCGCAAAGTCCTCTGTCAGATAGCGCTCCAAAAAGATTTTTAAATCTCTGACCGTCGAAAAAAGCCCCGCACTACCCGCGTGCATCCCCAAGACACGCGCCTTAGGATCATGCACCACACCGGCTTTGACGCCACGCACCGTCGGTACCGCCTGACTGACAGGACCGTATGAGGTTTGGGACATGCCAAAGGGCTCTAGAACACCTCGACTAATCAGCTGGTCCAGACTAGCTCCACCTAGTTCCTCCAACAAAAAGCCCAACAGGAGAAAATTGATGTCTGTGTAGAGGAATTCTTTCTTGTCCGTCACCCTAATCTTCAAAATCGCTTCTTTTAATTGGTCTGCATCCAGACTATCCCGATTGGGAATGAAGGGGTCAATGCCGCTAGTATGGGTCAATAATTGGCGAATGGTGACCTGACTATTTTGAAAGGCTGGATAGTAAGACTGCAAGGCCCTATCTAGCTCCAAGGCTCCGCTATTGACCAAAAAAGTCGCAAGAGTCCCTACTCCAACCACCTTGGAAACAGAAGCTAAATCATAAGTCAAACCCGCCTCTACTGGCGTCTGACCATCTTGGGTACCCAAATAATACTCCTGCCACTGACCCTTAGAAAAAAGAGCCAGACTGGCACCAGGATAGACTCCTTGCTCAATCTGCTCTAAAATCTTGTCTAAAATTTCTTGTCTCATTTTTCAAACCGTAATTCAATGCCACTTAGGTCCCTTGTCTGGATAAATCGCTGGCGCTTATCTTTGAAATAGCCTGCCGGCAAAACTGCTTCCAGAATCTCCCAGTCAAAGTCCTGCTTCACCAGAAAATGCAAGCTATCCAAATCCCAGACTTCCTCAGCTGGTGTCTGCAAGTCATCACCCTCTGCCTGTTCGAAACGAACAAGTTCCTGATCTCCCAATATTTTTTGGTAATACGCTTGACTCGCTTCTTGATTAGGTGTTCGCAATACAACTTCCTCAATCTGTGCCTGACTGAAACCGACAAAGCCCTCTTTAGATGCAAACGGATAGGGAGCCAGTATTTCGACCAAATCCTCACAGCTCTCTTCGCCATGAACCAGGAATCGGTCTCCTTCTGGCGATAGGCATTCAAAAGCAAGGCCAGTTTTTCCCTTATATAATCTTGAATAAGAGGCTCCAGTAGCCAAAAATGCTTCAATCTCTTCTGCCTGTGCTACTTTCAGCACCAGGAGAGCCAGTTTTTTCAAGCCCTTAACCTGACGGGTACGGGCACTAGGTGATTCCATCAAACTCAAGACCAATTCTTTTGACTGGTGGCTTGAAAAATCAGCAAATGGTCCATCTTCTAATAGAGTTTTCAAACCCAAATTTTTCTCGATAAATTCTTGATTGATAGCCCTGTTATTCACACGCAAAACAGGAACTACATGCTTGTCTCGTAACATCTCATACTCCTCAATACTATACCATACTATTGTAATGGAAACTGTCGTTTTTTACAAATAATATATAAAATTCAACCCCAATATTTTACACTATTTTACTACATTCAGACAAATTTGTCTCAGTTTTATATAAGTTTATTCATTTCCAGTACAACGACACTTGACAAGCCTCTCTACTTTCTTTATGCTAACAGTAGCGTGAAAACGAAATAAGAACCATTCTATCAACAATGGTCACCAAAGTAAAGAATTTACACAAGAAAGGAACATGTATGCGTTTTAATGCCTATTCCTACATTGCAAGCCCACTGGATCAGATGATTGAGGAACTCCACCCAATCGGCTTTACTCTGGATTCTCAAGCTAATCCAAAGACCACTCTCGAAACCTTTGCTAGAAAGTGTCATTTCCTGACAACAAATACCGACTTTGCCCTGTCCAACATGATTGCGGATTGGGAGACAGATCTTCTGACCTTCTTCCAGTCAGACCGAGAGCTGACAGATCAGATTTTTTATCAAGTGGCCTTTCAGTTGCTGGGCTTTGTGCCTGGTATGGATTACACAGATGTGGAAGAATTCCGCAAGTCCAGCCATTTCCCAATTGTCTATGGGAACATCATCGACAACCTCTACCAACTCCTCAATACCCGCACCAAGTCCGGAAACACCTTGATTGACCAGCTGGTCAGTGACGACCTGATTCCAGAGGACAATCACTACCACTTCTTCAACGGTAAATCTCTAGCGACCTTTTCAACCAAAAACCTCATTCGCGAGGTGGTCTATGTGGAAACACCTGTCGATACGGCTGGGACTGGCCAGACTGATATTGTCAAAGTTTCCATCCTCCGTCCGCAGTTTGACGGGAAAATCCCTGCGGTGATTACAAACAGTCCTTATCATCAAGGAGTTAACGATGTAGCCAGCGACAAGGCCCTGCACAAGATGGAAGGGGAGTTAGCTGAAAAATCTGCTGGCACCATTGAGGTCAAGCAGACTAGCATCACTAAGCTAGACTTGGACCAGCGAGAACTACCTGTCAGCCCTGCCACCGAAAAACTGGGCCACATCACTTCTTACTCCCTCAATGATTACTTCCTTGCTCGTGGTTTCGCCAGCCTCCATGTGTCTGGTATCGGCACGTTGGGCTCGACTGGCTACATGACATCTGGCGACTACCAGCAGGTTGAGGGCTACAAAGCGGTGATTGACTGGCTGAACGGTCGCACTAAGGCCTACACAGACCACACTCGCTCGTTAGAGGTCAAGGCCGATTGGGCCAATGGTAAGGTAGCGACGACGGGACTGTCTTACCTAGGAACCATGTCCAATGCCTTGGCAACAACTGGCGTGGACGGATTGGAAGTCATCATCGCAGAAGCAGGGATTTCCTCTTGGTATGACTACTACCGTGAAAACGGGCTGGTGACCAGCCCTGGTGGCTATCCAGGAGAGGACTTGGACAGCTTGACAGCCCTGACCTACTCGAAAAGCCTGCAAGCGGGGGACTTCCTCCGCAATAAAGCAGCCTACGAAAAAGGACTGGCAGCAGAACAAGCTGCTCTGGACCGCACTAGCGGTGACTACAGCCAATACTGGCAGGACCGCAACTATCTGCTCCAGGCTGACAAGGTCAAGTGCGAAGTGGTCTTTACCCACGGCTCACAGGACTGGAATGTCAAACCAATCCACGTCTGGAATATGTTCCATGCCCTGCCAAGTCACATCAAAAAGCACCTCTTCTTCCACAACGGTGCCCACGTGTATATGAACAACTGGCAGTCTATCGACTTCCGTGAATCCATGAACGCCCTGCTCAGCCAGAAACTGCTGGGCTACGAGAATAACTACCAACTGCCAAAGGTCATCTGGCAGGACAACAGCGGTGAGCAGACTTGGACGACTTTAGAAACCTTTGGCGGTGAAAATGAGGCTGTCTTGCCACTAGGTACTGGAAGTCAGACCATTTCCAATCACTATGCCCAAGAAAATTTTGACCGCTACGGCAAATCCTATCCAGCCTTCCACCAAGACCTCTATGCAGGCAAGGCCAATCAAGTCAGCATGGAACTGCCTATGACGGAGGATATCCTGATTAACGGACAGGTCACGCTGAAACTCCGTGTATCTTCTAGTGTAGCCAAGGGCCTCTTATCTGCTCAGCTATTGGACAAGGGAAGCAAAAAACGCCTGGCCCCAATCCCAACGCCAAAAACGCGGTTGAGCCTGGACAACGGCCGCTACCATGCCCAAGAAAATCTGGTGGAGTTGCCTTATGTGGAGATGCCGCAACGCTTGGTGACCAAGGGCTTTATGAACCTGCAAAACCGTACTGACTTGATGAAAATTGAGGAAGTGGTGCCAGACCAGTGGATGGACTTGAGCTGGAAACTGCAACCGACTATCTACCAGCTGAAAACAGGGGATGTCTTGGAGCTAATTCTCTACACCACCGATTTTGAATGCACCATTCGGGACAATAGCGACTGGACCATTTCTCTTGATTTGGACCAGTCCAGCCTTCATTTGCCATTTTAAAAAAGAGCTTCCTTTTTTGGAAGCTCTTTTGGCACGCTTATTCTGTTTATGGCAATGGGTGAATGATAACCCCTTGCACAACTCGGTTGACAGTACCAGTTGGTGATGGAGTGTCCGGCAAGTTTTTGCACTTGAGCGCCGCCATTACGGAGAAGGTTTGGGCAAATAAGATGTATGGGAAGGTCAAGAAGACATCTGGAAGGTTTTCTCCGCCTGAAGCCAAGACAAAGTTGGCTGCTTCTGTGCCTTCCAATGGACTAGAAGATAGGGCCACGATGCGCGTAACAATGTCATCACCATAAACCTCATTAATCAAATCAACATCGTACTGGCGAGTGTACGGATCATTTGATGTGAACACAATAACTACTGTCTTTTCATTAATGAGAGATTTTGGACCATGACGGAATCCAAGAGGGGATTCGTACATAGTCGCAATCTTACCGGCTGTTAACTCCAAAATCTTCAGCTGCGCTTCATGTGCCACACCATAGAAACCACCGGCACCGAGATAGATTACCCGTTCAAAATCTTGTCCGACCAATTCTTCCACATAGTCTTCACGGTCCAAGACATCTTGTCCCACTCTAACAATCGTCTCCACCCAAGCAGCTTTCTCTTCTTGACTAGCTGGTGAGAAGACAAGTAGGGCAGTCAGAGCCATGCAGGAATATGAACCTGTCATTGCAAAGCCCTTGTCGTTTGAACCCGCAGGTTGCAAGAGCAAGAGATTTTCTTCATCACCTGCAGCTGCCTGGGCTAATTTACCCTCTGGAGCACAGGTAATGGTCACTTGATAGAGTTGATCAACGATTTGTTTGGCAACTTCTACTGCCGCCACACTTTCAGGTGAGTTTCCACTACGCGCAAAGGAAACCAAAATCGTTGGTAGGTCTGCTTGCAAGTAGTCATAGGGTCTGCTTACCAATTCAACTGTCCCAACAGTCGTAAAACGGATAGACTTCAAGTCATTGACTTGATTTAAATAGTTTGCAATGGATTGGCCGACAAAATCAGATGTCCCTGCACCTGCAAAAATAACATGGACAAACGCATGACGTTCTTTGATCGCTCCGATAAAACGCTCAATTGCTTCTAGTTGCCCTGTATATAATTCATGTGCCTCCTTCCATAAACCAGGTTGCTGGAAAATTTCTGGTACTGTAATACTAGCACCCAGTTTTTCCAATTCTTCTTTTGCTAAACGAAACATAGTTCCTCCTTTGCTGGTTATAACCAGTTTTTCTTTTATTATACTACGCCCTCCAGTAAAGGTCAATAGAAAATAGGTTAATATACTGTATAATTGCGTGAGTTTCCCCCTGGCAGAAAAAATGGTATAATATAGCGATATCATTTAGGAGGACAAGACAATGATGAATATGCAACAAATGATGAAACAAGCACAAAAACTGCAGAAACAAATGGAAAAGAGCCAAGCCGAATTGGCTGCGATGGAATTCACAGGTCATTCTGCCCAAGAACTCGTCTCTGCTACGGTTACAGGGGATAAAAAATTGGTAGCTGTCAGCTTTAAACCAGAGGTCGTGGACCCAGAAGACATCGAAACTTTGCAAGATATGACGGTACAAGCTGTTAATCAAGCCTTAGACTTGGCAGACCAAGCGACTAAAAAAACTCTCGGTGCCTTTGCAGGAAAATTACCATTCTAAACAACAAGAAAAAACGGACAGACGTCCGTTTTTTCTTGTTACCCTTCAAATTGGTAAAGGAGCTTTTGGAATTGAATCAAGAAGAGGTCACTGTAAGAAGTATTCTCTTGAAAACTTTTCATCAAGTCCTTCATGACTGCCAGCTGGTCGGTGATAATCCCATCCACTTGCAACAAGATCACCTGGCTCATGGTTTCTTCATCATTAGGAGTCCAGGCATAGACAGACTTTCCATGCAACCAGGATTTGACCATAAAGTTTTGATCCAAAGAAGAATATTCCATAGTATATCCATCCGCAAGGGTCCGTGGATAAATCGAGTTAAATGGCAAGATAAAAAGAGAAACAAGGGCTTCATCGTATTCCTTTACCTCGATGATGGTTTGATAGTCCAGCGACTGAATCTGGTGCCCCTTATCTAGTAGGCGTTGCCCGTATTTTTCTAGGAAAGTTTTAGTCAAATCAGGGGAATCTTGGCCTGTTACCTTAATCTCCACCAGCAGTTTCTGCCCCAGCTGATCTGCCTTGTCCAAGTAAGCTTCGAAAGAAGGAACTGGACTGGACATGCCATTTTCTGAGGCCGTCATCTTAGTCAATTCTGCCAAGGTGTAATCATGGGTTCCGCCAGGATTTCCAGTGAGAGCCAGAAGGTCTGTATCGTGCATGACAACAAACTGAAAGTCTTTGGTCTCCTGAATATCCATTTCGATGTAGTCAGGTGCTAGCTGGGCTGTCTTCTCCAAGGAATCCAGAGTATTTTGCACTCCGTTCGCATTGTCAACACCCCTGTGGGAAATTGTGATTGGCAAGGTTTCTAACGGATAATAAAAAGTCACCGCCCCTTGAACCCCATAATAAAGACTCGCTGTTGCAACAATAGCCAGACGGAGGCGGTGGCGTAGACGTTTACGACGATAGCTTGGCAAATGTTTGCCAGTCATCAAGGTCACAAACTTGGTCATAAACAAGGCGATGGCACTGTAAAAAGCCAACCGCAGTAAGACATAGTGGACTATGACCATCGGAAAGGCCAAACTCGGAAAAAATCGTTCCACCAGGACCTGAACAGTATAGAAACAAAGACCACTCAAGAAAAAGAGCAAAGTCGATTGTAAGATAATGCTGATCAAAGAGAAGAAATGCCCCACTTGATTCCAACCGCTTGTCTTGTCCCAAGAATAGCGAATGGACTCTTTCACACTCCGGTGCTCAAAGTATACCTTTGGAATAGCAAACATCAGTCTTGACGCCAGCCAGAAGAAGAACAAGAGACCGAGTAGAAAGAGTAAGCTAATCAACAAAATAGTGGTTAAATAATCGACAACAAATTCAGGAATGACCAGCTTATTAAAATAATAAATATTTAGAAGCCGCCTCAAAAAAGGCAATAATATGACGGCATAAAAGAGCAGGAAAATCATTTTTGCAAGGCTGATATGCCTCAAAATTGTTAGCATGCTTCTGCCTACATCCCGCAGAAAATCAGGTAGGTGCTTCACATTTTGATCCAATAACTGCCAGATCCCTGTAAATAAAAGTGCCATCTCCAAGTATGCCACGAAGATATTGGCGACAAACATGAGAAGGAACATAAGGGTTACAAAGCCATTTTCCGAAAAAACTGCCAGAGCATTGGTCGGTGATAAATAAGCATGCCCTGTCAAACTCAGGAGCTCTTCTGCCAACCAAGAATTAAAGGGAATCCAGATAAATTCCATAAAAGCAAAGGAGGAAGCAAAGAGGAGGAGGATTTTGTCTAGATTGTAATAAATTTTCTGAAATTCTCGTCTCATTCGTTTCATGAATCTAGTTTCCCACAATTCAGATGCTTTTGCAAGTCCTTCTTTTTGAAACAACTTGTTTTTTCAAAAAATTCTGATATAATTGAATTATCTGACAATTTAAAAGGAGCCAATTTATGACAAAACAAATTCATTGGGATGGCCAACTTTCACAAGAAGGCCTTGATATTATCAAAGGGGAAGGCGGCGTTATTGTTTGCCCAACTAAGGTAGGCTACATCATCATGACCGCAGATAAGGCTGGTTTAGAACGCAAGTTTGACGCAAAAGAGCGCAAGCGCAATAAACCAGGTGTCGTTCTCTGTGGTAGCATGGAAGAGTTGCGTGAATTGGCCCAGTTAACCCCGGAAATCGATGCTTTTTACCAAGCCCACTGGAATCAGGATATCTTGCTTGGTTGCATCCTGCCCTGGAAGCCAGAAGCCTACGAAAAGCTCCAAGCCTATGGAGATGGTCGTGAGGAGTTGATGACCGATACTCGCAAGACCTCTTGCTTTGTCATCAAGTTTGGAGTAGCTGGTGAGCAAATCGCTAAGGAAATGTGGGAAAAAGAGGGACGTATGGTCTATGCTTCTTCTGCCAACCCATCTGGCAAGGGAAACCGTGGCAAGGTAGAAGGAATTGGCGAGCGCATCGCTTCTAAGGTTGACTTGGTGATTGAGGCGGATGACTATGTTGCTTCAATCCAACCTGATAAAACGATTGAAACCCGCTATGAGCAAGGGGTTATGGTGTCCATGGTTGATAAGGAGGGCAAACTTATTCCTGAACAAGGTCCTGCCAGCCGCTCAATCAGCCCATGTCCAGTTGTGATTCGCAAGGGGCTGGACATCGACAAAATCATGATGAATCTTTCTGAACATTTCAATTCTTGGGATTACCGCCAAGGAGAATACTACTAATCCATCTTTTGTTGTGAGGAAAGTACAAGATGCCAACTATCACTCTGCAACCTTTTACAACTGATCGGCTCCATCGCTTGTGGGAAATCGGCTATCGCCAAGCTGCTCCACGCTGGAAGGAATTTGCGGCTCCCTATTTTGATGACTACCATGCTTATGCTCGCTTTGAAGACTTTCAAGCAGCCCCGCTCTACCAGTGGTTACAAAAAGAGTCCGTTAGAGCCATACTTCTGGATGACCAACCGATTGGCTTTGTGAGCTATTACTGGGAATGCCAGCCAACACGCTGGCTAGAAATCGGGATCGAAATCCATGACGACAGTATCTGGGGAAAAGGATATGGGACAGCTGCCCTCAAAATTTGGCTTAATATGATTTTTGACCAATTTCCCGATTTGGAGCACATTGGTCTCACAACCTGGTCCGGCAATCCTGGCATGATGCGTGCCGCTGAGAAGCTAGGCATGACCAAGGAAGCCCAAATTCGAAAAGTCCGCTATTGGCAAGGTCACTACTACGATTCCGTCAAATATGGAATCATACGAGAGGAGTGGCTAGAACAAAAGAAAAAATCAAGTTCCTAATTTGGAACTTGATTTTTTTCGCATTTCCAAGCTCGGGCTGAAACAGTCCCCCAGACTGAGCCTCGCTTTTTCATTTCTTGGCTCGGGCTGAAACAGTCCCCCAGACTGTTTCACTCCCCCGGACCTAATTCGCTTTCTAAATTTCGAGCTCATGATAAAAAGGTCCCCCGGACCTAATTCGCTTTCTATATTTCGAGCTCATGATAAAAAGGTCCCCCGGACCTTTTTATTTACCAAACAATCTTGCGAAAAAGCCTTTCGCTTTGACTTCTTCTACGTGGGCCTTGGCTTCTTCCAATTCTAATTTTAATACGTCCTTGTCCGCCATAGCTTTCAAGGTGAGTTGTTGTTGCTGATCTAGTTGCTTGTCTTTCTCTGCAATCTGGACGTCCTTAATCCGCAACTGCTCATCTTTTTCTGCAATCTGCTTGTCCTTGGCCAAGATTTGATCGTAGAGCCGGATGATTTCATCATTTTTTTCATCAATCCGAATCTCTAAAATCTCGCGTTGGCGGACTTCGTCACTGACTGGCTCATCTTCAAAAATCGTTGTCTTGTAGATTTCTTCAAGTTTCACCAAACCAGCCCGATTGACAACTGTGACACCCTTGTCATTTTTTTCCACGTATTCCTCTGGCAAAGATTTCACACGGTTATTCATGGCCTGTCGGCTAACTCCTAGGATCTCAGCTAATTCGCTGACCGTTTTCTCAATTCCCATAATTTCCTCAATTATATGTTCATTTTCTCATTTGTCTGTATCATTAAAATATTACCACAAGAGGAGTTTGCTGTCAAATTTACCAAAACGAATAAGGAAAAAGCCCTCCAAAGGAGGGCAATTTTTTACAGTTTGACGATGTTGCTTGCCTGAGGGCCACGTTGACCTTCTGTCACATCAAAAGTCACTTTTTGACCTTCATCCAATGATTTAAAACCATTGGTTTGGATTTCTGAAAAGTGTGCAAATACATCTGGTCCGTTTTCCTGAGCGATGAAGCCGAAGCCTTTCTCAGCGTTGAACCATTTTACTGTTCCTTGTGCCATGTCACTACTTCCTTTCTCTAAATTTGTAAAACTAGAAAAGGTAAAGCAGGTGAAACACAAACAGAACTCAAAAACTAATTTACTTCCCTACTCTAACAGGAAAGGTGGGCAAAGTCAAGGCGGAGCCCTCATTTTGAAAAACTTTCCTGAATTTATGATAAAATAAGGACATGAATACAGTAGATACCATTATTATCGGAGCGGGGCCTGCTGGCATGATGGCCGCCATTTCTTCTAGTTTTTATGGCAAGAAGACCCTGCTCCTTGAAAAAAACAAGCGTTTGGGTAAGAAACTATCTGGCACAGGTGGCGGACGTTGCAATGTGACCAACAACGGCACCTTGGAAGACCTACTGGCTGGCATTCCTGGCAACGGCCGCTTTCTTTACAGCGTATTTTCCCAGTTTGACAACCACGACATCATGAATTTCTTTCAGGAAAATGGGGTCAAGCTCAAGGTGGAGGACCATGGCCGTGTCTTTCCGACTACCGACCGCTCCCAGACCATTATCAAGTGCCTGGAGATGAAAATGTTGGAAAACGGCGTCGATATCCGTACAGGAACTGAGGTGGTGTCCGTCCGCAAGATTGATGAACTCTTCCATGTCAAGACCAGCGAGGAAGTCTTTACAGCTCCCCAGCTCATTGTCACCACCGGAGGCAAGACCTATCCTTCCACTGGCTCGACTGGCTTTGGACATGACATTGCCCGCCACTTCAAGCTGGAAGTCACGGAGATTGAGGCTGCTGAAAGTCCTGTCCTGACCGACTTCCCCCACAAGAAACTCCAAGGCATTTCCTTGGACGACGTCACCCTGACCTACGGCAAGCACCTCATCACCCATGACCTGCTCTTTACCCACTTTGGCCTGTCGGGGCCCGCTGCCCTTCGTCTGTCTAGTTTTGTCAAAGGCGGCGAAACCGCGTTTCTCGATGCTCTGCCGACCCATTCTGACCAAGACTTGTTTGAGCATTTAGAAGCCAACAGGGAAAAATCCGTCAAGAATGCCCTGGCTGAACTCATGCCAGACCGCCTAGCAGACTTTTTCTCAGAGAACTACGACTGCAAGGTCAAACAAGTTTCCAAAAAAGATCTGACTGATCTGGTCTCCCTCCTCAAAGCCCTGCCGATTAAGATTACGGGCAAGATGTCCCTGGCCAAGTCCTTTGTTACCAAAGGAGGCGTTGACCTCAAAGAAATCAACCCCAAAACCTTGGAAAGTAAGAAGGTGCCTGGTCTCCACTTTGCAGGTGAGGTCTTGGACATCAACGCCCACACAGGTGGCTTTAACATCACCTACTGTCTTGCAACTGGCTGGGTGGCTGGAAGTTTACATTATTAGGAAGAAACTATGCCTATCAATCCATTCGGCCAAGAGATTGGTTCACCACTACCAAATTATACAGTTGGCAATCTCCCAATCGTTGATATTCTAGAAGGAAAAACAGTCCGCTTAGAAAAGCTTGGTCTCCACCATACAGATGAGCTCTATCAGTTTTATGGACCCAATGCCAAGAAAGCTGACTGGACCTACTTGGCCCTTGAACCCTTTGCAGACCGTGACTCTTTTCAAGCCTATTTCCAGACGATGTTGGATTCTCTTGACCCTTATTATCTAGCTATTGTGGACCAGGAAAGCCAACAAGCCATTGGTAGCTTGGCACTAATGAATATTGTTCCAAATCACCGTAGCATCGAGGTTGGCTGGCTTATCTTTTCTCCTCAACTGCAACGGACCCGACAGGCGACAGAAGCCCACTATCTTCTCATGACCTATGTATTTGAAGAACTGGGCTACCGACGCTACGAATGGAAATGCGACTCACTCAACCAAGCCTCCTGCATGGCCGCCCTTCGCCTGGGCTTTACCTACGAAGGCACCTTCCGTCAGGCTCTAGTCTATAAGGAACGCAACCGCGATACCGCCTGGTTTTCTCTATTAGACCATGAATGGCCTGACCGCAAGCGTTCCCTTGAAAACTGGCTAAAGGATAGTAACTTCGATGCCCAGGGCCAGCAAAAACATTCCTTATCTTCTCTGTAAATTCAAGCAAAAATCTGCTTGAATTTTTTTGCTTATTATTGTATGATAAAACCATAACAATATAACAAAAAGGAGATTGTCCATGCAACTGAAACTGTCTTCTATTTCTAAAAAATTTGACCACAAGATTATTCTGGAGGATACCAGCTTTCAATTTGAACAAGGCAAGATTTACGGCTTGCTAGGGCGAAATGGGGCTGGGAAAACGACCTTGTTCAACTGCATTGCCCGTAATCTGACCTTAGATAGTGGCTCAATTCAGTTTGTAAAGGACGAGGAACCATTTGACTACGATAATACGGACATCGGATTTACCCAAACCTACCCACAACTGCCTGCCTTTATGACAGCCTATGAGTTTGTCCGTTTCTATATGGATATTCACAAGGATAAGCTCAAATCTCCTCGCAGTCCAGAAGAATGGCTGAACTTAGTCGGTATCGGAGAAGAAGACCAGCACCGTCTACTCAAGGACTTTTCCCACGGTATGCAGAACAAGGTCCAGTTACTCCTGTCTTTGATTGTCCAGCCTCCTGTTCTTCTCTTGGATGAGCCACTGACTTCCTTTGACCCTGTGGCTGCCCACAAGTTTAAGCAGCTGATTCGAGAAGCAAAGAAGGATTCTGTTATCATCTTTTCCACCCATATTCTTCAGCTGGCTCAGGATCTCTGCGACGAGATTGTTTTGCTCCATCACCAAGAATTGCAGACTGTTCCGAGCAACAAACTACATGACCCTGATTTTGAACAGGAAGTGGTTACCTTGCTGACAGCAGACTAGGAGGGGCTTATGGACACACTACTACGCTACTATTGGAACCAGGAGAAATTCAAACTCTACCGCAATGTCAATGGCCTGCTTTATTTTATCCGTAAAATACCTGGCCTAGCATCTATCCTTCCTGAGACAGTATATAAGTCTTACAACTTTAAAACTATCCTCTTTCTATTCCTACGAATTTTTTCTCTACCAAGCCGTTTTCTCATAAAAGGTTTCTGGATTCTACTTCACTTTCTTTTCGCCTGCTTTTGGTTAACCCTCCTGTTGACCGGTGAACCATCTTTGGTGGATATCCATCCCGACACCTGGCTTTTGGGTTTCCTGCTCCTTTGCCTCTCCGTCGGTTTTATCAATCGCTTCAGCCGGAGCTTCCAACCCTTCATAAACAAGTCTGATAGAGAGTTCATGCAGCAGTTTAGGCTGTCGCATGGCCAGTTTATCCAAAGCCAACTCTTTGTTGAGCCCATCTTGACTAGTCTTTACTACCTTCCAGCCCTGTTGGTTTATTGTGTGCTCACCAAAAACCCCCTCTATTTACCAGTCGGCCTACTGATTGTCCCTAGTGGTCATTTTAGTGGGCAGGCACTCAATCGTCTTCTCTTCAATCGACATATCTTTTTTAAGCAACATTCCTGGCCAGTTTGGGCTTCCATTGCGATTGGCTTCGGCAGTTTTTTCGTGTTGTTTCTTTTCCGAGACAGCCTCTCAACCAGCCTCTTGATTCCGATTTTTATCAGTCAACTGATATTGACTTGGTTGGGTTATCGGTATATCCAAGGCCAAACCAACCACCTAGACTATCTCCAATATTGTATGGACCAGTCCATGCAGCTGGATCAAAAAATCTTTGAAATGACCAAGGGAAATGAATACACCCGACAAGGGTTGCAGATGCAGGCAAAACTCAATGCGGAAACAGGAAAGGACCTGTCCCACCTGTCTGGCATGACCTACCTAAACGCTCTGCTATTTGACCGCTACAAAAACGTCCTCTATAAGAAGGTACGAAACTGGGTCTTGGCAGTAGGGGTGATTCTGGTCTCTCTGGAGGCCTTCCGCTACTATTTGGAACCTTTTACGTTGACCGATGCCATCCTCCTGCAAGCCTTGCCCTTCTCCTTTATGATTATGTATGTGGCTTCATCGGGCAAGGTAGTTGCTCAGATGGTCTTTGTCAACTGCGACATATCCATGCTTCACTATCCCTTCTATCGGGAGGCCAAGACCATTATCGCTGGTTTTAACTACCGCTTTTTGCAAACGTTCAAGCTTAATCTCATCTTTGCCTTCAGTCTCTTTCTGGCTATCATGGCGCTGGGACGGTTTGCTTTCAGCCTGGAAACCATTCTCCTGACAGCCCTGCTCCTTATCAGCCTGACCGCTCTCTTTTCCTTCCACGACCTTTTTATCTACTATATTCTCCAACCCTTTACCAAGGACATGGAGGTTGTCAACCCAGTCTATAAATTCCTCAGTGGAGCTCTCTACTGGATAGCCTACCTCAATACCCAGCTGGACCTGGGCAGTCACACCTATATCCTGCTGGTTTCCCTTGCCATGATTGCCTATGTCAGCATCGGCTACTGGATTTTGCTGAAAAAAGCTCCGCAGACTTTTAGATTGAAGGGATGAAAAAGCAGCCTCTCGCAAGAGAAGGCTGTTTTACTTTACCAAATTCCCAAGATTGCCTGCCAAACCAGTGTCAGTACAGTCACGCCCAGCCAACAAACAAGTCCGACTAGAAGAGCAGCTCTGCCATTTTTCACCAAAGAAAAGACATTTGTTCGCAAACCAATAGCTGCCATGGCCATACAAATGAGAAACTTGGACAGGGTTTTGAGCGGGGTAAACAAATCCGTCCCCAATCCAAGATGACCTACGATTGTAGTCAGCAAACTGGCTAGAATAAAGTACAGAATGAAAGTCGGAAACCCTGCCAAGAGTGAGGAACTATCTGCCTTAACTCCCTTTCCTCGACTCCGCCAAATCGCCAAAACCGTCGTAATAGGAATAATTGCCAGAGTCCGTGTCAGCTTGACCGTCACTGCCGTGTCCAAGGTCTGACTGCCCAGTCCGTAAAGGCTGTCCCAGGTGGCTGCTGTCGCGGTAACCGACGAGGTGTCATTGACCGCCGTTCCGGCGAAGATCCCAAAGGCCTGACCCGAATCGGTCGAAAACCCAAGCCAAGTTGCCAAAGTCGGAAAAATCAAGGCCGCCAAGACATTAAAGAGAAAGATGACCGAGATAGCCTGTGCCACATCCTCATCATCCGCCTGGATAATGGGAGCTGTCGCCGCAATGGCAGAGCCTCCACAGATAGAGGTCCCAACGCCAATCAAGGTCGCCAGATGAGATGAAATGGGTAAGATTTTCCACATCAGAACTGCCAAAAACAAGGCAAAACTAATGGTCGAAAGAATAATTGGAAGAGATTGACGTCCAACAGCCAAAACAGCAGATAGATTTAGTCCAAATCCCAAACAAATCACCGCATACTGCAAAATCTTCTTAGAGGTAAAGGTCAAGCCTGACTGAAAGGCATTTTCCCTTGAAACATAAGAATGCAGGCTCATCCCGATCAGAAGGGCAAAAACAGGCCCACCCACTACTGAAAACCAACTTCCTAAGCACCAGCTAATTCCAGCCAAGACTAGACACAATCCGATACCTCTGGCATTTTCCTTAACCATAAGTCCCTCCTAGAAAAGCAAGCGGAGAGCAGCTGTCGTCAAGACACCAACGACTACTGCGAGGAGGATATTTTTGGTCCTCAGGACCACCAAAAAGGTCGGAAGGCGGGCTAGGCTTTCGACAGGGAGCAGGTTAGGTAGCGAGCCGACTTCTTCGTCCATGATGCTAGAGAGGGTCAGGGCAAAGATAATGGTAATGGGCAGAAAACTGAGGAACTTGACCATGCGGGACGGTAGGGACTTGTTCTGAGTGAGCACAAAGGGTAGGACACGTGGCAGCCAGGTCACTAGGGCTGACGCCAGAATAATCAGTAAAATACTAGTTTTTATCATCAATTATCACCCCCACAAAACAGCCTAAAAGCGTCGCCAGAAGCACCGCAACATAGGACGACACCAGCACAGACAAGCCGACATAGGCCAGACCCACCGCCAGCAGAATCAAGCCGATCTTTTTCAACGGAATGGTCCGAGCCATAGCCTCTAGCTGACCTGAAAAAATCCCGACGAACATAGCAACCAAGGCAAAATCCAAACCAAACTGCTCTGGATTTGGAATCAGCCCCCCAATCAGATTACCCAAAATAGTAAAAGTTACCCAAGAAGCGTAGCTCGCAAAGTTGTTGCCGTACATCCAGCTTGGTGCAATCTGCTTGTCCTCAATGTACTTACGGAGCAGCACCGCATAGGACTCATCTGTCACAAAAGAGCCAATCAGGATATTGGACCCCAGACTGTTGCCCTGAAAAATGGTCGTCGTATGCAGGCACATGAGGAAATTCCGTAGATTGACAAAGAAAACGGTCACTGCAATGGACAGCAAGGGAGCCCCTGCCAAAATCATAGCACACATGACAAACTGGGCACTTCCTGCATAGACCAAAAGACTCATCAGCCCCATTTCCACCGCAGAAATGCCGGAATTAACCGATACGACACCGCAGGCTAGGCCAATACTGGCATAGCCCAGAGCTGTTGGGATAGCATCCCGCAAGCCTTCGCGAAAAACCTCTTTTTTCATCTTCTCTCCTTTGAATAGCAAGTTATACTCAATGAAAATCAAAATCAGACTAGCTCCAAAGGTTTGGAGAACCTTTGGAGCTTGGAGATAGAGCGAACGTAGTTCGTTTCTACTTAGCAGATAGAACCCTGTTACTATTTTGTTTCAAGGTAACAGGCTGAAAGGCTCCACTGGAGCCTTTCACTCATCAAATCAAGTCAACAACGTCCGATTTTGATTTTCGAAGAGTATTATATCACTCTAGTATAGAGGACCAGCCCCCCTCCGTCAATAGAAAAAGTCGCTCTCGCGACCCTTCCTTCTTACAAATTCTCAAAAGCCAGACTAGGCTTGGCATTGAGGTCCCAGCCAGCAAAATTTTCCTTGTTGTACTCGCTGACCGCTGCCAAGGCAATCATACCTGCATTGTCACCGCAGAGTCGAAGCGGGGGAATGATAACCTCCACATCCGTAATTTCAGCCGCCAACCGCTCTCGCAAGCCCTGATTGGCTGCTACACCACCCGCTACCACCAAGGTCTTGACAGGGTATTGCTCCAAAGCCTTCTTGGTCTTAGCCATAAGGATGTCCATAACACAGGCTTGGAAAGAAGCTGACAGGTCCGCGTTGGACAAGGTTTCCCCTTTCTGCTGGGCATTGTGGTAGAGGTTGATAAAGGCGGATTTCAAACCTGAGAAAGAAAACTCCAGATTATCTTCCTTGATCATAGCCCGTGGGAAGTTATAAATGTCCTGCCCCTCATGTGCCAACTCATCGATGACCCGACCAGCTGGATAGGGCAGACCCATGACCCGTCCTACCTTATCATAGGCCTCGCCGACCGCATCATCTCGCGTTTCACCGACAATCTTGTAGTCGCCCGCTTCTGACACATAGACCAACTCCGTGTGCCCACCGCTGACCAAAAGAGCCAAAAGTGGAAACTCCAACTCCTTGACCGCACGTGCCGCCATCAAATGCCCTGCCATGTGGTTGACAGGAATGAGCGGCAGACCCTTAGCCCAGGCAAAGGCCTTGGCAGCCGAAATCCCGACTAGCAAGGCGCCGACCAAGCCAGGCCCATAGGTCACCGCCACAGCCGTCAGGTCCTCCGCCGTCACCTCCGCCTCCAACAAGGCCTCCTCGATACAGGTCGTAATCACTTCTACATGGTGACGGCTGGCTACTTCAGGCACCACCCCACCAAACCGCTGGTGGCTGGCAATCTGGCTGGCAATGACATTGGACAAAAGCTCCGCGTCATTTCGCAAAACAGCCACCGAGGTCTCATCACAGGAGGTCTCAATCGCCAAAATCAATCTATCTTTCATCACGTTCTCTCTTCATCATCACCGCGTCCTCGACAGGATGGCGGTAGTAGTCTTTTCGTTTTCCTATTTTGGTAAAATGCTGGCGTGTATAGAGGGCCTGAGCTGCACTGTTAGACTCCCTCACTTCGAGGAAGATGTCTCCATCCCAGTCCATCACAGCAGCCATCAGTTGACTGGCGATTCCCAACCTCTGAAAATCAGCCTTGACAGCAATCTGCAAGATTTCCATCTCATCCAGCACCGTCTGAACAGCCAAAAATCCGACCAATTCCTGACCTTTATAGGCCAGATAGTAGTCCTCATCCTGGCTGGTCATGCTTGCAGCAATCTGTTCCAAGGTCCAAGGCGATTGCTCATAGACAGACTGCATAACTGCCAAAACAGCCTCCGCCAGATTTTCCTGACCGTCGTAGTGTTTAATCTCTATCATACACGCTTGATATAACTTTCTGAGCCTGCTTGGTTGTCCTTGAGCCAGTTTTCCTCTGCCTCGACTCGCTTGAGATAGTTGGGCTCAAAGCTAGTGACATCTACTGCTGGCAAGTCTTGACCAATTACCGCCAATTGATAGGCAGACGGCAGACTGGTCTGGTAATGGGCAGCTGGCAAAGCTTGCTCGATTTGATTGATAAAGTTTTCCACTTCTCCGACAAAGGTGATATCTTCCTTGCCAGATAGGCTAGAAAGCAAGTCTTCAAAAGACCAGTACTTGTCTGCCTCAACTGCTCTGCCATTTTCATAAAGACCTGCATAGACACAGTTACGGCGGGCATCGATGAGGGGCACCACCAGACCCATCAGGCTAGGAGGAACGAGGGACTGAAGACTGGATAGCCCCACCAAGTCGATCTTGAGGGTGTAGGCCAGGGTCTTGGCAGTCGCCACCGCCACCCGCAGACCCGTGTAGGATCCAGGCCCCTGAGCGACCACAATCCGCTCCAGGTCTTTGGGCGTCCAGCCCACCTGTGTCATCAAAAAATCGACCACAGGCATGAGGCTGATACTATGATTTTTCTTAACGGCCAGCAGGGTTTCCGCCTGCAAACGACCGTCCTCCACCAAGGCAACCGATAAGGCTTGATTGGAGCTGTCTAAAGCTAGTATTTTCATAAGTTTCTCTTTCTTTACGTCATTCGGTTTGCTTTTATTACTGCGTTAACTCGCTTTGCCGTACTCCAGTACAGCCCGCAGCTCGTTGCCTAGTACTAAAAGCAAACTGAAAGACTTTTCAATGCTACTCCCTATTGTAAGCTATATTGAAGTTTTTTTCAAATAATGAAAAGACTGGTGCGTAATTTCAAGTAGGTTAGTGGAGCGAATCGATTTGTCATTCTAGTAAGTCTCATCACTATCAGGCAATTGACAGACAGTTTTTTTGGCACAATTGAACTTGGTCTCAGTAATTCTAACACACTCGGAATCCTAGCTTACTTCATTGTTTTAGCCCTCTCGGAAATACAGAATTTCTGAAAACCATAACACTTTTCCATTTTCTTATCATCCTCTT
Organism: Streptococcus suis; assembly: GCF_017601095.1. Classification (GTDB taxonomy): domain Bacteria; phylum Bacillota; class Bacilli; order Lactobacillales; family Streptococcaceae; genus Streptococcus; species Streptococcus suis_Z. Next base: position 45,327 of record NZ_JAGFUX010000005.1, on the reverse strand, counting down.
TTACCATTAGCCTTTTTTATGATATAATGAAGAGTACATTTAGACTGAATAAATTGACAACTCGAAAAAATTGAATAGACATTACCAGACAGACCCAACTGTTTGAGGCTTTTTTCATAGTTGCCAGTCAAAAAGAAAGGATATACCCAACCTATGATTTATAAAGTATTTTACCAAGAAACGAAAACGAGCCCACGCCGCGAGCAAACCCGCTCTCTTTACTTAAAAGTAGAGGCAGCTAGTGAACTAGAAGGCCGTATCATCGCTCGTGAATTGGTGGAAACCAACCGTCCTGAATACAACATCGAGTTTATCGAATTGCTATCAGACAACCATTTGGAGTACGAAAAAGCCCACGCAGATTTCACATTAACGGAGTTCTAATCCATGTCATCAGTAAATCTAAAACCTCAAGAAGTTGGCGTATTCGCCATCGGTGGTTTGGGAGAAATCGGGAAAAACACTTATGGCATTGAATACCAGGATGAAATTCTCATTGTCGATGCTGGTATCAAGTTCCCAGAAGATGACCTCTTGGGCATTGACTACGTTATCCCAGACTACTCCTACATCGTTGAAAATCTAGACCGCGTTAAAGGTCTGGTTATTACTCACGGGCACGAAGACCACATCGGTGGCATTCCCTTCTTGCTCAAGCAAGCCAATGTCCCAATCTACGCTGGCCCCTTGGCCCTTGCCCTCATTCGTGGCAAACTAGAAGAACACGGACTGCTCCGCGATGCAACCTTGCATGAAATCAACCACAAGACTGAGTTGACTTTCAAGCACCTCAAGGTCAGCTTCTTCCGCACCACCCACTCCATTCCAGAGCCACTCGGTATCGTCATTGATACACCTCAAGGGAAAATCGTCTGTACCGGTGACTTCAAGTTCGACTTCACGCCAGTTGGTGAGCCCGCAGACTTGCACCGTATGGCTGCCCTCGGTGAAGAAGGCGTTCTCTGCCTCCTTTCCGACTCCACCAACGCCGAAGTTCCAACCTTTACCAATTCGGAAAAAGTGGTCGGTCAGTCCATTATGAAGCTGATTGAAGGCATCCACGGACGCATTATCTTCGCCTCCTTCGCCTCCAACATCTTCCGCCTGCAACAAGCAGCTGATGCAGCAGTCAAGACAGGACGAAAAATTGCTGTCTTTGGACGCTCCATGGAGAAAGCCATTGTCAACGGCATTGAGCTCGGCTACATCAAGGTTCCTAAGGACACCTTCATCGAGCCAAACGAGATTAAAGAACACCCAGCCAGCGAAGTTATGATTCTCTGTACAGGTAGCCAAGGCGAGCCTATGGCTGCCCTCTCCCGCATTGCCCACGGCACTCACCGTCAAGTCCAGCTCCAGCCGGGCGATACGGTCATTTTCTCGTCCAGTCCTATTCCGGGAAATACCACAGGTGTCAACAAGCTCATCAATATCTTGATCGAAGCCGGTGTTGATGTCATTCACGGTAAGATTAACAACATCCATACCTCTGGACACGGTGGGCAGCAGGAACAAAAACTCATGCTCCGCCTGATCAAACCAAAATTCTTCATGCCTGTTCATGGTGAATACCGGATGCAAAAAATCCATGCTAGCCTGGCAGTAGATACCGGCGTGCCAAAAGATAACATCTTCATCATGGAAAATGGTGACGTTCTAGCTCTAACCAAGGACTCCGCCCGCCTAGCAGGACACTTCAACGCCCAAGACATCTACGTTGACGGAAACCGCATCGGTGAAATCGGAGCAGCTGTCCTTAAAGACCGCCGCGACCTCTCAGAAGACGGCGTCGTTCTAGCTGTTGCAACTGTTGACTTCAAGTCCAAGATGATTCTGGCAGGTCCTGATATCCTCAGCCGAGGATTTATCTACATGCGTGAATCAGGCGACCTAATCCGCGAAAGCCAACGCATCCTCTTCAACGCGATCCGTATCGCTCTGAAGAACAAGGATGCCAACATCCAAACCGTCAACGGCGCTATCGTCAATGCCCTACGACCATTCCTCTATGAAAAAACAGAGCGTGAACCAATTATCATTCCAATGATTTTAACGCCTGATCACTAAAAAGAAGCCTCGGCAACTGCCGAGGCTTCACTTGTTTTCCAATAGGAATACCTTACAACCACTTGATAAAATGATATTTGGAAATTCCTTTTTTCGGCACATCTGTTAGATGAGCATAAATAGAATATCCAGCCTTCAGATAAAAATCCTTAGCCTGATAGGACTTAGTTGACAGTGTGATACTCTTTGCTCCATTTAGTCTGGCTTCATTTTCCAAACGAATCAGCAAACGCCTCCCCAACCCTTGACCTTGCTTGTGTTTGACAACCACCAAAGCCTTGACATGAATCGTTTCCAAGGTCTGCTGGGCCTGCAAGACAGCGACTAATTGACCTACTTCCTCTTCTACCAAAACAATTTCCTGCTGACTAGGAGCAAGGTCTTTCCCTTCTCCAAAAACCGCTCTATACTGTTCATCAAATACAGCTTTTACAAATTCATCCATCCACATCGTCTCCAATTTTTTTAATCTATATAAGGGTAGTCTTTTTCAAGTTTATGAACAAAGGACCCATCGGGGTCCTACTCGCTCTTCTCTTTTCGAGCTCGTGAAAAAATGATCCACAAGCCCTGACTCGCTTTCCAATTTCTCGGCTCGTGAACAAAGGACCCGTCGGGGTCCTTTGTTTAATACAAATCTAAATAGTTATCAATTTCCCATTGGGAGATAAAGGTTGCATAACTTGCCCATTCGATTTTCTTGGCTTCTACGAAGTTGGTATAGATATGCTCACCCAAGGCTGCCCGAACAACCTTGTCCTTGCGGAGCGCTTTCAAGGCATTGTGCAGGGTCGACGGAAGATCAGAGATCCCTGCTTCACGGCGTTCTTCATCAGACATGGCATAGATGTTTGACTCAATCGGTGCTGGTGCATCAATTTTATTCTCAATCCCTGACAGACCAACTTCTAGGAGCACCGCCATAGCGAGATAGGGGTTAGCTGTTGGGTCAACCGAACGCAATTCCAAACGGGTTCCCATACCACGAGAAGCTGGAACACGGACTAACGGAGAACGGTTTTTTCCTGCCCAAGCAATGTAAACTGGAGCTTCAAAACCTGGCACCAAACGCTTGTAAGAATTGACCGTTGGGTTGGTAATAGCTGTGTAGTTATAGGCATGCTCAATCAAGCCACCAAGGAAGTAGTAAGCTGTTTGAGACAACTGCATACCACGTGGGTCAGCTGGGTCAAAGAAGGCATTGTTGCCATCCTTGTCAAAGAGGGACATATTGCAGTGCATACCTGATCCAGCAATGCCAAACTTAGGTTTGGCCATGAAGGTTGCGTACAAACCGTGCTTGCGGGCAATGGTTTTCACAACCAACTTGAAAATCTGAATATTGTCACATGCTTTCAACACATCTGCATATTTGAAATCAATTTCATGTTGACCAACTGCAACCTCATGGTGGCTGGCTTCTACTTCAAATCCCATTTCCGTCAAGACATTTACGATTTCACGGCGTGTATTATCTGCCAAATCTGTCGGTGCAAGATCGAAATAACCACCCTTGTCATTTACTTCGAGGGTTGGGTTGCCAAAATCGTCCAATTTGAAGAGGAAGAACTCTGGCTCTGGTCCCAAGTTAAAGGAAGAAAATCCTGCAGCTTCCATATGACGAAGTGCTTTTTTCAAGTTTCCTCGCGGATCCCCTGCAAATGGCTCACCTTCTGTAGTGTAAATATCGCAAATCAGGCCAGCCACACGGCCATTCTCATCTCCCCAAGGGAAAATAGTCCATGTATTCAAATCAGGATAAAGGTACATATCTGATTCGTTGATACGGACAAAACCTTCAATAGAAGATCCATCAAACATAGCCTTGTTTGATAAAACCTTATCTACCTGTTCTTCAGTCGCTGGAATTTCAACGTTTTTCATAATACCGAGGATATCGGTAAACATCAATCGAATAAAGGTTACATTTTTTTCTTGAATGTCGCGTTTGATATCCGCTACTGTAATTGCCATTAGAGTCTCCTTTTAAATAGATAACTGAGTTAGGATGAACGAAAAATGCTACTGGGACTTGAAAAACGTCCTTGGTTGCGAAGCTCATCGTGCAGAATACGGCGTACATCTTCATCTGTCAAAGTCTTCTCTTGCTTTTGGACCTTGACCTGACGACTAGCATATTCCTTCTTGATGGCCGCGATATTTAATCCCTCATCCAAGAAATCCTTGATTTCCAACAAGAGGTCCATGTCATTTAAGGAATAGAGACGACGATTGCCTTCGTTACGATCAGGCTGAATCAAGCCTTGCTCTTCATAATAGCGAATCTGTCGAGCTGTCAGGTCCGTCAACTTCATGACACTTCCAATCGGAAAAATTGCTAAAGATCTACGAAATTCCTTTTCTCTCACAAAAAGCTCCTTTCTGCCTTCCATTATAGGGGAATTTAGGGAGATCGTCAACTAAATATGTCAGAAAATCTGACATCATTTTGCTTGAAAACGTTTTTTTAATTTATTTAGGTCATAATTGACCAAAATCGCAATAAAAACCCCTACAAACGTTTCAAAAACACGAATAAACACATATTCAATGGCATTGCCAGATGGAATGGATAAGGTGATAATCAACAAGGCCGATACTCCACCGATAATGCCGGCCTTATTGTTCATGGCAACATTGGTCATGATGGTCAACATGACACAGAGCGGTACCACAAACAGAGTGACCAAGAAGTGACTCTTGAAGAAGGCATCGACGATGAAGAAAAGCAGAGCGTAAAAACCACCGATAGAATTACCTAAAATCCGTGATGTTCCAAAATGAACACTCTGATCAAAATCCTCTCTCAAACTGAAAACCGCTGTTAAGGCCGCAATCTGAATACCTTGCCAACCCAGCAGGCCAAACAAGAGAATCACCAAAAATACAGCAAGGCCAGACTTGATTGTCCGCATACCCAATTTAAATTCCTTCGGATTAAAGCGATATTTCTTAAACATACCTCTATTCTAACATGATTTCAAAAAATAGAATAGCAAATACTTGCTCAGCTTTTCATTTCGCCAAAGATCGATTGGAAAATCCTCCTGTTTGCGCTAGGTTTCGCCAAAAGCAAACAAATGTCTACTCTAAAAAAGTTTCAAGCCAACCATCTGCAAAAGGTCCAAAATAGAATAAAAAAAAATGCTTTAAGAACGTCTTATTCTAGCTTTTGCACTAGAAAAAGAGTTGGTTTCCCAACTCTTTTCGTCGCAAGTTTTTACTTTTCAGTCAATGCCGCACCTAGCCAGTCTTTCTAGGTCACACTTCCCAGAAAGACTAGGCATGGCACTAGGCACTCCGTGCCGTCGCAAGTCCTGGAAGCACTTTTCACCTTGCTAGACTTTCTAACTTGCTTAGCTTCGTAGAAACTCTACGCGATGCACAAAATGCAACGGATTTCCGTTGCATTTTAGTCTTTACCTAGGCTAGATTTTCTAATTCACTACGTTCGCAGAAAATCTAGCCTTTGCACTAGAAAAGAGTTGGAAATCCAACTCTTTTCGTCGCAAGTTTTTACTTTTCAGTCAATGCCGCAAGACCTGGAAGGACTTTACCTTCGAGGAGTTCCATTGATGCACCACCACCAGTTGAGATCCATGAGAACTTGTCTGCACGGCCAAGGTTGATAGCAGCTGCCGCTGAGTCACCACCACCGATGATTGATTTCACGCCTGGTTGTTTCACGATAGCGTCCATTACACCGATTGTACCAGCTTGGAAGTCTGGGTTTTCAAATACACCCATAGGACCATTCCAAACAACTGTTTTGGCACCAGTCAACGCTTCGTCAAACTTAGCGATTGACTTAGGACCGATGTCAAGACCAAGGAAGCCTTCTGAAACTGCTTCGCCTTCTGTGTCGCGAACTTCAGTATATCCAGCAAATGCGTTAGCTTCTTTTGAGTCAACTGGCAAAATCAATTTACCGTTAGCTTTTTCAAGAAGTGCTTTTGCCACATCAAGCTTGTCTTCTTCTACAAGTGAGTTACCGATTTCGATACCTTGAGCTTTGTAGAAGGTATAAGTCATACCACCACCGATAAGAACTTTATCTGCTTTTTCAAGAAGGTTCTCGATAACACCGATCTTATCAGATACTTTTGAACCACCAAGGATTGCCACAAATGGACGCTCTGGAGTTTCAACAGCTTCTTGGATGTAAGCAATTTCGTTTTCCAAAAGGAAACCAGCTACTGCTTTTTCTACGTTTGCTGATATACCAACGTTTGATGCGTGTGCACGGTGTGCAGTACCAAATGCATCGTTAACGAAGATACCATCACCAAGTGAAGCCCAGTATTTACCAAGTTCTTCGTCGTTTTTAGATTCTTTCTTACCATCAACATCTTCGAAACGAGTGTTTTCAACAAGGAGAACTTGTCCATCTTCCAAAGTATTGATAGCTGCTTCCAATTCAGCACCACGAGTAGCACCTGCGATGAAAGCAACGTCTTGACCCAATTTAGCCGCCAAGTCAGCTGCTACAGGAGCCAATGATTTACCTTCTTTGTCAGCTTCTTCTTTCACACGACCAAGGTGAGAGAAAAGAATTGCACGTCCACCTTGCTCAAGAATATACTTGATAGTTGGAAGAGCTGCTGTAATACGGTTATCGTTAGTGATAACGCCATCTTTCAAAGGCACGTTGAAGTCCACACGAACAAGAACTTTTTTGCCTTTCAATTCTACATCTTTAACAGTCAATTTTGCCATTAGATAAGAACTCCTTAATTTATATTTACCCTACCATTGTACCATATTTTCTGTATTTTTTCTCTCATAAAGATAGTTTTTTCACAAATCTACAAAAAGAACGAATGATAGAAAAAAGAGGCCGAAGCCTCTTTGATTTTCACTAAGGATTATTTAGCGATTTTTGCGAAGTACTCAAGAGTACGAACAAGTTGTGAAGTGTAAGACATTTCGTTGTCATACCATGAAACAACTTTAACCAATTGTTTGCCGTCAACGTCAAGAACTTTAGTTTGAGTTGCGTCGAACAATGAACCGAATGAGATACCTACGATATCTGAAGAAACGATTTGATCTTCAGTGTAACCGTAAGATTCGTTAGCTGCAGCTTTCATTGCAGCGTTTACTTCTTCAGCAGTTACGTTTTTGTCAAGTACAGCTACCAATTCAGTTACAGATCCTGTTGGAACTGGAACACGTTGTGCAGCACCGTCCAATTTACCGTTCAATTCTGGGATTACCAAGCCGATAGCTTTAGCAGCACCAGTTGAGTTAGGAACGATGTTTGCAGCAGCAGCACGAGCACGACGAAGGTCACCACCACGGTGTGGACCGTCAAGAACCATTTGGTCACCAGTGTAACCGTGGATTGTAGTCATCAAGCCTTCAACGATACCGAAGTTGTCATGAAGAGCTTTAGCCATTGGAGCCAAACAGTTAGTAGTACATGAAGCACCTGAAATAACTGTTTCAGTACCATCAAGGATGTCGTGGTTAGTGTTGAAAACAACAGTCTTAACATCGTTACCACCAGGAGCAGTAATAACAACTTTCTTAGCACCGTTAGCGTGGATGTGTTGCTCAGCAGCTGATTTAGAAGCAAAGAAACCTGTAGCTTCCAAAACGATATCTACGCCATCAGTAGCCCAGTCGATGTTTCCTGGCTCACGCTCAGCAGAAACTTTAACGAATTTACCGTTAACTTCAAAACCACCGTCTTTAACTTCAACAGTACCGTCAAAACGACCTTGAGTTGTGTCGTATTTCAACAAGTGTGCAAGCATTGCTGGATCAGTAAGGTCGTTGATACGAGTAACTTCAACACCTTCTACGTTTTGGATACGACGGAAAGCAAGACGACCGATACGTCCGAAACCGTTAATACCAACTTTAACTACCATGAATGATTTCCTCCTTATGAAAATCGAGTTCTATATTTTAAAAGGCAAGCCTTTTAATCCTTTTGTGAAAATTTTAACTTGTAAGCCTACAAGTTCCTTTTCAACATCCTCATTATATAACTATTTATGAAAAATAGCAAGTTTTTACGACCCTAGTTCCATATATTTCAACGAATTGTCTGAGTTTTTTTGTAAACAAAAAAGGCAGCCGAAGCTGCCTGGTTAGCAATTATGCATTGCCACCGTTTTTCTTAATGATTTCATCTTGTACAGATTTTGGTACATCTTCGTAGTGGTCAAATACCATCATGAAGGTACCACGACCTTGAGTTGCTGAACGAAGAACAGTTGCGTAACCAAACATTTCAGCAAGTGGCACATAAGCACGAACGATTTGTGTGTTACCACGAGCTTCCATACCGTCAACGCGACCACGACGTGCAGTAACGTGACCCATAACGTCACCAAGGTTATCTTCTGGTGCAGTGATGGTTACAAGCATCATTGGCTCAAGGATAGTTGGTTGAGCTGATTTAGCTGCTTCTTTAAGGGCAAGAGATGCTGCCACTTTGAAGGCTGTTTCAGATGAGTCGACATCGTGGTATGAACCATCGTAAAGCTTCGCTTTAACGTCAACGATTGGGTAACCAGCAAGAACACCGTTCGCCATAGATTCTACGAGACCTTTTTCAACCGCTGGGATGAATTCACGTGGAACCACACCACCGACGATAGCGTTCTCGAACTCGAAACCTTTACCTTCTTCGTTTGGTGTGAATTCGATCCAAACGTCACCGAATTGACCTTTACCACCTGACTGGCGTTTGAAGAAACCACGAGCTTGAGTAGAAGCACGGAATGTTTCACGGTATGATACTTGAGGAGCACCTACGTTTGCTTCAACCTTGAATTCACGACGCATACGGTCAACAAGGACATCCAAGTGCAACTCACCCATACCAGAGATAACTGTTTCACCAGTTTCAACGTTTGTTTCAACGCGGAATGTTGGATCTTCTTCAGCTAATTTAGAAAGGGCGATACCCATCTTGTCTTGGTCAGCTTTAGACTTAGGCTCAACCATCAATTGGATAACTGGTTCTGGAACGTGGATTGACTCAAGGATTACTTTTGCTTTTTCATCTGTCAATGAGTCACCAGTTGTAGTATCTTTCAAACCAACCGCAGCGGCTATGTCACCAGCGTAAACTGTTTCAATTTCTTGACGGCTGTTTGCGTGCATTTGAAGGATACGTCCGATACGCTCACGTTTACCTTTAGAAGTGTTCATTACGTATGAACCACTGTTAAGTACACCTGAGTAAACACGGAAGAATGTCAAACGACCTACGAATGGGTCAGTCATGATCTTGAAGGCAAGAGCTGCAAATGGCTCTTCATCAGAAGCATGACGCTCTTCTTCAGCATCTGTATCTGGGTTGATACCTTTGATAGCAGGGATGTCAACTGGGCTTGGAAGGTAGTCAATAACCGCATCAAGCATCAATTGAACACCTTTGTTCTTGAAGGCTGAACCACACAATACTGGGAAGAATTCAACGTTGATAGTCGCTTTACGGATACCAGCTTTCAATTCTTCGTTAGTGATTTCTTCACCTTCAAGGTATTTCATCATCAATTCTTCATCAGTTTCAGCAACTGCTTCAACCAATTTTTCACGGTATTCTTGAGCTTGCTCAAGGTATTCAGCTGGGATATCTTCTTCAAGAATATCTGTACCAAGGTCGTTAGTATAGATTTCAGCCTTCATCTTGATCAAGTCGATGATACCACGGAACTCATCTTCAGAACCGATTGGCAATTGGATTGGATGCGCATTTGCTTGAAGACGCTCATGAAGTGTGCTTACTGAGTAAAGGAAGTCAGCACCGATTTTATCCATTTTGTTAGCGAAAACGATACGTGGAACACCGTATTCAGTTGCTTGACGCCACACTGTTTCAGTTTGTGGCTCAACACCTGATTGTGAGTCAAGAACGGTTACCGCACCATCAAGAACGCGAAGTGAACGTTGTACTTCGATTGTGAAGTCCACGTGTCCTGGTGTGTCGATGATGTTTACACGATGGTTGTTCCATTGAGCTGTTGTCGCAGCAGATGTGATCGTGATACCACGCTCTTGCTCTTGCTCCATCCAGTCCATTTGTGATGCACCTTCGTGAGTTTCACCGATTTTGTGGATTTTACCAGTGTAGTAAAGAATACGCTCAGTTGTCGTTGTTTTACCCGCGTCAACGTGCGCCATGATACCGATATTACGAGTTTTTTCTAATGAAAATTCGCGTGCCATGAGGTTTGTTCTCCTATATTTTTAGATTTCTATTCTGATTATACCATATTTTAAGAAAAGCGAGTGGGCAAGTCCCACCCGCTTAAGTTCTTACTAATGGTGTGAAATGGATGAGGCAAGCCTCAATCCGGTTTGTGATGATTGAACGAGAAGTTTGTACCATAATCTCAATTGATTTATGTAGAACTGACTTAACGTCCTCACATCCTAATTAGTTGAGTTCGGACTAAAAATTCTGGAAAAAAGATAAATCTTCCTTGGACCTTAAGGTCCATCGTCTGATTTCCTATTTTTCCTTGAATTTTCTTAACGTCCTCACATCCTAATTGAACTCGGGCTACAACTCGCTGACAAAAAGATGAACCTCATTGATTGCACAGCAATCTGCTTCGCTTCCCTATTTGGTCTAGGAGTTGCTTGACGCCCTCGTATCTTAATCTTAGTTGAATTTTAGCTACAAATGTCTGCCAAAAAGATAAAACCTCCTAGAAACCGAAGTTTCTTCGTCGATTTTCCTATTTTGGCTAGCATTTGTTTAACGCTAAAATATCCTATCTTACCAGCGGAAGTGTGCGAATGCGCGGTTTGCTTCTGCCATTTTGTGGGTGTCTTCACGTTTCTTAACAGCTGCACCAGTGTTGTTTGCTGCATCCATAATTTCTTTCGCAAGACGGTCAACCATAGTGTGCTCACCACGGTTACGAGCGATTGTTACCAACCAACGAAGACCAAGTGTTGTACGACGCTCTGGACGAACTTCAACTGGGACTTGGTAGTTAGAACCACCGACACGACGTGCACGTACTTCAAGTACAGGCATGATGTTTTCCATTGCTGTTTCAAATACTTCAAGTGCATCGTTACCAGTTGCTTCTTTGATTTGATCAAAGGCACCGTAAACGATTGATGCAGCAGTACCACGTTTACCGTCCAACATAACACGGTTGATCAAACGAGTTACCAATTTTGAGTTATACAATGGATCTGGCAATACTTCGCGCTTAGGCGCTTGATTTTTACGACTCATTTATATTTCCCCTTTCTTAGCCTTTTGGACGTTTAGTACCGTATTTAGAACGGCCTTGCTTACGATCATTTACACCTGCAGTATCAAGCGCACCACGAACGATATGGTAACGTACCCCTGGAAGGTCCTTTACACGTCCACCACGAAGAAGTACAACACTGTGCTCTTGCAAGTTGTGACCGATACCTGGGATGTAAGCAGTAACTTCGATAAGGTTGCTCAAACGTACACGAGCGAATTTACGAAGGGCTGAGTTAGGTTTTTTAGGTGTCATTGTTCCGACACGAGTTGCAACACCACGTTTTTGTGGTGATGAAACGTTAGTTTGAACTTTTTTACGGCTGTTGTAACCAACGTTCAAAGCTGGTGATTTAGATTTTTCTACTTTAGACTTACGTGGTTTACGTACCAACTGGTTAATTGTAGGCATCTACATTCTCCTGTATATATTTTTTATTTTTGGTGATAGGGCATTGGTGACAACCCCTATCTGTGTGTACTTTTGCAACATTTGTCAGCACGTCCCTGTACACTCTTGAGAGACCAAAAGTAAAAAGTACCGTCTAACATAATACCATAGCTAGTCATCTTTGTCAAACAGATATGATTGAAATTTCCAAGAAAAACACAGCCTTTCAGCTGTGTCATTTCTATATTTTCTAATAGCCCATACCCATTCCATCCATACCTTGTGGCATAGCTGGAGCAGCTGGTTCTGGTTTGTTGGCAACAACTGCTTCCGTTGTCAAAATCAAGCTGGCAACTGATGCTGCATTTTGAAGGGCAGAGCGAGTTACTTTAACAGGATCGATAATCCCTGCCTTAATCATGTTAACCCATTCACCTGTCGCAGCGTTAAAGCCAGTACCAAGTTCTGAATTTTTCAACTTATCGATGATAACTGACCCCTCATAACCTGCGTTATAGGCAATCTGACGCACCGGTTCTTCCAAGGCACGCAGGACAATATTGCGTCCTGTTTCATCATCACCTGTCAACTCCAATTTCGCTACGCTATCAATCACATTGACAAGGGCTGTACCACCACCCGATACGATTCCTTCTTCCACAGCCGCACGTGTTGCGTTGAGGGCGTCTTCGATTCGGAGTTTCATTTCTTTCAACTCAGTCTCAGTAGCAGCACCAACTTTGATAACTGCAACACCACCTGACAATTTGGCCAAACGCTCTTGTAATTTTTCACGGTCAAATTCTGAAGTTGTTCCCTCAATTTGTGACTTGATAACGGCGACACGGTTGACAATGGCTTCTGGATTTCCAGCACCTTCAACAATGGTTGTACCATCTTTGTCGACCACAACCTTGGCAGCTTGACCAAGGGCTTCAATGGTCGCATCTTTCAAGTCCAAACCAAGGTCTTCTGTAATCACTGTACCGCCTGTCAAGATAGCAATGTCTTCCAACATAGCTTTACGACGGTCACCAAAGCCTGGAGCTTTGACTGCAACAACGTTGAATGTACCACGAATCTTGTTGAGAACAAGGGTAGGAAGTGCTTCACCATCCACATCGTCAGCAATAATCAAGAGCGGACGGTTGGTCTGAAGAATGCTTTCCAAGAGTGGCAAAATATCTTGGATATGAGAAATTTTCTTATCTGTAATCAAGATAAATGGATTTTCAAGTTCTGCCACCATTTTCTCATTATCTGTTACCATATATTGTGATAGATAACCACGATCGAACTGCATCCCTTCAACGACATCCAGTTCCGTTTCCATACCACGTGACTCTTCGATAGTAATAACGCCGTCTGTTCCCACGCGCTCCATGGCTTCGGAAATATAGTCACCAACTTTTTCAGAGCGTGAAGACACCGCTGCTACCTGGGCAATTTCAGCTTTATTGGATACTGGACTTGCCTGAGCTTTCAAGGCTTCAACTGCCGTCGCAACCGCAGCTTCGATACCTCGACGAATTCCGATTGGGTTGGCACCCGCTGTTACGTTTTTCAAGCCTTCACGAACAATAGCCTGAGTCAAAACAGTTGCAGTTGTTGTACCATCACCAGCGATATCATTGGTTTTTGACGCCACTTCGGATACCAGCTTGGCACCCATATTTTCAAAGTGGTCTTCCAATTCGATTTCTTTGGCAATGGTTACACCGTCGTTTGTAATGAGTGGTGAACCGTATGCTTTTTCCAAGACAACATTGCGGCCTTTTGGACCCAAGGTTACCTTGACAGTATCCGCCAAAATATCGACACCACGGACCATGCTTTCACGCGCATCTGCTGCAAATTTGATTTCTTTTGCCATTTTTCCACCTCTATTCTACGATTGCCAAAATATCTGCTTCACGGATGATGTAAACGTTCTGATCACCGTCTTTAACTTCTACACCAGCATGCGCATCAATCAATACTGTATCGCCCACTGCAACCGCAGGGGCAACCAAGTCACCATTCAAGGTACGAATCCCTTGACCAACTGCAAGAATACTTGCTTCTTTTGTCTTTTCTTGGCTTGGACCTGCAAGGACAAAGCCACCAACTGTTTGTTCTTTTTCTTCAATTTTTACGACGATACGATCGCCCAATGGTTTCAACATGGTATTACCTCCTGGTCTTTTTAGCACTCTTTGTATGCGAGTGCTAATTCACATCTCCTATTGTATCACTTGGTCAAAAATAGTCAAGAGATTTTTACCAAGTCTGATAAAATCAGTCTTAAGTCGGAATCACAAAAAAACACCAACTGTCGCTGGTGTTTTAAGGAGATTATGAAAAATATTTTGGATTGAATAAAGTATACCCTACTTTTCAAAACTCTCCATCGGTCTTGGGACTGATTTCACTTTAAAACGGCAATTCTTCCTCTTCCAAAATCACATCCCCCAAATCATCATTCGCATTATTTTCACGCATTGCGCGTTGTGCACGACTTTCAAGCAATTGGAATGTTTGGCCTAGAATCTCTGTCACATAGTGATTGCTGCCGTCTTTTTCGTATTTACGGGTCCGCAATTCACCGTCAATAGAAATCAGACTGCCCTTGCTACCATAGGAAACAAGTGTTTCCGCCAGCTTGCCCCAGAAAATAACAGTAAGAAAATCTGCTTCACGTTCCCCATTTTCAGTTTTGAAACGACGGTTGACTGCGATAGTGACACGGGTCAGGTTTTTCCCGTTAGGGGTTTGAGTCAGTTCAGGTTGAGCCGTCAAGCGACCGATTGCAATAACTTTATTGTACATTTTATATCCTCCTACTTATCTATTCGTAGGAAAATACAAAAAAAGTGGGAATCCCCACTTTTTTCTATTCCTTCCAGTGTTTTGCTGGATCAAAGGCTTCTCCGACCACTGCGAAGTCGTCTAATTCAATAATACCACGCACTTGCGGTGCGTTTGGCAGAGCCAGTTCACGCGGACTACACATCATACCAAAGCTATCTTCACCGCGTAATTTCCCTGGGAAAATCAGGCTACCGCTCGGCATCATTGCCCCCGGAAGAGCCACAATGGTTTTCAAGCCTTGGGCAGCATTTGGCGCACCGGCTACAATTTGTACTGTTTTGTCACCGACATTGACCTGGCAGATATTGAGGTGGTCGCTGTCTGGATGAGGAATCAATTCCTCAATCTGACCGACAACAAACTTCGGAGCATTGTCGTTGACCAAGCTTTTAGCATAGCCTTCTTTTGCTAATGCTGCATTCAAGGTCGCAACTTGCTCGTCTGTCAAGAAAACTTGACCATTTCCAGTAAGCTCAATCAAACTTGATGCTTCAAAGATATTCCAAGCGACTGTTTTTCCTGTTTCTGCTAGGAAAACACGGGCCACCTTTCCCTTGCGTTCAAACTGTACAGCTTGTCCCTTGTCCTCAGCCACAATCACCATCAGAACATCGCCGACCTGTTCCTTATTATATGTAAAAATCATTTCTTTTTCACTTCTCCTTTATGCAAATAGACCGGTCAAGCCTTTCCAAAGATTTTCAAAGAAGGCACCGATTTTTTCTAAAATCCCTGAATCTTGTAGATTCTTGAATGCAGAAGAGATTTGCGCTTCTGCTTGCGTTTTCAACTGATTGAGTTGCTCAGCAACTTCAGCCGAATCAATTGCAGAGGTTTCTTGATAAACCTTAGCAAAGGTGACTAACTTGGAAATCTCATCTGCTGTGATGACATTTTCCAAACCGTTATTGGCCAAAACATCATTGATGATGGTGTTGATGTCCGTCTCGGAAGCCACTTGCCCATTGGTTGTCTTGTAATCCGCAAGAGCAGTCTTGATTTCTGCAATTGCCTTGTCCAAAGCAGAGCTGTCAAACTGTTCATCACTGGCATGGGCAGTTGCTACTTCATTAACAGTTGTTAATTCTTGCTGGGCTACTTCAGTTCGAGCTGTATCAACTGTCTCACCATTGGCCGCAAGTGCCTTATAAACACCTGTTAGAGCGGACTCTCCTGTCACCTGAATCGGTGCCGCAACGTCAATCAAAACATCTGTCGCACCGGCAGTAATGGCCGCATTGGCATATTGCGTTTCGGTTATCAATGTGATATTGTTTGGAGTCTTGATGTCCACCACAACTCCTGTCCCTGCATCCTGTTTTTGTACCAGAACGGATGAGAATAAAGAGGAGGTCGCAGCTCCGGATGTTCCCAAATACAGGTCCATATCACTGCCTTCGACAATTTGACGATTTACATTTTCAATATTTGAAATCCCAAAGAGTTGATTAACCTCTGTCGCTTGGGTATCTGACAAACCACCACCATAAACTAAGGTTGGTTTGCCCCATTTTTCATTGATGACATCTGTCTGGATCGCTGCCTGAGCTTCAGGTGCTAAGCTTAAGCCCAAACTAAGAACCAGAGGGGTTAATAGGATTTTTCCAATATTTGCTGATTTCATCATTCTTTCCTTTCTCTGCACCTTATGCTTCCAAACCTTGTAAAAATGCCATGATTTGTTCCTTTGTCTTGCGGTTTTTATCCACAAAACGTCCAATTTCCTTGCCACCTTTGACCACCACAAAACTAGGAATTCCTAAGATGGCCCACTCCTGAGCTAGTGGCATAAAGTCATCTCGGTCCAACTCGACAAAGCGATAAGCTGGAAATGCCTCTTCAATCGCTGGCAAATGCGGCTTGATGTAGTGGCAATCCCCACACCAGCTGGCTGTAAAAAGAAAGACTGTCGCTTGTCCATCTTCCAATAAGGTTGCTACTTCTTGGTACTCTTTAGGGTAAATCATTTTTCCCCTCCTTCAACTTGTAGTTGGCCATGGCAATAATCAAATTGGAACTGACGCCCATCCTCCATGACCACTCCTCCTATCAAATGGTCTGGGCTGGACTTGGTTTGATCAACATAGACCGTTCCAATTGGACCCATAGCTTCAAATTGTTCCCTTACCTCTTTCAAGGCCTGGGCTTCTTTTTTATCCCTTGCTCGATTGTAGAATTTGGTCGCAGTCAACACACTAGCCAAACTAACCACACCTGCAATCCAAGCCATACTTTTCTTTTTCATAGTAACGATTTTATCATATTTCACCAGTTTTTTCTTAAAAAGACCTTTGAAGCCTGTGACTGCTGAAAAAACGACAAGCTCCCCACGCCTCCTAACTTTTTCAGGACAAGTTTTAAACTTCGTGTTACAATAAACAGTAGCAAGTTCAAAGGAGAAAAACGATGACATTATTTGAAAAAATCAAAGAAGTAACCGAATTACAAAGTCTACCGGGATTTGAAGGCCAAGTCCGCAACCATATCCGCCAAAAAATCACGCCACATGTGGATCGCATTGAAACAGATGGGCTAGGCGGAATTTTTGGCATCAAGGATACGGCTGTTGAAAATGCTCCTCGTATCCTAGTGGCCGCCCACATGGATGAGGTTGGCTTTATGATTAGCCAAATCAAGCCAGACGGTACTTTCCGTGTTGTCGAGCTAGGTGGCTGGAATCCTCTGGTTGTTTCTAGCCAAGCTTTCACTCTTCAGTTGCAGGACGGTCGTACCATTCCAGCCATCTCAGGCTCAGTACCACCTCATCTCTCACGGGGGGCTAACGTTCCTGGCATGCCTGCCATTGCTGATATTATTTTCGATGCTGGTTTTGCCAATTATGACGAAGCGTGGGCTTTCGGTGTTCGTCCAGGGGATGTCCTTGTTCCCAAAAATGAAACTATCCTTACTGCCAACAGAAAAAATGTTATTTCTAAGGCTTGGGACAACCGCTTCGGTGTCCTTATGGTGACTGAATTACTGGAAAGCCTATCCGGTCAAGCCTTGCCAAATCAGTTGATTGCTGGGGCAAATGTGCAAGAAGAAGTTGGCCTACGTGGAGCTCATGCTTCTACAACCAAGTTCAATCCAGACATTTTCCTTGCTGTTGATTGCTCACCAGCTGGCGACATCTATGGTGGCCAAGGAAAAATCGGAGACGGTACCCTACTTCGTTTCTATGACCCAGGCCACATCATGTTAAAAAATATGAAAGACTTCCTCCTCACAACTGCCGAAGAAGCAGGTGTCAAATTTCAATACTACTGTGGTAAAGGTGGAACAGATGCCGGTGCAGCCCACTTGAAAAACCATGGTGTTCCATCAACAACCATCGGTGTCTGCGCTCGCTACATCCATTCACATCAAACTCTCTACAATATGGATGACTTCTTAGAAGCTCAAGCCTTCCTGCAGGCTATCGTTAAAAAACTAGACCGCTCAACGGTTGATTTAATCAAGAACTATTAAAAAGAAACTTGGCTAGGATGCTTCTAGCCAAGTCTTTTTTGTTATTCAAGCTCTTCTAAAATATACTTTCTAACATAAGTAATAAAGTAAAGCGACCCCGTAATCAGGTAGAATTTTTTCGGATTGTTCAAGTCCGCCTGCTCCAACCACTCCTGATAGGTCTGAACCCGTTCATAACCTGCTGGATAGTCCTCCAGCTTCACCGCCCGAAAATCATCAAAGGTCGTCACGCTGACAGGCCCAAATTGGCTGAGTCGAGACAGCATCTGGTCTACAGGCTTGGTATTGATGGCTGCAAAAAGGATTTCAATATCTCTGTCAGCATACTTATCTTCCAAGAGTTCTGTCAGGACGGCGATACTTTCATTATTGTGGGCACCGTCAATCATGAGATTAGGCCTAATCAACTCTAAACGGCCTGGCCAGATGGCTTGGGACAAGCCCTGGCGGATGGTTTCATTGGTAATTGTTGGAAAATGGGTGCTGATGAGCTGGGCTGTTGTCACCGCCAAGGCTGCGTTGACCTCCTGGTGACGGCCCTGCATAAGCAGCCTTAAATCCTCTACACGGCCGAGAGGGCTTGAAACTGCAAAGCCTGCTCTGCTATTTTCCAAAAGTATCTCCCGTCCCACCGCATAGATCGGACTCTGAAGCAGTCGAGCCTGCTCCTCAAAAACTGCCTCCACTTCTGGCAAATCGGTCGCATAAATGAGAGGAACCCTCTCACGCAAGACGGCAACCTTGTGACGGGCTATGGCTGCATGGGTCTCTCCCAAAAAAGTCTGATGGTCCAAGCTGATGGAGGGACAAACCACCGCCAAGGGGGCAAGGACATTGGTCGCATCCTGCAAACCACCCATACCCGCCTCCACCAAGAGAATATCGGGGCGTTGATAGTGGGCAAAATAGACAAACATGGCCACCACTACAATCTCAAACTCCGAGATGGCATCCAGTCCTGCAGTCTGGTCCAAGTCCTCAATCAAGGGCTGCAAGTCTGTCACAATCCTCGCAAAATCTTCCTCCGAAATCATCTCCTGCTGGTAGACAATCTGCTCTCGGAAATCGATAATGGACGGTGATGTAAAACGACCAACCGTGTAGCCAGAAGTCTGTAAGATAGACTGTAGGGCATTGAGGGTTGAGCCTTTACCGTTTGTGCCCACAAAGTGAATGGTCGGCACTTGAAGTTGGGGATTGTCCAAGCCTTCCAATAGCCATTTGACACGCGCAACCCCATGTTCTAAATCAGAGGCTGGGCGACTAGACAACCACTGCCTCATTTCTAAATAATTCATGTTTCCCTCTCTATAAAAAGCAACAGGGGGATGACCTGTTGCTAGATAGTTTCTTATTTAAGGCCCATTAACCTAGCCAATTCAGGTATTTTTTGTAAACTTGGCAAGACAAGCATGGTCACGACAATGCGTAATGGAATTTCAAAAATAGCTTTTATAAAACGACTGCTATACAAGGCAATCCAAGGTGTTCCAAAATGGAAATGAAGAGCAACCGGTGTCATGATAAATGAAATCACAAGTTGAATGAAGACAACAACCCCAGCAACATAGAGCCAATCAGCCTTCTTCTTGCTATCGAGTGGTTTCTGATAGAAAAACCAGCCATAGAGAAAAGCCGATACCGCTTCAATCAAGATAAAGCTGAATAGCATGGTCTGTCCACTAAACAAGACAAAGACTGGGTCTGAAATCGCCACAAATACAGCAGCCCAAACAGGACCGGCAATAGCTCCCAAAATAGCATTTGGGATAAAGGTAAACTGGACCTGCAAGGTATCCGAAAGACGAATGGAGAAATAGTTCTCTACAATCATGACCAAGGCAAGAGTTACTGCAACAGCAGCCAACAGCTGCACCGTTAGTTTTGGAATTTTCTTTTCCATAAAAACGCTCCTTTTTCAAAAAATGGAGCTGTCGTATGTATTCGACAGCGGATGCAATGGTTTACCGCGCTGACGCTTCGTTATGTGGCAACATCCCATCCACATACACTTAACGCAAACCACCTACTCTGTGCAAATTTCTTTGCTTCACTATTGTACCATAATTCTTCTAGACTGACCAATCGCTTCTAACAATGACAGGCTATGTGAAACAACTATAGATATAGTCTTTTAGTTTACTTTTAGTACTAGGCAACGAGCCGCAGGCATAACTGGAGTTAGGCAAGGCGAGTTCAAATACTCCAGTGGAGTGTTTGAAGTTGGAAATAAGGAAACAAAGTTTCCTCATTCGTCGAAGTAATAAAAGAAAAACTAAATGACGATAAAAGGCCAGTAACTAGCACTGACCTCTCTCAATTTTCTTATTTCAACCGCTCTACATCACGCGCGATAACCAATTCTTCATCAGTTGGAATCACCAAGACTTTCACTCGCGAATCAGCTGTTGAAATATCTCCGCTGTTACCAAAGACATTCTTCTCTGGATCCAACTCCAGACCGAACCAGGTCAGACCAGATACAACTGCTTCACGGACTTTAACAGAGTTTTCACCAATACCTGCTGTAAAGACGAGAGCATCTGCACCATTCAAAACAGCAAAATACTGACCGATGAATTTTTGCAGACGATTAACCAGCATATTAAAGGCCAAGGTACATTTTTCATCACCAGCTTCAACACCAGCTTCAACCTCACGCATATCGCTTGAGACTTCTGCAATCCCAAGAATGCCAGACTGCTTGTTCAAGACATTGATCACATCTGCCGCGTCTTTTAAGTCATCCACATTTTCAATCAAGTAAGGGATGATGGCTGGATCAATATCACCTGAACGAGTTCCCATCATCGGACCTGCGAGCGGAGTGAAGCCCATTGAAGTATCAACAGATTTTCCACCTTCAATCGCTGAAATCGAAATACCGTTTCCAATGTGAGCAGTAATCACTTTTGTTTCTTCCAGTGGCTTGCCTAGCAATTTGGCTGCTTCACGTGAAACATAGAAATGAGATGTTCCATGGGCACCATACTTACGAACTTGGTTCTCTTCATAGTATTTGTTTGGGACTGGGTAACGGTAAGCTACCTCTGGCATTGTCGAATGGAAGGCCGTATCAAATACTGCTACGCTAGTAACGTCTGGCAAGATATCTTTAAAAGCTCTGATACCTGCTGCATTAGCTGGGTTATGCAGTGGAGCAAGACTAGAAAGATCTTCAATCTGTTTCAATACTTCATCTGTGATCACAACTGAATCTTTGAAGACTTCACCACCTGCAACCACACGGTGACCAACACCAGTGATTTCTGTGAAATCAGCAATAATATTGTGCTTGAGCAAGTCTTCCAACAAGATTTTTACTGCTTGGACATGGTCAGCGATATCCAAAACTTGTTCAGCTTTTTGATCACCAAATTTTACTGTGACAATTGAATCCTTCAAGCCGATACGCTCAACAATCCCTTTTGCTAAGACAATTTCTTCTGGCATTTGGTACAGTTGCCATTTTAAACTTGAGCTACCTGCGTTAATCGCAATTGTTTTTGACATAGTATTCCCCTTTAAAAGCGTTTTCCTATTTAGTATAACAGATTTTTACTTAGATTGCATTCTCTTGCTTCCATTTTTTAAAATTGACCATGAACTTCTGAATAGCTTCTGGTTCTTGCAAACTCTGCAAGGGATAGACAAACGGCGCCAATTGTCTCGCAGCTTTTTTTTGCAAGACAAAAATTGACTTGGACATGGCAGATTTCCCAAACAGACTTGGTGGCAGGGCAATCATGGCAACGATATTGGCTTGTTCCTGTAACCACCCTTTTAACAAATCACTCTGAGGACTGGTCAATAAATCATTTGGAGCCAATAAAATAGCAAAACCATCTTTTGCCAGATATTTGAGAGACTGTTCCATCAGCAAATGGTGGGCGTAGGTATGCTCTGTCTGGCTCGCCACCTGATAGCGACTGGCAACCTGGTCATCTGGATAAAAACCAATCGGCAGGTCCGCAATAATGACTTGGCTTTCCTTCAAAATCTGCGGACGAACCGCATCTCCCTGGGCAAATGAAATCTCCGCCTGTATAACCTCTGCCATACTGGCCGACAAATCAATCAACAAGTCGTCAATTTCAATTCCTAGATAGTCTAGATTCTTTTGGCTGGCATTGAGAATAGTTTGCGCCAAGTTCCCAGTCCCAGAACCAATTTCCAAGACTGTCACAGAGTCTTGTGGCACCAACTGGTCCATAAGAAAGGTCAAAATAAACCCAATGCTGTCTGGAGTGAACTGGTGGTTGTACTGCATTGGTTCTGTCTGGTTAGACTTAATCAGCAAGAATTGGAAGGCACGGCGCCATTCTTCCTTTGTTAAATTTAACGTTTTCAAGGCTTGATTATTATCAACAACAAGGTCGGTCTCATGCTGACCAGCTACATAAGCTGCATAAGCTGCATTCTGCTCAATCATGGCATCATAGATATTGGTGCCCAGTTGATTTTGGATAGTCTGTACGTTTTCTAATAACAGGTCGTAAGCCTGTTCAATTTTTTCAAAATTCATACTCCTATCTTATCAAAAATTCACTAACTTTGCACCAAAAAGGAGAGCCAACTGCTTACTCTCCTTCAAACGCTAATAGAACCGGAAATCGATAGTGATAGGATCCTCCCTTACCTAGTGCTACAATAATTATTACGTGCTTGTTTTGGACATGATAGCTAGCCTGCCCCTCTTGAAAAGTGACCGTTCCCTTATCTTCTATTGATTTGCTTTCCACATTTTGAGTAGATGATGTGTCAACTGATTTTGTAGCTGGTCCTGGCTTAGTGTTAGTCGTTTCTTGTACCTCTTCTTCCTCTCTTCTTGCTATCTCACCACTGATGACAGTTTCATGTCTCTTCTTTTCGTTTGTTTGAAGAGCTACCTCCTCGGCAACTGCTTGATTCTCCTGCAAGTCTCCTTCAACCTGGTCCAAGACCATCTGAGCCATGATATAGGCCGTCGCTTCTTGCTTCGTAACATGATTTAATTGACTTTCGGCTTCTTGACGATGGAGATAAAACTGAAGCAATAGACTAAAAACCGCCAGCATCAAAAGGGCATAGACTAGGATGCCAGCCTTAACTTTTTTCTTTAAAAGCATAGATAAAGGTCCGCTCCTCTCCATTTTTAAAGCTAAAGTCGATACGCACCAGCTGGTTTTCTTGGGAAATAGCTGCGCTATCTACCTGATAAAGCATGGGCTGGTAGCCCTGTCCCTTATCATTGGTTTTCCGAAAATCATCCGAACGTGACTTGCCAAATGCTAATGCTTGCCCACCCTTATTGACATAGACCTTGCCATTTTCAACCTTGACCAGGTCCGACTGGTCCCATTCCGACCGCAATTGACTAGAGAAGACCAACCATTCCTTCTGGATGCTATTTCTTTGATAATGCGATTCCTGGACCAGTAATTTGGATAAGCCTTCAAAAACCAACAAACTACCTGATAGGATGACTAAGGCCACCAAGCATTCCAAGAGAGTAAAAGCAGGAACCTTACTTTTTAACAACCGATAAAACCTCCTTTCCCTCGTGGAAAACCGCAATCCTGTCCGCTGTTCGTTGAACCTGAACTGTAACACCGTTTAAGGCTAGCTTATCTTGGTCGGTCTGAACAGCCATCTGCGCTAGATTGAGAACCTCCTGTTGTTCCAATTCCCAAGCCTGTCGCCTACGACCTGCATCCACCGCTGACAAAATCAAACTGCAAATAGTCACTAGGGTCGCAAGGGCAACCAAACTTTCTAGCAAAATATAAGCCTTATTCTTCTGTTTTCTTATAGCGACCACTCCCTATATATAATTGATACGTGACTATTTTTTGACTAAGCCGAAAACGAATCTTGGTCAGAGAAGAATTACCTCCGTTTTCTTCAAATTGGATGGTCTTCTCTTCCAATACTTTTACGTTTCTGGGTACCTGGACTGCCTGATGACCATTGGTCACTTCCTGTCCACCGATAGAAAGACTGACTGCTTGGTGGGAACTGGCTGCCAACTTCTGACTATCTTTGTAGATGGCTTCATATTCCCAGAGAAAAATCTCTTCCTCGACAGACCGAAAGGCTGTCTGCACCGTACCTGACAAGGAAACAGCTAAGAAACTGATGACAAATAGAGTTAACAGACTTTCAAACAAGGTGAAAGCTTTATTGGTTTGCTTTAAGCGCCTTGTATTCATTGTAAGATTGTGCTTGTTTTTCAGTAATATAACCTGCCTGTTGCAAGTCTGCCACCGTTGCTTCCTTGTCATGTGCCAGTTCATAGAGCTCCATCTGACTTTCTACAACTTTGACAACGGCCGCATCCCCCTTCTCCTGAATGGCATCCTTCTGCTTGCTCAAATTAGGCACAAAGAGGAGCAAGAGCAGGCTAATGATCCCCAAAACGACTAACATTTCCACCAGAGTGAACCCTTTTACCTTCATTTCAATTAATTTTTTCATTTTATAACTCCATATTTTGATAAATCGGCAGCAACATGGCTGCGTAGATGAGAACGACCATTAAGGCCACAAAGAGAAAGACCAGCGGTTGGATCAGTTGCATGGCTCTATTGACCCGAGAGAAAAATTCCTCCCAACACTCAGCAGCATAGACTATCAACTCGCTCCCCAATTTGGACTTGACCTGACCGTACTCGACAATCAAACTCAACTCTCGCTTAAAAAAAGCGTAATTCTTAATGTGATCGTGAAAATCCTGA
Source organism: Streptococcus suis (assembly GCF_017601095.1). Lineage (GTDB taxonomy): Bacteria > Bacillota > Bacilli > Lactobacillales > Streptococcaceae > Streptococcus > Streptococcus suis_Z. Next base: position 20,603 of record NZ_JAGFUX010000005.1, on the reverse strand, counting down.
CCATTTGATAGCGACTGCTCCAGGTCCTGGCCAATCTCCCGAAAGAGCTGCGATTGTTGCTCCTGCATCAGGCCCACAATCTGCGGCAGGTCCAGACCTTGCCCAATCAAACTCCCCCACTCCCTGGCGTAATAGGCCGTCAGGTAGGTTTGGATGAGTTTTCCGAAAAATGGCAGAGCTGCCAAACGGGAAAATGCCTTGATTTTGTTTGATTTACGAAACCAAACCAGACTAGCCATGATAGCCACCAAATTCAGACCACAGAGGGATAAAAAAATGGTCGGTAGATGATTAATCAGCGTGGTCGCTACATTACCTTCCTCCAACTGGGGCAGAAGATAGTTTTTCAAGCCAAGCATAATCAAAAGCAGAAAACCAAGCAAGATAACTGGATAGGTCGCCACCTCAATCAATTTTTTACGAACCTTGCTGACATTTTCCAGATAGGACTGGATATGGCTCAAACTCAGGCTGGTATTACCATGAACTTCTGCCAGAGCCACCTGTGTGACCACCGCATCTGAAAACCGCAAATCCGCCAGCAAACTTGAAAAAGGTTTGCCTGCAAGAAGACCATCGGATAAAACTTGTGTATATGGGTCTGCCAAAAGCTGACTACGCTTAAGAAAATCGACAATCTCTCCCAGATGAAAACCACTGGCAAAGAGATTATTAAACAGTTCAATGACCTTACGCTGGCGAACTAAGGGCAATTTTTTCTGTTTCTGCCTGCCGAAGACTGATATGTCCTGCTGCAAAAAGGCGATCAATTTGTTCATTCCACTGGTCTGCGGAATGGTTTTGGTAGTTTTCGTTTGCAAAATCCACTACACCTCCTCCCCCGATCAAACGTTGATAGGCAATGCCTTGAAGGGCATTGTTTAGCTCCTCAGGACTGACCCCCAGTTCCAACATACGGGCATAGACACCTGAAATAGACCTTGCATGAACTGTTGAGAAAACGGTAGCTCCCGTCAAGCTGGCTCGAATGACTGCTCGAGCGGTTTCCGCATCCCGAATTTCACCGATAATAAGCAGGTCCGGTCGATGACGGAGGGACAGTTTAATCAGATTGTCGTAGGTGGCTCCGATGGCTTCATTGAGCTGGAGTTGCAGCATATCCACCTGTTTGATTTCGACAGGATCCTCGATGGTCAAAATCTGCTTATCTGGGAATTTCAGCCTGGCAAGATGGTACATAAGTGTGGTCTTACCAGAGCCGACTGGACCCGAAAAAAGATAGAGCCCTCGTCCCTTGATTTCTTCTGCAAGCCGCTCGGCCGCCTCAAACCAGAACTTGAGTTCCTTGTCATTGTCATAGAGCAGGCGGATAACCAAGCTTTCCTTACCACGATAATCTCCGACAGTTGATAGGCGCAGGGAAATCTCGCCGTTCCCATAATCATAGTCACAGGAACCCTGCTGGCTACGGCGTTTTTCACCGACATTTAAACCTGCTAAGAACTTGAAATGGCTGATGATGGCTGTTACTTCCACCTCAGCCAGGTCTTGCACAAATTCCCGTTCGTCCATGATACGATGATAGACTTGGTAGTCCTGACCACGAGGAACCAGATAAATATCACTGACCCTATCCGCCACCGCCTTTTCAATCAACTTTCTTGCTTTTTCTTGAATCATAAAACCTCCTCACCCTATCTATTCGCAAGGAAACTTGATTTTCCATGCTTTTTTGTTAAAATAATAAAAAAGCTTGGAGGTTACTATGAAAAGATTAAAAAAAGGCGACCACATACGCGTAGTCAGCCCGTCATCTTCCATCGAAAGAATTGGTGGCTTCGAGGCCAATCTAACTGCCAAGGAAAAATTGGAAGACCTAGGCTTCAAGCTATCCTTTTCGGAGCATTATTTTGAAAATGATCTGTTTTACTCCGCTCCGATTGCCAGTCGTGTTGCGGACTTGGAAGCAGCCTTTGCGGATGAATCAGTTGATGCCATTCTGACAACCATTGGCGGTTTCAACTGCAATGAACTTTTGCCCTATCTGGATTTTGACCTCATTTCTCGTCATCCAAAGATTTTCTGTGGCTATTCAGATACGACTGCCCTGCTCAATGCTATCTACGCCAAGACAGGTATGCAAACCTACATGGGTCCAGCTTATTCAAGCTTCAAAATGGATTTGGGGCAAGAGTACCAAACAGAAGCCTGGCTCAAGGCTGTGACACAAGACTCCTTTGACTTGACCCCGAGTCCTGAATGGTCTAGTGACGCTTGGTACCTACCAGACGGCCCTCGCACCTTTTACCCAACTGACTGGAAAGTCTACAATCCAGGCCGGGCCTCTGGTATTGCCATCGGCGGAAATATCTCAACCCTCAACCTGCTGACAGGGACAGAGTTTGCACCCAGACCAGACAACTATATTCTATTTTTAGAGGAGGCGGAAGACGACGATTATCTCATTATCGCTCGTCACTTGACTGCCCTGTTGCAAGCCTATCCCAATCCTCAGGCGGTCGTCTTTGGACGTTTTCCAAAAGAAACCAAAATGACAGAGAAAATTTTGCTGGCAATTCTGGACAAACATCCTATTCTCAAGACTATTCCTGTTCTCTACGATTTGGACTTTGCCCATACCCAACCTCTTTTTACCATCACAATCGGAGGTCAAGTGGAAATCGACAGCCAGACCATGAGTCTACATTTTAAGACAAGAAAAAGCTCGGACTAATCCGAGCTTTTATGCTAATTTATCTTGCTTCATGCGACAGATTCGTTGACAGCTTTCTCCCGAATGGCTCAACTCTTTTTTCAAATGCGGCTCTTCTACTTCAAGCAAGAGCAGGGAATGATAGCGTTGCAATTCTTCATCACATTCTTCGCACCAATACCTGTCATCTTCATCCCAGAATGCCACCAAATGATCTTCTTTTTGCTTTGTTTTTGCATATTTTTCAGAAAAATGGTCACATTCTTTCCGAAAATATCTCTCAGCATCCTGCAAATCGTCAAAAGTTTCTTGGCTAACAATATCTTTTTCCCAGCCATCTACAAACCACCAGGGCTCAAAGTCCCCATACATTTTAATTACTTGATACATACTCTTACTTCCTTTAATGGATTTATTATAACGAAAAAAAAGAAGAGATGAAAAGATTTGGCTTGTAAATTATTTTACAAAGTATGGTCTTTTGCCGACAATCCCGAAATAATAGGAAAACACAGCCCAAATCGAGCTGTGTTTTGTTGATTATTCTGTTACCATTTCTTCGGCAAGTTCTTGTGCTACTGTGTCTTCAATGATTTCAACTTCATTGACTGCTTGTGGTTCAAGATTACGGTAGCGGGCCATACCTGTACCTGCTGGGATAATCTTACCGATAATAACGTTCTCTTTCAGACCGAGAAGGTTATCACGTTTACCACGAATGGCTGCATCTGTAAGGACACGTGTTGTTTCCTGGAAGGATGCGGCTGACAAGAATGAGTTGGTTTCAAGGGAAGCCTTAGTGATACCCATTAGGACTGGACGAGCTGTTGCAGGAATGCCACCAGCAATAACCACGTCAGCATTGGCATCTGTAAAGTCAGTGATATCCATGAGGGTACCCATGAGAAGATCTGTGTCGCCTGGATCCATGACACGAACTTTACGAAGCATTTGACGAACCATTACCTCGATGTGCTTGTCGCCGATTTCTACACCCTGGCTACGGTAAACTTTTTGAACTTCAGAAAGAAGGTAAGTTTCAACCGCCAAGACATCACGGACTTCAAGCAAGCGTTTTGGTTGGATAGAACCTTCGGTAAGAGCTGCTCCACGTGCAACTTGGTCACCAACTTCAACCTTCATACGGGCTGTAAATGGAACCACATATTCGCCTTCGCCAGTTTTACCTTTAACAAAGACTTTCTTGGTACGAGTTGCTGCATCTTCTTCGATGGCTGTAACTTCACCTTTGACCTCAGTGATAACCGCTTCCCCTTTCGGATTGCGGGCTTCAAAGATCTCTTGGACACGAGGAAGACCCTGCGTGATATCGCTGTTTGAGGCTACACCACCCGTGTGGAAGGTACGCATTGTAAGCTGTGTACCAGGCTCACCGATCGATTGGGCAGCGATTGTACCAACTGCTTCACCCACTTCAACCGCATCACCTGTTGCCAAGTTGATACCATAACAATGACGGCAGACACCGTGACGGGTGTTACATGTAAATACGCTACGGATAGTGACTTGTTCCACACCTGCATTGACAATTTCACGAGCAATGTCTTCGGTAATCAATTGGTTTGGACCAATGATAACGGCACCAGTTTCAGGGTGTTTAACAGTTTTCTTGCTGTAACGACCTTGTAAACGCTCTTCAAGTGGCTCGATCATTTCCTTGCCATCTGTGATTGAACGGATGTCAAGACCACGGTCTGTTCCACAGTCATCTTCACGAATGATGACATCTTGGGCAACGTCAACCAAACGACGAGTCAAGTAACCTGAATCGGCTGTCTTCAAGGCCGTATCCGTCATACCCTTACGGGCACCGTGAGTTGAGAAGAACATTTCCAATACCGAAAGACCTTCACGGAAGTTAGACAAGATTGGCAATTCCATGATACGTCCGTTCGGAGCTGACATCAGACCACGCATACCGGCCAACTGGGAGAAGTTAGAGATGTTACCACGGGCACCAGAGTCCATCATCATAACGATTGGGTTCTTAGGATCTTGTTTTTCAACTAGGCGTTTCTCCAATTTTTCCTTAGCGGAACGCCACTCATCTGTAACAGCTGCGTAACGCTCATCATCGGTAATCATACCACGACGGAATTGTTTCTTGATTTGTTCGACACGCTCGTGAGATTCTTCAATGATTTCAGCCTTGTTGTCGATAACTGGGATATCGGCAATCCCCACTGTCAAACCAGCAAGTGTTGAGTGATAGTAACCCAAGTCTTTCAAACGGTCAAGGAGGGCTGATGTTTCAGTTGTACGGAAACGCTTGAAGATTTCAGCGATGATGTTACCAAGATTTTTCTTCTTGAATGGTGGGTTGATTGGCAATGCTGCAATAGCAGCCTTGATATCTGAACCTGGTTCCAAGAAGTATTTATCAGGAGTTCCTTCTGTCAAGTTAGCGTTGTTGGGCTCTTGCAAGTAAGGAAGTCCTTCAGGCATAATCGCGTTAAACAAGATTTTTCCGACAGTTGTCATCATAATCTTGTGTTTTTGGTTGTCTTTCCAAGGTTTGTCCAGGCTATCTGTTGCGATACCTACACGAGTATGCAAGTGAACATAGCCATTTCGGTAAGCCATAACAGCCTCATCCGCATCCTTGAAGACCATACCTTCACCTTCACGACCAGCATCTTCCATGGTCAAGTAGTAGTTACCCAAAACCATATCCTGAGATGGTGTTACGACTGGCTTACCATCTTTAGGGTTCAAGATATGCTCTGCAGCAAGCATAAGGATACGTGCTTCTGCTTGTGCTTCTTCTGACAATGGAACGTGAATGGCCATCTGGTCACCGTCAAAGTCGGCGTTGTAGGCTTCACAGACAAGCGGGTGCAAACGAAGGGCTTTACCGTCAATCAGAACTGGCTCAAAAGCCTGGATCCCCAAACGGTGAAGGGTAGGTGCGCGGTTCAAAAGAACTGGGTGTTCTTTGATCACTTCTTCCAAGATATCCCAAATACGGTCATCACCACGCTCAATCAAACGTTTTGCAGCTTTTACGTTACCAGCAATATCACGGGCAACGATTTCACGCATGACAAACGGTTTGAAGAGCTCGATTGCCATTTCACGTGGCACACCACATTGGTACATTTTCAATGTTGGACCGACAGCGATAACGGAACGTCCTGAGAAGTCAACACGCTTACCCAGCAAGTTTTGACGGAAACGCCCTTGCTTACCTTTGAGCATGTGGCTGAGTGATTTGAGCGGACGGCTACCTGGTCCTGTAATTGGACGACCACGGCGACCGTTGTCAATCAAAGCATCCACAGCTTCTTGCAACATCCGTTTTTCGTTTTGTACGATGATACCTGGAGCGTTAAGTTCCAAGAGACGAGCCAAACGGTTGTTACGGTTGATTACACGGCGGTAGAGTTCGTTCAAGTCAGATGCGGCAAAACGACCACCATCCAACTGAACCATCGGACGCAAATCTGGTGGAATAACAGGAAGGATGTTGAGAATCATCCACTCAGGCTTGTTACCAGATTTGTAGAAGGCATCGAGTACATCCAAGCGACGAACTGCTTTAATCCGTTTTTGCCCAGTTGCAGTTTTTAACTCTTCTTTAAGAGCTGCGATTTCTTTTGGAAGATCTACCTGCTTCAAGAGGTCTTGAATAGCTTCAGCACCCATTTTGGCAACAAATGAACCATGACCGTATTCACGCAAACGCTCACGGTATTCACGTTCTGTCATGATGGATTTGTGCTCAAGTGGCGTTTCTTTTGGATCGATGACCACATAAGCGGCGAAGTAAATAACTTCCTCAAGAGCACGTGGGCTCATATCCAAGGTCAAGCCCATACGGCTTGGAATACCTTTAAAATACCAGATATGTGAGATTGGAGCTTTCAACTCAATGTGGCCCATACGCTCACGGCGTACCTTGGCACGAGTTACTTCAACACCACAGCGGTCACAAACGATACCTTTGTAACGGATTCGCTTGTATTTTCCACATGAACACTCCCAGTCTTTTGTTGGACCAAAAATCACTTCATCAAAAAGTCCATCTCGTTCTGGCTTAAGTGTACGATAGTTGATTGTTTCAGGTTTTTTAACCTCACCATAAGACCATGAGCGGACCTTATTGGGTGAAGCTAACGTGATTTGCATACTTTTAAATCGATTTACGTCAACCACTAATAATCCCTTTCTTTTCTTGTGAGAGGTGGATGAGTCACACCTCAAATTCTTGAATCATTGACATCAGGTCGCTGGAAGCAGAACTCTGTTCTCCTCCCAGTCATCAAACCGAAGTCCTCAGTTGGTCCTTCTTTCCTCTTAAAAAGGGAATAGGACCAACCGATTCCTTCATTTTGATTATTCTTTTCCTGCTGCCTCTTCTGCTGCAAAGGCTGCCGCTGCGTCAGCTGCTGCTTTTGCACGTGCTTTTTCAAGATCATCTACGTGGATGATATCATCATCTTCACCTTCATCTAGGTCACGCAATTCTACTTCATTATCATCTTCATCAAGGACACGCATATCCAAACCAAGTGATTGCAATTCTTTGACAAGAACGCGGAATGATTCTGGAACACCTGGTTTTGGAATTGGTTTACCTTTTGTGATGGCTTCATAAGCTTTAAGACGGCCTGTCACATCATCTGACTTGTAAGTCAAGATTTCTTGGAGGACGTTTGAAGCACCATAGGCTTCAAGGGCCCAAACCTCCATCTCACCGAAACGCTGTCCACCAAACTGAGCCTTACCTCCGAGTGGCTGTTGGGTAACGAGTGAGTATGGTCCGACTGAGCGGGCATGAAGTTTATCATCAACCATGTGGTGAAGCTTGATCATGTACATGACACCGACAGACACACGGTTGTCAAATGGCTCACCTGTACGACCATCGTAAAGAATGGTCTTAGCATCTGAGTCCATACCTGCTTCTTTAACAGTTGACCAGAGGTCTTCTGAACTTGCACCATCGAAAACTGGTGTTGCGATATGAATGCCCAAGTTGCGAGCCGCCATACCCAAGTGAAGTTCCATAACCTGACCGATGTTCATACGTGATGGCACCCCGAGTGGGTTCAACATGATGTCAACTGGTGTTCCGTCTGGAAGATATGGCATATCCTCAACAGGTACAATACGTGAAACGACACCCTTGTTACCGTGACGACCGGCCATCTTATCTCCGACCTTGATCTTACGTTTTTGAGCGATGTAAACACGAACCAACATGTTAACACCTGATTGCAATTCATCACCGTTGGCACGGGTAAAGATTTTCACATCACGAACGACACCATCGGCACCGTGAGGCACACGAAGAGAAGTATCCCGTACTTCACGTGACTTGTCACCGAAGATTGCGTGCAAGAGGCGCTCTTCAGCAGAAAGATCTTTTTCACCTTTTGGTGTGACTTTACCAACAAGAATGTCGCCTTCTTTAACTTCAGCACCGATACGGATAATACCCATTTCATCCAAGTTGCGAAGAGCATCTTCACCAACGTTTGGAATTTCACGAGTAATTTCTTCAGGGCCTAACTTGGTATCGCGTGTTTCTGATTCGTATTCTTCTAAGTGAACAGATGTATAGACATCATCTTTCACAAGGCGTTCAGACATGATAACCGCATCCTCGAAGTTATAACCTTCCCACGTCATGTAGGCAACGATAGGGTTTTGACCAAGAGCCATTTCCCCATTTTCCATAGAAGGTCCATCTGCGATGAAGTCGCCTTTTTCTACGATGTCGCCCACTTTTACAAGGGTACGTTGGTTGTAGGCCGTACCTGAGTTTGAACGACGGAATTTAGAAATGTGGTAGACATCAAGCGATCCATCTTCACGACGCACTTCTACCTTGTCCGCATCTGCGTAAACAACCTTACCATCGTGTTGAGCGATAATTGCCGCACCTGAGTCGTGAGCAGCCTGGTATTCCATTCCAGTACCAACGTAAGGTGCTTTTGGATCAATCAATGGAACAGCCTGACGTTGCATGTTGGCACCCATGAGGGCACGGTTGGAGTCATCGTTTTCCAAGAAAGGAATACATGCTGTCGCAACGGCAACTACCTGTTTCGGTGAAACGTCCATGAAGTCCGCTGAATCTGCTGGGAATTCCTGGTTGTTACCTTGATGACGTCCCATAACAATCTTATCAACGAAACGGTTGTGTTCATCAAGTGGTGAAGTCGATTGAGCTACGATATAGGCATCTTCTTCATCTGCTGTCAACCAAACGATTTCGTTCGTTACTGTACCAGTTGCACGATCGATCTTGCGGTATGGTGTTTGAATGAAACCATACTTGTTGAGGTGACCATAGGAAGACAAGTTGTTAATCAAACCGATGTTTGGTCCCTCAGGCGTTTCAATCGGACACATACGGCCATAATGGGTGTAGTGAACGTCTCGCACCTCATAACCAGCGCGGTCACGGGTCAAACCACCAGGTCCCAAGGCTGACAAACGGCGTTTGTGAGACAACTCAGAAAGTGGGTTGTGTTGGTCCATGAACTGTGACAACTGTGATGAACCAAAGAATTCTTTAATCGCAGCTGTAACAGGACGGATATTGATGATTTGTTGTGGAGTCAATACTTCATTGTCTTGAACAGACATACGCTCACGCAAGTTCCGTTCCATACGAGTCAAACCGATACGTACTTGGTTGGCAAGCAATTCACCAACGGCACGAATACGACGGTTACCCAAGTGGTCAATATCATCTACACGACCAAGACCCTCAGCCAAGTTGAGGAAGTAGCTCATTTCAGCCAAGATATCCGCAGGTGTTACTGTACGTACGTTTTCTGCTGGATTAGCATTACCAATCACAGTGACTACACGATCTGGATCTTTTGGTGCCACAATCTTGAATTTCTGCAAGAGAACCGGCTCAGTTAAAACAGCTGAGTCATTTGGAATATATTCCACCAAGTTGAGCTCATCAAACTGGTCTTCGATACGGTCCAAAACATCCCGGTTCAAGATAGTACCAGCTTCCAAGACGATTTCGCCTGTTTCACCGTTAATGACATGTTCTGCCAGCGTTTGATTGAGCAAGCGAGTACGGAGGTTGAGTTTTTTATTAATCTTGTAACGACCAACAGGCGCCAAGTCGTAACGACGTGGATCAAAGAAACGAGCTGTCAAAAGGCTACGAGAGCTTTCAGCTGTCTTTGGTTCACCTGGACGAAGACGCTCATAGATTTCCTTGAGGGCTTCATCTGTACGAGAATCCGCTGGATTTTTATGAATATCTTTCTCGATAGTGTTGCGTACCAATTCGCTATCACCAAAGATATCGAAGATTTCATCATCACCTGAGAAACCAAGAGCACGCACCAGCGTTGTAAATGGAATCTTACGCGTACGGTCGATACGAGTGTAGGCAATATCTTTTGAATCTGTTTCCAATTCCAACCAAGCACCACGGTTAGGGATAACCGTTGAACCATAACCTACTTTACCGTTCTTATCTACTTTATCATTGAAGTAGACACCTGGTGAACGAACCAACTGAGAAACGATAATCCGCTCTGCACCGTTGATGATGAAGGTACCCATCTCAGTCATGATTGGGAATTCACCGAAGAAGACCTCTTGGGTTTTAATTTCACCTGTTTCCTTGTTGATCAAACGGAAGGTAACGAAAATTGGTGCAGAATAGTTAGCATCGTGTGCACGCGCCTCTTCCAAGCTATATTTTGGTTCCTTTAATTCGTAACCAACAAATTCCAATTCCATGGTTTCTGTAAAGTTAGAAACCGGAAGCACATCTTCAAAGACTTCCTTCAAGCCATGGTCAAGAAAATCCTGGAAAGAATCCGTTTGGATTTCAATCAAATTTGGTAAATCAAGAACTTCCTTGATTCTTGAAAAACTACGACGGGTACGATGTTTCCCGTATTGAACGTCATGTCCTGCCAAGTTAATTCTCCTCTATTTTTCTATTGATTTTTTGCAAAATCAAACACATTTGCCTTTTGTTAGAATTTTTAGAATCTTTAAGAATGCATTACAATTCCTAAAAATCCATCAAATAGACACAAAAAGAGCAGTTAAATCTTCCTTGTTCAAGTATGATTTAACTGCTGTAAGCCTTGATTGGACAATATTTCAACCAAGACACACGACAAATAATTTAATCTATTTTACCATATTTTCTGCAAACTTGCAAGATTATTCGTCATCATTCGCCGTTGAAGTTTCTGTGTCAGAAGATGTGGATGTCTCTGACGAAGAACTATTTCTGGAGGCACCTGATGAAGAAGAGCGACTCGATGAAGAACTACTGTTTCTTCTTGTCTGCGAGCCAAAGAGGGAATTCCAAGCTGTTGCATAGTCGCTATCTGTTCCGCCAATCATAAACTTATAGCTCGCTGTAGGCGCTCCATTCTTAGCCCAGTAACTCGTTGTCATAGCTCCTGAAACATTGTAGGTAAAACCATTGACCTGAACACTTCCTGGACGTTGACCTGTCGAAGCCACCACACTAGAGGAGATTACGGAGTCATCCATTTCAAAGCGTCCTTGGAACAAACTAGCGTCCGCATTATAGATGGCATTTGTTAAATAAGCAACAAAATGTGGATTATCATTATAACTAGCGAAATCAGCCATTCTTGTATTATCGTCATATCCAGCCCATGTTCCCAATGTAATTTGGGGTGTTGCTAACATCAACCAAGCATCTGCTGCACCACTACTAGTACCTGTCTTTCCAACGATATCTGTCCCTGCCATAATTTGAGGATTTATTGACTTCATCCAACTAGCATAGTTTGTTGTCACTCCAGACGAAATAACCCCTTTTAACAAATGCATCATAATGCTAGACGTAGCTTTAGAGTAAACCTGAACTGGTGCGGCTGTATGTTGATAAATAACTGTACCATCTGGGGCTGTGATGCTTTCAACTATATACTGTTCGTTGTATACACCTCCATTTGCTAAGGTTTGATATGCATTTGTATTTGTCGCCACAGAGACTTCTACACCACCCCCAAGTGGAAGGCTTTCAATATCATAAGTAGAAATTTGATAGTTCATTTTTTCCATATAACTTTGGACATCTACACCTGATTGTTGCAACAACTTATACGTCCAAAATACTGGTATATTCACAGACCGATTAAGCGCAGTCTGTAAATCTATTTTCCCAGTACCAACACTATTGACGTGCATAATTTGTTCACCGCTTGAAAAAGTTGTTGGATAATCTGACAACACACTTGCAGACCCCATCAACCCCTGATCAATTGCAATACCATAAGCAAGAATAGGTTTTATCGTAGAAGCTGGTGAGCGCAATGTATTAAAGGCATGGTTATTTTGATTTTGTGAATAGTCTCTGCCACCAATAAAACCTAAAACTGCACCAGTTTTATTGTCCAGGAGAACTGACCCGGTTTCAACCAAAGCTCCTCCATCGTCAAGTATATACCCATAATTCGCAACTGCTGCTTGCATGGCGTCATAGATGGTTTTATTGACAGTACTTTTTATGACGTAACCACCTAGACTCAACTCTTCTACAGCCATTTCTCTATAAGCTGCAATCGTTTCGTCATTTTTCAAATCTGACTCTGATACCTTGTCACGCGTCACCAAGTAGTCATACATCCGCTCCTTGGCCTCATCCATAACAGCGTAATACAAGAAGTCCTTGGTATCAGTCGTGACAGGGTTCGGAGCAAGGAAATCCTGCGTAATGTCATAGGCTTGATAAGTTTCGTATTCTTCCTTGGTCAGATATTCCGCACGGTACATGTTGTACAAAACATCCTTGTAACGGGCGAGTCCATAGCTCATATTTTCAGCGGATTTCAGGCTACCATCAGATGAGTAAGGTGAGTAAACAATCGGACTCTGTGGCAGACCAGCAATAAAGGCCGCTTGCGGTACTGTCAACTCACTTGCAGGTTTTCCAAAAATCCCTTGGGCCGCCTCTTCTACCCCTGCGATGTTCTTCCCTTGGTTATTACGACCGAAAGGCGAGACATTGAGATAGGTTGTTAAGATTTCGTCCTTGGTCATGGTTCGTTCTAAAGCAAGGGCTGATACAATCTCATTTGCCTTTCGAGTGAAGGTCGGCGCATCCCCTACTAGCTGCTGTTTAATCAACTGCTGGGTCAAGGTCGAACCACCACTTGTAGAACCAAATCCAATTGAACCCAGGGCAGCCCGAATCACAGCCTTAGGTACGACACCATTGTGGCTCTCAAAGGTCTCATCTTCTGTTGCAATGACCGCTTGCTTGAGGTAATCCGAAATTTGAGCACTCTCAACTGGTGTACGCAGCAAATCCGAATTGACCTCCGACACCAAGGTCCCATCTTGATAGGTGACCGTTGAAATCCTTGTCAATTGTGTCACTTCCGAAACCAATTCCGTTGATTCCGGTACTTCAACTGAATCAAAAAGACTGCCGATGTAACCTAAACCAACCCCCACACCAAATACCCCGATTAAGCCAAGGATAACGGTGATGGAATTGACCATCAATTTCATACTTCTCAAAAGAACACTTATCCAGTCACGTCCTGTAAAGTTCAAAGGCTCTTTTGGACTGTTTTTCTTGTTTTTAGACATAAAAAACTCCTTATCCTATCCATTATACCAAAAAGTCTGTATTTTCAGCAATTTCATGGTATAATAGGGATAATTTTTATTGGTTAGATGTGATTTCGCATCGACATTTAAGGAGAAACACATGAACATTTTTGAAGAACTAAAAGCTCGTGGCTTGGTCTTTCAAACGACAGACGAAGAAGCCTTGGTAAAAGCATTGACAGAAGGACGGGTTTCTTATTACACAGGATACGACCCAACAGCTGACAGCTTGCACTTGGGTCACTTGGTAGCGATTTTAACTAGTCGTCGTTTGCAGTTGGCTGGTCACAAGCCTTACGCCCTCGTCGGCGGTGCGACTGGTCTGATTGGCGATCCTTCCTTCAAGGATGCGGAGCGCAGCTTGCAAACCAAAGACACCGTGGACGGTTGGGTAACAAAAATCCAAGGTCAGCTCTCTCGCTTCTTGGATTTTGAAAATGGTGACAACAAGGCTGAAATGGTCAACAACTACGACTGGTTCTCAGGCATCAGCTTTATTGACTTCCTTCGTGATGTCGGTAAATACTACACAGTCAACTACATGATGAGCAAAGACTCTGTGAAAAAACGGATTGAAACAGGGATTTCCTACACCGAGTTTGCCTACCAAATCATGCAGGGTTATGACTTCTACGAACTCAATGACAAGCACAATGTGACCCTGCAAATCGGTGGTTCTGACCAGTGGGGCAACATGACAGCAGGTACCGAGTTGCTTCGCCGCAAGGCTGACAAGTCTGGCCACGTGATGACTGTTCCGCTTATCACCGACTCGACAGGTAAGAAATTTGGTAAGTCAGAAGGCAACGCCGTTTGGTTGGATGCCGACAAGACTTCCCCTTACGAAATGTACCAATTCTGGCTCAATGTCATGGATGACGATGCCGTTCGTTTCTTGAAAATCTTTACTTTCTTGTCATTAGATGAGATTTCTAAGATTGAAGAAGAATTTGACGCTGCCCGTCATGAACGTCTGGCTCAGAAAATTTTGGCTAAGGAAGTCGTGACATTGGTTCACGGTGAAGAGGCTTATAACCAAGCCCTTAACATTACCGAGCAATTGTTCGCAGGCAACATCAAAAACCTGTCCGCAAAAGAGCTCAAGCAGGGTCTCAGCAACGTTCCAAACTACGCTGTTCAGGCTGAAGACAACCTTAACATCGTTGAACTCTTGGTTACCTCTGGTATTGTCAACTCAAAACGCCAAGCTCGTGAAGATGTGCAAAATGGTGCCATCTATGTCAATGGTGAACGTGTACAAGACTTGGACTATACCCTTTCTGACAGCGACAAGATTGACGGCGAGCTGACCGTTATCCGTCGTGGTAAGAAGAAATATTCTGTGTTGACTTATTAGTGTTTTTCAAGGAAATCCTATGTGATTTCCTTTTGTTCTATCAATAGGAGAACAGCCATGACCTGCATTTTTTGCCACCAACTCAAAGAAGAAGATATTCTCTACCAGACGGAGCATTTCAAGGTCGTCTGGGATATTGACCCTGTTCAAACGGGGCATCTACTGATTATCAGCAAAGACCACTATGACACGCTCAGCCAAGTCCCACCTGTTGTTCGCTACGAATTATCGGACTTGGAAGTCTTTTTGACTGAAAAACTCTGTCAGGAATTAGCGATTGACGGTGTGACCATAGCTTGCAATGACCGCTTGTTTGATGTCGGCACCCATTTCCATGTCCACCTCATTCCACGCTTTCAAGAAGATGGTTTCTGGGATCAGATTTCCCTTGCACAAGTGCAACTGGACCTGCATAGATTTCTCAAAGCATTATAAAAAGCAGCCCGACGGCTGCTTTTTCGCTTATATCAACTCTTCAACTCCGTAGATAGTATCATCCAACACCTCTTGGTAGGCCTCCAAATCGTAGGCCACTGAAGTTTCCACTTCCGCCAACTGCTGATCCAGCTGGATTTTCACTTCTACCACTCCGTCCAAATCTAAGAGATGATTGGTCACGTGTTTGACACAATTTTGACAAGATAAATTTTTCAATTTCAAAGTTTGCTTCATATTCAATCTCCTTTTGCATGATGACCACAGGTACATTGTCCCGCCAAGCACTGACAAGCGATTCGCTCAGGTGCAGTCTTTTGTAGCTGAGAAATTTTGCTAGCTAGATTTTCTAGGCTTTTTTGGGAAAATGTCCCTGTGTCTAGCAAGTTTTCAACCAACTGCCCCTGTTTTGTGGAACAGATGGTAGCTAGTAAGAGTTCCACCTGCCCCTGCAAATGCTCCTCTTCACTGATTCGCGGATAATAGTGGTACTTGCTGGTTTCCTTATCCATTCTCAGATAGTTTTTCTTCCGCAAACGACCTAAAAGTGTCTTAATGGTCGTCGCCTGCCAATCAAAGCCTTCCTGCAAGGCCTGAATAATTTCCTGGGAAGTCGCACCAGGATAGGCCCACAGAACTCGCATGACCTGCCACTCCGCAGCAGAAATTGTCTGTTCCACACATTCACCTCCAATCACATTTCTACAATAAGTCTACATTTGTAGTCAAAAAATGTCAAGAAGAAAGACCGAGCAAGATACTCGGTCGATTTTCCTATGTTAGTGAGCCAGCATTTCCTGACCAATTTCCAAACCAGTCAAACCAACTGGATAGTAGGTCGGCCAGTTTTCCAATTCTTCCAATAGTTTTTCTTGGCTCTCTCCACCAAAATAGATATGGAAGTGACCTGTCTTAACAGGAGCAATATTGTGGTCACTGAATTGCACATACTTGTAATCACCAGCATTTGGATCCGTTGCTTCAAATAAGAAACGAACACCACGGTTACCTTTTTTATAAGTCAAAATTTCATAACCCACGTACTTATAAGTATACTTGTAAGACTTGTCTCCAACTAGAAACTCCATGGTATTATCTGTAATGTTGATTTGATCAACGTCTGTCTTGTAACCTGTGTCGTAGTATGCCTTATACTCTTCAGCTGTCATATCACCTTTAATTTTCGCCTTGTAATCCCAAACTTGATCAAGCGTACCATCGAGCAAATATGGGTAAACAGACTGCCACTCCCCGGCATAATCTGACAAAGTGCGGTCTTTTACCGCAGAATCTTCAAAATAACCATTGTAAACCGTCTGAGCCGTTTCCGCACCCTCTTCTGGCAAGATCTCTACACCAGCTTGGCTGGTTGTTTTTTCCAAAGCCGCCAAGTTTGCTTCCATGATGGAAATATAATCCTCACCACTATCCATAGCTTCTGTCGTTACACTCTCAAGCGTATCCAAAACGTCCAGTTCCACGCCAGTTTCTTTTGCCAAGGTTTCTGCTACTGCTGAAGATGCATTCTCTTCAAAATAGATGTACTTGATGCCATAGGTCTTGATGTATTCGGTCAATTCCGCCAAACGAGTTGCCGTAGGCTCTTGGTCTGCAGAGACACCTGTGATCGACACTTGGTGCAAACCATAATCCAAAGCCAAATAAGCAAAGGCAGTATGCTGGGTGACAAAATATTTTTGCTTAGCAGCTGACAAAGTTTCTGTATATTGAGAATGCAGAGCTTCTAGCTTTTCAATATAGGCTGCTGCATTTTCTTCAAAAACAGCTTTTTTCTCAGGATACTGGGCAATCAAACCATCCCGAATGGTTTCTACCAAGGTAATGGAACGTTCCGGCGACAACCAAACGTGTGGGTCATATGCATGGTTATGTTCTTCCCCTTCAGCATGGTCATGTTCTTCTTCCTCGCTACCAGGCAAGAGCAACATTCCCTCCGTCGCCTTTATGAAACTAACCTCATCTGTATCAATAGTATTCAGTACATCTGGAACCCAGGTTTCCATGTTTTCATTTTCATAGACAAAGGTATCCGCTTCTTGAATAACGGCAATGTCCTTGGCAGACGGCTCAAAGTCATGAACTTCTGTACCCGCTTCAATCAAAAGGTCAACGGTTCCTTCCTCACCCACAACCTGTTTGGTAAACTCATAGACAGGATAAAAGGTGGTCACGATGTTCAACTCATCATTTTGAGAAGCTGTGCTATTACCACAGGCAGACAAGGCGAAGAACGATAATCCCAAACCTAAAAGAGCTAATTTTTTCATAATTCCTCCTATTTTTTAAACTTGGCTACTAGATTCACCAATAAGAAAATACTAATAAAAATCAAGGTAATGCTGGCACTTGCAGGTGTTTCAGCATAGTAAGATGTCAACAAACCAGTGACCATTCCAAAGAAACCAATCGACATTCCGATTACAATCACCGACTTAAAATTTTTCCCTAGACGAAGCGCAATGGCTGCAGGCAAGACCATGATGGTCGATACCAAGAGGGCACCAGCCGCAGGAATCATCAGGGCAATGGCGACACCTGTCACCACATTAAAGGCAATAGACATGGCACGTACTGGTAAACCGTCCACAAAAGCTGTATCCTCATCAAAAGTCAAGATATACATAGGACGTAGGAAGAGAAGGGTCAACAAGATAACCGCAACTGCAATGCCAAACAAAGCCCAGACCTGTTCCTGGCTAATAGTGACAATCGATCCAAATAGATATTGATCTAAACTCAAACTCGACTTGCCGCCAGACTTATTCATGACAATAAGGGAAATAGCCAGACCTGTAGACATCAAGATTGCCGTACCGATTTCCATAAAGTTTTTATAGATCGTCCGCAAGTACTCAAGAAAGACTGCTGCCACAACCACAACAAGTAATGTTGACACAGTCGGAGAAATCCCCAAAACCAAACCAAACGCTACACCTGCTAAGGAAACGTGACTAAGGGTATCTGACATCAAACTCTGTCTTCTAAGAATGAGAAAAACACCCAGGATTGGCGAAAACAAACTCATGGCAATAATTGCCAAAAAAGCCCGCTGCATGAAATCATACTGGAAAATAGACAGATCAAACATGGCCTACCTCCGATTCTAATTCCGCATCATGAACATTGAAACAGCGCCAAGGAGAAGCCTGATCACGAACCAAATGAATATTGCGATCTGCATATCGACTCAACTCATCAGGATCATGAGTAATCATCAAAACAGCCTTTCCATGCTTCTTAGCAGAATGGTGCATTAACTTATAAAAAGCATCCTTGGTACCGCTGTCCATGCCAGTAGTCGGCTCATCCAGAATGAAAATATCCGGATCAGATGCAAACATCCGAGCAATGACAGCCCGTTGCTTTTGTCCACCGCTCAGTGAACCCAGTTTTTTATCTCGATGATCCCACATACCAACCGATTCCAAACTCTTCTTCACATGTTCCTCATCGTGAGCCGTCAACCGTCTAAACCAACCCTGCCTTGGGTAACGCCCCGAACGAACAAATTCCAAAACAGTACTTGGAAAACCAGCATTAAAGCTAGCAATCTGCTGTGGAAGATAGGCCATCCGCAATTTCTTACCCGAAATACGCTTATCAGAAATCACAACAGAGCCAGACAAGGGATTCAAAATTCCCAGCGTCGCACGAATCAAAGTCGACTTTGCTGCTCCATTCTCCCCAGTAAGTGTTACAAATTCTCCACTATCCAAATGATAATGGATGTGCTCTAAGACCGGTTCTTGTTCATATGAAAAAGATAAGTCTTCAACAGTGATATATCTCATTACTTTTTAATTTTCCCAACTAAATCAGTCAAAAAACGACCAATAATCTCTTGTTCCTCTTGGCTATATGCAGCCAATACTTCGTCATAAGTAGCAATCGTCAATTCATGATGGTGCGCATGTTCTAAAGCAATTGGCTTGGCCTTATCAGTCAACTGATACCGAATGATACGTGCATCCTTTTCATCCCGCATCCCCATCAACATATCTTTTGCCAACAAAGATTTAACAGCCTTGGTAATAGCAGCCTGGCTAACCCCTAATTCCTTAGCAATCTCAGAACTAGTATACGACTTATTCTCAATCAACATCAAGATATGTTCCTGTGTATTAGTCAGCGTTTCTTGACTCTGGCAAGACCCAACCAAAATTTCCAAATGATTTTCAGAACTCAGGATAATCTCCTGTAATTTGATCTCTATTAAATGTGCAAGCTTACTCATAAGTATTTCCTTAATCAATTAATTGTTAACTTGTTAAGTATATCATAAAAAAATGAAAATGCAAGCAAAAAGAAAGAACTTTCAAGAAAAACTTGAAAGTTCTTTTCAACTATACCGGCGGCCGGGGTCGAACCGGCACGTCCTTGCGGACACTGGATTTTGAGTCCAGCGCGTCTGCCAATTCCGCCACGCCGGCATATAGTTGTAACTGGGGTAGCTGGATTCGAACCAACGAATGAGGGAGTCAAAGTCCCTTGCCTTACCGCTTGGCGATACCCCATCAATAAAATAGGCGAGTGAGGGGAATCGAACCCCCGAATGTCAGAGCCACAATCTGATGTGTTAACCACTTCACCACACCCGCCATCTACACGGGCAGTAGGAATTGAACCCACACTGAAGGTTTTGGAGACCTTAGTTCTACCTTTAAACTATGCCCGTAAAGGTATGGAGAGAGAGGGATTCGAACCCCCGAACCCGAAGGAGCGGATTTACAGTCCGCCGCGTTTAGCCTCTTCGCTATCTCTCCAAAATATTAAATTAATGGCGCGAGACGGAATCGAACCGCCGACACATGGAGCTTCAATCCATTGCTCTACCAACTGAGCTACCGAGCCAAATTGCGGGAGCAGGATTTGAACCTACGACCTTCGGGTTATGAGCCCGACGAGCTACCTAGCTGCTCCATCCCGCGTTAGTAATAAGGAGGATGTGGGATTCGAACCCACGCACGCTTTTACACGCCTGACGGTTTTCAAGACCGTTCCCTTCAGCCGGACTTGGGTAATCCTCCAAAAAATATAGTCCGTACGGGATTCGAACCCGTGTTACCGCCGTGAAAAGGCGGTGTCTTAACCCCTTGACCAACGGACCATATATGGGCACGAGTGGAATCGAACCACCGACCTCACGCTTATCAGGCGTGCGCTCTAACCATCTGAGCTACGCGCCCAAACAAAAGTTTGGGTAGAACCTATTTAGTTCAAAGCGGGTGACGAGAATCGAACTCGCGACAACAGCTTGGAAGGCTGTAGTTTTACCACTAAACTACACCCGCTTAAAATGGGAGTTAACGGGATCGAACCGCTGACCCTCTGCTTGTAAGGCAGATGCTCTCCCAGCTGAGCTAAACTCCCTATTTGCTAAGCGACTACCGTATCTCACAGGGGGCAACCCCCAACTACTTCAGGCGTTCTAGGGCTTAACTGCTGTGTTCGGCATGGGAACAGGTGTATCTCCTAGGCTATCGTCACTTAACTACTGAGTCT
>NZ_JAGFUX010000004.1 GCF_017601095.1 Streptococcus suis | reverse complement strand
TATTACAGATTATATTTTTTACTACAACAACAAACGAATAAAAGCAAAATTAAAAGGACTTAGTCCTGTCCAATACAGAACTAAATCCTTTCAATAATTATTTGTCCAATTTTTTGGGGTCAGTTCAAAGCCAGTCTTTTGAAAATATTCAAAGATTATTTTCCAAGTTTTGCTTTAGCAGCATCTGCAAGAGCAGTGAAAGCTGCTGCATCATTTACTGCCAAGTCAGCAAGCATTTTGCGGTTTACTTCGATTTCTGCCAATTTCAAACCGTGCATCAATTGTGAGTATGACAAACCGTTCATACGAGCAGCCGCATTGATACGAGTGATCCACAATTTACGGAAATCACGTTTTTTCTGACGGCGGTCACGGTATGCATAGTAGTAAGAGTTCATTACTTGTTCTTTCGCAGTGCGGAACAAGAGATGTTTAGCTCCATAGTAACCTTTAGCTAATTTTAAAATACGTTTACGGCGTTTACGAGAAACAACGCCACCTTTAACACGTGCCATTTAATTTTCCTCCAAATAATTCAAATAATAGTAGTACAGTATCAGTGCTTAGCGCATTTGTGTAAGCATTGACTTGATACGCTTAAAGTCACCAGCATGTACCATACCTGCTTTACGAAGGTGACGACGTTGTTTTTTAGTTTTACCGTGGAAACGGTGTGAAGTATATGCGCGGAAGCGTTTCAATCCACCAGAACCTGTACGTTTGAAACGTTTAGCTGATGCGCGGTGAGTTTTTTGTTTTGGCATGATATTCTCCTTTTGCTAAAAAGCTTATTTTTTGTCTGAAGCTGGGGCCAATTGCATAAACATTTGACGTCCGTCCATCTTAGCACGTTGTTCGATAATCGCAATGTCTTGCGTTGCTTCAGCGAACTCCGCTAATACTTTCGCTCCAACTTCCTTATGGGTAATCATCCGACCTTTAAAGCGGATTGATACTTTGACCTTGTTCCCTTTTTCAAGGAACTTACGGGCATTACGAAGCTTAGTCTCGAAATCCCCCTTGTCAATAACTGGGCTGAGACGAACTTCTTTCACAGTGACAACACTTTGTTTTTTGCGTTGTTCTTTCTGTTTCTTCTGATACTCAAATTTGAACTTACCGTAGTCCATAATTTTCGCAACAGGTGGTTTAGCTTGCGGTTGAATCAATACTAAATCAACGTTAGCTGCGTCAGCTAATGACTGGGCTTCGTTAAGTGGTTTGATTCCTAACTGTTCACCGTCAAGACCGATTAGACGAACTTCACGCACTCGAATTTCATCATTGATGAACAAATCTTGCTTTGCTATGGCTTTTCACCTCATTTTATTTTTTTCGAGAAAAACGAAACGGACTTGCTACACAAGTCCGCACTACATCATTAGTCTTTCCGAAGAAATCTTGAACATGTAGGGCCAGACAACGTTAGTCGCAAGGCGAGAAGCTCTCACTTCTGCTTTTCTCAATACGACTATTCTATCATGTCCCAAACTATCTGTCAAGGATTTCTTTCGCTTTTTCTGAAATAAATGCAACAACGCCGTCGATTGACACACCTGTCGTATCGAAAGTAATGGCATCATCTGCTGCTTTCAGTGGAGAAACTGCTCGGGTACTGTCTTTCAAATCACGCGCCGCAATCTCCTCTTTCAAGGTTTCCAAGTCTGTCTCGATGCCACGTTCCGTATTTTCCTTAAAACGACGAAGGGCACGCTCTTCCACTGAGGCAATCAGGAAAATCTTGAGTTCTGCCTGAGGTAAGACAACCGTACCGATGTCACGACCGTCCATAACAATACCACCTGCTTGGGCAATCTGCTGCTGCAAATCGACCAGCTTCTCACGAACTGGAGCCAGAGCAGACACCCAAGATACGTTGTTGGTCACATCATTATCGCGAATGGCAAGGCTGACATCACGTTGGCCAAGGAAGACCTGTTGCTGACCGTCCGCACTTCTCCCAAAGGAAATAGGCTCTTTGTCTAACAAGGAAAGGAGAGCATCTACTTCTTGCTCACCTAGCTTGTTTTCCAAAGCCAGCAAGGTTACCGCACGGTACATGGCACCTGTGTCCAGATAGGTGTAACCAAAGTTTTTTGCAATAATTTTAGCAACCGTCGATTTTCCACTTGAAGCTGGGCCGTCAATAGCAATTTGAATTGATTTCATCTTTCCCCTTTTACTTAATCCGAACAACGTCACCAGGATGAGCCAACCAAGAACCAGTTGTCATCTTTTCAGGATTCAAACTTTCTAACTGGGCAATAGAAATCCCCGCACGCGCAGCTAGTGACCCAACACCTTCACCTGGTTGAACTGTTAATGTTGAACCATCTCCTGTATCCGTCAAAGAGCTACTGGAAGAAGGGGTTGTTTCTTCGCTAGAAGCTTCCGTTAATGCTTCCGTACTCTCGCTTGATTCAGTCGGAGATGATGAGGTACTCGTTTCAGTTGATGAACTAGCTACAGCAGAACTAGCACTTGGATTATAAAAACCTTCTGTTGAATTTGTATTGCTGCCGCCCATTGACAAATAAAGTGCTGTGATAATAATTCCCAAAACAATTATCGCAAAAATAACGGCTAATATTGTAAATACCTTCGTACTAGAATAGCCCTTCATCAAACGACTCTTGCGACTGGTTTCAGTTGCTTCGTAAATTTCTTCATTCCATGGTTCCTGTGACATAATGCTTCTCCTTGTCTTTTTTATTATAAATCGTTAAAATATAGGTATGAAAATTCAATTAATTCCAGAAAAATGTATCGCTTGCGGCCTCTGCCAAACCATCTCAAATGAATTTGACTATGATGATGACGGAATTGTCCTTTTAGCATCCGACCCAGCATCCCTAGAAAAAGAATTTCCAGACCAATTAGAATTATTACTTGCAGCCAAATCCTGTCCAACCAAAGCCATTTTAGCGGACTGATTTGGCTTTTTCTGAATAATATACTTCAAAGTAATCTTGTTTTTTTAAATGGTCAACCAGCTCTACTTCACCTTGGAAGTGACTATGAAGGGCCAAATCATTAATAAAATATTTCTTGGGCCATTTCCGCATACAAAAGGACAAGCCCGATGGATAATCGTTAGAGTAGAGTGTGATAGAAAGAATCGATACCTCTACTTTTTCTATACTTGCAATCGAGATGCGATTCTTACGAAAAGGATTTGCAGAAGCAATTCGCAAATCAGCTTCTTCCAATACAAAATAACGATGAAAGCCTGCTCCAAATAACAGGATAAATACCAAGAAGAGGATAAAAATCACATTTGGAATCCTAGCTTTTTCATACAAAAGCGACAGACCAATGAATACTGGCGCCACAGCCATAGACCAATAAATGATTGCCCAGGCCAACTCTGGTTGCCAATGGTAGCGAACCTTACCAAAGATTTTAATCATAGTACCACCTTCATATTATTTTAGCATAAAAAGAAATATTTTCATACGGAAAAATTCAGTCTTTTTATAGAACAATTGGATTTTTGGTAGAAAAAACTTTCTAAAGCATTCCCTCTCTCATAAAATTAATAGCTTCAAATACCACTTTTGTACAGTTTAACAAATAAAAGCAATAGCCGCACAACAGAATTTTTTGAAAAATTTCCATATTTGTTGCTTTTTGAGAGTAAAAAATCCCTACCTAGTATACTCACATTAGAAAAACTCCTATGGAGGTAACTCGAGAATCAAGGAGGTGAGTCTTGAGCTTATAAATTGAAAAGCGAAGATTCTATCCTAAATTTCCTCAGAATTAGAGACAAATAATCATCATTGATGAGTATAGTATGAGTACTCGTTCACTTGAATTACACTGACTATGACCTAGAATCAGCTAGCTTCTCGCTACTTATTCTTCTTAAACAACATTTATTAAAAGAAAATGAGTTTAATTGTACAAGATTTCAACTCCTTAGATGTCATCAATATCCCTGATAGAAGAACCAAATTAATTAGTTGAAACCACTTTCTAAGCTACCCTAAAAGGTACGAAATCGAGCAAAGTCAGAATTTTGCACCTACTACAAATTGGCTAAATAACCATCACCTAACGCTAAAATTATTCTACACCGCTTCCACATTGTGTAGAATCTCCGTCATGTTAAACGGATTCGGATACAAATCTTGAATCAATTCAATAGAAAATCTCACGAATATGAAGCTTAGACACACTACAGGACTTTGATACAATAAGATTGCCACAAGCACAGTAATAAACAATTTTATCGTCCTATGTTGCGGGTGCATTTGAAATCCTAGAAAATCTCTAATCCTCTTCAGATGAGTTTCAATAGCATTATGAACGTTACCAGTTACTCTTATTTCATTACCAAGAAAAGAACTCAAAACACTTCTTTTCCATCATCGAACAGAAAATAATATGCTACTAACAGCCTTATCAAATTCTTTAAAAACAATGCCGATAGTTTCAGTAAATTCCAAAAGTGTAAAAAACGGTTTTTGATTGCCCCAACTATTAAAAAGAGAAGACCAAATGGGTCCTCTCAAAATGTTAAACTTTCCTAATCCTATTACAGTTGATAGAGAGCGTTAATTTACTTTGGAATGTTTTTCAATATACTTCATTATTTGGTAATTCCAGAACATCTTTTTATACCTTCATCGCATACCTTTCAATATATTCTCCACATGCTTAGCTGTTTGTGTCCAAGTAAAATTCTCTAAAATCTGTTTATGGATATTAACTTGTAAAGCTAGCCTTTTAGTCTCATCAGCTACCAAATCCTTCAAAGCATGCGCTAAGGACTGCACATTTTCTTCAATGATAACACCCAAATCATCACAATTGATGACTTCAATGGTCCCCCCTCTATCAGTAGCGATAATGGCAGAGCTTAACAGACCAGCTTCCAGGATTGAAGTCGGTAAACCTTCTGGATACATTGATGGATAAACAAAAATATCCGTCTGCGCCATCAAAGACATAGTGTCCTTAAAGTCACATTTCCCAAGAAAACGAATACGGTCTGACCCATATTGTGCTCTCAACTCATCAAACAGAGGGCCGTCTCCAGCGATATTCAACTTAACTGTATCCGGAAACTGACTAAGTTCGAAAGCTTCCAAAAGAACTTCTATTCCTTTTTCTTTAAGCAAGCGCCCAGCATAGGTGACAAAAATCTCATCCTCAGACTTATCCAACAAACGACTTGTTGAAAAATCTAGAGCCAGATTAGCTGGAACCGAATTATAAATCACACCTTCAGCTTTTATCCCAAAATGCGTCAGCCATTGGGCGGAGCGCTCCGAGACCGCATAAAAATGTTTGGTCAGTCGCTTCACATAGGCAGTTAGCACATGCTCATATATAGCACCAAAGAAATCAAGAAAACGATTATTAACCGTAAAGTGACTCGACCCATGATCGATGACTAGGCTAGGAATGCCTTTCCTCTTAGCAAAGCGGAGCCCCGTAAGAGTTGTGAGGTGAAAGCGGGTATTGCAGATAACATAGTCAATCTCTTCCTCTGACAAAGCAGCCATCAACTGACGATAAGCATCATTGATATCTAAGATAGGATAACGTTGCTTGAAAAGGTTCTTAACAGGGAGACGGTAAATCACACGTCCATCTAGCATTTTCTCACTATCAGCTAAACTCTCATCATGCTTGCTAGTCACCATGATGATGCGGTATCCCATCTTTGTCAGTTCTTCCGTCAACTTGTCCGTATAACGCTCAATACCTCCTAAAAAAGGCAGATAGTATCCTGAAAAAAAGGCAATTGTTTTTTGGTTAGACATTTTTTTCAACCTTTACTTTCAAACCGTCAATCAAACCACGAACCATAGCTGATAATTTTTGCCATTTCTGATTTTCATAAAGAAAAATTTTAATAAACTCATCACGGCACTGAATTAAAAAAGATTTTGTTGTAGCATTTTTCCCATATTTTTTATATAAATAAACACTATTTCTAACGCGATAATATTTTCGGAGTGCAGAGTGATTAGAGGTATAGGCTGTTCTACCCAAGAAATTTATTTTCTTAGCTTCACCTATTTCATGAATAAATCCAATTTGATTGACCCTATAAACTTTATAACCAAGACGTTGGAACTCAAAGTTAATATCGTAATCCACCATATCAATAAACATCCATTCATCAAAACGCTTGGAAATTTCAAAAACTGACGTTTTCATCAAGGCAGCCGAGGTGATCACACATGAAACCTCCTCAAATTTATTACTATAGATTCTTAAATCTTCCTGATTCAAATCTCGATATAAACAGGATAATGTTCCTACTTGAGGTAAATCCAAATACGGCATATAAATCTGCATTAAATCATCATTGATAATCGTATCTTGATCCAAAGTAAGAAACCAGTTGTAATGATTATCAATAGCATATTGACCGATAATATTTAAAGCAGCGGCAATCCCCTTGTTTGAGTGCAAAGGAATGACTTCCACTTCTGAAAAAGTAGTCTGGAGAATTGATAGATTATCTGAGCCATTATCGACAATAACTAATTTATCCACTTGAGAAATAACTGCTTCGATATTTTTTCTCAGACGCTCTATTTCAGGATTAAAGGTCACAATTCCTGCCAAAAATTTCATCGTTTAAAATCCTTTACTAACGTAATAACTGGTGCTTTTAATAGAAGCACCATACATATATAAATTGTAGCACCTAGAACCGCTTGTAAGGTATAGTTCAATAGATTGACAGACATATGATTATTCAAATAGTGAACAACCCCCATTGTTACAAATGCGGATAGACTGTATTTCCACATACCATTTGTCAATTCTCTGAAACTAAAGACATCTCTGAGGGAATAAGCTTGATAACCAGACACAACTAACTCAGTCAGAACTGTTGAAATCACTGCACCCATGGCGCTCATTCTTGGAATCAAAATTATATTTAAAATAATATTTGTCACCAATCCTGCAACTGCCGAAATGGTATAGTCTTTAGTTCTCTTGGAAGCTAGGAGATATTGTGTCCCTAAAGCATTTCCGTAAGAAATGAGGATAATCATTAATGATTGAACTTGCATCAAAGGGGCAACAGGGCCGTATTCATTACCGAAAAAGTACGTAGCAAAAGTCCCTGAAACAGCTACTAATCCTGCAATCAAGAGCATTGAAATCGCATTGCTAAGGTCAATCAACTTCAGCAAAAGACTTCTAGCATCCTCTCTTTTATTTTCAGAAAAGAGTGCTGATAAACGAGGAAGAAAAACTCCACCAATAGAAGCTACCAAAGTGAACAGAATTCTTACAATCTTATCTGACTGGTCAAAATATCCTGCACTAACGACAGTATCCATCAAACCTAACATACTTTTATTGAGAGATAAATAAATTTGCATGGTAATTTGAGGCAAAAAAAGACCCAAGGTTGGTAGGAAGTGTCTCCAGATATTGAGTTCTCTCAGCGGAAGCCATATAACCTCTGTCTTTAGATAAGGCCACACTGTTAAATTTCCTAGAACGGTAGAACCAGCAATTAAAGCCATGTAAATCCAAAGATCTTCTGCAGTCTTAACAAGTAAGAAAGTGAGAACCACTGTCGTTAGTCTAACAATTGTATTTCTAACAACAATTCTCTTAAAATCTTCCCGGCCAGTGTAATACCAGGAAATATCCGTTGCAACAGATAAAAGATTAAGTCCTTGAATAAGAAAATAAAATTGCCATTTGTTACTAGCTATGACCAATACTAGAAACACCAGACTAGAGGCTGCAGTTGAGGCAAATTTTAGCAAAACCAATTCCCAAAAAACTCTACTACGCTTCTCTCTATCTCTTTGAACATACGCAATTTCACGATTCCCATAAAGACCAACTCCAAGCGCTGCAGCCAATGTAAAGTAAGTAACAATGGATCCCGTATACGCATTGATTCCAATTCCTTCTGGAGATAGAACTCTTGCAACATAAGGTGTTGTAATCAGTGGCAATAATAATGCCAAAATTTGATATGAAGCATTATAAATCATATTTTTAACTAATTTCATACTTACCTCATTATAAGTCCAATGGTGGTATCAAAAATCAATAAGACATTTGAAACAATAACCAATAGGGTCACAAAGATTGGTACAACCTGACGTGCCGAACGATTTAATTGTGGCATCACAGCCGACCCCATCAACTGCAAGAGTAACAAGGTAGGTGTGAAATAGCGACCTTGAACTCCTTCAATATAACTCGTTCTAGCCCCGTTATAGCCAAGCATTGTGTAATAGACACCCAAAACACCTATCGTAAAGAATAAAAAGGCAACATATCCTAGGTACTTAATTTTAACAAATTTTTGTTCTGAAAAAATAACAAGAAAAATCATTAAATACCAGACAGCTGATACCCAAAT
The DNA here is from genome assembly GCF_017601095.1 of Streptococcus suis. Classification (GTDB taxonomy): domain Bacteria; phylum Bacillota; class Bacilli; order Lactobacillales; family Streptococcaceae; genus Streptococcus; species Streptococcus suis_Z. The sequence goes on along the minus strand of NZ_JAGFUX010000004.1, from coordinate 231,092 downwards.
CGGTATATAGTTCTGGCTAGGATATGGAGCTGCTAACCAAGAGGTGATATCATTGGAAAGTAAATCAAGACCTGCATAATTGTAACCAAAAGTCATCAAATAGCGTTGAATAACGTAAAATAAACCGCCATGATTCCGTGTTAGAAAAATAGCCGCAATAAAGCCTAGTCCTAATACTGCCAAAGTTGAAAAAACAATATTTCGTTTACGTAAAACTATTTTTTGTCCTAACTGTATGATTTTCTGACGGATTTTATCAAACGATTCCGTAAAACTCAATTCTAAAATCGGCCACAAAGCAATTAGAAACCAATAGTTCCATTTGGAAGCTGTAATAATAAAGAAACTGCCCAATAAAAATTTGTTGCGATTCTGACGAGTAATTCTCTGTTCAGCTATAGCATTGAAGACCACCATCAGGAGAAATGCAACCGCAACATATCCTGTAGAATCGTAGGAAAGACTTGCAAAAGAGTTTAATGCCACAGGACTTAAGAAAATAGCAAAATAAATCAACTTCCCAAATTTGGCTTTTTTTATAATGAGACCTATTAGTATACTATTCAATATCACAGATAAAAGCCTAGCTACAGTAATCATAACTCCCATAGAAGGGTATATATATTTACCGATAAGTAGTCCAATCCCCGGCACAACGTGCCCCCAGAAAGTAAAATCAAGATAGCTGTATCTAATGTCACGTGGCATATCGCTATCTTCTATAAAGACTGCTTTATTCAGGTAGTACTTTTCAAAACGCGTTCCATTTTTATAAGAGCTCCCCTGTCTTGCCATACCAGAGTCAATCCTATACTCTCCGTATCTTGAAGTGTCAATAATGTTATTAACAACTTTCCCTGAAACTGCCAAATGATATTGTCCATCTGGTTCATTAAAAAAGGGCATGAAAAGGCTGAAAATGGTACCTATGGTCAAAGCCAAAACCAGATATGTTTTATGAATATGCTTTGGTTCAAAGACCTGCATCAATTTTTTCATTCTAACTCCATATTATTTTTTAAATAAGAAAATGGCATCGCGTAAGCGATTTGTCAGGCTGTCATAATAGTTTCCATCCGTCACCATCTGTGTTAAAGTTGCAAAAAATTTCTTCTGCTTTGCATTTGTCAAGCGTCTACGGTTAAAATCCAAATAGGCTTGTGCCTTGGACAAAGCTAAGCTTTTTTTTTCTCTTAGGACTGGGACAAGTACTTGATAATAGCTTTTTACGATATGGAGCTCAGCGATGTGTCTGGCATGATTACTGTGCAGACCAAGAATATTTCCACTAGCATTTCCACCGTGACGAACATGAAGTCCAACCGGTTGATTCAGATTATAACCTGTTTCCAAAATCCCTGAGATACCAGCCATTAAATTATCATGCGAAGTTATCAACTCTTCGGTATAATATTTAACAACAATATCAAGAAAAGTTTTTCGGAGACAAAAAGTCCAACCCTGACGGTAATTATGATAAGAAAAATCTTTTGGATATTGCGAAAGTTGATTTTCCCTATCGGTAAACTCAAAGTTGTTAGGAACAGTCGCCTCCTGCTCAGTAACTTCAATATCAATATCAGCGCTTAATAAATCAATGTCTGTACGTTCTTCCATGACTGTAACTTGTCGTTCGTTTTTGTCAAAATACCATATATCATCTTGATCTGAGAAAAAAACATAGTCCACATCATAAGAAACAACATCTAACATCAACTGGCGAAAGTTTAGACGCCATCCTAAATTGGGTTCATTTTTCTGAATGGACCAACCTGATAAATTATATCTCTGGATATAATTTTTTACCACTTCTACCGTATCGTCTGTCGAACAATCATCCCGCATGAGAACATAGTCCGGAGCCAAAGTTTGCTTACGAATTGAATCTAATTGTTTCTCAATAAATTGACTGCCATTATAGGTAGCCATCAAAACTGCTGTTTTTACCATAATTCCTTACTTTTTAAATGAAAAAATCAAGTCTCTCGCTACTGCATTCATATTTTCATAATATGATAAGTGAGAAATAACAAAGAAGAGATTTTCCATTACTTTATTAGAGTGCGCCACTTCATATCGCTCTTTGTAAAACTCACTAACTTCAGTCAAGATTTTACTATTATCATGCCTGTAATAACTTGCTACTTGTGCAATAACTTCATAAAAGCGATAAAAAACATAAAGTCCTTCTATGTGTTTCTGTTTTGAAGATTTTATCGTAAAGACGTATTTCTTATTTCCACTCGCATTGTTTTCATATCGAATATGGCTCCCAACTTTAACGTTCATGTTAGCCGCCCGATCAGTCATTGCTGCCGCAATTGAAGTCAGATTATCATGCGAAATCTGATCTCCCTCCTTCCAGTAGCTTACTACAATGTCAGAAAATAATTTCCGTAAACAGAATGTCCAACCCGGACGGTAAGTTCTATAAGTGAAAATATTAGGATAGGATGATACCTGTTGCTGCTCATCAAATTGGAACTGATCCGGAACCGTTGCCCGATCGGAACGAACCTCTATATCAATATCCGCACTCAACAAATCAATATCTTGTCGTTCTTCCATGACTGTAACTTGTCGTTCATTTTTATCTAAATACCATATATCATCTTGATCTGAGAAGAAGACATAGTCCACATCATAGGAAACAACATCTAACATCAACTGGCGGAAGTTTAGGCGCCATCCTAAATTGCTGGCATTCCTCTGTATTGACCAGCCAGATAAATTATATTTCTGGATATAATTTTTTACCACTTCTACCGTGTCGTCTGTCGAACAATCATCCCGCATTAGGACATAATCTGGAGCCAGAGTTTGCTTGCGAATTGAATCTAATTGTTTCTCAATAAACTGACTACCATTATAGGTAGCCATCAAAACTGCTGTTTTTACCATTTTTATCCCTCAAAACTTCGAACGGTCTTAATAAGTCCCACTTCAAGAGGAACTTGCTTTGTCCAACCCAAATTTTCAATTTTACCAGTATCCAAATGGCTATCCCCCATCCTGCTATAACCAGCACTCATTGATTGTGGAATATTAAAGACAACTTTCATCGCTTTTTCTGGAAAAAGTTGAACTAAAAGCTGCGCTAGCTCACGTATCATAATAGGTCTATCTTCATTTGCCACATTGTAGGCCTGTGTGATCTCTCCATTTAGCATAATTAGAAAGAGTCCCGCCACAGCATCAGACAAGTAACAAAATGCACGCTCAGCAGTACCAGCACTTTTTAGAATAATATCTTCATTTTTGAGAACATTATTGATAAGATCGCTCATAATGCGACCATCATTAGCCGTTTCCATGCCAGGACCGTAGGAATGCGCAATTCGTGCCACAGTGAATGGTACCTCATACTGATCGTAATATGAACGAAGAAGAGTCTCAGCCATTCGCTTACTTTCTGGGTAACAAGCTCTACTTTCTAAAATATCAAAAGCACCATAGGCTTCCTCATTGATTTTTTCAGCAATCGGTTTTCCATAAATTTCACGTGTTGATAAGAATAAGAAATTCGTTACCTTTTTCTCACGCGCAAAATTCAATAGATGAAGCGTTCCAATCGTATTGGCCTCAATGATACCAACTGGATCATTGAGAATAAAGCGCGGACTAGCATTGCTAGCAGCATGTACAATATAATCAACTTCTTCCTCATAAGCAAATTGCTTTGTCACATCATGTTCTAGCAATTCAAAATAATCGTGCCCCAACACATCAGCAAATCTCAATTTTGCCTTTTCTATATTTCGAGCTGTAGCAACAATCTTGGTTTGGCTATTTTTTTGCTCATTGAGTGCTACTAATGCATAGACCATGTAAGTTGCCAACATGCTGTTAGCACCTGTAATAAGAACTGTTTTTCTTTTTAACCTATCCCAAGCAATGGCCTTATCGTTCAGAAGTCGATTCATATCATCTTGAACAATCGTATTTTTATATGAAATCATCATTTACAACCCAAAAATTTGTGCGTTTTCTTTAGCATCATGAAGTGCTTTGAAGGTGTAAAAATCGTCTGGCGTCGTGATTTTTATATTTTCAGAAGGACCCTCAACAATTTTCAACTTGCGATTATACATTCCCATCAGAGTGCTTGAGTCAATCGCATTGGTAATTCCTTTAGCGATAGCATCACGTTGTACTTCAAGAATATCCTTTAAATAGAAACTCTGCGGTGCCTTTGCAATAAAAGAACGCATGCGATCAACCACTTCATCAATATTGTTGTCACTATCAATTAAAACGACCGTTTCCTTGGCAGGTACAGAAGTAATCGCAGTGCCACATTCCTTCACTGTAGCAATATTATCAGAAATAGTCTGAGCATTGATAAGGGGACGAACACCATCATGAATAAGCACAATAGCTTCTTCATCACCAGCCATATTCTCAGCAGCCTCAAGACCATTGAAAATAGACATTTGGCCCGTTTCACCACCTGAAACAACTGCTTTGACCTTTGTCAAAGAAAACTTGGTCACCAAGCGATTCATGTAATCCAACCAATCAGCCACACAAACCACTACAATGGCATCAATCTCAGGGTGATTTTCAAAAAGTTCAATAGTGTGAACAATAATTGGTTTGCCATGAACTTCTAAAAATTGCTTAGGCAAACCTTTTGATTGCATACGTGAGCCAACACCCCCGGCAAAAATAACACCAATATTCATGACTACTCCTTCCAATACCATGTATAATAATCGTGGCTTTCACGTTTATTCTCTGGCGGCAATTCCATGTAGGAAGCTCCATAGAGCTGATTGAGGTAAACCTTATCCTCTTTAATTTTACGAACGGTCAGATGTTCAAAAGATATGTCTTCATATGTATCAAAGATTTCAGCTGGGAAACATTCTCTCAAGCGATAGCGTGAATCTGTATATCCTCTGTATTTTGCGCTGGTTGCATTATAAGTTGACATCACTTTATCCACTTGTTCTGCTTTTTGCTTAGCTTGACCGTGATAAAGAGCAAAGCGAGGCATACCTAAAATTAAGCGAGCAAAAGCGAAAAGATGGTTTGAACCGCTAGCAAAATTGGGAAAGGTCGTACACTTAAGATTCTCTGCTGCTGACCTCACTTTTTTGAAAAAGCGGTTGCGTTCTTCTTGACTGTCTGGCAATTTATCAATCGGGAAGATATCAATAAATAATCCTGTCCATGGGTGAATACGGTCAGTCTTGCTAATATAACAAGACTTACTATGATAAAGCTTTGCAAAAGGCCAGAGATTACGCTCTGTCGAATGGTGTAGCAATTTAAAATCAGGATTGTTATCTTCAGCAAGAATCTTCATTAGCCGTTCATAGTGACTACGTTCCAGCATTAAATCAATATCATCATCCCAAGGAATAAAACCTTTGTGCCGCATAGCACCAAGAAGACTTCCCCCACCAAGAGAATATTCTATGTGATTGTCCCTAGCAATCTGATCAATGTATGCTAACATATCGAGTTGAATCTGACGCATTTCTGCTTGACTTATTTGACGCATGAATTTATTTTCGGATAGACTAGATTAGAGCGACAAGAATGTCAATCAACATCAACTTATTAAATCCGAATTCTCCTCTTTTTAGTTTTGTAAATTGCAGACCTCTACGATGGATAAGAGCTTTGTATTCTTTCTCAATCCTTAAGTACATCTGTCTTGCATCTTTTTTGATACTAGAATTAGATGTGAGTTCTTGAATACTAGTTAGAACTGTCATTAGGTTTTCATAAAAAATCTTTGTTGTTTTTTTCTGATTTTTTGCTTGTTGAATAATACTTGGAGTCTTTTGAACACTTGTAGCATTACTTGAATGTTGACGATATTTAATGAATTGTCTATTAAGATAGTAAGTACTATTACGAGCAGCTCACAAAATAAACAAGCCCACATCATGCGCAATCGAATTATCTCGATGAGACTGCACTTTTAAAAATTCTTGACGAATGGTATCCGTAAACAAGAAGCAACACCCTAGAAAAGGATGATGTGAAAAATGAGCAGCCTGAGGAACCTTTTCAAGCTCACCATCATTCTTAGAAATTCCTAATTTTTCATAAGAATCGTTCAAAATCTTTTTAACACCAACATCTGAAGTGTAATAATATTCGATGCGATGCATGAGCACCTCGATTTGAGGATTACTTTGCATGGTATCAAGCATGACTTGACACTTATTCAAGTTCCAAATATCATCCTGATCACATAGAAATACAAAGTCACTTGAAACAGCCTCCATTAGAGCTAGAAAGGATTTTTTCCAGCCTATATTCTTACCAGGAATAATATTCCATGATAGCCTCGGATGCTTACCTGCATATTCGTTCAAAATTGCCAGAGTATTATCGCTTGACCCATCGTCTCGGACGAGAAAAGTAACAGATACTTCTGGATTGTCTAGAATCGTTTGCTGGACAATACTATCTAGCTGCTCTTTCAAAAATTCTTGACCATTGTAAGTTGACATGGCAATGGTTACACGAATCATTTTCTATCCTTTCCTAATCACAAGGTAGGCAATATCAGCTACTACCAAAATTGTTACCACTATAAAAATCAATGCCATCCAGTATGGGTTGGGAAGCAAAGTTGCATTCTGACCTTCCTTGAGAATCTGTAATGCATTATACTCCGTTTTTCCATAATCTAAATCAAGGATAAATCCGTTAACCTGATAATCTCCAAACTGTGCTTTTGATTCACTATCCTTAGTTGCTTTAAATATTTGAACATCAGTGGCTTCGGCATATCCCTCAGGTCCATTTACCTGCTTCAAAAAATAGGTATATTCACCAGATAAGCCTCGCAACTTGAATAAGGCCTCATTACTTTTTGTTTGATTACTTTCATCATATGCCCAGATTTTTTCGTTAAATGGCAGAGCAGACTTGTAGCCATCCAAATAAATGATTTGATTGCCAGAAATTGTGAAATTTGACTCAGCCTCTATCAAACGCCCTTTTTCAAGTTCAGATTTCTCCCAACTCAACTCTTTTTCAGAGTTGTAGTTCAAAATAGAGACCTGACCTGATTTATCAAAGCGTCCAAGAATATACTCTGCGCCCGTCAACAGCTCATGACTGTTCCCATCTGTCATAACAAAGTTAACGTTGTTACTATAAACTTGAGGAGTCAAAAGATATTTTCCATCCGCTATGACATAAATACCTTGGCGGATATTTTGATTTTCAACAACTAAATTCTTAGTAAACCTTTTTTCTTCCTCTGTATCGGATTGATAAATATCAATAAGATACGAAGCTGTAGATACAACATGTCCTGTAACTGTTATAAATTCATCAGATCTGCTATTAACGTCAACCTTTATTTTTTTTATCGCTTGTAACTTTGATAAGGCAGTTTCAAATTCTTGTTCATCGGTCTCACTGTATGGTTTTGAAAGTTTAAAAATCTCACCATCTAAGCTTACATTTGCAGGTAAAGGCTCAATATTCACCAATGTCCCATCCTGCCCCTTTTTTTCACGTACAAAATGAACTTCTTCAGTAAATGGTGCATTGATCTCATCAATAATAAAATTTGGAGATACTTCGAGTTCAAGAGAGGAAATACTTTCTAACGGAATTTTATAAGTCACGCTTTCCCCAATATCAGCTGTATGATATCCATCAATTTTAGTTGCATCTACCGTGATAGTCCCTTGGTCAATGAGCGTATTCCCTAAATATACTGTCTCTTCTTTATCATCAAGTTTGATTACTTCAAAGCTATTATCATTTGAGTTTTGGAAAATCGTCCATCCTTGTTTAAGTTCTGCAATAGATAGCCCCTCCTCTGAGGTAAAACGATATCGAGCATTTTCTGGAATATGAAGAGGAACTTGCATTTGAAACTCGTTAAGTACATTTAGAAAGGGCCGGTTATCTCTATACAAAACTTCCAACACAGCCTTACTTTCCTCTTCGGTGAGTTCAACTCCCTCTCCAAACACAAGTGTGTCTGATAGTCGAATTGTCTTCCCCTTAACTTCATAAAGTTTTTTGAAATCGTCTACAGTATAGTGGTCAAGTTCATTGTTCTCAAACGTGCCAGACCGGATTTTTTCAAAGGCAACTTGATAATTTGTCGCCTGAATTTGAATACTATAAATAGGGTTATTATTATAATAGTAATAGGCACTAACTTGTGATGTTTGGTTTTGCTCCTTTGCCTGTGTAGTTGGCATCAATAAAAACAATCCCAAAATTAGAGCGATAAACGCCATTTTTTTCTTATTTACCATCTTTGTCTCGTTCATGTAATTCTTTTTTGAGGAGGGAAACTTCCTGTATTAAGGTTTTAATTTCTTGTTCTCTCTTAGCCGAATGTGTTGTGTCACTAATTTCTAAGAAAAATAGAAAAACTAATGCAGAGAAGAGCAGAAAGTTAATTGTAAATCCAAAGCCTATTTTGTGAGCAACGTAGGCAACACTTGTCGGAAAGATACTGATAAAGATGAGCATCAGACCAACTAAGAGCCAAGGTAGGGCTTTTTTTACTGAAAAGGAATGACGATTGACCATACGGACAATGAAAAACATCAGCAATACTGCTAGGACAATCATCTCAACTTGTAACAGTAAACTCATGTTAATTCTCCTTCATGTAAGCTGCCAAGATGATCGATGTCAGTACATCAACCATATAGGTGACTGATTTTAGGGCACTAATGCTAGAGACACCTTCTGTCCGTTCAAACATATTGGCCGAGATCTCTTCAACACGATAACCCTTTTTCAAAACACGAACAATCGTCTCCGGCTCAGGATAAGCAACCGGATAACGTTTAGCAAAATAGGAAACAATTTCTTTATTAGCCACACGATAACCGCTAGTGGTGTCATAAATTCGCTTATGTGTTGTTAATTTAATCAAATTTGAAATCAGGTTAATCCCCATACGGCGCATAGCGGTTGATTGAAAATTTTCTTTTGTCTTGTCCACAAAACGAGAACCAATAACAAAATCACAACTTCCATCTAAGACAGGTGCAACTAGATTTACAATACTTGCAATATCGTGCTGTCCGTCACCATCAAACTGAACCGCAGCATCGTAGTCATTGCGCTCAGCATAGATATAACCTGTTTGTACAGCTCCGCCAATTCCTAGATTTCGAACCAAATCCACATGATTTATGTTATGTTCATCTAAAATCTGAGGTGTCTTATCCTTTGAGCCATCATTGATAACCAAGTAATCTAATTGAAAGGCTAGATGATTTCTCTTTTTAAAATCTTCAATAGACTGAACGGTTCTTAAGATGCTTCCTTCTTCATTGTAAGCTGGAATGATAATTAGAACTTTTTTCATTTGTTTCTTTCGTTATAAATATTTGTCAGTAACAAAAATCTAAAAACAAAAATATGTTTCCATTGATTTTTAGAATACTTGTATTTCAAAATCCTTGATAGGCGCCCAATAAAACTTTGCTTATCGATATCAATAAATTTTTCAATCATTTCACGAGCATCTTTGGGAAGAGCTAAAAATTTAAGAAGATAATTTGCTTGCTTTTGAGTATCGTGAATTAATTTCCAATAGCGAGTAAATATATATCTTGGACCTAATCTAAAAATTTTAAATCGCTTATCCAGAGTTCTAGCGCCTAATACATTGTTACCATGTTGACGGTAGAGTTCACCAGGTTGGTCGATGTAAATAAGTTTTCCGAGGGCGCTGGCGAGGAGGGCTAGATACCAGTCATGCATGATGATTGTTTCGTCACCTTGCCAGAGTTGAGCTAGGGCATGATTGAACATGGCAACGCCACCGGTTACGGTATTCTCTGTCAATTCTTGGACCAATTGCGTATTGGCATGGTGAGACTGGCTTCGAATCATGCTTTCGTTTAAAACTCTCAGGTTTTCGTCAACCACCTTGAGATCCATATAAACCATAATTGGCAGATCCTCAGGATGTTTTGCAATCTCATCTAAACAGACCTGCATCTTATCTGGCAGCCACACATCATCTTGATCACATAAAAAATAATAATCAGCAGTTTCTTCTGTCAAAACTGCGTGAAAACTAGCGATGACTCCGAGATTTTGTCTATAATTTTTATTGATAAATCGTATGCGAGAATCCTGTTCACAAAAAGATGAAATGATATCACAAGTTTTATCTGTTGAACCATCATCGCGAATCAATAAGTTCCAGTCTTGGAATGTCTGGGCCTTAATAGACTCAATCTGCTCTGCTAAAAATCGTTCACCATTATAGGTGGACATGAGAATATTTACTTTCATTCTTGAAATAAAGCCTCGTATTGTTTCACAATTGTATCCCAAGTATATCGTTCAGCTATCAACTTTTTAGCAGCAATACCTCGGTCTTTTTGCGCACTTGAAATAGTCAGTTGGTCAATCCACTTTGTTAGGTCATATGGCGATTTGTCCCAGTAGTAAACCGTATCTAAGGCGACTTTTTTATTAAAATCAACACCTAATACCAAGTTTTCATCGGTATGGCCAAGGGCCTCTAGCAAGCCTGGATTGGTTCCTCCGACCTCGTGACCATGTATGTAGGCACGACAGGCCTGACGAAGGTATTTCAAGAGGTCTTGCTGATAGATGGTACCAATAAACTTCACTCGTTTATCTTTTGAGAATCCTGTCTTCTCATCTAGCTTTTCGAAATATGCAGATCCTTGGTAGTTGCATACAATTACTAAATCCATCTGAGTCTTGGATTGTAAAAACTCCTTAAGAATCCACTCATAGTTATTTTCAGGTACAAATCGACCGACCACCAAGAAATACTGACTTTCTTTCAAATCCCACTGTTCAAACAATTCTCGAACTTGAGGTGAATCCGAGGTGAGTTGGGAGGGCGTCTGATCGGTACCATAGGCGATGAACTGGGTCTTGACACCTGGATAGACCAGATGTAAATAGTCTTCAATGCCCTGGTTATCAGCAACAATCAAGTCAGCCTTTTGTGCCATCATTTTCTCAGAAAATTTCAGGTAGGCCTGAACTAGTTTGGGCCATTTAGCACGTTTCCACTCCAATCCGTCAGGGTTGACAAGGAGCTTACCGCCAACAGAGTGAATCATATAAGCAAAGGGAACGATAAAGCCACCTATGGTATTTCCCAAAATATAGAAAATAGGAGAATCAATTGCCTGTTTTTTGACTATAGAAATCGCATAGCGGATAGCCAACATGTCATAAGCGATTACACGAGCTGGACCGAGTTTAGGTGGATTAATAGTGAAACAATCTACACCATTAAAATCAAAATGTGTCTGATGTTCCGTATCTGAGAGACAAGCCACATGGTATTGAATTGTTGGATCTTGTTGATGGGTCACTAGCTGTTCAACGAAAGTCTCAAAACCACCGTATTTAGCCGGAAGTCCTCGACTTCCAATGATAAAAATATGTTTCATACTACCTTCGCTTAAAAATTGTAATCAGATAATTATACCATATTTTCGACTGGATTTCATGAAAAAAGCGAGTCCATGCTCGCTTTCCTTATTTTTCATTTTGCTTATAAAAGGCTTCCAATGCTTCTTGCCAGGTTGGGATAACAAAGCCTGTTGCCTTAGCCTTGTCCAAGCTCATGGTTGAGTTGAATGGACGTTTGGCTTTGGCCGGGAACTGGCTAGAATCCACTGGCAATACTTTGGTATTAGTATTTTTGAGGATTTCAGTCGCAAAGTCAAACCAAGTCGTATCTTCTGCCGCATCATTTGACAAATGGTAGTAACCAAATTCTTGACCAGTTTCCACCAAGTGTACCATAAATTCTGCCAAGGTACGTGTCCAGGTTGGGCGACCGTGTTGGTCATTTACAACCGTTAAAGTATCGCGGGTTTCAGCAAGATTTTGCATAGTGAAAACAAAGTTTTTACCATAGTTACCAAAGACCCAGGCAGTACGAACTGTGTAGAACTTGTCTGCGAATTTCTCGACCGCTTCTTCACCCAGACGCTTGGTACGACCGTATTCAGATTGAGGATCTGGTTGATCATCTACTTGCCACTCTTGACCGACTGGCAATTCCCCATTGAAGACGTAGTCTGTTGAGATATAGACAAGGGTCGCATCGTATTTAGCGGCTGCCTTGGCAACATTTTCAGAGCCTGTTACGTTAATCTTGTAGTTGAGTTCCTTGCCCTCATCTTCTGCCATATCAACAGCTGTGTAGGCTGCACAGTGGTAAACGACGTTCGGCTTGACTTCTGCAAAGAAGGCATCCACTTTCTCTGCATCCGTAATGTCCATTTCTGCTACGTCAGCGGCAACATACTCGACACCACGCTCATCCAAGAGATAACGCAATTCTGTACCCAACTGACCATTTGCACCTGTAATTAAAATCATGTTTGCTCCTCGTTTCAAGAAAGGCTTGGGCCAAAGCCCCAGCCTTCAATTGTCTTATTTAATAACTTCCTGTGTCTTAGCATAGTTGGCTTCAACAGCTTCTTTTTCAGCCTTCCACCAGTCTTGGTTGGCTGTGTACCACTGGATGGTTTCTTCCAAACCTTCAGAGAAGTTTGTAAACTGTGGTGTCCAACCAAGCTCGTCACGAAGTTTACTTGCGTCAATAGCATAGCGCAAATCGTGTCCTGCACGGTCAGTCACGTGGTCATATGCATCTTTTGGTTGACCCATTTTTTCAAGAATCAATTCAAGCACTTCTTTGTTGTTCTTCTCACCATCAGCACCGATTAGGTAAGTTTCACCCATACGGCCTTTTGTCAAGATTGCCCAAACACCAGTCGAGTGGTCATTGGTATGAATCCAGTCACGAACGTTCTTACCTTCACCGTACAGTTTTGGCTTAATTCCCGCCAAGATGTTGGTGATTTGACGTGGGATAAATTTCTCGATGTGTTGATAAGGTCCGTAGTTATTTGAACAGTTTGAAATGGTTGCTTTAACGCCAAATGAACGTACCCATGCTTTGACAATCAAGTCTGATGCAGCCTTGGTTGATGAGTATGGCGAAGATGGGTTGTAGTTGGTTTCCGCAGTGAATTTCTCACCTGGACCTTCGCCATGACCTGGCAAATCTTCACGCAAAGGAAGATCGCCATATACTTCATCAGTTGATACATGGTGGAAACGGATGTCGTATTTACGAGCCGCTTCAAGCAAAGTGTAAGTACCGATAAAATTTGTATGGATGAATGGGCTTGGATCGTTGAGGGAGTTGTCGTTGTGGCTTTCTGCCGCATAGTGAACAATGGCATCTGCCTTAGCAGCCAATTTGTCAACCAATTCAGCATCTGCAATGTCGCCAACAACAAGCTCCACACGGTCACCAAGAATAGCTTCCAAGTTGGCCTTGTTTCCAGCATAAGTCAATTTATCCAAGACAGTCACATGGACGTCTGGATGGTTATTGTAAACGTAGTGCACAAAGTTTGAACCGATGAAACCAGCTCCACCAGTTACGATAATATTTTTAAATTGAGACATTTTTTTCTCCGAAAAGTTTTTTCTTTAGTTGATAGTTTCCTTAGGCAGTGGGGACGCCAGCACCCCTTCGGGATCATGACTAAATTTTGAACCTAAGGTTTCAAAATTTCCCTGAAAGATTACGCAATTCGTAATCTTGCTTTCACTACGGCGGAAACTATCGATTTGGGCTCGCAATGCTCGCTCTCTTTGATTAAGGGGCTACTTGACTATTTCTTTCAAGTAAGTAATCTTGCATAATCTTTTTGATTGTTTGGGTCAGGCTTGATAATTTACAAATCTTCTTTTCTCAAAGGCTTGACGTCTTTGAGGAGTGGATGATTTTCATCTGCTTCTGAAACTTCTGCTTCTTCGAGGTTTTCCCACTTGATGTCGAGGCTAGGGTCAGCGTAGTTGACAAAGGCATACTTAGGCTTAAGCTCCAAAGCCCAGTAGTCGTTAACCAAGTAGCTGTAGGCCACGAAATCTGACAAGACTTGGAAACCATTGGCTACTCCGCGCGGAACGAAGATACCTTTTGAAGCATCGATAACGGTTTGGTAGGTATTACCGAAGGATTCTCCTTCACGAAGATCAACCCAAGTTCCCAAAACCTTACCGCCGTCTGCTACTGAAATGTATTTATCCCAAGGCTCTGCGTGAAGACCACGAAGAACGTTTTTGCGAGAAAAAGAAACGTTGTTCTGCAACTTTCCTTCTGCGAAGAAGCTTTCAGGGAAGCCGAGCGGAAGCATTTTTTCCTTTTGGAAGTTCTCCTTAAACCAGCCACGGTTGTCGCCATGAACTGGGATATCAAATTCCAGCATTCCTGGAATGGCTTCGACTGGGCGAGCTGCTAGTGTTTTACCGAAAAAGTTTTCTGTCATTAGGCTTCTCCAATCAAACGGAGCAAGTATTGTCCGTATTCATTTTTCTTAAGTGGTTGTGCCAATTCATATACTTGTTCTTTAGTGATATAGCCCATGCGATAAGCAATTTCTTCCAAATTAGCCACTTGAACGTTTTGCAAGCGTTGAACCGTTTCGATGTACTGTGCAGCTTCCAAGAGGCTTTCATGCGTACCTGTATCCAACCATGCAAAACCACGTCCCATGAGTTCCACAGACAAGTCGCCACGGTCTAAGTAAGCTTTGTTGACATCTGTGATTTCCAACTCGCCACGAGGTGATGGTTTAATATTTTTCGCGATTTCCACAACATTATTGTCATAGAAGTAGAGCCCAGTGACTGCAAAGTTTGATTTTGGCTCTTCTGGTTTTTCTTCGATAGAAATGGCATTCATGTTTGCATCAAATTCTACAACACCAAAGCGTTCTGGATCTTTGACCTGGTATCCAAAGACAGTTGCACCCTTTTCTTTGCTAGCTGCGCGTTGCAACATCTTGGTTAAACCATTTCCATGATAGATGTTATCACCCAAAATCAAGGCTACACTATCTGTACCGATAAAGTCTTCACCGATGATAAAGGCTTGCGCCAACCCATCCGGACTTGGTTGTTCTGCGTATGAGAGAGATATTCCAAGCTCGGACCCGTCTCCCAACATATCCTTGAATCGTGGCAAATCCTGAGGTGTAGAAATAATTAAGATTTCTTTAATACCCGCCAACATAAGGGTTGACAATGGATAGTAAATCATAGGTTTGTCATAAATTGGCATCAATTGTTTTGAAGCCGCACGAGTCAGAGGATAGAGGCGTGTACCTGAACCACCTGCTAGAATTATACCTTTCATATAAGAGTACCTTCCCTAAATTAATATCAGTTCATTATACCATAATTTTTCTGAAAATGTCTTAGGAAAAGAGCTTGTATAACTACAAGCTCTCTTTTTTTAACCTAATGCCACATCCAAAATCATCATAATGACAAATCCTGCCATGAGACCTAAGGTTGCAATATCTGTATTCCCATTTGTTTGGGATTCTGGAATCAACTCTTCTACCACTACAAAAATCATTGCTCCTGCCGCAAAAGACAGGGCATAGGGCAAGATAGGAGTCATCATAGTCACCGCAATTGCTCCAATCACAGCTGCAATCGGCTCCACAATCGCTGACATGGATCCCCAGAAAAATGCTTCCTTACGCGATTTTCCGTCTGTCCGAATAGGAATGGACAGGGCCGCACCTTCTGGAATATTTTGCAGACCAATGCCCAAAGCCAAGCCAATTGCACCGATAAATGCTGCTGGAGTATAATTGCTTGCCAAGGCCCCAAAGGTCACCCCTACTGCCAAGCCTTCTGGGATGTTGTGGATGGTGATAGCCAAAAATAGCAGAGCTGTTTTAGACAGATTCTTCCTGTCCTTCTCGCCCCCACCTTCTGCCTTTTCTCGTTCATTTCCTAGATGCAGATGAGGAATAAGGGCATCGACCAAACGCAGGAAGAAACCACCTGCTAGAAAACCAACCGCAGCTGGAATCCAAGACCATTTGCCATAGGAAGCTTCGGCGTACTCAATAGACGGTGCCAGTAAGGACCAAAAAGATGCCGCGATCATCACTCCCGCTGCAAATCCCAGCATGGTATCCAGCAAACGCCGACTTACCTTGCGAAAGAAAAAAACAATAGCTGAGCCTACAATGGTACAAAACCATGTAAACAAACCACCTAACAAAGCCTGTATAATAACAGACTGCTCTGTAAACCACGTCATATTCAACCTCTAATATTAATCATACATATTATGATAATTAGGATAACCTAATTCATCAAATAAATCAAGAGACTATTCCAAAAAAGGGAGTGGGAAAGAACTCGACTAGTTAAAAAAGAGTTCGTCAACAATTTCTCGTTTCAAGTTGTTGAGCTGAAACAGTCTATCCCCAGACTGTTTCACTCCCACCCCCGCATAGCTCCAAAGGTTTGGGGAACCTTTGGAGGTTGGAGATAGAGCGAACAGAGTTCGCAACAGTCGTAGAGGTCAGATTTGGAGTATAAAACACGAACAAATCTGCCAATCAATCACTGCGCTGAGATGTTGACACGAACTATGAAAAGTGGTGCTAGACTTTTTGCCCAGCCTCTTTATAGGTGTCTAAATGGATTGGTTGAAACGGTTGAAGGCATAATATCCACATCCCAACCTTCTTCTGCTTTCCAAGTTTCTAGCAAATCTGCAATTTTCTTGACAAACAAGGCTTCGATATGGTGACCTGGGTCAATAGCTAGCAAGCTCTGAGTCAGCATGTCCTGTCCAGTATGGTAGTAGATATCGCCTGTGATGTAAACATCCGCTCCCTTGGCAAGAGCCTCATGGTAGTAAGAGCCGCCACTACCACCACAGATTGCCACACGGTTGACATACTGCTGTGCTTGATGCCCATAAGTCACCAAACGGACAGCGTCCAGACCAAAGACCTCCTTGACTTTCAAAGCCAACTCCTCCAAGGTCTGCTCTGCTATTGTCCCCACACGACCAAGCCCCTGCCCCTCGGCCGTTTCAATCAGATAAGTGGTGTCCTGAATGTCCAGAAGCTCACAGAACCAGTCGTTGAGGCCGCCATCTACCACATCAATATCCGTATGGCTGACATAGACCGCAATATCGTGCTTAATCAAATCCAGATAGATCTTGGTCTGAAGATTGTCCGCCACCAAATCCTTGATCGGACGGAAAATCGGAGCATGCTTGACGATAATCAGATCCACCTGCTTGTCAATAGCCTCCGCCACCGTCGTTTCACGAATATCCAGAGCCACCATGACCCGACGAATGTCCTTCTTGAGCGTACCAATTTGCAGGCCTTTCACATCACCTTCCATGGCCAAAGATGGCGGACAAAAAGCCTGGTATCGCTCGATTACTTTACTTGCTAACATGAAGCACCTCCTGAATTTGATGGATTTTTTGAGAAATGGCAGAGCGGTCAGCTTGGCGTTCAAGAGGCACTTGCTCCAAAGCGTAGGTCATCTTGTCCAGTTCCTTAAGCCACTTTTTCTGGAAGGTTGCAGACTGCTCTTCCAGCAAATAAGGACCAAACCGCAACTGGATTGCGGTCAAATCTGACTGGCCTTTCTCCGCCACTAAGATTTCATAAATCTTGTCATTTTCTTCTAAGATTTTCTCAGCAACCAGCTGAAAATCATGGGCGATTAACCAACGACGAACATCATCTTCACGGTTATTTGGCTGTAAAACCAATCGCTCAACCGAAGCAAGCTTGTCTTTTCCTGTTTCCAAGATTTCAGCTATCAGACGACCACCCATTCCAGCAACGGTCACGGTGCTGACTTGGTCATCTAGCTCAACTGCCGCCAGACCATTTGCCAGGCGGACAGAAATCTTGTCGGCTTGACCTGCCTGTTCCACATTTTGTAGGGCAGACTGGTAGGGACCTTGAACCACTTCGCCTGCTATGGCAAAGTCAATCCTGCCCTGTTCCACCAAAAAAAGAGGGAGATAAGCATGATCACTCCCTAAATCTGCTAGTCGAGCCCCTTGAGGCACAAAGAAGGCAACAGCCTCCAATCGTTGTGATAATTTGGTTTCCATATTAGTCTTTCCAAAGATTCATTGCATCATAGAATTCAGCTGATGCTGTTACTTGTTTGGGATTTACTTGTTCCCGCTCTGCATTTTTCGCTTCTACTTGGGCCACCGTTGTAATTCCTTCTCGTCGCCAGTTGCGCAAAATAGCCTGAATATAACGCCAGTTTATCTTGCCGCTAAAGACGGACTCACGAAGGGCTGCCCTAATTAAGTCGGCGGATGTCCCTTCCTCCAAGGATTGTTGCAAATCTTCTAATTCAAACGGAGACAACATTCTACCCAATTCTCTCTCAAAATCTGAAACAAGCTGCAACAAATCATTCTCAAACTGAGGCGGGGCAACCACCTCAAGCGGCAGACTTACTTGTGGCTGATTCAATTCTTCTAAGCGATCAAAGAGAGGAAAGGCATTGAACAAGATATCCACTTCACCAGCAACACTGATTTCTTTTAACTCCAAGAGTCCTTTTTCTACTAGACCTTCAATCAAGTCATTAATGACCATCAGGTCTTGCCCAGTTGCCTGGGCGATTTCGCTAGGTGCAATCGCTTCTAACGAACTGGTATTTTGAAAATAGAAAAATTGCCAAATGACAAATTCTTGAGCAGAATCAAAAATTTCCTGAAAACGAAAGAGGAGGTCAGCTGGCAATACCAGGTGACCTTCTTTGAAATGACGAAAAGTGGACATTTTCCTCTTAATCCCTTTCTGTGTTATCGAATTGACTCCAGTCAAACGGAGTTTCTTGGTAAACAGCATAATTTATCCAGTTGGTGAAAAATTGCGCCGCTGCCAAATTCCATGTTAAACAAGGCAGACGATTCAAATCATCTTCTGGAAAATACTGATGAGGTAGATAGGGAGATTTCCCTGCGGCACAATCACGCTGATATTCTCTTTGCAAGGTGTCTCGGTCATATTCTAAATGCCCAAAACTATAAACCTCGCGCAAATCATGACTGGCTAGAATGGACAGGCCCACCTCTGGACCAGCAGATAAGATTTTCAAATGCGTTAGCGATTGAATATCTTCCTTTCGAACTTCCGTATAACGTGAATGCGGAGCTTTAAACTGGTCATCAAAACCACGCATCAGCGGACAATGTGTCTCCAAAACTTTTTGAGAATAAACCCCAGAAAGTTTCTCCTTCAAGACATGTTTTGCAACGCCATAACGAGCATAGAGACCAGCTTGCGCTCCCCAACAGATGTGAAGTGTTGAATAAACATGGCTCTTTGCCCAATTAAAGACTTCAAGCAACTCAGGCCAATAATCCACCTCCTCAAAAGGTAGATTCTCAACAGGGGCGCCAGTCACAATCAAACCATCAAAATACTCCTCACGAACCTCAGAAAAATCTTTGTAAAATTGGTCCAGATGATCGCTATGAGTATTTTTGGATTCATGACTAGCCATATAGAGGAATTCAACTTCCAACTGCAGGGGTGTATTGGCTAAAAGACGGAGTAGCTGAGTCTCCGTCACAATCTTATTAGGCATCAAATTCAGTATGAGAATTTTGATTGGCCGAATATCCTGACTGCCTGCGCGTAGATGATCCATTACGAAAATATTTTCTGTCCGTAAAATATCTACTGCTGGCAAATTTTTCTCTAACTTAATAGGCATAGCAACCTCCATCTCTTTTTATCTATTATAAAAGAGGAAGCTATACTTTTCAATTAGAATAAAAATAGGAATTGTTATAGTTTCAAGCTATATTAGTAATGCATCAAAACCTTGTAATCGTAGTCTCCGATTGCTTCACGGCCTTTTAATTCATCTAGTTCAATCAAGAAAGCACAACCAGCAACCACACCACCCAATTTTTCAATCATTTCGATTGTGGCTTTAACAGTTCCACCAGTTGCCAACAAATCATCGACAATCAAGACACGTTGACCTGGTTTGATGGCATCAGAGTGCATAGTCAAGGTATCAAGACCATATTCTTTTTCGTAGTCTGCTGAAATCACTTCGCGTGGCAATTTACCTGGTTTACGAACAGGTGCAAAGCCGATTCCCAATTCAAAAGCAACTGGGCATCCAACGATGAACCCACGCGCTTCTGGCCCAACAATCATATCGATTTTCTTGTCCGTCGCATATTGGACAATTTCTCGAATGGCATAACTATAAGCATTGCCATCAGCCATCAAGGGGCTGATATCACGGAAGGTAATTCCTTCTTTTGGATAGTTTTCAATAGAGGCAATGTAATTTTCAAGTTTCATTTTATTCTCTCTTTATTTTTTATTCTACTCTTCATTATAGCATGAATTTCCAGTTTTTGGGACAAAAATCCCTTTTATTAACCAGATTTCAATTGGCACTTCAGCTTTTTAATCTCTCCTTGAACTTGACGATACTTGCTGACACCATTTACCGAGCTTAAACCCCTAGGGTTTTTATAATGAGTGGCCCAATTCTTAAATGAAATCACAAATTTTTTCCTAGGAAATAAACTAGGGGCAATGTATCGGCCTGCCTTGGTCTTAAGCATTTTTCTACGAAAGTCGGGATCAAACTTTCTAACTGGGGTAATATCCAAGAGCCAATGGAGTCTATCGTTACGACTAGCATAGTTAAATGAAGCACCATTTACCGTTCCATTTTTGTCAAACTGACCATCCCCTATCAACAGAAAGTGCCCTTCTGATGACAGAATAAATTCGGAATGAAAATAGATCAAAATTTTCAAATTCGGCGAAAAATGATGGACTCGTCGGTCATTTTCTGTAAGAAAAAATTTATTGTGGAGGCGGGCAGATTCATCCAAGTCATAGGCATCTTTTTTCAAGTTTCTTAGATAAGAAACCAGGGCATCTCTGTCAGACTGTCCATTTTTGCCATACTGACGACGAACCCAATCAGCTTGCTGAACAGCTATCAAATAACGTAGTTGATGCAGTTCCTTCCACAGTCCCCCAAGTGATTCATCCATAAAACATTCGGCAACAAAACCTGAAAAATCCTTCCAAAATGGATGGTGAGGAGGAGTTTCTTTCGATATCTTGTCCAACAATGCGGTAGCTTCTTTTTCACTTCCCTTCCAGTTCTCTGGAAAATTTAGAAATGAAAGGAAAAAAGCCAGATGTTTTTGTTTTTCTTTCCTAGTCCCTTGCCACTGGGCCAAGCAGAGGCGGTGAAAGCTAGAGCTAGCAAACAGACCTGCTTCTTCGCTCCTAATGTCTCCCTTAACCCTAGCAATGGCAAATTGTGACCATCCCATCTGGGACAATTCTTGCAAAACAGGATCACTGTTCTCTAACTGCACATCCTCTTGCTGCTTATCACTTGGTTCTTTGAGCATCAATTTGTAGACAATCCAGAGCAAAATGACAAACATGCAAAGGTAGATGAACCAATATGTCATAGATTCTTCTCCTAGTTTTCCATCAGCCAGTCATAGATTTCTTGCACAGGTCCCAGGGCCATAAGCTCTTGTTCCATGACCTGCTGTTTCAACTCTTGGTAAATTTGGCTTTCTGAAATGGCACGTTTATCAGCATCCGCATTGACCGTCATAACTCCGTCTGCAATGGTCACAAAACCAAGTTCTTGGAAAATCTGAATCATCTTGACCAAGAGGGGCTGCTTGATTTTCAGATAAGTTGCCAATTCTGCCAGCTTGTAGCGGACATCAAATTCCTTAAATTGATAGATGGTTTTGTAGAGCTTGGCAAATTGCTCCCGACTACCATAACCGTCTAAGTAATAGGGAGTCGCTATTTCATTCTTGAAATAAATCGCTTGAAAATCATGGTCTTGGAAAACGGATTTGAGGTCCGATAGATTTTCGGGTAAATTGGCTAAGACAAGCGAATCCGCACCTGCTAGATTGGACAAGTCAGCCATATCCAAGACGGGCACTCCTTCTGGAAGATTGTGCTGTTTACCGCGAATATTGTAGAGCTGAACACCTTCTACACGGGCATCAACCAGCATGAGTTGGAGGCTGGTATTGCCGTTCCACTGATTGACAGACAGGGTCACGGCCAGCTCTAAATTCTTCGCCTGAGAAAATTCCAAGGCCTGATTTCCTTGACCAAAGGCAACTAGGTCAAAGGCTGCTTCTCCCTTGACCAAACGAAGCTTGAGGTGGGCATTTCCCTGCCCCATGGTCCGTGCGGACTCAACCTGCACATCTTTAACATAGAAAATCGGTTTTTTATTGTCCATACCGTAAGGAGCCAGCTTGTCAAAGGACTTGAGCGTATCCAGTGTCAATTCCTCCAAATCCAGCTCTTCGTCCAAGACCAAGTTGGACTTGCTGGCTTCTTCCAGTTTATTGTCACGGATATAATCTGCCAAGGTAGTAGCCAAGTCTGCCAACTTATCAACTTCCAAGGTCATGCCAGCCGCCCCAGCGTGACCGCCAAAGGCGATAAAGAGATCTTGGTGATTCTTGAGGGCTTGGAAAATATCCACCGCTTCAACCGAGCGAGCGGAGCCTTTGGCACGTCCGTCTGCAATGGACAAGACGATAATAGGCTGCTGCAATTCTTCCAAGAGGCGACCTGCCACAATCCCCAGAACGCCAGGATTCCAGCCTTCCTTGGCTAAGACCTGCACTGGCTGATTGTAGTCAATCATTTCCTTGGCTTGATCATAAATATCCTGCACAATTTCCTTGCGTTCGGTATTTTTGGCATCTATCATGAGGGCAATCTCATGAGCTTCTTCTTCATCAAATCCTGTTAACAAATCAACCGCAGGATTGGGATCATCCAAACGACCCAAGGCATTCAAGCGTGGAGCAATTTGAAAACCAACTGTTTCCTCATCCAGACTAGCCACATCAATCCCTGCCACCTGCATCAGCTCCTGCAAACCTGCACGCTCCGTCTGCTTGAGAAGAGAAAGCCCATACTTGACCATGATGCGATTTTCATCGGTCAAGCTGACCATATCTGCAATGGTACCAATGGCAACCAAATCCAGTAAGTCTGCATGAACCGTTTCAAGCAAAGCACAAGCCAGCTTAAAAGCCACGCCACATCCGGCCAGATGTTTGAAAGGATAGTTGCCCTCTGGGTGCTCTGGGTGAACAATAGCATAGGCATCTGGCAGGGTTTCCTGAAGGGAATGGTGATCTGTCACCACAACATCCACTCCCATTTCCTTGGCATAGGCAATAGCCTCATGCCCCGCTACTCCATTATCGACGGTGACTATCAGTGAAATTCCCTGCTGCTCAATAAAATACTTATAGACAGACTGGTTGGGCCCGTAGCCGTCTGTAAACCGATTGGGCAGATAAACTTGCACCTCCGCCCCCAGCTCCTCCAGGGTTTCCTTGAGAATGGAAGCCGAAGTCATACCGTCCGCATCATAGTCCCCATAGATCAAAATCTGCTCATAATCCTCTATGGCACGGCGAATCCGTTCCACCGCCTTGTCCATATCATGCAGAAGATAAGGGTCATGCAAATCCTCTAAACTCGGTTGCAGAAAACTGACTAAGGCTTCCTTTGTTTGGATGCCTCTTTCATAGAGGAGCTTGGCTGCAAGCGGGTCTAAGCCTTCTTTTTTTGCTAATTTGATAAAGTCATTATCGGAAAAACCTGGAAGAATCTCCCAGCTATAGGTTGATGTAATCACTTTTTTCTCCTTTAGTCATAGACTACTATTATATCATTTTTCTTAAAAAAAAGAGAGCCCGGACTCTACCTGACTCTCTCTATTTAAAATGGATTTCATCACAATTTTCAATCTATAAAAGTGGTGAAATAATGTTCATCAAGGCACCACCCAGACGTTTAAACCATGGATAGGTATTTTCAAAACCGACCAAGGTAATCTGCTCTGCTTTGGCAAAGGAATCTTCAAAATCCTGCAATATGTCTGCCAAAACTTGTTTGTGGTTATAGACATACAAACCACATTCAAAATTGAGATAGAATGAACGAAAATCCATATTGACTGTGCCGACAGTTGCCTTCTTATCGTCAACCAAAACAACCTTTGAATGGACAAAACCAGGTGTGAACTCATAAATTTCAATTCCTGATTCCAGGTAGGTTCTAAAATCCATCCGAGCGGCCAGATAAGCTGACTGCTTGTCATAGATATGCGGCAAGAGTAATTTAACTCGTACACCACGTTTAGCAGCATAAGTCAGGTTATCAATCATCTCGTCATCCAAGACCAGATACGGAGTCATGATGTAGATGTAGTCCGTTGCTGACTGAATCATGTCCAGATAGACCCGCTTGGCAACTTCGTCATTATCGAAGGGATTTTCACCGTAGGCCAGAAAATAACCTTGACCTGTCACTTCTTCCACTTCTGCTTCACGCGCCGCTTTCAGGTATTTCAAGTCATCTGTTTGCTTTTTCTCATTGTGGTTCCACATCTGCAAGAACATAAGGGTAAAGTTGGACACTGCCTCGCCCTTGATCATGATGGCCGCATCCTTCCAGTAGCCAAAACGCTCCCGCTTATTGATGTATTCGTCTGCTATATTGACACCACCCGTGAAGGCCACCTTGCCATCAATCACAGCAATTTTACGGTGGTCACGGTTGTTCTGAACGGTCGATAAGGCAGGGATAATCTGTGAGAATACTCGAGTCTTAATACCGTAGGAACGCAAGGTTTTGTAATAGGAATAAGGCAGAGTACTCAGCGAATTCATTCCATCATACATAAATCGGACTTCCACACCCTGGGCTGCTTTTTCCTTCAGAATATCCAAAATCGATTCCCACATATAGCCGAAATCAACAATGAAATACTCCATAAAGATATACTGCTCTGCTTTTTTCAACTCCTCCAAAAGGGCTTCAAACTTTGCTTCTCCTGATGAGAAATAAACAGCATCGGTATTGGTATGAAGAGGATAACCAACATACTCGCTCATGTAGTGAGCCAGTTTCAGCTGCTCCCTGTCTTCTTTTGCCAGACCTTTCATCACCTTTTCAGAGGTCTTACCGTACTGACGCAAAATCTCTGCCTGGCGCTGAAAGGTTTTTCGATAACGACGGGTCTCGATATTGGACTGCAGGATAAAGTAAAAGAGGGCACCGAAAATAGGAATACCGATGACAAACAAGATCCAGGTCAGCTTAAAACTAGCGTTCATGGGGCGATTGATGATGGAAATGGCTACAATAATAGAAAAAACTTGTAATGCCGTCAAGATAGCTGGGACATAGACTGCTAGTGAACCAACCACCCAAACTATCGCAAAGACTGTCAATAATAAAAGGGCAAGAACTATAAAAACCCGACTATAAATAATTTTCCACAATTTTTTCATACTACACTCTCACGATGTTTTTTCCCATTATACCAGATTATAGTCAAATATCATACTAATTATCGCAGTAGATTTCTCGCAGTTCTTACTTGAAAACAGCACCCCTATCTCCTACATCATAAAACACCGACATAGACCGGTGTTTTACTTATATATATTATCTGTCAAAATTTCTACGGTTTACCGTAACGTAAGCCCATAGCATTGATAGCGACAATAACCGTCGATAGACTCATGAGCACAGCCGCCAATAAAGGATCCACCATAATGCCCATGCTTGGATAGAGGATTCCAGCAGCTAAGGGAATGGCAATGATGTTGTAACCTGCCCCAAACCAGAGATTTTGCTTCATTTTGCGGATGGTTGTCTTGGCAATGCTCAACATATCCAAGACCGCTGATGGATTGGATTGAACCAAGACTACATCTGCAGAGTGAATGGCAACAGAAGTTCCTGCGCCAATGGCAAAGCCTAAATCTGCCGTCGCTAGAGCAGGCGAATCATTGACTCCATCGCCGATGAAAAGAACTGCCCCACGCGCCTGATAGTCCTTGACCAGTTTTGCCTTATCCTCTGGTTTAAGTTCAGCTCGGTAATCCTCTATGCCCAACTGACTGGCCACTTTTTGTGCGGTAGCTGGATTGTCACCCGTTAACATCACAGGACTAATACCCTGCGCTTTCAAGCCTGCTACAAAATCTTTAGCATCTTCTTTTATCTGGTCTCCCAAGGCTACAAATCCCAAGACCACATGATCAGTCACCAAAAAACTCACGGTTAGACCCAAATCAAGATAGGGAGCAATCACGTCCTGATCCACTGACAAACCTATTTCCTGCAGACCTTTGTAGGACATGATTTCATAAATCCTTCCATCCAAGACGCCTCGAATCCCACTACCAGGGATATTCTCAACCCGTTCTGCTTGATAGAAAAGTGGACCTGCCGCCTCCACAATCGAAAGGGCAATTGGGTGGGTTGAAAGAACTTCTAATGCTGCCATTTTGGCCAGCGCATCCGCTCCCTCAACCAAATCTTGGCTGTGGCGAACTTGAAATTTTCCGTCGGTCAAGGTTCCGGTCTTATCCATCAAGGCAAACCGAATCTGGTTAACCTGTTCAAGAGCTGTTCGGTTCTGAACCAAAAGACCATTTTTTGAAGAAATCGTGGTCAATCGCGCCACAACAAGGGGAATGGCTAGACCAAGGGCATGCGGACAGGCAATGACAAAAACAGAAACTGCCATCATCAAGGCAAAGGCAAGATTAGCCGTCATGGTCCAATAAATAAAGGCCAAAATCCCCACAATTAAAGCTGCATAGAAGAGCCAAGAGGCTACGCGGTCAGCCATATTTTCAAGCTTGGATTTCTGGTTTTGCGCTTGACGGACCATTTCGGTCACCTGCGCCAAAAAGCTATCCTTACCAAGACTGGTCACTTCCATTTCAAAGGGCATGTTTTGATTGAGCGAACCACCGAATACCCTATCCCCCGCCTCTTTTTTGACAGCTCGAGATTCCCCAGTAATCATGGATTCATCAATATGAGCAACACTCAAAATCTTACCGTCAGCCGGAATTTTTTCATTTTCCTTGACTAAGAGGAAATCCCCAATCTGCAAGTCCTCTACCGCAACATCTGTCCCATCCTTGAGATGGGCTTTTTTCGGAATGAGAGAGGCCAAGTCTTTCAGGGCATCGCCTGCTCCCATAACCGCCTTCATCTCAATGATATGCCCAATCAGCATAATGACAATCAGCGTAGACAACTCAAACCAAAAGTTCATGCTTTCTTGTCCCAATAGCGCTAAAATTGTTGCATAAACGGAGTAAAGATAGGAAACAATAATCCCCATGGAAATCAGGGTCATCATTGCAGGTTTTTTAGCTTGCAACTCCCCTCTAGCTCCGTTAAAGAAAGGTGTTCCTGAGTAGAAGAAGATAATAGAACCTAATATCAGCTGGACAAGTTCAACACCCGGAAAACGTAAAAGAGTGAAACCTGCAATTGGGGAAATGGCAAGTAGGGGAATCATGACTGCCACTGCGACTTTGAGTTTTGTATTCATATCCCCCATGTGCATCATGTGCCCACCATGCTCCATCATGTCATGGTCATGCCCTTGGTGATGCTGATGAGCATCATGAGTATGATGAGAATGATGACTGACGTCAGAGCCCCCTACATGATGATGGTCGTGATGGGCGTGATGGTCAGAATGATGATTGGCGTGAACCCCCTCTTCATGAGGATGCTCCTGCTGATGAGAATGATGGCTGGTCTGACCAACTTCCTCAGAATGCATCATATGTTGGTGTTCCTGCTTATTTTCTTTTGAATGGTTCATAAGATAACTCCTATTTCTGTCTACATTTGTAATCGATTTACAATTATAGTTTACACTTGGAGTCAAAAAATGTCAACCGATTAGATCAAAAAAACCTAGAATGGCATTAATCCATCTAGGTCATATTATGTGTTCACTTTTCTTTATTTCAAATTAAAGACCGTACTGGCCAGATAATCAGCCAGTCTTGGAAAGAGTGTATAGAGTTTGTGAGCTGCAGCCAAGGTCCAAGGCAGGTTGATCTCCCGTTTCTTCTTGCCCATGGCCGCTACAATCTTCTTAGCAACATAATCTGGTTGCAACAAGAAAGCCTTGACGCTCTCTTGATAGCTTCCGTCAGGATCAGCCTGGTCGAAGAATCCCGTCGCAATAGGACCTGGGTTGACCGTGGTCACCGTGACAGCGTAGGGAGCCAGCTCCAAGCGAATGGTATTGGAAAAACCCATGGCCGCAAACTTGGTTGCCGAATAAACCGAAGACTTGCTTGAAGCGATTAAGCCTGACATGGAAATGATGTTAATAATCTGCCCGCTTCGTCTTGACTTCATCCGCTTGCCTGCTAATCGACACAAGGTCATGAGGGCAAAGGTATTGATGTCAAACATAGCCTGCACCTGCTGGCTAGAGAAATTCTCAAAATCATCATAAATTGCATAGCCAGCGTTATTGACCAAGATATCCACCTGACTAAACTGGCTATCGACCTGCTCAAAAAATGCCGTCAGAGCTACTTCATCTCGGATGTCTACATCAAAGACAGCCTTTTTTTCATGGTAAGTATAGAGCTGCTCAATTTTCGCCACATCTCGCCCCAACAAAATCAAGAAATCATCTTTGAGCAAAGGTACCATCTCCTGCACCAAACCGCCAGAAGCACCTGTTATCAGAATGGTTCTCATACTTCGATTTCCTCTAAATCCTTGACAATATGAACATGTTCAAAAACCTTGCTGGCATCATTACGCAACTGGCTAACATCCTTAGCTAGAAAACGTGGACTGATATGATTGAGCAAGAGTTGCTTGGCACCAGCTTCCTTGGCAACCTGAGCAGCTTCCATATTGGTCGAGTGTCCGTGTTTTCGAGCGATTTGCTCATCTCCCTTGCCGTAGGTTGCCTCATGAACCAGCACATCGGCATTAACTGCCAAACGTACACTAGCATAGCACTTGCGTGTATCACCAAGAATGGTCACTACCTTACCAGGCCGAGGTGGAGAAAGATAATCACTCGCGATAATTTCAGTCCCATCTTCTAGCGTCACGTTTTGACCATTTTTGATTTTTCCAAAGAGGGGACCAAATGGTACGCCAGCCGCGCGCAGAGCCTCTGCATCCAATGTCCCTTCCAAATCTTTTTGGATGACACGATAGCCGACACAAGGTATGGTATGGTCTAGTTTTTCAGCGAATACCGTGAATTTATCTGTTTCTAGGACCTGACCTACCGTATCCGCATCAAACTCATGAAAATGAATGCGATAAGGCAGTCGAGTGCCTGACACTTTCAGACTAGATAATACAAACGAACGAATGCCCACAGGTCCATAAATATCAATATCCGTCTGCTCCTCACTAGACTGGAAAGAACGGCTAGACAAAAAACCAGGCAAGCCAAAAATATGGTCACCGTGCAGGTGAGTGATAAAGATTTTTGCCACCTTACGTGGGCGAATAGTGGTTTCCAAAATTTGATTTTGCGTTCCTTCGCCACAGTCAAATAGCCAAACCTGATTGATTTCATCCAAGAGTTTCAAGGCCAAACTGGATACATTTCGAGCCTTGGAGGGCTGACCAGCCCCCGTACCTAAAAATTGAATTTGCATTGTTTACTTTCTAATGTTTTATATATAAAATTGCAGAGCGACCCGACCAGGTGTAGTAATACTGACCAGCATAGCCGTCCGCAACTTCCAGCACTTCTTCCTGATTAAAGCCTGAAATCTTGACCAAACCTTTCGATGTCGCCACTTGGGTCAAAAGGTAGTCTGTTTCAACTTCCTCTAACTCGGCGTCCTCAAAGGGATTGACTTTCATGAAAATCTTGCCCTCCTCCACAAAGACGACATAGTGGGGAAAGACTTGGGCGATTTCAAAGAGCAAACTTCCTGTCACTTCCTCTACACCTTCCGAAAAAACCTGGGCCAGACCGTCCGCCGACACATAGGCAAATCCGAAGGACTTACCAGATAAATTCAGGCGGACAAAGGGCTTGTCCTCAGCAAAGCTGGGCTCTTTTGGAAAAAGGCTCAGCTGCTGAGAAAGAGTCAGATAGTAGTTCGTCGCTTTCTCTGCTCCTTGTTTTTGGTAGATTTCCGCAAAATAAGCATTGATAACCGAAGGTGGTGGCGTGATAAAGTCTAGTTTTTGTTGGTCGGTCAAATCGGCTAATTTCTTAGCCAGATAAACCTTGTCCAGACTAGTAAAGCCACCGTATTTGATTGCCAAATCAAGATAATCTGTCATAAAATTCTTCCAACTTCCATTTATTGCTGGAAGCGATATAGCCTGATACCACTTCCACATCCTCTTCGTAGGTCCGATGTTCTATCAGTGCCAGGGTTGCCAAATCATGCAATTTATAAGATTCAGCAAGTGGCACCCTGACCTCAAATCGTTCAAACATGGTCTTAATCTTGGCCAAGACCATCATTTGAATATGGCCTTTGGCATTTTCATCCTTAGCGGACAGCATTACATGAGGAAACTGACTAGGAGTAAAGCTGTCATCGGTCTTGTCCAACTTGTTGTAGAGAGCTAGACGTGGAATGTCCAGCATATCCAGGTCTTTTAGAATGTCCAAGACTACCTGCTCCTGCTCGCTATGATTGGGGTCAGAGGCGTCGATGACATGGAGCAAGAGGTCCACGTTCATGGACTCCTCCAAGGTGGACTTGAAGGCAGAAATCAACTCAGTCGGCAGGTCCTGAATGAAGCCAACCGTATCGGTCAAGGTCACATTGAACTTGTCAGCCAAGTTAATCTGCTTGGTCGTAGCATCAAGTGTCGCAAAGAGTTCGTCCGCCTCGTACTGCCGCTTATCGGTCATGGCATTCATAATGGTGGACTTACCAGCATTGGTATAGCCAATCAAGCCGATTTTGAAAACACCTGATTGCAGACGGCGTTCACGGACAGTTGCTCGGTTCTTCTCCACCGTTTTGAGTTGGCGTTCAATGTCGTGAATCTGGTTGCGAATGCTTCGACGGTTGAGCTCCAATTGGCTTTCACCTGGTCCACGAGAGCCGATACCACCCGCCTGACGGCTGAGCATGATACCTTGTCCAACCAAGCGCGGCAACATATACTTGAGCTGGGCCAAGTGAACCTGCAGTTTACCCTCGTGACTCCGTGCTCGCATGGCAAAGATATCCAAGATCAACTGCATGCGATCGATGACTTTAACCCCCAGAATCTCCTCCAAATTGACATTCTGACGGGGTGTCAGTCGGTTATTGACAATGACGGTATCAATCTCATCAGCTTCGACCATCTGGGCAATTTCTTCTAGTTTCCCTGAGCCGACAAAGGTCTTGCTGTCATATTTTTCACGTTTTTGAGTGTAGACTCCCTTGACCAGAGCACCAGCCGTCTTAGCAAGACTTGCCAACTCCTCCATGGACATGTCAAAGTTGTCTGTCTGCTGTAATTCCACTCCAACCAGGAGGGCGCGTTCTTGTTCTTTCTGGGTTTCAATCATTTAAAAATTCCTCCACGGCGGTGAAAATCTGTGACTTGTAATCTGGCTGGCCT
This sequence comes from Streptococcus suis, assembly GCF_017601095.1. Classification (GTDB taxonomy): domain Bacteria; phylum Bacillota; class Bacilli; order Lactobacillales; family Streptococcaceae; genus Streptococcus; species Streptococcus suis_Z. The sequence continues at coordinate 199,788 of NZ_JAGFUX010000004.1, read as the reverse complement.
ACTGAATAGAAGGGAACCTGCATCCGATTTCTATACCAGGTCAATTGACGTTTGGCAAAGCGGCGGCTATTTTGCTTGACCTTATCAACTGCTTCTTCTAGGCTGATTTGACCTGCTAAGTATGGGAAAAACTCCTTGTAGCCAATTCCCATAGCAGCTTGGGCTTGGGGATGTTCTTGGTAGAGCCAGCTAACTTCATCTAGTAAGCCCGCCACCATCATCTTATCCACTCGCTGATTGATGCGGTCGTAAAGAACCTGTCTGTCATCCGTCAGGCAGATGTAAAGAGGCTCAAATTCTGACTCTGTATTTTCTAAGTTCTTGCCAAATTTTTTCAACTCTAACCCACGAATGATTCTCCGTCGGCTGTTTCCCTCGACTGTCAAACCTACCTGCTCTGCCATTGTTTCCAAAACCTCGTCAGACAAGCAGTCGAGTTCCGCCCGATAAGCAAGAACTTGCTCCTGATCAACCTGCCCGCCCAGATGGTAGCCTTCAAGCAAGCTCTGAATGTAAAGTCCAGTTCCTCCAACGATAATGGGCAACTTTCCACGACTAGTAATGTCAGCAATTAAGGCCTTGGCTTCTGCTACAAATTCATAAGCCGAATAGCCCTCGGTTACATCTCGGACATCAATCAAGTGATGAACCGCAGCAGCCTGCTCTTCAGGACTAGCTTTTGCCGTACCAATATCTAGTTTGCGATAGACTTGCTGGCTATCACCGCTGATAATTTCTCCATTGTAGCGCTGGGCCAACTCAATGCCTAAGGCAGTCTTTCCTACCGCTGTCGGTCCAATGACCACAATTACTTTTGTTTTCATCTTTTTCCTTGAAAATATTTTGTTTTTTCGCTAAAATCTATTATAACACAAGTAAAGGAGAATTCACTATGGCTAAAGGTTTTGGTAAAGGATTTTTAACTGGCGTTTTATCAACCGTTGCTCTTGCCGCAGGTGCTATCTTCACCGTTCATAAAACAATCATTGAACCAGAAGAGAAAAAAGAGGCTTTCATCGAAGAAAACCGTAAAAAAGCCGCGCGCAAACGTGTCGCACACTAATTAGAAAAGGGAAGCTTGACTTGTCTTTTCAAATCGCTTTAAAAACCTATCTCCTATACGAGATAGGTTTTTTTACGAACAGTTTCATTTCCGAAAACTTAAAAATAAATGTTTCGAACACGTGAATACATTGTTGTGACAGGAAAATCAATTTTTAAATATGTTAATTCAATGCATTTGCGTATTTTAAATTGTTAAAACATGTCATTTCAATGTATTTGCGTATTTTTACATTTTAAAACATGTCAATACAATGCTGTGGCTTATTTTAAATGTTTAAAATAGATCATGTAACTATTTTGATGCATTTTACAGTTTTAATGACCTAATCATGCTCTCTGAGTTCCTATTAGGAGTTCTAAAGTTTTCTAGTCTACTCGTCAAAGAAAACAGACATAAAGAAGCTGGCAGTTGCCAACCTTTACATTTAGACAATGATATCTTCTTTTTCGATCAGGACAATGGTCCACATCATGGAAATGGTCACGACTGCTAGTGCCAGAATTAAAGGCATCCAACTTCCAAATAGAGGGAAGCTATAGCCAAGAAGACCTGGACCAAAGGCAGCAATCAAGTAGCCACCTGTCTGTACCATACCAGATAACTGAGCAGTCGCCTGGCTGTTGCTGGTTTTCAAGGTAAAGCCCAACATCATGTATGGGAAGAGGGCTGCATTTGAAAAGCTAAGAATAATATGGAGAACTGACCAGAGAACAAAATTGGCTGGAATTATTGCCATCATCACCAAACCTAAAAGGGTCACTGACGAGATAGCTAACATGATGTTTCGACGCATTTCCTTGCTTTGACGAGAGAGGATTGCTGGGATAATCATGGACATGGGAATGGCTGTCATGTTGAAGAAACCAGCCATCAGTCCTGCTTCCGCCTTGCTAAAACCAACAGACTGGGAAATCGTCGGTAGCCAAGTAATCTCTGTATAGTAGAGAACCGACTGCAACCCTCCGAAAATCAGAAAGGCCAAGGCTGCCTTATTTTTCCAGATGGAACTACTTTGCTTACTCTGTTTTTTAGCCTCGAAGCGGTGATTGTTGCGCGTCGTAGGCAACCAAATAATAAATGCCAAAAAGACTACGCCTGTGATCAAAAGGACAAAGAACTGCCAAGAACTTGATGAAACAATTGGCACAGCAATCATCGCTGCAACTGTTGCTGCCACCCCCATCAGGGTAATGTAGATGGTCGTATAAAGCCCGATTTTCTTTGGAAAATTAGCTGTTACCAAACTAGGTAACAAAACGTTGATAAAAGCAATCGTCGCACCAACAATGACAGTTCCTAAAAATAGGAATGGGAGTCCCAAAATGCGCATACCTGATCCAATAACCATGACAAACAATACAATCGCCATGAGTTTTTCCATCCCAAACGTTTCAGCTAACTTTGGTGCCAAAGAAGAGCACAAGGCAAACATAATCAAGGGGATAGAGGTTAAAATACCTAACGAACTAACGTTTACTCCCAAATCTGCAGCAACATCCGTTAAAATAGCCGGTAAAGCTGTAAAGGGAGCACGCATGACGACCCCAAGCATCACAATTCCCAAGGTAGTTAGTAATAATTGATTCTTTTTCAAGTAATTCTTTCCTTCCATTTTCCATAAAAATGCACTCTAGATTATACCATAAGTCCCCTTGCTTCCCAAGTAAATTTATCAAAAATCACAAAAAAGAAAGCTTTACCTATAGTTTAGAACTATATATTTGTTGACTATTTAACTATTTTTCAAGTTGGAGAGTTTCAGGTAGAATAAAACCATCACTTTAAAAGAGAGAAATGATATGACAAGTTCTAGATTTCAACTAGTTGGTTCCTTGTTACGACCATCTGACTTAGGAAAATACAAGCGTGAGATTGAAGTACGAGACGACATCTCCTACCCATTTTACCAAGATTTTGCAGGCTACCAAGAAACAGAACTGGCAGACATCAAGGCTGTCATTGCGGAGCAAAAAGAACATGGTATTCCTTATCTAACAGACGGTGAGTTCTCAAAATCTATGTGGCACCTTGATTTTGCCTGGGGCTTGCATGGCATTGAGCGTTACATCGCTGAGCATGGCTACCCTTTCAAGGACCATGATGGGAATATCTATGAAACCCGAAAAGATATCGGTCTGCGTATCGTCGATAAATTGTCTGGTAAAAATCATCATTTCATTGACATCTACAAGATTGTCAAAGCTGAGGCTGGTGATGCAGCTACCAAACTGACAGTTTGGGGACCAGCTCACGCCTTTACAGAAATTGCTGTCTTCAATGGACAAGTTGGTCCTGACCAAGTCTATCAAACACGCGAAGATTTGAAAGAAGGCTTGATCCAAGTCTACAAGGAGTTTCTGACGGACTACAAGGCAGCAGGTGGTGAAATCGTACAGTTCGATGACTGCCTTTGGGAATTGTTTGACCCCGCAAACCCTGTTCCATTCTTCCCACAGGATGATCCAGAAGCCTTGGCTGCACTTGCTGATGAATTCGTAGCCATCAACAACGCTGTCATCGCTATCGGTCATGACTTGGGTCTAACAGTTTGGACACACAACTGCCGTGGTAATTATGAAAGTCGGCACGCTGCTGGCGGAACTTATGAAGCCATTGCAGAGAAATTCCTTCGTGACCAGCAATATGACCGCTTCTTCCTGGAATGGGATGATGAACGAGCTGGTGATTTAAAAGCTTTGGAAAGCTTGCGTGATAAAGATGTTGAAGTTGTCTTAGGTCTTCTATCTAGTAAAACAACTGACCTAGACGATGAAGAACGCGTATTCCGTCTCTTGGAAGAAGCAAGCAAGATTATTCCAAAAGAGCGTCTCTACTTGTCACATCAATGTGGATTCGCCTCATGTGATTCAGGTAATGAATTGGCCATCCCAGAACAATGGGCGAAAATTAAACAAGGCCAAGAGATTGCAGAGAAGTTTTGGGCATAGCCTCTTCTCCTTATTCGTGCACTACAACAGCCCCATCTTTGATGGGGCTGTTGTTTTTATGGATATAAAATTGGAATAAGCAAAAACATCACCAGTAAAGCCAACAAATGACCAACTGTCACCAGTACAAATGAATACTTGAGACCACGCTTCATGCTGATTTTTGACAGGTTATGGAAGGTAATCATAACACCGGATTGTGGTACAACAGTCAATATAGCCGAAGCTACGACAACCACACGGTGGAGGACTTCCGGATTAATCCCCATTTCCAAGTAGGCTGGCAAGAAGTTATTAGAGGCAATGCCTACCGCTCCAGAAGAAGATCCGATGATACCACTAATCAAGGCTGTTGATAGTGACAAACTAATCAGTGGAGATCCTGGAATCTGTTGGATCCAGTCTTGAATGACGGCAAAACCTGTCGACATGGCAAGAACTGTTCCAAAAGCTACTGTGCTAGATGTAGCAAAGGCTGGGACAATAGAAGCTGTCGCGCCTGAGTTCAACATATCTTTTTGATTTGGAAGATAGGAATGAAAAATCAGGGCTGCCAATAGAATAGAGACTGTCAGTCCAATGACCAAGATATTTGGTGTTTGACTCCATACGAAAATCACTCCAATCAAACTCAGCAATGGTAAGATAGAAAGCACAACACTAGGTTGCTTGCCTTCTTCCGTCGAGACAGATGCTTCTTCGACCTCTGTATAAGTTTCTCCCTTGGCAAGACTTTGCTTAAGGCAATATGCCATGTAAAATAGACCAAAGAGCAACAAGGTAACACTGGCCGCTAGACTAAGTAGGGGAGCTGCTGTCAGGCTCGTTCCCAAAACCTTGGTTGGAATCACGTTTTGAATGGAAGGTGTTCCTGGCAAGGATGTCATGGTATAGGTACTTGCTCCGAGAAAAACGGGGAGGGGAAATAGGGCCCAATTGATATTCAACTCTTTAAATAGTGGTCGAGAAAGTGGAAGTAGGGTAAAAATCACTACAAAAATACTGACCCCACCATAGGTTAATAGGCTTGTAATCAAGGTAATTGCCAATAAAACCTTATAGGGACTGTCTTTTCCGACAAGTTTCAAAATACTATTGGCGATGGTCTGGGTAGCTCCACTTGCTTCCATATATCTAGCTAAAATCGATCCCAACATGAAAATGGCAAAGTTATTAATCAGAAATCCTGCTAGACCAGTCATATAGGACTTCTCCTGTCCAAACATGACCTCTAACACATTCATCTGATTGGTCAAGATGATAATCAAACTAGCCAATGGCGCTGCAACAATTACATGTAGATTCTTTGCAGTCCAATAAATAATGGCCACAACGGCCAGTAAAACTCCTAAAATTGCTAAAATTGCCATAGTTCTCCTTATTTTCCCTTCTTAGTCAAGAGAGATTTTTTTAATATCTGACGTATCTCCTAAATTACTTACTAGCTCTTCTACCCTTTGACCAAAACTTGGATGTCGATAATCTGCTGCAATATCAGCCAGTGGTAAAAGAACAAATGCCCTCTCATGGGCGTAGGGATGGGGAACGATGAGGTTTTCTTCCTCAATCACTTGCTCATCCCAAAAAATAATATCCAAATCAATGGTACGTTGGCCCCACTTTTCAATCCTGACCCGATCCAGATCCAATTCAATCTGCTGGCAAAGGGCTAAAAAGTCTTGGGCAGATAAATCTGTTTCAACCTGACAGGCCAGATTGAGGAAATCAGCCTGATCTGTCTTGCCCCAAGCTGGTGTTTCATAGATGGGAGAAACCAAACCTAGTCGGCAGTCAGGATGACGATCTACGGCCTCTAAAGCCGCCTTTAAATAAGCTAGACGGTCCCCCATATTTCCGCCAATGCTGAGATAGGCTAGATGCTTCATGGTCGTTCACGCTCCAATTCAATTCCGACAGAATCATAGTGTCCAGCAATGGGCGGATTTTCCTTGTAAATGGCCAAGCGAATCTTCTCCACCTTTGGAAATTGATCAAAAATCTCCTGACAAATAACACCTGCTACCTTTTCTATAAGAATGTAGGGCTTGCCTTCCACAACTGCTTTAATGGTATCAAAGACCATACCGTAGTGAACTGTGTCTTCTAAATTGTCAGTTTGTGAAGCTGCTGTCAGGTCAACAAACAAATCACAGTCAACTGTGAAAATTTGACCAAGAACTTGTTCTTCTTTGAAGGCACCATGGTAGCCGTAAAAGCGACATTTATTAAGAGAAATCTTATCCATGTTGACCTCCAGAAGTCAATTGGTCCCAAACTTTAACGATGTCACGGTTGGCAGCGACATTGTGAACACGGACCATTTTACAGCCTTTTTGGACTGCCCAGGCAGACAAGGCTGCCGTTGCTTGATCGCGGTCAGTCGGTAAGCTATTTCCACCAAGCAGATAATCTACCACGCGCTTACGAGATATTCCAAATAGAACGGGATAACCGAGAGCAGTAATCTGTTCCAGACCTTGCAAGAGGTCTAGATTATGTTGGACATTCTTCGAAAAGCCAAATCCTGGATCCAACCAAATCTTGTCTGCGGAAACACCTGCATCCAAAGCAGCTTGTGCTCGTTCAGCTAGAAAGTTTTTGACCTCTCCAACAACATCCGCATAGCTTTCTTCTTTCTGGTTGTGCATGAGAATAATTGGTACCTTGTACTCCGCAGCCAGTGCTAGCATATCTCCATCATAAAGTCCTGCCCAGACATCATTTAAAATATCTGCGCCTGCTTCAAGCGCTGCTCGTGCTGTGCTTGTTTTATAGGTGTCGATGCTGACAAGACAGTCATAGTTTTCTTTGATAGCGCGGATAGTCGGAACCACGCGAGCAATCTCATCTTCTTCAGACACAAAGCTTGCACCTGGACGAGTGGACTCACCACCAACATCGATGACAGTCGCGCCGTCTGCCAACAACTTTTCTACTTGAGCCAGGGCTGCTTCTACCTCATTATAGTTACCCCCATCTGAAAATGAATCTGGGGTCACATTGAGAATCCCCATAATGGTTACTTGATGGGCTAATCGTTCAATAGACATAGAACCTCCTATTTATTGTGAATCATGGACAAGAGTTCACGGCGCAAGATGGCATCTTCCTTGTATTTGCCAAGGGCAACTGTGGTCACTGTCTTACTACCTGGCTTGCGAATGCCACGCATACTCATGCACATATGCTCTGCTTCAACCATGACAAAGACGCCTTCTGGGGCAAGGGCATCTTGAAGTGCATGAGCCACTTGATGAGTCAAGCGCTCCTGCAATTGAGGGCGACGACTTGCTACCTCCACTGCACGCGCTAACTTGCTCAGACCTGTCACTCGACCCTTGCTCGGAATATAGGCTACATGAGCAATGCCATAAAAGGGCACCAAATGGTGTTCACACATGGAGTGGAAAGGAATATCCTTGACCAAAACAACCTCTTCATGACCCTCTGAGAAGACAGCCGTAAATTGGTCCTTAGGATCCTCTTGTAGGCCGTTAAACATCTCTAGATACATTTTAGCTACACGTTTTGGTGTATCTAGCAAACCCTCACGGTTTGGATCTTCTCCTAATAATTCCAATAATTGATAAATGGTTTGTTCAATTTGTTCTTGTTTTGACATAGTACATCCTAAATAATTTGATGTTCTTATTATACCGTAAAATCCCCTTTCAGAAAAGGGCTTTCAACTTCCTAATGCAGAAACTGTCCCCGACCAACCATCATCTAGCCCATTCCCATCGACTGGCTTTGTGATATAGCTTTGTGATATAATGGAGGAAATGATTTTCAAGGAGCTACTATGACCAAAAAACCTGTCCAACTAGCGACGATTTGCTACATTGATAATGGCAAGGAATTTCTCCTCCTCCATCGCAATAAAAAAGAAAACGATGTCCACCAGGGGAAATGGATTGGGGTCGGTGGCAAGTTGGAGCCTGGTGAAACACCGCAAGCCTGTGCCATTCGCGAGGTCTTTGAAGAAACGGGCCTGACCGTCACCAAGCATGCCCTCAAAGGGGTCATCACCTTTCCAGATTTTACTCCAAACACTGACTGGTACACCTATGTCTTTAAGATAACAGGTTTTGAAGGAAGTCTTATTGATTGTGACGAAGGTGATTTAGAGTGGGTTCCCTATGACCAAGTCTTGTCCAAACCAACCTGGGAGGGCGACAGGCATTTTCAAAAATGGCTTTTAGAGGACAAACCATTTTTTTCCGCTAGCTTCCGCTATGATGGGGATAAGCTGCTGGATTACAGCGTTGATTTTTATGAAGAATAATTTAGAAAAGAGAAAAAGCCTTGGAAATCCAGGGCTTATTTGATACTACAAATACTTCTTCTTAGGCATTTGCTTGTTCAATACGACAGCCAAGGGACCTGCTGACAATACTGTATCAACCAAGTGTTTATCTGTAATTTTTTTATCGAGGAGAACTTGATATTCTAAGATTAGCGCTTCTTTTTTCTTCTTGTACTTAAAGGAAATGAGATCCGCTTGCTTGCAGGATGTACCAAATTGTTTCTCAAAAAATTGGTCGTAGTCAAAGTCCATTGGTACTGTCACCAAGAGATGACGTCGATTTTGATTGACTTGGGCAAAACTAATGTTTTCAAAAATCATGATACAAGCAGATAGGATGACCGTCATAAAGACAGCCAAACCTAGGAAGCCCATCCCTGTCGCGAGACCAATAGCCATTGCAAGAAGGACTGCAAGCATCTCCTTTGAAGAACCTGCCGCTGAACGGAATTTAATAAGACTGAAAGTCCCTGCTACTGCAACACCCGCTCCTAAGTTACCATTTACCAATGCTATGATTACTGCAATCAATGCCGGCATTAGACTTAGTGTGATGACAAATTCTTTTGTATAGTTGGATTTATACTTATAAACAGCTGCTAAGAGTACCCCCATAGACAGACTGACTGCAAAGACCATTGCCATCTGTGTTAAGGTGATACTGCTATTGGCAGTTGAAAAGATACTGTTAAACAGCTGCATGTTGACTTACTTCCTCTCCAGTGATGTTGTGGGCAAGCTTATAGGCATTGCCATATTTAGAAAATGATTGTTTTTCAATCTGGTATTTTTCGAGTAGGGCTACCAACCAGTCTGGTCGTTCTTCTGGAACTTTTACTTCCATGATGACTTTTGTTGGATCCAAAAGGTTCTTACCAAATTTACCTTCCATTGCATCTACATCGTAATCTCGATAAAGTAAGTTCTTATCAATTGTGAGACGAACCTTTTTGTCTTCGATTCCTTTGTAGGATACGCGATCGTAGTAGATATACATTTTAGGCTTAATTGTTCCGTAGCGTTCTCTCAATTGCTCTAGTTCTGATGTAACTTTATCGTCTTTAATTGTGGAATCAATCACTCCATTTTCAATATAGTTTGTTACAGAAACAGGGTTTGAAGTTAAGCGGTATTTATAGCCAATTTTATTTTCTTTTTTCTTGATTTCAAGAAAAGCTTGACTGGATTCAGAAGGTTTAGAATCGTAGACACGCATCCGAATTTTTTCTCGACCATTCTTTTTAGCAATGGAATCTTGAATCATATCAAAGTTTTCATTATCGAAATATATATTTGTAATAGTTGATTGAGCATATTCATCCGCCACCATGTATTCTTTCAAATCTTCTGCTAAGAGAGCAAAGGTTGCCTTGTCCAAAATGTATTTTGATTCAATGCGTTTAAACTGTTTTTGTACGATTCTTGTCTTCATGGGATTACCTTCTTATCACTTTTTTCGAGCACCTGTCTCGTTTACAAGTAGTAGTTTACCGCCCGAAAGTTAAAAGAAGCTGAAAGAAATGTTAAAGAAAACTTAACTCAACAGCTCTACTATGCTACAATAAAGCAAAGGAGAAAATCATGTTAAAAAAGATTATCAAATGGTGCCTGAGCATCCTGGCTCTTATCCTGCTGACCGTCGGCTCCTATGTAGCCTACCTCTTTCTTGACTACCACAGGCTTGAAGACAATCTTGCTCTGGAGGTGACCAATCAGACCAGTCAGGACGAGTTTGCGGTCGGTCAAACTTACTCTATGATGACCTTTAATATCGGCTACGGCTCTTATCCGAGCGACTACTCCTTCTTTATGGACGGGGGTAATGAGGTCCGGGCACGGAGCAAAGAGGCTGTGGAGGAGGCTCTGGCTAATGATAAGGACCTGATAACTTCTGCCGATCCCGACCTCATTCTCTTTCAGGAGGTGGATCTGGATGGTGACCGTTCCCAGCACGTCAATCAGGTCGCTTATTTCACACAGGAACTGGCGGATTACTCCTGGTCCTTCGCTCAGAACTACGACTCATCCTACCTCTTCTACCCTGTCACCGACCCGATTGGCCAAGCGACTTCTGGATTGCTAACCCTCTCTAAGATAGATTTTCAAGATGCCACTCGCTACCAGCTGCCCATTGACACGGACATCAGTAAGTTCTTTGACCTGGATCGCGCTTATTCGGTCAATCGCTTTGCGACAAATAGCGGAGCGGATTTAGTAGTTATCAATGTCCACCTCTCTGCCTATACTAAGAATGCGAGTATCCAAAAGGCACAGCTGGAAAAAATTAGTCAAACCATGGAAAGCGAGTATACAAAAGGTAACTATGTCATCGTTGGCGGAGATTTCAACCATGCACTTGATGACAAGGCCCGCAACGACCTGACCTGGATGAAGACTTTCCCCGTTGACCAGCTACCAGCAGGCTTTACTCTCGCTGCTCCAAGTAATGCACCAACTGTCCGCAATATTGACCAACCCTACAATCCCAACTCTACTCTGACAGGAACAATCGATGGTTTTATCCTTTCAGACAATATCATTGTTGATACGATTAAAACTCTCTCAAACGATTTTGCGTCCAGCGACCACCATCCTGTCCTAATGACCATACGACTCCAATAACCCCATAATCAAAATCGTAGGAAAAGGGTTGCAACTATGCTAAAATAAAGAAAACGAACGCAAGGAGAAACCCATGTACGAATTTGTCTTAGAATACGGCTCTTTCCCCGTAAAACTCATCGACGGTTTTGTCAACAATCGCTCAGAAATCCCTGATTTTCTCAAAGAGGATGAAGAAATGATTGCCCGCTTGAATGAGATTAATCAACTCTTCCACCAACTTTTCTTAACAATCGAATGCAAGTTTGACTACATCGGCAAGCAATTCCCTGACAAGATTGAACAACTACGAACACTCTATCATCCGCTAGCAGAGGATTTACTAGCCAAGTATGGCAACCAGATAGAGTTGAAGATTGAACCCTTTATTTTATAAGACAAAAGAGATGACCGCAATCATCTCTTTTCTTCTATTCTGTATTCCAAACCATACTGGTCACGCGATAAGTAGCCATAATCCACCAAGTAGCGTCTCAATATAGCATAGTCAACATAAATCTCAGCTAGAAAGCCATTAACCTCTTTTTCAGTGAATGTTGAGCCTTTCTTAGCCAATTCCTCCTGCAAGTAGGCAAACAAGACCTGCTTACTTTTCAATTTTTTAGGAATCACGATAAGCTTGCCTTGTCGGAAAAATTTTTCGTGAATATCTTGAGCCTTCATATCTCCCTCCCAAAAATCCTAGCACGCAGACTAGGATTTGATAAGATTTACAAATTAACGAATCTCAGCACCAAGCTCAACAAGAGCCTTACTGATTTTCTCCATGTACTTAGCCACTTCCTCATCCGTCAGGCTATCCGCTGGATTCTGGAAGGTCAGGTTGTAAGCCATAGATTTCTTACCAGCCTCAATATTGCTGCCCGCATAGACATCAAAGAGGGTAACCTTGGTCAAGCGTTTCACGCCCGCACCAGCAATGGCATCCAGGACATCCTGATGCTTGACATCGCTGCTCAAAAGCAGGGCAATATCACGGCTAACCGCTGGGAATTTGGAGATTTCGGTAAATGGCTGAGCAGGCTGGAGAGCTTGCTCAATCGCATCCAGATTGATTTCAGCCACGTAAGTTTCAGGAATACCGTAGTCCTTAGCCGTTTGAGGATGTACCTGACCGACAAAGCCGATCACAGCCTCATTCAAATGGATTTCAGCTGTACGACCTGGGTGCAAGGCCGCAATCTCACTAGTCGCCACAAAGTCAACAGCCAACTTGTAATGAGCAAAGATTGCTTCCAAAATCCCTTTGGCATGGAAGAAATCAACAGGCACAGCTGGTGTCTGGAAGTCTTTCTCAGCTACCAAACCAGTCAAGACAAGGGCAAACTTGTTGATTTCTTGTGGCAGGTCCTCTTTTGGATTGCCAGACTGTTCAAAGATTTTACCGATTTCGTAAAGAGCCAAGTTCTTGTTCTTACGAGCCACGTTGTAGGCAAGAGTTTCCAGCATACCAGACACCATGTTCTGACGAAGGGCAGAGCGGTCAACAGTCATTGGCCACATTAGTTCGGTGACTGTGGTTGGACGTGCTGCAAACTCCACAGCCTTTTCAGGTGTTGTCAAGGCGTAGGAAATGATTTCTGTCAGGCCTGCACCTTCTGCCAGGCTACGTACTTGGCGACGGATGTTCTGGGTCAGGGTCAACTCACCTGCTGTACCGTCCTCTTTTGGAAGAGTGGTCGGCAGATTATTGTAGCCATAAATACGAGCGATTTCTTCTACCAAGTCTGCTGGAATGCGAATGTCCCAACGACGACGCGGTACTGCGACTGTAAACTGACTTGCATCGCCAGTTGTTTCCATACCTAAACGACGGAAAATGTCTGCAATTTGAGCATAGTCGAGGTTGGTCCCGAGCGAGCGGTTAACGTAATCAATGGTTGCTGTGACTGGAACGTCCGAAGTGTCCACGCTACCCGCAGAAACGATGCCAGACAAGACCTGACCGCCAGCCAATTCCGCAATCATAGCAGCTGCTGTGTCCATAGCTTCCGTCAAAGTTGCTACGTTGATGCCTTTTTCAAAGCGAGAAGAGGACTCAGAGCGAAGGTTGAGGCGACCTGAGGTCTTGCGGATAGACTTGCCGTCAAAAAGGGCAGCTTCCAGCACAACGGTCTTAGAGTTGTTGTCAATCTCTGTGTTGGCACCGCCCATGACACCACCGAGGGCAACTGCCTTGTTCGCAACGGAAATGACGATATCATCGGCAATCAAGTCACGCTCTTCACCGTCAAGGGTCACCAAGTTTTCACCCTCTTTTGCCTGACGAGCCACGATTTTCTTGCCATCAAACTTATCAAAGTCAAAGGCGTGCATTGGCTGACCGAAGTAAAGCAAGATGTAGTTGGTGATATCGACCACGTTGTTGAGCGGGCGAATACCTGCATTCATGAGCAGATTTTGCAACCACTGTGGACTTGGTGCGATGGTCACATTTTCGATGACACGAGCCGTGTAGGCAGGTACCTTGTCTGACTCAATGGCCACTTCAATCACATCGCTGGCCTTCTTGTCACTTTCCTCTAAGACCACAGGCTTGAAGTTGACCTTGCTGTCATAGATAGCTGCCACTTCATGAGCCACGCCACGCATGGAGAGGGCGTCGGCACGGTTTGGTGTGATGGACAGCTCGATAATCTCGTCGTCAAGGTCTAGGTATGAAAAGACTGGCTCACCCACCACTGCATCTTCTGGCAGGTGGTAGATTCCATCCGCATAGACCTTTGGCACAACTGAGTCGGACACGCCGATTTCGCTCAATGAGCAGAGCATACCCAAGGACTCAACTCCGCGGATTTTGCCTTTCTTGATCTTGTAGTTTCCAGCGATACGAGCTCCTGGCAGAGCGACGATTACCTTGATACCAGCTTTCACATTCGGAGCACCGCAAACGATTTGCGTGATTTCTTCGCCCACATTGACCTGACAAATATTGAGGTGGGTATCTGGAATTGGCTCAGCAGACACAACCTGCCCGACAACCAACTTAGAAAGGCCAGCACTCTTTTGCTCAACCCCTTCTACTTCAATTCCTGTTGTTGACATTTTTTCAGACAAGTCATGGCTTGTCGCATCAAAGTCAACCAGTTCTTTTAACCATTTGTAACTTACTAACATATTATCCTTTCTGGTGCAAAGGCCGTTTCAGAAGCCAATCCACATCAATCTTATCACCGACCGCAAATTCATGCTGGCCAAATTTTTCAAATCCGTATTTTACATAGAATTGCTGAGCCTTGTAATTACGTTCCCAAACTCCCAGCCAGACCCAGTCACAGCTTGACTGCTCTGCTTTTTCCAAAGCAAATTCAAACAAGACCTGCCCAAGACCGCGTCCCTGATAGGCCTGCAAGAGATAGATACGCTGGATTTCAAAGGCATTTTCCAACTCCTGCTCCGTCTGCGCAGAACCTTGGTTGAGCTTGAGATAACCAGCCACCTGATCATCAATCCTTAGAAAATAATGCTGGCAATTGGGATCAGACAACTCCCTTGTCAAAACATCCATGGAATAAGCCTCCTCGAAGAAAGCCTCCAGCTCCTCTGGATCATTATCGTGAGCGAAGGTTTCAGCAAAGGTCTGCTTGGCCAACTCCTGCAAAACGGAAACCTCTTCTAAACGTATAGGATCAATCTGCATCTCATTGCCTCTCATTTCTAACTGGGTTAAGTAAACTGCTAGAGCGGCTACCGTCCTGTTTCTAGATACTTTCAGTATCATAAACAGGTCTCACATCAGAATTGCTCCGAGAATCGTACATCGCCTTGATAGAATCCACGGATGTCGTTGATACCGTAGCGGAGCATAGCAATGCGTTCCTGACCAAGACCGAAGGCAAATCCAGAGTACTTGGTTGAGTCAATGCCACTCATTTCCAATACTTGTGGGTGGACCATGCCGGCACCGAGAATTTCAATCCAGCCCGTTTTCTTACATACGTTACAGCCGTCACCACCGCACTTGAAGCAAGAAACATCCACCTCAACAGAAGGCTCCGTGAATGGGAAGTATGATGGACGGAGACGAATTTGACGCTCTTCACCGAACATCTTCTTAATGATCATTTCAAGCGTACCCTTGAGATCGCCCATGGATACATTTTCACCGACAACCAAGCCTTCAATCTGGTGGAACTGGTGGCTGTGGGTCGCATCATCCGTATCACGACGGAAAACACGTCCAGGCGAAATCATCTTCAAAGCACCTTTTGAGAAATCATGCTGGTCCATAGTCCGTGCCTGAACAGGTGAGGTATGGGTCCGCATTAGGATTTCTTCTGTGATGTAGAAGGTATCTTGCATATCACGCGCTGGATGATCTTTTGGCAAATTCATGCGCTCAAAGTTGTAGTAATCTTTTTCCACTTCAAATCCATCAACGATTTGGAAGCCCATGCCCAAGAAAATATCTTCTATTTCTTCAGAAGTTTGAGTCAGGACATGGCGTTTTCCGACCTTGACCTGGCGACCTGGCAAGGTCACATCAATGGTTTCGGAAGCTAATTGCTGTTGGATTTTTGCGGCTGCAACCTTCTGAGCAGTTTCTTCAAAGGCAGCTGTCAGCACATCACGCACTTCATTGACCTGCTTACCAACGATTGGTTTCATATCGTTAGAAAGATCTTTCAAACCTTTCAACAGGTCCGTCAAGGACCCTTTTTTACCCAAAACTGCAACACGCAGGTCTTGTAGTTCTTTTTCTCCTTGGTGCTGGATTTCTTTTAGCTTTTCTAGTGTCGTTTGGCGCAAATCGGCCAACTGTTGTTCAATGTTTGACATAATTCCTCCAATAAAAAAACGCATGACACCACTCGTATCGGAGCGTTGTCACGCGGTACCATCCGTTTTCATCTGCTAGGCAGACCTTAGTTCTAAGTCCTTGCGTGAGTGAATTCGACCAACTTTCACTGATTGAGCTTGCAGTCACGGCTCAACTCCCTGGGCAGTTTCCATAGGTGTACTAGTCTCACAGACTTCTATTCAATTATTTCTAGTTTAACAAAATATAGGCAGTTTAGCAACTGATTTCTTTATTCATTCACCGTGATTTCACCGCTATGGTAGTTAATGCTGAGGCCGCTCTGTACATTGGGAACAAATACATTGAACTCTAAGCTTCCATCAGAAGATTTAGCTTCGATTTGTCGGCCAACTGCGACTAAATCATTCTCTTGGGCATAAATCAAGGTTACACGGTAGCGGACACGTTTGTTCTTGTCTAGTGCTTTTCGTACCAAGGTTTCAAAATAATTCTGTCCTGTCGATGTTTGATCATTGGCCTGGTTGGACCAAGCTGTTTGAACTGCAATATTTTGAGGATTGCTGGTTGAAGCATCAAAGCCAGATAGACCGCCAATGATTGCATATCCTAGCAAGTGCCCACGATCCACAGCATGGTCATATTCCCCAGTTAAATCATGAACCTGATGCCAACCTGCTGGAGTCCAAGACGTAGCACCATTTCCAGTCTCATTACGGTCCTTGTATTGTCTGGTTGCTTTAGTCATCAAGGCATTAGCTACCGTTGGAACTGTTTCTCCCTGGGCTGTTTTAGTTTTGGTATCTGCATAAGGCAGGCTGGACACAGAAGCATCTAGATCAGTCTTATTGCCGTTGATAAGAAATGCGCCAGCTCCATTCCAGTCAATTGAATTGCCCACTTGTTTTTTTACACTCTCCGTTAAAACAGAACTAGCTAATTCCTCACTTGGGGTAGACTCACTTGCCTGCGATTGATTCACATAGTACGAATAACTAGCTGTACTATTGCTACTCGAATTATTTAAAAGATAGCCTCCGCCTACTACAACAATAGTTGCTATCAAACTAAGCAGGCTCATGGCCTGTTTTTTTACATTTTTCTTTGCCATATATCTCCCATCAAAAAAGTAGGTCTAGCCTACTTTCCTGTAAATTTACTCATTAATTCTTGCCATTTATCAGGTGATAAAATAGCCCAGGCATTGTCTCCATCTCCGACAACACCGTAGCCTACCATGAGACCTGCCGCCAAAAATAGTAGTGCCAATATGAAAACTAGAAAGACAATCAACCATTGTCGTCCGACAAAGCCAACATTTTCTTTAAACATCACTGTCTTCTCCTTTGATTCGTTCAATTTGAGCACCAAGTTGGGCTAATTTTTCATGAAATTTATAATATCCGCGGTCCAAATGACTAAGTTTTCCGACGATTGTTTGGCCTTCTGCTACTAAGCCAGCCAAAATCAGAGCGGCACTTGCTCTCAAATCTGTTGACATGACTTGAGCTCCTTCCAAGGCTTGCCCTCCATGGATAATGGCCGTATCACGCAAAATTTCTGAATGGACATTCATCCGTCTCATTTCTTCCAAGTGCTGAAAGCGATTTTCAAAGACTGTCTCAACCATGGTTGACTGGCCTTTTACAACTGACATTAAGGCTGTAAATTGGGCTTGCATATCCGTTGGAAATCCTGGATGAGGTAGGGTTGTAACAGAAACAGGTTTAAGGTTTTTCACAGTTGAACGAATTCGAATACCTTCGTCTTCCTCAAGCACCTCGACTCCCATCTCCTGAAGTTTTGAGAGAAGGGGACGATTATGTTCCCAAATAGCATCCTGAACCAGTACATCACCACCTGTCATGGCAGCTGCAACCATAAATGTTCCCGCTTCAATCCGATCTTGAACTACCTGATGAACTGTTCCTTTAAGATGTTCAACACCTTCAATGGTAATGGTTTCGGTACCTGCACCACGTACTTTGGCTCCCATCTTGTTCAAGAAAATCGCCAAATCAACAATTTCAGGCTCCCGAGCTACATTCTCAATAACAGTTTTTCCCTCAGCCAAACAAGCTGCCATCATCAGGTTTTGAGTAGCACCTACGCTTGGGAAATCCATGAAGATATGTGCTCCCTTTAATTTCTCCGCATGCGCTTCAATGTAACCTGAGCGTTGCGTAATGCGTGCCCCCATCGCTTCCAAACCTTGTAAGTGTAAATCAATGGGACGACTGCCAATTGTACAACCACCTGGCATAGAGACCTTGGCATAACCATTTCGTGCCAAAATTGGACCAAGTACAACAATTGAAGCCCGCATTTGGTTCACATATTTATAGGGTGCCTGACTACCAATCTGACCACTTGCATCAATGAAAACCTGTTTTTCTTCTTCATCAAAAGTCACATCGATGTCCAAACCACGAACAACGTTATTCATGGTAAATACATCTGATAAAATGGGCACATTGGTTAAAGTTGAAGTCCCTTCTGAAGCTAAAATCGTAGCTGCTAACAAGGGCAGAACAGCATTTTTTGCTCCTTCTATCGCGACCTTTCCTTGCAAGGGATTTTTACTTCCAGTTACTATAATTTGATCCATAAGTTCTCTCTTTTCTATTGAAGTACAAATAGCTTACTGAGGGCAACGATATCTAGGAAGAAGCCTGACACGATATAGCCCAAAGCAATTGCGAAAAAGAGAAGTAAGACCTGAATCTTTCCAGTCTCTCGACTCCCCTTAAAAACTGATTTCCAATCAATGACCGATGTCAACAATATATGGGAGAGGTATATAAATAACAAGTGACTGGATAATTGAAATAACGAATTAAGCATGACTCTATTATAACAAACTTCCCCCAAAATTTGCCAAAAGAAACACAGACCTTCTTCTGTAATCCTATCAAACAAAAAAAAGCTAGGAAAATTCCTAGCTGTTAACGATTACCACAACGAATCCGGTTAATAGCTCGTTGCAAGGCGATGTTGGCGCGCATTTCCAAATCAATATTGTGGGCATTGTGAGCTTCTTCCAGCTCTCTTTCAGCCCGTAATTTGGCACGTTCTGCACGACTGACATCAATATCACGTTCCCGCTCTGCTGAGTCAGAAACAATGGTAATCAGGTCTTTATTTACTTCGATGATACCACCATTGACCGCAATCCAGTCCACATGGTTTTCATCATCTACCCGACGAACTTTGATTTCATCGATTTCCAAAACAGCAATCAATTCCAAGTGACCTGGATAGATTCCCAACTCACCTTCTTTTGTTTTACACAAAACAAAGGCAGCGTGGTGATCGTATTTGATGCCATCCGGCGTTACGATTTGAACGGTCATTTGAGCCATGATTCACCTCTAAAACTTCATCTTATCCGCTTTGGCAAGTACATCTTCGATTGAACCAACGTTACGGAAGGCATCTTCTGGAAGATGGTCATGTTTACCCTCTAAGATTTCCTTGAAGCCTTTGACAGTTTCTTTAACTGGAACATAAGAACCTGGCATCCCAGTAAATTGCTCTGCCACGTTAAAGTTCTGTGACAAGAAGAATTGGATGCGACGAGCACGACCAACCAGGGTCTTCTCTTCATCTGACAATTCATCCATACCCAAAATGGCAATAATATCTTGCAATTCTTGGTAGCGTTGAAGGACACGTTTGATTTCCATGGCAACGGCATAATGCTCCTCGCCCACAATCTCTGGAGCAAGGGCACGTGATGAGGAAGCCAATGGATCAACCGCTGGATAGATACCCAACTGGGTCAATTTCCGTTCCAAGTTAGTTGTTGAATCCAAATGTGCGAAAGCAGTCGCTGGGGCTGGGTCTGTATAGTCATCGGCAGGCACGTAAATAGCCTGAATTGATGTAACAGAGCCCTTCTTCGTTGAAGTAATTCGCTCCTGCAACTGTCCCATTTCTGTTGCAAGGGTTGGCTGGTAACCAACGGCAGAAGGCATCCGACCCAAGAGGGCTGATACTTCTGAACCTGCTTGCGTGAAACGAAAAATGTTATCGATGAAGAGCAGAACATCCTGACCTTCGACATCACGGAAGTATTCCGCAATAGTTAAACCGGTCAGAGCAACCCGCATACGAGCACCTGGTGGCTCATTCATCTGACCGAATACCATGGCCGTTTTCTCGATAACACCTGATTCCTTCATCTCCCAATAAAGGTCATTTCCTTCACGAGTACGCTCACCGACACCTGTAAAGACAGATATCCCTCCGTGTTCTTGGGCGATGTTATGAATCAACTCTTGGATCAAGACAGTTTTACCAACACCGGCACCACCAAAGAGGCCAACCTTACCACCTTTTAAGTAAGGTGCCAAAAGGTCAATAACCTTGATCCCAGTTTCTAAAATTTCTGTCGAAGTAGACAATTCATCAAAACTTGGTGCCTTCTTATGGATTGGCTCACGCTCTGCATCTTCCGAAAACGGCTGATCCAAGTCAATCGTATCTCCCAAAACATTAAATACACGACCGAGTGTTTCCTTTCCGACAGGAACGGAGATTGGACGGCCTGTGTCCAATACTTCCATTCCACGTGTCAAACCGTCTGTGGACTCCATAGCAATGGTACGTACGACACCATCACCCAGTTCCAAAGCGACCTCTAGCACTACCTTTTGCTTGCTGTCGTCATTTTTATATACCACTAAGGCGTTGTTAATCTCAGGAAGCTTATCCTCAGCTGCGAAGGCAACGTCAACAACGGGACCAACAACCTGAGTAATTTTGCCTGAACTCATACTGTTTCCTCTATTTTCTAATCTATTCCAATGCAGAAGCTCCTGCTACAATCTCCGTAATCTCTTGCGTAATCGCAGCCTGACGAGCCCTGTTGTATTTGATGGTCAAATCTGAAATAACATTTTTTGCATTGTCTGTTGCTGTCTGCATGGCTGTCATACCAGCAGCATTCTCAGCAGTTTTTGCATCTAAAATGGCTCCATAAATAGTCGATTCTGCGTACTGAGTCAATAATTGCTCCAATATCGCATCACGGCTTGGCTCCAGTTCAAACGTCGCTGTATAACCTTCTACTTCATTGTGGTCCAAGTCTTCAACCGGCAACATTTGCTGTACACGCACCTGACTAGTCAAGCTATTGACATGGTGGTTGTAACAAACATAGAGTTCATCAAAAATTTCATTTTTGTACATTTCAACCGATTTTGAAATGATTTTTTGAACATCTTCAAAGCTTGGGTTATCAGCTAAGCCACGCAATTCAAAGACAGGATTCATTCCCCTTGCGCGGAAAAAATCTGCGCCCATACTACCAATAGCAATGATTTCAAATTCATCATTTGAACTATGATCCTGTTCAATCATCCCCATAACAGCTTTGAGAATGGTTGAATTATAGCCACCCTTCAAGCCGCTGTCTGAGGTGATGACAATGTAGCCTGATTTTTTAACAGGTCGACGAATCAACATAGGATTGGAAGTATCAGAAGCCATCAGTTCTGCGTGCAACAAATCCGTCGTAATTTGACGGACCTTGCTAGCGTAAATTTGAAAGGATTGGGCCAACTGCTCAGACTTTGCTAATTTTGAGGCAGAAACCATTTGCATGGCGCCTGTGATTTGACTGGTTTTCTTAGTAGAAGCTATTTTTGTTTTAATCTCATTTAGAGAACCTGCCATGCTCTACACTCCTTTACTTGAAAACAGACTGGTCTTTGAAGGCTTGAATAGCTGCATTCAACTCGTCTGTATCTGGCAAATCTTTGGTTGTACGGATGACTTCCAAGAGATTATCATAGTGCAAATCAAAGAAGTCATAGAGTTCCTCTTCAAATGCCAAGACATCTGCAATCGGAACAGAATCCAAGAAACCATTGGTAAGAGCATAAAGAATCAAGACCTGTTTCTCAACTGGAAGTGGCTTGTGCAAGGGCTGTTTGAGCACTTCCACAGTTCGACGACCGCGGTTGAGTTTGGCTTGCGTAGCTGCATCCAAATCCGAACCAAATTGCGTGAAGGCTTCTAGTTCCCGATAAGAAGCCAAATCGATTCGAAGAGTACCTGCCACCTTCTTCATAGCTTTAATTTGAGCCGAACCACCTACACGTGATACAGAAGAACCCGCATCAATGGCTGGACGGATACCAGAGTTGAACAAGTCATCCTTCAAGAAGATTTGACCGTCCGTGATTGAAATCACATTAGTTGCGATATAGGCTGAAATATCCCCTGCCTGGGTCTCGATAAATGGCAGAGCTGTAATGGAACCGCCACCTAATTCATCTGAAACTTTAGCTGAACGCTCAAGCAAGCGGCTGTGCAAGTAGAAGACATCCCCTGGATAAGCTTCACGACCTGGAGGTCGACGAAGCAAGAGGGATAATTCACGATAGGCCACCGCCTGTTTTGACAAATCATCATAGACAATCAAGACGTGTTTGCCTTCATACATGAACTCTTCTGCCATCGCAACACCAGCATAAGGAGCCAAGAAAAGCAAGGGAGACGGTTGAGAAGCCGAAGCCGTTACCACGATTGTATAATCCAAGGCACCGTACTGACGAAGGGTTTCCACCTGAGTACGAACCGTTGACTCCTTTTGACCAATCGCCACATAGATACAAATCATATCTTGTCCTTTTTGGTTAAGGATTGCATCGATAGCAACTGATGTTTTACCTGTCTGACGGTCCCCAATAATCAATTCCCGCTGGCCGCGACCAATCGGAACCAAGGCATCAATAGCCTTAAGACCAGTTTGAAGTGGTTCATTAACCGACTTCCGTTGCATAACACCTGGTGCTGGATATTCAATCGGACGGGTTTTACTTGTCCGAATATCACCAAGTCCATCGACTGGTTGACCTAGTGGATTGATGACACGACCAATCAAGGCTGAGCCAACAGGAACTTCCATGATTTTGCCAGTACGACGAACGACAGAACCTTCACGAATATCAGTGAATTCACCCAAAATGATGATACCAACATCGTTGGTTTCTAAGTTTTGAGCCATACCGATTGTTCCATTTTCAAAGACTAATAGCTCGCCACTCATGGCATTGTCAAGACCGTGGGCCCTGGCAATTCCATCACCAATATAGGTTACAACCCCTGTCTCTGTGTAGTCAAAGTCTGGTTGAAACCCTTCAATTTGTTGTTTTAGTAAAGCGCTAATTTCTTGTGCATTAATCACCAAAAGAACACCACTTTCTATTTTTTAAAGTTTATTTCTAATTTCTTTCAACTGGGTTCGAACACTAGCATCAATCACCTTGTGATTGACCGTTATGATAAAACCACCAAGAATACTTGGATCAAGTTCTTCGATAATCGAACGGACCGTCAAAGAAAATTTCTCTTGTACAAGCTTTGTCAATCTGTCTTTTTGTTCGAAAGTCAAAGGATAGACTGAAACCACATGGGCGTCAAACTTATTCTTACTTTTACTAATCGAACGGTTGGCTGCTTCTAAAGTCTCCAACAAGAGGTCAGAATGACCGTCGCGAATGACTTCTTCAATCAGTTCATTTACTTGATAGTAGGAAGATTGGCGAACCGTTCGAACAAATTCTGATTTTTCAGCAGCTGATACGGTTGGTGACAAGAGGATGCGATTCAACTTGGTTTCGTGAATAATCGCAATCAAATCTGAAATCTGGTCATACATGCCCCAGATTTCTTGCTTATCACTTACTTTTTCAACGAATGACTGAGCATATTTTTGCACGAGGGCAGTTTCTCTTGCATTCATCTTATTTGTCTCCTAGCTTGTCAATATACCGATCAATCAAAGCTTGATGGGCTTCCTGGCTCAAATCTTCTAAGATAATTTTTCCTGCCAAGTCTACAGCCAAATCTGCAACTTGGACACGAAGATTTTCTTGGGCTTCGCGTTTTTCAGCTTCAATTTCCATTTGAGCCTTAGTTTTTAAGCCTTGAATTTCAACATCTGCCTGTTCTAAGATACGTTTTTTTTCAAGTTTTGCACGTTCAACAGCATCTTGTACAATTTGCTGCGCTTCTACTCGCCCTTGTGCTAACTCAGATTCACGCTGTTCTACCAAATCTGATGCAACTTGCAATTTTTCTTCCGCAGCATCAATATCACCTGAAATTTTTTGCTCACGTTCTTCAAAAATACCTGTAATACGATTCCAAGCAAAGATACGAATCAATAGAATCAACAGGCCGAACGAAGCCGTTACAAGGATAAAATTGCCGAGAATGGTACTACTTGTACTGAGTAGTCTAATCATAAATCTTTTCTTCCTTTCCTATCCGTGTTCGTCACCAATTTTATTGCTCAAATACATGGACACCAGCATAACAAAAACATAACCCTGTAAACATGAAATAAAGACAGAAAAGGCTGTCCAAAGCACGTTCAAAAGAAAGGCAATCGGATATGCTAGAGCGCTCTGTTGAGACAATTGTAAGAGAAGAGACACCAGTACTTCACCCGCGTAGATATTACCATACAAACGCAAGGCCAGAGATGCTAAATTTGTCACTTCTTCTAAGATATGCATGGGAGTCATGGCCCAAGGTGTCACAAAAGCTTTTAAATAACCTTTGAAACCTTTACGGCGAATACCTTCTACATGACAGAAAACAATTGCAATCGTTGCTAGACCAAAGTCATAGGCCATATTGGCTGTTGGTGAGGTCCAAAGATTGTGTCCTTCTGCTGTTTCGATTTTGGTCATCAAACCCAAATTATTGGCAACTAAGAGAAAGGTAAAGACTGTGAAAAAGAAGAGTGAATAGCGTTTTGCATCTTCATCACCCAGATTTCCCTTGGTGAAATTTATGGTTAATTCATAAATATATTCCAGGACATTTTGTTTTCCTTTAGGTTTTAATTCCATACGGCGACTTGCCCAGAAAACCAGGAGGAAAATAACGAAAATGGTAATGAATGAAACCAATACCATGGTCAAGTCAAAGGTTACGGGACCAAGGGTAAGGGTTGGACTTGCATGTTCTTCCAATGGAGGTTCCCCCTTTTTCTAATCTCTCTTTTTCTTAACCGAGTACAAATGCCATCGCGAGTGTTACGAAGAAAGTACCTTCGATAAAGGCTACACCCAAAAATACACCAGCCATTAATTTGCTTTGCATCTCTGGTTGACGAGCAGTCGAACTAAGGTAAGAAGCTACCAAAAGACCCTCACCGATACTTACTCCAAGACAGGCCAAACCTAAAGCCAATGCACCTAAATTCATGTTGAATTCTCCTTTAATTTTTTATACCATGTAAGCATACTCCTATTAAATGCGTTTGTCAAGAAAATACGATCAATGTAAACGCTATATTCAGCTTTTGACAAAAAGAAAAAGAGCCTTTTGGCTCTTTTCTTCCTATTTAATAGTCTTATCAAACCGGGCTGATTCTTCCAAGAACTTTCTGGTCATCTGTTCCAGATTGAGTTCTTCTGTATCAACCGTAATCGCATGATCGGCAATCTCATCCGTATCAGCAAAAAATTCAATATGGTTCTTGAGGTTAAATAATTCCACAGGTGCATTACCACCATACTCGCCATCCAAGTTTAACAACATCGGATGTTGAGCATCCAGAGAGCGAACATGCAATGACTTTGTTTTAATATATTCAATCTTATCGCTATCGATATGTTTGCCTCCATCAATGACCAGTCGAATCAGGTGCAATATCTCAAACAAATTATCGGTTTTTACCATAATCAAGGTAAACTGCCCATCGTCTAGCTTGGCATCAGGGACAATCTGTTCAAAACCTCCTATAGAATTGGTCAAAGCGACGAACATCATAGAAATCTTGCCTTCAAAAATACCATGATCATGCTCAACCAAGACAGGTGTGAATTGAACTTGTGGCAAAAGCTCTGCTCCTTTTACCACATATGCTAAATACCCGAACATTGTCTTAAGTTGACTTGGTACACTGTAGTTCAATTCTGTCAGAGTTCCTGCGGCAGCGATATTAATGAAGTAATGTTCTTGATAAACTCCTTTTTTATGGTTCTTAGCCAAGCCAATATCCATCAAAATCGTCTGATTTTTGCCAATCAATTTAGCTGCTTCAACTGGATTACCACGAGGGACCTTGAGGGCACGAGCATAGTCATTGGTGGTTCCTGTCGGAATGATAGCCATTTTAGGTCGTTTTTCTAAAGGAGCAATTCCATTGACCACTTCATTAATGGTTCCGTCTCCGCCCGCTGCGATAATCAAGTCAAATCCCGCTTCTGCTGCTCGTTTCGCCTCATTCTTGGCAGAATCTTTTGCAGCGGTTGTCTGGAAAGCAGAGGTTTCATAGCCATAACTTTCTAGAATTTCCAGTACGTCTGCCACATTTTTCTTCATGATTTCCTGACCAGAGGTTGGATTATAAATCAATCGTGCTCTTTTTTGAACTTCCATATTCTATACCTTAGAGGCTTTCTAGCCAAGCCTCGTCTTTTATTTCAATACCTAATTCCTGTGCCTTGGCTAACTTGCTTCCCGCGTCAGCACCTGCGATGACCATATTGGTCTTTTTGGAAACGGACCCTGCTACCTTGGCACCCAAGGCTTCTAGCTTAGCTTTGGCCTCTCCCCGCTTCATCCGTTCCAACTTACCAGTCAAGACAACTGTTAGTCCAGACAGGGCAGCATTTTCATCTGCCACCTGTCCTAGATAGGTCAAGTTTACGGCATTTTCCTTAAGTTCAGCTAAAAGTTGCTGGGCACCTGAGCTGGCAAAGAAGCTGGTCAGGGACTTGGCAATCACCTGGCCCAATCCTTCTAGGGAAGCAATCTCGTCTTGGCTGGCTTGAGCTAGGACTTCCAAGTCGCCAAAGTTTTCCAGCAAAATCTTACTGGCCTTACTGCCGACATGACGAATGCCCAGACCGAACAAGAGCCGTTCTGCTGAATTTCCTTTTGATGTCTGAATGGCCTGATAGAGCTTGTCAGCTGATTTTTCTTTGAAGCCTTCCAAGGTCAATAGGTCATCAACAGTTAATTTATAAATATCTGCAACATCGTGTACCAAGCCGGCTCCAAAGAGTTTTTCAACAATGGACGACCCTAGACCAGCGATATTCATAGCATCACGGCTGGAAAAGTGTTCTAGTTTGCTCATCAACTGACTAGGGCAGATGGGATTGATACAACGGAGGGCCACTTCATCTTCGTAGTGTTGCAAGTCGCTCTGACAAGACGGACAGTGACTTGGAACAGGCATGACTTCCTGCTCAGACCGATATTTATCTACCACTTTCAGAACAGCGGGGATAATGTCCCCAGCTTTGTAGACAATGACCGTATCACCAATACGGATGTCTTTTTCTGCGATGTAATCAACATTGTGCAGAGTGGCGCGACTGACTATCGTTCCAGCTAGCTGAACAGGGCTGAGGTTGGCAGTCGGAGTAACGACACCTGTTCGACCGACGGTCCAGTCAACTGACAGGATTTGGGCTTCTTTTTCCTCGGCTGGAAACTTGTAGGCCACTGCCCAACGAGGTGCCTTAACGGTAAAACCTAGTTCCTCTTGGATAGCTAGGTCATTGACCTTAATCACGATACCGTCGATTTCATAGGGCAAATCTTCTCGACGCTCTGCCATTTTTTCAATAAAAGCCCAAACATCATCCATGCTGTCGGCCAACTGGTAGTCGTGATTAGTCACAAAGCCCAGAGCATCCAGTTTTTCCAGCACTTGTGACTGGCTGGTCGCTTCAGAGGGGCTAGCCTCTTGGTAGAGGAAGGTAGCGAGACCACGCTGGGCCACCACTCCCGTATCAAGCTGGCGGAGGGTCCCTGCTGCTGCATTTCGTGGATTGGCAAACTCTGCCTCACCTGCCTCCTGACGTTGTTGGTTGACGCGGTCAAAGGAGGCCTTTGGCATATAGCATTCGCCACGGACAGTAACATCGACCGCCTGAGGCAAGGTCAGGGGAATGTCTGCCACACGCTTGAGGTTTTCGGTGATATTCTCACCGACACTACCGTCACCACGTGTCGCACCTACTACTAGACTGCCTGCTTCATAGGTCAGGGAAATGGACAAACCGTCAATCTTGAGTTCACAGATATAGGTCGCCTGTGGAAATTCCTTGCGAACACGTTGGTCAAAGGCATCCAATTCCTCACGTGAAAAGGCATCCTGCAAGCTAAAAAGAGGATAGACATGGCTATATTTTTCAAAACCGTCTAAAATTTTGCCACCAACGCGGTGGGTCGGACTGTTAGGCAATACCAAGTTTGGATGAGCCATTTCCAGTTCCACCAATTCTCGATAGAGCTTGTCATATTCAGCGTCGGAAACGCTAGGTTTATCTAGTTGATAATATTCTTTGGCATACTGGTTGAGCAGTTCCACCAGTTCTTCAATTCTTGTTTTCATATTGTACATTATATCATGAAAAATAAGGGACTGGTCATTTAACACTTGGATCTGCTTTAGATTTTTTAGATAAATTTGATAAAAAACGGTATAATAAAATCAACATAATTTTTGGAGGTGGCTTATGCCTGTTACTTATAAACGTCAAGATGATTTAGAGAAATTATTTGAAACCTTTGCATCATTTGATGAGATGGAAAAAGTGGAATTTCCGGATCCAAAATCAGCTCCCCAGCAAGATGAAAGTGCTGAGTAGGCCATATGTTTGGTTTTGAAAACTTGCCTACTTCCATCCTGCAAGCTGGTGCGATTTTCCTATCCATTATCATCGAGGCCCTGCCCTTTGTTTTGATTGGTTCCATCCTGTCCGGTTTCATCGAGGTTTTTGTCAGTCCTGATCTAGTTAGATGCTTTCTGCCTAAACAGCCAATTTTAGCTGTTATCTTTGGAAGTTTTGTTGGTTTAATTTTTCCTTCTTGTGAGTGCGGTATCGTCCCTATCGTCAATCGACTCTTGGAGAAAAAAGTCCCACAATACACCGCCATTCCCTTTTTAATCACAGCTCCTGTGATTAATCCAATTGTACTGTTTGCGACCTTTATTGCTTTTGGAAATTCCTGGATCTTTCTTATCTATCGTGCCCTTGGCTCACTATTGCTTGCCATGGTAGTGGGCTTGATTTTGGCTTATTTTGTCAAAGAGCCTATACTAAAGCGTCCTTTAGAAGACAATCGCCAGCATAGCTTGGTGACAAAATCAATTTGGAAAAAAATAGGACATGCTCTTATACACGCCATTGATGAGTTCTTTGATACGGGGCGTTATTTAGTATTCGGTTGTTTATTTGCCAGTCTGGTGCAGGTCTATGTTCCGACAGCCTTGTTAACCAGTATCGGACACAGTCCTCTAACAGCAATTTTACTGATGATGGTTCTTGCTTTCCTACTCTCGCTTTGTTCAGAAGCAGATGCTTTTATCGGAGCATCTTTGCTGTCTAGTTTTGGTTTTGCGCCAGTAATGGCCTTTCTCATCATTGGCCCTATTGTCGACGTCAAAAATCTTCTGATGATGAAATCCTATTTCAAATCATGGTTCATCGGTGCTTATGTCGGTCTAGTGTCTTTACTTGTCCTTGTCTATTGCTGGTTGATTGGAGGTCTAGTATGATTCGATTTTTGGTATTAGCAGCATATTTTGAAATGACCAT
The DNA here is from genome assembly GCF_017601095.1 of Streptococcus suis. Taxonomy (GTDB): domain Bacteria; phylum Bacillota; class Bacilli; order Lactobacillales; family Streptococcaceae; genus Streptococcus; species Streptococcus suis_Z. Next base: position 170,504 of record NZ_JAGFUX010000004.1, on the reverse strand, counting down.
GTATCTCTACGTGTCTGGTAAGTTGGACCAGTACATCAACTTGCACTACACCTACTTGGCATTTTTATCCATGATTCTCGCTTTTATCTTGGCGCTAGTGCAATTAGTTGTCTGGATGAAGCAATTGGAAACCCACAGTCATTTAACCAGTCGGTTGGCAAAAGCATCTAGCATCTGCCTTCTACTGATTCCCTTAGCAGTTGCCTGGCTTTTTCCAACGGTGAGCCTCGATTCAACAACTGTCGCCGCCAAGGGCTATCATTTCCCTTTAGCTGCTGAAAATGACACTGCTACTCAGGCCCAAGAAGGGACAACCGTGCAATACCTGAAACCAGATACATCCATTTACTTTACAAAATCCACCTACCAATCTGAAATGCGTGAGATTGCTGACCATTATTTAGCCCAGGAAAAAATCCAGATTACCAATGAAAACTATATGGAAGTCATGGAAGCCATCTATGATTTTCCAAGTGAATTTTCAGGAAAAACGATTGAAATGGTCGGATTTGTCTACAATGACCCTGACAATAGCCAGCAATTTTTCCTCTTCCGCTTTGGCATTATCCACTGTATCGCTGACTCAGGTGTCTATGGTTTATTGGTGACTGGCACCAACCAGACCTTTTCAGATAATAGTTGGGTCAAAGTAGAGGGGACAATTAAAGTGACTTACCATACAGCCCTTGGACAGAGTTTGCCAACCATAGAAACCCAAAGTATCCAATCGGTCCAGGAACCTGACAACCCCTATGTTTATCGCGTTTTTTAAGAAAATCCTTGCAAAAAGTGAATTTTCTGACAATTTGTGGTATACTATTACTGATATTCAACAGATAGGAATGAAATTATGTCATCACATGTATTGTTTACAATTTTTGGTGCTAGTGGCGACCTTGCCAAGCGCAAACTCTATCCATCCCTCTTCCGTCTTTATAAGGCAGGCCATATCCGAGAAAATTTTGCAGTAATTGGTACAGCTCGCAGACCTTGGACCAAGGAATTTTTTGAACAAACTGTCATTGAATCACTAGGTGATTTGCCTGACACACCACGTCAAGCTCATGAATTTGCAAGTCATTTCTACTACCAGAGCCATGATGTAAATGATACCGAACATTACGTTGCTCTTAGAAAATTACAAGATGACTTATGTGAAAAATACGACACTCAGCACAACAAAGTCTTCTTCTTATCCATGGCTCCTGAATTCTTCGGAACCATTGCCAAACATCTCAAATCTGAACAAATCGTTGATGGACAAGGTTTTGAACGCTTGATTATTGAAAAACCTTTCGGAACTAGCCTTGCTACAGCTACCAAACTCAATGATGAATTGGCAGCAGCCTTCAATGAAGACCAAATCTACCGTATCGACCATTACCTAGGTAAGGAAATGGTGCAAAATATCTTTGCGGTTCGCTTTGCCAATATCATTTTTGAGCATATCTGGAACCGTGATTACATTGATAACGTTCAAATTACATTTGCTGAAGCGATTGGTGTTGAGGACCGTGGGGGCTACTACGATCATTCTGGCGCCTTAAAAGATATGGTGCAAAACCATGCCCTCCAAGTTCTTTCCCTTTTAGCAATGGATAAGCCAGCCAGCTTCAAAGAGGAAGATGTCCGTGCGGAGAAAATCAAGGTCTTCCAACACCTTCGTCAGCCTTCTGATGAGGACCTCAAGCGCAACTTCATCCGTGGCCAATATGAAGCAGGTTCCATCGACGGAAAAGACTATGTTAGCTACTTGGATGAACCCAATATCGCAGAAGGTTCTCAGACGGAAACCTTTGCAGGAGGTGTCTTCTTCGTTGATACCGACCGCTTCCGTGATGTTCCCTTCTTCTTCCGTACAGGTAAACGCCTGACCGAAAAGGGTACGCGCGTGACCATCACTTTCAAACATGCGGAAGATATTTTTGGTCAGCCTTCTGAAGCCAATGTCTTGACCATCTTCATCCAACCAACTGAAGGCTTTATGCTCTCTATCAACGGTAAGGAAGTTGGTTCCCACTTTGCTCTTACTCCTGCCAAACTCAACTTCCGCCACAATGCAACGGCACTTGGTAATTCACCTGAAGCCTACGAAAAACTATTTTTCGATGTGCTAAATGGTGATTCTACTAACTTTAGCCATTGGGAAGAAGTGAAAGCAAGCTGGAGCTTGATTGACCGCATTGTTGATTTGTGGGCAAATAACCAAGTCCCACTCCACACCTACCCAGCAGGAACCATGGGACCTGAAGCAGCCTTTGATTTGCTAGAAAGCTACGGCTGCAAGTGGGTTTGGACACCTGATGTCTGGTATCGTGAACGTGGCTTATTGAAATAATATATGAAAACTGGAGCCATCCAGTTTTTTTCGGAGATATTTATGACTGAACTAAATACCATTCTCACCCAACTTGAAGCAGCCAGTCATGCTGGCACCCTCAAGCGCTATGAAAAAATTGGCGAAACCAAGCCCTACTACGGCGTTCCTATGGGAGCTATTTCTGGTATCGCCAAGGCCTATAAAAATCGACTGGACTTGTTTGTTCCACTCTGGCAAACAGGGGTCCTAGAGGCACAATATTTAGCCATTCAAATTGCCAAAAACAAGCCTGACCAGCTTCCCCAAGCTGACCTAGAAAACTGCCTCAATGGAGAGGTTTCAGTCAATGTCTTAGACAAGCTGGCTTCTATCATTCTCAGCAAACGAAAAGACAGCAGGGTTTGGGAAGAAACCTTGCTTGCCCAAAAACCAGCTATCTTTCAACGCCTAGGCTGGTTCCTCCGTGCCAAATACTTTGCTGGCAAATCCGCTTCAAATCAAGAAATTGAAGAAACTCTAGACCAAATTCGCCAGCATTTGCAAACCGCTGACCCGCTTGTCCAATGGACCATGAACCAATGCTTGGTGGAGATTGCAGTTGCCTATCCTGACTATCTGGAGCAAGGTCTTGCAATCGGTCAGGAACTTGCTGTCTATTCCGATATGAAGGTGCCAAAAGGCTGTACTTCTGCCTATGCTCCCGACTGGATTGAGGCATTGTTGAGGAGGAAATGAGATGCAACATAAAGGAACTCAGATTTTAGAAACAGAACGACTAATTTTGCGCCCTTTTCAAGCAACAGATGTTGAGCCCGTTTTCCAAAACTGGACTTCAGATGAAAAGGTTAGTACCTATCTGACCTGGCCAACTCATCAGACACTCCAAGATACTGAAGACTACGTCCAGTTCTGTCTTCAATCCTATTCACAAGAAAAAGCGTACAGGTGGGTAATTGAGCTCAAAGAAAATCAGCAACCTATTGGAGATATTTCCGTTGTCAGCCTTGATGAAAGAGTCCAAGCTGCTGAATTGGGCTGGGTGTTAGGCAGTAAATGGTGGGGACAAAATTATATGCCCGAAGCGCTTGAAGCAGTCACTCACTTTCTGCTGGAAGAAGTTGGTTGTTTACGGATTACGGCTGTTCACGATAGTGAAAATCGTCCTTCTGGTCGTGTCATGGAAAAAGTTGGTATGACCTATGAAGGAACGCTCCGACAAGCCGCTCGAAACAATCGTGGTATTGTGGATATTGCCATTTACTCCCTACTGCATACAGATAAGAAAAGTCGCTAGTTTTTCAACTAACGACTTTTTTTCAATATTACACCAATCCCTCTAAAAGTCCACGCATGAACTCTTCGGATTTAAATTCTCCAATGTCATCGATTTTCTCACCGAAACCTATCAGTTTAACAGGAATATCCAACTCCTGACGAATAGCCAGAACGACGCCACCTTTTGCAGTACCGTCTAGCTTGGTCAAAACAAGACCTGTCAATGGAGTAATTTTCGCAAATTCCTTGGCTTGACTAAGGGCGTTTTGTCCTGTCGAGGCATCTAGCGCTAAGAGGGTTTCATGCGGTGCATCAGGCAGAGTCCGCTTGATGATGCGACCGATTTTTTCCAGCTCTGCCATGAGGTTTTCTTTATTTTGCAAGCGACCTGCTGTGTCAATCATGAGAATATCCACGCCTTCTGCCACGGCACGTTTTACCCCATCAAAGACCACGCTGGCTGGGTCTGACTTTTCAGGACCAGTGACCACTGGCACATCGACACGACGTCCCCACTCGACCAGCTGGGCTACCGCACCCGCACGGAAGGTGTCCGCTGCGACCAACATAACCTTCTTGCCAGCCTGCTTGTACTTGTAGGCCAACTTACCGATAGACGTCGTCTTCCCAACACCGTTGACACCGACAAAGAGCATGACCGTTAGGTCGTCTTGGAAGTTGATCTGCTCGCTGAATTGACCGTCTTTTTCGTAAATATCCACTAACTTTTCGATGATAACCCGGCGGAGTTCTTCCGTCTTTTTAGCCTTCTGTAGCTTGGCTTCATAGCGGAGCTCCTCTGTCAGCGTAGAAGCAACTTGCACACCTACGTCTGACAAAATCAGCATTTCTTCCAACTCTTCGAAAAATAATTCATCAACCGAACGGAAGTTGGCAAAGAACTCATTGAGCCTTGCCCCAAAGCCTGTACGGGTCTTTTTCAAGGTCCGCTGGTACTTGTCCTGCTCACTTTCTTGCTCTACTGGAACAACTTCCTCAACAGGCTCTTCTTTGGCCTTGGTTTGAATAGCTGGGTCAAGCCCCAGCTCCTGTGCTTCTTTGACACGGGCCGCAGCAGCCTCCTTGGCAGCATAATACTGGGCCATCATATCCAAAGTCCGTTGTTTTTGAGCTTCTTGCTCTGCTGAGAGGTCTGCATTCTCCGCAGGATCCTCTGCAACAGCAGTTTCTTGAGCAACTGATTCAGTTTCAGATACTTCTGTGTCTTCACTAGAATCTAACTGTTCCGTCTCCACTTCCTCAACAAGAGAGACTTGCTCTTCTTGTTTTTCTTGTCCAAATAATCGATCAAATAATCCCATACTAGTCCTCGTTTAATACATAATGTTCGATTGCCCAGGCAATCCCATCCTCATCGTTGGTTTTTGGCAGAACAAGCTTGGCAGCCGACTTGATTTCATCAGTTGCGTTGGCCATGGCAACACCCAAACCTGCCCATGCGATCATAGACAAGTCATTACCTTCATCACCACAGGCCATGACTTCTGACTGGTCAATGCCTAGATGAGCTATCAACTTAGCCAAACCATTTGCCTTGTGGACACCTTTGGGGCTCCACTCAAGTAAAATATCACGCGATTTGAAAATCTCAAAACGTTCGTGCAATTCCGCAGGAATTTTCGGAATTTGTGCATCCAAGAAATCTGCATCTACTGCTGATACTGCCTTATTGTAAACGAAGTCCTCTGGCAATTCGTCATCAGTCACCTTGATTTTATTCAAAAGAGGGTTAGCAGTTAAATAGAGAGATTCGTGGGCAGCTGGTAGAGAGTATACATCCCCTCCATAGACTGCATCAAGTGGCAAATCTAACTCATTGGTCACCTGACGAATGGCACGCACTTCCTCGATGGTAAAGCCTACCTTATCCAAAACCCGACCTGTATTTTCTTGAACCAGACCACCATTAAAGGTAATGGAATACTGTTCTTCACCCAGCAAATCCAATTCTTCCAAAAAAGCGCCAATGGCTTGTAAGGGACGGCCAGTTGTCAAAACCACATAGACACCTCGATCACGTGCAGCCTTTAAAGCTTTTTTATTGGCCTCTGAAATCCGTTTATCCGATGTCAGCAAGGTTCCGTCCAAGTCCAACGCAATCAACTTAATTGCCATTTACTAATTCCTCCATGTATTCTATGACAGATTCATCATCACAATGACCAATGACTAGGTCTGCTTGAGCCTTTACCTCATCTATGGCATTCGCAGTTGCGATTGAGACTGCTGCCTGTTTTAACATCTCCAGATCATTTTGGTTGTCTCCAAAGGCAATTAGATCATCTCCTGTCAATCCAAAGTGTTGGCACAACTTAGATATGCCAATTCCCTTGTGTACACCTGACAAAATAATATCAATCGAAGTAAATCCAGTCGTTACCGCAGTTAATTGTTGAAAATGTTGATTTATCCATTCTTGCGCTTCTGCTCGAATATCCTCACCAATATAAAGATTTAACTTGATAATATCTTCTGAAATATCCTCAAATCGTGGAAGCAGGACAATGTCTTGGTAATAATCTGATAGCTCCTTGTATAGCTTATCTTCTAAAGTTTCCAGCATATAAGATGCCTTCAAGCCAGACAAGGTAACATGTTGTGGAGCCACATAACCACTCTTAACCAGCTTTTCCACCAAGGATAGATAAGTCTCTGGCTCGATCGGATCATCTAAATAAATAGTTTGATTTCGATAAACGACTACAGCCCCATTTTCAGCTACCAAGGCAATATCATCTAAAAATTCCTCGAACAACTGTTTGAGACTCGGCAGAGAACGCCCACTTGCTGCTACAAACAAGTAGCCATTTTCCTGAAATTTCACTAGCAAATTCCGCAGGCGAGTGGCATCAAATCCATGGTCATTTCGCAAAAATGTCCCATCCATATCTGTCGCGATTATTTTCTTATACGTCATCTTCTTCCCCTTTTCCTACTCCTTATATTATACCATATCCACAGACAAAACCCTTGAGAAAATCCCAAGGGTTCTAAGTCTATTTTGCAAAATCCTCCACATCTTTCAGTTTAACCGAAACAATCTTGGACACGCCAGATTCCTGCATGGTCACCCCATACATGGCATCCGCCGCCGCCATAGTCCCTTTCCGGTGGGTCACGACGATAAACTGGCTATCCTTGTCAAAGCGATTGAGGTAGTCCCCAAAACGCTTAACATTTGCCTCATCCAAGGCTGCCTCCACCTCGTCCAAGATGACGAAAGGAATGGTCTTGACGCGGATAATGGAAAATAGCAGAGCGAGGGCCGAGAGGGCTTTTTCGCCACCAGACATCAGGTTGAGCGATTGGATTTTCTTACCCGGAGGCTGGACAGATATCTCCACACCCGCAGTCAGTATGTCTGGACTGGTCAACATCAAGTCCGCAGAGCCACCGCCAAACATCTGTTTGAAGGTCGTTTTGAAACTTTCGCGAATGGCTTCAAAGGTCACTTTGAAGCGTTCCTTGACTTCATCATCCATCTCATGAATAGTATTCAAAAGCAAATCACGCGCCGACAAAATATCCGTACGCTGTTCATTGAGGAAGGTCAGACGGTTATTGACCTCATTATACTGCTCAATAGCATCCAAGTTAACTGGTCCCAAGGCACGAATAGCTCGCTCCAAGTCCTTGACCTGTCCCTCTGCCTGAGCCAGATTCTCCACTGCTTTGGCCTTACTTTGAGCTTCTTCAAAGGTCATCTTGTATTGCTCACTTAGATTGGACAGCAAGCCCATGAGCTTGTCGCCAGCCTGCTCACAGTCCGCTTCTAGCTTAGCCTGCTTGCGAATCAGATCATCATTCTTCAAACGAGCCTGGTCCAAGCGACCTTCTAAGTCTTCAAACTGCCCGTCAATATCTTCCAATTCAAACTTGAGACGAATCTGAATTTGATTGGTTTCTGTTTGTTTAGCAAGGGCTGCTTGCAGTTGGTCTTGTAAAACATCAATGCTGGTATCATCCATAGCAACGGTTTTCTGATTGATGATGTCTTCTAACAGACCGATTTCCTTTTCTGTGCTTGCTACTTCTTCCTGCAACCGTGTCAGGTCTGGCTGCTCAAAACCAAGCTGACTGACAAACTGGGTCTGGTCCAATTTCAAGCTAGACAGTTGACCTTGTAAGTTGGTCAGATTTTCTTGAATGGCATCGCGGTTGTTCTTAACTTCTTCAATCTGCTGGTTGAGCTGATCCTTCTTCGCTGCCAAGACTGTTAGGTCTTTCTTATAGCCAGCTTCCAAGTCTTTCAGTTCTGTCAAAATAGTCGGACTGGTCTGGCTAACTTGGAGGTCATATAGGCTCTTGATTTGTTGTAAACGAGCTTCTGCTTGCTCATGACGGAGACGAATTTCTTGCTCTGCCAGACGAGCTTCTTCGCCTTGGCTTTTAATCGTTTCAAGCTCTTGCCGAGCCTGGTCCAGACTAACTTTTTGGTCAGTCACCTTGTCTTCTTGGGTTTTCAACTGACTAGAAAGCTCTGATATTTCTCCAAGTAACTGGTCCAACTCAGGTTTGATGAAGGTGGTGTTATTGGTGCGATTGCTACCGCCGGAAAAGGCTCCTCCCGGACGGATTTCAGAGCCGTCCAAGGCCACCATCCGCACTTGGAACTTGGTTGCACGAGCAGCTTGGTTGGCATTGTCAACCGTGTCAAAAATGGCAATGGTTCCCAGTAAATTTTGAAAAATATTGCTGAGTCGCGGCTCATAGGTCACCAAATCGCTGGCCAAACCAAGAAAACCAGTCGCTGTCGTCAAAGTTGCCTCGTGATGACTGGCAATCTGTCGAGGCTTAATGGTGGTCAGTGGCAAGAAGGTCGCCCGTCCCTGCCGTTGCCGTTTGAGGAAGGAGATAGCCGACTTGGCAGTCGCTTCGTCCACTACGATGATATTCTGACTGGCACCGCCCAAAGCGATTTCAAGAGCCATCTGGTAGCAAGTATCGAAGGTCAAGTGTTCACTAACTGCACCGACAATGCCTCCGATAGACTGGGCATTCTGCAAGACTGCCTTGACACCCGCATAGAAGTTGGAATGGTTTTTCAGAATCGCTTCTAGGCTAGCTTGTCGAGCCTGCTTAGCCTTGACCTGATCCAAGAGGTCAAACATCATTGCCTGTTCTTTTTGGTAGGTCTGTTCTGCTAACTGAACAGCCTGAGCCTGTTGTTGATAGTCTTTCAAAAGCTGACTAAGATTGGATTCTGCCTGGCTTCGCTCATCCTGGCTCATTTCAACCTCTACCGCTACAGCTTCCTTTTCGTCCTGCAAGCGACGGACTTCTTCTGACTTGCTTTCGGATAGACGAATCTGGTTGGCAATGTCCTGCTCTACCTTGGTCAAGCTGTTAGACAGATCTGCTTCTTCTTGCAAAAGCCCCACATACTGCTCACGCAGGTGGTCCAAGACCTGCTCAGGATCTTCTGAGAAGTAGGCAATTTCTTTTTCCAACTCTGCAATCTGACCCTTGATAGTAGCCAATTTGCTGTTCAGATCTGCAATAGTTTCTGTTTTTCCTGCAACCTGCTGGCTGAGCTTGTCCCGTTTCTCTTGCAAGGTCTGCAAGCGGTCTTGGGCTTCTTGCTTGCTGGATTCGTTCTGGCTGGATTCTAGCTTGTGGACTTCGATTTTCCGTTCCAGGTCACTGATTAGCTTGGTCAGGTCCAAGAGAACAGCCTGCTCTCTCTCCACTTGCTCGGTCAAGTGGTGCCGTTGCTGTTTCAAATCTTGATTTTCCTGCTCCAAGTTTGAACGGAGCTCATAATAGTTGGTTAAATCCGCCTTAACGGCTTCCAACTCCTCCTGATTGGCTGTCAATTTTTCACGACCAGCAAGGACCTGAGCAACCAAAACGTCCAGATACAGCTCCTTACGCTGTCCATCTAGTTCCAAGAATTGTTTAGCCGTCTGGGCTTGTTTTTCCAAGGGTTTGACCTGGTTGTCAAGCTCGTAGATGATGTCTTCCAAGCGATCCAAATTATCCTGAGCCTGAGCCAGTTTGCTTTCGGTTTCTTTCTTACGGGTCTTGTACTTGAGTACCCCTGCCGCTTCTTCAAAGATCGCCCGACGCTCTTCTGGCTTGGAATTAAAAATCGCCTCTACACGCCCTTGGGAAATGATAGAGAAGGAATCCCGACCCAGACCTGTATCCATGAAGAGATCATGCACATCACGCAAACGGACCTTCTTGCCGTCAATCAGGTACTCACTATCACCAGACCGATAAATATGGCGTTCCACCTTGATTTCCTTGGACTTATCCGAAATAAAGCCACTGGCATTGTCCAAGGTCACCACTACCGAGGCATAGTTCAAAGCCTTACGACTTTCCGTCCCCGCAAAGATAACATCTGGCATTTTTCCGCCCCGCAAGCTCTTGGCAGAAGACTCTCCCAAAGCCCAACGCAGACTTTCCGTAATATTGGATTTTCCAGAACCGTTTGGCCCCACCACAGCGGTCACCCCACGGTCAAAAACCACCTTGGTCTTATCTGCAAAGGACTTGAAGCCTTGCATTTCAATTGATTTCAGATACATACTTATCCTCTGGCCTCCACCGCATTTTTGGCAGCAGCCTGTTCCGCTAATTTCTTGGAACGACCATTTCCACAACCAATGACCCGCTCCTCTGCCAAGACTTCCACCTCAAAGATCTTGTCATGGGCCGGTCCCGATTCAGAAACCACTCGGTAACTAATGGCGATTTCCCCGTTGACCTGCAAGATTTCCTGCAAGGCTGTCTTGTAGTCCGTTACCCGCTCGAAGTTTCCGACCTCTAGCTGCGGAATCATGACCTGATACAGAAAAGCCTCCACGGTCTTTTCTCCCTTGTCCAATAGCAGAGCTCCCAAGAAAGCCTCGAAAGCATCTCCTAGAATGGTATCCCGATTGCGGCCGCCAGATTTCTCCTCACCCTTGCCCAGTCTGATATAACGATCAAAACCGCAGGCACGAGAGAAACCAGCCAGAGACTCCTCCCGCACAAATGTCGAGCGAAGTTTGGACATCTCCCCTTCTGGAAAATAAGGGTATTTCTTGTACAAATATTTGGAAATAATGAGTTGAAGAACAGCGTCTCCTAAAAATTCCAGGCGTTCATTGTGTGAAATTTTTAGAAGGCGGTGCTCATTGGCATAAGAAGTATGGGTAAAAGCCGTTTCCAGCAAAGCTAAATCCGAAAAATCAATCCCAAACTCAAGAGCCAGCTTTTTTTGTAATGCGTGCATCTCCTGCTCCTTTCTAGTTTACCTGCTTAGGCAGGCTATTTACTATTATACCATATTTTTCACTGGACTTCTCCTCTTAACTTAGCTTTCCTCAAGTAGACTATCTCCTATTCTTGTAAACATTTACATATCCATCCTTTTTCGATAAAATGGAAGAAAAAAGAAGGAAGTTAACATGCCAAACAAACCAAAACCACTCAACACCTCGCTCCTCTCCCTCTTTCAATTCGTGGGAGCTGTTCTAGTCATTGCCCTCCATTGTCGCAGACTATTTGAAGCAGACCAGCTCCACTTCATCCAAAAATCCATCTTTAGTCGCATGGTCGTTCCCTACTTCATGGTCACAGCCAGCTTCTTCCTCAGACGCAACTACCCCAGCCTCTCCAAACAATACCTCATCCGCTACAGCAAACAATACCTGACTTGGTCCATCCTATACCTCCCCTTCTACCTCATCTACCTAACACTCCAAGAAATTCCCCTCCCCTACTATCCCCTCGCACTCCTGGTCGGTCTGACCTACACCGGCACCAGCTACCAACTCTGGTACATGCCTGCTTTCTTTCTAGGTCTTATCCTCGTCCATTTTTCCTTGGAGAAATGGGGCTGGCGCATCACAGCTTGTCTAGCCTGCCTTCTCTATCTTCTAGGCTCAGTCGAAACCTACGCCTCCTACCTGGCAGAATCGATTTTCCTGACCGCATTTGACAGCTACAAAACCTTCTTTTTCACCAGCCGCAACGGTCTCTTCTACGCACCGATTTTTGTCATGACAGGCTTTTATCTAGCCGACAAACTCAATCAACCCATTTTCCAATACCGACAAAAAAACAAACTACTTGTCTGCATAGCTCTTTTAACTTTTGAGGCTACAATCATCTATCTCAATCAGGGCTACGACAAAAACTTTCTATTTAGCCTGATTCCATTCACAGCCTATCTAGTCGCCTGGACCCTAACTACAGACCTCTTCCGCCAAAAGGAATTTCAATTTCTCAAAGAATACGCCAGCTATTATTATTTTATCCATGTTATCCCAGTCGAAGTCAGCTTTTTCTTCCTAGAAACTAGTTCCCTGACCAAAATACAGAAAGGCTGGCTGGTTTTCTTTATCACCATCATCACTTGCCAACTGCTCAGCTGGTTAATCATTAAGCATAAAAGAACCTTGTAAGACTAAACTTACAAGGCTTTTTTACAAATCAAAATCCTCTTTCAACTTAGCAATTACCTCTTTGAGCAGGTCGCGATTAACACTGTATTTGACATCGCTATTTTTTGTATTGAAGAGAAGTAAGTCACCGTTAATCAGCTTTTGGGTGTGGAAAGACACTGCCGCCCCTGTAATAGCCAGGCGTTCTGCAATGTCCTTGCTCTTGGCATGGGGCTTGGTCAGTTCCACCAAGACCTGATAACGCGTGCTGTCGCTGATGACTTTAAGAGCCCTTGTCAAATCATCCAGATCCAGCTCATCATTGGACAGCATAATCTGGTCGATCCGACAGGAAGCCAAAAGAGCAACCTTCATAGTGTCAAATTCTTCATTGCCGTAATAGGCAAACCAGAAACACCATGGACTGAGGACAAAAAATGGAGCATTTTCCACTCCCAAGCTATCCAAGCTGGTCATGGCTAACTGCTTGGATTCTCTGTAGAGTTTTTCAATGTCAAAATCTCTAGCAAATTCTTCCCTCTCCGCCCTTGCCTGCTCAAAATAGGGCTGGTAGATTGGGAGTAGCTTGTTCAGGAGATCGACAGACCGCTGAACTGTTTCCAGGGGATTACGGATAGCCAATGACCAGTACCACTTATCTGCCGGCTTTTTATCCGTTTTTTCCAAAAGTTCCATGAGGCTGAGGGTCTTCTCACGATGTCCGTCATTTTCAGACGCCAACATGGTCCGCATGGCATCTTCTACCTCTTCTTGCGATAAGGCCAAGATCAGCTGACAAGCCTCCTCGACTGTCTTTGGATCCTGCCCATCATTCAAGAGATAAAAATAAAGACTATGCAAAATGTTAAAAATATGTCCCCACACAAAGACTTGATTGACTTCCTGAAGAAAATCTGTCAACTTTTCTTCAATCTCATCACGAATATCCAAGGCATCTTTGAGAATGTCTTTCTCTTTCTGTGAAAAATCCGCTTCAAACGGCTCCTCACGCTCCTTGACAATCAAGGGAATAAAGAACTTTTCAACAATTTCGCTTCGGTAATCACGATAATCTAATTTCATACACATACTTTCTAAGCTTTAACAACTACTTCATTTTTAGGCCTACGCCCCACAAGAATAGTATAGCTTACTAGTCCTACAGAAAGCAAGAGGAAGATGAGGGAAATGCTTGTAACAGATAAGATTGTTACCATAAGGGCGACCAAGGCTTGACCTGCAAGCATCCCAATATTAAATATAGTCCCCATTCCTGCATTGATGGTCGCCAATTTATCTTCGGGTAGTTCATTCATTATCAGGGCATACAATTTGGGATTGATAATACCAGTCGTCATGGTAGTGACTAAGATAGTCGCCATCACAATATAAATATTATGAAGGTAGAAGCCAACAAACAGGATGACCGACAAAACTGTACAACACTTGAGCAGATTTGACAAGCTGATATGTTTGAAGAAAGCCATACCTAGACTAGATCCAAGGATGTAGCCGACAGAAAATAGATTAAAGACCAAAGCAAGAGTTATGCCAGAATTGACAATCACGAAGTCTGAAAATTCCTTCATAGACAGGATAACCAAGGGAGATATGGCAGAAAAAACTGTATTTATGCCCGCAATGGTCAGAATTGAAACCTTTAGCAGTGGAATCTTTTGAACGGCTTGATAAGATTCTTTGAGACTCTGACGCATCTCCTTGATAATGCCTGCTTCTGTTTCAGTTTGATCAGCCTCTTGGATTGGATTTTCTTTCAACAACTTGGCAAAAGCTGGACGCAGACCTGCCATAATCGCAAGGCTGACCAAGAAGGTTCCAGCGTTGAAGAAGGCTAGGTTTTGATAGGACATAAATCCGATCAGGATGGCACCGCTGGATCGAAAGACAATCATCAAGATTCCGCCCACGGTGTTCTTAAAGGCCATAGCAGTTTCACGGTCTTCTGCCTCCAAGACCCGCAGGCTAAGTGGCATATAAAGGCCGTTTTCATACTGACCAGCCAAGTCAGATAGGAAATTGACCACACAAACGACTGCTACAACCCAGAGGGCTGGTGTAAAACCCATCAAGAAACCAACAAGGGCATACAAGCCGACACGAACCAGCAGGGTTGCAAGAATGGTATCCAGTTTATTTTTAGTCTTGTCCGCCCAAATCCCGATAAAGAGGCCAGCCAAAATCGGCAAGGTTTCAGATGCGGTAATCATAGCCAAGGCAAACTTGGTATCTGGTAGAAGTAAGACATAGTTCATCAGGGCTAGGTAGTAGAGTGTGTCACCAAAGTTGGAAATCAAATCCGCTACAAAGCTGGATAGAAATAATTTATTGTGAATCAACTTTTTCATAAACATCTCCTTAAACATCAATTAAATATTTACTTAATATTATTTTACGCTTTATTTAAATAAAGTCAATATTTAATTTTATAAAAATTAAATATTTTTTAAGCAATTGTTTAATTTCCTTACTATCTGACTTTTTCTTGACAAGATTAGCACAGTTTGTTATAGTATTGTTCGGGCACCTCATTTGAGAGGTCGGAGAAAAGGCTCCCTAGTTTTAGGGAGCTATTTTTTGTTTTCCCAGAGATAAATACACATTTGGAGGACATATTTATAATGAAAAAAATCGCATTTGATTCAACTAAATACTTGAATTTGCAACGTGATCACATTTTAGAGCGTATTGCCCAATTTGAAGGCAAGCTCTATATGGAATTTGGTGGAAAAATGTTGGAAGATTTCCACGCAGCCCGTGTACTTCCTGGCTATGAACCAGATAATAAAATCAAACTCCTCCAAGAGCTAAAAGATCAAGTAGAGATTGTCATCGCCATCAATGCCAGCAATATCGAACATTCTAAGGCACGTGGCGACCTAGGCATTTCTTACGACCAAGAAGTCTTCCGCTTGATTGATACCTTCAATGATATTGATATTTATGTTGGTTCTGTGGTCATTACCCAGTACCGCAACCAACCAGCAGCAGATGCCTTCCGCAAACAGTTGGAAAAACATGGCATCAAGTCCTATCTCCACTACCCAATCAAGGGTTATCCTTCTGATATCGACCACATCATTTCACCAGAAGGTATGGGCAAAAATGACTACATTGAAACCAGTCGCAATCTGGTTGTCGTCACAGCACCTGGACCTGGTTCAGGGAAATTAGCGACCTGTATCTCCCAGCTCTACCATGACCAGTTAAATGGGGTAACTTCTGGCTATGCCAAGTTTGAAACCTTCCCAGTTTGGAACTTGCCACTCCACCACCCAGTAAACTTGGCTTACGAAGCAGCAACTGCCGACCTGGACGACCTCAACATGATTGACCCCTTCCACCTGCAAACTTACGGCAAAACTGCGGTCAACTACAACCGTGACATCGAGGTCTTCCCTGTCCTCAACCGCACCTTTGAACGTATTTTGAACAAATCCCCTTATGCTTCACCAACTGACATGGGCGTTAACATGGTGGGCTATTCTATCGTAGATGAAGAAGCTGCTATTGAGGCTTCCAAGCAAGAAATCATCCGCCGCTACTATCAGACACTCGTTGATTTCAAGGCAGAGCGGATTGGTGAGCAAGCAGTTAAAAAGATTGAACTCCTCATGAATGAAGTCGGCGTGACACCAGCCGATCGTAAGGTTGTTATCGCTGCACGCGAAAAAGCAGAGCTGACAACTAGCCCTGCCCTTGCTATTCAGTTGCCAAATGGTGAGATTGTCACAGGTAAGACGTCCGACCTCCTCAAGCCAACTGCAACTGTCCTACTCAATGCCATCAAGCAAATTGCTAAAATCGATGATGAAACACTTCTCATCGAACCAAACTACATCCGTCCAATTCAAGAATTGAAGGCAGATTATCTGGATAAGACAAATACACGACTCGATGCAAGTGAAATCCTTAACGCCCTTGCTATCACCGCACAAGACAGCCCTCTTGCTGCACGTGCCATGAAAGAATTGGGCCAATTAAATGGTAGCGAAGCCCACTCAACCGTTATCCTATCCGATGAAGACAAGAGCGTTCTCCGTAAACTAGGTATCAACTTAACCTTTGATCCTATCTATCAGCACAATAAGTTTTATCAGAAGAACTAAAGACTAAAATAGACTTGCCCCGGCAAGTCTATTTTGTGAACAGTAAAAAAAGCAAGGATTCAATCCCTGCTTTTTTCAATGATTAGTCGAAATCAACATACTCTTTTTGAAGTTCAAGAACTTCTTCTGCCGTAGCACATTCTGTCAAAGCACGGTGAGCATATTCTTCCATTTTAGCGGTGTCAAGTGTCTTCATGAGACTACGTGTACGAAGTACAGAAGTTGCGCTCATAGAGAACTCATCCAAGCCCATACCTACAAGAAGTGGAACAGCTTGTTGGTCACCAGCCATCTCACCACACATACCAGCCCATTTGCCTTCTGCATGTGCAGCTTTGATAACGTTGTTGATCAAGCGAAGGATAGACGGGTTGTAAGGTTGGTAAAGGTATGAAACTTGCTCGTTCATACGGTCTGCTGCCATTGTGTACTGGATAAGGTCGTTTGTACCAATTGAGAAGAAGTCAACTTCTTTAGCAAATTGGTCTGCAATCATTGCTGCTGCAGGGATTTCAATCATGATACCAACTTGGATATCGTCCGCAACTGCTACACCTTCTGCCAACAAGTTCGCTTTTTCTTCTTCAAGGATTGCTTTTGCCGCACGGAATTCTGTCAACAAGGCAACCATCGGGAACATGATACGAAGTTTACCATGTACTGATGAACGAAGAAGGGCACGCAACTGAGTACGGAACATCTGGTTACCAGTCTCAGAGATAGAGATACGAAGGGCGCGGAAACCTAGGAATGGGTTCATTTCGTGTGGAAGATCGAAGTAAGGAAGTTCCTTATCACCACCAATATCCATTGTACGAACCACAACAGGCTTGCCGTTCATACCTTCAAGAACAGCCTTGTAAGCTTCGTATTGCTCGTCTTCAGTTGGGAAGTCTTGTGAATCCATGTACAAGAATTCTGTACGGTAAAGACCAACTGCTTCTGCACCGTTATCATTTACACCTTCAACGTCTTTCGGTGTACCGATATTTGCTGCCAATTCAAAGTGTTTACCGTCAGCTGTAACTGTTTGAGCATCTTTTAACAAAGCCCATTCAGCTTTTTGTTTGGCATAAGCTTCACCGGCTACTTTGAATTCTGCAATCTGTTCTTCAGTTGGGTTGATAATAACATCACCTGTGATACCGTTAACAGCAAGAACATCGCCGTCTTTAACAATTTCAGTGATGTTATTTGTACCCAAAACAGCAGCGATTTCAAGTGTACGAGCCATGATAGCTGAGTGGCTTGTACGTCCACCAATGTTGGTTACAAAGGCTTTTACAAACTGTTTATTCAATTGTGCAGTATCTGAAGGTGTCAAGTCATGCGCGATAACAATTGACTCTTCATTGATAGCAGATGGGTTTGGAAGACGAACACCAAGAAGGTTAGCCAAGACACGCTTGGTTACGTCGCGAATATCTGCCGCACGCTCTTGCATGTATGGGTTGTCATCCATACCTTCAAAGATCGCGATAAACATATCCGTTACTTCTTTCAAACCAGTTTCTGCATTTGTTTTCTTAGCACGGATTGTTTCTTTAATCTGACCAACCATTTCTGGGTCAGCAAGAACCATAAAATGCGCATCAAATACAGCTGCGGCTTCTTCACCAAGGCTAGCTACTGCGTTCTCACGAATAAGAGAAAGCTCGTTTTGCGATGCTTCAAGAGCTGCATCCAAACGAGCTTCTTCTGCATTTGTATCTTCAACTGTAACAGTTTCAAATGACAAATCTGGCTGAACGAGTAGATATGCCTTAGCAACGGCAACACCGTCAGATGCTGCAATTCCTTTAAGCATTTCTGTCATATTCTTATGCCAATCCTTCTTTGTCCATTGTTTCAGTGATTGCTGCGATTGCGTCGTCAGCATCAGCACCTTCAGCAGTGATTGTTACGTCAGCACCTTGGCCAACACCAAGACTCATAACACCCATGATAGACTTAAGGTTTACAGACTTATCTTTGTAGTTCAAAGTGATGTCTGAAGCGAATTTACTAGCTGTTTGAACAAGCAAAGTTGCTGGACGTGCGTGAATACCAGTTTCTGCCACAATGTGGAAATCTTTTGAAGCCATAGTTGGATTCTCCTTTATTTTATCAAAAATTGTAGGTTACCCAATGATAACCCTTACAAAGAGCATTATACCACTTTTTGAAATCATTTTCAAGATTTTTTTGTCCACTTTCAGATTTTCAACTGATTAAAATAGGAGAAATTTAATTTAGTCCCCCAATCACTTCTATTAAATAATCAACAAATTCAGATGTGGATCTTGCCTCCACCTTAGAGGGCTGAGCCAGGTCAATCGTAAAGACTTTACTAGAAAATGCATTCTCAAGCGCTCGCACAATTTCGTCTGCCGCTTCTTTCCAACCGATATATTCCAAGAGCATTACTGCAGATAACAATAAGGAAGATGGATTTGCCTTGTTCTGACCCGCAATATCTGGAGCAGTGCCATGAGTCGCCTCAAAAATAGCATGTCCCGTCTGGTAATTGATATTGGCACCAGGAGCAATGCCAACCCCACCAACCTGAGCCGCCAAGGCATCACTAGCGTAGTCACCGTTTAGATTGGTCAAGGCAACAACCTGAAATTGTTCTGGGGCTAGAAGAACCTGCTGCAAGAAATTATCAGCAATGATGTCATTGACAATCAATTCCCCACTCGCTAGCTGGTCTGCATATTCAGCCTGAGCCAACTCATAGCCCCATTTTCTGAAGCCACCTTCTGTAAATTTCTGGATATTGCCCTTGTGAACCAAGGTTACGGTCGTCAATTTTTCTTTCAAGGCATAGTCAATCGCAGCCCGAATTAGCCGTTGACTGCCTTCTTGCGAAATGGGTTTGATACCGATACTGGAGGTTTCTGGGAAACGGATCTTGCTAACACCCATTTTTTCTTGTAGAAAAGCTAGCACTTGAGCCACTTCCTCTGTTCCTTTATCCCACTCAATACCCGCGTAAATATCTTCTGTATTCTCACGGAAAATGGTCATCTGTGTCTTTTCAGGCTCCTTGAGAGGACTCGGCACCCCCTTAAAATAGCGAATCGGACGGACACAGGCATAGAGGTCCAAGTCCTGTCGCAAGGCAACATTGAGAGAACGATGACCTTTCCCAACAGGTGTTCCAAGAGGACCTTTGATAGCCACCAAAGTCTTCTTCACTCGTTCAATAGTCTCATCTGGCAGATAGGTACCGAGAGCTTCAAATGCCGCTTCTCCTGCCTGGACCTGTTCCCAGACAATACGGCGACGACCTCCATAAGCTTTCTCTACTGCCTTATCTACGACAGCCTGCGTAGCCGGCCAAATATCCTGACCAACTCCGTCCCCTTCAAAATAGGGAATAACTGGACTATCTGGCACCAGCAAGTGCCCGTCTTTCATTTGAATCAATTCTGTCATCACTTACCTCTTTCCAATAGGCAGATAGGTCAGATTGCGTGCACCTAAATAAGAAGAACGCGGGCGAATTAGCTTGTTGTTCTTGCGTTGCTCTTGTACGTGGGCAATCCACCCTGCCATGCGGCTCATGGCAAAAATCAATGTAAAAATATCACTGTCAATACCGAGAGCATGGTAAACCGTTGCCGAATAAAAATCGACATTGGGAATCAAGCCCTTCTTATGTTTGATGAAGTCTTCTACTTCCTGAGACAACTGATAGAAGGCCTCGTTTTCTGTTCCAAGCGTTAAATCTCTGGCCATTTCCTTCAGATATTTTTGCCGTGGGTCTTCCGTCCGATAAACGCGGTGCCCAAAGCCCATGATCTTTTCTTTGGAGTCTAATTTTTGCTGTAAGTAGCCTTCTGTATCCCCGCTTTCCTGAATAGCTAGAAGCATATCGAAAACTCGCTCGTTTGCTCCGCCATGGAGCGACCCCTTCAGCGTACCAATAGCTGTCGTCACGCAGGAATAGAGGTCTGTCAGGGTAGAAGCCGTCACCCGTGCCGCAAAAGTAGAGGCATTGAGCTCATGGTCTGCGTGCAAGACAAGGGCCTTGTTGAAAGCCTTGACCTGTAGCTCAGTCGGCTCCTCACCTGTCAGCATATAGAGGAAATTGGCCGCAAAACCCAAGTCTTCCCTTGGCTCGATAGGGGTTAGCCCCTGACGGAAACGGGCAAAGCTGGCAATAATGGTCGGAACCTTGGCCATAATCTGAATGGACTGGTCATAGAGGGCTTCTAAAGAACTTTCCTCAGCCCGCACATTGTAAACACCGAGAAGAGAAACGGTAGAACGAAGGACACTCATGGGGTGGAGGTGCTTACGGGATTGGATTAAAATACACTGTTCCACCGCATCAGAGATAGCATACTCCGATCGCAGACTTTTTTCAAAGTAATTCAGCTCAATCTGGGTCGGCAAATGCAGATTCCACAGAAGATAAATGACCTCCTCAAATGAAGCATTGTTGTCCATCAACTCCGAAATATCATAACCTGCATAGGATAGTGCCTCATTTTCAATGGCACAAATCCGTGTTTCACAGGCAATCATGTCCTTCAAACCTTGACTGTCTGTCATACTGCTCCTCCTAATTTCTTTCTAACCACCATGGGTAAAATGCCTCCGTGACGGTAGTAACGAATATCTGCTACTGCATCGAAACGCAGGCGAACTTGAAATTCTTTGGTCTCTTCTTCCGAAATCGCCCGAACTTGAATCAACTGGCCAACTTCTGGCTCTGCTGGCAAATCAATATTATAGCGTTCTAAACCTGTCAAACCAAGACTTTCGGCTGTCTGTCCTTCTAAGAATTGCAAAGGTAAGACACCCATCATAACTAGGTTAGAACGGTGGATACGTTCAAAGGATTCTGCCAAAACAGCCTTAACTCCCAGCAAGCTAGCTCCCTTGGCCGCCCAGTCTCGACTAGAACCCATGCCGTAGTCTTTTCCTGCAATGACCAAACTACCGATACCCGCCGCCTGATAAGCCATAGCTGCATCATAGATTGGCACGATGTCACCTTGGTACTGGGTCCAGCCGCCAATTTTCCCGTCCGCCAGTTCATTCTTAATGCGGATATTAGCAAAGGTTCCGCGCATCATAACTTCATGGTTCCCCCGACGGCTACCATAGGAGTTGAAGTCCATGAAGCCAACACCATTTTCTTCCAAATAGCGTGCTGCTGGACTTGTCCGAGCAATATTTCCTGCTGGGGAAATATGGTCGGTAGTAACTGTGTCTCCAAACTTAGCTAGAACAGCTAGATCTCGCAACGGTTCCAAAGTCAAATCCTCTTTCAAATTGTCAAAGTAAGGCGGATTTTGAATGTAGGTTGACTGTTTATCCCACTGATAATTTTTACTTGCTTCTGTTTCAATCGCATTCCAAGCCTGACTGTCTGTGAAGACTTGTTTATATTCTTCCTTGAACAAATCTGGCGTAACATAACGTTCGACATAGGCATCTACTTCATCCCGACTTGGCATGATATCTGCCAAATAAACAGCCTGCCCTGCTTTGTCAAAACCTAAAGGCTCGCTAGTCAGGTCGCAATTCATGTTACCAGCCAAGGCATAGGCAACAACGAGTGGTGGACTAGCCAAGAAATTGGCCTTGACCAAGGGGTTAATCCGCCCTTCAAAGTTGCGGTTCCCCGATAGAACGGCCGATACCAGCAAATCCTCCTCTTTGATAGCCTCAGCTACTTCTGGCAATAAATCGCCCGAGTTTCCGATACAAGTAGTACAGCCGTAGCCGACCAAATTAAAGCCAAGGGCATCTAGGTAGGTCTGCAAACCTGAGTCCCGCAAGTAGCCAGTAACAACCTTAGAACCTGGTGCCAAGGACGTTTTTACCGTCTTAGCAACAGTCAAGCCTCGCTCTACAGCATTTTTGGCTAAAATCCCTGCTGCGAGGAGAACGTATGGGTTTGAAGTGTTGGTACAAGAAGTAATGGCCGCAATGGCAACATGCCCAGTCTGAATATCCTCCTTATGACCTGAATGGAAGGTGACGGTTGCCGTCTTTTCTAACTCTTCCTTTTCCAAACCAAAACCACGCACCCCTGCTTCACGGACAAGACTAGCCTGAAACTCTTCCTTGGTATGTGCCAACTCAATCAAATCCTGTGGCCGTTTTGGCCCTGAAATGGACGGGGTCAAGCTGGACAAATCCAATTCAATAACCTTGGTATAGGTTGGAATATTTTCTGTATCATAGAAGAAATGATTAGCTTTGGCATAGGCTTCTGTCCGTTCAATTTGCTCTTCTGAACGATTGGTCAACCGCATATAATTGAGGGTTTCCGCATCGATTGGGAAATAGCCACAGGTTGCTCCGTATTCAGGAGCCATATTGGCAACCGTCGCACGATCTGCCAAGGTCAAAGAAGCAAGACCAGGTCCGAAAAACTCCACAAACTTGCCAACAACCTTTTCCTGACGTAAAACTTGAGTGACCTTCAAGGCTAGGTCTGTAGCTGTTGCTACCTTAGGCATGTGCCCCACCAGACGCACGCCAATCACTTCTGGCACTGGAAAATAGGAAGCCTCACCCAACATAGCCGCCTCAGCTTCAATCCCTCCGACACCCCAACCAAGCACACCAATCCCGTTGATCATGGTGGTATGACTGTCTGTTCCGAACATGGAATCAGGATAGAGCCAGCCGTCTTTTTCAATAATGACATCACTTAGAAACTCAATGTTGACTTGGTGGATAATTCCAGTCGCAGGCGGAACTGCTCGGTAGTTGTCAAATGACTGCTCTGCCCATTTTAAAAATTGGTAACGCTCTTGGTTTCGTTCAAATTCCAAGGCGATGTTTTCTTCCAAGGCTGTCCCTTTCCCAAATACATCTACCTGCACACTATGGTCGATAACTAGGTCAACAGGAATCTCTGGATTGATAACTTCTGGATTGCCCCCTTGTTTGACAACGGCATCACGCATAGAAGCTAGGTCAACAACAACTGGCACACCAGTGAAGTCCTGCAATATAACTCGGCTTGGCTTGAAGGGAATTTCTCCCTGCGGAGCAGTTGCCTGGTAGGCAATCAGATTTTCGATGTGAGATTTCACAACATCGATACCGTCTTCTTTACGGAGAAGACTTTCTAAAAGCACTCGAATAGTATAGGGAAGTGTATGAATATCCACCCCGCTAGCCTGACAGGCTGCCTTCAAATCGAAATATCGATATTCATCTTTTCCAAGATATAAGTAACTTGTAAACCTTTTCTCCATTTGAATCACCTCGACATTTTAGGTTTATATATTATACATGATAACTTAATAAAATGACAAGGCTTTCATCACTTTACGTGTAACATCATGTAACATCAACGTGTTTTATTTACCTTACATTAATATAGGATAAAGAATGTAAACATTGAAAAATGGCCTAGCATCAACAGTTTACACAATATATAGTGTCACTTAAAACAATAAACACAATATTTAGTTTATTAATCTTGACTTTAACCACGAAATCTTGTATTCTAGACTGGTAACGAAATCGGGATTTTTATACCCAAATAATAAAGGAGAACGTGAATGGTCACTATCTATTCAAAAAATGACTGTGTGCAATGCAAAATGAGCAAGAAATTTCTTGACCAACACAATGTAGCCTATACAGAAATTAACTTGGACAAGCAACCAGAATACATCGAACATGTGAAAAGCCTAGGTTTTTCATCTGCTCCTGTCATCGAAACAGAAACAGAAAGTTTTTCAGGTTTCCAACCAGCAAAATTAAAGGCACTAGTTTAAAAACTACCTCCTTAGCTACTATTCATAGAAAGAGATTGCGATTATGAGTTTGAAAGAATTAGGCGATGTGTCCTACTTCCGTTTAAATAACGAAATCAACCGTCCTGTCAATGGACAGATTCCTCTCCACAAGGACCAAGAAGCTGTTAAGGCCTTCTTCAAGGAAAATGTTATCCCAAATACCAAACAATTTGATTCCATTTTGGACAAGATTGCTTATTTAGTAGAAGAGAATTACCTTGAAAAAGAATTTTTGGACAAGTATAGTCCAGAATTTATCATCAAAATCGATCAATTCTTGAAAGACCAAAACTTTCGCTTCAAGTCCTTCATGGCAGCCTACAAGTTTTACAACCAGTACGCCCTCAAGACAAACGACGGTGCCTACTATTTGGAAAGCATGGAAGATCGCGTTCTCTTCAACGCCTTGTATTTTGCAGAGGGTAATGAAGAGTTGGCACTCAACTTGGCCAACGAAATGATTCATTTGCGTTACCAACCAGCTACTCCTTCCTTCCTCAACGCAGGCCGTGCCCGCCGTGGTGAGTTGGTATCATGCTTCCTCATCCAGGTCACAGACGACATGAACTCCATCGGACGTTCTATCAACTCTGCTCTGCAATTGTCCCGTATCGGTGGTGGTGTCGGTATCTCCCTTAGCAACTTGCGTGAGGCAGGCTCTCCAATCAAGGGGTACGAGGGTGCAGCATCTGGTGTTGTCCCGGTTATGAAACTCTTTGAGGACAGCTTCTCCTACTCTAACCAACTTGGACAACGCCAAGGAGCTGGAGTTGTTTACTTGGATGTTTTCCACCCAGATATTATTTCCTTCCTTTCGACTAAGAAAGAAAATGCCGATGAGAAGGTTCGTGTGAAGACCTTGTCGTTGGGTATTACTGTTCCTGATAAGTTCTATGAATTGGCAAGTAAAAATGAAGATATGTACCTCTTCAGCCCATACTCTGTGGAATTAGAGTACGGTGTACCATATAGCTACCTTGATATTACTGAAAAGTACGATGAATTGGTAGCAAACCCACGCATTCGCAAGACAAAAATCAAGGCACGTGACCTAGAAACTGAAATTTCTAAACTTCAACAGGAATCTGGCTATCCTTATGTTATCAACATTGATACAGCCAACCGTAGCAATCCTGTTGACGGCAAGATTATCATGTCTAACCTCTGTTCAGAAATTCTTCAAGTTCAAACTCCAAGCGTCATCAATGACAAGCAAGAATTTTTAACATTGGGTACAGATGTGTCATGTAACCTTGGTTCGACCAACATCGTCAACCTGATGAAATCGCCTGACTTTGGACTTTCTGTCCGTACCATGACACGTGCTCTTACTTACGTGACTGACCATTCGCACATTTCTGCGGTGCCGTCTATCGAGGCTGGAAATGAACGTGCGCATTCTATCGGACTTGGTGCTATGGGACTTCACTCTTACTTGGCCCAGAATCTGATCGACTACGGTTCAAAAACAGCTGTGGAATTTACCAATATCTACTTCATGCTCCTCAACTACTGGACCTTGGTAGAATCAAACAATATTGCCCGTGAACGCAAGGCAACCTTCCATAATTATGACAAATCAAAATACGCGGACGGTACGTATTTCGACAAGTATGTGACTGGTGACTACCAACCTCAATCTGACCGTGTGAAAGAACTCTTTGAAGGCATTTTCATTCCAAGTGGACAAGATTGGGCTGACCTCCGTGAGAAAGTCATGGCAGATGGTCTTTACCACCAAAACCGCCTGGCTGTTGCACCAAACGGTTCTATCAGCTACATCAACGATGTTTCTGCTTCTATTCACCCGATTACCCAACGGATTGAAGAACGCCAAGAGAAAAAAATCGGTAAAATCTACTATCCAGCAGCTGGTTTGGCAACGGAAACCATTCCATTCTACAAGTCTGCCTACGATATGGATATGCGCAAGGTCATTGATGTCTACGCAGCTGCAACTGAGCACGTGGACCAAGGTTTGTCCCTCACTCTTTTCCTACGCAGCGAGCTTCCAAAAGAACTCTACGAATGGAAAAAAGAGAACAAGCAAACAACGCGTGACCTCTCCATCCTCCGTAACTACGCCTTCAACAAAGGTATCAAGTCAATCTACTACATCCGTACCTTTACCGATGACGGCGAAGAAGTCGGTGCAAACCAATGTGAGAGTTGTGTAATCTAAGATGTGAGGGCGTCAAAAGGACACAGCAAAAATAGGAAATACCGCAGAGATGTCTTGCATCTCAAAGGGATTTATCTTTTTTGCCAAGTCCTTAGCCCGAACTCGATTTCAAGACACTAACATTCATTGATGCTAAAGCATCTAATGAATGAACGGTACTGACTATTTGGTCAGTACCTAAGTGGCTTACTACCTCACTAACTTCGAAACTGAAGAAATATCGTCTTCAGTTTCTGCGTGTCGTAAGACACTTATGCTAAAGTAACCAATGAATAAACAGTACTAACTATTTGGTCGGTACCTAAGTGGCGCTTACTAGGCAGGAAAAATTGTGACATTCACAAACCAATCTAAAGAACGTCCTTGGGGCGTTTTTTAGCAGAAAATATGATACAATAGTATAGATATTTCGATAAAAGAAAGTGATAACTATGGAAACCTACTACAAAGCCATAAACTGGAACGCTATTGAAGATGTAATTGACAAGTCAACCTGGGAAAAGTTGACTGAGCAATTCTGGCTCGATACACGTATCCCATTATCAAACGACTTGGATGACTGGCGGAAACTGACTGCCCATGAAAAAGACTTGGTTGGTAAGGTCTTCGGTGGATTGACCCTCCTGGATACCCTTCAATCTGAAACAGGTGTCCAAGCTCTTCGAAACGATATTCGTACACCGCACGAAGAAGCTGTTTACAACAATATTCAATTCATGGAGTCTGTTCACGCAAAATCCTACTCTTCTATCTTCTCAACCTTGAACACCAAGTCTGAGATTGAAGAAATTTTCGAATGGACCAACAGCAACGAATACTTGCAACGCAAGGCAAAGATTATCAATGAAATCTATGAAACTGGTACACCACTTGAAAAGAAAGTAGCCAGCGTATTCCTAGAAACCTTCCTCTTCTACTCTGGTTTCTTCACGCCACTCTACTATCTTGGTAACAACAAACTGGCCAACGTTGCGGAAATCATCAAGTTAATCATTCGTGATGAGTCTGTTCACGGTACCTACATTGGCTACAAGTTCCAACTTGGTTTCAATGAATTGTCCGAGGAAGAACAGGACAAACTTCGTGACTGGATGTACGACCTGCTCTACCAACTTTATGAAAATGAAGAAGGCTACACGCGCTCCCTCTATGACGCAGTCGGCTGGACCGAAGAAGTCTTAACTTTCCTTCGTTACAACGCCAACAAGGCTCTCATGAACTTGGGACAAGACCCGCTCTTCCCTGACTCAGCGGATGATGTCAACCCAATCATCATGAACGGTATCTCAACAGGTACTTCTAACCATGACTTCTTCTCCCAAGTTGGTAACGGATATCTACTTGGTGAAGTTGAAGCCATGCAGGACGATGATTATCTTTACGGTTTGTAAACCATTCAAAAGCACATTAAAAGTTTCACTCTAACGAGTGAAACTTTTTTTATTTCTTTTTAGAAAAGCTAGTGCATCTCTTCTGACTTGGACCTGATGAGTCCATTTGAGCCCGTTAACGGTAATAATCTTGAACTGACTTAACCTGCAACAAATTGATATAAATATGTACGATGGCCACCAATAAATACCCCAAGACCTGAGCCTGTCCAGTCGCCGCACTAACCGCAAAAACCAAGACATAAAGCAGAGGCAGGATACTAAAATTCAAATTAAACACAATTTGATGACTGTTTACATAGTAGGCCTGTCTTTCTCCCTCATCCAGCGAGTTAAGGTAATCCACCATATCCTCATCCGTTGCAAACAAAGATAGCTTGTAATGACGGACCAAATTGTTCAATTTAACAAAAATAAACTGCAGACCAATCATGACAAGTAACATGCCAATTTCAAAAAATGAAAAGAAAAAACTTATTCCTACTTTCTTAGCTTGAATATCATTGCCAAGTAGGAGACAGACAACAGTTAAACTCGCTAAAACATTGACGAGTATAGACAAATAACCCAATTGCCGATGCGAATGATTGTACAAGCGTTCATACTCATCTTCATTATCTTCTGAACAGGATTGAAAGGCTTTCTGGTATGCTAGTAAGCGATAAATCACATAAGCTGTGACAATGAGAAGACCTACTTCAACACAACGCAAAGCAATGAGCAGGTTTTCCATGGTCAAGAAAGCTGGCAACTGTTCAAATTCCCTGATTGCTTGAATAAAACCTGCAAGTGCACCGATTAATATTCCACTTATAAAAAGAAGGCTATTTCGACGAATCCTTGCCTTTTTCTTAGTTGACTGATTTGATACCATATTACTTCTCCTTTACTGCTACTAAAAAACTAGGTGAGACACAACGAAATCTTGTCATGATTCTTCCCCTTCCACAAGTTGAAAAACCGATTCAAGCGGTTCATTGAAAATTTGTGCTATGCGCATGGCAATAACCACCGAGGGCGTGTATTCCCCACGCTCTATCAGACTAATGGTCTGCCGTGATACTTCTGCTAATTTTGCCAACTCAGTCTGGTTGAGGCTATCCCGTGCCCGCAACTCCTTGAGCCGATTTTTTAAGACATATTCCATGATGTTTCCTTTCTAGGCTTGGTAGATAATCAAGCCTGTTTCTTTATCTTCGACAGCTATTTTTTCCTTGGCAAACTTGACCAATAAGAGATAGGCATAGTAGAAATCGCCTGCACAAGAGGCAGCGTGCATGGTTGCCAACATAAAGTAAAGAATAACATTCATCATCCCAAAACCTACCAGCATGGTCAAGGCCAAACTAATCACAACAAAGGGTGCTAGAGAAATCACTAACATTTTCATCCGATTGTAGAGCGAACCTGGACTGGTCGCATAGGCCATAGCCGATTTCCATATAAACCCATATTTGACAGGATTTTCAGGACAAAAAATCTTGAAGAAGATACCGTGAATAGCCTCGTGTACAATAATCAAAAGAAAATACAGAAGCAAGCCCAACCATAGCTCAAACAAGTTCAAGTCAACCTTTACCGAACTATTAACGATCAACAAAGAGCCAATCTTTTCAAACAGGAAAGCAAATGGAATAATGAGTACAAGAGCGAGAATATTCAATCCCCACATAAGCTGCCTATTTTCCATGATATTGACTTCAAATAATTTCTTTTTCGCTTCCATTTTTCTTCTCCTTTGCTTTTTTGAGAAATATATCGAAAATCCATATAGACCACATCGACATTAACAGTGACATCATGTCCATCTCCTGACCGTATACAATTGTTTGAAACAACCTATACAGCAAGTAACAAGCAACTAAAACCTGAAGTCCCCGAACAAGACTTGTCCCTGAAAGCAAAATTCTATTTTTATTGCCATTGAACTTCATACTATTCCTCCTGTTTTCTCATGTTCGATGACTATTTTATCATTTTCTTATTTCGATATCATTGTAACACTTCTTTTTCTTTTTGACAATTATCTTTGTCAAAAAAATAATAATTTTTGTCATAAAGTTTATGAACATTGTCAAAATGACTAGAATACCATACAAAAAAGACCTAAATCGGTCTTTAGATTCTAATTAATAGGTAACAATTTAGCATTTCTTATGTTTCATCAAGACATTTGATGAAAGATTATTCAAACACATTTTCAACTCTTCGTATATAGGAGTTGGTAAGTGTACTCCCTGTGTAGCCACAACATGACTAGCAACACGATTTGCAAATACTAGGGAGTCCGCAACTGATTTTTCAGTAACTAAGGCAGCCATCATTGCGCCAACATGACTATCACCCGCACCAATTGTATCTTTTACAATAGCAGGAAAACTTGGCGCCTCATGCCACTCTCCATCAAAAGCGATGGCTCCATTAGAACCCTTGGTCACAATGATAAGCTGCTGGGTTCTATCGAATAAAACCTGAATAGCCTTTTCAATATCTATTTCTTGAGCAAGACTCATTACCTCCTGCTCATTCAGATGAAGGATGGGAGATAGGGCTAATAGCTGTGACATTCGATTGGCTGGAATTAGATTCCCTCTTGGTCCAGGAGCAAAAATCAGTTGCCGACCACACGTTTTCAACCAGTCAACTAAGGCTTGACCTGTTTCTTCCTCCACTTCTAATCCACAAATATAGACAAGGCCATACTGAGATAGGTCATATCCATCCAACCAAGAAGGACTGAAACTATACTCCACTCCATGATCAGACAAAAATGTTCGTTCGCCATCCGACTCCACAAAGCAGTAACAACAACCATTTGCACCTTCTATTGAAATTGGCGTTTGAATCCCCAACTGATTTAGACCCTCTTTTACAAATGTTCCATATGTGCCAGTCCCAACGGGTGAAATGAAATCATATTCTACTCCGAGATGATGGAGAATACTGACAACATTAAATGCACAACCGCCAAGAGACATGACTTGTTTTTTTATATGTGCATCACCCTGTCGACCAGGTAATCTATCCAAATAGATCATTACATCGCAGACTGTTGAGCCGATGACTAAACATTTTCCCATTTTTTCCTCCGTTTAATAATAGACCATTCAGTTAGAATCGATTATTCTTAATTGCTAAAATATAGACAGGCATATTATACCAAAAAACTCCTTCATCCAGAGGATAAAAGAGTTTGATTTGTTTAATTACAAGTTTTCCGCAACGCTGTTCAAGAGGTTTTGGATAGCAGACGCATCGCTACCACCTGCCATAGCCATGTCCGGCTTACCGCCACCACGACCTGCTACGATTGGCGCTAGGACTTTGATGAGGTTTCCTGCATGTACATCGCTTGACTTACTTGCCACAAGGACATTGACCTTGTCGCCGATGGCCGCAACCAACACCAAGACATCCGAGTAGTCTTTCTGCTTCCAGTTGTCAGCGAAGGTACGGAGAGCACCTGCATCTGAAACTT
This sequence comes from Streptococcus suis, assembly GCF_017601095.1. GTDB lineage: Bacteria > Bacillota > Bacilli > Lactobacillales > Streptococcaceae > Streptococcus > Streptococcus suis_Z. Next base: position 139,572 of record NZ_JAGFUX010000004.1, on the reverse strand, counting down.
GGACCTGGCTAGCAATGTAGCGGACACCATTTGCCTCTTTAACATCTTTGAAGACATCTCCAGCAGCTGCTGCCGCTGCCTTTTCTTTCAGACTAGCATTTTCTTTTTGCAAATCGCGGAGCTCCACAGCCAGTGCCTCCACTTTTGTCGGCACTTGGTCGATTTGTGGCACTTTAAGGGTCTGCGCAACAGCTTTGAGAGCATCCTCGCGGTCACGAAGAGCTAGGAAAGCTTCCTTGCCTGTCACCGCTAAAATACGGCGGGTACCTGAACCGATTCCCTCTTCTTTGACAATCTTGAAAAGACCGATTTCAGCTGTATTGCCAACGTGGGTACCACCACAAAGCTCGATAGAATAGTCACCGATTGTAACCACACGAACCACTTTGCCATACTTCTCACCAAAGAGGGCCATAGCCCCCATTTCTTTAGCCGTATCAACATCCGTTTCAACTGTGACAATATCCAAGGCTTCCCAGATTTTTTCATTGACTTCATTTTCAATACGACGAAGTTCATCAGCTGTCACTGCTTCAAAGTGTGTGAAGTCAAAGCGGAGGAATCCTTCCTCGTTCAAGGAACCAGCCTGGGTTGCATGCTCACCGATGACATGGTGAAGAGCGGCATGAAGCAAGTGAGTTGCTGTGTGGTTTTTCTCAACGCCACGACGACGGTTGCTATCGATTTCAAGTGTGTAAGTTTGACCAAGCGAAATGCTGGCAGAGAGTTCTACGGTGTGCAATGGCTGACCATTCGGCGCTTTCTGCACATCCACAACTGTCGCAACGACATCACCTGAATCATTTTTAATGACACCACGGTCGGCAACCTGACCACCCATTTCAGCGTAGAATGGTGTTTGGTCAAAGACAAGGAGGGCTTGACCTTCTGACACAGCTTCTGTCCGCTCATTGTCCGCGATAATGACTTCCAATTTGGCATCTAGGCTATTTTGTCCATAGACAAAGGTTGAGCTTTCGGTAATACCTGCCAGGGTTTCATTTTGCATACCCATTGAGCCACCTTTGACAACGGCAGCACGGGCACGGTCCTGCTGTTCCTTCATGGCAACCTTGAAGCCTTCATGGTCAATCTTATAGCCCGCATCTTCTGCCAATTCCTCGGTCAATTCCACAGGGAAACCGTAGGTATCGTAGAGTTTGAAGATATCCTTACCTTCAAGAGTGTCCTTACCAGCTGCTTTCAAGTCAGCCAAAAGTTCCTCTAGGTGACCGCTACCAGCGTCAATGGTGCGAGCAAAGGTTTCTTCCTCACGCTTAACGATTTTCTCGATAAAGTCACGTTTTTCAAGCACTTCTGGGTAGTAGCTTTCCATGATATTGCCAACCGTTTCCACCAACTTGTACAAGAATGGCTCAGTGATACCCAAACGGCGACCGTGCATGACAGCACGACGGAGAAGACGACGAAGGACATAACCACGACCTTCATTTCCTGGAAGGGCACCGTCACCGATGGCAAATGACAAGGCACGGATGTGGTCTGCGATGACCTTGAAGCTCATGTTATCGCCGTCTTGGTCATAGGTCTTACCAGAAATCTTCTCAACTTCACGAATGATTGGCAAGAAGAGGTCCGTTTCAAAGTTAGTCTTAGCTCCTTGGAAAATAGCTGCCAAACGCTCTAAACCTGCACCCGTATCGATGTTTTTATTTGGCAATTCCTTGTATTCAGAACGCGGAACAGCTGGATCAGCGTTGAATTGTGACAATACGATATTCCAAATTTCGATGTAACGGTCGTTTTCAATGTCTTCTTCCAGCAAACGAATGCCAATGTTTTCAGGGTCAAAGTCTGTACCACGGTCGAAGAAAATCTCCGTATCTGGACCAGAAGGACCTGCACCAATTTCCCAGAAGTTATCTTCAAGTGGAATGAGATGGCTTGGTTCAACACCAAGAGCAATCCAGCGGTTGTAAGAATCCACATCGTCTGGATAGTAGGTCATGTAGAGCTTGTCTTTTGGAAAGGCAAACCATTCTGGGCTAGTCAAGAGCTCAAAGCCCCACTCAATCGCTTCATCACGGAAATAATCTCCGATAGAGAAGTTACCAAGCATTTCAAACATGGTGTGGTGACGAGCTGTCTTACCAACGTTTTCAATATCGTTGGTACGGATTGATTTTTGAGCATTGGTAATCCGTGGATTTTCAGGAATGACAGATCCGTCGAAATATTTTTTAAGGGTTGCCACACCAGAGTTGATCCAAAGAAGTGTCGGATCGTTGACAGGTACAAGGTTTGCGGAAGGCTCAACAGAGTGGCCTTTTGATTTCCAGAAATCCAACCACATTTGACGAATTTGAGCAGAAGATAGATTTTTCATAAGTTAAGATACTAAGGGCGTTAAGCGGACACCGTCAAAATAGGAAACCTGACTAAGACGCTTGCGTCTAGGAAGGGTTTCTCTTTTTGACAAAGTCCGTAGCCCGAGTTCATTTCAGAATAAACTCGATGCCCTTTCCTTTCATTTAGATATTTTGAGAAGTCAGCATTAGAAAGAAGCGAGCCTTCCGGGCGGGGTCAATTTAACGAAACAGTTAAATTGAACATTTCCTTTCATATAATGATAATTAAAGCGAACGGACCTAGCCCGAGTTCAATTCCAAATAAACCCAGTGCCCTTTCCTTTCGTTTTTGATTAGACTGGTTCAATTTAGCAAGCTAGCCAACTATACCAATTTTTTAAAATTTTATGTTAGGGTTAACTCGATGCATCTTCCATCATTTCGACATAGTCGATTGCGATCACGAGGGAGATAACCAAATCTGCATAGGAGTCCTCCAATACAGTAACGGAGTAATGAGAAGTTAGATGAAAGAGTTCTTTGGAGATTTCAGCTATGAGCATACCATCTGGCCTTTTCAAGCGAAAATCTAAATCCCAGATATTTCCGTCTAGGATTAAACCTAGATTTTCCACGCTATAGCGATCCTTGAAAAAAGTAAATTCCTTTTGCAAGTAGAAAGAATGACCATCTACCATATCAATGGTAAACTGGGGCAGGAAGGTCAAAAACTTCTTAGTAATCTGACAGACTTCCCCACCTCTGGAATTGGTCACGATAAATCGTTTTGGAATTTCGAGAAAAGAGCCCTCCACTTGATAAGCAAGATTCCCAAAACTATCACGAATATCAAATTTTTCACCACCAAAGGTAAAGCGCTGTTTCACTTGAAATTGCTTCATGATAACCTCCAAAAAAATAACAAGAAACCAAACGAAGGGCGAAAAACCGCGGTACCACCTTCATTCAATGACTTGTCATTCTCATTTCATAACCTGTATTCAATTGTAGAAATTAAGTAGCAAGAAGGAAGTCTGTCTTGGCTCGCAGCAACCGCCAAGTTTCTGAAATCAGAACATTCCTTCCAATCTTAATTATTCACCTGAAGAACTTGATTCTGTCGTGCTAGATGCTTCTGTTGAAGAACTAGAGGCTTCTGTTGAAGAGCTCGACGTAGAAGAACTTTCAGTAGTGGATGTGATGTATTGTGATAGGACACTTTGGAAGGCTGCATCTTTCACTTTCACATTTGCATCTTGAAGAGCTTGTGAAACAACTCCTGCGATGAAGGTTGAATCAGCTTGTTTTTCTGTTAAAATAACTTCTTTCAAGATGTCTTTGTAATCTTCCCAGTTTGAAGATTTTTCTGTTTTGGTATTCAATTTCACAACATAGTAAGATGTTGTGTAGGTTGTCATATCAACAACCGTTACAACTGATGCTCCCACTTGACCTTCATCCAAGGCAAAGATTGCTGTTTGAACTTCTGTTGGGATATCTGTTGAAGTTGAATCAAAGGTAACAGTACCTCCATCTTCTTTAGTAGTTGAATCCGTTGAGTTATCTTTTGCCAATTGAGAAAAATCAGCACCCTCTTTTTGAGCTTCAGCCAGAATTTCTTTAGCTTTTGCTTCATCATCTAGTTTAATGATTTGTGCTGTTACTTCTGGCGTATATGCATCATATGCTGCTTGGTAGTTTTCGTCTGTCAACTCTTCTTCAGCTGCCAATTTCACTGCGTATTCAACCAATTTATTGGTACGGATTTGCTGTTTGTAAGTTTCAGCTGTCAACCCTGCTGATGTCAAGGCTGCTTCGAAAGAATCGCCGTATTGTGAAGCCATTGTGTCGAATGCTTCATTTACTTCCGCATCTGTGACTTTATCGCCATATTTTTCTTCAAATACTTCTGTAATAACCATAGACAAGAGAACTTGTTGAGCAGAAGAATTTGTCTTCACCTGTTCGTAGAACTCAGAAACAGTAATCGTTTGACCCTTCATGGTCACGATGTCAGTGTCCGTAGAACTTGAGCAAGCTGCAAGAGTCACTGTTGCCAACAAGGTAACTGCTCCTGCAATGAGTTTTTTTGTCTTCATGTATGTGTTACTCCTTTTTTCTTTAACCCAATTATTATATCATAAAAGCTTAAAACTTGCTTAATTTTCATCAGTCAAGAGGGCAACTTCATCCACATTTTTACGGATTAAAAGCAAACCATCACTGATGGAGACTAGGCTGGCTGTCAAATCCGGGTGTTGCAAGGTTGCGTCAAATAATTTATGCAAACCTCGATAAATAGTTCGCTGCCCACGTCTCACCTCTTCGATTGGCAAGGCAACATCACCACCTTGGAAAATATCATCAATCACAATCATGCCACCCTTTTTCAGCTTTTTCAAAACTTCTGGCAAAAAGACGATATACTTAGATTTTGCGGAATCCATAAATACAAAATCATAAGAGCTATCATCCAAGCCGGGCAAGATATCCTGCGCCTCACCTTCCAAAAGTTGAATCTGTTTTCGCTCATCGAACTGAGTAAAATTTCTCTTGGCCAAGCCAATCATCTCCTCATTGCGATCAATGGTCGTAATCCGAGCATCAGGGCAATTATCAGCCATTAGTAAGGCAGAAAAACCAATCGCGGTCCCAATTTCCAAGATGTCCTTGGGCTGAATAGACTGCAAGAGCACTCGGAAAAAAGCAACAGTCTCATGCGGAATCACAGGAATATTTTCTTCTTGCGCAAAGGCCGCTAGTTCCTTCAAAAATCCTTTATTAGGCGCCTGTTTTGTACGCATAAAATCCACAATTTCTTCCTTAACGACTGGACGGCGCATATTGTGGTTTGCATTTTTTGAATAAGTTTCAACCATAATCTTCAGTATAGCACAGGAACAGCATAGGGTCAAGAATGACAAGAAAAAACCACCTCCCATAGGAGGCGGTTACTTAGCCCGCAATATGAATGCTAAATCCAAGTCGTTCTGACAAATAGCTGAGCTTCTGGATTTGATCTAGCTTGCTAAGGAAGAAGTAATTCTTCCCATCATTGAGATAGATGGCACCTACTACCGCATCTTGCAAGAGCAAAATGTGGTTGATATTGGAAATCCATTTCAACTGACTATCTCTGGTGTCCAACTGGAAGAGCTTAGACCAGAGAGTGATTCCTGAACGCTGCATAAAGGGAACTTTGTCAAATCCTTGAATGAAGCTAGACAAAAACTCAGTCTGACCAGTCACAACAATATAGTTGCGTTGGATGAGCAGATAGACCATAATATACCATAGATTGTTCTTTTCTGAGTCCGTAAATTTTTCCAACAAATCTTGGAAGAACTCAGGCGCAATCAAGGTTTCCAGATGGTCCAATAAAGCTTCTGGATCTTGTGCAAAAACAATTTCCTTGAGTTGACGGTATAAAACCTCATCACCTTCTGATAGAATATCCGCAATCTCAAAAATATCTTGGAGAGATTCTTCTGTAAACATGCAAACTCCTTTCATTATTTCATTTGTCGCTATCTCGACATTGCTTTTTTAATAAAACTGTACATCATCCGAAAATTCCCAAGTGACATGAGGGGCTTGCTCTTGAATAAAATGATAGACATCATTGAAGTCAAATTCTGCTAATTTACCCACAGGCATACTGATTAAAAACTGACGATTCTCTCCATAAAAGAGGAAATCTTTTTTCAAGATGACATACTGTAGCCCCTCGCTCTGACGAACCACATATTGAATAGAAACAATATCTTCCCAACTAAAGTTAGACCTTGGCCCAAACATGGTCGGACGTAGTTCGACACCCTGTTCTCCAATCACAAGGGCTGGTGCTTGTCTTCTGATAAAAATCCCCCAGCCAGTAAAAACAAGGGCTGAAATCAATAAAACTAGAGCCATTAGGAACCGATGCTCTCCAGTATTGGGGTGAGTCAGTAAACCCAGGGCAATCACAAATAAACAAGCTGCCGTCGCAAATGGAATCAGACTAGAGCGGTTATAGGAAATCATCTTATAGGTGCACACCTTTCTCAACGAGAGCTTCCAACTCTGTCAAGCGGGCTTCAAAGACCTTGAAGGCATCGTTGAGATAGTCTTCCTTGGTCATATCCACGCCAGCTTTTGCAATGACATTGAGTGGATAATCAGAGCTACCAGCCTTGAGATAATTGAGGTAGTTTTCCTTGTCCTCTGGGCTACCATTGACAATCTTGTCTGCCAAAGCAGACGCTGCCGCAAAGCCAGTTGAATATTGGTAAACATAGAAATTGTAATAGAAATGTGGAATACGAGCCCACTCGTACTGAATCAATGGATTTTCTTCCGCAGACAAGCCGTAATACTTCTCGTTAAGCTCACCATAGAGCTGGTTGAGGAAATCAGCGGTCAAGACTTGGCCTTCCTGGTCAGCCTTGTAAATCGCCTGCTCAAACTCAGCAAATTGGGTTTGGCGGAAGACAGTTCCACGGAAGCCGTCGAGGTAGTGATTGAGAATGGCAAAGCGGGTCTTGTCGTCTTCTACTTCTGCCAAGAGCTTCTCTGTCAGGAGATTTTCATTGGTGGTCGAAGCAATCTCAGCCAAGAAAATAGAATAGTGACCATAGACATAGGGCTGGTTCTGACGAGTCAACATAGAATGAAGTGAATGCCCTGTTTCGTGAATCAGGGTGTACATATTGTCCAAATTGTCCTGCCAGTTGAGGAGCATGAAGGCGTTGGTGTCATAGGCACCACCCGAATAAGCTCCTGAACGTTTACCTTCGTTGACATGGACATCAATCCAGCGGTTTTCAAAGGCTTCTTTGACGATAGCTGCGTACTCATCACCAAAGATGTTCAAGGTATCCGCACAGGTAGCCAAGGCCTCCTCATAAGTAACTTTTGTGTCTGTGCTAGAAAGCGGTGTGTACATATCGTACATCTTAAGGTCGTCAATACCCAAGAGTTTCTTACGCAAATTGATGTAGCGGTGCAAGAGCGGGAGGTGCTTGTTGACTGCTGACACTAATGTATCGTAAACGGACTCTGGGATAAAGTTGGCAGAAAGGGCTGCGTGGCGGGCTGAATCGTACTTCCGCAAACGAGCTTTCAGGTTATTGACCTTAACGTTAGACTGAAGGGTCTTGGCGTAGGTATGCTGGAACTGCTCGTAGGTTTCGTAGAGTGCCTCATAGGCCTCTTGACGCACTTCGCGGTTTTTGGACTCCATAAAGGAGATGTAGTTGCCGTGAGAAAGGGGCACCAACTTGCCGTCCTCATCTGCGATTTCTGGGAAACGCAGGCTAGCATTATCCAAGACAGAGAATGTTTCAGATGGTGCTTCAAAAATCTCACTGGTCGCCGCAAGAACTTCTTCTACTTCTTGTGACAAGATGTGATCCTTGGCTGCCAAGAGTTTTTCAAACTGGTGGTTGTACTGAGTAAGAGCTGGCTCTTCTGCCTTGAAAGCCTCTAGTTGCTCCTCAGTAATGGCCATAAATTCTGGCTCATAGAAGGCAAAAGCCTGTGAAAAGGCAGAATAGAGGGTCATACCTTTAGCTTGGAATTCCTGATATTTCCCTTCACGAGTATCTTGGTCATTTTTCATATTCGCATAGACATAGAGCTTTTCAAGCCTACGAATCAGACCAAGCTGGGTTTCGCTAATCTCCAAAAGGCTCTTAGCTGAGTCCAACAAGTGACCTGCAAAGGCCTTAGCTTTTTCTGTTTCTGCTTGGAGATCAGCCAACTCGGCTTCCCAAGCCTCATCTGTTGGGAAAATAGTCGCTAAATCCCACTGGTATTTTTCTTCGATTTCATGACGTTGTTTTGACATAATAAATCCTCCGTTCCCAATATTTTACCACAAAAAAGCCCCACTTACCATCGGAAAGTGAGGGTTTTCATTCTAATTGTTATAATAAATTACTGGCGGAAAAACCACTTGCTGTCGCTTGTTCTTGACACTTTCATAATGCTGGTCAAAGGCTGGGTAGAGGGAGCTTAAGTCCTGGCGAATTTGGGCAAAGCCAATAGCAGAGCGGGGAAGTCGGATTTGGGGATAGAAGTCATCCAGAGACTGACTAAGCAAGTTTTTCCCTTGCTGATAGGCTTCCGCCTGCAAGTTCATCCACTTGGGAACGCGGTAATAGAGCTGTTTGGCGACATAGTTCAGCAAGTCCATATCCATGGGACAGGTAAAATGGGACATGGTTTGCTTGGCAAATGGCAAACGCAGAATAGCCAGCAAATCTCCCTGACCAAATGGGAAGACCTTGGTCAACTTGTGGACCTTTCCCTGCCAGTCCTCGTGAATCAGGTAGTGCAACCGTAGCTCCTCCTTGTCCGCATCCAACTCCCACAGATGAAAGCCCATATTCATACTAAAATACAGAAATTGTTTGTGGAGATTGGTCAATCGTTCTCCAAGCCAGAGGTTCTTGCCCAAGAGCCACAGAACCGCCATACCTGCCTGCTGATAGGCCTTGGTCCGCTCCTGCAAGCGTGAGATGGACAGACGTGAACATTGCACCTCTAAGGCTATATTTTGATTGACAAGGAGGTCTGCAACTTGCTGTATCTGGGGTAGAGGGACCTCAAGTTTCACTACCTCTTGCTTCCTCAGCCAATCATACAGGATGGTTTTTAATTCCAGATGCTGGGCGGATTCATTCTCGGACCAGAAATCGCAATCCCGTAAGGTTTGGTGGGCAAAATGCGAACGCAGAATTTTCCCAGACCGGTAACGGACCCTGCCAGAGCAGGCTGGGCAGAAATAGTCCCCCTTTTTCACCTCTGGTTTTTCCAAAAGATTGACGGTTTGTCCTCTTTGATCGATGGCTACTAGCATAGACTCTCCTTTTCTTATAAGTTCGCAAAAAAAACACCCAGCTTAGCTGAGTGTTGAGAATTTACCCAATCTGACTGCCGTTTGGCACAGATGGATCTACTGTTAAAAGTGTCAAATTGCCGTCGTGTTCGGCTGAGAGGATCATACCCTGGCTGAGCAAGCCCATCATCTTACGTGCCTTGAGGTTGGCAACGATTTGGACTTTCTTGCCGACCAACTCTTGCTCATTTGGATAGTACTTGGCGATACCAGACAGGATTTGGCGGTCTTGTCCATCACCCGCATCTAGACGGAACTTGAGCAACTTGTCAGAGCCCTCCACCTTGGCTACTTCCTTGACTTCGGCTACGCGGATTTCAACCGCATCAAAGTCCTCGAACTTAATGGCGGATTTCTCGTTTTTAAGCTCCACATCAGCTGGGTTCCACTCCTTTTCTTCCTCTTGGGAAATAGCAGAGCTACCACCCATTTGAGCTTGGATATAGGTGATTTCCTCTTCCATATCCAGACGTGGGAAGATAGGCATGCCTTTTGCGACCACTGTCAAACCTGCTGGAAGACCTGCAAAGTCAAGACTTTCAAGGGCAAATTCTGTTCCCAAACCAAGCTGTTCCATAATGGCATTAGACGTCGTCATCATGAATGGCTGAATGAGGTGAGCCACAACACGAAGACCTGCTGTCAAGTGAGCCATGACTGCTGCCAACTTGTCACGGTCGGCTTCGTCTTTTGCCAAGACCCACGGTGCTGTTTCATCGATGTACTTGTTGGTACGGGAGATGATATTCCAGACCGCTTCCAAGGCGCGTGGGTAGTCAACAGCTTCCATATACTTGTGGTAGCTTGCCAAGTTTTCAGCTACTACTGCCGCCAAGTCCGCATCAAAATCAGTCACGTTAGCAACAAAGGTTGGGACCTGACCGCTGAAATACTTGTTAATCATAGCAACTGTACGGTTGAGTAAGTTTCCAAGGTCGTTGGCCAGTTCGTAGTTGATACGACCAACATAGTCTTCTGGCGTAAAGGTGCCGTCAGAACCAACTGGCAGACTACGCATGAGGTAGTAACGAAGTGGATCCAAGCCGAAACGCTCGACCAACATTTCTGGATAGACCACATTGCCCTTAGACTTAGACATCTTGCCGTCTTTCATGACAAACCAGCCATGAGCAACCAAGCGGTCTGGCAACTTCATGTCCAACATCATGAGCATGATTGGCCAGTAAATGGAGTGGAAGCGAAGAATGTCCTTACCAACCATGTGGTAAACTGTTCCATTCCAGAACTTGTCGTAGTTGGCGGTTTCTTCCTGACCATAACCCAAGGCAGTTGCGTAGTTGAGTAGGGCATCAATCCAGACATAAACAACGTGTTTTGGATTGGACGGTACAGGTACACCCCATGTAAATGAGGTACGGGATACTGCCAAATCTTCCAAGCCTGGCTCGATGAAGTTTTTCATAATTTCATTGAGGCGGCCGTCTGGCTGGATAAAGTCTGGATGAGCATTGAAAAACTCGACCAATTTATCCTGATACTTGCTGAGGCGGAGGAAATAGGATTCTTCTGACACCCAGGCAACCTCGTGACCGCTCGGAGCGATACCACCTGTTACCTTGCCGTTTTCATCTCGGAAGACCTCTTCTAATTGGCTCTCGGTGAAAAATTCCTCGTCCGATACGGAGTACCATCCAGAATACTCTCCCAAGTATATGTCGTCCTGCGCCAGCAATTTTTCAAAAACAGCCGCCACCACTTCCTCGTGGTAATCATCAGTCGTGCGGATAAATTTGTCGTAAGAGATGTCGAGCAAGTTCCAGAGCTCTTTAACGCCAACCGCCATGCCGTCAACGTAGGCTTGTGGTGTCAAACCAGCCTCTTTTGCCTTCTCCTCGATCTTCTGCCCGTGCTCATCAAGCCCTGTCAGATAGAAGACCTCGTGGCCCATCAGACGCTTGTAGCGAGCCAAGACATCGCAGGCAATAGTCGTGTAGGCCGATCCGATGTGAAGCTTACCGGAAGGATAATAAATCGGTGTGGTAATATAAAACGGTGTTTTTGTCATATTTTTTCCTTTCAACTCAGGGCAAATGAAACCCTGTTCTTGATAACACCCCATTTTATCATATTTTTGTGCAAAAACAAAGCGACTTCCCATCCACAATCCTTCTAAGATATGTTATACTAGAAGAAGTTATGAAAAAGAATGGGGTTGTCTATGTTTTCACCTAAAAATCTCTTAATCCATCTATTTTTTGTTATTATTTGTGTCGGAATGCTCTTAAATGACGTTCAAAATACCGGCCTGATGTGGAATATGCTATGGGCCTTGTTGGCCTTGGACTTTGCCATCCTAGTTCGCCAGAATGATCACCTTGCAAGTAAACTGCTTATCACTCCTTTCTGGCTCTTCTTCTATCCAAATACCTTCTATGTGTTAACTGAGTTAGTCAATATTCAATTTTCCAGCACTGCCCTTTGGGAACGTAATAGTTTACTCTTATTCATGCTTTATATCCCAAGTATCTTATTTGGTATCATGGCTGGTGTTGAGAGCTTAGAAGCTATTTTCAAGGGATACAATATTAAATTTTACGGACTACGTCTCTTAATTATCGGCAGTCTGTCTCTATTTGCTAGCTATGCTATTTATATCGGTCGCTATGCCAATATTCGCTCCTGGGATATTTTCACGCGCCCAGTAACAGTATTTACTAGCATGATTTCTGCAATAAGTTGGGAAACCTTCCCCTTCATTTTTGGATTCACCCTCATACAAATCATGGTGCTGGTTTTTGCAGTGGATGAATAAACTCTAAAGAAACAGGTTGCTGTTTCTTTTTTTAATCCAAGCTTAAACAAGTCCTGACAGTTCGATATCAAATACCTATTTTCCATGAGAATGTGATATACTAGCTTTTATATTTTAATGAGAGAGGTTTGTCATGTTTACAAAGAAAAATATTTTTATCCATATTTTTTTCCTCATCATTGCTGCCGGTCTAAAGCGTTACGGTGTCACTGCACCTGACTTGACTTGGAATATGTTTTTAGCCTTAGTGGCACTTGATTTTGCTATCCTCACCAACCACACAAAATCTAATATCCTCAAAATCATTGCTGGGCTCCTCTGGCTCTTCTTCTACCCCAATACCTTTTACATGGTGACGGACATCGTCCACATGCACTTTGCCAACACAGTCCTCTGGCAACGGGACAGCATGATCCTTTTCATGCTCTATGTCCCAAGTATTTTCTATGGGGTTATGACTGGCGTGGAAAGTTTGCGGCTGATTTTCTCTGCCTTCTCTATCAAGTCCTACTGGATCAGGCTATTTCTGATTGGTGGTCTTTCCCTTCTATCCAGCTTTGCCATTCACATCGGACGCTATGCACGGCTCAATTCATGGGACATCTTTACCAGACCAAGCCTAGTCGTCAGTGAAATGATTGAAGTCATTTCCTGGGCTGCCCTGCCCTTCATCCTGGGCTTTACCTTTATACAAATCATGGTCTTGGTCTTTTCCATAGACGAATAACAAAACCGGCAACAGCCTTGTACTGTTACCGGTTTTTCTTATCCAAAATGGAGTTGTTCAAATAGATCTTCCAAGTCGGCAATGATCTCCTGATGAAAATCCAAATAATAGGTTTTCTGGTCAGAATTAGGAAGTTTTTCAATATCTGCTAAAATGTCCTGATAGCGTCGAAGAAGCTTCTTACCAGCCACTTTATCTATCTCATCCATTTCACCGATACCAGCTGCTATGTCATCTAAGTTGTCATATTTTGTCAGCATAGCCTCAGTCCACTCCCGCTTGTCCTTGTTGAGAGTGACAATCTTTTCTGTCATCCATTCTTCATACCTTTCCTCTTCTGTCAAAGACTGGCTATTAGCGGCGGTCTTAGTTACTCGGTCGGATTTACTAGAACGAAGGTAATTCCGATAAAACCAGACGGCAAAAAGAATGACGAGAATGATATTGACTGGAAAAACAAAGCTAAGGGCGAACAGTAGGGTCAGCCACAAGATCAACTTGAAATCTCTTGCCGCTTTCTCTGCATGTCAGTCGGATTTACTAGAACGAAGGTAATTTCGATAAAACCAGACGGCAAAAAGAATGACGAGAATGATATTGACTGGAAAAACAAAGCTAAGGGTGAACAGTACGGTCAGCCACAAGATCAACTTGAAATCTCTTGCCGCTTTCTCTGCCTGTTTGTTCTTCTCCTCCCACTCGTCCAATATAGCCTGGGCTTGGGCAGCATAGGTTTCAACCAATTTTGCCAGTCGTACCTTTTTATCTAGGTCGTCTTCCAGTTCCATTGCCAGATAGGCTTGATTGGCCCGATCCTTGGCTGCCTCATAGGTCTGGACAGTCCCCAAATAGGCCGCATTGCTATTCATCTGATTCAGCAAGCGATCCGTCTGCCCTTTGATAAAAGTCCGATCGCTTGATGTTAATTTACGGTAAGGCATAACAACCCCCTCCTGAATATCTGAAATATACTACCATTTTACGATAGGTTACATTCTTTTGCAAGGCTTCAATATCATTATTTCCTTCTGCCAAACAATAGGCATAAAATGACCCAACCACCTGCCAATGCGATAATGATTACAGGTGAGGACCAGAGTAAGATAAAAATCCAAATAAAGAGTTTCATAAAGAGTTCTTCCATTTGTCTTTCCTCCTACTTCCTACGTCTGAGACCAATCGCTATGGCGATACAGCCCACCAGATAACAAATCGCAAATGTAAAAAATAGAAATGCTCCCATCATAAATATTCTCCTTTGTTTTAGCTGATAAGATATCATAAATTTAGTTGTTTAAAAAGCTCATTTATTTTTTGTTCAATCTGTTCTAATTCTACCACAAACCATTCAGTAACGGAAACTATTTTGCCAGTTGGAGAAATCGTTTCTAGTTGGACGCGTTTATCGTAGAAGGCATCCTGCTTTACAGCATTAAGTGTGCCCATCTTCTAATTCAAGCAATCCCTTTTTAAACCACAAAACTCTATATTTTAGGTATGATAGAATGATTATCTACTCCATCCTTCGAAATATCCCATCTGGCTACATTAATTTTTTTTATTCGTTTTCCACTCCCATAATCAAGCAAATCTTCTCTTTTTAAATTGATTAAAACTTTTTGTAGGCTCCCTAACCCATCAGATGATAATAAATATGCTTCTTCGGGATTACAAAGTTTACAATATATCAATAATTGTCCTAAATTTTGAAGAGTTAACGCTGTCTTTTTCGCTTCAACAAAATAGATTTCAGCTCTATCTTTCCATCTTACAATCCCCAAAACATCAATTTCAATTTTCAATCCAACAACTTGTGGAAAATATTGTATTACATCATATTTATTTAAAATTGAATCTAAATATACGGAGTGACAATCTAATACAAATACTTCACACCTCTTGTTTTTAAACTTTTCCCTAAGGTATGTATCTAACCATTTGACCATACCTGGGTATAACTCAAATTCACTTCTTACCTTATTCGCCATATCCTAACTCTTTTGCTAATTGAGTCCATGAATCAAAATGCTTTCCTCTTATTTTTTCTGGTAAACTATCATCATTTTCCATTGGGTGAATCGGCTTGCTTCTTAACCTAACAGCTTTCTCCCAATAGAATTGATGGGTTTTATTTTCATCTAAATAATCAAGTAATTCTTCTGCATATCGTTCTAATGCCCTTTGCTTGTGAACAACATTAAATCCTATAGGTAGAAACTCATTTGCCCATATTTTAACCTGGTGTTCCTTTTTCCAATATTTCGTTTTTCCTTGCCTATATTTTTTTAAATTAGAATCTCTGAAGTTAGGATGACCAAAATCTATTGTTTGAACGGGTATATCTAATGTTTTCAACATATTAGCTATATCTATAACAAATTGCCAGTTACCAGGAATCTCAATGTACACTCTATGACATCCATCTTGACCAAAAGCCAGATTACTTTTCCTAATGTAGCCAGTCACGTCTGCTACCCCTCTGAGCAATTCCTTCTTCTCATCAATAGTCATATTAAATAATTCATCATTCATTACCATAGTTGAATGGTGAACACCATTTCCAATAAATCTGAGAATCTCTCTCATAGTATAATCTTCATTAGACTTTGTAAAAGACACCCTTGTTACATTCTTTGTTTGTGAAATAGGCAGTGAATGTCCTAACAGCGGCTCAATAATACTTCTAATATCAGCTAAACTACTTTTTACATATACTGAAACTTCTAACCCTTCATCATCTCGTAAATTTTTATGGGGTAGCTCTATCGTAACTGTGGTGTAATTGGTATCCCTTTGTACTTCTCCATTTCCTAATATCATACCTACTAAATAAGCCATTTGATTATTCATTTTCAATTACCTCACCCTCATTATTGACAAAATTTTCATAAATCTGATCAGCAATAGCCTTCGCCATAAGCGGTGGCACTGCATTACCAATTTGTGTTCTAATATCAACCTTACTACCATAGAAAATAAATCTATCATCAAACGACTGAATTCGTGCGGCCTCTCTCGGTGTAATAGAACGATGTAAAAATGGATGATTGTTTGTACCATTTGATGCTGCATCAAATCTTGTATCTATAGTAGGGGATGGCTCATCCCACTTCAATCTACCCCACGTTGATTTATATTTTTGTTTTCCTAAAAGTTTTTTTGGAAGATATTCCTTACCTTTTTCTGGTGGAATCATGCTAAGTTTATGAATTGCAATTTCAGAATGATTGGAGGCTTTATGGTTATATAGTTTCACACTATCTTTCCTCATAAGCTTTTGATATTCTGTTCTTGCTTCTGTGATATAACTCTGTTCAAAATCACCCTCATTTGAATTCAAATACGCTAAATCTTCAATAGCATCTCGAACTGTTGTTAAGCTTTTGACTGTTGGCTCTGGTAACGAAATTGCATTTTTTTTACTACATAAGAAAATGACTCTCTCTCTATTTTGTGGAACACCGTAATCACTTGCTCTAAGTATGCCTACACTAACTTCATAACCTAGTTTCTTTATCTCATTTATAATTTGTTCTTTAAACCAACCGTTTGATGTCGACATCAAATTTTTTACATTTTCTATTACAAAAACTAATGGTTGCAACACCTTAACTAAATGAAGAAATTCTATAAATAAAAAATTCCTAGGGTCCTCTAACCCTAACTTCTTACCTTTTAACGAGAACCCTTGACATGGTGGTCCACCAATAATCATATTTACTTTATTTTTTTTCGAAAGATCTATTATTTTTTTCTTTATCTCTTTGTCCTTTATATCTCCTATAATCAATTCTGAGCCTGGGATATTTTTTCTGAACGTCTGTGCGACCTTTTCGTTAACATCTAATGCAACTTTTGTTACAAAATGAGGATTTTTATGCATTCCATACGACATACCTCCTGCACCACAAAATAAATCAAGTATTCTAAATTCCATTTCTTTATCACTCTCTCGTCTTTTTATCAATATTCGCTTAAACATTTCTTTACCATTTATTTTTGGTTTAAAAAGATCATACTCATTATCAGAACCATGATTTGCCTCTCCAACAATTTCAAATATTTCATCATTATGGTATTTCAAATATGTAAGTGGCACACCCATTATTCCATAATAATCCATTGGTATTTCTGAAACTCTGTAAACGTGAATTGCATCAAAATTATCATACTTCGGATAATTACCTTCTATGAATTTGTGAGTCAAAACAAGCTTCTTTTTGCTATTAGTGGGAACCTCTAAATTTGTAAGCCACATTGCATTTCCTAAACTTCTCCATTTTTGACCAAATTCGTCCACCCAAAACCTTGTTTTTCTTGGTTCAGTACTATCTGGAACCCTAAATGACATATCTCCAAAATGGTAGCCTACACGAGCTTCATTCTTCTTTATATAAGGAAAAATTTCTTTGTATGTTATTGCATTTTGGTTGCTAATCAAGAGATATTTCTTATGATACTTAGTTAGCAATGAGAATAATTCTGAAAATTTAGAAAAAGGTGGATTTGTCACTACAATATCAGAATCGATTAAATACTTTATAGATTCTGGGCTTCTAAAATCTCCGTCACCAGTTAGTTTTCGAAGCTTTCTATCATTTACGAGCATGTCAAAGAGCTTGTTTTCATCTAAACAATCAATGATAGCAGGTGACATTTCGTCAATCTCCAGAATAAGCCCCCTGCCATCTTCACTTGAATGAATCTCCGAGTTGGCATATGAAATACATACCAGTTTTTTTAAGTTGAATCGATTGAAATTTTTCAGAAAATATTTTGCAAAAGCGGAATCATATGGGTTGTCACAATTACAAAGTACTTTTTTTCCAATGAATTGAGATTCATAATGTTGTACTTCACTTTCTACGGTTTTATAATCTGTATACCATTCATCTGTATTATTCCCACTGTATTTTGCTTTATTTAATATTGAGTTTCCCACTATTAAAACCTCTTGCTATCCTTTTCTGCCTATTCATATTACGTATTTTCAACCTCACACACTTTATAATTTATGAAATATCTCATTCTAAGTTGTGATTTTTTATCCTTGATTGCTTCTTCAATCTCAGCAACACCTGCCACAACCGACTTGTCAGTAGGAACCGTCTTGAAGTAGAGCTTGTTCTTGATTTCACCACTTTGTTCTTTTCGGATACGGGTGATAGTCGCTTTTGGAATATCATAAAAAGACAAGAATTCATAGATAAAAGAAGCTTGGTCTAAACCAACTTCCAGTAACTGCTGAATCTTGTCTTCGATTGTAATAATATCAAACTTTGCCATAAGATCTCCTAGCTTTTCCTAACACATTTGTATTAGTACAAAAGGAGCGTTTGATGAAAAAATAACCCACGTTATTATACTAAATACACCATTCAGATTCCTAATCTTATTTTGTGATAGGACTGTTGTTATTAGGGTTTGACTGAAAGTCAAACCCATGGTATACGTAGTATATCATGGGCATTTTTATATTAGTTTTTAAAAATCCATCCTCCTCACCATCTCCTCCATATCATAATCAAAAAGCAGGTCATGACAATCTGTAAAAAGCTGGCGACGCTTGTCATCATCCACCACCGCGATATCCACTCCCCTATCATCATAGCAATGATACAGAACCTTTTCCTTGCTAGATAGAAAGATAAGAGAAGCAGAAAGGTAGTTAAAGCCACCATGGTCAGCCTTGATAATCTCCCACAAGAGAGCTTTCAAATCTTGGTCAGCGACCGGAAAAAGATAGCGTTCATAGACCAGCACTTCTCCCGTCCAGTCCTCCACTTCAATCAAGTCAGGCTCAGGACACTTGTTAAAATTAAATTTCGATGTAAAATGCCAGAGGTAGGTGTCTATATCCCTATCTTCCTGTCGAAGCAGCGAAAGAACCACATAGTCGTATGCTGAACTAGCCCGCCCCAAAAGCTCAACCGCACGCGCATAAGCCCTATCCAGATACACTTTTCTAGAAAGCTGCTCAGCCTCATCCGCAGGACCAATCTCAAATCGGAGCGCCACAGGGGTCGCATAAAAAAATGGACCTACCAATTGGTGTTCTCCAAATTGAAAATCTGCTAGCCAATCCTGTAATTGCATAGATTATCTCCTTGTATACTTTTGTATCATTATAACACGCTAATCGAGATCCCGTCTAGTTTTCCATAGGAAAATATGATAGACTGGTACTAAACACAAGCAAGGAGAATAGTATGAAGATAGCATTCATTTCCGAAAAAGCCAAATCATCCTTTAATTTAAATTTGTTCCTATCCCCTGTAGTCGGTCTTTTACTGACTCTTGTTGCGGAAATGATTGGCTATTTTGCCTTGATGCCCTTTATAGTTGCCTTTGAGGAAAATACTTTTATAACACTTTGCTTTGAATTATTTGCCTTTGCCTTTATCAGTTTAGCTGTCATTCTGTGGGCAAGAAAGGTAGAAATCAGCCCCTGGCTTGGAATCGGTTTGACCAAAACGAGTGCCGTCAAGGATTTTCTTCTGGGATGGGGCTTGGGAGCAACTATGTTGATTAGCTGTGTTGCCTTGATGTGGGTCTGTGGTGCCATTGAATTTGTTAGCTTCCATTTTTCACCACTATTTTTGGGACAATTTTTGATTCTAATCCTGGCTTGGTCTATCCAAGGAACAACGGAAGAATTACTAACCAGAGGTTGGATGTTTTCATCTCTAGCAGCTCGCTACAATCTACCGGTTGGTATCCTCATTTCATCACTCTTTTTCACTGCACTCCACTTGGGAAATGACGCCATCTCCATCATTCCTCTCTTGGATCTGACACTCTTTGCCCTCCTCGCCTGCCTGGTTATGCTAAAGACAGGAACTATCTGGCTGATTGGTGGCTTACATGCTGCTTGGAACTGTTTCCAAGGCAATGTCTTTGCCTTTCCTGTCAGTGGAACTCATGCTGGCCAAGCCTTTATCCAAGTTCGCACTTTAGGACCGGAGTGGCTATCAGGTGGTGATTTCGGGGTCGAAGGCTCCATCATCAGCCTCTTGGTCCAATCCCTAATTATCTGCTGGTTAACCTACGATTTATTTTTAAAGAAAAAGAAGCCTGCTTAACAGGCTTTTTTTTTTGAGCATTATTTTGTTGCAGTCAGAAAAAATGTCTGATACAAATCAGCAGACTGGCTTTTGCGATCTTCATAGAAAAGGGCTTGACACGTCCAATAATAGGGTATTACATAAATCGCCAAGAGACCGAATGTCAATAGTATACCAATCCACCAGAAGAAGAAAGACAAATCCAAAAGAAAGAGTCTCATGCGATGCCCTTTCATCAACTGCCAACTTTGTTTCATCAGTTTGAAGGGATTTTGAAATACCCCAGCTTCCAACTGATCATACAACAAGAAGTACATAGGCTTCAGGCTCAAGTCAACATAGAGAAATAAGAGTATGCCAAAGACTGTCAGACCCAGACTAATGAGACCGACGCTCGTGGTCACAAGTGGACTAAAATCGGGCAAATTCCCGTAAGACAGAAAATAGAGATTTGGTGTTAGAATTAGACCGAGTCCAGTGACTAAGCCGACAATCAAAGGAAGGGAGGCTAGATAGAGACAAAACTCCTTCACCATGGTCGCTAAGACAATCGGCACAAAACGTGGTCCAAATAGAATGCGGAAACTCTCCTTATAAGAAAGCTGACGCGTCACTTCACGAACCCGTTGCAAAACCTGAAACAGGGTAACTAGGAAGAGCAATTCAACAAGGAATTGAAACAAAAAAGTATATTCAATCCCAAAATCAAGCGTCACATGCTGGAAGTGAGTGCCGTCATTGTAAACAGGAATCTGCTGATAAAAATAACGAAATTTACTCACCAATAAGATGGAATTGAGCAAATGATTGACTAGTTCAACTAGTAAACCCAGCAAAACTGGAACTAAAAAGATTCCAATCAGACCATCTGTACTTGACCAAATTGCTCGAGCACGTTCACGAATCGATTGATTTGTCATAGACTTTCCTCCTCTCAATCGGACCTATCTTTTATATGTTTATTATAGACCATCCAATATTTTTTTGCAAGACAATATAGGCAAGAAAATCCCTGTATGGAACAGGGATTTAACTTATTTCAAATGATTGAGTTCGGAATGCTTGTAGCCGTAAAAGAGATAAATACCTGTTCCGATGAGCAAGGCTAGGAAGAAGGCTAGCCAAGTTGCCAGTCCATATTGAAACATAAAGGACAAGCAAATCAAGATAGAGATGATTGGCAAAATCGGAACCAATGGAGTAGAGAATTGTCCTTCTTTTGCCGGGCCTTCCTTCTGTCTCAATCGAATAATCCCTGCGGCCAAGAGAATCAGATAAGCCAGAGTACAGATATTCAAGAAGGAAGCGATGGATGCAAGAGGAAAAACGCCTGCACAGATTGCAGCAAAAATGCCAACTAAGATGGTTGCATTTTTTGGCACCTTGCTCTTTGTGGTTAATTGACTGAGAGATTTTGGCAAGAGACCATCGCGGCTAATGGAGTAAACCATTCGCGATAGAGCGTAAGTCATCGAAATACACACTGTAATGAGAGTCAAAATCGCAACAATCGAGACATAAGATGCTGCCCAACCCATGCCCACTTGTCGCAACGCAAAGGCAACCGCATCCGCTACATTCAACTGACTGTAATGAACCATCCCAGTTAGGACCAGAGTCACTAGGATATAAAGAATGGTGACAATGGACAGGGAAATAACAATTCCCTTGGGAACATTTTTTTCAGGCTGCTTCACTTCATCGATTGCAAGAGAGATAGACTCAAAGCCTAAGAAAGCAAAAAACATGAGCGAGGCACCGGCCATAATTCCCGCCTCACCACCATAGAAAGCACCAAAGCCATAGGGGGCAAAATTGGACCAATTCGCTGGTTGAAGATGACTGATTCCAACGAGCAAAAAGAGTGCTAAGGCAGAAAATTTCAGAATAACCAGGGCAGAATTGAAACGAAGAGCTGCCTTAGAATTTAAGAGAACTACCCCCACTACAAAACCAAGTACCAAGACAGGAAGGATATCGATATAGGTCCCTGCTTGAGGATTAAAAGTGCCATTCAAGGCAGTAGGTAAGGTAATCCCCATATTGACTAAGAGCCCCTTCAAGTAGGCTCCCCAACCAGAGGCAACACTCGAAACAGCTGTTAAAAATTCCATGATGGTCAACCAGCCCGCTAACCAAGCAGGAAATTCCCCAAAAATGGAATACAAGTACCCATAGGCACCCCCATTTGCTGGGATGCGAGAGGCATATTCAGCATAAAACAATGCTGTCAAACCAACTGAAACCGCCGCGATTAAGATAGAGATGACCAAGGCAGGGCCTGCATATTCTGCAGCTGCCAACCCCGTTACAGTAAAAATTCCCGTTCCAACCATGGAACCAATTCCAAGAAGAATCAGGTCAACCAATCTCAAGTGACGGTGCATGGCTGTCTTTGAATTTCCCAAAGTTTTCTTTCGAAATAGATTCATGTAATCTCCTTTACACAATTTTTTCAAACTGAATCATTATACCATGAAATAAGCATCTTAGCACGAAAAAATGAGCTGATTTCAATCAGCCCATTGGATTATTTTGTTTCTACGGTAAATTGATTGAGGTAGTTATTTTTAGCCAATTGACCGGTGAAATGATCGCCAACTTTCATAAATGGCAACTGGTCTGTCGCATCTTCACTTGCTTTCACTTTATAAATCGTTCCCTGAGATTGCAAGTAATAAACAGTTGTTCCTCCAATCATCTGACTTCCTAAGGCCTCAATAGTTCCTTCAATCACTTGAATATCCTGACTTGCGGTCGAACCATCACTAGAGACACCTGCCAGACTGGAAGCATCTGAACCAGACACCTGTGAAATCAAGCTCGTCAAATCGTTATTGACTGTTACTTGCTGGTAATCTTCTGCATCGACCAAAGCATAGGTTTTAACCAGTCCTGCATCATCTTTCAAGGAAACCAGGTAATAGGCTTTGTCAGAGAATTTTACCAGACTAGGTGCAGTTGCCTGATAGCCTTTTTCCTGCACCTCCCCTTCTGCTGATTCTTGTGCTGCCGTTTCTGTCGCAGACGCAAGCTTGTAGTTAGTGATTTGGCGGGTCCGCATATTGACAAGAATAAAGCCCAGGTTAGAAGAATCTGCTGTTGCGGAGGTAATCCCTGTGTAGAGATATATATCTGAACCAATGGTAATGTAGTTGTAACTATCCGTCGTATTTTTCACGCCAGTTTGACTGAAAATGGTGTTCCAAAAGCCATTCTGATAGGTATAGTGATCATCCACACGACTGATCACATTTGTGGCAGAATACACTCGGTCCACCCATTCTGGGATGTCTGCAAGATCATAGCGCTTGCTTTCACCTGTCACAGCATCCAAGACAACTGCTCCAACTGGGTCGTTCGAAGATAGTCCAAACTGTGGCTGATAGATGGTCGCAATGTAATAAGGGTTTCCTTCGTCATCTACTTCAAAGGATGGTTTGCCAAAAATGGTCGTTGGGTACTGGAAGCGGAGGTGGCGCATGGTGTCATTCATCAGGTACTCAGAATCGGAGTAATGCATGGCCTTGCTGAGTTTTGCCAACTCTGCCTTACCTGTCGTTTGATTTACCTTAACATAGTATTCAATCCCATCTTGATGATTGCTAATCCACTTCCAAATGCTCTTGTACTCAAGCGGTGAAACCCGATAGGGCTGCTGACCAATGGTAATCTGACGGTAATCATCTGAAATGCCAAACTGAGAAACCTTATCAATGGTCCCTAAATAGGTATCACCGATTTTCTCTGCAGAAGCCCGATCCAAAAGGGCTAGCTTTGAAATATCCGTTTCTGGAAAATCCTCCTTAAAATCCGCATCCTGGACCGTCACCACATTGGCATAATCTTTGGCACGAAAAATCCGTGAATTTGCAAACCCTAGCACCATCAAGGCAAGAATAACGAAAATCCAAGCCCGACCTAACCAAACCAAATGGGCAGGCAAAGACTTATTCAACTCATAGGTTTCTACTTGCCGATTTCTACCAGACAATTTACTGGCCTTTTGGACCAATCCCTGTGGACTGGAAAAGAGCAAAATCAACCAAGTAAAGCCCAGAGATTGCAATAGGAAAATCCAAAAACCTAAACTGTAGATACTAAGAGCTGGCAATTGGAACCAATAATAGACAAGCATTTCCAAAACGAGTGCCAACCAGGCAAAGCCGATTACTGTTCTTTTCATCCTAACCTCCAAAAACAAAGATTTACTTGCTACTATTGTATCATACTTTTAATACTGCAACACAAAAAATACAACGATTTTTCCAGTTCCTAGATTCGCTTGGTCAAGAGATTTTTGGTATAATAAAACACGATAAAACTAGAAAAAGGAACCCATATGAAACTCATTTCTTGGAATATTGATTCCCTCAATGCTGCTTTGACAGCAGAATCTCCACGCGCCCTCCTATCCCGTGCCGTCATTGACACGCTAGTTGCAGAAGATGCCGACATTATTGCCATTCAGGAAACCAAACTCTCTGACAAGGGACCAACCAAGAAGCACTTGGAAATCCTCGAAGGCTACTTCCCAGGCTATGCCAATACATGGCGTTCATCGGTTGAGCCTGCACGCAAGGGCTACGCTGGCACCCTCTTCCTTTATAAAAATCATCTAACACCAACCATTACCTTCCCGGAAATTGGTGCTCCGACCACTATGGATTCTGAGGGGCGCATCATCACGCTAGAGTTTGACGACTTCTATGTTACCCAGGTTTATACGCCAAATGCTGGCGATGGCTTGAAGAGACTTTCAGACCGCCAAATCTGGGACGTCCAGTATGCCGAATACCTATCACAGCTTGACAGCCAAAAGCCTGTCTTAGCCACAGGTGACTACAACGTTGCTCACAAAGAAATCGACCTTGCCAACCCAGCCAGCAACCGCCAGTCACCAGGGTTTACAGATGAAGAGCGTGAAGGTTTTACCAACCTGCTTGCCAAAGGCTTCACGGATACCTTCCGCCACTTGCATGGTGATGTCCTCAATGCGTATACTTGGTGGGCACAACGCAGCCGCACCAGCAAAATCAACAACACAGGTTGGAGAATCGACTACTGGTTGGTTAGCGACCGTATCGCTGACAAGGTGACCAAATCAGCTATGATTGACTCCGGTGCTCGCCAAGACCATACACCGATTGTCATGGAAATTGAATTACCATAAAAGAGGGATCTCCCTCTTTTTCTATGAGCAATATTTTTGAAATCGCTTCCAGAATATAGTATACTAAATTTAGTGAACTAGTTAAGGAGGAGATAAATGGATCCAAAGAAAATTGAAGCGCGCTCTTTAACCATCTCTGCCCTAGTCAATGGGGTCAGTGGTTTGGCAGGTCTCGCAGTCTACATTATGACCGATTTAAATGCCCTTCTATTGGATAGTGTCTTCTCCTTAATTGCTTTTGTATCATCTGTGGTTGCCTTCTATATTTCCAAAAATAGCCATCGAAGAACAGCAAGATTCCCACAAGGTCTTCACTTTCTAGAGCCACTCTATGCCATTATGAAGTCCTTGGCTACCCTACTCTTGCTTGTTTTTGCAGTTTTGGAAACTGCAGCGACAGCTTTTGCTTATTTTGTACATGGCATTGGACACCAGATGACGACTGGTCCTGTTATCCCCTACACCAGTATCATGTTAGTTGTCTGCTTCGGTCTATATGCCTACAATCGTTATATGAATCAAAAAATCGGCAATATCTCAACCATCATTGCAGCGGAGGCCAAAGGAAACTTGATCGATGGCTTGATTTCAGCCGCCATCGGTATTGCTTTTCTATTTCTAGCCTTCATCCCTCTGGATAGTCCCCTCCAATTCCTGCATTTTACAGGAGATTTCTTTGTGACGGTTGCCCTTGCAGTTATTTCCTTCAAAGAACCACTCCAACTTTTGAAATCAGCTTTTATGGAATTGGCACACGGTACCATTCAGGCACCTGATTTGAGGGACAATATCTATGATATTCTCACGCCTTATTTGGAAGAAGAGGAAGACTTGGATATTCTCATCTACAAACAAGGCATGCAGCTCAAGGTCAAAATTCACCTTCACAAGGTCAGTCCTAGTAGCTTTGCGGAACTGCGTGCCAACAAGCAAGATATGCTCTACCAGCTACGTAAAGACTATGAATATATCTCTATTGAATACGCCTTTTAAGAAAAAATCTCGGCCTTATAAGCCGAGATTTTCATATTTTGTACGATAGCCAATCTGCAATATTTTTCCATCTTGAATCAAGAGAGGACGTTTAATCAACATACCATCATTAGCTAATAAGTCTAATGCTTGATCCACCGTTAAGCTGTCAAATTTATCTTTCAGACCTAGTTCACGGTAACTATTTCCTGAAGTATTGAAATACTTTTTCAGGTCTAAACCTGTTGCTTCCATCCAGGATTTGAGCTGGTCAGCACTTGGAGGAGTTGCCTTGATATCAATAGCTTCAAATTCCAAGCCCAAACTTTTCAGCTCTGCTTTTGCTGCTCGACAGGTCGAACACTTGGGATATTCATAAAATAAAATCATCTTTCACCTCAAAGTATGGATTTTCGTGTTGCAAGAGCCAGATTTTTTTATCCAGTCCTCCCGCATAGCCTGTCAACTGCCCTTTTTGATTGAGAACACGGTGGCAGGGAACGATGACAGAATAGGGATTTCGCCCAACTGCTCCACCGACTGCCTGCCCTGAACAGACTCTCAGTTGCTGGGCAAGTTGTCCATAGCTAGTCGTCTGGCCATGAGGAATTTCTTTCAATAATGTCCAGACTTTTTCCTGAAATTCCGTTCCAATAGCTTCAAGCGGTAGGTTAGAAAAATCCGCTTCCTCACCTGAAAAATAAGCATCCAGCAAGAGACTGGTCTGATCTAAAATAGGATGTGAGCCTAGAACTGGTTCTTCAGCTAGTCCTCGTTCAAAATACTTCTGGTCCTCAAACCAGGCACCTCGCAAGCCCCTATCACTAGCAACAAGAGACATAGGTCCAAGTGGACTTTGATAGATCGTTTTTAAGTACATACTTAGTTTTTATTTTGAATGACTCGAACCTTGACAATGGCTTCCGTTGCTTCAAATTTAGTAACCAAAGCGTCAATTTTACTCTTATCTGCCTCATCCAAGTCTAGCAAGGTATAGGCATAGTCACCTTTTGACTTGTTGATGATATTGTCAATGTTAATACCTAGTTCAGAGACTGACGTAGTAATTTTTGCAACAATATTTGGAATATTTTTGTTTATCAGCGTAATACGGTATGGTGCATCCAGCACTTGCTTGACATTTGGGAAATTGACTGAATTGATGATTTCACCAGTCTCCATAAAGCGACGAATGGTCTGACCAGCCGCAATGGCACAGTTGAGCTCCGCTTCCTCCGTTGAGCCACCCACGTGCGGGAAGACGATGATTTTGTCCTTGTTGAGCACTTCTTCCGTACCAAAGTCAGTGATGTAATTCTTGATAACTCCTGCTTCAATGGCTTCAAACAAGTCGGCATTGTTGACCAGTTCACCACGAGCAAAGTTGATTAAGGTCGTTCCTTTTTTCATCAAACCAAAGGTGGCAGCATTGAAGAGTTCACGAGTCTTATCCGTCAGAGGAACATGGACTGTGATGTAATCCGCCTGCGTAAAAATTTCCTTCAAGTCATCAATCCGTTTGACATGGCTGGAAATACTCCAAGCCGTTTCAATCGATACATAAGGATCGTAGCCCAATACATTCATGCCCAGACGGCGAGCATCGTTGGCAATCCGAGCACCAATCGCACCCAGTCCGATAACACCAAGAGTCTTACCTGAAATTTCTGTCCCAGCAAACTGTTTCTTACCAGCTTCTACTTGCTTAGGCACATCATCACCTGACAAAGTATTGGTCCAAGCTTTCGCCCCGATATAGTCACGGGCTGACAAGAGGATGGAAGCAATGACCGCTTCCTTAACCGCATTGGCATTGGCTCCTGGAGTATTGAAGACCACAATTCCCTTCTCAGTCGCTTCCTCGATAGGAATATTATTGGTCCCTGCACCTGCACGAGCAATAGCCTTGAGATTTTCAGGAAAATCAAAACCATGCAAATTCTCAGAACGGATAATAAAGGCATCTGGATTGGCAGCATGGTCTCCGTCAATCTGGAAACGATTGCCCAATTCCTTGAGACCAACTTGGTTAATATTGTTAAATGTTCGTACGCTAAATACCATTATTCTTACCTAAAAAGGCGGATGAGCCTCCGCCTGACTTTCTTTCATATTTTTAATTATTTCCAAGCAACCAACGATCGTCTTCACTAATCTCCTGATAGAGACTGCGTTCGCTCTTATGCTTGATTTTTTGATAGGCTAAACGTTCACCGTCCAAGGGCACCTTGCCACAATAGACAAAGCCTAGCTTTTCCAGAATGTGCTGCATGGGCAGATTTTTCTCATGGGTGTCACAGCGGAAATCAGGTCCTTTTTGCCCTTCGATAATCCCTTGCAGGAAGGTCTGAACGACGCCTTGACCTTGATACTCCTTGGCTACTGCCACACGGTGAATGGTCGTATAAAGGGGATTGTTATGCTGCCACTTGCCGTCATAAATGGCTTCATAAGCAGCCTCTGTCCCACGAAATACAGCCGCATAAACAGCAAGCTTACCGTCCACCAGACCAACATAGCCCTTACCTGTTAAAATATCATCAAAAATCGTATCTTGATCAGGATAAGCACCTTGCCACTGGCTACTGCCAGAAGCTGCTAGGAAAGCCTTTGCCTGATCAATAATCTGACAAATTGCTCCTACTTCATTAGGATGAGCTAAGCGAATTTCCATTAGGCATTCTCCGCTGCAAATTTCTTCATAAAGTCGATCAAATCAACTACACCTTGACGTGGGAAGGCATTGTAAAGTGACGCCCGCATACCGCCAACAGAACGGTGTCCCTTGATGTTCTTGAAGCCTGCTGCTGTCGCTTCTTTGACAAACTTAGCATCCAACTCCTCGCTTGGTGACACAAAGGGAATATTGGCTACTGAACGTTCTTCTTTTTTACGGACAGGGTTGCTGTAAAAAGCTGACGCGTCAATATAGTCATAGAGCAGACCTGCTTTTTCGCGGTTGATTTTTTCCATTTCATCTACACCGCCAATTTCCTTGACCCATTCAAAGACAAGTTTGGAAATGTAGATAGAGTATGCAGGTGGCGTATTGTAAAGCGATTCATTATCTGCTTGAATGCGGTAGTCTAGCATACTAGACAAGACTGGCTCATCATTAAGGAAATCTTCTCGGATGATCACCACCGTCACACCAGCAGGCCCGATGTTCTTCTGAGCCCCTGCATAAATCATGGCAAAATCTTTTACATTGTAGCGAGCTGCCAAGATGTTTGACGACATATCGCCGATAACAGGAACACCGTTGGTATCAGGAATGTCGTAGACAGCCGTTCCTTCAATGGTATTGTTAGTTGTCAAGTGAACATAGGCTGCACTTGGGTCAATGTCATTTTTATCAAAGGTCGGTAATTCTGCATAGGTAATGTCTTCTGTTGATCCCAACAAGATTGGCTCGAAATCAAAAGACTTAGACAGTTTGACAGCCTCTGTATAGGCTTTTTTGCCCCAAGAGCCGCCAGCTAGATAGTAGGCTTTCTTGCCCTTGGCAAAATTCAAAGGAATCATGGTGAACTCCAAAGATGCTCCGCCTTGTAAAAAAAGGACCTTGTAATTGTCTGGAACGGCCATGAGTTCGCGGAGGGTAGCCTCTGCTCCCTTGATAATCGCTTCGAAATCCTTGGAGCGATGGGACATCTCCAACACACTCATACCCGATCCGTTATAGTCAAGCAATTCCGCTTGAGCACGTTCCAAAACTGGTTTTGGCAATACTGCAGGGCCTGCAGAGAAGTTGTAGATAGTCATAGTATCCCTCCAAAAAATGTAATGTGTTCATTATATCACAAGAATTCAGAAAATTCCATAAAGTTACCTTAATTCTCAGAAAAGATACGGAAATAGCAAAAGACTAGGTCTCATCCTAGTCCATGATACACATCGTATACTTCTTGTTTTTTGAGCTGATAGCGTTTGGCAACCTCTTTGATAGCCTGGTTTGGCTTGAAGCCACCAGCGATTTCCTTTTCGACCTCGGTTTTTAGATCCACACCATCTGCGGTCGGTAGTTCTTCTTCACCAGCACCTGCCACAATTATTAAACACTCTCCCTTAAGAGGATTTTCCTTCAGATAATCTAGAACTTCAGTGATACTTCCTCGCTGGTACTCTTCATAGAGCTTGGTCAATTCACGAACGATGGTCACCTGACGATCCCCATAGACAGATAGTATATTTTCCAGGGTGTCCGCCACCCGATAAGGAGATTCATAGAAAATCTGGGTTTCAGGATAGGCACGCTTTTCTTGGAAAAAATCCTTTTGCTGCCCTGCTTTTCTAGGCAAAAAACCGTAGAAAATATGCGGTTGGGGAGCCAAGCCAGAGGCAATTAAGGCTGTAATTCCTGCGGACGCCCCAGGCAATGCCACAACAGGAATATTTTCTGCAATGGCTGCCTTTACTAAGTCATGACCAGGATCCGAGATAGAAGGCAAGCCTGCATCAGACACCTGGGCAATGGACTGGCCCGACTTGAGCCAATTTATCAAGACAGGAATTTTTTCATGGGCATTGTGTTCATGAAAAGAGGCTTGCTTTGTGTCAATCTCAAAATGTTTGAGCAAAAGTCCTGTGTTTCGAGTGTCCTCCGCCGCAATATAATCAACATCCTTCAAGGTTTGAATGGCTCTGAAGGTCATATCTTGTAAGTTACCAATGGGGGTCGGCACAAGATAAAGACTCCCAATTGCCTGATTCCCTTTAAATGATTTTTGTACTTTCATGCTATTCTCGATTCAATAGTTCATCACAAAACATGCAGGGTTCGTCGTTGTCACGTCGTTTCCCATAATCATAGTTGCAGATATGAAAGCCATCTTCATAGACATGACGTAGGTTTTCCTTGCCAGAATTAGAATTTTTTGCTGAAACGGTCGAATCTTTTGCCAGACGTTCACGCAGTTTTGAGTTTTCCAAACGAAGAGCCGTATTTTCTTCAATCACTCCTCGTAAGTGGTTTTGAATGGCCTCAACCTCAGCAAGTGTCGTCAAAAGTTGTTGTGAAAAGTCTTCTAAAGCATCAAACAGTTCTCTCTTATCCATCTTCTTCCTTTCTAATTCTGAGTTTGTAAGACTAAGTATTCCAAAGTATTCTGCAAACTGACATTGGCCTGCCACATTTTTTTGGCAGAAAGGCTGGCGGTTAGCAATTGTCTTGCCTTTCTCTCTGCCATCTGGTCAGCCAACAAACAGGTTAGTAGTTCAAACAAACGAGCCTGCTCTGCTTTTTCCACCGCCAAGGCAACTAACTGGGGTACCAAAAGGAAAGCCCTATCTTGTGACTGTAATAGACTGTCTACAAATTTCCGACAAATCGCAAGTAAATCCAAATAAGACTTATTCTTAGCCAAGTCCAAGGCTTGATCGAGTTGGGAAACAAGTTGTGCGGTTAAGACCGCTTGGTTGCGCAAGAGACCCGCTTCTTCAAGTTTTCGTACAATTAGTGGTTGATTTTTGGGAAATGCAACAATCTGCGTCCGACTTTTAATAGTTGGAAGAACCGCTTCTTCCTGGTTGGTAAGCAGAAAGAGGTGAATCTTACTCTGAGGCTCTTCCATGACCTTGAGAAGCGAATTAGCAGCATTGGCATGCATCTTTTCTGCTTCGCGGATGATAAAAACCTGCTGATTGGATTCAAAACCAGAGCGTGAAAAATCCTTTACCAAGTCACGAACCGTTTCCGTTTTAATCAGATTTCCTTGGGGCGCCAATATGGTCACATCTGAAAACTGTCCCTCTTCAATCAGTCGACAAGTCCGACAGTGACCACAGGCAAGGGCACCTTCTTTTTCCTGACAAAAGAGTGACTGGCTGAGAAAGATAGCCATCTCATAGCTGGCAAAATCACCTGAAAACAAATAGGCATGGGCCAAACGACCTTGTGTCATCACAGATTGAAAATAGGAAAATACCTTGGGTTGCAATTCCCTTAATTGTTCTTGTTTCATGCTAGGCCTTGAGTTTTTCTTCAATCACAGCTAAGGCTTGCGCTGTTACAGCTGCCAAATCTTGACTCGCGTCAATTCTTACCACTCGGTCACTCTCTTTTTCCAAAATAGACAAGTAACCTTGGCGAACACGTTGATGCATATCGATTTTCTCCATGTCCAAACGGTCCACATCTCGACTAGCATTTCGAGCGATCCGAGCCAGTCCCTCTTCCACGTCAATATCAAAATAAAGCGTCAAATCAGGTTTCAACCCATCTGTCGCATAAGCGTTGAGCCAGTTGATATCATCCACATCTAAACCACGACCAAACCCTTGGTAGGCAATTGAGGAATCAATAAAACGATCAATAATTACAAGGGCTCCTCTTTTCAATGGAGGCAGAATTTTTTCCATCAAGTGCTGGCGACGCGCAGCAACAAACAAGAGCAGTTCTGTCTTATCATCCATCTCCGTGTTCTCAGGATTCAAAATAATGGATCGAATCGCTTCTGCAATGGAGACTCCGCCAGGCTCTCGTGTTGTCACAATCTCCCTTCCCAAGATTTCTAAAGCTGGAAGCAACTCTTGGAGAACGGTGGTTTTTCCAGCCCCATCTGGCCCTTCAATTGATATCAAAAATCCCTTGCTCATCTGGTTTCTTATTCCTACTTTCAAAACTATTTCCATTTATTTTACCAAAAATCCAGCAAAAAAGCACCTTGAATTTGCTTGTTAGCGCTTTAAAAATCTGATAGAATGGTCATAAGAACGCAAAAAGGATGGAAATATCTTGAAATTAGCATATCCTATTCAATTGAAAAAAATCTGTCTGATTCTTATAGGCGCAGGTCTATTTTCCTTCGGACTGAACTACCTGGTCATGCCAAATCACCTCTATGAAGGAGGGGTGACAGGGATTAACTTAATTATCTTTTACCTGTTTGGCATTCAACCCTGGGTGATGAATATTGTCATCAATATCCCTCTATTCATTCTGGGGTGGCGGATTTTAGGCCATAGAACACTTATCTATTCTCTCATCGGTACTTTTGCAGTGACCCTTTGGTTGATTCTCTTTGAAAATCTCCCACTCCAAGTCAATTTAGAAGGCGATTTGCTCATCGTCAGTATGTTGAGCGGTATCATTGTTGGTCTAGGCCTTGGCATCATCTTTAAGGCAGGCGGCACGACAGGGGGAGCAGATATACTAGCCCGCATTGGCCACCGATATAGCCAATTTTCAATTGGAAAGATTATCCTTGCCATCGACCTCTTGGTCTTAACATTGACGGTCTTGGTGTCCCAAAACCTGCGGACCGTACTTTATACTCTCCTCATGGTGACCATTGCATCGCGAGTGATTGACTTTATCAGCGATGGAGGTTACGGAAGCAAGGGTGTAATGATTATCAGCGAAAAATCAGAAGAATTAGCAACAGCTATCGATGTGGAAATTGAACGAGGAATCACCTTTATCAAGGCGCAGGGTTTCTACAGTCGACGTGATATACATATGGTCTATTCAGTCATCTATAAAAGCCAACTCCAAGAGATGAAGGACTTGATACATCGTATCGACCCCCATGCCTTTATTACCATCCTCGATGCACACGAAGTCTTAGGAGAAGGCTTCACCCTCGATAGCAATAAAAATCCTATTCCTAAAGATTAAAAGCAGTTCATATGAACTGCTCTTTTTATTCGGATTCTACTACTTGCTCTGCCTCTGTCTGCGCCTGACGTCCTTGATCCAGTAAAGCAGCAATGATTTTCTCATCCCGTAATTTCACCGAATCATTGATAGTTTCAGCAGAGCGAATAATCGCCGACTCCAATTCACGACGTTTTTGTCTGCCTTCGTCAATCGCAGCGATAATCCCGTTGTTTTGTGCTACCAAACTTTCAGCTAATTTGGTCACAGAAGTGATCGATAAGGTTGGGTTTTGTGCAGTTCTTTCCATCATTGGAATAGCTTCTTTTGAGGTGTCCGCTAACATCTGCAAGGCAGCATTGTTAGCATTGACAATAGCATCAGCTGTCTGACTAGATTTGATAGACTGCTGCAAAATCCCCAGCTGAGCGATTGACAATTTCATAGTTGGAATGGTGTTGCGACGGAGCATACCCAAGCGTTGTTTCATGTCAGAAGAAACTTTGACCAAATTGCGCATTTGTGGAGTGGTTGTCCAGGCTACATACAAGCGACTCATGTATTCTGAATGCTGTTGTTCCAAGATATTGGCAACTTCTGTCACACGCGCCAACTTCTCTGATGTAACTTGGTAGTCCACAGAAGTTGGGGCAAGACTCGCCAGACTGGTTTGAAGAACTTGTGCACGCTCTGCTGCTTCCTTACCAGTCGCCTCAACAAAGGCAATTACCCCCACCAAGTTTTCGATGGACTTGGTGTTGTTCTCGATTAGTAGCTCTGCCGACACAATATTGCGCGCCAAGACTTCTTCTTGTTTAACAACACTAGCTGCCATGCTGTCCATGCGCTTTTCAATCGATTGTGAATCAAAGTAAAACTCTTGTAAATCGTTCTTGGTCTGCTTAAACAAGCGTTGGAAGAAACCAGGTTTCTTCTCCAATTCGGCAGTCGTTGAAACATCCTTGTATTTGGCTACAAATCCATTCAACTCACGATTGGTATTGGCAAGCAACTCATCCACCTGAGGAATTTCGATTTTTTTCTGCTCAGACAGGATATGGTTTACTGTCGCATTAACCTCTTCCACGGCTTCCTTTCCGAAATCCAACAAAGCGTTTTGGTTGGCCAAGAAATTATCTACCAACTGCGGTGCCTTTGCCACGATGCCAGCCTGTTGTTCAGGTGTCAACTGTGCCAAGAAAGAAACGGATTTGGTCTCACCAACCGGCGTCGCTTGAATAATCTCAGTTGTTTTATCCCGTTGCCCCAAACTTGTTGCTGCAATCTGGTCGATATCAAAATTAAATCCTGTCATGACTTGTTTGTTCCTCCTTCTTCATCATCCGTAAACTAATTTCAAAATCCCTCAAGTCTGCTTCGTTAAACTGTCGAATGGTTTCATCCAATTCCTTGTCGAAACTTTCCATAGCCAACTTAGCCTGGCTCATACGCTCTTCCGCATTAAAGAAATCTTTCGGAGAGGACTTAATCTTCAAATAGCCGGCCAATATATCCTCAAAACGTCGCATATTGGCTTCATGGATAGCTTCTAATTCCTCTCGTTTATCCGTCGTTGCTTCCAACTTTTCACGAATAACCAGGTTGTCCTTTTGAACATTGCAATAGGTTTCCAAAATTTCTAGCGCATGTTGGGTAATCCAGTCTTTTTCCGATACAATGGGGTCCACTTTTTCTTCCACAACCACTTCTTCCGCCTCTTTCGGCGTTTGAAGTCGGTAACGCAGGCTCAGTGTAGCTTGTGCTTCCTGACTCCAATAGGCATCCAAATACTTTTTGGTTTTTTGGTAAAGCAAGTCCAACTCTAACAATCGCCCCAGTAAATCGCCCTTAAGCCGTTGGCTAGCCTGGTCTTCCCCTTTTTCAGCTAGCATCAGCTGATACT
This sequence comes from Streptococcus suis, assembly GCF_017601095.1. Taxonomy (GTDB): domain Bacteria; phylum Bacillota; class Bacilli; order Lactobacillales; family Streptococcaceae; genus Streptococcus; species Streptococcus suis_Z. The sequence continues at coordinate 104,174 of NZ_JAGFUX010000004.1, read as the reverse complement.
GGTCAAAATGTAGTTTTGAACTGGTTATCAATTCTTGCAGACGCTTGATATCATTGGAAAGAAAAAAACGATGGATGGCATCTCGTTTATAGAAATAGCCAATTAACAAGCCAAGTGGCAATAAAATATACCAAAAACTCATGACAAATCCAATGGCTAAAAGGATCAGCAAGCCAATGATTTCGGAATTTTTCTTGCCAGATTTATAGTATTTTTTATACTTCTTATGTCCCATACTTCCTCCTCGTGTAATCCCTTTTATTATACCATATATCTAATTTGACACAGCATTTTCTAGCTAGAAAAAGAAAAAAAGCAGTCCATTTATTCGCTTATGGACTGCCATTTCATATTTACAAATTAAATATTTTTTGCAACTGTCGGCGTCAAGCTATCCACCTGGATACCTGCCCCTTCAAATAAACTTCGGACTTCTTCCACATCCACCTTACCATCAATCTGCACTTCAATGACAACCTTGCCAGATTTTGTAGCCAATTGAACCGTTGAAACGATATTGTAGTCTTTGTCTGCCACCAAGCGAATAATCTTTTCTAACTCACCAGCTTTGTTATCAACAAGAAAGCGAGCTCGAACACCTTCTTCTCCATATCCTGAGACATGAAGAAAGGCTGCAAAAATATCACGATCTGTAATAACTCCGTAGAGCTGACCATTGTCAACTACTGGAAGAATACCGACCTTGTTTTTGTACATGAGATAGACAGCATCTTCAAGACTGGCATAGCCAGATACAGTAATGACATTTTTAATCATGACATCCTTGACTTTGGTCTTGTTCAAGAGATAATTCATCTCATAGATGGAAAGACTTGTTGCCTTCGATGGACTTGCTTCTGCTATCGTTCCCTCTGTCACCAAACCAACCAACTTATCATTTTCAATAACAGGCAGACGGTGCAAATCCTGTTCACGCATGATATCCGCCGCTTGGGCAATGGTCGTATCCGGTGAAATATAGACAACCTTGCGGGTCATAAAATCTTTAACTGACATAGGTATTCCTCCCTTGGATTTTCATGCTTTATTATACCACAAAACCGAAAACGATTTCAATGTCTTATGAAAAAATATGAAAATCAGCGATCGAAAACCGCTGATTGTTCCAAAATTCAATAATTTGTTTACCCTTTAACTGCAAAGTAATGACCACTTGGACTAGCAAAGTTAAAGTTAGGGAAAGGTTCCGCATTGACCGGACTGCAAGTATCTGTCAAGCCAGCGATGCGTTCTTGAAGACCATGAATATCATCTGTTTCAAACAAGACACTTGGCTTCATATCAATCACTTCTGGAGATACTTGTCGGATAAACTCATTTGCGTAGACAGTAATGGTCGTTGTCGCTTCTGCATGTGGCTTCATATCAAAAGTTTCATAACCCATCATCTCTGCTTCATTGAAGATTGTGAAACCAGCAGCTGTCCAAAAAGCCTTCTCAGCAGCTACATCATCTACATAAAACATCAATCCAAATTCTTTATTAAACATCTGTTCTCCTTACATTATAAGTGGATTTCTTATTAATGCCACAAATTTACTTAATCTGATTTATCTTATCAGAATTTTCTTCATTTTGCAAAACCCGAATATCTATCAATTCTTTTTTCAAACTCTTAATCTCACTCTTTAATGACAAATTCTTAGTCATTCCAAGTAAATACTGGATAAATAAGCCTACCAAGAGTGAGCCCAGTATCACCAAAATCAACGGCATTCTAAAATGTCCGAAAAGATAATTGACAACCACCACTTGACGGTTTGCTAAGGAAAGAATAACCGTCAAAATAATGATAAATATTAATCCGATAAGAGATAATTTCTGTTTCATCCTAACTCCTTTTCTACTATGACAGTCTAGCATAAGAAGAATGACATGGCAAGAGTGAAGTCTATTAAAAAGATAAACCTAAACTATTCAAACTAAAAATATATTTTAGTTTAAACCTTACCTAATGTTCATTTGACTAACAGTTCCATTTCCAACCTAAAATAACGCATCAGCCTCAGGTGACAAATCAGTATCGTACATTGCTGGTTTTCCTATCTCTCGATTAAAACTGCCCAATCTTGATATAAAGAAAAACGCCTGCCGGCGTTTCTCATCTCCAACTTAAAAAGGTCCCAAATCAGATTATAGTGAAAAGTTGCTACCGCAACTTCTCATTTCCAACCTAAAAAGGTCCGAAAAATTAATAAAAGGAAAGACCGTCTGACGACGGTCCCTATTTCCGACCTAAAACAACCCGTCAGGGTTGGGGATAAACCAGCAACCTACATTGCTGGTTTTCCTATCTCCAACCTAAAAAGGTCCCCCGGACCTTTTTAGCCACCCAGATATGCTTTTTTGACTTCTTCTGAGGCGAGGAGCTCTTTTCCAGTTCCAGAGAGGACAACTTTACCAGTTTCAAGGACGTAGCCGCGATCTGCGATTGCGAGGGCCTTGTTGGCGTTTTGTTCGATTAAGAGAACTGTTGTACCTTGTTTTTGGATATCTTGGATGATATCAAAAATTTCTTGAATGAAGATTGGAGCCAAGCCCATTGACGGCTCGTCAAGAAGCAAGAGTTTGGGTTGGCTCATCAAGGCACGACCCATCGCCAACATCTGCTGCTCACCACCTGAAAGGGTTGCAGCATCTTGGTTTTTACGCTCTTCCAAACGTGGAAAACGCGAAAAGATTTTCTTCAGGTTTGCCTGATTTTCCTCACGGTTGTTGCGAAGGAAGGCACCCATTTCCAAGTTTTCCATAACAGTCAAGCCTGCGAAAACATGGCGACCTTCTGGTACTTGTGACAAGCCGTCCGCAACGATTTTACGGGCAGGAACTTTTTGAATTTCATTTCCAAGGAAAGAAATCGTTCCAGCTGATGGACGAACAAGTCCTGAAATCGTACGCAAGATGGATGTTTTACCAGCACCGTTGGCACCGATAAGGGTAACAACTTCACCTTCATTGACTTCAAAAGATACATTTTTAACCGCCTCGATGACGCCGTAATGTACCGATAGATTTTCAACTTTTAACATTGACATTAGGCTTCACCTCCAAGGTATGCTTCAATCACTCGTTTGTTGGTCCGGATTTCTTCTGGTGTACCGTGGGCAATCAAACGGCCATATTCCAATACATAAATACGCTCAGTTACTTCCATAACCAAACTCATATCGTGTTCAATCAACATGATAGTAATGTTGAACTCTTCTTTGATTTTACGGATTAGTTGGGTCAATTCTGCCGTTTCCTGCGGGTTCATACCAGCAGCTGGCTCATCCAAGAAAAGAATTTTTGGTTCGGTCGCAAGGGCACGAACAATTTCCAAACGACGTTGTTGTCCATAAGGCAAGTTTTTAGCCAGCGTGTCCGCATCTCCATCCAAATCAAAGATTTTAAGCAATTCGATGGCTCTATCTTTCAATTCTACTTCATTTTTATAAAAAGCTGGTAGACGGAAGAAACTTGCCAACACCTCAGCTTTACCGTGGTTACCAAGTCCAATTAAAACATTTTCCAAAACCGTCATGTTTTTGAACAATCGAATATTTTGGAAAGTCCGTCCCAAGCCCAGGGAAGCTATTTTTGAAGGAGCTTTGCCATTCAAAACAGTGCCATCCAAGGTAATCGTGCCTTCACTTGGCTCATAAACACCAGTCAAGAGGTTAAACAAGGTTGTTTTTCCAGCACCGTTTGGACCAATCAAACCAACCAACTCACCTGCATTGAGTTCCATAGTCACATCACCGACGGCTGTCAAACCACCAAAGTTTTTTGTCAATTTTTCTACATCAAGAAGGGCCATTAGTTAACCTCCTTTTTCTTTTTGAGCAAGTTTGCAAAACTCAACTCTTTAGTTCCAAGCAATCCACCTGGACGGAAAATCATCAAGAGAATTAGTGCCAATGAGTAAATAATCATGGAAATATCTGCATAGCTCTTGAGGAAGACATTCAAAATTCCCAATACGATTGCAGCGACGAAAGAACCTGTAATAGAACCCAAGCCGCCCAATACGATGATGATCAAAACGTTCACAGAGTTCATGAAAGCAAAGTCTTTTGGCACAATGGTTCCAACATATCCTGCGTGTAGACCACCAGCGATTGCTGCAGTCATAGCGCCAATCACAAAAGCAGTTACTTTTACAAAGGTTGGGTTGACACCAACAGATTCTGCTGCGATCTCATCTTCACGCACCGCAATGGTAGAACGGCCCATTGGACTACGAAGGAAGTTAACAGTCAAAATCGTTGTAATCACTACAAACACATAAACCAACTGCCAGTTGGTAAACAATGGAATCGACATAATACCTGCCGCACCATTGGTCAAGCTACCACCGTTGATAATCAAGATACGGATAATCTCCGCAACACCTAGCGTTGCAATTGCTAGGTAATCTCCCTTCAAGCGCAGCGTTGGTAGACCGACCAATAGGGCAACCAAACCAGCAACAAGCATGCCAACAACAAGGGCAATCCCGAAACCAGCATAAGAAGGCATCATTTTACCGATAATACCAACCGCATAGGCACCAATGGCCATAAATCCTGCATGGCCGAGTGAGAACTGACCTGAGAAACCAACAATCAGGTTCAAGCCAACAGCCAAAATAATATTAATCCCGATTTGTTGGACGATTTGAACATAGTAAAAATTCAGTACACCCGCTGCGACAAGACCTTGAAGCAGAGCAAAACCAAGTGCCAAGAAGGCCAGCCAGATTAGATTTACTTTTACATTCTCTTTCATGCTTACACCTTCTCTTTCACGTTTTTACCAAGAATACCACTTGGTCTTACCAAAAGAATGATAATCAATACAATATATACGATGGCATCACGGAAGGTATCCAAACCAATCACATAAGTAAAGGTTTCGATAATACCGATAACAAAACCACCCAAGGCAGCGCCTGGAATGATACCAATACCACCCAAAACTGCCGCAACAAAGGCTTTCAGACCTGGTGTCATCCCCATCAAAGGCTCGATTTGGTTGTAGTAGAGACCAAGTAGAACACCAGCAGCACCAGCAAGTGCAGATCCAAGTGCGAAGGTAAAGCTGATGGTACGGTTAACATTGATCCCCATAAGCTGAGCTGCATCGCTATCCACTGAAACAGCACGCATTGCTTTCCCCATTTTGGTCTTCTTAACAATCAATTGAAGGGCAACCATCAAAGTCAAAGCAACTCCAAGGATAATCAATTGGATGTTGGTAACTGTCACTGGACCAAGGTTAAAATTCACCGCCTTAATCGCTTGTGGGAAGGCCTTTACATCTGCAGTAAAGAAATAAACCATCACATATTCAAGGAAGAAGGAAACACCAATGGCTGTAATCAAGGCTGCAATCCGAGTCGAATTTCGAAGTGGACGATAGGCCAAGAATTCAATGACAACTCCCAAAATAGCCGTTCCGACCATTGAGAGAACCAAGGCTAGGAAAAAGCGTAATCCGCCATCTTGGATAAAAGTCATCTTGTTCAAAAGATAATAGCCCATAAAGGCACCCATCATGTAGATATCCCCGTGGGCAAAGTTAATGAGTTTGATGATTCCGTACACCATGGTGTAGCCTAAGGCTAGAAGGGCATAGACAGAACCGAGAATCAAACCATTGACAAGTTGTTGAAGCATGAGTTCACCAATCTTTCTATTCAAATAGTTGCTGTTAAGCGTTCGTTCTATTGTATTAAATTTTCAGAATATTTGCAAGTTTTACTACAAAAATATTTTTCAATCAAGTCCCAAACAAGGGAAAAAGAGGGGATAGCCCTCTTTTTATTATTCAGAAACTGAAACAGTATCAACTGATGATTGCTTGCCTTCTGTCAAGCCAACAACGTAAACTGATTTCACAACGTTGTGTTCTGCGTCAATCGACATGGTACCTGTCACACCTTCGAAGTCTTTCAAAGCTGCAAGATTGTCTTTCAATTCGACCGAAGTTGTTGCGCCTTTAGCTGCTTCTGCTGCCATGTAAACAGAGTCATAAGCAAGAGCAGAGAACATAGACGGCTCTTCACCATATTCTGCTACGTATGCATCGTAGAATGCTTTTGCTTTATCACTTGCAGATGTTACAAATGCAGAGAGGTAATAAACATTTGATGCCGCAGAAGCTGTTGCCAACTCAGCAAATTGTGGTGAGTCGAAACCATCTGAACCAAGAACTGGAACATCAATACCAAGACCGCGTGCTTGTTTCACGATTGTACCTGTTTCATTGTAGTAACCTGGCATGATGATGGCATCAAATTCAAGGTTTTTCAATTTAGTAAGAGCTGCTTGGAAGTCTTTGTCACCTGAAGCAAATGTGATCTCAGAAACGATTTCACCTGAGTAAGCTTCTTTGAAGGAATCAGCAATACCTTTTCCGTAGTCTGAAGAATTGTCATAGTAAAGCACAACTTTCTTAGCGGAAAGGTTTTCTGTTGCATATTGAGCCATGATTTGACCTTGGTATCCATCAGTGAAGGTAGCACGGAAGAAGTAATCTTGTACACCGCCTTCGCTGTTAACAACCAAATCAGTTTGCGTACCAGAAGGTGAAATCATTGGCACACCTGCAGATGTTACGTTTGCGATAGAAGCTGCCGAGGCTCCAGAAGTTGCAGGCCCAATTATGACGTTTGCGCCTTCACTTACCAAACTTGTTGCAACTGTGGCTGCTTCTGCTGTTTCAGACTTATTGTCTTTTGTGATGACTTCAATTTGCTTGCCGTCAATTCCACCTGCAGCGTTGATTTCTTTTACCGCAAGGTTTGCACCTTTTTCTTCGGTTTGACCATATGAAGAAACGGAACCTGACAATTCCAAATTATAACCGATTTTGACTGTCTCACCAATTTCAGTTCCCGTTGCTGAAGAGTTTGTTGATGAAACAGTTCCACATGCTGCAAGAAGTGCAGCCGATGCAAAGCTCACAAGAGCCATAGCAAATTTTCTTTTTTTCATGAAAATCCCCTTAAATCTTTCTTAAATTTTTACGATGTATCCAATATACTGAATTATCAGAAAATTGTCAACAAAAAAAGAAAAATATTTTATAAAAGAATATTTTTCTCTCTTTCTTGCTCTAAAGTCCCTACAAAATTCTGGTCTAAGTCCTTAATGTAAGATGGAAAAACTTTTTTAACAAATCGTTCTTTTTTTAATTTTTCAAGCGTCTCATCAAAACGATCTGCCTCTAAATAGAGAACCAAGTAGCGTAATTTTTTTGAATGATAGACCACATCCCCAAAATTGTGCAACTTGCGTGCTTCACGATTGTAGTGGAGATATACAATGAGGCCTTTACGCTCTTTCTTTTCAAACATGACTGGCTCCTTCTTATACTTCTTCTCTTCATTATACCTTTTTCTCAGCAAAATGAAAAGGGCTACATCGAGCCCTTCAACTACCTTATTTTGCCATCTTATCCATGATTTGATCAATGAAGCCATAAGCTAAGGTTTCTTCTGCAGTCATCCAATAATCACGCTCTGCGTCTTTGTGGATTTGTTTGACAGATTTACCTGAATTATCAGCAAGAATTTGCTCCAACTTGTTACGAGTTTTGAGCAAGTGCTCTGCTGCAATCGCCATATCTGTCTGTTGGGTACCGCCACCTGTTCCACCCATAGGCTGGTGAATCATGTATTCTGCATTTGGCAACATGAAACGTTTGCCTTTGGCACCGCTTGATGCAATGATAGTTCCCATGCTAGCTGCAGTTCCCATCACGATGGTCTGAACATCTGCTTTAATAAAGTTCATTGTATCCACAATCGCCAGACCTGCTGATACAGAACCACCAGGAGTGTTGACATAGAGATAGATATCCTTGGTTGGGTCTTGGGCATCCAAGAAAAGCAATTGGGCAATGATGGAATTGGCCATGTTATCTTCAACTGGACCTGTCAACATGATGATGCGGTCCTTGAGCAAGCGAGAGTAAATGTCATAAGAACGTTCACCACGGCTGGTTTGTTCAATTACTACTGGAATCATAAGAATTCTCCTTGTCTTTTATTCAATTCTAACAAATCTGAGACCATTATATAGAATTAGTCAAAAATGGTCAAATAAAAAACACGATTGAGGTACAATCGATGAAAAAAGAAACCAGCAGTGCCGATTTCTTTATACTTCTATTATTTTGTACCGAACAAGCGGTCTCCTGCATCCCCCAAACCTGGAACGATGTAGCCTTTTTCATTGAGTTTCTCATCCAAAGCCGCTGTGTAGATATCTACATCTGGATGTGCCTCTTGAAGTGCTTTTACACCTTCAGGTGCAGACACAAGAGCTACAAATTTGATGTTTGAAGCACCACGCTTTTTCAAAGAATCAATAGCCAAAATAGCTGAGCCACCTGTCGCCAACATTGGATCAACAACAAAAATCTGGCGTTGGTCAATATCATCTGGTAATTTCACCAAATATTCAACTGGCTGCAAGGTCTCTTCATCACGGTACATACCAATGTGTCCAACTTTTGCAGCAGGTACGAGGCTCAATAACCCGTCAACCATTCCCACACCTGCGCGTAGAATTGGAACGATTGCCAATTTCTTTCCTGCGATTTGTTTTTGAACCGTTTTTGTAATCGGTGTTTCGATTTCAACATCTTCCAATGGTAGGTCGCGAAGTACTTCGTAACCCATTAGCATAGCAATTTCATTCACCAACTCACGGAAGTCTTTGGTCGAAGTTGTAACCCGACGCAAGATTGACAACTTATGTTGAACGAGTGGATGTGAAATAACTTGGAATTTCCCCATGGTGGTAAAACCTCTCTTTTTAGTTTTTTCTATTTTACCAAAAAATGAGAAAAATTGCTTGGAAATATAATAGGAATTTTACTTTTTATATACTAGAGCTTCAAAAGGTCGCAGTTGAGAGGTATCCTCTGATTCCGTTGAATAGTTTTGAATAAGGACAGTTCCTCCTAATTGTTCTTCAAGACGGTATTCCTGAGCTTGATTGCTAAAGTTGACCAAGACCACAAACTCATCTACATCATCAAATTTACGATAAGCTAATACCAAGGGATTACCTGTATCTAAAGTCTCATAGTTCCCTTCTGCCATGCAGGGATAGAGCTTTCTCAAGGCAATCAATCGTTGGTAGGTATAGAAGAGTGAATTTTTATTTTCCAGGGCTTCTTCCACATTGATATCTGTATAAGTTGGGCTAAAAGACAACCAGGGATCGCCCTCGGTAAAACCTGCCCCAGGTTTGCCAGACCACTGCATCGGTCTGCGGGCATTGTCCCGTCCCTTAGCATTTATGGAAGCAAATAGTTCCTCTTCCGAATAGCCCTGCTCCAAACGCTCTGTATACATGCGACGGGTTTCGATGTCATCCGCTTCTTCAATACTTGCAATCGGAGTGTTGACCATACCGATCTCTTCTCCTTGGTAAATATAAGGCGTACCCGACATGAAATGCAGATAAATAGCTAGCATTTTTCCGCTTAGTTCCCTGAATTCAGGACTGTCATCACCAAAACGGGAAATAGCTCGTGGCAAATCATGGTTGTTCCAAAAGAGCGAATTCCAACCTTTTCCTACTAATTCTGTCTGCCATTTTGACAAAACCTGGTGTAGCTTGGCAGGATCAAGCGGTGCCAAATCCCATTTTTCTTTACCTGCTAGCTGGTCCAGACAAACGTGCTCAAATTGAAAAATCATGGAAAATTCATTACGGTCTGGGTGAGAATACAGCTGAGCACTTTCAGGTGTGGCACTCCAGGTTTCTCCTACGGTTACAAGGTCATAGGTACCAAATGTTTGTTGGTTTAATTCTTGAATCAAGGGATGAAGATTTGGTCCGTCCGCTGTAATCAAGTTCTCAGGTTCTTTCCCAATCAAATCAATTACATCGAGACGGAAACCACCGACTCCCTTGTCAATCCAGAAGTTAATCATCTGCCAAATTTCTTCCTTGACAGCAGGATTCTTCCAGTTCAAGTCTGGTTGTTTGACCGAAAATTGATGTAAATAGTACTTGTCCAAATGTGGAACATATTCCCAAGCAGAGCCTGAGAAGGTAGATTTTAATTCATTGGGTTTGTCCGCCCACACATAGTAATCATAGTAGGGATTTTCTGGACCTTTCAAGGCTTCTTGAAACCAAAAATGTTCGTCAGAGGTATGGTTGAGGACCAAGTCCATCACAATCTTAATATTTCGCTTCTGCCCTTCTGCTATCAGTTCCTCCATATCTTCCATAGTCCCAAATTCCGCCGCAATGGCTTGATAATCACTGATGTCATAGCCGTTATCATCCATAGGAGACTGATAGACTGGACTGAGCCAGATAGCGTCTATCCCCAATGTTTGCAAATAATCCAAACGATTGGTAATCCCTTTAAGGTCTCCAATGCCATCTCCATTCGAATCCTGAAAACTCCTCGGATATACCTGATAAATAACCGATTTTTTCCACCAATTTGATTTTTCCATGTTTCTTCCTTTCCGAAGGAAACAAAGGCTAGGAAAGCTATCCTAACCTTTATTCCAAACTTTATAAGTTAATTTCTTGACTCTGACCATCAACCGTTTCAATAATTTCAAATATTTTATCTTTCAGATTAGCTCTTAATTCTGCCACTGTATTGGCATCGTCATTGATCCAGCTGATATGAATTGTATTGGCATCTGCCATCTCCACAGCAAACTCTCCATCGAATGCTGCACTGGTATTGCGGAACTTGAGCAAGTTGAACAGGGACTGAACAACTGGACGTTGAACTTCTCGCTCAATTTCTTCCAAATCATAATAGTGACGGTTGATGTTGCGGCCTTCTTTGGTTGATTCGAGCAATTCGATATCATTTTCTCCTGCCAACAAGCCAACGTAGTAAATCTGCGGAATACCTGGTGCAAAACATTGGAGCACACGTGCCAAGAGATAGGCTTTATCATCATTGCCTAGAGCTGAATAGTAGGTACAATTGATCTGGTAAATGTCCAGATTATTGTAAGCCTCTGTGCTATAAATCTTCTTGACATTTGCTCCTTGGGCATAGAGGGCTTCTCTTGTCGCCTCTGTTTCCTCATCTGTCAGCAAGTCCTTGACATCGACCACTCCGATACCATCGTGCGTGTCCAAGGTTGTAAATTGCTTGCGAGGGCAGATTTCCATCCAGTGAACAAGACGGTTGACATTGCCTGAATAAAGAGCATGAAGGACCAACATCGGTAGGGCAAAGTCATAGACATAGTAGTCTTGCTCGGCGATTTTTTGCTGAATAGTGTAATGCTCATGGATTTCTGGTAGAATTTCCACTCCTTTTGGTGCCAATAGCTGACGCGGAAAATGAAGCATATCCCAAATATCTGGCTCAACGAAGAAACAGTTGGTTCCAATTTTCTTATTAGCGTAGGCAAAGGCGTCCAAGCGAATAATGGAAGCTCCGTGGTCCGCCAGCTGTTCCAGATTTTCTTTGATAAAGCGACGAGTTGTTTCCGTTGTCACATCAAGGTCAATCTGTTGCTCATCAAAGGTACACCAAACTTTTTCCTCACTACCATCAGCAAACTTGGCAATGCGATAGGGAGCACGTGGCTTCCGTTTGTAAATGAGGTCTACATCTTCCTGAGTCGGCTCACCATTTGGCCAAAAGTTTTTGTAGCGGATAAACAAATCCGCATAGGCAGACTCATCTTTCTTTTCTAGGAAGTCAAGGAAATAAGGCGACTTGGCTGAAATATGGTTGATCATGAAATCAAACATGAGGTAGTAGTCTTGACTAAGTGCCTCGATATCGCTCCAATCTCCAAAAGCCTCATCAACCTTGGTATAGTCCATGGGTGCAAACCCGCGGTCCCCCGATGATGGAAAGAAGGGAAGAATGTGGACACCACCGACCACATCTTTCAAAGGACCTTCCAAGACTTGCTTCAAGTCTTTCAGATTTTTCCCAAGACTGTCTGAATAGGTGATTAACATTGCTTGATTTTTTACTTTCATTTTCTTCTCCTTTTGAAAGCCTTTTCTTATTGATTTTTGGCAAAAGGTTGAGTTGCCTCAACCTTTCGAGCTTTATTTAACAGATCCGCTTGTCATACCTGAAATGATATGCTTTTGGAAAACGAGATAAACCAGTAGGATTGGGATAATCCCAACTACATAGGACGCAAATGACGGTCCATAATCGCTGAAATACATCCCCTGGTAATTATACTGGAAGAGGGGCAAGGTCCACATTTCTTGGTCACGGTTGAGGACCAAGAGCGGCAAGAGAAAGTCATTCCAGACCCAGAGGGCATTGATGATCAAAATCGTAGCGTGCATGGGCTTCATCAGCGGAAAAATAATTCTCCAATACATTGTAAACTTATCACAGCCATCAATTGCTGCTGCCTCGTCCATCTCTTCAGGAACAATTGTCTTGATATAGCCAACATAAAGGAAGAGGGCCTGCGGCACTGCATAGGTCAGATAAAGAATAATCAACCCCAAAATATTGTTCAAACCGAGACTAGACATCAACTTGGTCATAGGAAGCATAATCACTTGGAAGGGAACAAAAATTCCGATAATCAAGAAAAAGTAGATAAAGTTGAAAGCTGTTTGCCGCTTCATTTGACGGGCTACTGCAAAGGCTGCCATTGGAATAGCCAGAATAATCAAACCTACTGCAGCAATGGTAATCAGAGCAGAATTCCCAAAATATTGAACAACTCCATCTTCAAACAAGCGACTATAGTTGTCTAGTGTGAAATTTTCAGGTAAGCCAAAGAAGTTACCTGTAATTTCTTTAGTTGGCTTGAAGGAACTAATTACCGTCACCAGTAGCGGAATAAACATAAAGAGAATGCCGCTGAATAGAACGAGATATACCCACCAATTGCTTTGTTTGGTCTTATTCATAAACATACCTCCCTATACTTCAAATTTCTTAGAAATCCGCATCTGAATCAAGGAAATCACAATGATAAAGATGAAGAGAACGACTGCCAGAGCGTTGGCATACGAGAATTTATTGTCAACAAAAGCGTAGTTATAAACTAGTAATCCCAGTGACTCTGTCTTGCCATCTGGACCACCGCTGGTGAGAGCGAAAATGAGGTCAAAGGCTGTCAAGCCAGATTTCATCGCCAGGATAAAGACCATACTGATAGACGGTAAGAGGAAAGGCAATTCAATGTTGAAGAACTGCTGGGAGCGTGTTGCCCCGTCAATAGCTGCTGCTTCCTTCACATCATCTGGAATACTTTGCAGACCAGACAGGAAAATGATAACCGGCATCGCCAGACCCTGCCACAAAGCGACAAAGAGGACGGACGGAATAACAGTATTCTCTTGTACCAATAGGTTTTCCATTAACCAGTCGATTTGGAGAATTTCGCCAATCTGTGTAAAACCGTAGTTAAACAGTTGAACAAAGATGAGACCCAAGGTTACCGTTGACAAAACTGCTGGGAAGAAATACCAGGTCCGGAAAAAGCCAACTGCTTTGATTTTCCGATTGAGCAAGGTTGCCAACCAAATACCAATGACAATTTCCCCAATCACTAGACCAATGGTAAAGACGATGGTAAAGGTAATACTGGTATAGAAGTCAGGGTCCCTCAAAATATCAATGTAGTTTTGAATCCCAATCACATCGTAACTACTGGATAATCCATTCCAGTCTGTTAAGCTGTAGAAGACTCCTGTTATCAAGGGATAGAAGAAAAAGATTAACTGAAGAGCTATTGGCAAAGCTACAAATAAATATGGCCAATATTTTGCAACAAATCCTTTTTGATTCATAAAGAACTCCTTTACTAAATTCATCAAGTATAGTTGTTTAATATCAGTTCGAAAAAAAGTTAGGGGCCTCTCTTTCAAACTGAGGTTAAACAACTATAGGGGGGACAGGTTTGAGAAACCCAAACCCTAATCCCTTAGCTGTTTGTCATGCAGATTATTTCATCGGATCAAAGAAGGCATTGAGTTTCTTAACAAGTTCTGCTGAATCTGGGTTTTTCACCATTTCAACAGTGATATTCCAAAACTCATCTTCTGAATCCCACTCACTTTGCAACCATACGACATGCTTGTCTGTAAAGGCATATTGAGTGACACCAGCTGTTTCTTCAAATTTACCTTCGGTATCCACACCTTCAACAGAAGTTGGTGATCCGTCCACGTCATAGTATTTCTGAATGACTGTTGGACGTGAGAGGTATTCTAAGAACTTCTTAGACTCTTCTGGATGCTCTGATTCAGCTGATACAGATAGGGCTAGGTCAGCTGCACCAATCGTGTAATCGCCACCTTTTTCATCTCCTGGGAAGGTAAACATGCCGTATTCAAATTCAGGCTCTTGCTGGTTGATTGCTGTAGCAGCCCAAGTTCCTTGTGGCATCATGAGAGCTTCTCCTGCTGCAAATGAAGCAACCGCGTCAGCGTAAAGTGCTCCTGTGAAACCTTTTTGGCCATTGTCAGACAAGAGTTCTAAACGCTCCAAGACTTCCTTAGTTGTTGCATCATCTTGGATAGCACCCTTGGCACTGCGAATCAAAATATCCTCTGCACCGTCAAATCCACCTGCAACTGTTACCCAAGCTAATTGGTGGTAACCATTGAGCGACCAGGCATCATTTAGAGAAAGGGCAAATGGTGCCACACTGCCATCAGCCTTAACTTTGTCTACCAAAGCAACAAATTCTGCATAGGTAGTTGGTACTTCCAAACCAAGTTCTTCGAATTTATCTTTGTTGTAGTAGATACCATAGGCATTGGCAGTCAGTGGAAGAGTGTAGTTTGTATCATTTACAAGATAAGGTGTTACTGACCCATCTTTCAAATGGCTGAGACCTGCATCATCTCCAATTTCAAGGAAACGACCGTCAGCTGCATACTCTTTGAAATCTGCATTCTGAGGATAGATATTGATAACATCTGGTGCTTCATCATTGGCCATCCGTGTTTTCAAGACAGTTCCTGCGTCAGGCACATTTGAAAACTTAACTTCAATATCTGGATTTTCTTTCTCAAAGTCATCAATAATTTCCTGCAAGGTTGCTTGCATTTCAGGCTTTTGCGAGAAAAATTCAATTTCTACCTTGTCACTGCTGCTAGAATTTCCGCAGGCTACAAGGAAGCTTGCAAAAGCACAAACCGACGCACATTTGAGAAATCTTCTCATTTTCATAATAAAATCCTCCTAGATTTTGTTAAAAATATATTGTACACTAAAATAATCTTCTTGAACATGGGGCATGGTTAAGCCGATGTTCATGAGCTCATCTCCATAGAAGCTGGTCTCCAACTGTGGACAGTAATAACAAGCTTCTGGGTCTAGCCCCTTCAATCTTACCTGCAACAGAGGAGCTTCTGGTTGAGCTAGTATTTTTACGAAGGTGAAAACAGCTTGACTCTTATCTGCATCAACATAGTTAGCTGCCCAGATATTTGCCGTTTTCTTCAAACGATAGAGGTCACCAAACTGAACCGTTGAACGAATCTGCTTAAAGGTTTCAACCTGTTCAGTAAGAGTTGCTAATTCTTCCAGTGACAGTTGGGTAACATCTAACTCGTAACCAAAGGCTCCGCCCATCATAGCCACATTTCCTCGGGTTTGCAAGGATGTAATCCGACCGACCTGATGGTTAGGAACTGCTGACACATGGGCACCCATTGAAGAGGTTGGGTAGAGCAAGGTCGTTCCTTCTTGGATAGAGAGGCGACCAATCGCATCTGTATTGTCACTCGCCCAAGCCTGTGGCATATAGTAGAGCAGACCCAAGTCATTTCGACCGCCACCTCCTGAACAGGATTCAAAGAGAATGTCTGGGAAGCGACTGGTCAGAGTTTCTAATACTCGGTAGAGCCCCAACATATAGCGATGATGGAATTCGTAAGAATCAGCATTAGCAAATTCTTGAGACATACTGGTGATGTTGCGGTTCATATCCCACTTGACATAATCGATTTTGGCAGATTGGAGTACATCGGATACAGCTTGGATAATGTAGTCACAAACTTCTGGTTTGGACAAATCCAGTACCAACTGCTCTCGACTGTAAATTGGTTCGCGTCCATCAATATGAATAGCCCAATCTGGATGTTGGCGATAGAGGTCACTATCTATGGAAATCATCTCTGGCTCAAACCAAAGACCAAATTTCATCCCTAAGGCCCGAATCGAATCTGCTAGACCTGCTAAACCATTCGGAAGCTTGTCTGTGTTGACAATCCAATCTCCCAAGGAAGACTCGTCATTGTTCCGTTTTCCAAACCAGCCGTCATCAAGCACAAATAATTCAATGCCTGCCTGACTGGCCAATCTGGCCATGGAAAGAATCTTCTCTTCTGTAAAATCAAAGTAAGTTCCTTCCCAGTTATTGATGAGAATTGGCCGTTCCTGATTGACAAATTGAGAACGAATCAAGTGTTTTTTGATGAAGTCATGACTATCTTGAGTCATACCTGTAAAACCTTTATCCGTAAAGGACAGGAGGACCTCAGGTGTTTGAAAACTTTCTCCGGAAGCCAAATTCCAGCTGAAGCTAGTATCATTGATTCCCATGCCCCAACGGACTGTCTCCAAAGCAGTTGTCTCCACAAAACCAGTAAAGTTCCCACTATAGACCAGTTGGGCGGTATAAACTTCGCCACTATCTTCTGTAGCAGTTGGGGCCGCCAAGGCTAAGAAAGGAGTCCGGGAGTGACTTGAAGCCCCTCGAATACTTCCAATAGAGTAGGTACCATTCGTAATCGGCGTTTTCGTCCACTCTTTTTCATAAGCATAGCGACCTGTCAAACTATGGATGACAAAGTCTTTATGGGGCATATCCAAGGTGAAGGACAAGGCTTTTTCCAGTTTAGAGGGATAGCGACCTGTTTGGATTCGAGCCGAGCGTGCAAGATAGTTACTTTCTTCGAAAACCGCATACTGCAAGGTCACTGTCACATCTGCTACAGCATCATAGAGGTCAATCTCCAGACTCTCTACCTCCTCTTCAGAAGCAAAGCTAGCTGGTAAACCTTCTAGCAAGGGCTTGCCTTGATAAATCCGATGTTGCTTGTACTTCAAATCCAAGGCAATGCCGATTTCATTTCGCACATCAATAGATGCTGTCCGAAAGTCTCCTAGACCATTACTGGAATATTCCAAGGACAAGGTGTCCAGTGAGTAGGTCCGATTTCCAGTAATTGGACTTGGTGAAAAGGCACGGTCCAAATATGTTATTTTGTTTCCATAACTAAAATGTTGAATTTTCTTACCAAAATATCGATGAACAAGGTCACCAGTTTCTAACACCTCTATCACATATGAAAATTCTCTTGTTTTCAAGTGAAATAGACGCCTTTCTTCTGTGTATTGAATCATACTGTTAGCTCCTATCTGTATTACATGAATCATTTTAACAAATGTAAGCGTTTTACAAAATAGGGTTTTGTTGTTAGAATATGGTATAATGTTTCCTAAGGAGAAGAGCTTATGAACATTCTAAATAGCTACAATGAACTAGACAGCCATAACTTTGACCTAAATATCGACCATTACGGTGCGGAACAATGTGATAAAAACTATTCTTTTGGGCCAACTATTCGAGATAATTATGTCCTCCATTTTATCACAGAGGGCAAGGGGAAAATTAGCATTCTCGGAGAAACGACTGAATTGGCTGCGGGCGACTTGTTTATCCTCCCTAAAAACAAGGCCATCTTCTACCAAGCAGATGGACAAGACCCTTGGACTTATATTTGGGTTGGTTTTAGCGGGTCAAAAGCTGAGTCAATTCTTGAACATAGCCGCTTATTGGAAAAATTTTATCTACATTCCAGCCTCCAGTCCCCCATTTTACAAAAAATGACGGACATTACCCAAACGGACAAACACCCCTTACCAATGGTGACAGAGCACATCCTGGTCGGCCATCTTCATCAATTACTCGCCTACCTTGTTGCAGAATTTCCCAATCAACAACTGAAAGAGGCCGGCACTCTTGCCAAAAGCTATGTTCACCATGCTATTAAACTGATTCACAGTCACTACGCTCTACCGATTAAGGTAGCAGAAATTGCAGAGCAGCTCGCTCTAAGTCGAAGTTATCTCTATAAAATCTTCAAACAGGAAACTGGCTACGCCATCAAGGACTACATTCTTCAGGTAAAAATGAATCGAAGCTGCCAACTCTTAGAAGATCCCGAACGAACCATTACGGAGATTGCCAATTCTGTCGGCTACTATGACCCCTTGACCTTCAGCACAGCCTTTAAGAATTACTTTCACATGAGTCCTACTGACTATCGAAAACAACAAAAAAAGGAATAGCCTAGCTCTTCCTTTTTCTATTTTTATTGCAATCTGGAAAATTGAGAAACAAATTTTCATTCATGGACTAAACTGGCATTCACACCAATAATAATTCTGTTATTATTGGTGTGGCCAGAAAATGCTCGGACTTCATTGAAATTTTTCAATATTTCTTAGTTATCCAAACACCTCCACCAGTCTCCGACAAGCTTCCTTGATGACAAATTGTGGTGTTGCTGCGTTCAATCGGAAATGCTTTTCCCCCTCTTTTCCAAAGGTCAATCCATCATTCAAATGCAGTTGTGCTTCTTCCAACAATTTCTCTGCTAGCTCTTGATGGCTGAGTTCATAGGATGAAAAATCCAGCCAAATCAGGTAGGTTCCTTGTGGTTTAAGCACTTTGATATTCGTCTTTTTACTCAATTCTTCTTGGACCAACAAGATATTTTCTTCCAAAACTGGTTTTAAGGCGGCCAACCAAGATTTTCCGTGTCGGTAGGCAACTTCCGTGGTAATCAAGCCTAGGCTAGGGATTTCATGTTGGTTATTGGCCAATTGTCTCTTGGTAAAAGCTTTACGCAACTGAGGATTTTCAATAATAGCAAAGCTGTTTTTTGTTCCCGCTATATTAAAAGTCTTGGTTGCAGAAGACAAAATGACCGAAAATTCCTTATGGTTAGGGGAAACCGTATTGAAGGAATGGTGCTCATGTCCAAAAAGGGTTAGGTCCTGATGGATTTCATCAGAGACTAATATGACTCCATGCTTCTGACAGATAGCACCGAGCTCTTGTAGTTCATGATGACTCCAAACTCTGCCACCTGGATTGTGGGGATTGCAAAAGATATAGAGCTTGACACCCTCTTCAACAATCTTTTGCTCCAAAGCCTGAAAATCAAGAGTAAATTGGTCATTTTCTACACGAAGAGGCTGACTAATTAACCGTCGATGATTGAGTCGAACGGTACGGGCAAAAGGGGGATATACTGGAGTATTGATCATAATTGCATCCCCCTCAGCTGTAAAAGCTTGAACTGCGATGGATAGAGCCGGAACTACACCTTCTACCAAAACAAGGGCTTGCCGGTCAAAACAATATCCATGCTGTTCTTTTTCCCAGTCCATTATGGATTCGAACAAAGGCTCACTAGCATAATTGTACCCAAAAATATGCCGTTGACCGTAGTCTACGATAGCTTGGCGCATTTCTGGAAAGGGCTGAAAATCCATATCTGCCACCCAGAGTTGCAAGAGTTCAGGATTGGTTTCAGTGAGCCGCCACTTCTCACTATGTTGGTCTAAGCGATTGGGTAGGGTAGTAAAATCATAGGTCATAACTTTTCTCCAAACTGATGCGTAAATCCTCAATCAAATCAGACACGTCTTCAATCCCGATTGACAAGCGTAAGAGATCGTCTGTCAAGCCATAGGAATGGCGAATAACTGCTGGAATATCCGCATGTGTCTGAGTTGCTGGATAGGTAATCAAGCTTTCCACACCACCTAAGCTCTCTGCAAAGGTAAAAACTCGGAGGCTATTGAGCAGGTGGGGAATCATCTCTTGCTTGGCAACTTTCATTGATACCATTCCACCCTTTCCTGTATAAAAGACTTCTTTTACCGCAGGGTGTTCCTGGAGAAATGCTACGACTGCTCGAGCGTTTTGTGTCGAACGCTCCATCCGAATAGCCAGGGTTTTGAGACCTCTCATCAAAAGAAAGGCATCAAAGGGGGACAAGGTCGGTCCTGTCGTGTTTTGGTCATAGAACAACTGTTCATAAAGTGCCTGGTCATTGGTCATCAGAGCTCCTGCCAAGACATCATTATGGCCTGAAAGATACTTGGTCGCCGAATGAAGTACCACATCTGCCCCAAGAGTAAGTGGATTTTGGTAAATTGGACTATAAAAGGTATTGTCAACAATAACTTTGGCCCCGACTTCGTGTGCCTTTTCTGATATCGCAGCAATATCAAACTCCACCATGAGAGGGTTGGTTGGAGTCTCTAGAAATACATAGTCAATGGTATTATCTAGCTGGTCAAACAGTTGGTCAGGCGTTTGAGCGTATTGGAAAACAAAACGTCCTTGTTCTTCCTGCTGATTAAACCAGCGGAAGGAACCACCGTAAAGGTCACGCACGGCTAAAATCCGACTTCCCTGGGGAAAAGTTTGAAAGAGCAAGACCAAGGCAGCCATTCCAGAGGAAGTCACTAGGGCGTGCTCTGCTCCTTCAATGGCAGCAAGGGTATCTTCTAAACTGGTGCGGGTTGGATTTTTCGTACGGGTATAGTCGAATCCTGTGGATTGCCCAAACTCAGGATGCTGGTATGTTGTCGATAGATGAATCGGTGAAATCAAGGCCCCTGTTCGTTCATCTTTTCGTATGCCTGCTTGGGCCAAAAGGGTATCGCGTTTTAATCTCGTCATGGCAACCTCCTCAAACCTTTCTTCTTCTATTCTAGCACGGACTTTCTCTCTTGGTGAAAAAATCCCTGTTTTTGCTTATAGAAAATTTCCCAGTCAAGTTATAGGTGAGCCTTATATCTAGCCTTCTTTCACTTTCATTTCTATATATTTAATGTATAATAATATGTAAAGGAGGGTCGTTATGTTTAACCATCTCAATCGTCAATTCTATCGGAATTACTTTTTTTACAATGGTATTTTCTGGACCTTGTATTTCATAAAACAAGAATTGTATCTATCCAATATTGGGATATGGTTGGGACCACTTATCCTAATTCATTTTTTCTACGCATTCTTTCGACCTCGGTACAATATTGAGGCAAGATGGAAGTTGGCCTCAATAGTAGTGTTCACATGTGCGTTCGCTCTCTTTATGATCTTTCACTAATCTTCAAAAATCTGCCAAATACTAGACATGGATTCTTTAATTGGAGGTAGGTAATGAATTCCTTTTTTAAACAATTTCGCCCCCGCTTTAATAAAGAATGGTATATGAACGAATGTGTCTATACCTCTATCCTGTATTCCATCGCAATCTTCTATCCCCAAGGCTTTTGGTCCATTTATTCTGAAACTTGGTTTCGTTGCTTATTTATTCTCTTGATAGTAATCAATGCCTATCTAGGCTGGTTTACCAAAATTGGTCAGAAAAACAGTCTGGCCTCCCTTCTTTTTTATCTGCTCTTCGATGTCCTACTACTTTTTATGCTCTTGCAGCTCTAAATTATACTGGAAAAGGAGCATACCATGTCTAAACCGTTCAACAAAGTTTTTTATCGTACCTGGGAGTTCTATTTTGCCTTACTTTGTCTAGTGAGGTTCATCCTTTCAACTGTAAATGGAAACTTGTATTTTATGGATTTCATCCAACTGGTGCTTGGTCTCTATGTCGGCTATCTAGCTTTCTTTAAACCACGCAGCTGGATAAAGAAAACATGGCAAATCTACTTGGTGACAGCTTTCATTGTCAGCTTGATCATCCTAAATCTGTTTATACTATAAGGAGTCACTATGTTCAAGGAGTTTAACAATCATTTTTACCGCAGCCTGGATTTTTACATAGCCATTTGCCTGATACTATATAGCTTGGGAGCTATTTTGGACAATGAATATAACTGGTGGTTATACTTACAACCGATTTTGATTCCTTTCACTCTCTACCAAGCCTTCTTTTCCAAGAAGGGTAATCTGAAAAAGGATTGGCTGATTTATCTTTGTGTCGGTATCGTCTTCTTGGGATTCTGGTTAGAATTCATTGCATAGTCTTCTTGCCCTCTCGTGCATTTCAGAGAGGGTTTTCTTGTCCTGACTTGTCAAATATCCTCGATAGGTTTACAATAGAAACATGATAAAAATTGAACATGTAGTAGACATCTTAAAAGCGGATAACAACTTCCGCCAGATCAAACAAAATAACCAGACTGATAGCACTTGGACGGATGTCCAGTTTGACGCTCTCAGCTATGACAGCCGAACTGTTAGCCCAACGACCCTCTTTTTTGCCAAGGGTTTGGCCTTTAAGAAGGAATTTCTGGAAAAGGCTATCGAGGCTGGACTTGCTTTTTACGTGTCTGAAATCGACTACGAAGTCGACATTCCTGCCATCATCGTCCATGACATCAAGCAGGCTATGAGCCTGATTGCTATGGATTTTCATGGTCATCCCCAGAAACAGCTCAAACTCCTGGCTTTCACCGGCACCAAGGGTAAGACAACGGCGGCTTATTTTGCTTTTAACATTCTCAAAATCAACCACAAGCCTGCCATGCTTTCGACCATGAACACCACGCTGGACGGAAAAACCTTCTTCAAGTCCACCCTGACCACGCCTGAAAGCCTGGACCTCTTTGCCATGATGGCGGAGGCGGTCCAAAACGGCATGAGCCACTTGATTATGGAGGTGTCCAGCCAAGCATATCTGGTCAAGCGGGTTTACGGGCTGACCTTTGATGTCGGCGTTTTTCTCAATATCAGCCCCGACCACATCGGCCCAATTGAACATCCGACTTTTGAGGACTATTTCTATCACAAGCGTCTTTTGATGGACAATAGCAGAGCAGTAATTGTCAATGCTGGAATGGACCATTTTGAAGTCGTGAAAGAGCAAGTCAGCTCCAAAGACCATGACTTTTATGGACCGAGCTCTGAAAATGAAATCACTCAGTCAGCAGGTTTTGACTTCACAGCGACTGGAAAATTAGCCGGTCATTACGACATCCAGCTGATCGGTGGCTTCAACCAAGAAAATGCCATCGCAGCTGGACTGGCCTGTCTCCGCTTGGGTGCAAGTCTGGAAGATATTCACACAGGGATTGCCCAAACCAATGTCCCTGGCCGCATGGAAGTCCTGACCCAGCAGAACGGGGCCAAGGTATTCGTGGACTACGCCCACAACGGCGATAGTGTCAAGAAGCTGATTGATGTCGTCTTAGAACACCAGACAGGCAAGGTGATTTTGATTCTGGGAGCTCCTGGCAACAAGGGAGAAAGTCGCCGCAAAGACTTCGGTCTTCTGCTCAATGACTATCCGCAGGTTGAGGTGATTCTGACCGCTGATGATCCCAACCGTGAAGATCCCGCCGCTATTGCTGAACAAATCCGTGACCACATGACCCGACCAAGCAACTTTATCTTGGACCGGGAAGAAGCCATTCGCACAGCCATGAACCAAACAAACTCTCCAAAAGATGCGGTCATCATCGCAGGCAAGGGGGCTGACGCCTACCAGATTGTCAATGGTGAAAAGGCCGCTTATGACGGTGATTTGGAAGTAGCTAAACGTTATTTATAATGAGAATCCTTGTCCTTATGACAGGGATTTTTTATAACCATTCTTATTAAATTAAAATTTTCAGAAAACTCTTTTTTGATTGAAAAACCATGCTATAATAGAGACTCAGTGAAAGGAGATGGTATGCCCCAGATTGAAGCAAAGAAGGCGAAACTTGTTTATGACAAGAATCCAGTATTTTCTGACCTGTCCTTGAAGATTCCCGAAGGAAACATCACGACCATCATAGGACCAAATGGTTGCGGTAAATCCAGTCTTTTAAAAGCCCTCAGCCGTATCCACCCCTTGCAAGCTGGCCAGATTCTGCTGGATGACAAGGACCTTTCAAAGCAAGCCAGTAAAGAAGTGGCTCAAAAATTAGCCCTACTACCCCAGTTTCACCAGAGTTTGGAGGGAATAAAGGTTTTTGACCTGGTCTCTTATGGTCGCTTCCCCTATCAAATAGGATTAGGACGATTGAGTGAGCAGGACAGGGAAAAGATTAACTGGGCGTTAGAAAAGACCCAAACTAAGCATTTGCAAGGTGCAATGGTCCATCACCTGTCTGGAGGTCAAAGTCAACGTGTCTGGATTGCCATGGCCTTAGCTCAGGATACTCCGATTATCTTTTTGGATGAACCGACTACCTATTTGGATATCAATCATCAACTAGAGATTTTGGAACTGCTCAAAGATCTCAATCATTCGGAAGGTAAGACTATCGTTATGGTTTTACACGATATCAATCTCGTTGCCCGCTACTCTGACCACATCATCGCTATGAAGGATGGACAGATTGTAGAACAAGGACCTGTAGATAAATTGATCCGACCAGATATTTTAGAGACCGTCTTTGGCATTACAGCGACCATCCTACCTGCCAGCCACTACGGCTACCCCCTTCTCCTTGACTACAAACTTGTACCATCTGAAAGGAAGTAATATGAAAAAGTTTCTATCATTTATCGTTTTATGTTTTGTTAGCATTTTGCTTATCGCTTGTTCAGGAACCAAGCAAGAAACGACCCAAACTAGCCTCTCTTCAATGCCCAGTATTGAAGGTGTGGCCTACTATGGGAATATTCCTCAGGCGCCAAAACGGGTTGTCAGCCTCAACTTTGCCAATACAGGCTACCTCTTAAAACTTGGTTTCTCAATAGTTGGAGCAACTTCTTATGACCTAGCCAATCCTGCCTTTTCAAGTTACTTGGAAGAAACACAAGCCGTAACTAGTGAAGATTTGGAAGCCATTGCAGCTTTGGAACCTGATTTGATTGTGACAGGTTCAACAGATACCAATATCGAACAGTTGTCTGAGATTGCACCTACAATCTCTATTGAATATGGCAAACATTCTTATAAGGATACTTTGGCAGTCTTCGGGCAAATCTTTCATCAAGAAAACCTTGCTACGGAGTGGACCAGTCAATGGGACCAGGCTATTGAAACTGCTGGTAAGGATATGAAGTCCCTTACTGGTGATGCAGCAAGCTTTACCATCATGGGCTATCTCGGTGCAGACCTCTATGTCTTTGGTCAAAACTGGGGACGTGGTGGGGAAATTATCTACCAAGAATTGGGATATGCCGCTCCTCAAAGTGTCCAAGATGATGTCTTTGAAGCTGGATATTTAGCTGTTTCAACTGAAGTACTTAGCCAATATGCAGGAGACTACATCATCATGGCAAATGAAAACAGCAGCGCTGCAAGTAGCTTGTACGAAACGGATGTATGGCAAAATCTACCAGCGGTTCAGGACGGCCACCTCATTCAACTCGATGCCAAAAGCTTTATTTTCAACGACCCTATCTCTTTAGACTACCAGTTGGGTATCCTACATGATGCTATCCTAGCCCTTCAATAATATGACACAGTACTTTCGATTTCCTAAGCCAAATTTATTTTGGCTTGTTTTTTTAACAGTGGGGCTCTTTCTCATATTCGGAGCCTACCTTTCCCTTCGCTTCGGAGCAATTTCTTTTAGCCATGACCAGCTTCTTGCAACCCTTAAAGAGTTTGGTAAAAACTCAGCTCAACAGGACATTATCGTGGATTTACGGATTCCTCGACTCTTGACAGCCTGTCTGGTCGGAGCTAGCTTGGCAGTTGCAGGCTTGATGATGCAAGCTGTGACCTACAACCGGCTAGCAGATTCTGGGCTCTTGGGCATTCAAGCAGGGGCGGGACTGTCAGTCTTACTGCTCTTGATCCTTAATCCCAACTCCCACTACCTCCTGCGATTGATGGTGGGGTTTATGGGAGCGGGATTGGTTGCAGGATTGGTGATTTTTAGCAGCCAACAAAAAGGACACAGTAACCACCCCTTGCGCATCCTTCTAATCGGCAGCATGACTACTGCTTTTCTATCCGCAGTTGGCCAAGGAATGAGCATTTATCTGAATCAAGCCACTCACTATCTCGGACTACTATCTGGTAGTTTGACTCAGGCAAATTGGTCCAGTCTAGCCTGGTTGGCTGGTCCTATCTTCCTTGCCTTGCTATTTGCCATGTTCTTTGCAAAACAGCTGACTATCTTAAGTTTGCAGGAAAGTCTGGCTCAGGGCTTGGGATTACAGACAAGGCTCTTCCTCGTCCTCTTCTTGCTACTGGTCACTGTCCTGTCCGCAGCTGCCGTCAGCTTGGCTGGTAGTTTGACATTTATCGGTCTGATCATTCCAAACCTGATTCGGCCATTCTTTAAACGTGATTTTCGTTACCTCTTGCCATTGTCTGCTCTTTGTGGGGCTTGTCTGCTAGTTTGGATGGATGTCTTAGCCCGTATCCTACATCCTCCATATGAACTCCCCTTAAATAGTCTCACGAGCTTGATTGGCTTTCCTATCTTACTCTTCTTGATTCGAAAGGGGGACTGGTCATGATCCGATTTTCTGTTCGGAAAAGCCTTCTAGGAGCCCTTCTTCTACTACTTGTCCTGGCTTTCCTCTCACTTTTTTTAGGTTATAGTCATTTAGGAGTAGAACAAGTCTTAGAAGCACTGCTTGGTCAGGCGAAACCTTCTATTTCTCTGATTGTGTGGAATCTTCGGCTCCCACGCCTACTGGTGTCCTGTCTGGCTGGTGCGGCACTTGCAACAAGCGCTAGTCTTCTTCAAACCCTTACACATAACCCTATGGCAGACCCTGGTATTTTGGGGATCAATGCCGGAGCTAGCTTAGCGGCACTTGCCAGTCTTTTCCTTCCATTTTCAGGTCTAGGACTCCAATCCTTGTTTGCCTGGTTAGGAGGAAGCCTGGCTGCCTTAACTGTCTATCTGCTCAGTCAGACTAGAAAAGGTAGTTTTCAATCCAATCAACTCCTACTGGTCGGCATGGGGCTGGCTGGGCTCTTGACAAGTCTGACCCTCAGCTTAACCCAAGTCATCAGTCCCTACCAAATGGAAAATACCCAGGCATGGTTGTCAGGTGCCTATCTTGGCGACAAATGGTCTAGGTTGATGATCCTGGCTCCCTTGATTCTCATCAGCCTACTAGTAGTCTTTCTTCGGATTCCCAGACTCAATGTCTTGCAGTTAGGTCCAGAAACTGCCACAGGATTGGGGATAAATGTCCAAAGGGAAAGTCGCATTATCCTTTTATTAGCAGCTGGTTTGGCAAGTTTTTCCACCTTATTGGTCGGCAATACAGCCTTTGTCGGTTTTCTAGCCAGTCATTTGGCTAAAAGATTGATTGGAAGAAACCACAGCTACTCATTACCACTTGCCATTTGCTTAGCAGCTAGTCTCATGCTTCTTGCAGATATAATTGGCAGACTGCTGTTGGTAGGAACAGGGATTCCAACAGGTATCGTTTTAGCCATCATTGGCGCACCTTATTGTTTTGTTCTTATGCAAAAAGAAACCAGCTAGAATTTAGCTGGTTTTTAGTAACGCTTCAATCCTCTCGGATAATTTATCTGGGCTGCTAGTGGCAGCTAGGCGTTTGACAACCTTGCCTTGTCGGTCCACTAAAAATTTCACAAAATTCCATTCAATGGCCCTACCAACTGGTCCTCGCGCCTTTTCTTTCAACCATTTGTAGAGGGGATGGGCATCTGCTCCATTGACCTTGGTCTTAGCAAAGCGGGGAAAGCTGGTTCCGTAATGAAGCTGGCAAAATTTATTGATTTCCTGGGCTGTTCCTGGAGCTTGATTCATAAATTGATTGCATGGAATATCTAAGATTTCAAAGCCCAGTGAACGATAACGGTTGTAGAGCGCCTGCAAGGCCTCATATTGCGGAGTCAGTCCACATCCTGTCGCAGTATTGACAATCAGCAAGACCTTGCCTCTATACCTTTCAAGAGATACCTGCTGACCGTCTTGGTTTTCGAGTGTAAAATCATAAATAGCTGTCATCTTTCTTACTCCCTAAAATAGTTTTTTAAATCCTGCAGTTCTGCTTCAGTCAAGTTGCGGTATGTCCCTACTTGCAAATCTCCCAGTTGAAATGGGCCAAAGCTGGTCCGTTTGAGGTAGGTAACCTTGACACCATAGGCTAAAAACATCTTCTTGACCTGATGAAACTTACCTTCACCAATCCGAATGACTGCTCTGCTCTGTTCCATAGAAGTCTCTAAAATGGTCAAGTCTGCAGGCTGGCAGCGAGTGCCGTCCAAAAAGCGAATACCTTGGGCAAAAAAGTCTGGGGCATCTGGTCCCAAGGGACCGTTGACCTCCACGTAATAGACCTTATCCACATGGTGCTTGGGATGAAGCATGCGAAAGCCAAGTGGGCCGTTGTTAGTGATGAGAAGCAGACCTTCGGTATCCCTATCCAAGCGACCGACGGGATAGAGCCCGTCTGCCCTATGCTCTGGCTCAAACAGGTCAATAACGGTCTGGTGCTCCTTGTCGGACACGGCAGAAACCACACCCGCAGGCTTATGAAGCAGATAATAACGACTGCCTTCCAGTTCAACCCTCTGGCCTACAACTTCAATGTTCTGTAGACCTGGGTCCACAATTTGGCTTAGGCTGGTTGCGACCTGTCCGTCAATGCAAATCCGCTGGGCTTTGAAAAGTTTTTTTACCTGCTTACGGGAGCCAATCCTTGCCTGTTCTAAACACTTGTCCAATCTCATGAGACTATTCTACCATAAATCGTTTGACTTGACCTTTGAAATAGAAGGGTTATAATACTAGTTAGTGACAAACGTTTTAGAAATACCTATTCTATGAGTCTCTGGGTGATTTCTAAATTTTCAAAAAGGAGAATAGTATGGGACTTTTACAAGATGGAAAATGGGTGGACAAGTGGTATGATACCAAGTCTACAGGTGGTAAGTTTATTCGTACAGTCACACAATTTCGCAACTGGATTACGCCAGACGGACAGGCAGGCCCAACAGGAAAAGCTGGTTTCAAGGCTGAGTCTGGTCGCTACCACCTCTATATTTCTCTGGCTTGTCCTTGGGCTAGTCGGACCTTGATTATGAGAAAATTGAAGGGCTTGGAAGACCATATTTCCCTGTCTGTCGTTCATCCACTCATGTTAGAAAATGGCTGGACCTTTGAAGATGGACCTGGTGTTATCAAGGATCCCCTCTTTAACAGCGACTATCTCTATCAGGTCTATTTGAAGGCTGACCCAACTTACTCTGGTCGGGTGACCGTCCCTGTCCTGTGGGATAAGAAAACTAATACCATTGTCAGCAACGAGTCTGCTGAAATCATGCGCATGTTCAATACTGCCTTCAATGACATTACAGGTAACTATGATGACTACTATCCAGAACATCTACAAGCCGAGATTGATGCCATGAATGATTTTGTCTATCCAAACATCAACAATGGTGTTTACAAGGCTGGATTTTCAACCAATCAGAAAGTCTATGAAAAAGAAGTCAACAATCTCTTTGCTGCCTTGGACAAACTAGAAGAGCATTTGGCAGAGAAGGACTATCTAGTTGGCAATCAATTAACCGTGGCTGACCTTCGTCTCTTTACCACCTTGGTGCGTTTTGACCCTGTTTACTTTGGGCATTTCAAATGCAATATCAAGGCCTTGGTTGACTATCCAAACTTGTGGGATTATACCAAGCGGATTTACAACCATGCTGGTATTTCAGAAACGGTTGACTTTGACCATATCAAACAGCACTACTACGGTAGCCACAAGACCATTAACCCAACAGGCATTGTTCCTGTCGGACCTGACTTGGACTGGAAACTATAATAAATAGGGATGGGGACAAAAATCGGTAACCCGTAGGGTTCGATGAGTCGTTAGCCCACCCCCGCACAGTTGAGTAGGGCTGTAAAAGCTGATAAAATCAGCTAATTAGAGCCCACTCAACCACTGTGTCAGGTTTAATTATCGAAAAAAAAACTAAGGAGGCCAGGACTTTTGTCCCAGCCTTTTCGTATGGTATAATAGTTCAGATTTTTTGAAAAGGAGATTGACATGTCTGAGATTATCGCAAAACGCGTATCCAACTATGAATTATTTTATGATTTGGTCTTTGTTCTGGCCACTTCTTCACTGACTGGCCTCTTACACGGGGACCATATCGGACTCAGAGAAATTCTAACTTTTATCACCGCAAACCTGATTGTTATGACCCTGTGAATCAACGAAACCATCTATCTCAACAAATATGGTGAACGGGATTTGTTGGATATTAACACGATTATTGCGTCCATGTTTGTGGTGGGACAATTATCCCTGAACTTTAGCCATGATTTTGAAGCGACTGCCCTACCATTTACCATCTTTTTGACCCTGTCTTATCTGCTGATTTGCTTGCAGTACTACCTTCGGGGTCGGAAAATCGGTTTTACGGCAGATATAAAAAATAGTCTCTATATATTTGGGATTTATGTGCTGGTATTTTTCTTGGCTTCGGTAGCTATTTACTTTAATTTCTGGACCTATGATGAAAAGAGCCTCTTGCTTTTATATCTCCCGTATATTATTTCCTATTTCTTCAAGGACAAATTCAGTCACGATGCTATGAACTTTCCTCACATCGTTGAACGGTGTCAGTTGATTACCATTATTACCTTTGGTGAAACGGTCATTGCGATTTTGAAGAATTATCCGAGTCAGACGCATCTGCTCACTAGTGTTCTCTTCTTCTTGGCAATGGCGTTCTCCTTTATGTTTTACATTTCGCAAACCTATCTCAATATCAATCACCATCAAAAGACAAATGTAGCCACCTTACTCTATGCCCATATGGCACTGGTTTTAGGCCTCAACTTCTTTACAGTTGCTGTGGAGGTTTTACCGGGTGAGCACGCTAGTTTGGGTTTGCCTTTCCTACTCATTGGTTACTTCCTCTACTATCTAGGAATCCTAATGACCAGTCGCTACAACCAAGACCTCTATCGACTGGGTAAAATGGTGTGGCTTCAATATGCCATTCTGGTATTCAGCACCATCATTCTTCTGATAGCCTTCCACCACCATCTATCCCTGATCGCTGCTATTCTCGTTGCTAGTTCATTTATGATGCTCGTCATCTCTTTCCGCCACCGCAATCGTGTATAAGCTGACCTTGAATCCTAAAAAAAACCGACTGCCAAAAATGGTAGTCGGTTTTGTCTGTTATGCTAATTTACTGGCTGCTGCTTCATCGATGATGAGGACGACATCATCATGGTTTTGGAGGACGCTAGCTGGAACTTGCTCCGTCACTGGTCCTTCCACTGTCGCCTTAATGGCGTCAGCTTTTTCCTGACCATAGGCCATGAGAACAATGGTCTTGGCAGATAGGATGTTGGCAATGCCCATCGAAATGGCTTGTCTTGGAACATCTTCTGGATTGTCAAAGAAGCGGGCATTGGCTTCGATGGTTGATGGCGCCAAGTCCACAACGCGGGCAATTCCGTCAAAAGAAGCACCTGGTTCGTTAAAACCAATATGCCCATTGCGACCGATACCTAGAATTTGGAAATCTACTGGATGTTCTTCCAGAATGGCATTGTAGCGCACCAACTCTGCATCAAGATCTGCTGCCAAACCGTTTGGTAAATGGTTTTCCTTGAATGGTTTGGCATTAAAAAGATGCTCTTTCATGAAATAGACATAGGATTGGTCACTATCTTCGCCCAAACCAACATACTCATCCAAGTTAACAGATGTCACCTCAGAAAAATCCAAGTCGCTTTCACGAACCTGCTTGTAAAATTCGATTGGACTAGAACCTGTTGCCAAACCCAGAACTTGCGCACCATCCGCCATTTTCTGTTTGAGAATATCCAAGGCAATGCCTGCACCTTCAACTTGATCTTTTACGACAAAAACTTTCATATTTTCCTCCATTTGGTATAGACCTATTTTTAAAACCTATTATATGGTATAGACCAATTTTTGTCAAGAGAATCTTTTCTAAACTATGGTATAATATTTTTATGACTGAACAACTATTTATTTTATTCTTTTTCGGGATCCTACTGCTTGTCGGTGGCTACTTTGTTCCAAAACCAATCTGGTTACGCCGACTGATGATGGCTCTGGGAGGATTGATGGCCGCCCTACCATTTCTGATTTTTCTTTATTTTATGATCCTATTTCTCAGCATGTAAGGAGTTCCGATGAATACAGCAGATTTTGATTTTTACCTGCCAGAAGAACTGATTGCGCAAGTCCCTTTGGAAAAACGCGACAGTTCCCGCCTCTTGATTGTGGACAAAACCACAGGTGACATGACGGATAGCCACTTCGACCACATCATCGATGAGTTGGAGCCAGGCGATGCCCTGGTCATGAACAACACCCGCGTCCTACCAGCTAGACTCTACGGTCACAAGCCCGATACTCAGGGACACGTCGAATTGCTCCTTTTGAAAAATACCCAAGGTGACCAGTGGGAAGTCCTTGCTAAACCAGCCAAGCGTTTGAAAGTCGGCACCAAAGTTGCCTTCGGTGACGGAAGACTCACCGCCACTATCGTGGAAGAACTGGAACACGGCGGAAGGATTGTTGAGTTTGCCTATGAAGGTATCTTCTTGGAAGTCCTTGAAAGTTTGGGAGAAATGCCTCTACCGCCTTATATCCATGAAAAACTGGAAGACCGTGAACGCTACCAGACTGTCTATGCCAAAGAAAACGGCTCTGCTGCCGCACCGACTGCAGGCCTGCATTTCACCCAAGAATTGCTGGAGAGAATCGAAGCCAAGGGTGTCAAGCTTGTCTATCTAACCCTCCACGTCGGACTGGGCACCTTCCGTCCTGTATCCGTAGACAATGTTGAAGAGCACGAAATGCACTCAGAGTTCTATAACCTATCGGCTGAAGCTGCCCAGACCTTAAATGAAGTCAAGGCAAACGGCGGTCGCATCGTTGCAGTTGGAACAACCTCCATTCGCACTCTTGAAACTATTGGAAACAAGTTTGATGGCCATTTGGAAGCTGACTCAGGCTGGACCAATATCTTTATCAAACCAGGATACACCTTCCGCATTGTCGATGCCTTTTCGACCAACTTCCATCTTCCAAAGTCAACCTTGGTCATGCTGGTTTCTGCCTTTGCTGGTCGTGAATTGACCCTAACCGCCTACCAGCACGCCGTTGAAGAGCGGTATCGCTTCTTCAGCTTTGGCGATGCCATGTTTATCAAATAATCCCACTATATAATACAAAAGTCCCCTGCTGACCAGTCCATCCAGGACCCAGCAAGGGACTTTTTTAGTCATTTGAGTTAACCTTGATACATGGTCACTTTCAGCTTTCTGCACCTTACGGAAGTGGCTTGCTTCGCATGACTTATGTCCAACCAAGAACAGCTAGAGGCTGTTCTTGCAATCTGCTCCTCAGTTCCTTATCTGAAAGCTCTTCATTCGACTTGTTAGAACCCAAAAATCGAGCCAAGCGCTCCAGTCCTTCCACCAGTACCTCTGTTTGACAGCAATAACCCAGACGGGCATATCCAGGCATATCAAATCGTTCACCTGGCACCAAGAGGACTCCTTCTTCTTCCAACAAGGCTAGGCAAAATTCCTCAGTCGGTCGGTCAATCCTTAGACGAATAAAGGAGGTTGATACCTGCCGCGGCAAGACCAAGTCTACCTGATCCTGCTCTGCAACCCATTTTTCTAAAATAGCCAAATTTCTACGAACCAATTGACGATTTCGCTCCAAAATATGCTCTCTCTGCTGAAGGGCATAAGTCGCCAAAGCATCATCGATCACACCTGCTGAAATCATAGTGTAGTCACGGTATTTTCTAAAATAATCCGACAATTCATGATTGGCTGCAATCCAACCAACCCGAATACCAGGAAGGGAATAGGTTTTGGAGAGACTATTGGTCGAAATCCCTTTTTCATAAAGGTCAACAATGGCCGGAAAAGCTTGGTCTTCAAAGGTTTGGTACACCTCGTCTGCCAAAATATAGGCACCTACCTCCTCTGCAATGGAAACCAGTTCTTCAAGATAGGCACGGTCCATAAAGGCCCCTGTTGGGTTATTGGCATTATTGATACAAATCATCTTGGTCTTCTCGGTTACCATCTGGCGTAGATCTGCTAAATCGGGCAACCAGCCCTTTTCCTCACGAATAGGCCACAATTGAACATGTGCACCTAGTGATTGTGGAATATCGACCAGTTGCTGGTAGGTTGGATACATGGAAATCACATGATCTCCAGGTTCCAAGAGACTATACAGCACTAAGAAATTGGCTCCAGTGGCACCGTTGGTTTGCAAGATTTGCTCAGGACAAACCGTCTCATACAATTGACTGACAGCCTCTTTAAAATCAGGAGAACCTTCTATCCAGCCGTAGTTGAGCAAGGAGCGGCATAGGTCCTGACTGATTTGCTCATAGGAATCGCCAGCCAACGTTGCCAATTCTTCTAAGGAAAGAGAGGCAACAGAACTTCCAGCGATATCCCATTTTGCTTGTTTTTCCCATTGATTGAGCCAATCCTCAACACCAAATTCTTTTATCTGCATGTCATACTTCCTTCATATCATTGAAGAACTATTATACCATTTAATGAATAATTTTTCATCAACCTTTCTACTGGGACAAAACCTCTTGTTATCATTGTGAAATTGCTTGATATTTACCTATTTTTTGGTATATTAATATTATAAGAAAAACATAAAATATAATAGAAAGGATTTCGTATGAAACGAAGACGCACTGAGCTATTCGACCGTCACTTTCGCTTCTCCATCCGTAAGTTGACAGTTGGTACAGCTTCTATTCTTGTCGGTTCGGTTCTATTCGGCCAACAACCAGTCCTGGCAAATGAACTAGATAACCAACCTCAGACCAGTGACCTTCTTGCCGAGCCTGTCTCAGAAGAGGAGCTACACCGGGAGGAGGAAGCTACTGATCGGTCCGTAGGGGAAACGCTTCCTGTCCTTCAAGCTGAGCCTACAAGCCCTGAAAGCCCTGACTTGACACCTGCCACTCCATCTGAAGAGCCCCCTAGGGAAGAGGCTGTGGAGTCCGTCATAGAAGAGATCAGCCCTGTTGATAATCCAGACGCAGCCTTTAACAAGTTTGTCTTTACAGGCTCCTGGGTAAAAAATGCCAATGAAGCCTACATCAACATTCAAAAGACAGACGATCAAAGCCAACACTATTACACCATACCTTTCAAGGGAAATGGCATTACCCTCTATGCCCACAAATCGCCTAACCACGGTATTATCAAGGTGCAGTTAGATGATGGTCAAGAGACTGAAGTGGATCTCTATAATAGCACGCGCCAGCTGGTCAAGATCATTGAGTTCAATGAGTTGCAAGAAGGGGACCACTTTTTAAAAGTCAGCTCAACAGGGCGCAACAACCCAGCCAATACCAGATCCAACTACGTCAATCAGGTTCATAAGGCAACCATTAGCCACCAGCCCTACCAACCCGAGCAGCTAGCCTTTTCATCCCAAAGTCTCAATCTCAAAGTTGGACAATCACTTGCTAGCCAACTACAGATTGCTCCTGCCTATGCAGACCCTAGTTTGGTAAGTTACAGCATTGCCAACCCTGAGATTGCTCGAGTGGATGAAACCGGTCGTGTGGAAGGTCTGAAAGAAGGTCGAACGCAACTCATCGCCCACTACAAGCAACTAACCGCCCGCCTAGATATTGAGGTTCAAGCAACCATTGCTCAGTTTACAGGCAGTTTTGTAGATAACAATCTCCATCATTACGGAGATGCGTATAGCCGACTTTTAAACAACCAAGAAACCAGTCGACAATTGGTTGCCTGGAAAAATGACACGGTGACCAGTCAGCTGGCTATTCTACCCCAGGATTCTGGCCTAAAAAATCTGCGCTTCCGCACTCATGATTTGGTGAGTGCAACAGGTCAGACCATTTCAAAAGATCATATCACTGGGAACTTTATCAAAGAAATCACTGGCTATCAAGGAAATGCTGGCTACCACAATGCTAACAAACTCAACATCCCAACCACACCAAGTATCTCACGACCAGACCTCTTACTACATGACCAAACAGTTGATGTCGCCTATAATACCTTACAAAATCTCTGGCTGAGTATTGCCATACCAAAAACAGCTCAAGCTGGTACCTACCAGACACACATTGAGGTAATGGCTGATGGAATCGAAAATCCGCTCACGTTTAACCTTGAGCTGGAAGTTCAAGATGCCCAACTTGACCACCTAAACGACTTTAGCATTGAACTCTGGCAGTATCCGTACCGTTCAGCAGAATATTACAATGTCACACCGTTTTCACCAGAGCATCTGGCCATTCTACGACCAAGCCTTGAAATCTATAAGAAAATGGGGGGACGTGGTATCACCGCATCCATCGTGGAAGAAGCTTGGGGCGGCCAAACCTATGCCCAAGGTCAGACACGGGTTCCATCCATGATCAAATGGTTTAAGGAAGCTGATGGTCAATTTAGTTTTGATTTTAGTCATTTTGACAAATGGGTAGAATTAGCTGAAGAATATGGTCTAGCAGACAAGATTGTCGGCTACTCGATGATTCCTTGGGGCAACAAGGTAACTTACACCAACAAGGCTACTCAAGCTATCGAAGAAATAACAGTAGAGGTTACAGATCCCCGTTACGCAACTGTCTGGCGCCCCTTCTTAGAAGCCCTAATCACCCATCTGGATGAAAAAGGTTGGTTTGACCGCTTCTACGTCGGAATCGATGAGCGACGCAATATGGAACAGGCTTTTCGACTGATCGATTCTGTCCCAAACAAGGATGGAAAATATCTCAAAATCGCCGCAGCAGCCAACCACTTCTCTGGCTCCTTTGCTAGTACTGCAGCACGCATTGATGACCTCAGTATCGGAACACCTCATATGAAGTCTGAAATGGCTGCCTTTGAACGCTTAGTCGCAGAACGAGATGCACAAGGGAAAAAGACCACCCTCTATACTGCTACCGAAGAATACCCCAACTCTCTCCTCTTCAACCTACCAGGTGAAAGTTACTTCTCCGTTCTCTATGGCGCAAAATTTAATACCAATGGCTTCCTCCGTTGGGCCTTGGATGCTTGGGTTCGCGACCCTTTGACCGACCTCTCTCACTGGGCCTTCGAAGCAGGGGACACTCAGCTTCTCTATCCAGATAAGGCGGATGCTAGACAACCAAAACCACAGTCTAGTGTGCGACTAGAAAAAATGGCAGAAGCTGTTCGTGATGTCAATAAACTCTATCAGATGAAACGAGAATTTCCAGTCTTAGAGATGGAAATCGAGGGTCTCTTGGATAGCCTGGAAGACCGCTACGACCGTACAACTCGCCACAATGGACTAGGAACACAAATAGCTCGCGAGCCAAATGAAACTACCAAAGCACAAATCCCAGCAGATTTAGCAAAATTCAAACAGGCCTTGAAATCCATTACCGAGCGCTACATTCGCTTAAAAAATGGTGAACAAGTTGGTTTGCCAGAAGTGGATCAGGCGGCCCGATTTAGCTATTATCATTTTGACCAAAATACAGATGACCAATGGGGCCAACGCACACCAACTGGTACAAGCCCAACCTATGTCCCAGGAAAAAGCGGTCAAGCATTGGCCGTGACTGCAGATACCCAACTAAACTTTGATGCCAACCATCAACTTGGCAAGGAATGGACTGTCGGTTACTGGCTCTTGGATCAATCCTCCACAAGTGGCAACCGCGAAGTCCTCCGCAGCCAGGAAGGCGGACGTGCCCTCACCTCTCAATTAGACGGAACAGGCGGCAAGGTTGGTGTTCGTGTCGGAAATAATCCAGGTGACCGCCTAACCATGCGTTCTGTGAGCAGCCTGACCAACCAATGGCGGCACTATACCTGGACCAACAGCCAAACAGGGGGACTCAAACTCTATGTGGACGGTCGTCTGGTCGAAACCAACCCTTGGACCGCAACAAATGACTTCAAGCTCCCAATCGATCGAATTGGAGGTGGAGGCTTTGTCGGAGCCATTGATGAGTTGAAAATTTACAATCGACCACTTGATGCGACCGAAGTCCTTCACTCCATGCGCGTAAATGGAATCTATGCAAAAGATAACTCAATTGCTCTCTTTACCGACCAGCAGCATACCATCAAAGCCTACTTGGTGACAGACAAAGCCAACGCTCAACTATCCTTTGAGGTCCTTGATCCAACTATTGCAAGTATTGATGCAACTGGTACTATCAAGCCGCTAGCCAAGGGGCAAACTAGCGTACGCATTACTGCGAGTGGTACTGACTTTGTGACGGACATTCCGCTCAGCATCAGCAAGCGAATTCTGCACCAACCAAGCATTCCTCAATACGACTTGCCAACGGACTACATCAAGGATTTAGAGAAAAAACCTGGAACAAATCGCCAATACCTAGGACAGCCAGACATGGTCCTACTCAATGACAACCAAACGCTGATTGCTGCCTATCCAGTTGGTCACGGCCATGGCCCAATCGTGATGCAGATTTCAAAAGACAATGGCCTAACCTGGACTGAAAAAACCGACATCCCTGAATCTTGGGCAAGTTCCTTGGAAACACCTACTCTCTACAAACTCAATTTTGCTGATGGTAGTGAGAAAGTCATTCTTATTACTGCCATGCCAAGTTGGCAAAACAACCCTACGGGTGGCTTCCGCACCTCCATTTCTGAGGATGGTGGCCGAACCTGGTCTGAATATCAACTCTTCCACCCGACTAGAAACGGACGACAGCACTATACTATTGTTGCCATGTCCAGTCTGATCCAACTGCGTGATGAACAAGGGAACTACAAGGATGAATGGATGGGTATTTTCCATGACTACCAATTCGTTAACTACAAGTCCATCTTGAGTTTTGATGAAGATGGAAACCAAGTTTGGTCCCTTCCGGAACCGATTTTGGCAACCCACCGTGATATTGAACAAGCTGCCCAGATGTGTGAAATCGGTATGTTTCGTGTGCCCAATAGCCAACGGATTATCGGGCTGGTTCGTGCCCAATCCCACCACCATTCTAGCTTGTTGATTTATTCTGATGATGAAGGCAAAACCTGGTCTCGCCCAATGGAATTGCAAGGTGCCCTCCAAGGGGAACGCCATAAAATTCTGGTTGACCCAATTTCTGGTAAGTTAGTGGTAACTTTCCGTGAAATCATTCTTGATTACAACCGTAATGGTCAGATTGAAAACAATGACTGGATGGCGGGTGATTGGATTGCCTGGATTGGTAGTGTTGATGATCTCTTGCAACAAAATGAAGGCCAATACCGAATTCGTCTGGCTGAAGATTTCACGACCAACGCCAAGTCAGGCGATACGGGCTATACTGGGGCTACTGTTTCGCCAGATGGGACCTTTAACCTGATTTCTTACGGGCATTTTGACAAGGAATTTTCAGAAAACTGGCGCCAGCAAGGTGGCAGCGTCACAACGGACCTTGCTTATATCAAGCATGCCCGCTTTAGCCTGGCTCAACTGGAAGCTACCTTGGGGATTGCGCAAGCAGAAACTGAAAATCCTAATCCAGTAGAAACGGAACTGCCAGCTGAACCTGTCCTACAAACTGAGAAAGGGGAGGCACTACTCAATCCGGCACCTGAGGCCTTGGACCCTGCTAGCGTACTGATCAGTCGTAAAGGGGAAAGTCTGCTCAATCCTGCACCCGAAACTCTGGACCCTGCTAGTGTGCTAATCAGTCAGAAAGGAGAAAGCCTGCTTCAGGCTGCTCCAGAGGCCTTTGATTTAGCTGGATTGCTTTTGACTCACAGAGAGCAAGCACCTCTTCCTCCTGCTCGAACAAAAGAGGCAACTGCAACTACACATCAAGAAAGACTTCCTCAGACCGCCAGCTCTTCTGATACGACCCTTCTGGTCATGGGAACAAGCAGTCTCTTAGCTGGTCTTAGACTGGCCAGTCGAAAGCGTCGTAAAGGACAGTAAAAAAGGAAAATTAGATCAACATTACTCTCTTTTGACGAAACTTGTTCACAAACAAAAAAAGCTTAGAACAACCGCTATTGAAGATGTTCTAAGCTTTTTCAATTCTGAAAATGTGAGACTAAGCTCTATTATTTTGCCGCCTTGTAAAGTTCATCAACTTTTGTCCAGTTAATCACTTCAAAGAAGGCTTTGATGTAGTTTGGACGGACGTTACGGTAGTTGAGGTAATAAGCATGCTCCCAAACATCAAGTGCCAAGATTGGTTTCAAACCTTGCATGATTGGTGTGTCTTGGTTAGCAGTTGAGATAACTTCCAACTTGCCTTCTTTGTTAACAACCAAGAAAGCCCAGCCTGAACCGAAGCGAGTTGTTGCTGCAGTTGTAAAGGCTTCTTTGAAGGCATCAAATGAACCGAAGGTCGCATCAATATCAGCTGCCAATTCTGCTGAAATCTCTGTTTTTTCTGGTGAAAGCAACTCCCAGAAAAGAGCGTGGTTGAGGTGACCACCACCATTGTTGATGAGGGCTTGGCGGATGTCAGCTGGAATGCTCTCTACATCTGACAAAAGTGCTACCAAATCTTCACCGATTTCTGGGTGTTTTTCAAGGGCTGCATTAGCATTTGCAACATAAGTTGCATGATGCTTGTCGTGGTGAAGGGTCATTGTTTCTGCATCAATATGTGGTTCCAAGGCATCGTATGCGTATGGAAGGTCTGGTAAAATAATTGCCATATTCTTGTTCTCCTATACTAATTGATATACCTATTTTACTCCAATGTGAGAGCCTTTTCAATTTATTTGTCCGAATTCTAACTGCTCATACTAGCTAATTTTAAGAGGGCGATATCAAAAAGATAATCCTTGTCGTTCTGTCCCGTTTTGATGCGAAAATCCGTTTCAATCAACAAGGTCACCGCTTTTTTCAAAAATCCTATGGACAAGTTTCGCGAATCTCTGAGAGCAAACTTGACTTGGTATGGATTGACCTTACGACCAAGTATATCTGATAAATCCGCTACAATCTGTTGTTCGCTCCGCCATTGCGCCTGTAATAAACGCACTTGAAGAAACATGCGAAATTGGGTCAGAAGAATAGCAATTAGCTTGATTTCATCCTCTCCCTGCAAACGCAAATCCTTAACCAAACTAGCAGCCTGATCCATCTCGCCTCGCAGAACTAGCTGACTCAGATCAAAGACATTGTCCTGAAGGGTCTTGGGGATGGCCAAGTCCACATCTTCTTGCCGGATAACTTCCTGTCCCTTATAGGACAGCAAGAAAGCTAAGTTTTTGGTCAATTCTGCAAAGTCAAAATTGGATTTTAGCAAGAGGTGGTCAAATGCCCTCGGCTCCATTTGTAAACCCAAATGTCCCACCTCTTGTTGGAAATGTTGCCGAATAGCTGCTTCCTTGAGGGGCTGTGCTTCCAAAATAAGACCATCTCGCTTGAGAAGTTTGACCAATCGGCGCTTACTGTCCAACTTTCCTCCTGCTAGAATGACCAAGCGGGTTGTCTCTACCGGATTTTCCAAATACTGCTCGAACCGTTTTAACTCTTCGTCAGTTAAGTAGCGCTTCTTATCGGTAGTCAAGTCTGAAAAGTAATCTAAAATCACAACCTTTTCATCTGCAAAAAAGGGCAGGGAAACCAAGTCCATATCAACCTGACCATAGTCTGCCTCTGACATATCAAAATATGCATAAGTCAAATCCGCCGCGTCAAAACCAATCTGGGTCAAGAGTTTGTCCTTGGCAATCTGATACTGGCCTGTGTCTTCTCCAGCTAAGACGGTGATGGGGCCTAAATTCTCCTTGGTAAGTTTTTCAATTTCTGTCAGTACTGTCATAATTTCCTCATTTTCTGGCTCTATTATACCATGAAAAATCACCTAGTAGACATACTAGGTGATTGTCGGTAAGTAGGCCTACTTCTTCGAGCTCCGTTTTCCCTTGTGTAAGATGAACAGGCTAGCGAGAGCACCTAACCCTAAACTAAATAAGTAAAGAGATACCTTTTGTCCTGTCGCAGGAAGTTTAGCCTGAACAGATGATTGGCTGATTCTTGCTCTAGCTTCCTTCCTTTTCGCAAGAGGTTGAGCTGTTGAGACACTATCCAATGGTGAAAGAACACCCTCTGACAATTCATGTGTAAGACCAGTACCTTTGGCGGTTTCTAATGGCGGAAGTACAGCCTCTAACAATTCATGCGTAAGTCCTGTACCTTTGGCGGTTTCCAATGGTGGAAGAACACCCTCTGGCAATTCATGTGTCAGACCAGTACCTTTGGCGGTTTCCAATGGCGGAAGAACGCTCGCTGGCAACTCATGCGTTACACCAGTACCTTTGGCGGTTTCTAGTGGCGGAAGAATGCCCGCTGGCAATTCATGCGTAAGTCCTGAACCTTTGTCGGTTTCTAGTGGCGGTAGGACGCCCGATGGCAATTCATGTGTCAGACCAGTACCTTTGGCGGTTTCCAATGGTGGCAGGACGCCCTCTGACAATTCATGCGTAACACCTGTACCTTTGGCGGTTTCCAATGGTGGCAGGACACCCTCTGGCAATTCATGCGTAAGTCCTGAACCCTTGACGGTTTCCAATGGCGGTAGAATACCCTCTGGCAATTCATGCGTAAGTCCTGTACCTTTGGCGGTTTCTAGTGGCGGAAGAATGCCCTCTGGCAATTCATGCGTAAGTCCTGAACCTTTGTCGGTTTCTAGTGGCGGTAGGACGCCCTCTGGCAATTCATGTGTAAGACCTGAACCCTTGGCGGTTTCCAATGGCGGTAGAATACCCTCTGGCAATTCATGCGTAAGTCCTGTACCTTTGGCGGTTTCCAATGGTGAAAGAATACCCTCTGGCAATTCATGTGTCAGACCAGTACCTTTGGCGGTTTCCAATGGCGGAAGAACGCTCGCTGGCAACTCATGCGTTACACCAGTACCTTTGGCGGTTTCCAATGGTGGCAGTACGCCCTCTAGCAATTCATGCGTAACGCCCGATCCCATGTTAATGGAGAGAATATGCAGTGGGACATGAACTTCTTCATGACTCTGGTCATCATAGGTCACTCGCACGATAACTCTATAATCTCCACTAGCACTTGGAAGAGTTCCCACGACCTCCAGTTCAACGCTTCCAGCCTCATTTGGCAGACTAATCAGCTGCAAGACCTGCTCCTCTTTTACCTGCTCACTATCGCTTGGCCAAGACTGGGCTTCTCCCAAAGTAAGCGGTTGAAAACGACTGGCCTTAGAAGGCAGTTGTGCCTGCACCTGAATCGGCAGTGAGAGAATATGATTCCCCAAGGTCAAAGTCAACTCCTGCTGACTGCTCAAAAGCGGAGTTCCAACAGGATTGGCACTAACACCATACTCAGTAAAACGTGTCGCATCAATCACCAAAGCAATTCCCTGCTGATCTACCAACCGCACACGCACCCCTGTCAAGTCTAGGATTTCCCCTTCCTGATACCTACTCTTATCCAAGCCCTGAACCAAGGTCATTTCCTGGATAGAAGTTTTATCGAACGACAAAATTGGAGTGGTTGGAATCACCAGTACCACAGGAATATCAATGGTCTGACTAGCAGAAATCCCCGTCAAAACAGACGGATCAAAGCCAGGAGCCAACTGGTAGGTCCCCTTGACTGCCTGGGGCAGATAAGCCTTCACATTGGCCAGCGACTGACCGTCCACAACCTGCACCTGCTCGGACTTCAGCACCTGCCCGGCCTGGATAAATCGCAAGGTAAGAGTATGAGTCTGAGGCTGCTGGTCACGACTAACAAGACGATAGTGACCATTTTCTTGGACAATAGCAAAGCGATTAAAATGATTAGCCAAGCTAACCGAGCTAGTCGGATCAAGCAGGCCTTCAACTGTCAAAAAGACCTGATCCACTACAGGTGCCAGCTGGGACTCAAAACCTGTCAGTTCTATTTGAAGAGGACCTGTTACATCCGCAAGTACCTCCAAACGAGAACCAGCTGGAATCACCAATTTACCTTGACCAGCTAGGTCGCCAATTTGAAGAGCTGTCCCATTGTCCAATTGCAACTGACTGCCAGCCCCAATCGTCACCAATCCACTAATCCGTTCAACCTGCCTGTCCAAAGTAACAGCAGCATTTTCAGCCAAGGTCAATTCCTGCATATCAAGGAAGTTGGCACCGTAGATACGAGCGGCATTGATGGTCACCTGATTGTCCATACTATTGGACGCCACGACCTCTTTGACCTTGGTTGAACGAGAAATCAATTCCACTCGACCGTAGGTCACCTGGTCATTTTGCCCACCAAGATCGATTCCCTCATCTACTCCCGCAAACTCGGAATCAATGGTGATGGTCACAGGGATGGAACTTGAACTATCTGCATTACCTGCAAAAATCTGACGGAAACGGGTATTGGAATCACCATTTACAACCAGTAAGCGAGCATGGTCCCCCGTCGCTTGCCCAGTACGAGCCCCTGCAACGATGGTCGGACGCAGTTTGTCCTGCAACTGATTGACCGTTGTGGACACCGCATCAAAGGTTGCCTGATAGCC
Organism: Streptococcus suis; assembly: GCF_017601095.1. GTDB lineage: Bacteria > Bacillota > Bacilli > Lactobacillales > Streptococcaceae > Streptococcus > Streptococcus suis_Z. Next base: position 59,811 of record NZ_JAGFUX010000004.1, on the reverse strand, counting down.
ATTCAAATAGATGGTTGGCTGGTGACTACCACTCGGAATCATGTTGAGAGTCATATTGGTAAAGGTAACCGCCGCTCCCAATTCCAGATCTGGTCCGCGGAAGGTCAAGGTGTGGCCCTGACCGTCAATGGTCACAGCCTTACTGATGATAAACGGAGCATCTTGACGGTGGGTCACATTTCGCACCAGCTTAATGACATCACCATCGCTGGCCTGTTGCAAGGCATAGGACAGGCTGTGGTAAGGGTTGGCCTCTGTCCCTGCCCCTTCTGTCGAACTTTCCAGACCGTTGGTCACATAGAAGGTACGGCTGGCATCTTTTTCCTTATAGATACTGCTTTGGAAATCATTGGTCATAGCCAGGTATTCTTGGAAAATCTGCGTTTTGAGTGAACGAACAGCTGTTACACCCGTTGTCAGATAGGTGTTGTTGGCTTGATTTGTCTTCATCTTAGCCAGATCTTGCTCCACTGCCTGTCGCATCTTGGTTTCCAAATCAGCCAGATCTGTAAACTGACTCGTTGTCTTCAAATCTGCTAATCGTTCCGCCCGTCTTGCATACATCGCCTTCTTAAAGGTTGCTAAATCACCATTGTGTTCTGGCATAATGGCCGCCAGAGCAGCTTGGTCATTAACATATTGATTGGACAGATAGGCTACCATACCGTCCTTGTAGCCATATTCTCCAAGGAGTTCATAGGCATAGCGACGCATGGTAAAATCACCTACAAAACTGCTATTATTTTGGAGACCAGCATAGACTGGTTCGAACAAAGGCACGACAAAGTAATCATTATGATTGGCAACCCCTCGCGTCTCAAAGCCCTTGAAGGCCAAGCGACCAGAAACCATCGCATTGTCTACCAAGTCATCTACACTTGTCAGACTTGCAGCAACCTCTTCACTAATCGCTCGAAATTCATCTTGGATTTTTAGTGGATTGGTCGGCGAAGGTGAATAGGACAGTTGATTAAAGAGGACAGCCTTATCTGCGGCAGATTTTTCCAGACTGACCTTGGCTTCCAGATAGTCTAAACTGTAAACAACATCCAGCAAGCCCTGCATATATTCTTTCAGGTCAGCCTCCGTTTGGAAACGGCGAGGTGACTGGTTCTGAGTCCGATTTGCTCCCAATTCATAGGCGGTATTGAGGTTAAAAATCGGAGCATAAGAAGATTGACCTTGGGTATTATTATGGGAATCAAACAATCCCGTTGCGTATAACTCCGCATCCTTGTTGGTCCGTCGACCGTAGCCATTAAACCAGACCTTGTTGTCAAAAATGTGAGTCATCTCATGGGTGTAGACTGACAAACCATTGTCTGTCAAGGCTTTTCCTAAAAAGAAGGTGATACGGGTATCGCTATCTTTCTGTCCACCGGCCTGCAAGAAATTAGAATACAGGCCCATAGGGGTAATAAATTGTCGAACGCCTGGAAGAGCCTTATTGCCTGTTTTGGCCGACCATAGACTACGAGCCGATTCATTGGCCTGACCCAAAGCCTGCAAACTATCCACTACGACAACCGTTGGATGAGTCCGCAAGGTATCGCTCTTTTCACTAATCCGATACCATACATCGATAAATTCCTGTTGAGACTGGACCGTCTTGTCCAAGCTAGCCTGCAAGGTATCGGTAGCAGTCCCAGCTGGCAGATAGGTATCTCTCAGGCCATAGGTAATAGTGTCAGTGGTTGCCAATGCCAGCACCGAATCTGAACTCAGGGTCAGGAGTGGCAGGATATGACTAACCAAGCGAGGAGAATCCGCCTTCAACTGCTGATAGAGAGAGGAATTGCCATTTGGACTGGTTGACTCGACAATGTGGGCCTTGGATGTTTCCTTAAACCAAGTCTCTACATCCTGTCCTGAAACCCAACGCGGAACTTGACTTTCGATGAACTGGACAAGATCCGCCTGCTTGGTAATCGGTGCTATCTTTTTCTGGTAGGTTGTCAGATTATTTTTCAGCTCCAAGTCAGCATAGGTCTGCGTTCCGATGGAAATCAAGTTGTTCAGGACATCTGTCTGGCTACCAAACACCTCTGGATAATAGAGAATCAGGTCTTTGGCAGCTAGATTCCCGAACTGGAAACCGTACTGGCGGTCAAGATAGGTCAAGCCCAGCAGGATTTTTTCCTTGTTGGCTTTTACAGTAGCGGTATCGACTGCCGTTGATTTCTCAAAAACACCTGTCAGAATAGTATCGAGATTGGTCTGGACGGTTCCAAAATTCTCTCGCATATCCAGCTGGTCCATATAGACCTGTCGCTTGCGATTGGCCAACTCTTCAGCCGTTGGCTCTTGCCCATTCTTCTCTCTCTTCAACTCCTGGGCAATAGCCAAGCCATCTAAGAAACGTTCCGTATGATTTAAGCCATCATAGAGACTTTCATAGGTGACTGCTTTTAGGTCAGATGAAACAGCAGTGACCAAATCAGCTACATTTTGACTGTTCTTAATTGTTGGGGTGTTGGCTGTAGTGGCCGCTTCTACTTGACTGGTACCATCTGCATAGACTTCTTGCACTTGGGTCACGGTTTGCTGGGAAAGGCTGGTCACTAGTTCCCCATTGGCATCCAATGGTAGACTGGCAATCACTGTTTGATCTGCCACACTCCGTGCCATTCGACTACGGAATTGTGGTTGTGACACAGGTACTGCCTCTGGTGTTGGCACTTCTTCTGAGATATTGTCAGTCTGATCCAGTCCTACTGGAGACTCAGTGATAGCTTGGTCTGGGAGGACTGGTGCTTCCGACATCCCCTGGCTTACTGCGACCTCTACCTCATCCAGACCTGCTTCTGCGATAGGTTGCTCTGCTGAAGTTACCGCTACTGGTGTTGGCACCGTCTGACCTTCAAGAGACTGCTCAACAGGTACTGGATCCTGCGACGAATTTTCCACTAGGGTTGGGGTAGCAGAAAGGCTCGCTTGACTTTCCTCGACATTACTAACTTGCTGAATTGACACTTCCTCACTGGACAATTCAGCAGCCTGAACGGTTGCCGAATTGGTTACAACAAACCCGATCGAAAGTGCTACAGAAACCACTCCTACAGCGTACTTCCGAATTCCAAAATGAATCTTTCTCTCTCCTCGCATATATCCTCCAACTTCGACTTGATATATCTATGATATCAATGTTAATATACAACACTTATTCTATCATACTCCATTTACAGTCTCCTAAAAATAAGCCCTGCCTTCTAAATGCTAGAAGGCAGGGCCGAACATTATGTATCACTACAATCTAATAACTTACTGTCGCTCCGCTATTCTTCGAGCAGTCTCCGCAACTGGCAGGCCAATAATGGTGTGAATATCGCCTGCCACATGGCTAATAAAACGGGGATCCAGTTCCTGAAAACCATAAGCACCAGCCTTATCCATGGGCGATCCAGAAGCCAGATAGCTGTCAACCGCTTCCTGCAAGTCGGGATACCAGTCCACAAACTCAATCTCCGCAACAGTATAGAAAACTTCCAGATAATTCTTTGCCCGCAAGCAGACAGAAGTCACCACTTCATGCTTCTTACCGAAGTAGGACAGGAGCATGGCACGTGCTTCCGTCTCATCGCCAGGCTTGTTATAAACCTGATCTTCAAAAACGACAATGGTATCCGCAGAAATATAGAGCACTCCCTCTTCCAAGTCGCAATCTGACTTGGCCTTGGAAATCTCACAACAGGTCTTGGCAGCCCGCGTCAGAAAATCATCTGCGGCAAAGCGTTCCATAAACAATTCCTCGATTCCTCGCTCATCTACCTCAACCGCAGCAATCTCAGGCTTCAAAAATTCCAATAATTGCTTACGACGGGGCGAGGTGCTCAAGAGGACAACTTTCTCAATCAGAGGCTTTGTTCCATCTTTCTCATAATCAACAATATACTTCATAGCTACTCCTTATCTGTTGTTTTCCATTATAACAGAATTTCCAAGTAGTGACTATCACTCCTTCACCGTTTCAATCTTCCACTCCTTCCAGCCTCTAAAGCGAATGGCTCCTTGCTGGTCGATGCAATACTAAACAAATGATTAGCAAGAAAAAATTTAAAAGGTCACATCAAAAAATGCGACCATTATTTTTTCAGAATAGAGTACATTGTATTAGCGATTGCTAGGTTTTTCGCAAACTTTATCTCTTGTTGAAGCATTTCTTGGTGCTGGTTTACTTGCATATATTGACGTTCTTGGTAAAATAAGTTGATAGCCTCTTGAAGACTATTTACTCTTCCTTGACGGTAATATTGATACAGTGTTCCAAAGAATAATGTACTACTTTCACTACCTTGTTGCTGAATTAGCGGATGCTCTTTCGCCTTTCGTAAGGTAAATTCAGCTGCTTCTTGAGCTAGCTGTAGTTGTTGATGAACTACTTTCTGATTGGAAAGTTTATTTTTTTGCAAATAGATCCAAGCTCCAATTGGTACAGCTGGTATTATGAGTACTTTGACATAATCAAAAATACTATAATAAGAAATTTCAGGAATAATTTTAAACATCACTAAGATTGAAAGGGCAATAATCGGTAAAACCCATCTCCCTTTTTTCCTATTCCACTCTCCGGTTTCTCTTATTTTTTGCAACCATAGTGCTACCGACTCATACCTACTGATGAGAATCGTTGCATCAATAATAAACTGCTGCATAACATCAGTCTCACTATGAGACTTCCTCAAAGTTTGGTAAAAAGTTGCAAACCAATTTTCAGAGGAACAAACTTCACTTACTAAAGGTTTTTGAAATAAACCATCACCGAACATGGCACTAGATCGATTATAGGTTTCAAGAATCTCCAAATCTCTTGAAGAAAAATGAATCTTACCCTGCAAATATTCTTCATATGACGTAGTTAATTCATCCCAATCGTTCCTAAATCGAGGGGGTACACTATAGTCAACTTGCTCTTCTAAAACTCTTTGTTTTTGAAAACTCGTTTCCTCCATCCACTTTCTTATCTTTGCATAGTCCTCAGGAGTATAAGACCCTAATTCTGTCCAAATCAAATCACTCATATACCATCACTCCTTAGTGTTACCTATTTTCAATCCACTTATTAGAACAATTTTGACATTGATAGTATGTCTCTGGTTTCTCTCCACTTGAAAATAGTAATCCCGAGTGATTATCTCCAATTTTAACAACACTATGACTTCCACATTTTGGACACATACTTTTTCCCTCCAACAGTACTATTAGGAAGTATTGACTGGTAAGTCAATACTTGATATGCATAGTATATCAAGCTTTTTCTAAAACCATCACTCCTTCACCGTCTCAATCGTCCACTCCTTCCAGCCTCTAAAGCGAATAGCTCCTTGCTGGTCTGTGCGATAGACTTGAATATTGCGACTATCAAATCGTTCCAAGGTTTCTTGGTGGGGGTGTTTGTAGCGATTGTTTTCTCCAGCTGATATCAGGGCAATCTTGGCACCGATATGGTCTAAAAATTCTGGATAGGAAGAGCCTTTTGAACCATGGTGACCGGCTTTGAGGACATCGACAGGCAGATTAGGATAGGTTGCTATCAAGTCCAACTCCCCTTGCTCCAGATCTCCTGTAAAGAGAAAGTTAGTTTCCAACAAGCGACCGTAAAGAACAATAGAGTCATTATTGCCACCGTCTCCTGTCTCATCTGGATAGAGGACTTCCAGATAGGAGTCAAAAATCGGCAAGCGGTCGCCCACTTTCACCACATGGACAGGCACATTGATTTTTTTCAGAGTTGCTACAAAGTCAGGCACCGTCAGACTTCCCGGCGACACGACAATCCGACCAATTTGCACCTGCTTAGCCACTTCCAGCACATCGCCCACATGGTCAGTATCGGTGTGAGTCAGCACTAGACTATCAATCCTGTCCACGCCCCGACTATGCAGATAGGGAATCAAAGTCCGCTCTGCATTTGCCTGCCGAGATCGCTCCTGCCACGCTTCCTTGGCCGCGAAATCGACTCGACCGCCCACATCAATCAGGACCGTCCGCCCCCGCATATCCCGCAAAAAGATGCTGTCCCCCTGCCCGATGTCCACCACCGTCACCTCGTTTTCCAGCGGGTGTTTGGTGATGAAAAATAGCAGAGCGAGGACCAGGCTTAGTCCTAGGAGCCATTTCTTCCTCCTGTGGAAATCATAGAGTAAGAAAAGACAGACCAGCAAAAGCAAGAGGACCAGCTCAGACGGCTTGCCCAGTATCCAAGGTCGCAAGCCCAAATCCGCCACCCAGACAATGATTTTTTCCATAAAGACAAAAAATCCGTTGACCCAAGTCATCTTGACAACTGGCGACAGGAGAAAAATGACCGACAAGCCTGGCAAGAGCAGAACATCAAAGACAAAGGAAAATAAAAAAGTCAAGAGAATAGACAGGGGCTGAAAGGCATAGAAATAGGTCATGAGCACCGGCAAAATTCCTAGCGAAATACTGAGGCTCTCCACCGCGGTCTTTTTGACCTGCCCCAAGTCTTCAAAATCAAAAACCGTCAGCAAAAAAGCATAGGTAAAGGTCAAGACACCGCCAGCTGTCAACAGAAATCGGGGCAGAATCAGGAGACAGACAAAGACCGTCGCCGCAAAGTTGTCCAACTTCCGCAAGCCCAGATTACCCAGAATTTTTTGGACCAAGGACCGCACTACCGACACAGAAAAGCCAGTTAAGCCCGCATAGACAAGGGAAAAGGGAATCTGCAACTTATTCACCGTTTCCTTGGTCAAGCCCAAACGCAGTAACATCCAACGAAACTTGTCGATGAAAAATCCAACCTGCATACCAGACAGGGCAAAGAGATGAATGATTCCTAGACTGGAATAGAGGTCGCTCATCTGGTCGAAATTACTATCCAGCTCACCAAATAAAAGCCCTGTCATGTAGTGACTCATAGGAGCTGGAAAATTGGTTTTGATATAGACCAAGGCCTGCCTCCGCCAGCTTGACAGCCAGTCAAAGACATTCCATGACTGGACTGGGACAATCTTCTTTATCGCAGAAATCTTAACTGTCCGATAGATGCCCTGTGTTTTCAGATAGGCCTGATAGTCAAAGCCCTTGAAATTCCGCTGACCAGCTGGCAGACTGACCTCTGCTTCCACTTCTAGCTGGACCAGATCTGTCAGCGTTTGAAAATAAGCTTGCTCCTCCTGACTGGCTAATTTGTAAAACACCTGATAGGTTTCTCCGTCAGCCCGACCACGAAAAGACAAGTTGTCGCCATTGATGTCTATGGTATCTGGAATGACCTGCACAGTTGTGACTTGCTCTGGGGCTGACTGGTCTGTCCGCTCCCATTGGACCTTTTGGTAGCAGAAAAACAGACCACATAGGGCTAAAAGCGGTAGCGTCTTGAGAAAAACTGTCTCGCCTTGCCGAATCCAAAAAACAACTGCTGCCAAACTCAACAGGCCCATTGTCAACAAGGAGAAAGAGTGGACTGCAAAGTAGGCCGCCACCACCAAAAGAGCCAGGTGAATGGGCTGACAGGGGAGCTTACTCAACCGTGACATAAGGTCGGATACTTTCCATTGTCTTGTCGCCGATACCCGATACATTGTTGAGGTCGTCTACCGACTGGAAGCCGCCGTTGGCCTCACGATAGGCGATAATGTCCGCCGCCCGCTTGGCACCTATGCCCGAAATGGTCTGCAGGTCTGCCTCGGTCGCCGTGTTGAGATTGACCTTGCTTTCATTTCCTTTTTGAGAAATAGCCGAGCTGGCAGTCGTGCTAGCCACCACCGAGATATTTTCTTCCTTGCTGGCCACATAGACCACCGCTTCGTCGCTGAGCTTCTGAGCCAGATTGACCGACTTAGGATCTGCCTGACTGGTCAAGCCGCCAGCCGCCTCAACAGCATCATTGACACGCGCACCAGCTTCTAAAGTGTAGAGTCCTGGTTTTTCCACCGCTCCCTTGACATCAACGACCAGCTGGCTGGGCTCTTCACTGGTTTCCGAGCTAGACTCCTCAGCCTGCTCCTGACTGCTCGACGTTTGCTCGGTCTGGGGAAAATCAGTTAGACCTGTCTGGTCAGACTTAGCCGGCTGATTGAAGAATAAAAATGTTCCTACAAGCACAACAGCTACTAATGGAATCGCAAACTGCCATTTGTATTCTTTAAGTAATTCTTTGTATTTCTCCATATTCTACCTCCACTTGTTTTATTCGAAAAACATACAAAAAAACCCGCAAGTTGCGAGTTTAAAAAATTTACTTATCGAGTTGAGTGCTTGGTTGCCAGAAGAAGCTAGCAAGGTAGCTAAAGATATAGGTCAGACCCAAGATAAGAGCAACCAGTAAAAGAACTGGGATACGATAGATATAGGTCAAGAAATTTGGCTTTTTCTTGGTCTGGAAAGAGGCTGCGTAATCGTCCAAGCGTTTGAACTCAGCCTCGATACGGCTAGTTACTTCTGCTGTACCTGCATCGTCCATTCGCTTGATGTCTGAAACATAGATAGGATTTCCAAAAGCCACATCGATTCGCTCACCAGCTAAGAGTCCTTTGATAGTCATGGGACCCACATAGGTTGCTGGCATGAGCTTGACCTTGGCTGACTTGGCAATGACCGCCACACCACCTTTTAGCTCAGATGAATGACGACTTCCAGAAGGAAACATGACCAGCGAACGGTCACTTTTTTTCAACATGTTAACTGGATACTTGATGGCTGCCATACCAGGATTTTCACGGTCAATGGGAAAGGCGCCACATTTTGAAATCCACCAGCCAAACCCACGGTCCTTGAAGAGTTCTTTTTTAGCCATAAAGATGAACTGCTTAGGAGCAGCCGCATAGCCTAGAAAAACTGGGTCCCAGAAGGTTTTGTGCGGGGCGATGAGGATATAATTTTCCTCCTGTGGCAAGATATTATCCCTATCATGGTAGTGAATATTGCCATTAATTGCCCAAAGTAAAAATGTCAGTAGAGTTCGTAGATAGGAATAAAACATCATCTTCTCCTTTTCAGTTCTTCTATTATACCACACTTTTACCGAGAGAAAAATATACAACTACATCTCCAGGTTATGCTATAATAATCTCATGCACAATCCAGTTTTATTAGACGGAGAGCGGATTGACCAGCTCTTCTCGACAGATGTTCAGATTATTCAAAATCGGGAGGTGTTTAGCTACTCGATCGACAGTGTCCTCCTCTCACGTTTTCCAAAAATGCCTGCTCAGAAGGGGCTGATTGTTGATCTTTGTAGTGGAAATGGGGCGGTGGGCCTCTTTGCCTCCACACGCACCAAGGCTCAGATTATTCAGGTCGAGTTGCAGGAACGGCTTGCTGACATGAACCGACGTTCCATCACCCTCAATGGTCTGGAGGAACGGGTTTCGGTTATCAATGATGACTTGGCAAACCTGCCCCAGTATGATTTGCGGTCCAAGGTGGATTTGATGCTCTGCAATCCTCCCTACTTCAAGGTGGATAAACAGTCAAACCTCAATGAAAGCGAGCATTATCTTCTGGCCAGACACGAAATCGCGACCAACCTAGACAGTATCTGCCAGGTGGCCCAACAGGTACTCAAATCCAATGGTCGCTTGGCCATGGTCCACAGGCCCGACCGATTTTTAGATATTTTGGACACACTAAGAACCTACAAGCTGGCTCCCAAACGTATCCAGTTTGTCTATCCCAAGGCCAGCAAGGAGGCCAATATGTTGCTGATTGAGGCTATCAAGGACGGCTCGGTGGACGGTCTGCACATCCTGCCACCTCTGGTTGTCCATGAGGAAAACGGCGACTATACTCCTGCTATTCATGAGATTTATTATGGAAAATAAGGCCTACTTTTATGTCTTAGAATGTGCCGACGGGAGTCTTTATACTGGTTATACGACTGATGTGGAGAAGCGGCTTGCTACCCATAATCGTGGGAAAGGGGCCAAGTACACCCGCGGACGCCTACCTGTCAGCCTGGTCTATCAAGAAACCTTTGCTAGTAAGCAGGAAGCCATGTCTGCCGAAGCTTTGTTTAAGAAACGCAGTCGGCAGAGTAAATTAGATTATATTGCAGAAAGCAGAAAAAATGATACAAAATAAGAAACAAAGCCACCGCCTTCGCATCATTTGGCATATCTTGAGAGTGACTGGCTTCGCCACTTTTCTCACTTCCTTTTTCAGTTTTATCTTTCTTGCAGCTGGATTACTGCTCTGGTTGGAGCCAGATTTTACTAGCTATGGGGACAGTCTCTGGTACAGCTTTGTCACAGCGACGACTGTTGGCTATGGAGATTTGCTAGTCACCACTGCTTTTGGACGGATTATCAGCATTATCTTAGCTATTTACGGCATTCTCTTTTTGGGGAGCCTGTCTGGATTGGTCGTCAGCTACTATACTGAGGTCAGCAAGCATTATTCTTTAGCAATCGAACAGGACAAGCAAAAAACTGGCTCTTAAGAACCAGTTTTTTCTTGTTTTTGATGGCCTAGCCAGTATTTTCTGCCTGCAATTGTCAAACCAATTACTAGCAAGGAAACTGGTAGGAGCTGAAGTGGGAAGAAGAGACTGATAAATATACCTGCCAGCCATTCCTTTTCAAGCAGAGCAATGGCCATAGACAAGCTCACGACCAAAACGACAAACAGACTGTCTGCTTGTGGAAAAAGCTGTGCCACCGCAAATCCATGCAAAAAAGCAGCAAAGGTTACCGGAAAAATATCTCCACCAGTCCAACCTGTCCATAGACAAAAGTCTAAGAAAAGCAATTTGGCAAAAGATAGAAGGATGAGAGTAAGAATAGGAGTCTCCATTCCCACTTCCACAATGGAATGCAGGCTGTGTTGCCCAGAGAAAAGCAGGGTCGGAGCCAGCATGGTCACTAGGAAAATGCTTAAGGCTCCAAGGCTAATCTTGATAGATAAGGAAAGATTTAACCTGTCTAAACGTGCACGAATAAAAGGTTTCAACCAAGAATAACCTTTTCCTACTAAAAATCCATAGAAACAAAGTGGCAAGAAGATAAGAATATCTGTCAAAGTCCAACTTGTTTCACCTAACTTAGTGACAAAATACGGCTGGTCTGTCAATCGCATCATGAGCCAAAAGACAAACAAACCATTGGCAATCAACAAATTGCGTAATCGTTTCCCTGTCTGCTTTTGACTGCTGGGATAAGGCAAAAGATAAGCGCTAGGATGAAATAGATAATTTATCCACTTTCCTATCCCCTGTCCTCTCAACTTCTCCCAGTTGGCTTCCAGATAACGTAACTTATCCGCCTGCCAGATGGAATAGGCAATCACTGCTCCAAGAAGAGGTGCTTCCGGACCAACACCAGCACCCGAAACCAAAATGACCAGTGCCAAAACTAAATTACGCCAGGTATTCTGATAAGCCACCGTTCCTTCATGTCCCAATTCATGAAGCAAATCATGACTGGTCTTAGGCAAATTCCCCCACTTAGTTTTTAGAAGAATGACCAAACAAGTTAAAATAACCAAGATCAGAATCGAATAGACCGTTTCAAAATGAAACTGATGAGGCAGACTTTCCCATAAAAAGTGACTAATAACCTTTTCAGCCATGATAAACCCATACGAAACCAAGGCAATGACACTACTGTAAACCAAACCAATGGCGGTCAGGTGAATTTCTTTTTTTTTCGAACATACTCTACCTACAAGAAAGAGGCAGTATCGCCTCTTTTCATTATTTTATTTTGAAAAATTGAACAACCGCTACAATCCCTTGATAAATAAAGACAAAGGCAATGGTGTAGCTGATCAAGAATCCTGTCATCAATGGGTGGCCCATCATGATTAAACCTGCAATGATTCCCAAAATTCCCATCCATACAAGTGGTGTGCCGACTGACTTATCTGTCTTACGAACCTTGAAACCAACAATTGTTTTGGTAATTCCGTTGCTCAAAGCCCAGAATGAAATGATGAATGGCACAAAGGTTACCAGTTCGATAAAACTACCTGAGAACAAGGCAAGGGCCAAGATAAGCGTTACAATCCCGCCAAACAAGTTCCAACCATGATTTTCTTCTGCTTTAAAATAATTCACAATCTCAGAAATCCCCTGAACTGCAAATACAAGTGCAAACAAGAAAGTCATTGAAGCAAGACTAATAGCCGGATTCACCAACATTTGAAAACCAGCAAATACAGAAAAGATACCCGCAAGCAATAATAACCATTTCCAATTTTTTGACATTTCTGTCTACCCCTTTTTTTAAGGAACTAGTCCTTAATGATTCCATACACCATCATATCCAAAACCTGTGATAATTGATTTTCGTAGCCCGATACCAAATCTGTCAAACTGCTGTCTGACGAAACGGTTAGATAGTAAGAACGAAACATGTCCTGAATCAAGCGTAGATAGGCCATGGCCTTCTTTTCATCAATATGGTCTTTCAGTTTGGATTCTAATAGTAATTTTTGACAAACCTGTTCATTCAAGTCTAAAAATACAGCCTTCTGAGGTGCTATTTCCACCTCCAACTCTTTTGGTGTTGCAATCATAGCTTCAAAGAAAATATGACTATGCTCTGGAAAGTCCCGATAAAATTGGTGTCGTCTTTCCATATAAGCAGCCAGAGTTGGCACTTGACCATCTTCCCCCAAAAAGATGGTCAAGGCTTTTTCAAAACTCTCCTGAACACAAGTCAGGTAGAGGTCAGCTTTCCCTGAGAAATTGTGGTACAAGACACCTTTTGAAATCCCATCTACCTTACAAAGTTCATTGATGATAAATCCCTTGTAACCCTTGGCAGCAAATTCCCTCAATCCTGCGGCAATGATCATTTCTCTGCGAAGTCTCGTTTTTTCTTCTTTTCTCATGATCTTCCCTCCGATTTATTATTATAGACCACTTGGTCTATAATGTCAACAGTAAATATCTTTCAACAAAAAAAGGAGTTGGCTGAGCCAAATCCGATTTACTTAAAATCTTTCTAAAATCCGATCAATTTTAGCCATTGCCTCTTCAAAAATAGCCTGAGCCTGGCTCGGATCGGCAGATTGCCCTTCGATAAAGACCTGATGAATGTCTTCAAAGCCTAAAAATTCAAAGATAGACTTGATGTACTGGGCAGCTGGATCCTGACCTGCATAAACACCACCATTGGACTGGATGTGCAGGAGCTTCTTATCTTTGACCAGTCCGATAGAGCCTTCTGGGCCATACTTAAAAGTCAGACCTGCTACATTGATGGTATTGACCCAAGATACCAACTGACTGGGCACATTGAGGTTCCAAAGGGGATTGACGACGACAATCTTATCAGCTGCAAGAAATTGCTGGGTCAAAGCGTTGTAACGGCCCAATAGCTCTGCTTGCTCAAGACTGATACTCTCGCCTTTTTTCGCAGCTCCCATGGCCTCTAACAAGGATTTATCCAAGGCAGGAATCTGGTCTTCAAAGACATCCACAACTTCTATCTGATCTTCTGGGTGCAAACTGGCGTAACGAGTTTGAAACTCTTCCAAGGCCCGCAAGGCGTAAGACTTTTGTGCATTAAGTGGGTGGGCTTTTACGATTAATAGACTTGCCATTGTTTTTCTCCTTGTTACTAATTATTGATAATTATATTCTACTCTTTTTGATTTATTATTCAAATCATCTGCTCAAAGCAAGAAGCTGGTCAACCATCCTCTCCATTTCTAAATCATTCCCTATTTTAAATAAGTAAAAGCAACACAGCCTAGACTGTCCACATCCGTGAAACCGAGTGCTTCATAGAAAGATCGTGTTTTCTTAGTATTGTCCGTCAAGAGATGGAGCTGATAGATCTCTGAAAAGTGTGTAATGGCTTGTTCCAGGAGTTGGCGTCCAATCCCTTGTCGCTGATAAGCGGGCAGGACTAAAATATCCTGAATGAAAACAATGGAATAGCCATCACCTACTGCTCGTAACAAACCTACAAGTTGCTCTCCATCAAAGGCAGCCAAAACCAATAGAGTATTTTCTAAAGCTTTTTGCAACCGTTCTGGACAAGCAGTGTAGTTTGTCCAACCCACAGAGGCATAGAGGTCTAGGACAGCTTGAAAATCAAGTTGAGGATTTTGTTTGTAAGTAATCATGTCTTTCTCCTTTGTAATGTTTTTAGAATACAAAGTCTTTATCCATTGTCAAAACGCCCATGATCAACCCTCCTAATTTCACTGTATTTAGTATAGCAAAAAAACATCAATTATTAAAGGAATTATAGGAAATCAGGGACATTTGATGGTCTTCTAAGTGGGGTTCCGGTGAAAAAAAAACAAGAGAGGAAAATCCTCTCTTGTTCATGTACACTGAGAACTACTCTTCTCTATGAACTTTCACAACCATACCGATTGTAGCTAATAACAAGCTAAGCCCTGTCATCCAGATAATATCTGCACTACTATCACCTGTATTTGGCAAAGTGCTTGGACTTGTTTTTTCTACTTTCGAAGTATTAGACTGACTCGGTGAGGTTGGATGTGTAGGTAGAACTGGTTCAAATGGTACATAAGTAATCGGTACATCATCTGATGGATCTGATGGAACCGGTGGCAAATTGTAACCCTTACTTGGATCATTTGGATCGACTGGGGTCAATGGTGTGACACCGTCTGGTCCAACTGGAACATAGCCTGGAATATGAGGCAGAACTGGTAGGTCGGTACCTGGTTTACCTGGATCCGTTGGATGGTTTGGATACGGAATAGGGGTCACAGGCTGACCTGGGATGTTTGGTACCCAAGCACCTAGTTTCTTATAAACTACAGTAATAGACTGATCTATATCTGTCACAGTAAAGGTATGAGCTGCTACACTTGCTGTTTCCGTATAGTATCCCAAGATGATTGGAGATGGAACAGCTGGCACAGTCTGATCCTCAGACCAAGCACCATAAGTTACTTGGCCAGTTACAAGATTAACAGTAGCACTTCGTTTAAAGCTTGCTGTCTGCGTAACGATTAGCGGACTACCATCTGAATTCAAGACTGGACTTCCATCCTCATACACATACTTGATGGTCCGTGTCACTGTTTGATTGAGGTCACTTTCCTTCAAGCCATCTGGCCATTTCGGTCCGTCTGGATTATTCGGATCCACTGGCGTAACTGGGGTCTGTGGAGTATCTGGGGTGATAGAGACAACCTTAGCTTTCACAATGACAGTGAAAGTCTGAGGGGTATCCTTATCTGTATCAAATACTTGTCCACCTTCCTTGGTGAAGCCATCTGTCACGACCTCATAACCTTGGTTAGTCAATTCGGTAATACGTGCTGTGGTGGTGTAATTAATTGGCTCACCTGACTTACCGATCACTTCATCAATGCCACCCAACTGCTGACCATTCTCATCTTGATAGGTGATGGTCGCTTTTTGAGCGTCTTTGACATATCTTACGATGACTTCTTTATCTGCTGCAGTAGCTGGCACGTCTAGTTCTGCTTCTACACTTGCTTTGTCTGCTGTGTAGCCTGCAATAGCTGGAGTATCTACCTTATCGAAGTCGTCATCTGTTGATGTCCAGTCGCCATAAGTCACTTCTTTAGTTACCAGGTTAACGGTCGCAGTACGTTTGTAGGTCAAGGTTTCTACGACATCTGGCTGAGCTTCTGATCCGTCTTCGTATTGGTACTTGATGGTACGTTTTACTGTTTCGTTCAGATCTGTTGCTTTCACTCCGTCTGGCCACTCTGGTCCGTCTGGGTTGCCTGGATCTACCTCAGTGCCTGGATCTTTCGGATCTTCTGGTGTGACTGTTACTACTTTTGCTCTGACTACTACTTCGAATGTTTGGTCTGTAGCTTTGTCTGTGTCGTATACTTGTCCACCATCTTTAGTGAAGCCGTCACTTACTACTTCGTATCCTTGGTTAGTGAGTTCAGTGATACGAGCTGTTGTGGTGTAGTTGATTGGCTCGCCTGACTTACCTGTTACCTCATCAATAGCTCCTAGCTGTTGATCACCTTCATCTTTGTATGTGATGGTCGCTTTTTGGGCGTCTTTGACATAAGTCACGATGACTTCTTTGTCTGCTGCAGTAGCTGGCACGTCTAGTTCTGCTTCGACACTTGCCTTGTCTGGAGTGTAACCTGCAATAGCTGGTGTGTCTACTTTGTCGAAGTCATCATCAGCTGAGGTCCATTCACCATAGGTCACTTCTTTAGTCACTAGGTTGACGGTCGCAGTACGTTTGTAAGTCAAGGTTTCTACGACATCATCCTTAGCCTGGCTTCCATCTTCGTATTGGTACTTGATAGTACGTGTTACAGTCTCATTTAAGTCTGTAGCTTTGACTCCATCTGGCCATTCTGGTCCGTCTGGATTACCTGGGTCAACCTCAGTACCTGGATTCTTCGGATCTTCTGGTGTAACTGTCACCACTTTAGCTCTCACAACAACGGTGAAGGTCTGGTCAGTGGTCTTATCCGTATCGAAGACTTGTCCACCTTCTCTAGTAAAGCCATCTGTCACAACTTCATAACCTTGGTTGATGAGCTCTGTGATACGGGCTGTCGTGGTGTAGTTGATTGGCTCGCCTGACTTACCTGTGACTTCATCGACAGTACCCAGTTGATTACCACCTTCATCTTGGTATGTGATGGTGGCTTTTTGTGCATCCTTGACATAAGTCACGATAACTTCCTTGTCTGGTGCTTCTGCTGGCACATCTGCTTCAGCTGCCACACTTGCCTTGTCTGGTGTGTAACCTGCGATTGCTTCTGTATCTACTTTGTCAAATGCATTATCTGTAGAAGTCCACTCACCATAGGTCACTTCTTTAGTCACTAGGTTGACGGTCGCAGTACGTTTGTAAGTCAAGGTTTCTACGACATCATCCTTAGCCTGGCTTCCATCTTCGTATTGGTACTTGATAGTACGTGTTACAGTCTCATTTAAGTCTGTAGCTTTGACTCCATCTGGCCATTCTGGTCCGTCTGGATTACCTGGGTCAACCTCAGTACCTGGATTCTTCGGATCTTCTGGTGTAACTGTCACCACTTTAGCTCTCACAACAACGGTGAAGGTCTGGTCAGTGGTCTTATCCGTATCGAAGACTTGTCCACCTTCTCTAGTAAAGCCATCTGTCACAACTTCATAACCTTGGTTGATGAGCTCTGTGATACGGGCTGTCGTGGTGTAGTTGATTGGCTCGCCTGACTTACCTGTGACTTCATCGACAGTACCCAGTTGATTACCACCTTCATCTTGGTATGTGATGGTGGCTTTTTGTGCATCCTTGACATAAGTCACGATAACTTCCTTGTCTGGTGCTTCTGCTGGCACATCTGCTTCAGCTGCCACACTTGCCTTGTCTGGTGTGTAACCTGCGATTGCTTCTGTATCTACCTGGTTGAAGTCGTCATCAGTTGAGAACCACGGAGTATAGGCAAGAGCTCCAGTAACGACATTTACCTTAGCAGTACGAGTGAATGTTAGTGTTTCTTCAACTGTTGGTCTAGCCTCTGCTCCACCCTCATACTGATACTTGATAGTACGCTTAACGCTCTCGTTCAAATCAGTAGCACGTACTCCTTCTGGATATTTCGGTCCTGTTGGATTAGTTGGATCTAAAGGAGTATTCGGTTCTTTTGGAGCATCGGGAGTTACCGTCTTAATTCTTTCACGTAGGACAATTTTAAATACCTGGCTTGGATCTTGTCCATCAATGTCATTAACACTATCAAATGTCGCTGCAGCATTCATGAAATTATCACTGACTATCTCATAGCCATCATTTAATTTGTCACGGAGGTAGTCGTTAGTTGCTGTCGTTGAAATAGCAGAACCTTTTCTATCTTGCTCAATAAAACTCGTATCAAGGACTTCTGGTCCTTCTTGATTATTCTCAACATTAACTGTTTTTGTATAAATTTCTATCTTAGCCTTAGCTGCCTTTTCATAAACATAGGTCAGTTCCTTCAACGTATCACGTTCAATATTACCTGTCTCTTCAGACACTTTAACAATGTGACGCAATTCGGCTGTATTTTCAGTAACTGGTTTTAGGGCAGATGTTGTTGAATCTACTTGTTTAAACAAATAGCGGGTACCATTTATTGTCTTCTCAGTATCACGGAGTGATGCTGTATTATATTGGGTACCCGTTGTACCGTGGTCAACTAAGGTTACACTTTGCAATATAGGTTGACCTGTCTCATCGACATAATGGACGACAACCCCACCTTTTTCGGCATAGTAATAGGTCACATGCTGTTCATTAGAAACATTGTCATTAACCATACGAAGTGTAGCACCACCAAAGCCGAATGCCTTTCCATCTTTACCTTTTAAGCTGACAGCTTTGTGTTCTGGAATAAAGAAATTACCTTCTGGGAAAGATTCTCCATTCTTACTAAGGAGCATTGTTTCACCAGTAATAACATTGGTAAACGTATGAGGATCTGTTTTGAAACTTTCAAACTGATGTTTGGAAGTATAGCTATACCTACCTTCCAATGTATTCACTGCACCTGGAACAATTTCCTCAGATGTAAAGAATTTGATAAAGTTTTCTGATGTAAGGTCTGCTTCCGTAATATTTGTTTTTCTATCAAGCGCTAATCTATTTGGTCCATCTGGATTCAGTAGGTAAATATGTGCTTTGTGGGTACCGTCTTTTTGGGTAACTTCCAAGACACGCACCAAATTGTGCGTCATGATACTTTGAATCGTTTTTGCTCCGACCTTGTAATCTGCTGCCAAATCTCCCTGTAGAACAGTCGGCACATCTTCGGCAATTAGCTCATATTTATCAAAATCTAACGCACCTGCAATAGTATAACTATCTCCAGTTAATGCTCCTTTTTGGATATAGGTAGCTAGCGTTTCTTCTGCTCTCTTTTCTGTAGCTTTTACGACATATTTCGTTTCTTGTGTCGTACGAACCGGAACTAAAACATTAAAAATATTCAGTTCTGTCCCAACAGAATTTGGACTAACCTTATCATAAATGACTGTATTGACATTGCCACCATTAGGGTTGTTGATTTTTAAGTTTTTGCTTGTAGAATTACTCGGATCTGGGGTGAATTGAAAACGATATGTATAACCAGCGTTCTCATATTGAGATAAGGTATTAAACTTAGCTGTAGAACCTTGGGCAATCTCTATCGATTCTAAAATTTTATTATTCTGACGCTTATCAACTAAATCTGCATATACCTTGTTGATTTCTCCTTCTTTAGAGATAGAAAATTGGAAGAAGTAATCTTTATTATATTTGTTATTAAATGTCGTTGTCTTGTTTGGTTCTATCTGAGAATTCAAACTTAATACCATAAAGACTTCTCGTCCATCAGGTAGCGTTGTTTTATACGCTGTAGGTACTGCTGTTGTTGCTTCTGCTACACTTGCATCACCAGCTGCTACATCCAAACCTGTATTAGCAGCCTTAACTTCGTCCGGAATAACCCATTCAGTAGTTACATAAGAAACTGTATTTGTACTTCTTGGTGCATTTTCGATAGTCCTAAAACCACTTGTCCCTTCCGCATCGCCACTAGCTGTAACGGTCGTTTCTGTCAGCGGATTATCCTTCTCATCTTTTTTACGCGTCACAGCAAAAGAAAGAATATTGGTTTCATTTTCTGCTACAACTTTAGTTATGACATTTGGCTGATCATCTGCAAGACTATAGCCTGAATCTAGCTTGTCTGCAGTGACAGTTACTTCCGTCTTTGCTACTTCATCAGTAGTCGTAACAGAAACATAGCCTACTTGACCAAGCTTCTTCTCTTCACCAGTTTCCACATCGGTTTGAACAACCTTATATGGAATATGTACTGTCCGTTCGCTTACTGGTTCTACAAATTCTTTCGATAACTCTGTCAGGGACGGTGAAATAGGGACTGACACTTCTGTCTTGACCACTTCTTCAACGACTACCCTTTCCTCAGCCCTACCTTCTACACCTGCTGAACTAGGCTGACTAACATTCTCTACTTGAGGGGAAACTGTATCTTCAGTAAGTTCCGTACTGCTACTATCAATTTTCTCAATGCGGAAGGTTATAAGATTATCCACACCTTCAAGGATATCTACTGTCTGCTGAGCAGCCTGGTCTACTACCAAACGATAACCCTCTGGTAATGTAGAACCTTGTACCAGACTGTAGCTAGCTTGCTGATCAACAGTTGTCACCTCCATGGATAAGGTTTCTGATGAAATTACCTCATTCATAGGGTCAATATAGCGGACAGTATAGGAAATTACAGCTTGTCTAGACAAAGCCTCTTCTTCCACAGGGTGATTTGGGTCTGACTGGACTTCTTCACTTTGCAAAACGTCAGCTGGTTGAACTGGTTCTGTGACCACTTCTTCCTTTACAGCTTCACTAACAGGCAAAAGTGTCGATGTTTCAGGCGAAACTTCTTCTGAAAGTGGCAAGCCATCTGATCTTTCTTCACTCACAACGACTTCCTGCCCAAGAGGAGAAACAGGTATTTCCTCGCTAGCACTTACCTTAGTCCCTGTACCAAGAACCAGCGATACACCTAAAAGTATGCTGGCAGCGCCAAAATGAAATTTTCTGATTGAAAACCGCTGTCTTGCAGCATACCAATCGAAACCTTTCTTTCCTTTTTTCATAAATGGACCTCTTTTCATTATATTGATATTGTTTTTTGAAAAACATATATATTAACATTTTGTGAAGGTTTTTTCAAGGAATTATGTGCAATTTTAAGTAAATATAATAGACTTTACGTGGGTTTGTAGCGTATATGTATACACACACACACACACACACACATATATATATATATATATATATGTGTGTGTGTGGTTTATTAAGGAATTTAACCGTCTAAATTAATAGATATTTTATCCAACTGCTAAAAATTTTGAGCATGTTCTTTATCGCGAATTCTTCATGTTTTAGAATATGCATTTATGAACAACAAAAAAGAGTACCTTCTCTTAGAAAATACTCCTTGTAAAAATATACTTTTTATCTCTCACCCTTATTGCGAATTACAAAGCCTGTTTGCTTTTCACTTGAGGTGCGTTGGTGTGGTTTTTTGTTGTCTTGACGGCGGTTGTCACGTTTGAACTTGTCATCGCGACGGTTGCGGTCTCCACGGCGTCCTCCGCGATCACGATTTCGGTCACCGTCACGACGGCCACCACGATCACGGTCGCGACCTCCACGTCCACCTTTGCCCTTGGCTTGACCAGGAGCAAACTTGAATGGCAGTGGTTTTTCACGCGCGATTTCCACTTCTGGCAAGCTATCTGGATCTTGTACGGTCAGGCTGAGTACGTAGAGTGCAAGCTCTTCAGGGGTAAATTCGGCCGCCAACTTAACTGCGTCTTTCTTAAACTTATCAAAGTTTCCACGAATGGTCTCGTCTGCGAAGTCACGCTCAATCTTTTTCAGAGCAACTTTTTTCTTCGCTTCAAAAGCCTCTTCAGCTGTCGCAGGCTTGAGCCCCTTCATACGTTTCTTGGTCAACTCTTCGATGATAGCCAAGTAACCCATTTCATTTGGCGAAACAAAGGTGATCGATTGACCAGACTGGCCAGCACGACCTGTACGTCCGATACGGTGCACGTAACTTTCAGGGTCTTGTGGAATATCGTAGTTATAGACATGCGTTACACCTGAGATATCCAAACCACGTGCTGCTACGTCCGTCGCAACGAGGACATCAATTTGATCTCCCTTGAAATCGCGGATAACACGCAGGCGTTTATTTTGGTCCAAATCTCCGTGGATACCTTCTGCACGGAAACCACGCAGTTTGAGTCCACGCGTCAATTCGTCAACACGGCGTTTGGTACGACCGAAGACGATAGACAATTCTGGCTGGTCAACATCCATGAGGCGAGTCATGGTGTCGAATTTTTCATTCTCTTTGACACGGATATAGTATTGATCCACGTTGACGTTGGTCAATTCCTTGGCTGCAATCTTAACGTGCTCGGGCTCTTTCATGAACTTGACACCGATACGCTTGATTGGCTCAGGCATGGTCGCAGAAAATAGAAGGGTCTGGCGACTCGCTGGCACACGTTCGATGATGGCTTCAATATCATCCAAGAAGCCCATGTTAAGCATTTCATCCGCTTCGTCAAGAATGAGGGTTTCAACTCCGTCAAGCTTGAGAGCCTTTCTCTTAATCAAGTCCAAGAGACGACCAGGTGTACCAACTACGATATGGGCACCTGAACGAAGGGCCTTGATTTGTTTTTCAATGCTAGAACCGCCGTAAACAGAGCGAACTTTTACACCCTTCTCACGACCAAATTTGAAGAGTTCTTCCTGGCTTTGCACCGCCAACTCACGTGTTGGGGCAATAATTAAGGCTTGAATAGCTTGATTGTCAATGTCAATCTTGTTGAGGGTTGGCAGACCAAAAGCTGCGGTTTTCCCTGTCCCCGTCTGGGCCTGACCAATCACATCCTTGCCTTCCAAAGCAAGCGGAATAGTCTGCTCCTGAATTGGTGACGGCGTTTCAAAACCAGCCTTCTCAACGGCAAGCAAAATGTCTTCTGATAGATTTAATTCAGTAAATTTCAATGTATTCTCTTTTCTAAAAGGCAGTGCGAAGCTACCTTATCTCACTTTTTTGTAACAATTATTTCCACTGGCAGCGAACTAACCAGTATCAGACTTGCAACTTACCTAGTATAACACATTCTAAACGTAAAGGTTGGCTTTTGCCTTGAAAATCAAAATAATACGTTTTCATAAAAAGCAATCCCTTGCGAGATTGCTTGATTTTACTTCAATTCTTTTTTCTCAATAACTACAAAGTGATAGTATTCCACAAAAACAAGATTAACAAGACCTTAAAGAGAACGGTGGAAAAACTTCGAAGCTATTTGGTCGATTCTTTCCATTGAGTTATGCATTCAATGACACGATGAATCGGTTCTTGATTTTGATCTCTCAATTGACTGATAAGAGTCTCTGCTGCACTTTCCCCCAATTTTATCCCATCATGAACAATTGTCGAAATGGCTGGTGTAGAAAAATCCGTCCACTCACTATTTTCAAACCCAATCAATCCAGTCTTTGGAAAAGCAATTTCCATCTTCTTCATCAAGTGATAGACATGTGGCAACGCCCAAATATTAACAACAACAATCAGGGTTTCCTTGTCCTGGTTCAAATGCTCTTGCAAGAAGGCTTCCACTTCCTCATTTGAAAAGACCTGATCTGAAAGGATGTACTCTGAAAATGTTTTATTATTATCTGTCACAGCATCGATAAAACCAGCAACTTTTTCCAGTCTAGTCGAATGTCGACTAGTTTCTGCAGAAATCAAGATAAATTCTTTGTAGCCCTTGTCAATCATTTGACTAACGGCTTCATAAACGGCATGATAAAGATCGGACTTAACCCAACTCGAACGATGTTCAAAGATTTGACTGTCAAAAAAGACTAAACCGCCAGTTTGTTGCAAAAGATTACTGTATTTTCGAATCGTTGCACTAGGCTGGATGATAAAACCTTCTACCCCTTGTAACAACATAGAATCCAAGATTTTTTCTTCCACTTCCACTTGAAACTTACTTTTTCCTAGCAAGACTTGGTAGCCCTGTTTTCGTGCTTCTTGTTCAATACCTGCAATCACTTGACTGGTAATGGGATGGTCAATCTCCCCAACTAAGACACCGATTAAGCCCGTTTTTTTTCGAATTCAAGCTCCTCGCCAAGGCACTCGGTCGGTAGTTGGTCTCCTTGATAACGGCTTCAATCCGCTCTCTGGTCTCAGACGACATTTTCTCAAACTTTCCATTCAGATAGAAAGAAACTGTTGTTTTTGATGTTTGAGCTAGTTGTGCTATATCTTTGATGGTTAACTTCCTGGTCACCCGCTCTTCCCCTCCTTCATTAGGGATATTATATCACAGGATGGCGTTTGACTCTACAATTACTTATTTATGTAAGGAATGACATAAGTTTTTGATGGATGATTTCTTGCTTGTTAACAAGACAAAAACACGCCAAAGAGCGTGTCCTTCATTTTATTTCCAGAAAGATTGCCAATCTTTTGTAAACCGAACCAAGGCTTCCAGATAGAAATAATCTCCAAAAATAGTTCCTTGATTCACACCTTTAGATTCTTGCCAAGAATAGACTCCTTGTAACAAGAGTGGTTCACCTGCCACCTGTTGGTGGTTACGATAGTTGGTCAAGATGGAACGTAACATATCGTGCATGGCATAGCGATAGGTTTCCTTATCTTCATCAATTTCAGGGAGGTATTTCAACATCTCATGTATACCACAAATAGCGATTACCGTTGCTGACGAATCCTTGGCCTGATCATCTCCATCTCCAAATAGGAGATCCCAATAAGAAACATGGTCTTCAGGTAATTCATTTAAGAAATAGTCGGTCACACCTTTGAAGAGGTCGATGCACAAGGAATCCTTGAGGCCTGCATAAGTCAAACTGGTTCCATAAATCGCCCAAGCCTGACCTCGTGCCCAAGACGTATCATCGCTGAATCCTCTTCTAGTCACACCATGTGAGGGTCGTCCTGTTTCAGGGTCAAAGTAGAAGGAACGGAAAGTCGATGAATCACTACGAATCACGGTCTTCACAGATGTGTGGAAATGCTGGCGTGCTATTTCGAGATAAGACTGATTACCAGTTTCTTTGTAAGCAAAAAATAGGAGTTGAAGGTTCATCAAGCCTTCAATCATCAGACGAAACTCTGCGACATCCCCCACTGCACCAAGTGCTTGAATAAATTGCCCCTTTTCTTGGTAGCGGTCCGCTAAGGCTTGGGCCGCCAACAAGGCAGTTTCACGAGCCTCAAGACTTCCTGTTGAACGGTAATCTGCCACACAAGAAAGCTGATAAAGCATACCAATATGGTGAGATAGAGTTAGTGAGGGCTGGGCCAAATACTCTCGCATCAACTTGCTATACTCCTGCCCCTTGACTTTAAAATAGTCATCCTTGGTCAGATCATAAGCCAACCAAATCAAGCCCGGCCAAAAGCCATTTGTCCATTTCATTTCTTGATGAGGACTATACAGATAGTCATTGGTATAGGAGGATGGAAAAACACCATCAAATCGCTCACAATTCAACCTCACTTGATCCACAGCCTGGGCCAAGGCTTCCTCTAAATCACTCATAGTCAAAAGTGGGTATTGCTTGTACTCTTCCGATCGAAAAATCGGGTCAATCCATATTTCTCTCATTGTATTTCTCCCTATAAGGTAAAACGTTTTACCCACTTACAAGCTTTGGATAGCATTTTTACCGCTATTAACCAGTTTACTCGCCAGTTGGTCTAGATCAGAATCTAGTTTCAAAAAGTTTGCTTCCAACAACATAGACAAGTTCAAACCTGACACCAAACGTGATGACACATTTGGAAATTTCTCTTGTACTACTCCAACAGACTTGAAGGGAATTCCCACCATCAAGTCACTCAAAAACAAGACAGATTCTTGTCCCAAAACCGCTTGTTCTAAGGCTTCTTCCAGTTGTTTCACAGTCGTACCTTCACAGAAATCAATAGCTTGAACTCCTGTGCTGTCTCCCGTAATCAACTCTAAGGCCTGTAAAAATCCACTGGCTAACTGACCATGTGCGACTAGAATAATTTTCATAGTTCCCCCCTTTTCAGTTTTACCAGTTAACCTACTACTTTATTGTAAGCTAGTTACCTTGCATTGTCAATACTTTTTCAATATATTTTGAAAGCGTTTCATTTTATGCAACAAACCAGTTTACTTTAGTATTGTTTTTCATATACATTTACATAAGAAAAAGGACAAATTCTTGGCTATCATCCAGTATTTGTCTATATTTTTATATACAAATTGAGTTGATCACCATCCAAACACCTGATAGCGATAGAATAATTTTTTTGCCGTTAGGGAGGTTTGACTGAAAAGTCAAACCTTGTTATATGTAGTATAACAAGGTTTTTGTCAAGTATTTAGTCTTGAAAAGATAAAAAAACCGCATCAGCGATTTTTTTATTGCTTATTTGCCCAAAACTGCAGCGGCAAGGGCTTTTTGAATGGCGATAACACTCTTGTCACTCTTGAATTGCAGGGTTTCTGCTGGTTCTGCAGCAGATGAAATCCAAATCTTCAATTCAGCATCCATATCAAAATGACCGGAGGTTTCAACCGTAAATCGTGAAATCGAACGATAGGGAATAGACTTGTAGGAAACCTTCTTACCTGACATTCCTTGTTTGTCCACCAGAATCAAGCGATACTCGGTAAAGACAATTAGGTCGCGGACCAAACTAAAGGCCATTTCTACCTGTTCCGCATCCAGAAGGATGTCTGCCAACTCTTGCTCTACCTTGTCATTATTCATCTGCGAGGCATTACCCATCAAACCTGAAAATAAACCCATGTGTTTACTCCTTTTTTACTTTTCCTTATTTTACCGAAAAATTTGGAATAAAAAAAGCAAAAACCCCAGAAGAGTTTTTGCTGCTGTCAAACTGATAGATGGACCTGCTCATCAAAGAGTGCTAAAAAACTTTCCTCCTGGGAGTGTGTCACAACAATCACCAGTTTGTCCCTTATTTTCTCGAGACTATCTGCAATCAATTGTTCGCTTTGAGAATCTAAACCTGTTGTAGGTTCATCAAATAAAAAGACTTCTGCATCACGGTAAAGGGCACGCGCCAAATCAAACCGTCTCTCTTCCCCACCTGATAATTGCTGAGAAGAGGTCAAGAGAGTAGCAAATCCATCTCCCTGCCGATAGAACCAGTCCTCTAAACCAACTTGCCGCAAGCAACCCATTGCTTTATTCTCATCTAAGGGCGCAAACAAGGTCAAATTATCCCCGATGCTAGCTGTAAATAGATTGGTTTTCTGCGGTAGGTAGTAAATTTTCCGAAAGAGGGCAAGCTGATCCAGTTCTGCCAGATTCCTCTGGTTGACCAGGACTCTTCCAGCCTCTGGTTTCTGAATCCCCAGCAAGAGGCGGAGCAAGGTCGTCTTCCCACTCCCGCTCTTGCCCAAGATAGCATATTTTTTATTGGCGTGAAAAAGATAAGAAAAATTCTCCACAATCAGATGGTCTTGATAGCGACAATCAATCCCTTCCAGAGCAAGGCTCGTAATGGATTCCTTCAAAACTGGCTTGGCAGCTTGACCTTCTTCCTTCCTATTTAAGAGACCTGTCAACTCCTCCACAACCGTCCGACTAGAAAGATAATCCGTCAGCAAGCCTGACATGGTTTGGATAGGACCTGCTACAGTTCCCATCAGGGTTGTCATAGCAATCAAATCCGAAATGTTCAGCAGACCTTGGAAGACAAATATCCCTCCAATAATCCAGGAACCTGAATAGACTACGCTGCTCAAACTGTAGGAAACCGCATAGGTCTGGGATTGTTTTTGGGCAAAACGGTTAGCACGCCTAGTGTATTCCTGACTAGATACCGCCAGCTTTTCTTGAAAAACTGGCGTGATGGTGCTGATGCGGATAAAAGAGAGAGCTTCTACAAACTCACTAAACAAGGCGAGATAGGCATTCTTCTCCTCCTGACTGTCCTTTGTCACACGAGCTAAAATCCCCTTATTAATCACCGGAGCCAAAAATGGAATAAAGCAGAGCGCCAACATGATCATAGCCATGGTTCCTTGAAGGTAGAGAGCCCCTATCAAGGAAAAACTAAAGACTAATATGCTTGTCACCATGGATAGAAGCGGCGTTAGATAGGTAGTTTCTAAGATGTTCAGATGATGAACCAAGACATGGACCTTATCTGCCTGACTGTCTTTTGCTGCCTCTCCTAAGTCCTCACGCGCATAGACAGTCACTAATTGATTGCGCGTCTCTTCCATAATCTGATTGATCAACTTAAATTTTAGATAGCGCGGCAGATAGTCAAAATAGCCGTCACATAAAAAGAATACCACTGCAATCACCGAACTGGTCATAAATGCCTTTTGGTCACCAGATAAGGCCGCTTCCGAAACTCGCGCATAAATAAAACCCGTTGCCGCTAAAATCAGAGCATAGACCACCGACACAGCAATATAAGAAACTATTGCCAACTTGCATTTTCTAAGGTAGTAAAACAAAGTTCAGACCTCCAATCCATTTCCATTTATACTACTATAGTATATTATACTAATATTTTTTTTGCAATGATAACAAAATGAAAAAAAGCCAGGACTTGCCTGACTTATTATAGGATTGATTGGATTGACTGAAGACTGTTTCACTCCCCCGAACTGTTTCACTCCACTGAACCTTAGCCATTGGTAAGCCGTCTCCCGTCGGCTCTCATCTCCAACTAGAAAAGGTTCACTGAACCTCGACGCAGTAGGTCTCAGCCAATCATCCTTCACTTCGTTTGGATTCTTGGGAGACCCTTGCGGAGGTAGTGCGACGAAATCGAGTTTGCAAAGCAAACTACCGATTTCTGCACTACTCTCACATCTTCTCTTCCAACTCCACGTCCGGATACTTGTCCGCGAACCAGCGGAGGGCAAAGTCGTTTTCAAAGAGGAAGACTGGTTGATCAAAGCGGTCTTTGGCTAGGATATTGCGGCTTGAAGACATGCGTTCATCCAGGTCTTCTGGCTTGATCCAACGAACAGTCTTTTTGCCCATTGGGGTCATAACTACCTCAGCATTGTACTCACCTTCCATGCGGTGTTTGAAAACTTCAAACTGGAGCTGACCAACAGCCCCCAGCATATACTCGCCTGTCTGGTAGTTCTTGTAGAGCTGGATAGCACCTTCTTGGACCAGTTGCTCGATTCCCTTGTGGAAGGATTTTTGTTTCATGACGTTTTTGGCAGAAACTTTCATGAAAATTTCAGGTGTGAAAGTCGGTAGCGGCTCGAATTCAAACTTGTTCTTGCCTACGGTCAGGGTATCTCCTACCTGATAGGTTCCTGTATCGTAAACCCCGATAATATCCCCCGCAACTGCATTTTCCACATTCTCACGGCTTTCTGCCATGAACTGGGTCACGTTGGACAACTTAGCCCCCTTGCCTGTACGAGGCAGGTTAACCGCCATACCGCGTTCAAATTCGCCCGAAACCACACGGACAAAGGCAATGCGGTCGCGGTGACGAGGGTCCATGTTGGCTTGGATTTTGAAGACAAAGCCTGAAAAATCTTTATTGAGCGGGTCAATGACATCCCCTGTCGTTGTCTTGTGACCATGTGGCTCTGGAGCAAATTCCAAGAAGGTGTCCAGGAAGGTCTGCACACCAAAGTTTGTCAGGGCTGAGCCAAAGAAAACAGGTGTCAAATCGCCGTCCAAAATCGCCTGCTCTGAAAATTCATTCCCAGCTTCCGCCAGAAGTTCAATATCATCCAGAACTTGTGCATAAAAGGGGTTAGAACCAAAGAGCTTGTCACCCTCGTCCAAGCTTGCAAAACGCTCATCACTACGGTAGAGTTCCAAGCGTTTGTTATGGAGGTCATAGAGTCCCTCGAAGGATTTCCCCATACCGATTGGCCAGTTCATTGGATAGCTGGCGATGCCCAAGACTTCTTCCAACTCTTGCAACAAATCAAGTGGCTCACGACCGTCACGGTCCAACTTGTTGATAAAAGTGAAAACAGGAATGTTGCGGTGCTTAACAACCTCAAAGAGCTTTTTGGTCTGGGCCTCGATACCCTTGGCAGAGTCCACCACCATGACAGCCGCATCCACCGCCATCAAGGTCCGATAGGTATCCTCAGAGAAGTCCTCGTGCCCTGGTGTATCTAGGATATTGACCCGCTTGCCCGCGTAGTCAAACTGCATAACAGACGAGGTAACAGAGATACCACGCTGCTTCTCGATATCCATCCAGTCAGACTTGGCAAAGTTACCAGTCTTTTTCCCCTTGACCGTCCCAGCCTCGCGAATCTCGCCCCCAAAGTAGAGCAACTGCTCGGTAATGGTGGTCTTACCCGCGTCCGGGTGAGAGATAATCGCAAAGGTGCGGCGTTTCTTAATTTCTTCTTGTAGTGACATGATAGTTATTCCTTTTTCTTTGGTCCATAGCAGAGCTGACTTCTTCTTTTGCCTACCAAATCAAAAGAGTACAAAAAAAGAGAGCACCTACTGCAACTCTCTTATTATATCGGAAATAATGGAATTTTTCAAACACTTGGAAGGTCATTCTTGTAAGATAAAACCTTCATGTTTCTTCCAATAAGATAGAAAAGCCTCTTGGGTCATTTCAATAGCTAGCACCAAACCCAAGTTTACAACAATAAAGTTCAGACTAGCTATCTGGCTATTGACTAGGGGCAAGTGACTTAGAAAACCATAGTTTCCTCCTGTAAATACATTGACCATAAAAATCACACTATTCATCAGCAATGTCCAAGAAAGAATCTGTTTCAGAGAAAGTTTTTCAAAGGACTGCTCACCCAGCAAATATACCAAGGCATTGACAGCCAAAGCATAATGTCCAACCACATAGGTGAAAAAAGTAAGATGAGGAAAAGGGTATGGGTCAAATACTGGATGTAAAAATGCCAGTACTGAGCCAAACAGCCCTAAATAAGCAAAATAACGCTTGATTGCTCCTGGTTTTCCAAACAAAAGAACCAAAATAGCCAGACGACAATGATAAAAGGGAAGACTTTCATACAAAGGAATAGACTGTACGATATGCCAGGTATATAGACTAACAACTTGAATGGCTAGAAGAATGTAAAACAAGCTTATAAACCATCTTTTCTGATAGAATTTCAAACTTAGAAATAGGAAACATAGCAAAAGTAAAATGAAGCCCATTTGCTCAAAACTCGATAAATCAGGACCTTGTGAAATATGATTGGTAAAGAATTCTGTCATATTGTCCCTCCTAGCTACTATTTAATTAGTATATCAAATTAGTCAATAATTGACAAGGATAACAAAAAATGAGAGGTGTCACTCTCATTTCTCACATTCTAAAATATCAAGGACTTTAGCTAGCTGCATTGAGTTAGAACCCTTGAACAGAATTTGATCATTGGCCCCTAAAACTGACTGAACCTGTTTAATCAAGTCTTCAAACTGATCCTGCTCCGCATTTTTCCTAAAGAAATAAACCTTACCAATCGGGAACATCTGACTAGCTAGCTGGGACAAGCCTTCAATATCCTGACCGTAGAAAATGACGGTGTCTAGCAGATCAGGCGACAGGCTCAGAATCATCTGATTGTGGAGATCGACGGACTGACTACCCAGTTCTTTCATGTCTGCCAAAACGGCGATTTTCTTGCCGCTTTCATTGGCTGGAATGCTAGAGAAGGTTTCCAAAATCAAGCGCATGGCCGTTGGATTGGCGTTGTAGACATCGCTGAGAATATCTGCTCCGTTTGCTGCCTTCTTCCACTCGGTGCGGTTGCGGGTCAAGTTCAGACCAGCTAGGGCTGACTTAATTGCCTCATCAGGCACATCCAAGGTCTTACCCACATAGCTTGCTACCATGGCATTGGTGGCATTGTACTTGCCCGTTACTGGGAGGAAAATGTCGCCGTCCATAAAGTTGACTGTGAAGGTCAGGCTCTCCTTGGACTCGACCAGACTAGTCACCTGCAAATCAGCCTGCTCACCGAAGCGAATGAGTTCTACATGGCTCGGCAAGAGCTTATCCGCAATCGGATCTGCTGGGATTAAGAGTTTACTACCTGGCTCCATTCCATCTGCAATCTGTAATTTTCCTTTGGCAATCTCTTCTCGTGAGCCGAAAAATTCCAAATGGGCTTCACCAAAAAGGGTAATAACAGACAGACTTGGTTTGGCAATTTCAGATAGGAGATGAATGTCACCCAAGTGGTCTTGCCCCATTTCCAAGACCAGTTTTTCCGTATCATCTGGCATATGGAGGACTGTGTAAGGCAGACCAATTTCGTTGTTGTAGTTGCCTTGTGTCTTGTAAGTCTTGTAAGTCGTCGCCAGAACATCGTGAATCATGTCCTTGGTGGTCGTTTTACCGTTTGATCCTGTCACAGCAATGACTTCTACCCCTGTTTTCTCTAGGTAGTAGGCCGCTAATTGTTGAAGCGCAGCCAAGCAGTCATCTACTAGGATGTGGGGAACATCAAGGCTGACTTCCGAAAGGGTTACTGCACAGCCATTTTCAAAAGCAACAGGAATAAAGTCATGACCGTCACGCGCACCTTTGAGGGGAACAAAAAGATCCCCTTCTGTAATCAAGCGACTGTCAAACTCCACCTTGTTAAGGGCTCTATCGGGATAAAGACTAATATCATTTTTTGCGCCCAAGACCTGAGCGACTTCGTGTAGGGTTAATTTCATTGTTTTCTCCAATAAACTAAAGGCTAGTTTCACCCCCACACCGCTTCTCAAAATTTGCGTCAACATCTCAGCGCAGTAGTTGATTGGCAGATTTGTTCGTGTTTTACACTCCAAATCTGTCCTAATCAACTGTGCGGGGGCGGGAAAACGAACTCTATTTTTGACCTTTCGAGTTCTTTCCCGCTCCCATTATACCATTTTTTATCGAACTTGAGTGAGGACACCATCTTTCATCTCATATACCTTGTCGCATTTTTCAATCATGCGCTGGTCATGTGTTACCATGATAATGGATTTGTTCCGTTCTTTGGCTTCCTTAGCTAATAACTCAACCACTTCAAAAGCGCGATTACTGTCTAGACTGGCTGTTGGTTCATCAGCTAGAATCAAAGCTGGATCGTTATAAAGTGCACGGGCAATGGCAACCCGCTGCCGCTCCCCACCTGACAAATCTTTAGGAAACTTGTTTTTCAGGTGCTCCACACCCAGCTCTGACAAGAGTTGCTGACGTTTTTCCTTATTGGTTTTCTTATTGACCCGATCGACTAGCTCCAACTGCTTCTCAACCGTTAAAAACGGGATCAGATTTGAGGATTGAAGGACGAAGCCGATGTCGCGATAGCGGAGCTGGGCCCGTTTTTTCTCAGGCAAGTTAGAGTAGTCGGACTGGTTGATACGGACCGTTCCAGCTGTAGGTGTCTGCAAACCACCTGCCAAGGTTAAAAAGGTGGATTTACCAGACCCAGAAGGTCCAATAATAGCCACAAACTCCCCCTCTTCAATCGAGAAATTCGTCGGCTTCAAAGCTGTAATGGTCTGACTTCCGTCTTGGAAGGTCTTGCTAATATTTTCAAAAGATAAAGTTTTCATCGTCCCCTCCTAAGCCAAATTCTTCAATGGGTCAACCTTGAAAATCGAGCGAACGGAGAAACTAGCTCCGAGAACCGCAAAGAAAATCAAACCAAGGCTGATGACCAGATAGAAGGTCCAGTTATTCTCAAAAGGCACCGCTGTTGGCAACACCAGTGAGGACAGATAGGTACCCAAAAGTCCCAAGCCTGTGCCGATCCCTGATAAGAGGAAGGTTTGGGCAAAAACAGAACCAGAAATGTAGGTATTGGATAAACCCTGAATCTTCATCAAACCAAAAATGGCTGACTTCTGTGTCGTCAGGACATAGATGAAAATCCCGATGACAATAGCAGAAATGGCAATCAAGAAGCCAATCATAAAGCCAAAGGTCATGTTTTGAGCCTTATAGCCCGGCAGATTTTCGATAAAGTCTGCAATGGCAACGGATTCCAAGCTATCTGGTACTTCTGTCACCTGACCACGCACCACAATAGCACTGGCTAGGTTGCCTGTTTGCTGGCCGCTGGCCTGCATGATAGCCAAGAAGTCTTCAAAGGTCATATAGACAAGAGGTGCCACTCCAAAGTAAGCATTTTCCGTATAGCCGACAATGGTCACCTGCTGGTCTGTTCCTGACAAGTAGATCTTATCACCTAGACCAAATCCCTCTACTTCTGATAAAGTTTGGTCAACCACTACTTCTCCTTTTTCTTCATAGAGGCGACCTTCTACGATGTTGGGCTCCAAGAAACTACCTGCCTCAACACCAAAAATATTGACTTTTTCCTTGTCGTCAGAGCTGGCATTTTCTTCTACCCAAGCCACTCCAGCTTGTTGGCGGATGAGTGCCTTTTGGTCTGCTTGAACTTGGTCAACTAGGCTGGCATCAAATTTAGAAGTGCTGAGTAGGCGGTTACTTTCTGAGTTGAGCAAAACATAGTCTGCCTGCCACTTGTCAACAGCGGTACGATTTTCCTGCATGAGCCCGTAAGCCAAACCTGTCAAGAAAAAGACCAGATAGGAAATCAGGACTAAAAGTCCCAATATCAAACCGTAACGCAACTTGTTTTGCCGCATTTCTTCAATTGCTAAAAACATATTTTCTCCTCTTCTAACAGGTAAAAATCCACGTCATAACCAATGTCATCACTCAAAAGAGCTTTTACCTTGCACTTCTGCTCTACATAGGATAAAATTGCCTCCTGCTTTTCTGCAGAAACCTGCTCAGCTAGGCCTATTTGCAGTTCAAATGTTCTGTCGTCTAGCTGACAAGAAACGTGAACAGGCATGGTCTTATTGCCTTCTTGGCTGGCATAATAGCCTTGCACACACATGGTAACACAGGCAGCCAAGCTGATATTGACCAGACTGACAGGCGTTTCTCCCTGATCGGTAACCCCAAAGGTCCGAACTGGGTCTCCATAACCTTGAGAAAGAGCCTGAAACAAGCCTACTCCTTTTACTGTCGTTTGATACATACTTACCTCCACATACTTGTTCTCATTCTATTCCTTTTTGCAAACCTTTGCAAGAAAATGAACTAGAAAAAGATTGGAAAATTTCCAATCTTTTCATTTTCATTAAATCAAATGACTTTCGCGTTTTTCAAACATTTCCTTAGCCAGTCGAACCAGCTCTTCAATCAAATCTGGATAGGCCAAGCCCATATTATCCCAAAGGAGTGGATACATGGACCACTGGGTAAATCCTGGCATGGTGTTGAGCTCATTGAGGAAGATGTCGCCGTCTTCTGTCAGGAAGAAGTCACAGCGAGAAAGACCACAGCCACCGATGGCACGGAAGGCCTTGGCAGCATTGTCACGCATGGTATCCATAATAGACTCGTCAATCTTAGCTGGGATTTCCATGGTGATTTTGTTATCGATGTATTTGGCATCGTAGTCATAAAAAGCAACGTCTTTGACTACTTCACCTGGAAGCGTGGTTTTCACGTCAGCATTTCCCAAAAGACCGACCTCAATCTCACGGGCAACAACACCCTGCTCAACTAGAACGCGGCTGTCATACTTGAAGGCGAGGTCAAGAGCTGCCTGAAGTTCCTCTAGGTCCTCCGCTTTAGAGATACCAACGCTGGAACCCATATTAGCCGGCTTTACAAAGACCGGATAAGTCAACTTTTCTTCAATTTCTGCGATCTTGGCGTCAATCGGCTCCCCCTCAATCACTGCCACATAGGGCACTTGGGCAATGCCAGCAGATTCCAAAACACGCTTGGTAGTGATTTTGTCCATAGCAAGACTGGAAGACAAGATATTAGTGCCAACATAAGGCATACGAAGCACTTCCAAGAAGCCTTGGATAGAGCCGTCTTCACCCATTGGACCGTGGAGGACAGGGAAGACAACCGCATTTTCTTCATAAATATCACTCGGACGAACCTTCTGTTCTACAATAATCGCCGCATTGGTCATCAGTTTTTCATCAGCTGACGGTGTTTGAGAAAATTCTTGGGTCTTGATAAAATCGCCAGTCTGAGTGATGAAGTAGGTTTTTACTAAAAATTTATCATAGTTAACCGCACGCATAACACTTTCAGCCGATAAAACCGACACTTCGCGTTCTGCTGAACGGCCACCATAAAGTAAAATCAGTGTTTCTTTTGACATATTTTTTCCTTTTCTAATTCGAAAACATCTATGCTAAGTATAACATAGTTTTTATCTGATCGGCAGAACGAGGACTAATATACTATAATTCTGTCCTGTTCTCGATGGCACGCAGGAGGGTAACTTCATCCGCGTATTCAATGTCACTTCCGACTGCCAATCCTCTTGCCAGGCGAGTAACCTTGATACCTGCTGGCTTTAGGACACGTGAGATGTACATGGATGTCGCTTCACCATCTGCTGTCGCATTGGTCGCTACAATGACTTCTGTCACTTCATTTTCCATCAAACGAGTTAGCAAGGTCTTTAAGTTAATATCGTCTGGTCCAATGCCATTCATCGGGGAAATCAAGCCATGCAAGACATGGTAAAGACCGTGGTATTCTTGGATATTTTCCAAGGCTGTCACATCTCGACTGTCTTCTACAATTAAAATGGTCGACTGGTCACGGCTGGTATCTTGACAAATACCGCAAGGGTCCTGGTCTGTCAGATTGCCGCAAATGGAACAATAGGTCAAATCTCTTTTAGCCGCCAGGAGATTTTTAGCAAATTCGTTGACCACATCATCTTCCATACCGATGGTATAAAAGGCTAGACGTGTAGCTGTTTTAATACCGATTCCTGGTAGTTTCGAATAACTGTCAATCAATTTAGCTATGGGAGTTGGGTAGAGCATAAGCCTCCTTAATTCATTGGATAAAGTGAATTGTATAAATTTATTATTTCATTCGTAATAGACATAGTGGTTGTTGAACTCAAGTTTGTCAAATTAGGAAAAATAACTGCTACTGCAATTTGAGGATTGTCACTTGGTGCGTAGGCAACAATATTTGTATTGATTGCAGTTACAACGTCACCCGATGGAGTTGTCGCGAATGACTCGGCGGTACCAGTTTTTGCACTAATCGAAACCGTTGCACCATAGCCAATTGCATTTCCTGTATTAAAACTTCCGCCTCCATTTACAACTTGATAAAATCCTTGACGAAGGAGAGCCATTTCATCAGCTGAAATATTGACTTGATTCATCTCTTTACCAGAAACTGTTTCAATCAAATCTCCCAATCCACCTTGGGGATTATTTCCATAGATACCTTCTACAAGATGAGGAGAAATCCTTTTTCCATTATTTGCTACTGTCGCTACATATTGAGCCATCTGCATCGGTGTATAGTTATCAAACTGTCCAAATGCATTCATAATAAAGTTTGCGGTGGAATATTCTTCTGGTAAGAAACCTGTTGATTCAAGTGGTAAGTCAATTCCTGTTGGAGCACCTAATCCATATTCCGCAAAAGTAGAACGAAGTTTTGTCATCGCATTTGTCAATGCATCTCCATCGTTCAAAAACATATTTGGCGAATAGGTTTGACCTAATAACCCCAAAGCAATTTTTACCATGTAAGCGTTTGAAGAATATTCTAACGCCTGTGTAACATCCAGATTCATACTACCATAAGCACCATACCAAGACGTTATTGGAGCAGAACCTGCAAAATAAATCGGTTCATCTAATAATACCTGATTTCCTGAGATAATGCCATTCTCCCAACCAGATGAAATAGTTGCACCCTTGACAATAGAACCTGGTGTAAAGACGCTTGTGATAGTTCCAAGAGCATCCTCGGTAATACTACTTGTCCCCTTTTCATGTTTATAACCCGACATGGCCAGCACTGCACCAGTAGTCGGTTCTAAAGCTACAGCATATACACCATCTGAATAGAGTGCGCTTCCGGTTGATAACTCACTTTCAAAGTATTTCTTCAATATGGCATTGACACCATCTTGGAAAGCCAAATCAATGGTCAACTTAATATTGTTACCCTTGCTTCCTTCCTGTATCGTTTCAATACTTTCGACATTGCCATTTCGGTCCAGATTGATTTCTTTCTTTTCTCTGGTCCCTTGCAAGACTTCTTCATACTGCTTTTCCAAGTAAGCTGTACCGACACGATCGTTGAGTGAATAGCCTTTTGCCAAATACTCCGCCGCATCTTCCTGGGGAAGTCCTGCCTGTTGACTGGTTACTGTTCCGATGATCGAAGCCAAGGTAGTTCCAAGAATAATCCGTTCCCAACTGGTTGTGGTAGAAATCCCAGATAATTGTTCTTCGTGAGCTGCAATTAGAGCCACTTGTTCTGCCGACAGGGCATCCGTTACCAAGTTAACCGTCTCAAAAAAGGAGGCTCCATTCATCTGTGAATAGAGTTCAACTGCCTTTAATTCTTCATCAGAGTACTGAAGTAAATCCTTGTCAAGACTCGCAGCTGCATTGGAGTAAATCACAGACTCGCTAAGATTGTTACCATCCGTATCGTAGCGCTGATCTGAGGGCAAGGCTGCAACCACTTGACGGTAAATCTCTGGATCCGCCAAATAATAATCTGCCTTGTCTCGTTCTGATACCTGAACATCCGATACCGAAACATACTCCAGTAATTTTTGTGCAACTGTCCGCATTTCCAAGGCCGTCATAGTATTGGAACGGGTAAAAGATGCCACCTGTTTCATTTCATTTTCAACCAAGGCTTGGCCTTTGGCATCATAGATTTGCCCCCGAACAGAGCTAGTTGTAATCACTTTTTGACTAGCACTGGCCAATTTACTTGCGTAGTAATCCTTGTTGACCAACTGCATATCTGCCAAACGACCAATCAAAACCATAAATAACAAAATAACCGTTGCAAAAAGGATATTCAAGCGATTTGGGATAACTTGGTCATCCCGCTTATTGTCCTGTTTTTTCTTCGCCAAACTCTTACCTCATTCTAGAAAAGTACAATTTTAATTATAACACAAGGAAGACTGATTTTTCTATTTCCTCATCACTTGCATTCCGAAAAATATTCCCTAAACTTACAAAAAAGAAGACCTCAACTGAGATCTTGCTTTTTAAATTTTGGTTAAAGCTGTCGCGGTATCTGGAGAAGTGTCAAACACATGGAAGTCTGTGCCCACCCCTAAATCAGCCTGCGCCAACTGATTGACCATGGTCATGTGGGCCAACTCCTTGATATTGTTTTCCTTGGAAAGATGGCCAAGGTAAATTTTCTTGGTTTTATTACCCAAAGAACGAAGCATAGCATCTGCCCCATCTTCGTTACACAGGTGGCCCTTGTCAGATAAAATCCGTTGCTTAAGATTCCAAGAGTAAGAACCCGAACGCAGGATCTCAATGTCATGATTAGATTCAATCAAGTAAGCATCCGCATTTTCTACCAAGCCAACCATTCTGTCACTGACATAACCTGTGTCTGTCAAAAGGACAAAGGATTTGTTATCCTTAATAAAACGGTAAAACTGGGGATTGGCCGCATCGTGGCTAACGCCAAAAGACTGGATATCCAGATCACCAAAAGTCTTCATGGTACCGAGTTCGAAGATATGCTTCTGGGCAACATCGATTTTCCCCAATTTGGACTCCATTGCCTGCCAAGTCTCCTTGTTGGCATAGATATCCAGACCGTATTTTCGAGCTAGGACACCGATACCATGGATGTGGTCGCTGTGTTCGTGCGTCACGAAGATGGCATCTAAATCCTCTGGTTTGCGATCAATTTCTGCCAAAAGGCTAGTGATTTTTTTCCCCGAAAGCCCTGCATCGACCAAGAGTTTTTTCTTATCCGTTTCCAGATAGAAGCAATTACCGCTCGAGCCAGAGGCTAATATACTGTAGTTAAATCCCTGTCCTATCATAATCTCCTATTCTTCCTCAGTTGCTTCATCCCAGTCATCAAAGCTGATATCCTTGCTATAAGGCAAGACGATGGTAAAGGTCGAACCATGACCATATTCACTCTTGGCCCAGATAAAGCCCTGGTGCTGTTTGATAATTTCTTTAGCAATCGCCAATCCTAAACCAGTACCGCCCTGAGCCCGAGAGCGAGCCTTGTCAACTCGATAAAAGCGATCAAAGATCCGAGGCAAATCTGCCTTAGGAATGCCTAGACCTTCATCGGAAATTGACACAATCAACTGAGAGTCGGTTGTCTTCATGCTGAAGGTAATCTTGCCCCCGTCTGGCGAATACTTGATGGCATTGTTTAAGATATTGTCGATTACCTGGGTCATTTTATCTGTATCAATCTCAACCCAAATCGGTGTAATCTGATAATCACGGACAATGCTATACTCCTTATCGGTTGATTGACTTTTCATTTGATCAAAACGGTTGAGAATAAAGGTCACAAAGGCTGTAAAATTTATCAACTCCACATCCATGGTTCCCACCTGGTTATCAATACGCGATAAACTCAAGAGGTCTGAGATCATTCGCATCATGCGGTTGGTTTCTTCCAAAGACACTTTGACAAAACTTGGGGCAACCGCCTCTGTCAAAGCCCCTTCATCAAGCGCCTCCAGATAGGACTTAACCGAGGTAAGAGGCGTTCGCAGTTCATGACTGACATTGGATACAAAGAGGCGTCGTTCTCGTTCTTCCTTGGCCTGCTCTGTCATGTCGTGTAAGACCACAACCAAGCCAGAAATCAAGCCACTCTCACTCCGAATTGTCGCAAAATTAGCACGAAGGGTCAAAAATTCCCCATTTTCATTTGCATGCTCCAAAACAACCTCAGGCGTTTGGGCCAAGAGTTCTCGGAAGCTATACTTGTCACCCAATTCTAAAATCTCAATCAGACTGGCATTTTCCCCTGATTTTGCCGACAGCCCCAGTTGCTTTTGGGCCATATCATTGATCATAATGACCCGCCCCGAGCGATCCGTTGCCATCACCCCATCGCTCATATAGGATAGGATAGAAGAAAGTCGTGTTTTTTCTTGGGTTAGGTTATCCTGGGTCAGGCGAATCACTTCTGACAGATCATTCAAGGAATTGGTCATATCAGTGATTTCAGGGCTTCCTCTTAAATCCAGGACTTCTGAGTAGTCACCAGAAATCAAAGACTGAACCTTTGCATTGAGGAGTTTAATTTGCCGATTGTCCTTGTGGTTTTCCAAAAGCAGCACTGTCAAGGCGATGACAAAGCCGATGATGATCACAATGAACCAAAATTCTGCCGTTGTGATCAGATAACGTAATTGATTAATCATTTCCTTTTATATAGTAACCTACACCACGGCGGGTCAAAATGTATTCTGGCCGGCTTGGTAGGTCTTCAATTTTTTCACGCAGACGACGGACTGTCACATCGACTGTACGAACATCTCCGAAGTAATCATAGCCCCAGACCGTTTCAAGCAAGTGTTCCCGTGTCATCACCTGTCCCAAATGATTAGCCAGATGGTGCAGTAGCTCAAACTCACGGTGAGTCAATTCCAACTCTTTCCCGTGCTTTTTGGCAACAAAGGCATCTGGTACAATGACCAAATCACCAATGACAATTTCAGGAGTCCCTTGGTTGTCGCTATCGACTTGGGTCTCAGACAATTCACTACGGCGCAATAGAGCCTTGACACGCGCCTGCAATTCACGATTTGAAAATGGCTTGGTCACATAATCATCTGCCCCGATTTCCAATCCGATAACCTTATCAAATTCACTGTCCTTAGCCGACAACATCAAAATCGGCACATTGCTGGTCTTACGAATTGTACGTGCCACTTCTAGCCCATCAATTTCAGGCAACATCAAATCCAAAATCACAATATCTGGAAATTCTGCTTCAAATCGTTCCAAAGCTTCTTTCCCATCGAAGGCCGTCACGACTTCATAGCCCTCTCTGGTCATGTTAAACTTGATAATATCTGAGATCGGTCTCTCATCATCAACAACTAGTATTTTTTTCATGTTAACACCTTTGCATACTTTTTTACTATTATACCAAAAACCTTTACGGTTGACACTTTACAAGTTTATGTCATATTTTATTACATGAATAACATTAAATTTTCTGAAAATACTTGACATTCATTTGGTCCAATGATAAGATGA
Organism: Streptococcus suis; assembly: GCF_017601095.1. Lineage (GTDB taxonomy): Bacteria > Bacillota > Bacilli > Lactobacillales > Streptococcaceae > Streptococcus > Streptococcus suis_Z. The sequence continues at coordinate 18,277 of NZ_JAGFUX010000004.1, read as the reverse complement.
GGCATACTTATTAAAAGGACAGGAGAATACTATGGCCTTAGTTGAATTTAAAAACGTCAATAAATACTACGGAGACTATCATGCCCTCCGCAATATCAATCTTTCTTTTGAAAAAGGACAGGTCGTTGTTTTACTTGGACCATCTGGCTCTGGAAAATCAACCCTTATCCGTACCATCAATGGTTTAGAAGCGATTGATGAGGGAAGCCTAGTGGTAAATGGCCACGATATCTCATCTACTTCTATCAAAGAATTAGTAGACCTTCGCAAAGAAGTCGGCATGGTTTTCCAACACTTCAACCTCTATCCACACAAGACAGTGTTAGAAAATGTCACTTTGGCTCCAATCAAAGTCTTGGGAATTGATAAGGCAACTGCTGAAAAAACAGCCCAAAAATATCTTGAATTTGTAAACCTTTGGGACCGCAAGGATTCATACCCTGCCATGCTTTCTGGTGGACAAAAACAACGAGTTGCCATCGCTCGCGGCTTAGCTATGAAACCTGAGCTTCTTCTCTTCGATGAGCCAACATCTGCTCTGGACCCAGAAACCATTGGTGATGTACTGGCTGTTATGCAAAAATTAGCACGCGATGGGATGAACATGATTGTCGTAACCCACGAAATGGGCTTTGCCCGTGAAGTAGCTGACCGTATCATCTTCATGGCTGAAGGAGAGGTCTTAGTCGATACAACAGATGTCAATGATTTCTTCGATAATCCAACTGAGCCTCGTGCCAAGCAATTCCTCAGCAAGATTATCAACCACGAATCCGACAAGGTAAAACTCTAGGAGGCCACCTATGACTGATAAGAAAATGAATCTCTTCTTGGCCATCCGCCTCCTGATTATTAGTTGCCTAACCCTCTTTTTCATCCACCAACCTGTCGCTCAGACAGAAACACCTGCCGAACTCTCTACTAGCGATCAAGTTCAAGCTATCATCGATAGAGGCGTGCTCCGCGTCGGAGTGAAACAGGACGTCCCTAACTTTGGTTATCTCAACCCTGATACTGGTGAGTTCGAGGGTATGGAGATAGACATTGCTCGAAAAATTGCAGATGAATTAGGTGTAGATATCGAATTTACTCCCGTTACAGCGCAAACCCGAGGACCACTCTTAGATAACGGTCAAGTGGATATGGTCATCGCAACCTTCACCATAACCGAAGAACGCAAGTTGCTCTACAATTTCACAACTCCTTACTATACTGACGCTGTCGGTTTCTTGGTTAACAAGGATAGTGGAATCAAGACTTTCACAGATTTGGATGGTAAAACAATCGGTGTAGCTCAGGGTTCCATTACACGCGCCCTCATCTCTGAACTCGCAGACAAATATGGTATCTCTGTCAATTTTGCAGAGCTTGGTTCTTATCCAGAACTCTCTGTCTCGCTACGTGCTCACCGTACAGACGCATTTTCTGTAGACCAATCTATCCTTTCTGGGTATATCAGCTCGAAATCTGAACTCATGGACTTTAGCTTCTCAGCTTCTGACTATGGAATTGTTACTAAATTATCTAACAAAGACCTTAACGACTACTTAAATAGTCTCGTAGAAAAATGGACTGCCGATGGTAGCCTACAAAGCATCTATGATGCCAATGGTCTAGAACCAGTAACAGAAACTGACGAATAGAAAGGTGAAACAATATGACAGTTTTAACAACTAGTCCTTACGCTTGGGAGAATTGGGTCAGTTATTTCAAGGATTTTCCGACCTTTTTCCAAGGTTTTCTCTTTACCTTAGCCATTTCTGTCGGTGCCTTTATCATGGCCATGTTTTTAGGAATTGTCTTTGGTAGCCTCTCTTCAAGTAAAAATAAAGTTTTAAAAATCATCGCACGTGTCTATGTTGAATACTATCAGAACACTCCGCTTTTGGTTCAGTTCATGATTGTTTATTATGGACTTCCACTGATTTCAAATTATGTTCTCATGCCGTCCATCTACTGGACAGCTGTTATCTGCGTCGGACTCTATCACGGTGCCTATATCGCAGAGGTCGTTCGTGCTGGAATTGAGGCAGTGCCAACAGGTCAAACAGAAGCTGCTCTTTCTCAGGGCTTTACTCAGGCGGAAACCATGCGGTTGATCATCTTGCCACAGGCTATTCCGACGATTCTGCCACCATTGACTAATCAGGTGGTGAACTTGATAAAAAATACGGCTACGGTAGCTATTATCTCTGGTGCTGACATCATGTTTATGACCAAATCCTGGTCTGCTATGAATGCCAACTACATCCCCGCCTTTGCTGGCGCTGCTTTCCTTTACTTCATCATGTGTTTCCCTGTTGCAAGCTGGGGACGCCATATTGAAGAAAAGAATAAGTCAGCATTTTCACACTAAAAGGAGGTTGAACGATGAATTATGTTTTAGAGTTACTCAAGCCTTCAACCTTCCAACTCTTATGGGGTGGTTTGAAGTTAACCCTTTATATCTCTAGCATTTCGGTGGTTCTATCCGTTCTCTTTGGCATGATTTTAGCCATCATGCGAAATGGAAAAAATCCAATTTTCAAGTGGATTGCAACGATTTATATCGAATTTGTTCGAAATGTACCAAACTTGCTCTGGATTTTCACCGTTTTCTTAGTCTTCCAAATGAAGTCAACGCCCGCTGGTATTACCGCTTTTACTATTTTTACCACGGCAGCCATGGCCGAGATTATCCGTGGTGGTCTAAACGCCGTCGGACCGGGCCAGACTGAAGCTGGTTTGTCACAGGGTTTTACCCCAGTGCAAATCATGGTCTATATCATCATGCCACAGGCTATCCGTAAGATGCTACCAGCTATCATCTCACAGATCGTAACGGTTATCAAGGATACCAGTTTCCTCTACTCCGTTATCGCTTTGCAAGAGCTTTTCGGTGCCAGCCAAATCCTAATGGGACGCCATTTTGAGGCGGAACAAGTTTTTGCCCTCTATCTCATGGTTGCTCTCATATACTTTGTCATCAACTTCGCCATCTCAAGCCTGTCACGTTATGTGGCTAAGTCTTGGGCGAGCAGTATTGAATAAACAATCTGAACCAGTTTTCTACAGAAAGCTGGTTTTATGATATAATCAAAGAAAATGTACTCAAACCATTTTGGAAATGGTTCTGTTCCCAAATAGTTTAGAGTTAAATAAAGGAGAAACTGATGAAACGACTTACCTACATTGACCAACTGAAAGGTTTTGGAATTTTAGCTGTCTTATTTCTGCATACAGTCGGTTATATCCGAAACGCTCTTCCATATACCGATATCCCCCTTTGGCGACTAGAAGCTTGGCTACACTCTTTCCTTATGCCATTTTTTGTATTTGTCAGTGGCTTTAGTTTCTATCATTTTTACCTAAAACCAAAGTCTAGAAACAATGCTTATATATATACATATATATCGACTGTTGCAAATATACGCAGTCTTTGGCAGTAGTATTGTAATTAGCAAAATCCTCTTTTCAAGCTATACCGTTGATAAAGTAGACCCAAGTCACTTCCTTTCTAATTTTCTCCTCCCAGATACATCTATGTGGTACATTTGGTTTTTAACCCTCATGACCATCACAACTCTTATTCTCCATCGGTTGCAACTAACAGAACCAGTTTCACTGATTTGCATTGGTCTTTTTGCACTATTCGCTACACTATTTGGTGGTCCCTTAAATATTAGCAACTTACCAATTGGATTACAACACCTGACTTCTTTACCACTATTTTATTTTTTAGGTATTTATTTTGCCAAGAAAGAAATTCACAAGAAAATGGTTAGACAGACCGTTTTTCACAGTTTAGCAGGTCTGGTAACAGTATTCTATCTCATCTATTTACAGTCCTACCAAACCTACCCAAGTCAGCAACTGCCATTTCACACCTTCCTACGATATGCAAACGGACTAGCTATGACCTACCTGATTGTTTCTATCATAATCACTCTGGAAAGAAGTTTACCTACTATTATTGCCTGGTTTGGTCAGTATTCTCTTTACTTCTATCTAGTACATACCTACATCCTGACAATTCTTACTCTTCTCATAAAGAAATATTTTTTAAATTTTTCTACATCTGTACTCCTCCTCATGAGTTTTGGGTTGCTCCTTATCATCAATTCCTTAGTCTTGTTTATCGTAAAAAGGGTTCCTATATTGGATAAAGTATTTCAAGGAAAGGTGATTTCCTACCCTCAAAAGAAGCACGAATAGCATGTATACTGCACTCCCAGCCAATCGGTTGGGAGTTTTGGCTGTCAAAAAAGAAGCCCTTTCGGACTTCTCCTTATAGTTATTATTCAGCATCAGTTGGACGTGACTTGCGGGCAATATCTGCTAAGATGTGGTCCACAAATTCTGCGACAGATTGAGTTTGTGTTGCCTTGCTTCCGTAACGACGGACGTTTACTGCATTGTCTTCCATTTCCTTGTCCCCGACGATGAGCTGGTATGGAATCTTGCTGGTCTGGCTCTGACGAATCTTGTATTGCATCTTCTCGTTCCGCTCATCTACGTGTACGCGAACGCCACGGTCTTGCAATTCTTTTGCAACCTTCCAAGCGTAGTCCAAGTGAGCTTCCACAGAGATTGGAATCATAGTCACTTGGGTTGGAGCCAACCAAGTTGGGAAGGCACCCTTGTAGGTTTCAATCAAAATGGCTGTGAAGCGTTCCATAGTTGAGATAACACCACGGTGAATCATAACTGGGCGGTGTTCTTCACCATCAGCACCAATATAGGTCAAACCAAAACGTTCTGGCAAGAGGAAGTCCAACTGAATGGTTGACAGGGTTTCTTCGTTACCAAGGGCCGTTTTCACTTGGATATCCAATTTCGGACCGTAGAAGGCAGCTTCACCCTCAGCTTCAAAGTAGTCCACACCCATTTCATCCATGGCACCTTTCAACATGCGCTGGGCATTTTCCCACATCTCATCGTTATCATAGTACTTCTCTTTGTCCTCTGGGTCACGATAAGACAGGCGGAAACGATAGTCGTTTAGGTTGAAATCTGCGTACACATCGATAATCAACTGGAGAGCTTTTTTGAACTCTTCTTGGATTTGCTCAGGTGTCACGAAAATATGACCGTCGTTGAGAGTCATCTCACGCACCCGTTGCAAACCAGTCAATGCACCTGATTTCTCATAGCGGTGCATCATACCAAGCTCAGCGATACGCACTGGCAATTCACGATACGAACGCACATGGTTTTTATAAACTTGAATGTGGTGCGGACAGTTCATCGGACGAAGCACAAACTCCTCACCGTCGCCCATGTCCATAGTTGGGAACATATCTTCTGAGTAGTGCTCCCAGTGACCTGAGGTCTTGTAGAGCTCAACGGAAGCCAACGGTGGCGTATAAACGTGCTGATAACCTGAAGCCAACTCCTTGTCTGTGATGTAACGCTCTAATGTACGACGGATAGTCGCCCCATTTGGCAACCAGAATGGCAAGCCTTGACCAACTTCTTGGCTAATCATGAAGAGATCCAATTCCTTACCAAGTTTACGGTGGTCACGCTCTTTGGCTTCTTCACGCATTTGAAGGTAAGCCTTGAGGTCTTTCTTGTCAAACCAAGCTGTACCATAAACCCGTTGCATCATGGGATTTTCGCTCTTACCACGCCAGTAAGCACCTGCCACATTGAGCAATTCAAAAATCTGGATACGGCCTGTTGACGGAACGTGTGGGCCACGGCAAAGGTCAACGTATTCACCCTGAGTATAGATGGTCAAACCACCCTCATCATCAGAATGTTCATGAATGAGTTCCAGCTTGTATGGATCATTTTTGAAAATCTCAAGAGCTTCTTCCTTAGTTACCTCACGGCGTTCAGAAGGGAAGTTTTCCTTGACAATTTTAGCCATTTCTTCCTGAATACGTGGCAGGTCTTCATTTGAAATCTGACCAGCCGCATTGTCCGTATCATAGTAGAAACCATCCTGAATGGCTGGACCAACGCCCAACTTGATGTCTGGGAAAAGACGACGAGCCGCTTGGGCAAACAAGTGGGCTGCTGAATGACGTAAGATTGGCAAGGCATCTTCATGGTCAGGCGTTACGATTTCAAGCGTCCCATCCTCTTCAATGGCACGAGTAGTATCAATCAATTTACCATTGAACTTACCAGCAAGCGCCTTTTTCGCCAAAGACTTGCTGATGCTCTCCGCAATTTCAACAGTTGTCACACCAGCTTGGTACTCACGAACAGCACCATCTGGGAAAGTAATTTTAAGCATAATATAAGATATAAAGGGCGTTAAGCGGACACAGCCAAAATAGGAAACAGAACGACGACGCAAGCGTCTTGTTCTCGTTTATCTTTTTGGCCCAGTCCGTAGCCCGTATTCAGTTCAACCAAATACGGAGACCCTAGTCCTTTCTATTTTTTATTTTTTAATCCCCAATAACTCTTCTTTTTGAGCTAAAAAGGTTTCCATTTCTTTTTGAATATCAATATCCAGTCGATCGGCTAATTCGATCAACCACCAGATATTTTCAGACATTTTTTGCTCCAAGGTATAGGGCGTTTCATCATAGTAACGACCTTGTTTGGTCATAATCAGGCGGTTCATGTTGCCAATATCATTGGTCAAAGCCAAAAGGTCCTCCTCGATGGACCACTCTTTGTCGTGGTGCTTGAGTTCCAACTCTTTATAGGCTCTTCGCACATCTTGGCACCGTTTTAATAAGTCATCAGGTAGCATAACTACTCCTCCAAAAGAAAATACGACATCCTCACAAAAGGACGTCGTAACGTGGTTCCACCTTGGTTCGCAGTCACGCCAAAAAAAGCCCGACTACCTCGAACGGCGATAAGGGAACCACCCTTTTATGTTTGCATAAAATCATACCGAGTAGTGTCAATCCTATCCTCTATGTGCTTGCACCGACCGCACACTCTCTCAAAGATTTCCTAGAATTGATAAGTCTCTACGCACTATTATAGCAGGATTTCCTGATTTTTCAAGGATTTTTATGAGATTTTCCATTACTAATTATCTTCCTAATTAAGACCCCCACTCCTGCACCGATAAAACTCACGAGAATGTATGGAATAAGGTAGATTTCTGCGCCCTCTGCATTTGGGAAAATCAGGGTATCGACTGGCAAATACAGTAGACCAATCACAAGTGGGAACCACCAAGAAAAGCCGTTCTTTATAGAATAGATTGTCGAGACAAGAAAAATAAAGACCGGCTGGTAGATGATAATTAAGTTAATCAAAAGCCCTTTTATGGTATAGTCATCTAGCGGAGAATACATGATCAACAACGGTACAAGATAGTAGACCAACAAAACTGGTAATATGTACCAAATGAGTTTTCTTACTACCTTCATCTTCATTCCTCCTAGTCAAAGAAATTACGGACTGAGCGCACCTGTTGAACAGATTTTTTCAAAATCTTTACTGTGCGATCCGAAGAAGTAACTAGTACCCTTCTTGGCAGAGAGATAGCTCCCTTAATCAAGGATTCTGCAACGGAATCCTCATTGATATGTTGCTTTCGAAAATCATGAGAAATTTTCAAATCCAAATAAAACTCATAGACCCGTCGTCCGAAGTTTGTGGAGGAGATTTCATACAGCTTCCTCTCTAAATGGAAGTCGTTCATAGCCGGGGTCAACAAGATTGCATCTAAAACAGCATCTGCCAAATCAACCTCACGTTGATACAAGGTACCAAACATCTTATCCGAAATGACATTGTTCAAATAAGAATTGGCGTGAGCAATAATCGGTGTACCTGAAGCCAAGCTCTCTAAGAAAGTCAGCCCTTGAGTCTCACTGGTCGAAGCAGAAATAAAGAAGTCCGCCGCCTTATAATAAAGGGCTGTTTCACTAGGCGCAATCATGCCTGTCATCTGGATGACATTTGTCATTTGAACTTGGTCAATCAAGGATTGCAACTCTTCTGAGTATGGACCTCCACCGACAATGACCAACTTGACCTTTGGATTTTCTTGCACAATACGCGGCATAGCCTTGACAATTGCCTGGATATTTTTTTCATGAGAAATTCGAGATAGACTAAGTAACATGGTCTCATCCGAAGCGATTCCTAAGTGCTGTCGTAACTCCGCGACATCTTCCTGACTGATTTCAGGCCGATCGAACTTGACTAAGTCAATCCCCGTCGGAATTACACGTTTCTCAATAGGAACCTGGTAGGTCGTCAACAACTCATCGACAATCTCGCTTGGACAAATGACCCCATCCAAATCACGAAGATAAGCACGAACCAAATACTTGATCATACTTGGCCGAATCAAACGCCCTTTAGCAATATAATGGACATAGTCTTCATACTGGGTATGATAGGTATGGAGCACAGGAATATCTAATTCTTTGGCAATCATTTTCCCCAAAATCCCCAATGAAAACTCCGTCTGAGTGTGAATAATGTCTAGCTTATAGCGCTGGGCGATTTTCAAGGCATCTGTAAAGCCAGCATAGGCAACCCTACGATCCTTAAAGCCGATAAAAGGTACACTAGGAATGCGGATAATATCCCAATCCTCATAGCGATTGACATCCTCATCTGTCGTCGTAAAGATAAAAACAGTATGTCCTTGCTTTTCCAATTCCGCCTTCAAGGTCCGAATAGACGTCGCCACCCCGGACACTTGTGGAAAATAAGTATCTGTAAATAATCCAATTCGCATCTACATCTCCCTTACTCTCTCATAAGCTTCTACTAGCTGGTTAGATACCTTATCAATCGACCGACTGACCGCCACCTGATAGCCGGCTTCTCGCTTATCAACCTTCTTATCCAAGATTGCCTGCAAAGAGGCTACAAAATCATCAACTGAGCGTCCAAGCTCCACCTGACTGCCATCAATCCATCCTTCATAAACCGGAATGTCCCTCAAGACCACATGTTGACGACTAGCCAAGGCCTCTAAAACAACAATTCCTTCTGTCTCTTCATAAGAAGGGAAAAAGAAGGCACTAGCAGCTGTCATAGCTCCTTGGTAAACAGCCCCTTTGAAATATCCTGGGAAGGAGACATTTTCTGGATGGTCTCCCTCAACAATTTTTCGAATATAGGATGGAATCATCCATTTATTGATGGAACCAAACCAGATAAAACGGACATGAGGCATCCGCTCTGCTACTTTAACAAAATCCTCAATCCCCTTACGTCGAAAATACAAGCCAGCCGAAATAACAACCGGTTGATTTTCTTCAATGCCAAAATGCTGACGAAAAACCGATTCCTTATGTGCATCTTGTTGGTACTTATTCAAGTCAATACCATTTGACACAGCTACAATCGGTGTCGTCACTCCATATGACTCAATTAATCGCTTGGAGTAGGGAGAAGGCGTGATGATAAAATCCGCCTTCTGGTACATGCTTGCTAGGTATTTTCCTACATATGGCGCCAAGACATTTGAACCAATGAAGGAATTTTGAAAATCCTCTCGGGTTGAGTGGCCATGAAGTATCACCTTTTTCCCACGACGCTTCGCAGCACGCAAAAGCAACCAACTACGTGGTCCGTAGGTGTTGATATGGATAACATCGTAATCTCCTAAAAGATCCGTTGTGTAAGGAATGCCTGCCTTATCCAAGGCTTCCATCTGGTGTTGAAGTGCACGACCAATTCCTGATTTTTCAAGAACGGTCTTGCCTTCTAGGTATAACAAAACTTTCATAGTTTCATTATAATAGAAATCTGAAAAAAATGATATGGTCAACCTATTTTTTACAAAAGAAAAGAAGGGAGTTTCCCTTCCTTTACTTGGTTGATTTACGTAGCTTAATACCGTGATTCAAAAGTACCTCACGATTTTCCAACTCTTCCTTATGCATAATCTTGGTCAACATCCGCATCGCAATCGCACCGATATCGTACAATGGCTGATTAATAGAAGATAGGTTTGGACGGGTGAATTTTGTGACAACAGAATCATCGCTTGTGATAATTTCGAAGTCCTCTGGTATCTTAATCCCCTTGTCCGCTATACCATTAAGCAACCCAGCTGCAATTTCATCTTCTGCTACATAGGCAGCTGTTGCTCCTGAGTTTAGAATGCGATCAGCAAGTGCATAGCCTTCTTCGTATTTGTACTTAGATTCAAAGACAAGACCTTCATTAAATTCCAAACCATTTGCTTTTAAGCCATCTTTATAACCTGTCAGACGGACTTTTCCATTGATATCATCCACAAGCGGACCAGACACAAAGGCAATCTTTTGATTGTGTTTTGCCAACAGATCTACTGCATCTTTAGTAGCTAAGGCATAGTCAATGTTGACACTTGGTAACTGATGCTCCAAATCAACTGTACCTGCTAGTACAATTGGTGTCCGAGAGCGTGAAAACTCTGCACGAATCTTGTCTGTCAAATGGTAGCCCATGAAGATAATGCCGTCCACCTGTTTAGAGAAGAGTGTATTGACAACATTGATTTCCTTCTCATCGTTCTCATCACTATTAGCGAGAACGATATTGTATTTATACATGTCAGCAATATCATCAATCCCTTTTGCCAAGGTTGCAAAGTAAGCATTTGCGATGTTTGGAATAACCACGCCCACTGTTGTTGTTTTCTTACTTGCCAACCCCCGTGCAACAGCGTTAGGACGGTAATCCAAACGATCAATAACTTCCAATACCTTCTTACGAGTATTTTCTTTCACATTTTTATTTCCGTTGACCACACGACTGACTGTGGCCATTGAGACGCCTGCTTCTCGGGCGACGTCGTAAATCGTTACTGTATCATCTGTATTCAGCATACGCATATCCTTTCAAATTTAATATATTGTATGAAAATTACGCTTTCACTCGTATATAGTTTATCATTTTTTGAAACCACTTTCAAGTGAAAAATTCAACTTTTTCTTTTCCCCTTGCATTTTTTTTCATTTTTTGGAAAAATAGAGGTATAGAAAGAGGTGGACTATGTCTAAAATCAACCGTATCAAGACTTATTTAGAAGAAAATCAAATGGATTTGGCCATTTTTTCTGACCCAGTCAGCATTTATTATCTCACCGGTTTTCACAATGATCCCCATGAACGCCACATGATGCTCTTTGTCATGCCGGATGCTGAGTCTCTACTCTTCCTTCCGGCCCTCGATATGGAACGGGCGGTGGCTACCGTTGACTTTGCGGTGGCTGGCTACATGGATTCTGAAAATCCTTGGCAAATCATCAAGAGTAAATTGCCACAGAAACATTTTCAGAAAATCGGTGCGGAGTTTGACAATCTCAACCTGACTCGCTACTATGGTTTGCAATCCATTTTCAATCAAGCCTTCACAGATTTGACACCGCTTATCAATACTATGAAATTGATTAAGTCACGAGATGAGATTGAAAAGATGTTGGTGGCAGGGGCATTTGCTGACAAGGCCATGCAGGTAGGTTTTGACAATATTTCCCTAAATGTGACAGAAACAGACATCATTGCTCAGATTGAATTTGAGATGAAGAAACAGGGCATTTCCAAGATGAGTTTTGATACCATGGTCTTGACAGGTAACAATGCTGCAAACCCTCACGGTATCCCAGGAACAAACCGCATCGAAAACGATGCTCTGCTATTGTTCGACCTAGGCGTCGAAACCTTGGGCTACACCTCTGATATGACGCGGACGGTCGCTGTCGGAAAACCTGACCAATTTAAAAAGGATATTTATAACCTAACTCTTGAAGCCCACATGGCAGCGGTCAATATGATCAAGCCTGGTGTGACAGCAGGTGAGATTGACTACGCTGCTCGCTCTGTCATTGAGAAGGCTGGTTATAGTGACTACTTCAACCACCGTCTTGGGCACGGTCTGGGCATGAGTGTGCACGAGTTCCCATCTATTATGGAAGGAAATGACTTGGTTATCGAGGAAGGCATGTGCTTCTCTGTTGAGCCTGGTATCTACATTCCTGGAAAAGTCGGTGTGCGGATTGAAGACTGTGGTTATGTGACCAAGAATGGCTTTGAAGTCTTTACCAAGACACCGAAAGAACTTTTGTATTTTGATGTATAAAAAGAAAACCTCCTACTATTTTGTAGGAGGTCATTTTTATTTAAAAGTTTCTACCATTCTTTCCATAACCGTATTTTTCCATAAAGTCTTGACGGAACTCCAACAAATTATCATCCATAATGGCCTGACGGACATTTTTCATCAGGTTGATTAGGAAGAAGAGGTTGTGGTAGCTGGTCAAGCGGATACCAAAGGTTTCGTCTGCCTTGAGCAAATGACGAAGGTAGGCACGGGTATAGTTTTTACAAGTGTAGCAATCACAGTCTGGATCAAGCGGTGTAAAGTCTTCAGCAAACTGGGCATTTTTTACCACCAAGCGACCTTGGCTGGTCATACAGGTACCGTTACGAGCGATACGGGTTGGCAACACGCAGTCAAACATATCGACACCACGGATGACCGCATCAATCAAACTGTCTGGCGCCCCAACTCCCATGAGGTAGCGTGGCTTGTTCTCAGGTAACAATGGCGTCGTGAAGTCCAATACCGCATTCATTTCGTCATGGGTTTCACCAACAGCTAGACCGCCGATTGAATAACCTGGGAAATCCATGCTGACCAGATCCTGAGCAGACTGACGACGGAGGTCTTCAAATCCAGCCCCTTGCACGATTCCAAATAATCCCTGGTCATGCGGACGTCGGTGGGCCTTGAGGCCACGCTCTGCCCAACGGCTGGTTCTTTCAATGGATTTTTTAACATAATCATAAGGCTGATAGAACTGTGGACACTCATCAAAGCTCATCATGATGTCTGAGCCAAGATTGTTTTGAATGGAAATAGCCTTTTCAGGTGACAGGAACATCTTGCTGCCGTTGAGGTGGTTCTTGAAGGTCACCCCTTCTTCTGAGATATTGCGGCTATCGGCCAAAGAATAGACCTGAAAACCACCTGAGTCAGTCAGGATAGGCTGGTCCCAGTTCATAAACTTATGCAAGCCACCTGCCTGAGCAATCAGCTCGTCACCTGGACGGAGCCAAAGGTGATAGGTGTTGGATAGGATAATGCCTGAGCCCATTTCCTTCAATTCTTCAGGCGACATGGTTTTAACGGTTGCCTGGGTCCCTACGGGCATAAACATTGGGGTTGGGAAGGTGCCGTGAGGGGTGATAATCTCCCCTAAACGAGCACCTGTGTGCTTTTCTTTCTTAATCAAGCGGTACTTGATTGGTAGATCTGTCATGGTTACCTCCAACTAGGAAAAACAGTCCTAGGAAAATTTTATTAGGGGCTGGGCTCAAGCCCAGCTCCACTACTCAGAGTTTGTGTCAACATCTCAGCGCAGTGGTTGATTGGCAGATTTGTTCGTGTATTACACTCCAAATCTGACCTAATCAACTGTGCGGGGGTGGGAAGACGAACTCTTTTTTAGACCAGTCGAGTTCTTTCCCACTCCCAGCATGTTCCAGTCTATCAAAAAAAGCCTAGCTTGTCACTACATTCTATGCTAAAATGTCAGAAGGAGGACTTCTATGCACAGTTTATTTTCCCTAACACGTATTCGTGCTAAGGCACGCCAAACTTTACAAGAGACGGCTGGTATCTTTTTCTTGCCTCTTTGGGCTGTTTTCTTAGGTTTAACCATTCAATTTATCAGCTCACGTAGCCAGGATCCTGCAACGATTGTCGCGGTTGCCAATCAAGATGGTGCCCCTTGGCAATACCTTTCGGCTTCCATCGGTTTTCCGATTTTCTCTGGAATCCTACTGAGCTTTCTCTATCTGTCCATTTCTTATACCCTTTTTCAGATCTTATATAAGGGTAAGACCCAGACAGGCTTTAAGGATGGCTTGGCGATTTTTCAACATCCAGAGTTTGGCAAGATTGTTACAACCTATTTCACCAAAACCTTTTTCCTATTTCTCTGGGGTCTGCCACTTTTGATTGGTAGCTTCTTATTGATAGGCGCATCGGTTTTTGTTGTCTTTTATATGGTGTCAAATAATATCAGTCAGCCAGAGTTGATTCCTGACGCAGTTCTTGCGACCTTTGGTCTTGGATTTTTTGGTGGCCTCTTGCTCAGTTTGATTGGTTTTGCTTTGTATTTTCCACAATACTATGCCTATTCCTTAGTGGAAATTCTACTCTTTCAAGCACTAGATCAAGGTCACTACTCAGGCGCCAGAAAACTACTCAAACAGTCTCGTTTGTTTATGCGTGGTTATAAGGTAAAACGCTTTTTACTAGACCTTTCCTTTGTCGGTTGGTTTATCCTTATTTCCTTGACCTTTGGTATGGTGGGCGTTTATGTGCTACCGTACTATTATGCAAGTCAATGGCATTTCTACCAGACCATCCTTGAAACCAATAGCATCCTTTCTCAAATCATCGAAAAAAATACCTTGGCTTAGCCAAGGTATTTTTTTACCAACCAAATTCTTCGTAAAAAATTTGGCCTTTAGGTACACCATTTTTTTGTAGATTTTTCATCCAATAACGAGCCATAGCAGGTGGTCCACTTACCAAGACGGTTAAGCCTGTCAGGTCATTTGGAAGGCTAGATAGAATCTCTTTTTCTTCAAATGGACCAATTTTGCGATGAACCTTAAACTGTTCCCGTTCTTGACTCCATTTTTCAAATCGGTCTCCATAAATCAGAGCTGCTTCTGTTGTTGCACCATGAAAGACAGTTGTCGGAATTTCTGGATGGGCTTCCATGACAGAAAGAAGAGGGGTTACACCGATTCCACCTGTAATCATCAAGAGGTGGTCTGGTTGCTGGTCTTGAATGACCGTCTCAAACATACCATATCCACCATCTACCAATACTTTAGCAGGTGCAGTCAGGGTCTGAATGGCTTTTGTGAAATCTCCGTCGCCACGAATGGCCAGGATAATCTCATTGTCTTGATTGGGTGCATTGACCAAAGAAAATGGATGGGGTTCACGCAACCCTTTTTTACCGGGTACGGAAATGAAAACAAAATCTCCTGCTCGCAGTTTAGCGGACAAGGTTGCTGGAACTTGAATGGTCAATTCTACAATATTATCCGCAATCAGTTGACTCCGCACCAACTTACCAACTTGACCCTTGGCAGTTGGTTTGAATTTAGACCATAGATAGGACAGGAAGACAAAGGCTGTCGAAAGGTTGAACAAGACCATAAAGCCAGTAATACTAGAAATGTAGTCAATCAACTGCACATGGACAAAAATCAGGAAAACTGCCAAGAGATTGAGGCGGTGGAGCCAAACTGAGATTTCATGCTTAAAAATGCTTTCCAACTGGAGCTTGATTTTGGCCAAGAGAGGGATACGGCTGGTCAACCAGCCCGCCATAAAGACCATCGAATAAAGAGCAAGACCCAGTAAAATTGCAAAAGCTAGATTTCCTGTCTGCTCAATCAAACCTGAAGATGGCAGGAGATTTTTGTGCATAAAGGCCAGATAAATAGCCACCAAACTAAAGATACCATGGATCATATAGGCTGCTGGCAAACCAATCAAACGATCCAACCATTTTGGCTTGGTTGAGATATAGACTGCTAACAGGAGCCAAACATAGGCGATAATCCCAATCCCGATGCTGCCCTTCATACCAGCGTAAACTGCTGGCAAGCCTGTTGAAAAAGTATAGATGAAGGGAAAGGGGAGGATGAACAAGGCTGTCATCCAAGCCAATCCAAGTGTATAGTTATTTTTTTTGGGAACTATATATCAGTTTACACCAACTACAATATATAGAGTTTCGGTAACATCAAAAAAAAGGCGACTTCCAAGATAGGAAATCGTCTTTTTACTTCTTATTTCAAAAATTCATATTCGAATAAGAAAGGTACAATTTCAGAATTATAATACTCTTTTGTCATTGTTTTCAATGTATTTAAGTGTCCATTTAATTCAGGATAATGGTAAATAATTTTTTCGTCTTCATCTTTTTCAGATGTATTGAGTTCATCTATAATTTGATAAACAGAATATGTTAATTCGGAATTATAGTTCTCTGTTTTTTTAGCTTCCGACAAGACTTTTGTCCACTGTTCAAACAACGCAGTTTCTTTAGTACCTTGCTTCAATTTTTCTAATTTGATAGTTGCTATGGTGTCTCCGTTAGAAGTATCTAATGACAGTTCATTTCGGTAGAACCGCCCGTCAGTACCGTATAGACTTCTCATGTGATTCTGTGTTTCGAGTGTTGTGAATAGCAAAATTTTCAATAGGTCTTGTTCGATTTTATTGCCAGATACAGCATTGTTAAAACGTTCAGAACCATCAGCAGATTTCATGATATTAGCACGCTGTGTCCAGTGTCGATTATAAGTAATGTAGCGACTAGCGGCAAACATTGGAAGTTTCTCTAGGAAATTATCTTTCCTTAATGGAAAATATCCTGCTCCGTTGTACAGACTAGCAACTAAGAGAGAGGAAGCTAAATCAGGATTGTCAAAATTTACTCCAGAAGCTCGTAAATATCCGATTAAATTATCATTTATAATCGTCTGTGAAGTAATTTTATTTGAACCTTCTAGTTTTTTTCCATTTAACCCCAGTACAAAGTCAGAAAATTCATCGTCATTGAATTTTCGTTTGTCATAGTACACGTTACTATATTTAGTATAAATACGATTGATAGTTAAATCTTCTTCTTGTAAGGTTTCGTTATTGACTATATTGAATGCTTCAAGGGTAATATTATCTAATTCTTCATCTACATTTGACCAAAGAATACAAGATACTAACGCATCAATTTTGGTATGAAAATGTTTCCTGTTGAAAGCAAATCCTCGTTCAAATTTTTTATCAATTAGGTGGATTTCCTTCCAATATTTAATAGGGCTATAAATAATATAGCTATCAGTAGGTTGACGAAGATAGTATTTGAAGCCGCTCCAAATAAAGATGTTTCCCATCTCATTTATGCCCATCCCCTTAACTTCTTGCTTCATCTGTTGCATTAAATAACTTTGCTTCCATTCGGATGACGAAGAAGTCTTTTTTGCTTTTTGGTGTTCTATACTGCGTGTATCTGCATAAGGAGGATTTTCATACAGAATAATGGTGGTATTTGGATTATCTATATACTGCTTAATAACCTCATTATTAACATATTCCTCGCTAAGAGCATCTGCTCCACGAACTAGCCCCATATTAAAAGTATCGGCTTTCTCTGTAGGAGGGATAATATGACGAACTTTATCCCCAAGCAATTCAAGTAAAACTTTGTACTCATAATATTCAACTGTTGAAAGAACACAGTGGCTCAACTCTTCATCGCTCATCAATTTTTCAAGGTTTCCAGTTCCAGCACACCTGTCTAAAATGATATAATCATTACCTTCAGGGACACGTTGTATAGCTTGGCGAACTAACTCTAATGACTTTTGAACATAAGGTTCAGGAGTATAAAATGCTCCTAGATTTTTCTTTTGTAATGTATCATTAAGTTTATCCATCAAGTATTGGAACTGAACATTAGTTTCTCCAACATAGGGATTGATGAAATTTTTAAGTTTTTCTGGTTGCCGAATTTCGCCAATAATTTGAACATTACCAGTATAGTCTCCGATGAAATCGGATTTGTTAGCTCCTTTATTTTCACGATAAAAGCGTTCTGCCCAGCCAACAATACAGTTTTCATCTATGTTTATTTTTGTAAATTCTTTTGAACGTAATATAGTAATTAAACGGCTTTCATCAAGTTGACTTCTTCCATATTCTAGAATTTCAATCGGATTGCTCGCAGAAAATCCAGAGTTTTTAAGACTTGCACCACCAAAATATACTCTTTCAATATAAGCTAAATAGTCTTCGCTAGAAAAGACATAGATTTTTTGATTTGTTAGTGACACCAATAAGATATTTTTTGGAATTTCTCGTCCTTTGATTCTCCGAGAAGATAGGTATTTGATGGCTTGGAATAAAACAGTGTTAATATCATTGATGATAACCTTAAATTCTAGTAAATTTCCGTTGACAACGCCATCTGTATAGTCAGAAAGAATATCATCCGTTGTCAGGTTTTTATCAACAAGAGGTAGATAATCTTGATAAAATTTGAGTTGTCCATCGACTTCATTTGAGAAATGACTAGGCATATTGCACCTCACCATTACTCTCTAAAGACAATTCTAAAGGCAACTCAAAAAATTTAACATAAAAAACTTTCTCACAAAAATGTGAAAAAGCCTGTTTTAGAGCTTGACAAAAAACACGTCTGACTACATAATCAGCGTGAGCTGTGAGCTGTGAGCTGTGAGCTGTGAGCTGTGAGCTGTGAGCTGTGAGCTGTGAGCTGTGAGCTGTGAGCTGTGAGCTGTGAGCTGTGAGCTGTGAGCTGTGAGCTGTG
>NZ_JAGFUX010000036.1 GCF_017601095.1 Streptococcus suis | reverse complement strand
AGTTGGCAAGCAAGCTGTAAAAAAAGATGTTCCAGTAGTGGCTATCATTACCGCTCCAGCAGACCGTCCTCCCTATCCTTTGGATAAAATAAAAACCGTACTAGGAAAATCAAGAGAGTGGTCGGAAATGATTGCGGAAAAATTGGAGAATTTACTAACTCACGGCCATACATGTGATTTATCGGAAGAAAAAATCCCAGCCGATTCATCGGTAGCTTACGACCTTCTGAAAACTCCAGTTGGTAATTTCTGGTTGGAATTAAATGGTCACCCTATAAAAATGTCTATTTTAGCCTTATATCCAAAACCAGAGGACAAGTACTTTGTGGAAGGTTCTTACCATATAAAACCTTTTGATACGAATTTTGTTGATTTTAAGTGTTTAACGATTTGCACAGACATTGACCTTAGAAAAGCCAGATTGATTGATAATCTAGGTGGAGAAAGTCAGCAAGGTAATAATTGGCAAGTTGGTGATTATGATATTGGCATTGTAGCCCATCCCTATTCCTACTATGAAAATGAAGTGGATGAAGATATCTTAGGGATCCCCTATTACTGTAACTGGATTGAAGACTATAAACATTTATTCGG
>NZ_JAGFUX010000035.1 GCF_017601095.1 Streptococcus suis | reverse complement strand
TAAAAGAAAAACTAGACCAGTAATGGTTTAGTTTTTTTGAATTTTTTTTTTGTAATCGGACATTTATGTCCTGTTCAGGAGTTGATATAGGTAGTAGAATGAAAACAAAAGTAGGAAGAGGTAGACTATATGTTTTCATCAGAGTACGGAAAAGTCAAGGGAATAGTAGAGAAAACCCGCAGAGAGTATTATTTAAAAGGCTGGGAACTAAGCGATTGGCACCAAGAGGGAATGCTTGTCTTCTATCAACTCTTACAGGAGTACCCAGATCTAAAGGACAGTCAGAACCTATACGGCTTCTTCAAAGTCCGCTTTCGGAACTACATTAAGGACAAACTTCGCCAACAGGCCAGCCAAAAACGAACTTTCGATCGCCTCCAACATGAGGAAATAGGAAGTCTGAGTCATTGCTTACGCAGTCCAGGGCTATTACAAGATGACCTCTTGACGCTACGCGATGGATTACGGAACTATTATGACCAACTAGACCCAATCCAACAAGATAACTATATGAAACTAATCCGTGGGGAACGGTTCAAAGGCCGACAAGAAATGGTGAAAGAACTCAGAGAAGTCTTGAAAGATTTTAGGTGACAAGGGGGGGATAAAAAAGAAAGAAAACAAAAAAAGTTTAAAAAAACTCTTGACAATGGCCAGTTCAGGTGATAGAATAAGTGAGTTGTCTCTTGAGGGCGTTAATAGAAATGAAACGAAAAAAAGTTTCAAAAAAGTGTTGACAAGCTTCGCAAGAAATGATAAACTAAGATAGTTGTCGCGAGAGAGTGATAACGCACAAGACCTTTGAAAATTAAAGAAGACGAACCAAACGTGCAGGGTGATTTATCTAAGGATAAATCGTCAATGACAAAACAAAA
>NZ_JAGFUX010000034.1 GCF_017601095.1 Streptococcus suis | reverse complement strand
TGAACTGACCCCAAAAAATTGGACAAATAATTATTGAAAGGATTTAGTTCTGTATTGGACAGGACTAAGTCCTTTTAATTTTGCTTTTATTCGTTTGTTGTTGTAGTAAAAAATATAATCTGTAATAGCTTCTTCAAGCTCATCAAGTGATTGATAAGATGTCTCGAGTCCATAAAACATTTCAGATTTGAGAATGCCAAAGAAAGACTCCATCATCCCATTATCTGGGCTATTCCCTTTGCGGGACATGGATGGTCGAATGCCTTTTGTTTCCAAAAAGTAATGGTAAGACTGGTGCTGGTATTGCCAACCTTGATCGCTGTGGAGAATAGTCCCACTGTATAAATCTGCTGGAAAAGCCTTCGCAAGCATGGTTTGAACCTGTTTCAAGTCAGGTGACCGAGACAGGGTAAAAGCAATAATCTCACTATTATAGCCGTCAAGAACAGGCGATAAGTAGAGTTTCCCTTCAGGCAAAGCAAACTCCGTCACATCGGTATAACATTTTTCATAAGGCTTAGATCCCTCAAACTGACGTTTAATCAGATTATCAGCCTTCTTACCCACCTCACCTTTGTAAGAAGCATACTTGCGCTTACGACGAATACGAGCCGCTAAGCCCATGACTGTCATCAAGCGCTGCACCTTTTTGTGGTTGATGAAGAAACCTCGATTTCTGAGTTCTAAATAAATCCGACGATAGCCGTAATTACCTTTATGGTCATCATAAATGGCTTGAATTTCAGCCTTAATTGCTTTGTTCTTTTCGGGTTTATCCAGTTGCTTGACTTGATAATAATAAGTTGAGCGAGGCATTTTAGCTGTCGCAAGTAGGAAGTCTAGTCGGAATCCTCCTTGGACCATATCTCTAATTGTTTCTGCTGTTCGCGCACTAGTGCTTCGTCCCTCAAGCGAAGTTCTCTCAACTTTTTTAGGAAGGCCACCTCAGTTCGAAGACGTTCATTTTCCTCTTGAAGGCGCTCTAATTCCGTCATTTCTTCCCAGGTTTTCTTGCGTTTACGTCCCATCTTGCTCGGTCTCCCTCTTGTTTTTTCAAGAATAGTATACCCGTTTTTCTTGTATTGTGCTATCCAATTGGGAAGCATTCCTCGATTTGGCAAGGCATAGTCAAGGGAAACTGAGAGTTGAGAACATCCATGAATCAAAACCTTATCCATTATTTCTTGCTTTAATTCGGGTGAATAATACCTATTTTTACCTTTTTCAACGATTTCCACGCCATATCGATCCATGAGTTTTATCATGTAGGTGAGATTGGCAATAGTGACCTTGTATATCTGGCTAAGGTTGACCCACGACACGCCACTCTTTCTCAGCTCATATATTTCTAGTTTTTCTTCATAACTTAATTTCATAAGAAAAACACCCCAATCGTTAGATTTTGTGTCTAACTTTTGGGGTGCAGTTCA
>NZ_JAGFUX010000033.1 GCF_017601095.1 Streptococcus suis | reverse complement strand
CATGTAATCATACCATGTTGTCATTATTCTTCCCCCTTATCTTCTCTAGGATTATAGTGCATGGCTATCCAGAGTTTCTTATCAAAATCAGATAATTCTTTTTTCTTCTGATATATACAATCCTTCAAATCAGGGAATTTGAGACTATACTTTTTCTCAAAAAAGTTTTGAAATTCCTCTTTATTCTCTGCGACATCAATCAAGGCTTCCAGCTCTGCCATGTGTTTAGCGATTGCTTTTCTATCTACTTTTTTGAGACTTTCTTTCAACGCATCATAGACACAAGTTTTCGTTAGTTGAGCATAAAAAGAACGATGATTAGTA
Organism: Streptococcus suis; assembly: GCF_017601095.1. GTDB lineage: Bacteria > Bacillota > Bacilli > Lactobacillales > Streptococcaceae > Streptococcus > Streptococcus suis_Z. Next base: position 1,337 of record NZ_JAGFUX010000033.1, on the reverse strand, counting down.
ACAAAATCAAAACTGTACTTTTTATCCCAGAATTTCGTATATTTGTCATAAAATCCATCAGAAAGACTAACCTGATACCCAATTAGTTTACTATCAACTCTTCGAGAAATAGACCTTTCCAATTCAAAATGTAAATCATTTGGTGTATTAGTAGCCATAAATCAGCTCCCTATATTTAGTACGGACACAGGCATTTGAAAGTAAGAGATTAAAACGCTGACTATCCGAATAATCACGAGTGTTATAACGGAAAACAAATTCATCTACATAGTCTTGAAGATATTTCTTGGACCATGAGTGATAAATTCCTAATACTCCACGTTTCAATCCAGCCCAAAAGCCTTCAATCGTGTTGGTATAAACATCACCTTGCACATACTCACTAATTCCATGATTAACAAAGTCATGATTATACATCTTAGCCACTTTATTATAACCCAGCCATTCATCAGTGTAAAGTTGAGCTGTTTCCTTTACGTATTTGACAATCTGTTCAGTCAATGTTTTCGTCTTTGTATCTGGAACATGATGAGCATTAACTTTACCTTGACGTTGTACCATGCCTACTACAGCAGATTTGTCTTTCAATGAACGCCCTTGAGCATTTTTAACTTTTTTGGAGTTATGACGGTTCTTGTTTTTACCACCTATGTAGGTTTCATCAACTTCCACAACATCATCAAGACTATTGTTGTTTTCAGAACTAAAACACTTACGGATACGTTCCAGCATGAACCAAGCTGTTTTTTGCGTAACACCAATATCTTTTGATAATTGTACAGATGAGATTCCTTTTTTGTGAGAAGTCACAAGCCAAATTGCCATAAACCATTTACGAAGTTCAATTTTAGTATTATCAAAAAGAGTACCAGTCTTGACATTGAAGTATTTTCCAGTATTTTTACAACGGTATTTGTTACCTTTACATTTGTAGACCTTTGAGGTAGCATCAAAAGGGCTGATAATCACATCGCCCCAAATCATATTTTCTAAATGGTCAATACATGACTGTTCGTCTGGAAAAGCAGATTGTAAATCAAATAATGATTTAAACTCAAACTTCATAACTGGTACTCCTTACTTCGTAAGTATATTATATCGAAAATAAGAATGATTGTCAATAAAAATGTAAACTTCTACTATGCAAAAAGCCAGAATTTTGATATAATAGAAGTATCAAAAATAAAGGAAATTAAGCATTATGAACGCACTCACAGCTCACAGCTCACAGCTCACAGCTCACAGCTCACAGCTCACAGCTCACAGCTCACAGCTCACAGCTCACAGCTCACAGCTCACAGCTCACAGCTCACAGCTCACAGCTCACAGCTCACAGC
>NZ_JAGFUX010000032.1 GCF_017601095.1 Streptococcus suis | reverse complement strand
GGCAGCGGAAGAGAGAAGTAAGCAGGGTTGGATAGACTTGGCTTTAGGTGCAGTTACTATTGCAGTAGGTCTTGCGGCTATTGTAGCAACAGCAGGTGCTGCGACCCCTTTGGTTGTAGGTGCAGGCATTGTAGCAGGAACAGGTACAATCGCCTATGGTGCTTCCAATGTGGCAGAAGCAGGACAAGATATTTACCTAGGCTACAAAGGTGATGGTAAAACCTTAGCCATCAACCCTATCCGAGATACCCTCTTCATGGGAAATGACAAACTATACCATCAAGTGGGCGGTCTCTTTACTACTACTAGTGCCGTGATGATCCCCATCGGACAAACACAGAGTGTGACTAAAGGCCTCGCTGAGTTTGCGATAGGCGAGGTTGGAGGCTTTGTCGGAGGTAAGGTGGGTTATCATGGAATCAAACTTCTAGGAGGAAACGAAGCAGATGCCGAGCGCGCAACTTTTGTAGGTAATATCCTAGGAGGCTTTGCGGCATCGTCTGCGGCGAGTAAGTTTAGTTTGAATGAGGTAGAGGTACCTAATACACCAACTTATAATCGTGAACAAATTCTAAAGAATATTGAAGAAAGTCGGATTGCTAGAAAGTCATCAAAAATGGATGATTATCTTAGAAAAGAATATGAACTTCAAGGAAAATACTTTGCCGAAAGAATTGTTTGGAAAAATGGGAAATATGCTTATATCTCCAGTGATATCGATAAAGCAACTGGTCAGTTAACGCCAGTTAGATATCGCTCATATTTGAAGGCAGATGGTTCAATAGATTGGCCACTTTACAATGGCTTTACCCTCAAAGATGGGAAGCCCGTGATGCAATCAGCCGATTTAAAAGCTGGTAATATTATTGATCGATTTGGTGAATCAGGAGGTACATTTACAAGCCCGATTGAGAATGGAAAAATAACACCTTTTAATCAGAGAGGTTTGCCATACCCAGAGGGCTATCAAAGGTATTATCAGTATAAGGTAATCCAAGATATTAATTTAGAGAATGTTACCGCTGCTTATTCAAACTTATCTCAAATAGATAAAGTAGTTCTTGATAGATTGATGAAAGATTACAAATTCACATTGGCGGATATGGCTGATCCTCAAAAAGGGACAATTGATATTGTCTTTGGAGCAGGGGGAGGCACTCAAATTAAATTTGGGACATCGGTTAATTGGTATGAGAAAATGGGGTTAATAAAGGAGATAAAGTAAATGGAAATTTTAGAAGAACAGAAACAAAAATTGTTGGAAGAAATCCATAAACTTGGCTATGAGAGTTTGAGATATTCTATTTTTCCGGAAGAGAATCCAGGAGAGTGGGAGGTAGTGATTGAGTTTAACGAGAAACAACAGATATATTTTGTATACGGAACTATGGATAGAGGAAGTTACAATGGAAAACATGCCTACCCGACATTTGAAGAAGCAAAAACCGCGTTCATAGATTTTTTGGCAGATATTATCATAATAAATAAATATTATACAAAAGAAGGCATGCCCGTTAATTATCTTCACCCATTATGGTCTGATGATAATATTTATTAGAATCATCCTAGCAGAGTTTTCGCTCTGCTTTCCGCAATTATGGGATATAAAATCAAATTCGACAATATCACTTCTCTACAAACCAGAACACAAACGACCAATGGAACCCCGTTCGCGATACCATCTTCATGGGTAATGACGACCTCTACCATCAAGAATGAGGACTCTTTACAACCACCAGTGCCGTGATGATTCCCATTGGACAAACACAGAGTGTGACTAAAGGCTTCGCTGAGTTTGCGGATGAAGCTTTATCTGGAACAGTTCAAGGAGCTGTCAGCTCTTGTAATAACCTACGCTTCGCTTTTGGAAACGGATATTGCTTTGATTTCACAAACAGGTCAGGAACTGGTTCACACAGATAATGTTCTTGGACATGCTTTGTTTTCAGGATTAAATTAGGAGGGGATGATGGGCTATAAAATCAAATTCGACGATATCACCTCTCTCCAGATTAGCACCCAGACAACCATTGGTTCATGGGGTGAGTCTGTTTCTAGTCTGAACACAGCTATGTCAGGTTTCATCAACGACCCCA
>NZ_JAGFUX010000031.1 GCF_017601095.1 Streptococcus suis | reverse complement strand
TTAAATTGATCCTGGTTCTGTTTTTTCTTTTGAAAAAATTTCATTATCTTCTCCTTCAATTATAAGTCAGGTAGCCCGCATAGGACTACCTGACTTATAAATCATCAATGGCTACTGAAATAGCCTGTAATGAATTCATCATACATATTACTCAAAATATATTCCATAACTTGACACCGTGTTATAAATCTGTTTTTCTAATTATAACACAAAAAACTGCAACCTTTCAGTCACAGTTTCTTACAAATCTACCTCTGTTCCCTCTAAAAATCTGACAGTTATCTGCCCATTTTCTTATATTGTAATCTTCTTCTAGTTCTTCTTGGGTAAACAACGCTCTAAATTTTGGTATGTCTATTAGAGTCGTGGGACTCTCTTCAATAGAACGCTTTTCTCTGGCTTTTTTTGTTCTTCCGTTAGTGGCCAGGAATCATATCTCAACTTAAAATGGATATCTGCCATGCTTTTTTCGTTGCGTTCCAATAACTCAAACAAGTCCTTTGGCAGTTCATAAACGACTCGTTGTACGGCAATGCCTCCTTCTTCTGTAACATAGTAGTATTGGTCATGATTTTTCCAAATATGTTCCCCGTAGCCTTTGACTTCTTCAAATTTTATGACATCTTCCCAGCTTAATCCACTTTTTTCCATGTGTAGTCTCAACTGTCACTACTAGCCAATATTTCACTTCCCGCCGGTAGTATTTCTTCTAGCTCTTTCCTTGTAAAAAGTTTTTGATTGGCAACATCATTGTTCAATAGCTCTGGATTATCTCTCAAGAAATTTTTATCAGCCTCTAATTGTGTTACTTTTGGCGGCCAGGAATCATTTTGCGCCTTAAAAAGTAAATCATCCGCTGAGTATTTTCCAGACATATATGCATTAAAATCCGCGGCCTTAATATCAAAAATACGACGAACCGAAGCAATACCTAGTTCAAAAACAGTATAATAAGTCCCATTATGTTCTCGAATGTAAAGATTGTCTGGTGTTCCCACTTTGTTAAAAGTTTCATATTCTTCCCATGTGATATCTGTAATTCCCATATTAATTTCCTCCTAAATGTTTAATCGTAAAGTCTCCCCAAGACACTTCATCCACAACCGCTTCTGGCATATCACCTGGATAAGTACGACCACCTGGTTTCCAATAGCCATCAAAGGCAGAATCTTCATTGCCACTCGGAATACGAACATTGTGCAAATTTTCAGCTGGAATATCAATAGCGACCGGCGAATCACCTAAATCACCTGGATGAAGACCCAACAAATCTTCAAGGATTCTAGGGTCCCCTTTACTGACTTCAATGAGCGTTTCTCCAACATCTTTGGGCATGACAAAGGCCACATGATCCTTAGGATTCCCAATAGCTCCATTATTAAAGCCACCTTCTTCAGGAGTAAATTTCTGAAATTTAATAGCCCCATTATCAAATTGTCGCCTATGCGCTTCAATGTAATCTGAATCAAGATATTTGTCAGGATTTGGCCTTGGAGTAATATTCTTGTCAATAGCTTCAATTTTTTCAAAGTATGTTTTTTTATCAAGTCCATTTTTCAGTTTAATTGTTGGTGCCTTCTCTGAAATCTCCAGCACTCGAACACGATCCTCAGGGCTGATGCCTGCCTCAACATACTTGTTCCACTGCTCATACCTTCGTGCATCTTCAGGACTCATCTCATCCATAAATGAAGTGACCTTAGTTTTACCCACATCATTCAAACTAAACTTATTTGCCGCAGACGATGCCGCAAAGCCTCCTAAAATACTGCCTACAAAGGTTGCACGTTGTGCATCTGCTTCGCTTCCCCCTAGAAATTTGGTGCCGTGATAGCCTGCCTGACCTCCGACAAAGCCTCCAACCTCGCCTATCGCAAACTCAGCGAGGCCTTTAGTCACACTCTGTGTTTGTCCGATGGGGATCATCACGGCACTGGTGGTTGTAAAGAGCCCTCCTACTTGATGGTATAGTTTGTCATTTCCCATGAAGAGGGTATCTCGGATAGGGTTGATGGCTAAGGTTTTACCATCACCTTTGTAGCCTAGGTAAATATCTTGTCCTGCTTCTGCCACATTGGAAGCACCATAGGCGATTGTACCTGTTCCTGCTACAATGCCTGCACCTACAACCAAAGGGGTCGCAGCACCTGCTGTTGCTACAATAGCCGCAAGACCTACTGCAATAGTAACTGCACCTAAAGCCAAGTCTA
>NZ_JAGFUX010000030.1 GCF_017601095.1 Streptococcus suis | reverse complement strand
ATAATACTGTAGTCGAGTAGGTTAGTGGTATTACTACCACCTTCCTCTCTAAGAACCGTACGTGAGAGTTTCCCCTCATACGGCTCAAGCATTTCATCACTCTTTCGAGCGGCTCTCAATAAATAGTCGCTGACAGTAGCTATGCACATAAGCCATATTATCAACTTCTTCCACACCTCCCTTTGATTTTGGAACTTTAAAGAAAATTTCTCTATCTTCTCCAAGTTCCATCGGGAGTCCACAGTGATGACAGCGTCCGTCTTGTTTCTTCCAAACAAGTTTAAAACGACCTGTCAACCGTTTCATACCATGATTAAAGGTTCGTTGAGCAAAATAGTTTATATCCAAGTAAGGATTGGCATTTTCTCTGACTTTTGTATGTCTGACGATAGCAGTATGGTCAACTCGAATGAGTTCTTTATCGCCTGAAGCGAATACCCAACTTCGATTGCCTCTTCTATGCCAATACTTGGTCGAAACCCACCACTGGCCTTTCTTTGGATGACGACGTTTTGCCCATCGCCACAATAATTCGTATAAATGATAGTCCAGATAGGAGAAGGCTTCACTAGCACACACGGATTGGTGGTAGTTTGTCCATCCTCTTATCTGTTGATTTAGTTTCATGATTAAGACTTCTTGCTCCCATGCTTTTCCTCGCTTGAGGATGGTTTCTGAGAATTTACCAATAACAGTTTGAATAGAATTCTTAGATGGTTTTACAATCAATTTCCCCTTGTACTTCCGAAAATTCCAACCAAGTAGGTCGAAACCATCGTTGATATGAGTTACCAATGTCTTTTCCTCTGACAGCTCTAAACCTCGTCCAAGCAGAAACTCTCTAATCAATTCTTTAGCCTCTAATGCAATTTCTTGTGTCGCAGCTGTGACGATAAAATCATCCGCATAACGGACAAGATTGACCTTATGGCTATTCTTGAATCGAAGGTCAATTTTCCCTAAACGATTGGTATGAAATCTATCTGATAAGACTTGTTGTAATCCATCGAGTGCCATATTGGCAAGGATAGGCGAAATGATACCGCCTTGTGGCGTGCCTTCTTCCGTTGGGAATAACTCACCCTTGAACACAAAACCTGCTTTAAGGAATTGTTTTAAGATAGATTTATCCATCGGAATGTTCTCTAAGAGCCAGTCATGACTGATGTTGTCAAAACAGCCTTTGATGTCGCCTTCTAAAATCCACTGAGGAGAAGCTTTTCGTGATAGTGCTGTGAAGATATATTCACAAGCATCTTGACAGCTTCTTCCTTTTCGGAAGCCGAATGATTTAGTATCCGCGGTTGTCTCTGCAACAGGTTCTAATGCTAAAGCATAGAGTGCCTGCATAGCTCTGTCGTACATAGTCGGAATCCCTAATGGACGTTTCTTCTTTTTCCCCTTTTTGTCGATGTAAACCCGTCTTAACGGACTAGCTTTATAGCCTTTGTCAGTTAGAGATAGGAGAGCCTCCATCTTTTGAGTAGGGGTCGTCCACAGTTCACCATCTACACCAGCTGTTTTCTTACCTTTGTTAGTCGTTACTCGACGAACGGCAAGTGCCTTGGCATAGAAAGAATGGGTTAGTAAATATTGAAGTCTTTTCACTGTGTTTGTGTGTTTGGCTTGAGTAGCCTTGACAATCCTGATTTGTAGCCTATTCACTTCTTGTTCTGCTCTCTTCCAATCAATGCTTTTCCATTGTTTCGCAAGCAGTTGCTTGTGTGATAACTTCTCAGCTGGTGCTGTCGTTGAATGTTTATCATTCATAGGTTTACCTCCATTTTTGTCATGAAATACCATAGGATAAGTCTGCACCCTTTCAGGTCAGGGCAAAGTTTGAACCCCTATCTCCTACCATTACAGTTGGAGCATTCGCTTTTTATCCTTTCCTCTACCCTCTGTATCGTCTATCCCTCTTACGAGTTCAATACCTTCTATCGATTAAAAGGAATACATAGGGCTTACCAAGTTCCGTGTTATAAATAATTGTGAATACCTTAGGTGCCATCTTTGAGCCGGGAAGAATGTGTCCATTTGTCATCAGGTTATGAAAGCCCCAATGACCTCCTCCGTACCTTTTGGTGTAAGTGTATCAGCCTTATTTCACTTAGTCCCTGTAACGACTCTTGCGATGGTTCACGTCTGTTCACCATAGTATTCTTATCCTAACAGTCCATCCGATTTTAGGCTATCAGACTTTCCATATTGTCCCACAGGCTTCCCAACATAACCGTTACCAGTCAAGCAGGCTGTGGTAGGATTACCCCAAATGGATAGAGTAGCTAAACTAGCAATTTACAACACGACTTCTTGTCGCACCTCATTTTCTGG
>NZ_JAGFUX010000003.1 GCF_017601095.1 Streptococcus suis | reverse complement strand
AGACTCAGTAGTTAAGTGACGATAGCCTAGGAGATACACCTGTTCCCATGCCGAACACAGCAGTTAAGCCCTAGAACGCCTGAAGTAGTTGGGGGTTGCCCCCTGTGAGATACGGTAGTCGCTTAGCGTGAATCCGCCATAGCTCAGTTGGTAGAGCGCATGACTGTTAATCATGATGTCACAGGTTCGAGCCCTGTTGGCGGAGTAAAGAGAAATCTTTAGTTTATGGTCCGTTGGTCAAGGGGTTAAGACACCGCCTTTTCACGGCGGTAACACGGGTTCGAATCCCGTACGGACTATATTTAGAGCGTTAGCTCTTTTTTCTTGAAATTTTACTCAGTTTTGTTGCTTTCTAAATGCGTTTTAAAAACCCCAAGTTATCTTGGGGTTTTTAATCGTGATAATGTATTTCATCTGGGAGCAGAATGGTTTGGATTCCTTCTTTATCTATTACAAGGACTTTTGTTGGGTAGAAGGGATCAAAACGCTCTTTACTATCAATTAGAATGGAAATGGGTAGACTCTGGTGTTTAAAGTGAAACTGAATCTTTCCGTTTTTATTGAGAAGTTGAATTCGTAAGAGGTTCGGTAAAGGGAAGACTCCTTTTAAGTAATTGTCTATCAGATACCAAACTTGGTCAATGAGTTGGCCTGGTAATGAAGTAACAATGCCAAAACTAGCATATCGGCCCTTGGTTGTTGAAAATCCCATAATTTCCTTTCTATAGAAAAAACCTGTTAAACAGGTTTTGACTTTATCTACTTCGCAGTTCTAAATATCGTTTGTACCAAATATTGACATAAGCTGGTGAGAATGGCCCTTTTTGGTTATTAATCCAATCAACGAGGATTTTGACATTTTCTTTTAGAATAAAATCAATGTCTTCAGGGTACTGCATGAGTTTTCGGTGCTTTTCATATTCATCAACATCAAGTAGTCTTTTTTCTCCATCAGCAAAAACCTTAACATCCAAGTCATAATCGATGTATTTTAAGGCTTCGTTGTCGAGGATATAAGGACTAGCTAAATTGCAATAATAGGAAACGCCATTGTCTCGAATCATAGCAATGATATTGAACCAGTATTTTTTATGAAAATAGACAATTGCAGGTTCTCTGGTAACCCAGCGTCTGCCATCATTTTCTGTGACCAATGTATGATTGTTCACACCAATAATAGCATTTTCTGTTGTTTTTAGTACCATGGTGTCTCTCCACGAGCGGTGGAGTTCGCCATCATGTTTATAACTTTGAATTGTAATAAAGTCGCCTTCTTTTGGTAATTTCACTTGGCTACCAACTTTCTACAATTACAATTTTATCTCCACCATTATATCATATTTTTGTCTTCGGTGGTAGATTTTACATATATTCTCTTAAGGCTCTTTTTATTTTATCGTAATCATATCCTTTTCTCAGAAGATAGCGGATGATTTTTTGTTCTAAGGAATAATCAGTATCCGTTCGGCTATATTTTCTGTAGGCCTTGTCTAATTCTTTGTTTAGTAAGGTTTCCTGTTCTTGCTCATCTTGCACCCATTCTATTTTTTGGAGTGCTTTGTCAGCTTCTTTATTTTCGAATCCCTTTAATAAAAGTCCTTGTTTTACTTTCTGTTTTAAGGCTCGATCAGAATACTTGCCTAAGTATTTTTTGTGTAGTTTTTTTGCTACTTTTTCGGCAATTTCATCAAATTCTTCTAACTCTAAGCAAGCCTCAATGATATGCTTAGAAATTCCTTTTTGATACAGTTTTTGTCTTAGTGCTTGTGGGCCCTTGTCTCCAGAAAGGGCATTTTGAAAGAGGACTTGTTGGACATAGTCCTGGTCGTCTATCCAATTTTCTTCCTGGAGTTTGTGTAAGATGTCAGGGATGGTGAGGGGATCGACGTCATGTTTTTCAAGATAGGTTTCGACTTCTTTTTTCGTTCTCTTTTTAAAATAGAGGTAGTATAGAGCCAGGTTTTTTCCATAAGAGAATTGTGCGAACTGTATCAGTTCTTTCCATTCATGTTCGCTGATTTCTTTTCCTTTGGTGAGGAAAAATCGCACAATTGTATCTTCAGTAATATAGGCTTGTTTGTTCTGGTCTGTTTCTAGGAGGTAGAGGCGTTTCTTCTTTTCTAACTTTGTGATTTTCATTCTTTCATTATACCGAAAATTTAGGTAAAATAGTAGTATGAGATTAGAAGTCAAACAGCGGATTCCGCTGAAAATCAAGCGAATGGGCATCAATGGTGAGGGAATTGGTTTCTATCAGAAGACTCTTGTTTTTGTGCCTGGCGCTTTAAAGGGTGAAGAGGTTTATTGTCAAATCACTTCTGTCAAACGGAATTTTGTGGAAGCGCGGTTGCTGAAGGTGAACAAGGCTTCAAAGTTTCGGGTGGAGCCTGCTTGTGAGATTTACCAGGCTTGTGGTGGCTGCCAGATTATGCACCTCCGCTATGATAAGCAATTGGATTTTAAAGCAGATTTGTTGAAGCAAGCTTTGAAGAAATTTCAACCGAGTGGTTATGAAGACTATCCGATATTGGAGACGATTGGGATGGACCAACCTAGCCACTATCGGGCTAAGCTGCAATTTCAAACGCGTCTGTTTAAGGGCGAGGTTCATGCGGGGCTTTATGCTGAAAATTCCCATCGTTTGATTCCAATTCAAGATTGTTTGGTCCAGGATCAGACGACCCAGCGCATAATAAATGTAGTAGCAGATTTATTGACCAAACATCGAATTCCTATCTATGATGAACGTAAAATCCAGGGGATTCGGACGGTCATGGTGCGTCGGGCAAGACAGACAGGGCAGGTCCAATTAATTTTTGTGACTTCCTGTCAGGTGAATTTGACCAAGTTGATTCAAGATTTAGTTGAAATCTTTCCTGAGATTGTAACGGTTGCTCTCAACTGGAACAAGAAAAAATCAAGTGATATTTATGGGGAGCGAACGGATATTCTGTGGGGACAAGATGCCATTTCTGAAGCTGTTTTGGACTTCGAGTTTTCCTTGTCACCTCGGGCATTTTACCAATTGAACCCGCAACAGACAGAAGTTCTCTATGGGGAGGCTGTTAAGGCCTTGGACTTAAGGGGCGATGAAAACTTGATTGATGCATACTGTGGAGTAGGGACTATCGGTTTTGCCTTTGCACGAAAGGTTAAGTCTGTTCGAGGAATGGACATCATACCAGAAGCAATTGAGGATGCAAAGGTCAACGCTAAGAGAATGGGTTTAACCAATACCCACTATGAAGCTGGTAAGGCTGAAGTGATTATTCCTAAGTGGTATCAGGAAGGTTATCGTGCTGATGCCCTGGTGGTGGATCCTCCTCGGACTGGCCTGGATGAAAAACTTCTCAAAACAATTTTGAAGTTCAAGCCAGCTAAAATGGTCTATGTTTCCTGCAATGTTTCGACCTTGGCTCGAGATTTGGTTGAACTTACAAAAGCTTATCAGGTAGAATATATCCAATCCGTTGATATGTTTCCTCATACTGCACGAACAGAGGCGGTTGTGAAACTGACGCGCTTAGAAAAAATGAAATGAGAAATAGAGTAACACTACTCTATTTTTTTGTCTTGAAATAGTATATTCTCTTGATTTTCTTTTTAGAATAACATATACTAAAAGTGGTTATAACCAATAAAGGAGGCTCTTCTATGTTTGACAGTACCAGTGATAAGCCCCTCTATCTCCAATTGGTAGATGTGCTAGAGTTGAAAATTCGAGAAACAATGAAGCCCAATGAAAAGCTCTTTTCGGAAAGAGAATTGACTCAGCTATATGGTGTCAGTCGAATAACGGTACGATTAGCCCTACAGGAATTAGAAAAACGTGGCTTTGTCTACAAAAAACATGGAAAAGGTACTTACGTTTCTGAGATTTTGGAACCAGCTGTGGATTTGTCAACGGCCTACAGTTTTACCGATCAAATGAGGAAAATGGGCAAACGACCTCAGACTAAGATTCTGTCTTTTCGTACTATCGAAGCCTCAGACTTCCTTGCAGATCAATTGCAGGTGGAAATTGGTTCAGCTATTATCGAATTGGAGCGTTTGCGCTTGGCAGACGGAATTGCCATGATGTTGGAGAGGACCTATTTACCCTATCTCTTGTTTGAAAATCTGACAGTTGCTGCTTTGGAGCGTAAGCCTCTCTATGAGTTATTTTCAGAAGAATTCGGACAAACGGTTCGGCTGGCGGAAGAAGAGTTTTACGCTAGCATTGCTCTCGAAAATGAAGCTAAGCTACTGGAGATAAAAAGTGGTAGTCCAGTCTTGCACTTAATTCGAAAGACCTTTAATAATAAAAATCGGATGATTGAGTATACCTTTAGTATTGCTAGGGCAGACTTGTTCCGCTATAAAATCAGCCATGTGAGAAGTGAAGAAAAAAAGAATTAGGTTTCCTAATTCTTTTTTAACGTCTATTAGCAGCGATTTCAATTTTGAAGTATTTCCAATGTTTAAAAGTTTCTACATACTCAAGAACTTCGTTGCTGCCACTCTTTTGTGTTACTTTTGTTTGGAAAACAGCTGGTTCACCAATAGTTAGTTTTAAGTGGTCGGCTGCAAATGCTGGAATTGGAACAACTTCGTTGATTTCGACAAAGGGTTCTTCAGACATGTGAATGTTGAAATCAAGCTTGAAGCGTTGGTAAAGTGACTGGAAGTGTTGCAAGTCAGCAGATGGTTGCTGGATATAGCGAGCAGGAATGTGTGACTGCTGGTAGATATATGGCGTGTCACCTGCAATACGAACACGGACAATCTTGTAGTAGAAGTCAGATTTATCAAGCTCTAATTTTTCTAGGATCTGTGGGTCATTTCCTTTTTCGCAAGAAATCACTACAACGGATTCAGTTTCAAGTGGGAAAATCTCAATATCAGAAAACTCTACGAGTTTTCCTTTACGAGAGCGAGAGACAAAGGTTCCCTTTCCTTGCTGACGAATCAAATAGCCATCCTTAACCAGCTCATTCACAGCACGGATAACAGTAATAGAACTTACGTTGAAAATTTTGGTTAATTCTGACTCAGTATAGAATTTGTCCCCATTTTCAAATTTTCCAGAAATAATTTGTTGTCGCAGGTCGTTTTGGACCAGCTGATACTTAGGTACTTTCATAGTTTGTTTCCTTTCTATTCCTAATCTTTTCCCTTCTACCTTATTATACTAAATAGTTTAAAAAAAGAAAAATATAAAATAAATAAATTTTTTTCAAAAAAAGACTGGACATAACCAGTTATTCGTGTTAATATATTGATAGAAAAAGAAAACGGTTACAGCGGAGGTTGAAAATGAAGGATTTTCAAATAAAAGATGATTTCTATTTAGATGGAAAACCTTTTAAAATTTTATCTGGAGCTATTCATTACTTCAGAGTCCATCCAGACGACTGGTACCATTCTTTGTATAATCTAAAGGCTATGGGCTTCAACACTGTTGAAACCTATGTTCCCTGGAATCTGCATGAACCTCAAAAAGGTCAGTTTGATTTTAGTGGCATTCTTGATTTAGAAGCCTTCTTAGATTTGGCCCAAGAACTTGGGCTATACAGCATTGTTCGTCCTTCCCCCTATATTTGTGCGGAGTGGGAGTGGGGTGGCTTACCAGCTTGGCTAATGACGGAAGATCTTCAAGTTCGTTCCAGCGATGCAACCTACTTGAAGCATTTAGACGATTATTACGCTTTTCTACTTCCTAAGTTAGTCAAGCGCCAACTCTCCCACCAAGGCACAATCCTCATGTTCCAGGTGGAGAATGAATATGGTTCCTACGGTGAAGAGAAGGAATACCTGAGAGCTGTTGGTCGGTTGATGAGAAAACACGGTTTGACTGCTCCATTCTTTACATCAGATGGTCCATGGCGTGGAACCTTGAGAGCAGGGACACTCATTGCAGATGACATCCTGGTGACAGGAAACTTTGGCTCACGAGCGAAAGAGAATTTCAAGCAGATGCAAGATTTCTTCGATGAGTATGGCAAGAAATGGCCACTCATGTGTATGGAATTTTGGGATGGTTGGTTTAACCGTTGGGGTGACGAAATCATTCGTCGGGACCCTGTCGAACTGGCAGAAGCAGTGATGGAATGTATTGAACTAGGTTCTATAAACCTCTACATGTTCCATGGAGGAACCAACTTTGGTTTCATGAATGGTTGTTCCGCTCGAGGCCAAATTGATTTACCACAGGTGACCTCATATGATTACGATGCCATCTTAGATGAGGCGGGAAATCCAACCCGTAAGTTCTATGAAATTCAGTCTCGCTTGAAAGCTGCATATCCAGACATCGACATTGCAGAGCCATTGATCAAAGAAGCTAAAGCCTATCCACAGATGGAATTAGTTGAAAAAGTTGGTCTCTTTGACAATCTGGATATTCTATCAAGCAAACACCAATCCTTCTATCCAAAAAATATGGAAGCTCTTGGTCAATCCACTGGTTACATCCTTTATCGAACTGAGATTGAGAGAGATAAGGAAGAGCCAGAACGCTTTAGAGTGATTGATGGTCGTGACAGGATTCAGGTTTATGCAGATGGCCAGCTAGTGGCAACCCAATACCAAACAGAGATTGGGGACGACATTGAGCTCCATATGCCAAACAAACAGGCAGAGTTGACTATTTTAGTTGAAAATATGGGGCGTGTCAATTACGGTCACAAGCTTACTTCCCCAACCCAGTCCAAGGGTCTTGGTCGAGGAGCCATGGCAGATCTTCATTATATCGGAAATTGGGACATCTACCCATTGCCACTAAATGATGTCAGTCAACTGGATTACAGCCTTACCTGGACAGAAGGGCAACCAGCCTTCTACCGCTTTACTTGTCAGATCGATGAGCTGGCGGATACCTATTTGGATATGACAGGCTTTGGTAAGGGTGTTGTATTTGTTAATAATGTTAATATTGGTCGTTTCTGGGAAAAAGGTCCAATCCTTTATCTCTATATACCAAAAGGATACTTAAAGAAAGGAGAAAATGAAATAGTCGTCTTCGAAACAGAAGGCACATATAGCGATAAGATTCGTTTTTCACAGAAACCCGTTTATAAAGATTTATGATGAAAAGGAGAAATATATGACAATTGTAGCTGCGCGTATTGATGGACGCTTGATACATGGTCAGGTTGCCAATCTTTGGACAACAAAATTGAACATTGGACGCATCATGGTAATTGATGATGCAGTTGCCCAAAATGATATTGAAAAACAAGGCTTGAAACTTGCCGTTCCACCAGGAGTGAAGTTATCCATCTTGCCGATTGAAAAAGCGGCAAACAATATCAAAGAAGGCAAATATGACAGCCAACGTCTCTTGATTGTGGCACGTCGTCCAGAAAACTTCCTTCGCTTGGTTGAGTACGGAGTTGACCTTCCTGAACTAAACGTTGGAAATATGTCTCAAAGCCCTGAAACTCGTTCAGTAACCCGCTCAATCAACGTTGTTGATAAGGACATCGCTGATTTCGATGCCTTGGTTGCAAAAGGTGTGAAATTGATTGCCCAAATGGTGCCAGGTGACACACCAAAAGACTTTATGCCTTTGTTGGATAAAGTAAGATAATTTACGGATATTTTTGAAAAATTTTAAAGGAGGATCACTATTATGCAATGGTGGCAAATATTACTTCTAACGCTCTACTCAGCTTATCAGATCTGTGATGAGTTGACAATTGTATCGTCAGCAGGTTCACCTGTGTTTGCAGGTTTCATCTCTGGTTTGATCATGGGTGATTTGGCAACTGGTTTGACAATCGGAGCGTCTCTTCAATTGATGGTACTCGGTGTGGGTACTTTCGGTGGTGCATCTCGTATCGACGCAACTTCTGGTGCGGTTCTTGCAACAGCCTTCTCAGTATCACAAGGTATTGATCCAGAATTGGCTGTAGCAACAATCGCGGTTCCAGTAGCAGCACTCCTTGTCTATACAGATATCGCTGGTCGTTTCTCAACTACTTACTTCGCACACCGTGTGGATGCAGCGGTTGAAAAATTTGACTACGCAGCAATCGAACGTAACTACCTTCTCGGTGCTATCCCATGGGCACTCTCTCGTGCACTCCCTGTATTCCTTGCTCTTGCATTCGGTGGTGAATTCGTAGATGCAATGGTACAAGCTATCCAACAATATCAATGGGTTGCAAACGGTTTGACATTGGCTGCTCGTATGCTTCCAGGTCTTGGTTTCGCTATCCTTCTTCACTACCTTCCACTTAAACGCAACCTTCACTACTTGGCAGTAGGTTTTGCCCTTACAGCTATGTTGACTGTTCTTTACGGTAACGTATCTGCATTGGGTGGCGCTGTGGCTGGCATCGTTGGTACTCTTCCAGAAGATTCTGGTGTAGCATTTGTAAACAACTTCAAAGGTTTGTCAATGATTGGTATTGCCATTATTGGTATCTTCCTTGCAGTATTACACTATATCAACGGCCAAAAAGTAGCAGTAGTTGCTCCATCAAATTCAGAAAGTGGGGAAATTGACGATGACGAAATCTAATTACAAATTAACAAAAGAAGATTTTAATCAAATCAACAAACGTAGCTTGTTCACTTACCAACTTGGTTGGAACTATGAGCGCATGCAAGGTTCAGGTTACCTTTATATGATCTTGCCACAACTTCGTAAAATGTACGGAGATGGCACTCCTGAATTGAAAGAAATGATGAAATTGCATACGCAATTCTTCAATACTTCACCATTCTTCCATACTATCATCACAGGTATTGACTTGGCTTTGGAAGAAAGCGACGGTGTTGCTTCTAAAGATGCGGTTAACGGTATCAAGACTGGTTTGATGGGTCCATTCGCACCGATTGGTGACTCAATCTTTGGTTCATTGGTTCCAGCAATCATGGGTACTGTTGCAGCGACAATGGCTAGCCAAGGTTCACCTGTTGGTATCTTCCTCTGGATGGCAGTAGCAGTTGTGTATGACATCTTCCGTTGGAAACAATTGGAAATTGCTTACAAAGAAGGTACTAAACTCATCACAACCATGCGCGACCGTCTGACTGCTCTTGTGGATGCAGCTTCTGTACTCGGTGTGTTCATGTTGGGTGCTTTGATTGCAACAATGATCAACTTTGAAGTTTCTTGGGCTCCAACTGTTGGTGAAAAATTGATTGATGTTCAAGACTTGTTGAACACAATCTTCCCACGTTTGGTTCCAGCAATCTTCACAGGATTTGTATTCTGGTTGCTTGGCCGTAAAGGCATGACTTCTACTAAAGCTATCTTGATTATCATTGCACTTGCAGTTGGACTTTCTGCAATCGGTCACTTCGTGTTTGGTATGGCTTAATGGTTAAAAGTTTAATTTTAGTTAGTCATGGTCTCTTCTGTGAAGAGTTGAAAAAATCAACTGAGATGATTATGGGTCCTCAAGAGGATATCTACACAGTTGCACTCTTACCAGAAGAAGGTCCAGAAGATTTTCAACGAAAATTTGAAGAGACAATTGCTCACTTAGATGACTTCGTAGTCTTTGCTGACCTACTCGGAGGAACACCTGCCAATGTAGTTTCACGGAAAATCATTGAAGGTCAATCATTCCATCTCTATGCTGGTATGAACATGCCAATGATTATCGGTTACCTAAACGGTGTCCTGCTCGGCGAGGAAGTTGACTATGTTGAATTTGGTGCAACAAATATCCAGCATGTCAATGACTTGTTGATCAGTTCAGACGACGAAGATGAGTGAAAAACTCCAGTGTAGTTTTTCGGCCCGATCCTCAAAGTAAAGAGGAACGGTATCTTCTAAGGAGAGTTATAGCGCTACCTAGCAATACAAAGGCAGTCGCTATATGAATTGGCTTTAAGTATCCTAAGGGGGCCTAGTCACTAGGTTCCCTTATTTTTTGGAGGTATGCTATGCAAATTGAAGATTTTGGTCGAGAAGCCAAGTTATTTATTCTGAAAAATGACAATGGCTTGCGCGTTTCTGTGACAAACTTTGGAGCACGTATCGTCAAGATAGAAGTTCCAGCCGAGCAAGATGGAGACTATCGCAACGTTTCATTGGCTTGTTCTTCAGTCGAGGACTACTTGGAATTGGATCCCTATGTAGGTGCATCTATCGTACCAGTAGCAGGGCGGATCTCAGGTGCGCGTGTTCAAATTGCAGGTAAGGATTATGCCTTGACAGAAAATGAGCCAGGTCGAACCTTACATGGTGGCGTAAATACAGCTAATCTAAGAAACTGGGAATGGGAAAGCAATGATAAGGATGAAGTACTTTTTTCAACAGTTTTAGAAGATGGTTTCAATGGTTTTCCAGGGCGAATTGAGGTTGGTGTACGCTATCGATTGTCAACTAGCAATGATATTTATGTCGATTATTTCGCAAAATCAGACAAGGATACAATTTTTAATCCGACCAATCATGTCTATTTCAACTTGTCTGGGCAATTTTTTGAGAGCATTGGTCAACACCAGTTGAAGATTGCAGCGGATTATTTTGTGCCGCTAGGAGAAGATAATCTACCAATTGGTGAGTTTGCGGCGGTTGATGGAACTCCGTTTGATTTTAGAGAGTTTGCTCCATTTGACACAGGATTTTCTTCGGACCATGAGCAGATCAACTTGGTAAAAGGTTATGACCATCCTTGGAAATTGTCTCAACAAGAGTCAGCTGTAGAGGTCTGGAGTCCGGATAGGAAGGTTGGTTTAGAAGTGTCAACGGACCAACCAGCTGCGGTAATTTATACCTATAATTTTCCACAGGAAAAACTGGCAGCCTATCATGGCGTTTTTAGTATGGAGTGCCAAGGTTTTCCCAATGCTTGTAATTTAGAAGGTTTTGGGTCTATCTTTTTAGCTGCTGGTGAGGAGTTTACATCACACACACGCTATCGTTTGAAATGGTAGAGGGGTTTCCCTCTACTTTTCTTATAGGCAAGGAGTTTGATTTGTGGTATAATGTTTCAGAATGCTTGATGAGAGAAGGTGAGAAGATGTCGAGAGAAGAACAATTTTTAAAAGAATTCGAAGCCTGGGTTGATAGCCAGTTGCTGATCAATGAGATGGCAATGGCAGAAAGCCGTCGAGCTGTCGAAGAAGATCAGGATGAGCGGGCAGCGGATGCTTATATTCGCTATGAGAGTAAATTAGATGCTTATCGCTTCATCAAAGGGAAATTTGGAAATTACGCGGCAGGAAAAGACTTTCACGACCTACCAGATGGTTTATTTGGTCAGCGGCATTATTAATAAGTTCGGAGAGATGAAAAATGGGAAAAAAGAGAGTAAATCGTAAAAAGCTTTTGAAAAAACAATTGGCAGATTTGAAACGTGCCGGTCGTGTAGGTCTTGAAAGAGCTGCAGAGGTCGTAGAGACAGTTGCTCACAAGGCTGAGGCTGCAGTAGAGCATGCTGTGGAACAAGTGAAAGAAGTTGTAACAGAGGTGACTTCTTCAGCGACTTCATTAGAAGACTTTTTGGCACTTCCTGAGTTGGAAGGCATTGCGGCAGCACGTTTGGAAACTTTCTACCAAGCAGGTATTCAAACTGTGGCTGATTTTGCAAACCACACAGAAAAAGAGCTCTTGGCTCTTAAAGGCATCGGTCCTGCAACTATCAAGCAGTTGAAGGAAAAAGGGATTGACTTGAAAGCTTAAATCCCTTGCTTTTCAAGGTGCAATTTGTTACAATAAAGCCAATCAGAGGTGTTTTGAGCCCCATTTGTCACAGGAAGCGGTGCTGCTGAGAAATCCGCACAAATGTCAAAACTGGTTGCTGATGATGTGAATCGAATAAGCAAAGTGCAGATAGTTATAGTCTATCTGAACAAGGGTGGTACCGCGGAATAATTTCGTCCCTGTCTAGCAAGTCTAGGCGGGGATTTTCATTTGGAAAGGAGAAGAAATGCTACATCATGTTGAAATTTACGTTTCTGACTTGGAAACCTCGCGTGCATTTTACGACTTTCTCCTGACCAAGCTGGGCTACTCGCTCTATCAGGAGTGGGAGGAAGGGCTATCTTATAAAAAAGCAGAGCAGTACCTGGTCTTTGTCCAAACGCCACAGGATTTCCTAGAGGCAGGTTATCACCGGTGCCGCACAGGCCTCAATCATCTAGCTTTTCATGCAGGAACACCTGATGATGTTGACCAATGGCGGAAGGAATTTTTGACCAGACGAGTCAAACTTCTCTACGATGACCGCTATCCCCACGCAGGAGGAGCAGACCACTACGCCCTCTATTTAGAAGATCCAGATGGGATAAAGATAGAGTTGGTGGGGGAGACGAAATAGCCAGCCCAAAGGACTGACTATTTCTAGGAGATTATATGAAAAAGAGTTGGGCTATTTCTAGCTTGAAGATAGTATAAGCCAATTTTCTTAAAAAATACTAAAGGAGAAAAACTAATGTCAAAAGAATTATCACCAAAATACAATCCAGCCGAGGTTGAGGCTGGTCGTTACCAAACTTGGTTGGACCAAGATGTCTTTAAGCCGTCAGGCGATGCGGAAGCTAAGCCTTATTCTATCGTCATTCCGCCGCCAAACGTAACCGGTAAGTTGCACTTGGGACACGCTTGGGATACCACCCTCCAAGATATTATCATCCGTCAAAAGCGTATGCAGGGCTTTGACACCCTCTGGCTTCCAGGTATGGACCACGCGGGGATTGCGACTCAGGCTAAGGTTGAGGAGCGCTTGCGGGAGCAAGGTGTGACCCGTTATGATCTTGGTCGTGAAAAATTCCTCGATAAGGTCTGGGAATGGAAGGATGAGTACGCAGCGACCATTCGTGAGCAATGGGGCAAGTTGGGTCTATCTTTGGACTACCAACGTGACCGCTTTACGCTGGACGAAGGCTTGTCGAAAGCCGTTCGTAAGGTCTTTGTAGAACTCTACAAAAAAGGCTGGATCTACCGTGGCGAATTTATCATCAACTGGGATCCAGCGGCTCGCACAGCCCTTTCTGACATCGAGGTTATTCACAAGGACGTAGAAGGTGCCTTCTACCATATGACCTATATGCTGGAGGACGGCTCACGTGGTCTTCAAGTTGCGACAACCCGTCCTGAAACCATGTTCGGTGACGTTGCGGTTGCGGTTAACCCAGAAGACCCACGCTATAAGGACTTGATTGGCAAAAATGTTATCCTGCCAATCGTCAACAAGCCTATCCCAATCGTTGCGGATGAACATGCAGATCCTGAATTTGGTACAGGGGTTGTGAAAATCACACCGGCCCACGATCCAAATGACTTCCTTGTCGGTCAACGCCACAATCTGCCACAAGTCAATGTCATGAACGATGACGGTACTATGAACGAGTTGGCGGGTGAATTTGCAGGTATGGACCGCTTTGAAGCCCGTAAGGCAACGGTTGCTAAGTTGCAAGAACTGGGGGCCCTTGTGGAAATCGAAAACCGTGTGCATTCCGTTGGTCACTCAGAGCGTACAGGTGTGGTAGTCGAGCCACGCTTGTCAACTCAATGGTTTGTTAAGATGGACCAGTTGGCTAAGAATGCCATTGCCAACCAAGACACTGCTGATAAGGTAGAATTTTACCCACCACGTTTCAACGATACCTTCCTACAATGGATGGAAAATGTACACGACTGGGTTATCTCGCGTCAGCTTTGGTGGGGTCATCAGATTCCAGCATGGTATAACGAATCTGGCGAAATGTATGTCGGAGAAGAGGCTCCAGCAGGTGACGGTTGGGTACAGGATGAGGATGTCCTAGATACCTGGTTCAGCTCTGCCCTTTGGCCATTCTCAACCATGGGCTGGCCTGACGAAAATGCGGCAGACTTCCAACGTTACTTCCCAACTTCAACCTTGGTAACAGGATACGACATCATCTTCTTCTGGGTGTCTCGTATGATTTTCCAATCGCTTGAGTTCACCGGCCGTCAGCCATTCAAGAACGTGCTGATCCACGGTTTGATCCGTGACGAAGAAGGGCGCAAGATGTCTAAATCACTCGGAAACGGGATTGACCCGATGGATGTCATCGAGAAATACGGTGCGGATGCTTTGCGTTGGTTCTTGTCAAACGGCTCTGCTCCTGGTCAGGATGTCCGTTTCTCTTATGAGAAGATGGACGCTTCTTGGAACTTCATCAACAAGATTTGGAACATTTCCCGCTACATCCTCATGAACAATGAAGGCTTGACCTTGGACGCGGCGCGTGAGAATATTGCCAAAGTCGCAGCTGGCGAGGCTGGTAACGTGACGGACCGCTGGATTCTCCACAACCTTAACGAAACCATTGCCAAGGTCACTGAAAACTTCGACAAGTTCGAGTTCGGTGTGGCTGGTCACATCCTCTACAACTTCATCTGGGAAGAGTTTGCCAACTGGTATGTGGAGCTGACCAAGGAAGTGCTTTATAGCGATAACGAGGCCGAGAAAGTCATGACTCGCTCTGTCCTTCTCTACACGCTGGACCAAATCCTTCGCCTCCTCCACCCAATCATGCCATTTGTGACGGAAGAAATCTTCGCCCAGTATGCAGAAGGCTCTATCGTGGTGGCAGCTTACCCTGTTGTCAACCCATCCTTTGAAAACGCTGAAGCACACAAGGGAGTGGAAAGCCTCAAGGACTTGATCCGTTCGGTGCGAAATAGCAGAGCAGAAGTCAATGTTGCGCCATCTAAGCCGATTACTATCTTGATTAAGACGGCTGATAGCGAGCTTGAAACCTTCTTCAAAGCCAACGAAAACTACATCCGCCGCTTTACAAATCCAGAATATCTGGAAATCAGCTCAAGTATTGCTGCACCAGAACTAGCCATGTCAGCCGTTATCACCGGTGCTGAAATCTTCTTGCCACTAGCCGACCTCCTCAACGTAGAAGAGGAGTTGGCTCGTCTGGACAAAGAACTTGCCAAATGGCAAAAAGAACTAGACATGGTCGGCAAAAAACTCAGCAACGAACGCTTCGTTGCCAACGCCAAACCAGAAGTCGTTGAAAAAGAAAAAGAAAAACAAGCCGACTACCAAGCAAAATACGATGCGACAGTAGGACGGATTGAAGAGATGAAGAAGTTGGTGGGGTAAAGTTTTAATAATTATGAAAACGTTAGCAAATGCTAATGTTTTTTGGTATACTTATGGAAAAGAGAAAAGGAAAAATCATGGTAAAAACACGATCAGCTAATGAGACAATAAAAGGTTATAAGTATGTTCCTAAAAGTGGCCAAGTTAAATATAGGGCTTCTAGACAGTCGATTGAGCAGATTGCAAAAGAAGGAAGGAAGTATGGTGTTACATTATTATTGTCTAGTCAAAGACCATCTGAAATATCGGAAACAATTTTTTCTCAATGTAGCAACTTTATTACAATGAGACTGACAAATCCAGTGGATCAATCATATGTTAAGCATTTATTACCGGATTCAATGGGAACTATGATAGATAAATTACCGAGTTTATCTACGGGAGAGGCGTTGTTAATTGGCGAAGCTACTACTATGCCTACCATTGTTAAAGTCGATACCTGCGATAAAGGACCCTCGTCTAAAGACATTCTTTATTTTGAATTGTGGAAGGAAAGTTGGAGGGATATTGAGTTTAATAGTTTAGAGGATATTTGGCAGAAAAAATGATTTTAGTTCATAATTTGGATATCTTACTAAAAGTTGTAAAAAGACTGAAGTTAAATTCTTATACTACTTTCTAATTTGAACTCCTTGAGTTTTCTCATAACTGTTAAGGCTGAAATGGATAGCCTATGTGAATGTGTTTCATCGCTTGATTCTCAATGAGTAATAGGGTGATTTTCTGATTGATGGCAATAGCTGTATGATGATTCTTTTTACTAAGTGGAGTTTTAGAAACGCAATTTTCCAAATATTACACTTGAAATGACGCTGTCTAGGTGAAATAAGGAAAACGAAACCAGTAGAATACATATTTTTTATTCTGGTTAGATCTTTGCTTTTCAATTTTAAGATTAGGAATCGGAAGTCTCTCCCTTAATTCTTGATTTATTCCATATGAGTCCTTTCTAATGTGAGTTTCGTAGCGTTCATCATAGGTTATATGGGCTTGTTTCTACATTTAAAAAAGTTCTATAATTTCCATAGTTGATGAATCCACTATGGAAATTATAGAATCGGTATTATTAAATTAACGTTAATACAATATTCGTCGAACTAATCCATTTGACTCGAATTTCTGTGCCAACCGTAGCCTCCATATAATTAAACCAATCATTGAAAGCTTTTATATTTCCTTGACAGGATAAATTTTTTGCATAAATATCTCCTGACTGGCTACTTCCACTTGTCTTTACAATTCCATTAAAATATCCATCAGTTGATTATGCATTGAAAATATTGTGATCCCAAATATCCTGGATATGAGTATGGTTTGAGTTATAAATTTCATATTGACAAGCACAGTGAGCTGGGATTGGAATATAGCATTCACCTGTAATCAATGGTCGTGAATTTGAATAACGGTGTGTCCCCCAACCAATGTGAGTGGATTTCAATGTGACTGTAAAACAATCTCCTACTTGTGGCATAAAAACTCCTCTGATATCATAATGTTGTATTTTTTCAATGGAACTAAAGAGTAAGTGGCTGCAATTTTTCTTGTAAAATGTTATACTATCCTAGTTAAATAATTTTCCTAGAAAGCAGGTGCTTACATGACAAATTCTGTAAGTTCACGCCAGCAGGGGAAGTTTGCTATTGCAGCGTTCTTCTCTGGTGTTGGTGGAATTGAGTTGGGCTTTGAGCAGACCAACGAGTTCAGAGTGGTGTATGCCAACGAGTTTGATAAGTATGCCAGACAGACTTATCAGTTGAATTACCCAGATACTTATCTGGACGGGCGTGATATTCACGCAGTATTGCCAGAGGAAATCCCTTCGGAAACAGTCGATGTGATTGTAGGAGGCTTTCCTTGCCAGGCTTTTAGTATCGCAGGCTATCGCAAGGGCTTTGAAGATGACCGTGGCGACCTTTTCTTTGAGTTGCTTCGTATGATTGAAGCCAAGAAACCCAAGGCGATTTTTGTCGAGAACGTGAAGAACATGGTTTCTCATGACCACGGCAATACCTTCAAGGTTATCCGTGAAGCCTTGACCGAGAACAACTACTTTATCAAGTGGAAGGTCTTGAACGGCAAGGACTATGGAAATATCCCGCAGAACCGCGAGCGGATCTATATTGTTGGCTTTGATAACAAGGAAGCCTACGACAAATTTGAGTTTCCAGAGGAAATCAAGCTGACCACTGAGCTTCAAGATGTCATTGATTTTGGGGCAAAACCAGAGGAGAATTACTATTATCGTCAAGGAAAGCAGCCCTTCTTTGAAGAGTTAAAACACGCTGTTACCAGTCAAGACACAGTTTACCAGTGGCGACGTCAGTATGTAAGGGAAAATAAAAATGGTGTCGTGCCAACCCTGACAGCTAATATGGGAACAGGTGGGCATAATGTTCCTCTCATCTTGACTGATACTGGAGAAATTCGTAAGCTAACGCCAAAAGAAACCTTTAACGTTCAAGGTTATCCAAAGACCTTCAAAATTCCGGAAGGTGTTTCTAATGGACAACTTTACAAACAGGCTGGCAACAGCGTTGTTGTACCAGTTATCAAGCGAATTGCGGATAAGATTGCCGAAGCATTGAAAACTTCCTCCGGTCTGTCACAGTTGGAACGAACTGGAAATGTCGCCATCATCTATACTAAGATGAATGGTCAGTTTGAAGGGCAGTCTTATGTGAAAGACTTTGTTGCGACCTATGACGAAGCGATTGCTAAGTTAGATAGCTACAATGACGGTTTAGGAATTTTGTCGGACGAAGACTATCTACGTTTGGTCAAAAAAGGTGGGAATTTAGAATTTTATAGTATTGCTATTACGAATAATTAGGTAAGGGGACTAGTGAAAATCTAGTCTTCTTTTGCTATACTATGATTAGAAAATGAGGTAAAGTCTATGTGGGAAAAATTAAAAGCAGAGCAGAAAGAAAAGTATCGGACACTGATTACCAATTTTGCGAGTCTGAGCGAGGCTTTTTCGCAAAAGTCTGAAACAGATGAGGAAAATGAAACCTTTAATTATGTAGCTCCGATTATTAATTCCAAATTCCAAGAAACAGTCTTTCAGAGAGCCTTTCAAGCAGTTGGTGAGGATATTGCCAACACTTCTTTTGATGCTTCGGTTATGGTGGATAGTCAGTATAAATACTTAGTCGGCATCAAGTCTTTCGGCATTCAGTCAGGGGACCAAAAAGTTGCCCAGTTCAAGAAAGATTCGCAGGGATGGACCGAGATTTTACAAGAGATTAAGTTTAATGCGATGATTGCTCCAGATAAAGCAACGGCAGATAAAAATAATCAGGTACTTTACTTGAAACTGGCCAAGGAAATTTCTCTCTTGCGTAACCAGCGGATTGAATCTTCAAAAGCACGAATTCGTGGTTTTGCATCGGACTCAACGGTGGAGTCTGTTTACCATGTCTTAATGCCAACGGCAAAGGGAGCTAAGCCACAAATTTTTGTAGGAGAAACCAGTTACCTTCCGATTGATGTCGAAAATTTACAGATTAAGGGAGCGACCAGTCTAAAAACTCCGACAAATTTTGCCTTTACAGATGGCCAACATGATTACAAATATACCGCAGCAGATAGTCAACTTCACATGACATTCCATAACAAAGAGATAGTTGTAGATACATGGGATGTGGACTATGTGGAAGATCCATTTTATATTTTTGAAAATCTCCACACTTTATCTGCGGATGAGAAAGAAAACCAAGTTCTTGATACAGTGTCATGGGTTATCACAGATAAGCATGGTCATGTTGAAGAAAATTCAGGCTTTAATGCCTTTAATGGTGGAGCTAAGTTAGCTAAAAAAGATAGATTATCACGCATTCAGAGAATCCAAGAGGAATTTTCGGATCAGCTCAGCTCGGAAGAACTTGCATTTGTAACCTATTCTTTGGAGGAAATTTTATTGAAAAAGTGGTCCTCTAAAGAAGTAAAAGCTGAAATGAAAAAAATTCGGACTGCCTTGATAAACTTTGCTCAGAAGTCGAGAATTGAAAAGCTATCTGAAAAACTGGAGAAATTGGTTTACCGTCCAGTTAGTGAAGTTTACATTCCACTGCCTGATTCTAAAAAGTTTCATGATGCTCGACCAGACTTTTTCGGTCACAATGTTGGGACATTTGATGAAACAGGCAAAAAATTGGCACTGTCGAAAGAAGAACGAACTTTTACGCTTCGTTTTCTATCATCAGGAGATGCTATTGAAGCCTACATCAATCAAGAATCAGGCAAGGCCATTCAGTCGGTGGATAGGCAAGATATTCTTGGGGAATGGTTACTGAGAGGTGTATTTCAATTAGCTGAACGTGAAGTATTGACAGGCAAGAAATTAGAATCTCTGGAAATAAATGGTATTCGATTAACCAAATTCAAAAATGGTGAAATCGGTATTGAATTTATTTGGATTGATACTGAAAATCCACCAACAGATGCGATTGGCTGGGTTAGTAGAAAAGGAAAAAAATGACAAATGTAAATAGCAAACTACAAATCCACCTCCCCTCCCTTATCCCTTTCGGTTTTATCCTCTCCAACAATCGTTACACCTACCGTGAGGTCTTCATGGAGGGGCAGTTTGAGGCAGTGGTGGAGGTGGATGAGGCTGGTCATCTGTCGTCCTATGTTTGGGATTGTGAGATGGAGGAGGTCTATACTGCCCATATGGTGACTGCGCCAGCTGGGGCTTTTGTGGGTCAGGTACGTGAGGCTTACCAGTCCATTTTGGATCGGGTAGAGGAGGCATGTTGCATCGCTCTGCCATTTACCAAAGACCAAAGCAACCGCATAGCCCAGCTCATCAAGGAGCAGTGGGGGGACCTGCCTGACTATCCCTTTGCCAAGTTGCCGACCTATGGGGCATTTCGCCACCCTGCCAATGACAAGTGGTACGCCCTGGTGAGTCAGATTCCGAGGGACAAGCTGGATGGGAGCGGGTCTCAAGAAGAGGTGGAGATTGTCAATCTCAAGGTTGACGGTCGGGAAATAGCAGAGCTGCTGAGTCAGTCGGGCATCTTCCCTGCCTACCATATGTCGAAGAAGACCTGGGTATCAGTCTTACTGGATGATACGGTGGAGGACCAGACGGTGTTTGCCCTCCTTGAGAAAAGTCGTTATTTGGTGGGACCGAAATCCTACAAGGCGGAGCAAGGGCCTGATTACTGGGTTATTCCAGCCAATCCAAAGGTCTATGATATTGATACCGAGTTTACGGAAAATAAGATTGTCTATTGGCCGCAAAAATCAACCATTCAAGCTGGGGACATCGTAGCCATCTATGTGACGGCACCAGTACAGGCTATTCGGTATGTTTGTCATGTCTTGGGGGCGAATCTAGAAAATCACGGACAATCAGACATTCCTACAGATAAGAAAGTCATGCAGGTGGAACTGCTTGCTCAGCTGTCCGATGATGTACTTCCTAGAGCGCGCATGATGGACTTGGGTGTCAGGGCGGTGCGTGGTCCTAGACGCTTGACAGAGGGCGTGATAGAAGTGCTGTCAGCCGAAGTGAAAAAACCTCCATTAAATTATCAGAATATTTAATAAAAAGACTTTACAAGTGGGTAAAAAAGAGTATAATAAGGTGTATAAATTTTAAGGAGGTAAGGTATGAAGAAAAGCTTCATTCATCAGCAAGAGGAGATTTCTTTCGTCAAAAATACATTCACCCAGTATTTGAAAGACAAGTTAGAAATCGTAGAAGTGCAAGGACCGATTTTGAGTCGTGTCGGGGATGGTATCCAAGATAATTTGTCCGGCGTGGAGAATGCAGTATCGGTGAATGTGAAATTGATTCCCAATGCGACCTATGAGGTGGTTCACTCTCTTGCAAAATGGAAGCGTCATACCTTGGCTCGTTTCGGTTTTAATGAAGGTGAAGGTCTCTTTGTGCATATGAAGGCCCTTCGTCCAGATGAAGATTCCTTAGATGAAATCCACTCAGTCTATGTGGACCAGTGGGACTGGGAAAAGGTGATTCCAGCAGGTCGTCGTAACTTGGCATATTTGAAGGAAACGGTGGAGCAGATTTACAAAGCTATCCGTCTGACCGAATTGGCCGTTGAAGCTCGTTATGACATTGAGTCTGTTTTGCCGAAGAAAATCACCTTTATCCATACGGAAGACTTGGTGAAAAATTTCCCTGATTTGACGCCAAAAGAGCGTGAAAATGTGGTGGCCAAGGAGTACGGGGCAGTCTTTCTGATTGGTATTGGTGGAGAGTTGGCTGACGGTAAGCCACATGACGGCCGTGCACCAGACTACGATGACTGGACCAGTCCATCTGAGCCAGGCTACAAGGGACTAAATGGGGATATCTTGGTTTGGAACGAGGTCTTGGGTTCAGCCTTCGAATTATCCTCAATGGGGATTCGGGTTGATGAGGCAGCCCTTCGTCGCCAAGTAGCTATTACAGGAGATGAAGAGCGCTTGGAATTTGACTGGCACAAGGCACTCTTGAGTGGTTTGCTTCCGCTGTCTATCGGTGGTGGTATTGGGCAATCGCGTTTGGCCATGTTCTTGCTTCGTAAGAAACATATCGGTGAAGTGCAGTCTAGCGTGTGGCCACAAGAAGTGCGAGACAACTTCGAGAATATTTTGTAAAAAAAGAAGAGATTGGTTTTCAATCTCTTTTCTTTCTTGTTTATCAAACAAACTGAAAACATTTACAATGTGATTATCTGTGATTTTTCAGTCAATCTATGATATACTTTTTTAGTTACATTAAATGATATAGAGGATATTATGACAAAACTTAGAAATGACATCCGTAACGTAGCCATTATTGCCCACGTTGACCACGGAAAAACAACCCTTGTTGATGAGCTCTTGAAGCAATCACAAACTCTTGATGAGCGTACGCAGTTAGACGAGCGTGCCATGGACTCGAACGATATTGAAAAAGAGCGTGGAATCACCATCCTTGCTAAAAACACTGCTGTAGCCTACAACGGAACACGTATCAACATCATGGATACACCAGGACACGCGGACTTCGGTGGTGAGGTTGAGCGGATCATGAAAATGGTTGACGGTGTTGTCCTTGTCGTAGATGCCTACGAAGGGACCATGCCACAGACTCGTTTCGTATTGAAAAAAGCACTTGAACAAAATTTGACACCAATCGTCGTTGTCAACAAGATTGATAAGCCTTCTGCTCGTCCAGAAGAAGTTGTAGATGAAGTGCTTGAGCTCTTCATCGAACTCGGTGCAGATGATGACCAATTGGAATTCCCTGTTGTTTATGCGTCAGCCATCAACGGAACGTCATCTTTGTCTGACAATCCAGCAGACCAAGAAGAAACTATGGCACCAATCTTTGATACCATCATCGAGCACATCCCTGCACCAGTTGATAACTCAGATGAACCTTTGCAGTTCCAAGTATCCCTTTTGGACTACAACGACTTCGTAGGTCGTATCGGTATCGGTCGTGTCTTCCGTGGAACCGTAAAAGTAGGTGACCAGGTTACCCTTTCAAAACTAGACGGTACTACTAAAAACTTCCGTGTTACTAAGCTATTTGGTTTCTTCGGTCTTGAGCGTAAGGAAATCCAAGAAGCTAAAGCTGGGGACTTGATTGCCGTTTCAGGTATGGAAGATATCTTCGTTGGTGAAACTGTAACACCAACTGATGCGGTTGAGCCACTTCCAGTTCTTCGTATTGACGAGCCAACTCTTCAGATGACTTTCTTGGTCAACAACTCACCATTTGCAGGTCGTGAAGGTAAATGGGTAACATCACGTAAAATCGAAGAGCGTCTTTTGGCAGAATTGCAGACGGATGTATCCCTTCGTGTAGATGCGACAGACTCTCCAGATAAATGGACTGTTTCAGGTCGTGGTGAATTGCACTTGTCGATCTTGATTGAAACCATGCGTCGTGAAGGCTATGAGCTTCAAGTATCACGTCCAGAGGTTATCATCAAGGAAATCGACGGAGTGAAGATGGAGCCCTTCGAGCGTGTGCAAATCGACACACCAGAAGAATACCAAGGTTCAGTTATCCAGTCTCTTTCAGAGCGCAAGGGTGATATGTTGGATATGATTTCAACTGGTAATGGTCAAACTCGATTGGTTTTCCTTGTACCAGCCCGTGGTTTGATTGGCTACTCAACAGAATTCCTTTCTATGACACGTGGATACGGTATCATGAACCACACCTTCGATCAATACTTGCCAGTTGTTCAAGGAGAAATCGGTGGTCGCCACCGTGGTGCTCTTGTTTCCATCGATCAAGGTAAGGCAACGACCTACTCTATCATGCGTATTGAAGAGCGTGGAACCATCTTTGTCAACCCAGGTACTGAAGTATACGAAGGTATGATTATCGGTGAAAACTCGCGTGACAACGACTTGACAGTCAACATCACAACTGCTAAACAAATGACCAACGTCCGTTCTGCAACCAAGGACCAAACGTCTGTTATCAAGACGCCACGTATCTTGACTCTTGAGGAATCACTTGAATTCTTGAACGACGATGAGTACATGGAAGTAACGCCAGAATCAATCCGTCTTCGTAAGCAAGTCTTGAACAAGGCAGAGCGTGACAAGGCTGCTAAAAAGAAAAAATTAGCAACGGAAGAATAAGCTGACGCACACAAGGAGGAATCATGTTTTACTTGATTATAGCCATTATCTTGGTACTCTTCTATCTATTTGTAGCGCCGAATAATATCAAGGGGACCATGAATGTGTTGATTGCGGTCTTCCTCATTGTCATTTTGTTCGCCGCCCTCCTTTTAGGATTTCTAAAGATTTTGGAGGTTCCTCTAGAAGTTTGGTTAGGAATAGCTATGGTAATCTTGGGCCTCCTTGCGATGCGCGACATCTATCATTTGGATAGACCTAAAAAGCGCCTATCCATTCGGCGATTACAAAAAAAATAAAGAGCCAGTTGGCTCTTTTTCATTTGGCGAATATTCAAAAAAGAGTCTGGAGATTGAATCCAGACTCTTTTGGATTTACCTTATTAGGTTTGGGCTTTTTGTGAATCGACTTTGAATCTATTCTTTATCAATTTTTTTGTCCAATTTTTCCAATTGTTTTGCAGCGAAGTCCCGACCGCCAAGACCAAATGCAAGGGCGAAGGCTACTGCAAATGCTCCAAGAACAATTGTAAAGGTTGATTGCACGATATTTTGTGCAAATTTCAATTGGTCAAGTGCCATAAAGACCGCCAAGACAAGGATGCCGTAACGGACCAAACCTGCTAGGAAGGCGTTGTTTGTTACCTTGTTTAGGAAACTTGACAAGATGTTTCCGCCAATTACTGCCAAGACAACGATAGCGATAGCGCTGATTAAAGATGGAAGGTAAGCAAGAATTGCAGTACCAACTGAGTTGAAGACTTGAAGGTTCAAGACTTGGATCGCTTGTACAAAGAAGAAGATGATGATAATGGCACGTACTACTTGTGCAATGACTGCTGAAAGTTGGAAGTTGGTGTCTTCCTTGTTTGTTAGGTATTTAGAGTATGTATTGATGCCGGCAGTTTCAAGGAGATTTTCCAAGAGGTTGCCGATTAATTTAGAGATAAAGCTACCAAGTGCAATCAAGACAAGTGCAACCAAGACACTTGGAAGAGCACCGATTACTTGGTTTAAAATTGTAACGATTGGTTGAGAGATGCTTGTAATACCAAGTGTTTCCAAAGCCAAGGTCAAGATTGGGATGAAGACCAAGACATAAACAACGGTTGCCAAAACGGAAATTAGTTGTTTGGTGTCAATAGGAAGTTTCTCTTGTCCAGTAACTTTTGCATACCAAGTATCGATATCGAGGCGTTCCAAGAAAACAACCAAGAGGCTCTTGATAAAGTTGCAGAAGAAGGTTCCGACGAAGAGGATCAAGCCTGCTGCAATCAAGTTTGGAATGAAGGCAAAGAATTTTTGGAACATGCTGGCAATTGGATCAACTGTTGAGCTGATATTCAAACCAGAAAGAATGGATGGAAGGAAGAAGAGGATGACCAGGAAGTAAACCAACTGACCGAGATTTTTAATGACTCCTTTACCGTCGTCTTCTTGTTTGATAACGCCCCATTTGTGCAGTTTGTCAGCAAACTGGATTTTATTGAGGCCAGTGAAGGTGAGCTTGCGCAAGAAGCTAGCGAGCACAAAGGCAATCACCAAGAGAATCAACATGCTCACGAATCCTGGCAAGGCAGAAACAAGTGGCAAGAAAAGGGTTTCAAGAATATTTGTCATAATGACACTCCTTTATATATTTTTCACTCGTAGTCTAACATGTTTATAATAGAATAGCAAAGAAGATGACTCCATTTTGTAATAATTCTAAAAAAATAGTTTAAGAAGTTTGAAAGTGACCGCTCTGGCTTGAAAATGGGGGATTTTCCATGTAAAATAGTAAGTTAGAAAGAATGGTATCTATTGATGAAAATGATTGAAGATTTTAAGAATAAAAAAGTTTTGGTATTGGGCTTGGCCAAATCTGGCGAGGCTGCGGCTCGGTTATTAGACCGCCTTGGTGCAATCGTAACTGTCAATGACGGTAAGCCTTTTGAAGACAATCCGATGGCTCAGGCCTTATTGGAAGATGGGATTCGGGTCATCTGTGGTAGCCATCCCTTGGAATTATTGGATGAAGAATTTGCCTTGTTAGTGAAAAACCCTGGTATCCGCTATGACAATCCTATGGTGGTGAAGGCCCTGGACAAGGGGATACCTGTTTGGACCGAGGTTGAATTGGCTTATCTTGTTTCTGAGGCGCCGATTGTGGGCATCACAGGGTCAAATGGGAAAACAACAACAACGACCATGATTGCAGAAGTTCTTAATGCGGGAGGTCAATCTGCGAAATTGTGTGGCAATATTGGCTATCCTGCCTCAGAAGTGGTTCAAGAGGCGCGTGACAAGGATTGTCTGGTGATGGAGCTGTCTTCTTTCCAATTAATGGGAACGGAGTCATTCCTCCCTAAGATTGCAGTCATCACAAATTTAATCGCAAGTCACTTGGATTATCACGGCAGTTTTGACCAGTATGTGGCAGCCAAATGGATGATTCAACGTCAGATGACATCGGAAAATATCTTAGTATTGAACTTTAACCAGGAAGAGGCGCGTGCATTGGCACATGAAACAAAGGCAACAGTCTTACCGTTTTCGACCCAAGAAGTGGTGGAGGGTGCCTATCTTTTGGATGGCAAGCTCTACTTCAAGGGAGAATGGATCATGGATGCCGATCAGATCGGTGTGCCTGGTTCACACAATATTGAAAATGCCTTGGCAACGATTGCGGTAGCCAAGTCTCTTGGTGTTGATAATCAAGCCATTCGTGATAGTCTGGCTGCTTTTGGTGGTGTCAAACACCGCCTGCAGTTTGTTGATGAAATCGCTGGCGTCTCTTTCTATAATGATAGTAAGTCGACCAACATCTTGGCGACTCAGATGGCCTTGTCTGGTTTTGATAATGCGCAGGTTATCTTGATTGCTGGTGGTTTAGACCGTGGCAATGAATTTGATGATTTGGTGCCAGATATTCGTGGCTTGAAGCACATGGTAGTGCTTGGACAGTCGGCTGAACGGGTGAAACGGGCGGCGGATAAGGCAGGTGTAGCTTATACAGATGCAAAAGATGTTGCAGATGCAACTCATAAGGCATTTGCCTTGGCGAGTCAAGGTGACACAGTTCTTTTAAGCCCTGCCAATGCAAGTTGGGATATGTATGATAATTTTGAGGTGCGTGGGGAGGTCTTCCTCAAGGCAGTAGAAGAATTGAAGGGATAATATGAAGAAAATCATCTTTACAGGAGGAGGAACAGTTGGCCATGTGACCCTTAATCTCCTCTTGATTCCAAAATTTATTGAAGATGGCTGGCAGGTGCATTATATTGGTGATGCGGCTGGGATCGAATACCAGCAAATTATTAAATCGGGTTTGGATATCCAGTTCCATCCGATTGCAACTGGGAAGCTCCGTCGGTATTTTTCATGGCAAAATGCCTTGGATGTTTTTAAGGTTGGTTGGGGTATTCTCCAATCTCTCTTTGTGATGGCAAAAGTTCGTCCGCAAGCACTTTTCTCTAAAGGTGGCTTTGTCTCAGTTCCGCCTGTCATTGCAGCGCGTTCCTTGGGGATTCCTGTCTTTATTCACGAATCAGATTTGAGCATGGGCTTGGCCAATAAGATCGCCTATAAATTTGCAACGACCATGTATTCTACTTTTGAGCAAACTGCTGGTCTTGAAAAGGTTGTCCATGTTGGGGCTGTTACAAAGGTTGCTCAGTCAAACAAGGTGACACCGATTCAGTTGCCGGATATTTTGCGTCATTTTGATGAAGAAAAACCTGTTCTACTATTCATCGGTGGGTCGGGTGGTGCCAAGGTCTTTAATGACTTTATCAGTTCAGAAAAAAATGCCTTGACACAACTCTATAACATTATCAACATAACCGGTCATTCGGATTTGAATGAATTGTCCGATAATCTATACAGGGTTGACTATGTGACAGACCTCTATTTTCCCTTGTTGGCTCAAGCTGATTTGGTGGTGACAAGAGGTGGTTCCAATACCCTCTTTGAATTGGTTGCAGGGCAAAAACTGCATGCCATTGTTCCACTAGGAAAACAAGCTAGTCGAGGTGATCAGTTGGAAAATGCGGCCTATTTTGAAGAAAAAGGTTATGCCAAACAATGGTCAGAAGAAGACTTGACCATGGAACGTTTTCCAGGCTTGGTGGAGGAAATTTTCCAACAAAAAGATCTATTCCTGAAAAATATGGAAGAGTCAACCGACATTCAATCCTTGGAAGCCTTTTATGAGCGCTTGAAATCAGATATCGGAAGAAGGTCTAGGTATGAAGGATAGAGAAGACCAGAAGGTAATGGAAGAACAAGAAAGCATACTTTTTGAAGAAGAGGTGCAAACAGAGTCTGTTGAACAAGGTTCTGAAGAAGCTGGGAAGCCGGAAAGTACTGAAGATGTTGTTCTTGAGGAGGCTGATCAGAAGACTGCGGAAGAAGACGAACACCAAGAGGAAGCTAGTCAATTTCTAAAGTCCTGGCGGGAAAAGCACGAAGCCTATTTGGCTAGCCAGGCTCAATCCTTGGAAGCAGTTAGAGAAGAAGTGGAAAAGGATTCTGACCAAGGTCAGAGAAAAAAACGGCCTTCTTTTTTTAAGAAAGAAAAAAAGGTTAAAGAAGACCAAGTAAGTATTCCTAGAAAAGCGTGGGCCAAAGCCGTTCCGATCTACTTGGTAGCTGTTAGTGTGGTATTGTTAGCAGCCTATTTTATCAGTCCTTGGAGTAAGCAAAAGCAGCTAAAAGTGACAGGTCAAATCCTGCTGACGGCAGAAATGGTCAAGCAGTATAGTTTAATTTCAGATCAAGATTATAGTCTGACAACACTTTTGCATAAAGATGCTTATGCAGCCAATGTAGAAAAATCTAGTAACCTAGTAAAAACTGCAAGCATTTCGTATCAATTTCCCAACCAGTTTACTATCGATATTGAAGAATACAAGGAAGTTGGCTATATCAAGCAAAACAACACTTATTATTCGGTTCTTTCAAGTGGAAAAATTGCGGAAATTGAAACTGCAGAAGAAAACCTAGGGACAGATTATACCTTGATGAATTTGACGGATAAAGAAATGATTAAGAAACTTGCTATACAATTGGATGAGATCGACCAGAAAATCTTGACCAATATCCAACAGGTTGACTTGACTCCAACTACAGCTACAGTGGACTTGCTGACACTGACCATGTACGATGGCAACAAAGTTCTCATACCACTATCACAAATTAGCATCAAATTGCCCTATTATTTGACTATTTCACCTCAATTAACAGTAGCTAGTGTTATTGATATGGAAGTGGGAGTCTATAGCTATGCACTTTGAGTTAGAAAAAATCAAAAGAAATCAAGAAATAAGCTAATAAAATGCCCTTTTTCAGATATAATATGGTATAATGAAAAATGAATAATTCTATCAAAAAAAATAGAATTTAAAAATGTTAAAGTTGAAAGTAAGAGAGGACTGATCGAATGGCTAGAAATGGCTTTTTTACGGGATTAGATATCGGTACAAGCTCCGTTAAAGTCTTGGTTGCAGAGTATATTGATAATGAAATGAATGTCATCGGCGTCAGCAATGTAAAAAGTGCAGGCGTAAAGGATGGGATAATTATTAACATCGAGGTGGCGGCAGGTGCTATCAAGAAAGCCTTGGCTCAAGCTGAAGAAAAAGCAGGAATCCGTATTGACCGTGTCAATGTAGGTCTTCCAGCAAACCTTTTGCAGATTGAACCAACTCAGGGTATGATTCCAGTAACAACAGATTCGCAAGAAATCACAGATGTAGATGTTGAAAATGTTGTTAAATCTGCCTTGACCAAGAGTATGACACCAGAACGAGAAGTCATTTCTTTTGTACCAGAAGAGTTTATCGTTGATGGATTTACTGGTATTAAAGACCCACGTGGTATGATGGGGATTCGCATGGAAATGCGTGGCTTGCTCTATACAGGACCACGTACTATCTTACACAACCTTCGTAAGACGGTAGAACGTGCGGGTGTACAGGTTGATAATGTTGTTATTTCACCATTGGCCTTGACTCGCTCTGTCTTGAACGAAGGTGAGCGTGAGTTTGGTGCAACGGTTATTGACTTGGGTGGTGGACAAACCACCGTGGCTGTTATGCGTGGTCAAGAGTTGCAATACACCAATATCTACCAAGAAGGTGGAGACTACATTACTAAAGATATTTCAAAAGTTTTGACAACTTCTCAAAGCATTGCAGAAAACTTGAAATATAACTATGGAATTGCTTATCCTCAGGAAGCAACTGAAAAAGAGAAATTCTCAGTTGAAGTTATAGGTGAGAGCACACCAGTTGAAGTGACAGAACGTTACCTTTCTGAGGTGATTGCTGCTCGACTTCGTCAAATCTTCGCTAAAGTGAAACAAGATTTGGAGCGGACACGTGCCTTGGAACTCCCAGGTGGGGTAATTCTTGTTGGGGGGGGAGCCATCCTTCCAGGAATTACAGAGTTGGCTCAAGAAGTGCTTGGAGCCAATACTAAGTTGTTTATTCCGAACCAGATTGGGATTCGCAATCCTGCCTTTGCGCATGTTATTAGCATTGTTGAATATGTAGGTGCTTCTAGTGACGTAGATAAGATTGCACAGCGTGCTGTAAATGGAGAAGCAACGCTTCGTCAACGTCCAATCGATGTTCCAGTAGATATTCCAACTCAACGCAATACTCCAGTTGTTGCGCCTAGTGATTTAGTTACAGAATTGCATTCGGACACAGCAGATCAAGACACCACTTCTGTATATGTAGAAGAACAATTAGAAGAAGGTACAAAAGCGAAATTCTCTGATCGGGTCCGTGGCTTGTTTGGAAGCATGTTTGAATAAAAGAAAAGGTGAAAAAACTATGACATTATCATTTGAAGCAGCTGCCCGTCACGGAGCTGTCATTAAAGTAATCGGTGTTGGTGGTGGTGGCGGGAACGCCATCAACCGCATGATTGAAGAAGGTCTTGCTGGTGTTGAATTTATCGCAGCAAACACAGATGTTCAAGCCTTGAGTAGCTCAAAAGCAGAAACTGTAATCCAGTTGGGTCCAAAATTGACGCGTGGTTTGGGTGCTGGAGGTCAACCTGAAGTTGGTCGTAAGGCAGCCGAAGAAAGTGAAGAGGCATTGACTAGCGTCTTGACAGGTGCGGATATGGTCTTCATCACTGCTGGTATGGGCGGTGGCTCAGGTACAGGTGCTGCACCAGTGATTGCACGCATTGCGAAAAACTTAGGCGCTTTGACAGTAGCAGTTGTTACTCGTCCATTTGGTTTCGAAGGAAACAAACGTGGTGCTTTTGCGGTTGAAGGGATTGAATCACTTCGTGAGTACGTTGACACATTGTTAATCATTTCCAACAATAACTTATTGGAAATTGTTGACAAGAAAACGCCACTCTTGGAAGCTTTGAGCGAGGCTGACAACGTACTTCGTCAAGGTGTACAAGGTATCACTGATTTGATTACCAACCCAGGACTCATTAACTTGGACTTTGCAGACGTTAAGACTGTCATGGAAAACAAGGGCAATGCTCTAATGGGTATCGGTATCGGTACAGGTGAAGATCGTGTTATCGAAGCAGCACGTAAGGCCATCTACTCACCTTTGTTGGAAACAACAATCGATGGCGCCAACGATGTAATTGTTAACGTAACAGGTGGCTACGACATGACCCTGACAGAAGCAGAAGAGGCTTCGGAAATCGTTCATCAAGCAGCTGGCCAAGGTGTGAATATCTGGTTGGGTACTTCGATTGACGATACAATGAAAGACGAGATCCGTGTGACGGTTGTTGCAACTGGTGTTCGTCAAGAAGCGGTTGAGCGTGTAACTCGTCCAAGTCGTCCAGAAGTAGTCACAGTTAGCCGACCTGCTCAACGTTTTGACTATGCAACACCCCAGGCTCCAACTCCTCAAGCAGCTCCTCAGCGAGTAGAAACTGCGGCAAGTTCAGCTTTTGGAGAATGGGATTTGAGAAGAGATAATCTTCTTCGCCCTACGGAAGTAGAATCATCTAAACTATCTGTTGAAAAATTCAAAGCAGATGATATTGAAGATGAATTGGATACTCCACCATTCTTCCGTAACCGTTAAGATGTCGATTAAACGTAATTATGATGAAGTGATGGCAAGCATTGAAGGGGCTTGCCATCATGCCCATCGTACAAAAGATTCTGTAAATGTAATAGCTGTCACAAAATATGTGGACAGCTCTATTGCTAAAGAACTGATTGATGCAGGAATTTGCCATATCGGCGAGAATCGAGTGGATAAATTCCTAGAGAAATATAAGACTTTACATGAGAATGGATTAGTTTGGCATTTGATTGGCAGTTTACAGCGTCGGAAGGTAAAGGATGTTATCAATTATGTTGATTACTTCCATGCCTTGGATTCCCTTTCTTTGGCTGCTGAGATTGAAAAGCGTGCGACAAAAACAATCAATTGTTTTTTGCAAGTGAATATCTCAGGAGAAGAAAGCAAGCACGGTTTTGCTCCTGAAGAATTGGATGAAGTGATTTCCCAACTACAGACATTAAAAAACATTCGCTTAGTTGGTCTCATGACAATGGCTCCGATTGATGCGAGTTCAGAAGAATTGGATAAAATATTTGCAAAGACTTCTGAAATCTGTCAGACATTAGCTGCTAAGCACATCCCCAATATGCCATTTACAGAATTAAGCATGGGAATGAGCGGTGATTTTGAACAAGCCATTCAAAATGGAGCTACTTTTGTTCGGATCGGTTCAGCATTTTTTAGATAGGAGAAGATAAAAGTGGCATTAAAAGATACCTTCAAAAACTTTTTTAATTATTTTGAAATGGATGATAGCGATCTATATCGGGAAGAAGTCCGTCAATCAGAAGTGAAGCAGTCCCCTACTCTGCGTCTTGCTCCGTCGAGTCAATCAGCTCGAACGACCATGACTGAAAAAAATGGGCAGCAGCGTACGGATGAACAACCAGTTTCCCGTAAAGTGGAAAATAGTATTCAACGATTGAACGATCGACAAATGGAGTTAAAATCCAATAGTCATTCAGTAGAGGTGAAGACAACCATTGACATCAAGTATCCAAAACGTTATGAGGATGCACCTGAAATTGTTAACTTGTTGTTGGAAAATGCTAGTATATTGATTGATTTCCAATACATGTCTGATCCACAGGCTCGTCGTTGTTTGGATTACTTAGACGGTGCTCGTTCTGTCTTGGCTGGAAACCTCAAAAAAGTTTCAAATTCTATGTGGTTATTGACTCCAGTAAATGTGACCGTCAATATAGAAGAGATTCGAAATGCGAACCATCAGTCAGGTCAGTCAGATCTGGAATATGATTTCGATATGAAAAGGTAAATCATGGATTTAATCATTATCATCCTCTTAAAGGCTTTGGAAATTTATTCCTATATTTTATTGGCCTATGCCTTTATGTCATGGATCCCTGGTTTGTATGATACCTTTATTGGCCGACTGGTGATTTGGATGGTTCGACCAATTCTTCTTCCATTTCGAAACTTACGACTGCAGTTTATGGGCCTGGATTGGACTATATTCATTGTGATGGTTGTGTTAAATCTGGCCTATCGTTTTCTATATTATTGGTTGGTTGTTCTATGACCTCAGCTCGTCACCAAGTCTACCAACATTATAATAAAGATGAATGGGCCTATTTGGATAAGATAGCCAGCCTGGCACAATGGGTGGTGGATTCTTATCAATTTCGATTGACGGAATTTGTTCATTCACGACAAGAAAAAATAATACGTGATGTAGCCAATTATCATGGATTGGCGGTCTATTCTTCTAGAGAAATGCTAGGAACAGAGTATGGTCGTTGCATTGTTGCTCCAGAATATTATCAGTTGGAGACAACAGATTTTGAAATAAGCATCTTGGAGTTGACTTACGCTGAAAAATTTCATCAATTGACACATGCGCAGATTCTAGGGACACTCTTGAATCGCTTAGGAATCAAGCGGGAGTTACTTGGTGACATTTTTGTAGAAGAAGGCAGAGCGGTTATTCTAGTGGATAAACGTTTCGTTTCCACCATTGAGGCAGAAGTGCAGAAAATTGCAAAGGCCAAGGTACATTGGAAAGAACTAACCTGGACAGATTTAGATCGAGTTGAGAAACCAAAGGGCCAAACCAAGACAATCTTGGTGAGCAGTATGCGGCTGGATAAGATAGTTGCAGCGAGTTTTAACCTGTCTCGCCAGCTCGCTACTAGTCTGATTGATTCCGGGAAGGTAAAAGTGGATTATGTTTCAGTCGGACAAGCTTCGCGAACTGTACAAGAGGGTCAGTTAATAAGCGTTCGGTCATTTGGGAGAGTGGAAGTTCGAAATTTTTTAGGATATTCAAAACAAGGTAAAATAAAATTAGAAATTGAATTTTTCAAGAAATAGGGGAAGTTATGGCATTAACATCATTAGAAATAAAAGATAGAACCTTTGGAACTAAGTTCCGTGGCTACAACCAAGAAGAAGTTGATGAATTTTTGGATATGGTTACTGTTGACTACGAAGACTTGGTTCGTACTAAACATGAACAAGAGTCTGAAATCAAGTCTTTGAAGGAGCGTTTGGCTTACTTTGACGAAATGAAAGAATCGTTGAGTCAATCAGTTCTCTTAGCCCAAGATACTGCTGAAAAAGTAAAGGTTGCAGCTGAAGACCGTGCCTCAAATATTATCAAACAAGCAGACTATGATGCTCAAAACTTGCTCAATGAAGCAAAAGACAAGGCTAACGAAATTCTTCGTAATGCAACTGATAATGCTAAAAAAGTAGCGGTGGAAACTGAAGAGTTAAAAAATAAAACAAGGATCTTCCACCAACGTCTGAAATCAACAGTTGAGAGTCAATTGTCCATCATCAACTCATCTGATTGGGAAGAAATCTTGCGTCCAACTGCGACTTACTTGCAAACAAGTGATGAAGCTTTCCGCGAAGTGTTAGAGAAAGCTTTACAAGAGAAAACTGAAATCCAAGAAGAAGATGGTTTGGATGTAACCCGTCAATTGTCTCCTGAAGAAGTAGCTGAGTTGAAACGTCAAGCAGCTGCTTTAGAAGCTGACGAAGCTGCTGCGGCAGACAAAATTGATATTGAGTATAACTAAAATAGTTCAAGAACAAGCCTGATAGAAATAAGTTAAGCGAGCAGGAGATGGTGGAAGCCCTGTATTCCCTTTCAATCAGTGTATCATCTTGAGAGAATTGGTTCTGAATCCAGTAAGAGCCAACGTGGGCTCACGTTACGG
Source organism: Streptococcus suis (assembly GCF_017601095.1). GTDB lineage: Bacteria > Bacillota > Bacilli > Lactobacillales > Streptococcaceae > Streptococcus > Streptococcus suis_Z. The sequence goes on along the minus strand of NZ_JAGFUX010000003.1, from coordinate 237,050 downwards.
GCATTGAGGGACAGGGGAAACTCTGTCTGAACAAAGGTGGTACCACGAACTTTCGTCCTTTTTGACGGAAGTTTTTTATTTGCATATGATAAAATTACAACTAGTAGATTATGAAAGTTTTGAAGCGGTGATTGCTCTTTCGCTTGACGAGAAGGATCAACGCAAGGTTGCTCCGAATCTCTATTCATTGGCGCAAACCTGGCTCTACAGGGAGTATAATCAACTCGAAGCGCTCGCCATCTGGGCAGCAGATAAGGTTGTAGGCTTTCTCCTTTTGTCAAAAGAGGGAGAGAATTGGTTAATCTGGCGCCTGATGATTGATCACCATCAGCAAGGAAAAGGCTATGGTAAGGAAGCTCTGCGCCAGATTATGAGACGGGCAAAAGCAGATGCTGATTGTAAATCGATTCAGGCGAGCTACGTTGTTGGCAATCATAAAATGAGGTCCATCATGTCCAGTCTAGGCTTTGTTTCACTTGGCTTGGATGGAAATGAAATAAAAATGGAATATCAACTAAATAAGGAGATAAAATGAAATTAAAAGAAACACTTAATCTAGGTCAAACAGCCTTTCCAATGCGTGCAGGCTTACCAACACGTGAACCTGAATGGCAAAAAGCTTGGGACGAGGCAAACTTGTATGCCCGTCGTCAAGAACTCAACGCAGGCAAACCAGCCTTTCATCTTCATGATGGACCTCCATACGCTAACGGAAATATCCACGTTGGACATGCTTTGAACAAGATTTCAAAAGACATTATTGTTCGCTCTAAGTCAATGTCAGGCTTCCGAGCACCTTATGTACCAGGTTGGGATACACATGGTCTTCCGATTGAGCAAGTCTTGGCGAAACAAGGTGTTAAGCGCAAGGAAATGGACTTGGTAGAATACCTTGAAATGTGTCGTGATTACGCTCTTAGCCAAGTTGACAAGCAACGCGATGATTTCAAACGCTTGGGAGTTTCTGCAGACTGGGAAAATCCATATATTACCCTCACGAAGGATTATGAAGCTGCTCAGATCCGTGTCTTTGGAGCTATGGCAGACAAGGGCTATATCTACCGTGGTGCCAAGCCTGTTTACTGGTCATGGTCATCTGAGTCTGCCCTTGCAGAAGCTGAAATCGAATACCATGACATTGACTCAACATCTCTTTACTATGCCAACAAGGTTAAAGATGGCAAGGGACTCTTGGATACAGATAGCTACATCGTTGTCTGGACAACGACTCCATTTACAGTAACGGCTTCTCGCGGTTTGACCATGGGAGCAGACATTGACTATGTCTTGGTTCAACCTGCTGGCTCTGACCGAAAGTATGTCTTGGCAGAAGCCTTGGTTGACAGCCTGGCAGCCAAATTCGGTTGGGAAACCTTTGAAGTGATTTCAAAACACAAGGGTGCTGAATTTGAATATATTGTGACCGAACACCCATGGGATAGAGAAGTGGATGAATTGGTCATCTTGGGTGACCATGTCACAACGGACTCGGGTACTGGTATCGTCCATACGGCTCCAGGTTTTGGTGAGGATGACTACAATGTTGGTGTCAAATATAACTTGGAAGTTGCCGTAACGGTCAACGAACGTGGCTTGATGAATGAAGCTGCGGGTCCTGATTTTGAAGGTCAATTCTATGATAAGGTTGTGCCAACTGTTAAGGAAAAATTGGGTGACTTGCTCCTTGCTAGCGAAGTCATCAATCACTCCTACCCATTCGACTGGAGAACCAAGAAACCAATCATCTGGCGTGCAGTACCGCAATGGTTTGCCTCTGTTTCCAAATTCCGTCAGGAAATCTTGGACCAAATCGAAGCAACAACTTTCAATCCATCTTGGGGTAAAACGCGTCTTTACAACATGATCCGTGACCGTGGTGACTGGGTCATCTCTCGTCAGCGTGCTTGGGGTGTGCCGCTTCCAATCTTCTATGCAGAAGATGGTACAGCCATTATGACCAAGGAAGTGACAGACCACGTTGCTGCCCTTTTTGAAGAGCATGGGTCTATCATCTGGTGGAAATCTGAAGCAAAAGACCTCTTGCCTGCTGGTTTCACCCATCCAGGTTCACCAAATGGCGAATTTACCAAAGAAACTGACATCATGGACGTTTGGTTTGACTCAGGTTCGTCTTGGAATGGCGTTATGAATGCCCGTGAAAATCTTGCCTACCCAGCAGATCTCTACCTAGAAGGTTCAGACCAATACCGTGGTTGGTTTAACTCGTCTTTGATTACCTCTGTTGCTGTAAATGGTCATGCGCCATATAAAGCTATCTTGTCACAAGGTTTTGTCCTTGATGGTAAGGGGATGAAGATGTCTAAATCGTTGGGGAATACCATTCTTCCAAGTGATGTTGAGAAACAGTTTGGTGCAGAAATCTTGCGTCTGTGGGTGACATCCGTTGATACTTCAAACGATGTCCGCGTATCTATGGACATCCTTGGACAGGTTTCTGAAACCTACCGTAAAATCCGTAATACCCTTCGCTTCTTGATTGCCAACACTTCTGACTTCAATCCTGCAAGTGATGCGGTAGCCTACGAAGAACTTCGTTCTGTTGACCAGTATCTCTTGGTGAAATTCAACCAATTGGTAGCCCAAATTCGTGAAGCCTACGACAATTATGATTTCATGGCAATTTACAAATCTGTAGTAAACTTTGTGACTCTTGATCTGTCAGCCTTTTACCTCGATTTTGCCAAAGATGTCGTCTACATTGATGGTGCTAAATCACTTTCTCGTCGCCAGATGCAGACAGTCTTCTATGACATCTTGGTGAAAATTACCAAGCTCCTGACTCCGATTTTGCCACACACGGCAGAAGAAATCTGGTCCTACTTAGAGCATGAAGCAGAGGAGTTTGTTCAATTGGCGGAAATGCCAGAGGTGGAAACATTTGGCAATGAAGCGCAGCTTTTAGCTGATTGGGAAAGCTTTATGGTCTTCCGTACAAAAGCTCAAAAAGCCTTGGAAGAAGCACGTAATGCTAAAGTGATTGGTAAATCGCTAGAAGCACATCTGACTGCCTATGTGTCAGTTGAAACCAAGTCCTTCTTGGAGAGCTTGAATGCAGACCTTGCTCAGTTGCTTATTGTTTCTAACCTTACAGTAACCACGGAAGTAGCTCCTGAGACTGCTGTTCTGGTAGAAGAAGTTGCCTTTACTGTAGAGCGTGCAAGCGGTGAAGTATGTGACCGTTGCCGCCGTATTGATACTAGTGTTGCAGAACGCAATTATGGAGCGACAATCTGTGACCACTGTGCAAGCATAGTGGAAGAAAACTTTGCTGAAGCAGTAGCTCAAGGTTTTGAAGCCAAGTAAAAGTGTAGAATCTCCGATCTATGATATGTAAAAAATATCCTAACTTCTTGATGAGGTTAGGATTTTTCTGTATGAAAAAAGGAAGCCTAGCTTCCTTTTTAGTTGTTTATTCAGTGACAATAGGGATAGACATTTCAATTAGTCTATCGGTGTGAATCGTACGAATAGCCGCCTTGTTGATGGTCCGTTCGTCAATTTTGCGATGGAGGAAGAAATCACGAATCTTCTCAATCTCAGATTGTTGGACAGCACGGTATTTGTTGCTAATCAGCAATTCATAGTGGCGGGGTGCCTGTGTAAAAATCACATCCGTATTTCCAGCTGAATAGGTTTCAACTAGGAAGGCATCGGTATTGGCGAGTTGACTTTGTACCAGTTGGGCGTGACTATTGGTCGTATTGATAATTTTCATGCATGACCTCCTATCCTTTTGCTTTATTATAGCATTCTTGATGTGAATTTTCTAGTCTTTCTTTGCGGCTTGACCGATTTTCCATTGCTCGATTCCCCACTTATGACTGCCACGTTTGAGCAGTTGGATGGCTTCTTCCACTGGGAACCAGGCAAGATGATTAAAATCTTCTAAGGGCTTGCCGACTTCTTGGTAATCCAAGACTTGGTAGATATAGGCTGGATTGTAGTAGTAAGTATCGCGGTGACTAGAGTAAAAATATTCGTCAGCTTGGCCGTAATACTGGCCGATTGTTGCGGTGAAGCCAAGCTCTTCTATCAGTTCTCTTTCCAATGCGGTCAGGTGATTTTCCCCTTCTTCAATCTCTCCGCCAGGCAAAAACCAGGCGCCATTTGGGGCTTGGACCAGGATAATATGCGTCTTTTCAGGATTAGAAATCACAGCGTACACTCCATATCGGTTGGTATAGGTTACATTTTCTTCTTTGACTCCGAATGTTGCCTGGTCCATGTTTGTTGCCTCCATCTGTCACAATTTTCTAAATTTTTCCTACTTTTTTCTGTCATTATACCATGTTTTTATGATTTTTCCTTCCGAAAAGCATTAAGGATTGTCATATTTTAGCTTAAAAATATGAGCAAGTGAATGATTGTTTGAGAGAAAATTTTTCATCATTCTATCTGAGTACAAAAGGTTATATTATCAGGTTGAGTAGTGAATATTTTTCAATCTTTGAAAAGTCATTGATGATTAAATCAGTTTCAAAATATACAATCATTAGTTTGAGGAAACTTTGAAAATGACATATTGACGGATTGCTAAAAATTCCCAAAAAGACAGAAATTATTCGTGTATGGGATAGTCATGGAAATTTTAGACGATTTGGCAAAGTCAGGTCGTCTATCAATGAACTTGGACATGGGAATAATCTATTTTTTCAAACTCACTTCTCGAGAGGATTTCCTTTTACAAGAACAACTCCCAACAGGATGTTAAGGGAGTGTTGTTTTTAGTGGGGAGTTATTAAGTAGGCTGATCTGCTTTTTTCTGATTGGCTTTGATGATGATGTCTCCTTTAGGATTCATGATAGCACGTAATTCTTTTTCTTGCGGATACTCCAGATAGAAATCCGTAATGGCATCCTCAATCTGATCTTGAATGGTTCTGCGGAGTGGACGAGCTCCCATTTTTGGATCATAACCCAAATCAACCAGCTTTTCTTTGACCTTGTCTGTTACATGCAGACTAATGCAGTTGTTAGACAAGCGTTTGTTAACGTCATCTAGCATGAGGCTGACGATTTCGAGTAAGTTTTCCTTGCTGAGTGGCTGGAATTCAATGATACCGTCAAAGCGGTTCATAAATTCGGGACTAAAGAAATTGCCGAGTTGGTCAAGGACAGATTGGGTTCGGCCTTCCATGGCTGCACCAAATCCGACGCTGGCTTCCACTTTTCCAGTACCAGCATTTGACGTCATGATGATGATGGTGTCCTTAAAGCTGACAGTTCGACCTTGTCCATCTGTCAAGCGACCATCGTCTAGAACCTGAAGAAACATATGCATAACATCAGGATGGGCTTTTTCAACCTCATCGAGCAAGATGAGAGAATAAGGATTGCGGCGGACTTTTTCAGTGAGTTGACCGGCTTCTTCATAGCCCACATATCCTGGAGGAGCACCGACTAGCTTGGCTACAGCATGTTTCTCCATGTACTCCGACATATCGAAACGGATCATGCTATCAGCTGATCCAAAGAGTTCAATGGCCAACTGCTTGGAGAGTTCGGTTTTTCCGACACCTGTTGGTCCGACAAAGAGGAAGGAGCCGATTGGACGATTTGGTGCCCCTAGCCCGACACGGTTGCGGCGAATGGCCTTGGCAATCTTATCCACTGCGTCATCCTGTCCGATGACATGAGCTTTAAGGTCACTAGCTAGGTTAATGAGTTGGGATTGTTCTTTTTCCTTGAGGTCACCAACTGGGATGTTGGTTTTCTGCTCGACAATGGCTTCGATTTCTTTTTCAGTAATGAGTGGTGTGTCTTCTTCGCTCAAGGTTGCCTTTTGCATTTCCTTGTATTTGGCAATTTGATCACGGAAGTAGGCTGCCTTTTCATAGTCTTCATCGCGGGTAGCTTGTGCCTTACGATTTTCAGCATCGATCAAGCGTTGATCAATTTCTTTGGGATCTACAAAGTTGAGGGTCAAGTTCATCTTAGAGCCCGCCTCATCCAAGAGGTCAATAGCCTTATCTGGTAAGAAGCGGTCCTGAATGTAACGGTTCGAGAGAACTGCAGCCGCCTCGATTGCAGCATCCGTGTATTTGACATGATGGTAGTCTTGGTACTTGCTCTGAATACCCTTGAGAATGGTAATAGTTTCCTCCACACTCGGCTCATCAACCTTTACTGGCTGCATACGTCGTTCTAAGGCAGCATCCTTTTCAATAATCCGGTATTCATTGAGCGTTGTTGCACCGACCAGTTGCATTTCCCCACGAGCAAGTGCTGGTTTGAGGATATTGCCAGCATCCATGTTGCCGTCACCAGCAGATCCAGCACCGACAATTTCATGGATCTCATCAATGAAGAGAATAATCTCGCGGCGATTGCGGATTTCTTCCATGAGTTTTTGCATGCGTTCTTCAAACTGACCACGGATTCCAGTTCCTTGGACAAGGCTAACAACATCAAGTCGGATGACTTCCTTACCTTGCAATTTTTGTGGGACATCGCCGTCGACAATTTTTTGAGCTAACCCTTCAACGACAGCGGTTTTACCAACACCTGGTTCGCCAATGAGAACTGGATTGTTCTTGGTACGGCGGTTGAGAATTTCGATCACTCGTCGAATTTCTTGATCGCGACCAATGACAGGATCAATATCACCACGTCGGGCAATTTCTGTGACATTGATACCAAATTCTTCTAATAAACCGTTTGGCTTTTGCGGTGGTTGCTGATGACCACCATTGCCATTGTTGCCTCCACCTGATTGCGTAGGAGGTGTTTGGCTTCGTGCCTTCCCTGCTGGTGTTTGACCTGGATAGCCTCCAAGATGATTGAAAAACTCGCTGAAGGGATCCATATTGTTGGGGTTGGTTAAATCACCAAGCCCTTTCAAAATGGCATTATTCGGATCCGTTTTCATGATTTGATAGCAGTTGTGGCAGAGGTCAACCTGTTGTTGTTTTCCGTTTAGGTTGGTATAGAGATGGATGGTTGCGTCATTGATTTTACAGTTATGGCAAAGCATATGGTTCCCTCTTTTCTGTTTTCTGACCAAAAGGATTAGTCAATAAAGGTCAAATATAAGTCAATTATATCAAGTTTCCATTAAAATGCAAGAATCTGCTATCTTCCATATCTCTTTATATAAGTTTCGTTTTGGGGCAATACCTGTCCCATTTTTGGACGCAGTGAGTGAATTAATTTGACAAAATAGGTCTTTTTATGCGAAACTCCTTTTTCCTTGCATTTTATCAAGAAATCAAGCAATAGAAAAAGAAGGAAAATAGGGGATTCTCTAGCTAAAATACTTACAAATTATCAAAATTGTGGTAAAATATACCTATACTAAGAATTAGGAGACATTTTATGGAATCACATTTGGTGAGAATCATTAGCCGTTTACAGGCCATGGCCAGTGATGGCGGAACCTTGAAACGCAACTTTGAACGTGAGGGTGTTGTTGTGGCTGAGGTTGCATATAGTAATGATGAAGTCAATGGTGCTGTCTTTACATTGAGAGACGTTGCTGCAAGAGAAACCTATACTTTTGATAGCATTGATTTGATTGCAATGGAAATTTACGAACTTCTTTATTAGGAGAGAAAATAAGGCGCTGACTAAGCGCTTTTTTTCTGAATATTTTTTCGTTATATTTGAATTTTTATACACATCATGGTATAATTATGAAAATCATTGATTAGGAGTATGTAAATGGATTTTTCTTTTCTTTCAAAATATTTAGGCTATTTTAATTACGGAGCCTTAGTAACCATTATTATTGCCTTCTTTGTTGTCTTTTTCGGGAGTATTCTAGGGCTTCTTTTGGCCTTGGCTCAGCGTAGCAAGTGGAAGGTCTTGGTTTGGTTTGCAAATCTGTACGTATGGATTTTCCGTGGAACACCCATGTTAGTGCAGATTATGCTTGCTTTTTCGATGATGCACCTGTCTGCGCCAACCTTTCAATTGGGAGTGTTATCAGTTGACTTGACGCGTTTGATTCCAGGGATTGTGATTCTGTCGATGAACTCTGGTGCCTATGTCTCAGAGACTATTCGGGCAGGGATCAATGCTGTTCCAAAAGGTCAGCTTGAAGCAGCCTACTCGCTAGGGATTCGTCCGGTTCAGGCCATGCGCTATGTCATTATGCCTCAGGCCATTAAAAACATACTTCCAGCTTTGGGAAATGAGTTTGTAACCATTGTCAAGGACAGTTCACTTTTGGCTACAATAGGAGTAATTGAGTTGTGGAATGGTGCAGGTTCTGTTGCAACCATGACCTATCTGACTAGAGAGCCATACTTTGTTGCTGCAGCTTATTACTTGATGATGACCAGTATTTTGACATTCGCCATCACACGCTTTGAGAAGAAATTAAACAAGGGAGGTCAGGGCCATGACTAATGCCATTATCTCAATCAGAAATTTGCATAAGTATTTCGGAAAAAATGAAGTTTTAAAAGGCATTGACTTGGATATCCAACAAGGCCAAGTGGTTGTCATTATCGGACCTTCTGGATCCGGAAAATCAACATTCTTGCGTACCATGAATCTCTTGGAAGTTCCGACCAAGGGAACGGTGACTTTTGAAGGGGTTGATATTACGGATAAATCAAATGATATTTTCAAGATGCGTGAAAAAATGGGCATGGTTTTCCAGCAATTTAACCTTTTCCCAAATATGACCGTTTTGGAAAATATTACCCTGTCTCCCATTAAGACAAAGGGCATAGCAAAGGCAGAAGCTGAAGCCAAGGCCAAGGAATTGCTTGAAAAGGTTGGTCTGCCAGATAAGGCACAAGCCTATCCACAAAGCCTTTCAGGTGGTCAGCAGCAGCGGATTGCCATTGCCCGTGGTTTGGCTATGGATCCAGATGTCTTGCTCTTTGATGAGCCGACCTCTGCCCTTGACCCTGAGATGGTTGGTGAGGTTCTCGCGGTAATGCAGGACTTGGCCAAGTCTGGGATGACCATGGTCATCGTAACCCATGAGATGGGCTTTGCACGTGAGGTAGCGGATCGAGTACTTTTCATGGATGGAGGTGTCATTGTTGAAGATGGCACACCAGAAGAAGTATTCGAACACACCAAAGAGGAAAGGACCAAGGATTTCTTATCTAAAGTCTTGTAGGATAACTCCGACATTGTTCGGAGTTTTTTGTGTTATTGTATGAATTTGGGGAGAAAGTGAATCAAAAAAGGGAAAAATAAGGTATAATGAAGAAAAAAGTAAGGAGAATTCAAGAGATGGTTGTGATTGATGGAAAAGCATTGGCCGCAAAAATGCAGGATACCTTGGCAGAAAAAACAGCTCAATTAAAAGAGGAGAAAGGCTTGGTGCCAGGACTGGTCGTTATTTTGGTGGGTGAAGACCCTGCTAGTCAGGTCTATGTCCGCAATAAAGAACGGTCAGCCCTTGCAGCAGGTTTTAAGAGTGAGGTGGTGCGAGTAGCGGATACCATTTCAGAAGCTGAATTGTTGGAATTAATCGAAGGCTACAATCAATCTGAGGAATGGCATGGTATTTTGGTGCAGTTACCTCTACCTGCCCACATCAGCGAAGAAAAAGTTTTGTTGGCTATTGATCCAGACAAGGATGTGGATGGTTTCCACCCGACTAATATGGGTAAATTCTGGTCAGGCCATCCGGTCATGATTCCGTCAACTCCAGCAGGAATTATGGAGATGTTCAAGGAATACCAGATTGATCTAGAGGGTAAGTCAGCTCTTGTCATCGGCCGTTCCAATATCGTTGGAAAACCCATGGCCCAGCTTCTGCTGGATGCTAATGCGACGGTAACCATTGCCCATTCACGGACTAGAAATCTGGCAGAACTGGCTCATCAGGCGGATATTTTAGTCGTTGCTATTGGCCGTGGACATTTTGTGACCAAGGATTTCATCAAGCCAGGTGCAGTCGTGATTGATGTGGGTATGAATCGTGATGAAAATGGCAAGCTGATCGGGGATGTCAAGTATGATGAAGTGGCAGAAGTTGCTAGCTACATTACCCCTGTTCCGGGCGGAGTTGGCCCTATGACCATTACCATGCTTATGGAGCAGACCTATGAAGCATGTGTCAGAAGTGGAAAATTAAAATAGGTGAGTTCAGTTAGTGCTTCCCTAGAAGCTGAAACAGAAAATCCCCAGTCATTGGACTGGGGATTGATTTTTTATGGATTGGAAACGGAGAAGGTATCTCCGTGTGCTAAGTCACCGTGTGTGTAGCCAAGGTCAAACCATTTTTTACGTTGGGCTGAGGTCCCATGTGTGAAACTATCTGGTACGGTACGACCGTAAGCTTCTTGCTGGAGCGTATCGTCTCCAACAGCATGGGCTGCATTCATGGCCTCTTCGATGTCTCCGACTTCTAAGAAACCCTGCCCCTCCACGTATTTGGCCCATGCTCCAGCGTAGTAGTCCGCTTGTAGTTCCAAACGAACGTTGAGGGCATTCCCTTCCTTGTCTGATAACTGGGTGCGTTTTTGATGATAGGCGCCAAGGATTCCCAATTCGTTCTGAACATGGTGTCCAACTTCGTGAGCAATAACGTATGCCATAGCAAAGTCGCCTGCGGCATTGTAGCGGTTGGACAATTCTTGATAAAAGGTCGTATCAATATAGATCTTTTGATCTGCAGAACAGTAGAAGGGACCTGCTTGAGAAGACCCGATTCCGCATCCAGTTTGGGTCTGATCGGAGTAGAAGACCAGGGTTGGAGCGTTATATGTATAGCCATTATTGGCAAATTCTTGTGTCCAAAAGTCTTCAGTTGAGCCCAGGACCTTACTCATGAAAATGGCATCTTGGTCGGAGATATTGGTGCCAGAGGTCGTTACCTGACTGGACTGGTATTGGTTATAGGAAGTCGATCCAGGTAAGAGATTTCCCAAGCCAGACATACCACCAAAAAGCAGAAAGACCAGAATCAATACTATTTTACCCTTCCAGCCTAGTCTTGAGAAGAGGAGGCTAAAGAGAAGGTTGCTACCGCCACTTGCCTGTCGATAGTTCATACCAGAACTGGATTGCCCTCGGCGATCTTCTATGTTTTTACTTTGTCTCAGATCATCTAATTTCATATCTTTCTCCTTGAAGTCCTTGACAATATTATATAGTAAATCGGAAAAATTTACAGTAATTTTAATCAGAAAAAGCCGTTTTTTCAAAGAGGAAATTAGAGGGAAATTTTGATATAATAGTAGGGATATAGTATAGAAGGAGTGGGCATGGTTGAATATTTGTCGGTTAGCCATCTGACCAAGTATTTAAAATTAAAATTTGATCGAGATCCCTATTTGGAAAGTGTTTACTTGACTGGTCAAGTGTCCAACTTCCGTAAGCGACCAAGTCATCAGTATTTTTCGCTCAAGGACGATAAGGCTGTCATTCAGGCCACCATGTGGGCTGGTGTCTATAAACAGCTAGGATTTGAACTGGAAGAAGGGATGAAGATCAATGCCGTCGGCCGTGTTCAGCTCTATGAACCAAGTGGGTCCTATTCCATCGTCATTGAAAAAGCAGAGCCGGATGGGATTGGTGCCTTGGCCATCAAGTTTGAACAACTCAAACAAATTTTGACCCAGGAAGGCTTGTTTAAACAAGAATTCAAGCAGGAACTGCCTCGCTTTACTAAGAAAATCGGTGTCATTACCAGCCCAAGCGGAGCTGTTATTCAGGATATTATTACAACGGTTAGCCGCCGCTTTCCTGGTGTGGAAATTATCCTCTATCCGACCAAGGTTCAAGGAGATGGGGCTGCTCAGGAAGTAGCGGCCAATATCCAAAAAGCCAATGAGCGTGAAGATTTAGATGTTCTCATCGTCGGTCGTGGTGGCGGATCTATAGAAGACCTGTGGGCTTTCAATGAGGAAATAGTGGTTCGGGCTATTTTTGAATCACATATTCCTATCATTTCCAGTGTAGGTCACGAAACGGATACGACTCTGGCAGACTTTGTGGCAGACCGCAGGGCAGCCACTCCGACAGCTGCAGCAGAATTGGCGACCCCTGTGACCAAGGCAGATTTGCTGGGTTATTTCAATCAGCAGGAAAATCGAGCCTATCAGGCCATGACCAATCGCTTGAAATTTCTGAGAGGGCAGGTTGAGAAAATTAGCCAGTCGGTCATGTTTCGGCAGCCAGAACGCTTATACGATGGATATTTACAAAAATTAGACCGCTTGACCAATCAGTTGCAGACACGGACGAATGAAGTATACAGCCAGCAGAAACAGGCTAGTTTGTTACTCGATCAACGCCTACAAGGCTTACATTTTGGCCGAAAAATTGAGAGTTTTCAAGAAAGAATTATCCAGCAGCAACGCCTACTGAAGAGCAATATGGCCAATATATATGATAATAAGGTGGCAAAAGCAGATAAACTTATGGAAACCTTGACCACTCTCGATACCAGTCGCATTGTGGCCCGTGGCTATGCCATGCTTTTACAAGATGGTCGGGTTTTAGATAGTGTGGAAACGATACAAAAGGGTGAACACCTAACCATTCAGATGAAGGATGGTCAACTTGATGTGGAGGTAAATCATGTCCAAAAAGACAAAAACATTTGAAGAAAATTTAGCTGAATTAGAAGGAATTGTAACCAAATTGGAGCGTGGGGATGTAGCCTTGGAAGAGGCGCTTGCCGAGTTTCAAAAAGGAATGATTCTGTCTAAAGACCTGCAAAAGACACTGGCGGAAGCTGAAAAGACCTTGGTCAAGGTTATGCAGGCAGATGGCAGTGAAGCGGAGATGAACTAATGGTTGAAGTGAAACGGATTGATCAGGAAATTCGCGATTTTTATTACAAGCGTGGAACCATTGTTTCAGAAGAATTGATTGATGCGATTTTGTATTCGATTGATGGTGGTGGAAAGCGGATTCGACCGGTCTTATTGCTTCAAATCGTGGAAGGATTTGGGGTCGAACTACAGCAAGCCCACTACCAAGTGGCCGCTGCCTTAGAGATGATACACACAGGAAGCCTGATTCACGATGATTTACCAGCTATGGATGATGATGATTACCGGAGAGGTCGACTTACTAACCATAAGAAATTTGACGAAGCGACAGCTATTTTAGCAGGCGATAGCCTCTTTTTGGACGCTTTTGGCCTCCTGTCTCTGGCTGATTTGCCAAACCAGGTTTTACTTGAATTGATCCAGCTCTTGTCATTAGCATCTGGAACCTTTGGGATGGTCGGTGGTCAAATGCTGGACATGCTAGGTGAAGGAAAGGAACTGGAAATTTTTGACCTAATTAAAATTCACGAAAATAAGACAGGTCGTCTTTTGACTTTTCCATTTCATGCAGCAGGGATTATCACGCAGCAGCCAAGCTCTGTAGTTGGTTCCTTGTGGCAAGCTGGGATGTTGATTGGTCATGCCTTCCAGGTTCGAGATGACATTTTAGATGTAACGGCAGATTTTGACGAATTGGGCAAAACGCCTCAGAAAGATTTGGTGGCTGAAAAAGCAACATATCCAAGCCTGTTAGGGTTAGAAGAGTCCAAATTCATTGTTCAGGATTCATTGAATAAGGCTGTGGCCATTTTTAAGGAATTAGAAGAAAACAATGGCTTTAAGGGGCAAGAAGTGTATCAATTGATAGAAAGTTTACGAATCAATGGCTAAGGAAAGAGTAGATGTATTAGCTTATAAACAGGGGCTTTTCGAGACGCGGGAGCAGGCCAAACGTGGTGTTATGGCGGGACTGGTTGTATCGGTGATCAATGGCGAACGCTACGATAAACCCGGTGAGAAAATTGACGAGGGAATTGAACTTAAGCTCAAAGGCGAAAAACTCAAGTATGTCAGCCGAGGTGGTCTCAAATTAGAGAAAGCCTTGGAGTTTTTCGAATTATCAGTTGAAGGGCAGACGACGATTGATATTGGAGCTTCGACAGGTGGATTTACGGATGTTATGTTGCAGGCCGGTGCCAAGCAGGTCTATGCTGTTGATGTCGGTACCAATCAGCTGGCGTGGAAATTGCGTCAGGATGAGCGGGTTATCAGCATGGAACAGTATAATTTCCGCTATGCTGAGTTAGCTGATTTTGAAGCAGAGCAACCGACCTTTGCTTCTATTGATGTCAGCTTTATCTCCCTGAGCTTGATTTTGCCAGCTCTGCATGGCGTTTTGGCAGACAAGGGTCAGGTGGTTACCTTGGTTAAACCACAATTTGAAGCCGGGAGGGAATCAATTGGGAAAAATGGCATTGTCAAGGACAAGGCTGTCCATCTCAAGGTCTTAGAGCAAGTAACTGCAATGGCTATTGCAACAGGTTTTTCAGTCAAGGGCATGACTTTTTCTCCAGTTCAAGGCGGACATGGTAATATTGAATTTTTAGCCCTGCTTGAAAAATCAGAATCAGCCCAGTTTGAGACTACGATCGACCTTTCTCAGTTGGTTCAATTGGCACATGAGGAATTTCAGAAGGATGAATAAGAAAGAACGTTTAGAATTAATACAGGACCTGGTAGTCCGCTATCCAATCGATACCCAAGATGAGATTGTAGAGCGACTGAAAGACTTTGGGATTCAGGCAACACAGGCAACTGTTTCGCGTGATATTAAAGAATTGGGGATTATCAAGGTTCCAACGGCCGATAACACCTACATTTACGGTTTGCCAAAGCCCAAGCAAAAATCGCCAGAAACCAAGTCAATCCTAGACCTGAGAAGCATGGACAGGATGATCCATATCGACCTGGTTCCAGGATCCTCCTTGGTGATTAAGCGCCAAATCTTGGAACAGTTTGAAGATCAAGTCTTCAGCGTTATCGCTGATGATGATAGCATTTTGCTGATTGTGAAAGACGAAGATTATCTTCCGCAAATCCAACAGACAATAAGGATGTGGTAGGATGTTACTAGATATTTCAATCAAGAACTTTGCCATAATTGAAGAAGTCTCCTTGACCTTTGACAAGGGGATGACCGTCCTAACAGGGGAGACAGGCGCTGGAAAATCGATCATCATCGACGCCATGAACCTGATGCTTGGAGCACGCGCGACGACAGATGTTATCCGCCACGGCTGTCCCAAAGCTGAAATCGAGGGTCTTTTTTCCTTGGAACAAAGCAGAGCCTTGGAGCAAGTATTGGAAGAACAGGGGATTGAGGTGACCGATGAGCTGATTATCCGTCGGGAAATCCTACAAAATGGCCGATCTGTCAGCCGAATCAATGGTCAATTGGTTAATTTGTCCGTCCTCAAACAAGTCGGCCAATTCTTAGTTGATATTCATGGCCAACATGACCAAGAAGAATTGATGAAGTTCCAGCACCATATCCGTTTATTGGATAGTTTTGGTGACCAAGCTTTTTGGGACTTGAAAACAGCTTACCAAGAGGCTTTTGAGTCCTATCGTACCATGCGCAAGCTAGTTCTTGAAAAACAGCGCAATGAATTAGAACACAAGGCCCGTATCGAGATGCTGGAGTACCAGATTGCTGAGATTGAGTCGGCAGAACTCAAGGCGGGTGAAGATAGCCAGCTCCAACAAGAACGTGACCGTCTTTTGAATCATAAGCAGATTGCAGATACATTGACCAATGCCTTTGTTCTATTGGACAACGAAGATTTTTCCAGCCTATCCAATCTTCGCTCTGCCATGAATGATTTACAAAGTTTGGAAGAATTTGACCAAGAATATAAAGAATTGTCTACAAATTTGACAGAGTCCTACTATGTTGTTGAAGAAGTGACCAAGCGTTTGGGAGACATCATCGACGATCTAGATTTTGATGGCAATCGTTTACTGCAACTGGAGCAACGTTTGGATGTGATTCACTCCATGACCAAGAAATATGGAGGCGACCTGGCCCATGTCTTGGACTATTTGGACAAGATTACAGAAGAATATAATCTTCTAACTGGTCGAAATCAAGGGGATCAAGATTTGGAAGGCCAATTAAAACATTTGGAAAAACAATTGGTTTCCTTGGCAGATCAGTTGCAACTAGCTAGACAAGGCTTGGCTAAGGAATTGGAAGCAGAAATTGCACAAGAGTTGAAAGACCTGTATATGGAAAAAGCTCGCTTTCAAGTGCAATTTTCCAAGGGTAAGTTTAACCGAGAAGGTAACCAAACAGTGGAATTCTACATCGCAACCAACCCTGGTGAAGACTTGAAACCCTTGGTAAAAGTAGCTTCTGGAGGAGAATTATCCCGACTGATGTTGGCCATAAAATCCGCTTTGGCTCGCAAGGAAGGAAAGACCGCAATTGTGTTCGACGAAGTTGATACGGGGGTATCTGGTCGAGTTGCTCAGGCTATCGCTCAAAAGATTTACAAGATTGGGCAATTTGGCCAAGTTTTGGCGATTTCCCACCTGCCTCAGGTAATTGCAATAGCGGACCACCAGTTCTTTATTGAAAAGGTTTCAGATCAAGAAAAGACAATTTCACGGGTTCGATTGTTGGAAAAGGAAGAGCGCATCGAAGAAATCGCAAAAATGCTTGCAGGCGACAGCGTATCTGCTGCAGCACGCGCACAAGCCAGAGAATTAGTCGAAAAAGGGTAGGGACACTGTCCTTTTTCTTTTAGGTCATTGTTGAAAAAATTCCAAATATTGGCCGAAATTTGATATAATAGATGTATTCATTGAAAAGAAAAGTAGGAAGTTGTATGTCACGAGTTAAAATTGTAACGGATTCAAGCACGACAATGGAAGAAAGCCTGTTGACAGAATTGGACATCACCCGGGTTCCCCTATCAGTTATGGTGGATGGAGTGGTGTATTCCGATGCGGATTTGTCAGAAGGCCAGTTTCTTCAATTGATGCGTCAAAGCAAGAATTTACCAAAAACCAGCCAACCTCCTGTTGGCTTGTTTGCAGAGACTTTTTCAGACTTAGCGAAGGATGGCAGTCAAATCATCGCTATCCATCTCTCTCACGCGCTTTCTGGAACTGTTGAAGCCGCTCGCCAAGGGGCTAGTCTTTCAGGTGCAGATGTAACGGTTATAGATTCAGGCTTTACAGACCAGGCAGCCAAATTCCAAGTAGTAGCAGCCGCAAAAATGGCACAGTCTGGAGCGAGCAAGGAAGAGATATTGGCTAAGCTAGAAGAAATCAAAGAAAAAACCCAATTGTTTATTGGGGTTTCAACCTTGGAAAACCTAGTCAAGGGGGGGCGTATCGGTCGAGTTACCGGTTTACTCAGCTCCCTGCTCAATATCCGTGTTATTATGGAGATGACCGACCATCAATTGAATCCAGTTGTCAAAGGTCGCGGAGCCAAAACCTTCAAAAAATGGCTGGATGAATTTAGCCAGAGCCTGTCCCAAAAGTCTGTTGCTGAGATTGGAATTTCCTATTCTGGTACACCTCAATTCGCACTAGAAATCAAGGAAAAACTAGCAGATAAGGTTTCTAGTCCGATTTCGGTTTTGGAAACAGGTTCCATCATCCAAACTCACACAGGCGAGGATGCTTGGGCTATCTTAGTGCGCTATGAATAGCCGGAAAATAATTGAAAACCTAGTAGTCTTTTTCATTAGTCTTCTAGGTTTTCTGCTATTATTTAACATTTTGGTTCCCAGTCGGGCTCCGCTTTTGTCCAAGGGGCAGGAAAAACTGACGCCGCCCAGTTTGACTTACCTGGCTTTGGGGGATTCTCTGACCGAGGGCGTTGGGGATGAAACTGGACAGGGAGGATTTGTCCCGCTCCTAGCCCAAGAATTGACCAATCGCTATGGCTATGATATCACCAGCTACAATCAAGGTGTTTCAGGAAATACCAGTTCGCAAATTTTGAAACGAATGGAAGAGGCCGATCTGGCCAAACAATTGGCAGCAGCGGACTTACTAACCCTGACTGTCGGTGGCAATGACTTGCGGAAGCTCTTAGTTGGACACTTAACGGATTTGGATGATCAGGTTGTAGCAAAAGGGATTCGGGACTATCAGAAACGCTTGTTGCAGTTGATTGAGACAGCACGCCAAGACAACCCTGACCTACCGATTTATGTTTTGGGACTTTATAACCCCTTTTTGGTCAATTTCCCAGATTTGGACCAATTGGACCAGTTGATTCGGGAGTGGAATCAAGCCACTCAGGAGACTCTAACTAGTCTTAAAGCTGTATACTATGTGGATATTTATCAGGATATGGTCGAGATTGACCAGGATCAGACCGAAGAGCTGAGTTTAGAAGACCTTTTGACCTCTGAAGATTACTTCCACCCTAGTCACACAGGTTATGAGGTCATAAAAAAAGTGATGATGGAGGAAATTGATGCAAGCAAAGAGCTATGGCAAGATTAATGTTTGGAAGTGGGCCTGTTTACTCTTACTAGCCTTTCAACTAGCCTTTGTATTGGTCATTTGGAAGCGAGTAACAACTGCGCGCGAAGAAATGACTAGCCAAACTATTTCGAGCCAAAATGGTGAAAAGGTGGGGCAATTTAGTACCTCGAAAGAAGAACTCAACCAACTGATGAATAGCTACTTGGAAGAGTATCAAGTAGAAGCTTTTTCCTATCAAGTCTATTTAAATTCTCAATTTCTACTATTTGAAGGAAGCTATCAATTTTTAGGTTCCAGTATCCCACTGTACATTTATTTCATACCTTCTAAACTTGAAAATGGGGATATATTATTAAAAGTTTCGGAAATTTCAGCAGGCACGCTTCCACTTCCTACAAAAGAAATTTTGAACTATATAGAAAAGAATTACAAACTTCCAACCTTTATTCAGGTCGATAAGGATAAGAATCAACTCGTTATCGCATTGAATCAGTTGGAAAATGATTTAGGTCTATTTGCCCGTGTAAACACCATTGATTTATTCAATGACCAAATCCTACTAGATCTCTATCGAAAAAGCTAGAATTGGCACTAAAAACTTGACCAAAT
This sequence comes from Streptococcus suis, assembly GCF_017601095.1. GTDB lineage: Bacteria > Bacillota > Bacilli > Lactobacillales > Streptococcaceae > Streptococcus > Streptococcus suis_Z. Next base: position 218,220 of record NZ_JAGFUX010000003.1, on the reverse strand, counting down.
CGAGATTTTTAGGTACTATATTAAGGTGAGTAATAACTCAGAAAATTATTGGAGGACTTAGCAAATGGCTAATAAACAAGATTTGATTGCAAAAGTTGCAGAAGCAACTTCATTGACTAAAAAAGACTCAGCAGCAGCAGTTGATGCAGTATTTGCAGCAGTAGCTGACTACCTTGCAGCTGGTGAAAAAGTACAATTGATCGGTTTCGGTAACTTTGAAGTTCGCGAACGCGCAGCTCGTAAAGGTCGTAACCCACAAACTGGTAAAGAAATCACAATCGCAGCATCAAAAGTTCCAGCATTCAAAGCTGGTAAAGCTCTCAAAGACGCTGTAAAATAATTCAGCATTAAAAAGCCTATTGTATCAACGTTTCTACGTTGTGCAGTAGGCTTTTTTCAGTGTTTTGGGGCTCCCAGAGTCAGGGGAGTGACTCTGGGAGGATGGAAATGAAGCAAAATCATTTTGCGTCAAAGAGTCAGGGGAGTGACTCTGGGAGGATGGAAATGAAGCAAAATCATTTTGCGTCAAAGAGTCAGGGGAGTGACTCTGGGAGATTGGAAATGAAGCAAAATCATTTTGCGTCAAAGAGTCAGGGGAGTGACTCCGGGAGATTGGAAATATAGCAAAAACTTTTTGCGTCAATAAGGGGCAAAACTTTAGTAGTTTTACATACCATCTATTTAATGTGAATCTTTGTTGTCAAGGACACATCAAAAAAACCAGCCTTGGTGGACTGATTTTTAAGGAGATTTATGAAAAATTTTAGGATACACTTATAGTATAATCGAATTTTCAGAATATTCATCGGTCTTTAGACCTATTTTGAATAAAATGCTATACTATCAACTAGGAGGAAGTAACATGATTCGTTTAGCAAGTCAGGCTGATATCTCAGTATTAATCGATCTCTTGCAAGATATTCTACAGGTTCATCATCAGGCACGTCCAGATATTTTTAAAAGTGCAGGGCAAAAATTTTCTGAGGAAGAATTAAGAGCGCTTTTGGACAATCCAGCAAAGCCAGTTTTTGTTTATGAAGTGGAGGGTCAAGTGGTTGGTCATCTTTTTTGCGAACTGATAACTGCGACAGGTGATGTTTTGGAACCGGTCAAAACCCTGTTCATTAATGATTTGTGTGTGGCGAGTGCTGCACGTGGTCAAAAAATCGGTGAGCAATTCTATGACTTTGCTCTTTCCTATGCCAAGGAGCAAGGTTGTCACAATCTGACCTTGGACGTATGGGCAGATAATGCGGGAGCCGTTCGATTCTACGAGCGCTTGGGTATGAAGTCCCAAAAGTTCCGTATGGAGCAAATCATCGACTAAAAAAGAGGTTATCCCTCCTTTTTATGTTGTCTCAAAATTTCCAATAGTTTTTGTGCAGTTTCAAGGTTGCTGTGTTTTTCCTGACGCAAGAGCTGGGCCAGTTGGTCCACTTCCTGCTCCTCTGCGCCAGCAAGGAGGGCAAGCGATTTGGCATGGAGTTTCATGTGTCCCGCCTGAATGCCAGAGGTGACTAGGGCACGCAGGGCTGCAAAGTTTTGACAGAGACCAACTGAAGCGATGATGGAGGCTAATTGGCGGGCCTTGGGCTGCTTGAGCAGGTCAAAAGCAACTGCCACCTTGGGATTGAGCCCAATCGAGCCACCTACTGTGGCGATAGGAAGAGGCAGGGTGATGGAGCCGACCAAGTGCTCCCTATCGATAGACCATGTAGAGAGTCCTTTGTAATACCCATCACGACTCGCAAAAGCATGTGCGCCGGCCTCAACTGCCCGCCAGTCATTTCCAGTCGCAATCACCACGGCATCGATACCGTTAAAAATCCCCTTGTTATGGGTAGCTGCTCGATAAGGGTCCACCTGGGCCAGCTTGCTAGCCAGGGCAATTTTTTGTGCAGTTTCTTGGGCAATAGCCGAGCTAGTTGCAAGGCTGGAGATGGAAAGACGACACTGGGCAGTGACCAGAGATTCGGTCGCATAGTTGGACAGAATCCCCATCAAGGCTTGTCCTTGACTGAGTTCTTCCAAGTCATCCTTAATGGCTTCAAGCATGTTATTAAGAATATTAGCACCCATGGCTTCTTGGACATCCACCTGAAGATAGACAATCAGAAACTCATCCTTACTTTCCACAGTCAGGTTACGAGCGCCACCTCCGCGTTTCACAATAGATGGATGGGCTTGATTGGCAGCTTCTAAAATACGAGCTTTTTGGTCGAGAATGACCTGTCTTGCTCTGCTATGGTCAGGAACATCAAAAAGTGCTACCTGCCCAATCATGATGCGGTTGTGGATGGTGGTTGTAAAACCGCCAGACCGAGCAATGATTTTTGCTCCGAACGAAGCAGCTGCAATCACAGATGGCTCTTCTGTTACCATAGGAACGGAGTAAATCTGATCATCCACAAGAAGTTCAGGTAGAACTGAGAAGGGGAGGGCAAAGGTTCCCAGATGGTTCTCAGCCATCTTGCCTGCAATGGATTCAGGAATATTGGCGTCATGATGAAGAATGTCCAAGCTCGTTTCTGACAGAGGTTTGTTTTGGTGGAGGATGTCAATTCGCTCTTGGCGTGATTTTTTATAGAATCCTGAGAATTGTGCCATGGTTTCCTCTTTCTAATTTCTAAAGAAAAGCGCCCTTGGTTGAGAGCCAAAGGGCGCCGTTTTGGCTTTTATTTACGATAAATCCGTTTGTGTTGGTCTACTTGAATGAGGGCGAAAGGTGCTGGATCTGTTGGGAGATCAACTGAAGTGCCTGTTTCATCAAGAGAAACTTCTTCAAAGAAGATGCGTTCGTATTCCTCGACACTGAGTTTGGTGCGCTGGTTGAGGTTTTCTAAGCGGTTTTCTTCCAACTGATTTTGGAATCCTTCTACCAGCTGACCACTGAAAATTTCACAGACAGCACCACTACCATAGCTATAAAATAGGATTTGATTCCCTGCCTCAAGCGCTCTGCTATTTTCCAAAAGGGAAAGGAGAGAGAGGAAGATGGAGCCTGTGTAGATGTTGCCGACAATCTTGTTATAGACGATGGCTTCTTGGAAGCGTTCTATCAAACGGTTGAGGGTCTTTTCATCTTTAGTAATGGCTTGCAGACCTTTGAGACCTTGTTTAGAGAAAGGAATGTGCAAGCACATGGCTGCAAAATCGTCAAGCGACTTACCCGTTTTTTGTTGGTAATAATCAAAGGTTGTGGTCAGGCAGTCAGTGTACTGTTTTGTTGAGAAGCGGCCATCAACGCGAGGATACTTGTCATAGTTTGGTCGCCAGAAGTCATAGATGTCACGTGTCTGGCAGACATTATCATTGTTGAGGACTAAAATTCGTGGGTTTGCAGTTACCAACATGGCAACTGCACCAGCACCTTGGGTAGGTTCACCGCCAGAAGCGACTCCATACTTTGCAATATCACTAGCGATGACCAGAACTTTTGAGTCTGGAAATTGAGCGATGTGGCTCTTGGCTAAACTAAGTCCAGCTGTGGCTCCGTAGCAGGCTTCCTTCATCTCGATGGAGCGAGCAAAGGGCTGGATGCCTAATAAACCATGAATAGATACAGCAGCGGCCTTGCTCTGGTCTACGCTTGACTCAGTTCCGACGATGACCATGTCAATAGTTTGTTTGTCTTCTTCTGTCAAGATAGCTGCAGCAGCTTGAGCTCCTAGTGAGACAATGTCTTGCGTGACGGGTGCAACAGCCATTTCTGACTGGAGAAGTCCGATTTTGTATTTATTGGGGTCAATGTTGCGGGCTAGGGCTAAATCAGCCAAATCTAAAACATAATCGGGTGCCGCAAAGCCGATTTTATCAATACCGATGTTCATACTTTATCCTTTGTTTACAAATGATTGTTTAAGGTTTTTGTGCATTGGAAACGATAAGGGAAATACCTTGACCGCCTCCGATACAGAGGGCACAAAGCCCCATCTCTTTGTTTTGCTTGTTGAGTTCATGGATCAGACTGACCAAGATTCGACTGCCGCTAGCTCCAATTGGATGACCTAGTGCAATGGCACCGCCGTTGACATTGACCTTGGCAGGGTCAATTCCTAATTGGTCAACAACTGGAATAGACTGGGCTGCAAAGGCTTCGTTTAGTTCGAATAAGTCAATGTCTTCAACAGTTTTACCAATCTTTTGAAGTGCCTTTTGGCTTGCAGTTACTGACCCCATTCCCATGAAAGCCGGATCTAGACCACTTGTAGCATAGCTTTCGATATGGGCAAGTGGTGTGATATTTAGCTCTTTAGCCTTGTCCTCAGACATAAGCACAAGGACTGCACATCCGTCATTGAGACCAGAAGCGTTGGCAGCAGTGACCGTTCCGTCTTTTTTGAAAGAAGGCCGTAAGGTCGCTAATTTTTCAAGAGGTGTTAGACGAGGGTACTCATCTGTGGCAAAAATAGTTTCACCCTTCCGATTTTTTAGCTTAATCGGAACAATTTCATCAACAAATCTATCATCAGCAATCGCTTTTGCAGCTTTTTCTTGGCTAGCGTATGCAAAGGCGTCTTGGGCTTCACGACTGATTTGATAGCGCTCAGCCACATTTTCAGCTGTAATGCCCATGTGGTAGTCATTGAAGGCGTCTGTCAGACCATCTGTCAACATGGAATCTTCTAGAGTAATATGACCAAACTTACTGCCAAATCGGCTGGATTTGGAGAGGTAGGCGGCCTGGCTCATGATTTCAATGCCTCCAGCAACAACGACATCGTTGTCACCTAGCATGATGGATTGGGCAGCTAGGAGGACTGATTTGAGACCTGATCCGCAAACCTTATTGACACAGTAGGCAGAAGTGGTTTCTGGAAGACCAGCTTTTAGGGCGATTTGACGGGCAATATTTTGCCCATGACCAGCTGAAAGGACATTGCCGAAAATCACTTCGTCAATGTCTTCATTTGGTATGTGTTTGGTATTGAGTGCGTGTTCAAGGACTTGTGCACCTAAATCAGCGATGTCAATGTCCTTGAGACTGCCTCCAAAACTACCGATTGCAGATCGGTAGGCTGAGACGATAGCAACTTTTTTCATGGGTACTCCTAACAATAGACTAGGAAATATTTCCAAATTTCTTTCATTCATTATACCATTTTTTTGGCAAAAACAAGGAAATAAAAATCAGTCTCAGGGCTGATTTTGGCGTGAAGAACATGTAAGCGTAATCAGAAATGGGAAAGACTAGCCTTTTTCTTGAAATTTGTGTAAAATAGAAAGGTAACAGAGGGAAACCTCAAAATAAAAAGGAGAATCCATTAATGGTAAAATTGGTTTTTGCTCGCCACGGTGAGTCTGAATGGAACAAAGCTAACCTTTTCACTGGTTGGGCTGATGTTGATTTGTCTGACAAAGGTACACAACAAGCGATCGACGCTGGTAAATTGATCAAAGAAGCAGGTATCGAGTTTGACCTTGCTTTCACATCAGTTTTGAAACGTGCGATTAAAACAACGAACTTGGCACTTGAGTCTGCGGACCAATTGTGGGTACCAGTTGAAAAATCATGGCGCTTGAACGAGCGTCACTACGGTGGTTTGACAGGTAAAAACAAGGCAGAAGCTGCAGAACAATTCGGTGATGAGCAAGTTCACATCTGGCGTCGTTCATACGATGTATTGCCTCCAGATATGGCAAAAGACGATGAGCACTCAGCACACACTGACCGTCGTTACGCTCACCTTGACTCAGCAGTTATTCCAGATGCTGAAAACTTGAAAGTAACGCTTGAGCGTGCTCTTCCATTCTGGGAAGATAAAATTGCTCCAGCTTTGAAAGACGGCAAAAACGTGTTTGTAGGTGCACACGGTAACTCCATCCGTGCCCTTGTAAAACACATCAAAGGCTTGTCTGATGACGAAATCATGGATGTGGAAATTCCAAACTTCCCACCACTTGTTTTCGAATTGGATGAAAACTTGAACATTGTAAAAGAATATTACCTATAAACGTTAGTAAGAAACGCCTGGGCTTGCCTCAGGTGTTTTTTTTTTGATTTGACAAGAAGTCGATTGGTCGAGGTAAAAATGAGGATTCCGTTAATAACAGACCTGATTGCTAGACACTCTAGTCTATCAATGTGCTAGAGTTGACAGGAAAGTTGAGAAGCAGTTCTGGGATTAGTGTTCGCTTGCTTTTACTCCACCCCTGAACATCGCATTTGGATCACTAGGATTGGGTTGAAAAGTTCAATAAAGGCTTTCGCATTCTCATGCTCGTTTAGAAGCTCTCTTTTGATAATGTCGAGGTAAAAATGAGGATTCAGTTAATAACAGACCTGATTGCTAGACACTCTAGTCTATCAATGTGCTAGAGTTGACAGGAAAGTTGAGAAGCAGTTCTGGGATTAGTGTTCGCTTGCTTTTACTCCACCCCTGAACATCGCATTTGGATCACTAGGATTGGGTTGAAAAGTTCAATAAAGGCTTTCGCTTTCTCATGCTCGTTTAGAAGCTCTCTTTTGATAATAAGGAGGTCTGCTTGTATCAGCTTGTCATCTATTTTCAAAAAGGCTCTGTTTACTTATATAGACAGAGTTTTTTACTAATTTAGATTGCTTGATAAAAGATGATGAAATCTTTTGTAAAAAATATATACATATATTGAATAAATTGTAAAAATTTAGTATAGTATGATTGAGAGAATTCTACACATTTTTCAAATGAGGAGGAACAAATGAATAAACAATCCAAATATCTTTTTGATAAGCGCTATCGTTTTTCGATTCGGCGTCTAGCTGTTGGTGTGGCTTCTGTCGCGATTGGTTGTAGTCTGTTCGGTGGTCAGTCAGTTTTGGCAGAGACGGGCCTTGAGTTAGATGATACTATCAGTAACCAATTATCTCCTGAGGAGGCTTCAGGAGAGTCGATAGTGGGCGAAGTTGCTGAAGAAGTCGGTGGAGTAGGAACGGACAGTTCGCCAGTAGCAAACCTAGAAGGAGAAACTGGAGAAGTTGCTGAAGGAACTGAATCCATAGAATCAGAGGTACCTGTTTTGTCAGAGAACTCTATAGTTGGTTCAGACAATTTTGAAAGTGACTCTGCAGTTGAGCGTATGGAGTTTTCCCCTGCGAATCAGCCTGCTGCAGTTAGTCCTTCTCCAACTACAGAACTGCCCAGTCATCAAGCGGATGCTAGTTTTTCAAAACCAGCTTCTGCAGTTGGTGCCATCACAGGATTGACTTTTGATAATGGTATCGCGACCATTCGCTACCAAACAGGTGAACAAGCTCAGGTCAGCCTCTATAACGACCATGTTTTCCGTTATTATATTGATAAAACTGGTGATTTCCTAGAGCATCCAGCACCAAGTCGGGAAGACCGCCCTGCGACTATTACGGTGAAATCTTTGGAAGCCTATCGTCAAGACTATCAACAGGTTGGTCGGATGCTAGAGGAAGAAAATCGTTACATTCTTGAAACAGAAAAAATCTGGATTGTCTTTGATAAGGCAACGGCTCGCATGTCCGTTTTTGACCGACTTGCCAACAAATACGTTACTAAGGAAGTTTTACCTGTCCAAATCACTCCAACACAGACTAGTCAAGTATTGAGCCAGGATGAAAATGAGTTCTTCTTTGGTGGAGGCATGCAGAATGGACGCTTTAGTCATAAGGGCCAAAAGATTAATATTGTCAACGAAAACAACTGGGTTGATGGTGGGGTAGCTTCACCAAGTCCATTCTACTGGTCCACAAATGGCTACGGTGTTTTACGTAACACCTTCCAACGTGGTTTCTATGATTTTGGAACGGAACAGTCAGACCAGGTTGAGGCCAAGCACCTTGAAGGGCGCTTTGATGCCTATTTCTTCATCAATAGCAGTCCAACTGCCATTATCAAAGACTACCAGGAATTGACAGGAGCACCAGTTGTTTTGCCTGAATATGCTCTTTACCTGGGACACTTAAATGCCTACAACCGAGATTACTGGGTGGAAGTCGCTGAAGGAACACGTGGAGCCATAAAGCTGGGGGATAAGTGGTATCGTGAATACCAGCCACAACATTTGCCAGAAGCCGATCGGCCAAATGCAGTCAAGGAAACATTAAATGGAGAAGGCACTAGCTATCCTTTCTCAGCCAAGGCTGTTATCGATCGCTATGAAGAGCAGAATATGCCGCTTGCCTGGTTCCTGCCAAACGATGGCTATGGTGCAGGTTATGGCCAAACAGATAGTCTGGATGGCAATATTGCCAATTTGAAAAAATTTGTGGACTATGCCAAATCAAAAGGTATTCAAGTTGGTCTTTGGACTCAGTCAGACCTTGTTGATACCAATCCAAGTAAGGAAGTTGTTCTTCATCGTGATATCGATAAGGAAGTAACGGATGCAGGGATTCGGGCAATTAAGACAGACGTTGCCTGGGTTGGTCCTGGTTATTCCTTTGGCTTGAACGGGATTGACGAAGGTGCCAAACGTATTACCCAGGGAAGTGGCGCTGAGCAGGCTCGTCCATTTATCGTCACCTTGGATGGTTGGGGCGGTACTCAGCGGAGTGCGGCCATTTGGAGTGGTGACCAGTCTGGTGGGGAATGGGAGTACATTCGTTTCCACATTCCGACCTATATTGGCTTAGGCTTGTCAGGAAATCCAAACATTGGTTCGGATATGGATGGAATATTTGGTGGTGCAGATCCGATTATCAATGCCCGTGATTACCAATGGAAAATATTCACTTCCATCTTGATGAACATGGATGGCTGGGGTGCGAAACCAAAAACACCATTCTCTTTTGATGATCGAACAACCGATATTAACCGTATCTCCCTCAAACAAAAATCAACCCTTATGCCTTATGCTTATTCCTTGGGTCACGAGGCGAGGGAAACAGGGAAGCCAATCGTGCGTGCTATGTTTATAGAATTCCCTGACGAGGTCATCAACTATGGCAAGGATGTTCAGTATCAGTATATGTATGGGGCGAACTTATTAGTAGCACCTGTTTATAAGAATACAGCCATGCAGGCAAATGGCGATGACATCCGCAATAATATCTACCTACCAGGTGGAGAGGATCAGGAGTGGATTGACTGGTATTCAGGTCAAAAATATAAGGGAGGTCAGGTCTTAAATGGCTTTGCAGCTCCGCTTTGGAAAGCTCCAGTATTTGTCAGAAATGGTGCCATCATTCCAATGACTGATGCCAACAATAATCCAGGTGAGATTGACCGGACTAAGCGCTTGATACAATTCTATCCGCATGGGGATTCCAGCTTCACCCTCTTTGAAGACGACGGCAAGAGCGTTGGCTATCAGACGGGTCAATTGGCTAAAACTGAGATAAGCAGTCAGGCTGGTGATTCCAATGAAAAAGGCAGAGCAGTCTTGACAATTGGGGCAACAGAAGGTAGCTTCTCAGGATTTATCAAGGAAAAAACAACTGAGCTTCATGTCAATGTTTCAGAAGATGTAGATGCTGTGACTGTTCGCGTGGGCAATCAAAATGTGCCCCTTAGACGTGTAAATAGCTTGGCAGAGTATGAAGCAGGCAATGATGTTTTCTACTATCATGCCAACCCATTGATGGCAACTTACAATCCAAAGAGTGCAGAAATTCAAAATCTTCGAGTGGAAATGAATGACCTCTTGAAGATTAAGTTGGCAGCTCGAGACGTTACCCAGGCAGCAGTTGTTGTTACGATTGACGGCTTTGTCCATCAAAATTCAGTTACTCAAGTGCCGGCAGACTTACAAGTTCCAACGATACCAACTGGTCTTACTGCACCAGAGGAAGGGATTTCAGCAAGCTCGATCCGCCTCCAATGGACAGGGGTAGAAGGGGCAAGTTCATACGATATATTACGAGATGGAACTCTCTTTACAGGGATTACTGGCACCAACTTTACCTTTGATGATTTCGCTTACGGCAGTGAACATAGTTTCAAAATCCGTGCCGTTAATGCCAAAGGAGCGTCAGCTTGGTCCCAAGAATTGCGCGTAGCAACCAATGAAGATCCGTGGAGCGATGCTATCGAAGGCATACAGTCAACTACCAACATCACACCTCAGAGTGGTCAGGGCTTGGACAAATTATTTGATAAGCAAGTTGGTCACCAATTCCACAGCCAATGGGGTGAAGCAGTATCCTTCCCAGCGACCATTAACATGGACCTTGGTGGGACCTATGAAGTGGACCGTATTGAATACTACCCACGCAATGATACTGGCGCAAATGGTCGGATAACGAAAGCCTACTTTGAAGTCAGTGAAGACGGTGTAAACTGGACTACAGATGAGTATTACTCTGTTTGGGCAAATGATAATAAGACCAAGACCTATAAATTTGCAGTTCCGCGCGTGCGCTATATTCGGATGCATATTGCAGAGGGGGTAAATAACTTTGTATCAGGTGAGGAATTACTGGTCTTCAAAAAACCAGGCAGCCGCATGTTGATTCCAGGTGATATTAGCAATGACGGCCGCATTTCAGACGACGATAAGACCTCCTTCTTGAATTACACTGGCTTGCGGACGGAAGACAATGACTTTGGCTATATCAGTCATGCAGACTCTAATAAAAATGGTCTAATAGATGCCTACGATATTAGTGTGGCAGCTGTTCAATTGGAGGGAGGCATTGCCACACCTTCTCAAAGTAATCCTGCAGGTCGGACTTATCTGACGGCTGACAATCTAAATTTGACAGCTGGTCAGACAACCACCATCCGTTTGATGGCTGCAGACTTGGAAGCTGTCAATGCCTTGACGAGCACTGTGATGATCGATGGCAGTCAGTTTGAAGTGGTCGGTCAAGTAACAGCCAACCAAACCTTTACTAAAGAAGCTGAAAACTTCTCTTATGTCCGTACTCGTGGTAACCAGTCTAACATTGTCTTTAGCTTTGTTAACTTTGGTGACAAGCCACAATTGACAGGAAGTGGAGAAATTGGCCGCATTACCCTCAAAGCCTTGGTAGATGGTCCACTTAATCTGACCATGCAAGATGGTATTTTAGTCAGCAATGGTCTTCGAATCAAGGAAATTTCAGATTCAGCAATTCGTCAGGCGGTGAATTTCACAGCTGTTCCAACAGTGCCGAGTTCGGTTCAAGCCAACCGCATAACAAGTGGTAGTGCGACCCTGACTTGGACTGGGGACAACCAGGCCTTTGAATACCTGATTGAGCAAGAGACGGCAGATGGTTTTGTCTCCGTTGGTCAGACTGATCAGACTAGCTTTACTGTCTACAATCTGGCACCTGAAAGCAACTACAGTTTCCGAGTGAAGGCTAAAAATATCCTTGGTACCTCTGAGGCGTCTCAAGTAGTTACTCTTACAACTCTTGTTAAGGATTCTGCAAGAAAAATTCCGATAATCCTTGCGACTACTCCGATTGCCGATCAGGAAGGAACTGGATTGACAAACTTCATCGATGGAAACGATACAACACTTTACCATAGTTCTTGGGCAAATCGTCAAGCTGTTCCTAGTCACCTTGTTCTTGATTTAGGGCAAGAAAAAGATGTTGATCACATTCTTTATCGTCCTCGTAACAATGCTGGAAATGGTACGATTACTAGTGTGAAACTATCCATCAGTATTGACGGAGAAGAGTGGACAGAAGTAACGGCACCGATAGCTTGGTCAATTAATAACACGGAAAAAGTGGCTCTTCTGCCAGAAGGAAGTAAGGCTCGATATATCAAGGTTGATTGGTTATCAAGTGTTGGTGGATTTGTATCTGGAAAAGAGATTTCGGTCTATGGACCAGAAGTTTCACCTATCCAACCAGAGCAACCAACTGAACCAGAAATCCCTGTTCAACCAGACCAGCCAACTGAACCAGAAATCCCTGTTCAGCCAGAGCAACCAACTGACCCAGAAACCCCTGTTCAGCCAGGGCAACCAGCTGAACCAGAAACCCCTGTTCAGCCAGAGCAACCAACTGAACCAGAAACCCCTGTCCAGCCAGAGCAACCTATCGAAGAATTGGTGACCGCCGTTCCTGATACTGCTCCAACAGCAGAAGTTTTACCACTTGGACATATTTCCATTAATGGAGAAGGGTTACTGACCCCTGAAAAACCACTTGGTCATCTCAGTGTAAACGGTCCAGGCCTATTGACGGCTGAAAAACCACTTGGTAGCTTGCCAGATAAAGGGGAGAAGAAGCTGATTGCTACTGCCTCTCAAACACCAGCAACATCGGATAGCCAAATCCTTCCGAAGACTGGTCAAACAGATTCGGTGGCTTCAACCTTAGTAGGTCTTGGTTTCCTTGGTTTGACAGGATTATGCCTAGCTAAGAAGCGAAAAGAGCAGTAATACAAAAGTGCTGCCAATGGAAGTTTTTTCCTAACTGTGCTATACTCGAAAAAAGGAGGTAGCAAATGGCAAGTAAAAAAATGTTACACGCTTGTTTGCGTGTGGAAAATCTCGAAGCATCTCAACGCTTCTACGAAGAAGGCTTTGGTTTCAAGGAAACCCGCCGTAAGGACTATCCAGACCATCAATTTACCCTGGTGTATTTGGCGCTTGAAGGGGATTCATTTGAAATCGAATTGACATACAACTACGGTCATGGACCTTATACAGTTGGTGACGGCTTCTCACACCTGGCTCTCTCGTCAGATGATCTAGAAGGGGATAATCAAAAACACAAGGACTTGGGTTATCCAACGACAGACATCAAGGGACTACCAGGAAGCCCTGGACGCTATTATTTCGTAACGGATCCAGATGGCTACCGTGTCGAGGTTATCCGTGCAGACTAGAAAAAAACCTACTCAGATGAGTAGGTTTTTTGTGAGGAAATTGCGGAAAAATATCTGAAAAAGGTAGCTATTTTTTTCAAAAAAACTACCAAATCTTAGTTGAGACTTCCTCAAATATTTGATAGAATAGTAGTTAAGATATTCACAAAAATGAGGGGATTAGAATGAGAAAAACAGTTATCTTAGCTGTAATCAATGTTATATTAGTGGCTTGTATAGTCATTTTAGGGTTTAAAACCTTTCAACTTTACCAATATCATACATGGGATCAATTTATTCAACAGCAGGAAAATCAACTAAAAAAACAGGATAATCCCCATATTCAGAAAGGAAAAATTGGTACTACAATTGTATCGGCGGCCATTCCTAAGAATGAAGCTGGGCAGCCTTTGGAAACAGTGAGAACAAAAATAGAAGCTTATGTCCAAGGAAAATTGGGCAAGCAAGCTGGAAAGAAAGGAATTTCAGACTATATAGAGGTACGTTCAACGAGTCAAACTTCTGATTTTCCAACAGTGACAAAGCATGTCATACATTGTAATCACTACCGGATGGATGGAACGAATATTAGATCAAAACATGTTGAAGAGGTCGGACAGGTTTTGTTGACAGCCCAAGCAGAACCGTTTGATTTGTCTGATTTGGTAACGGATGTGGAAACACTCCGTCCTTTATTTGAGGGAGTTCTGTCCGAGAACTTGGATCAAATTGGAGTTGTTGCGACAGAAAAAGCAAAAATTTTGCAGGAATTTCAATCTGCAGACCTCACCCAGTTTACACTTTCTTACTCGGATAGCCAGATTTTCTTACTACTACCCAAAGAAACTTATTTGGTCGAGCAGATTGGGCTACCGATTTCTAGCTATTTCCCTGTGGTCAATAGTCAGTATTTGACTGGTCAGGACCTTGAAAATTATCAGACCTATCTTGCCGAAGAAAAAGCTAGGCTAAATAGCAATATGATTGCCTTGACATTTGATGATGGACCAAATCCAGCCACAACACCGCTTGTTTTAGATATCTTGAAAAAATACCAGGTCAAGGCAACCTTCTTTGTCTTAGGACAGTCTGTCGCAGGAAATGAAGCAATTCTGCAAAGAATGGTAGCAGAAGGGCATGAGATTGCCAACCATTCTTGGAGCCATCCAAACTTGACGAATCTTTCTGCTACAGATGTAGCAGCAGAAATCCAACAAACACAATCAGCTATCGAAGCAGCTGTTGGCTTTAAGCCGAGCCTGATGCGACCTCCTTATGGTGCAATCAATGCAACGACCATGGCTTCTATTCAGATGCCGATCATTAACTGGTCAATTGATTCAAAGGATTGGCAGTCACGGAATGCTACAAGCATATTAAAAGAAGTTCAGGCACAAGCCCATCCAGGTGGTGTGCTCTTGTTGCACGATATCCACCAATCAACAGTCGATTGCTTAGATGGAGTCTTATCTTACTTGCTAAGCAAGGGGTATACGATTGGAACTGCAAGCCAGGTTTTAGGAGATCAGCTAAGCAGCCAACGTATCTATTATTCAAAAGATAATTCTCTTGTAGCACAATAAAATAAGAGGCTAGTTTTACTAGCCTCTTATTTTTTAAATAGTTGTTGGTTTTTTAGTTCGACTTCTTGGACCGAAGCAAATTTTTTCAGTTGTTGGAGTTCATAGTTACTTGTGACCATGGTGATGACCATACCGTCTTTGCCCATTCGGCCCGTTCGCCCAGCTCGGTGGGTGTAGCTAGCCTTGTCAAAAGGGATGTCATAGTTTAAAACACATTCTAAGTTTTCGATATCAATCCCACGTGCTACCAAGTCAGTTGCTAAGAGGAGATGCAATTGTCCCTGTTTGAAACGTTCCAAGATAACTTTGCGGAATTTCACATTGACATCTGATGCCAAGGAAATGACATTGGCTTGATGGAATTGGAGCCGCTCTTCACTGGCACCCAAGTCTGATAATTGATTAAAAAAAGTTAGGGCTCGAAAATCAGGAAGGTTGGCAAACTTACGCAATAAGTTTAGGCGATCACGTTTTTCGACCATGATGTAGTAGTGGTCGATGGTAGAAGTTTCTGATTTTGTGACATCAATGGTGACGGTACCTGCCGCCAATTTCCTTGGGTCAAACTTGCTGGTTGCACTCAGGTAAATAAATTGGTAGTTCTTTGGAACATAGTGGCTGATTTTCTCCACGAAATGATAATGAGAATCGCTGAATAATTCATCGAATTCATCTAAGACGATAGTTTCAACGTTCATCATTTTGATTTTTTTGAGTTTAATCAGCTCAAATATACGACCTGGTGTGCCAATCAGGATTTCAGGTCCTTTCTTTAAACGCTCAATCTGGCGTTTTTGACTGGAACCAGATAAAAAGAGCTGACAGGTCAAGCCAAGGCTTTCTCCCCAGGTTTTACAGACATCGAACAACTGCCCCGCTAATTCTGTATTTGGCGCAAGTATGAGCAATTGTTGGGCTTTTTTAGGCTTTAGCTTTAAGAGACAAGGCCAGAGATAAGCTAAGGTTTTTCCAGAACCTGTTGGGCTAAGTGCTAGTACGTTTTTTCCTTCGGAAATTGGAGCAAAAATAGCCTCTTGAATGGGGGTAAAGTCTTGAAATTGAAGCTCTTCCATCTGAGTGGTCCAGCTTGTTGGAAAATGTGATTTCATGGTTATGAGATGGACAAGGTCCATTCCTTTCTGTGCTTAAATAGGGTCGGAAGAAAAGTGGATGCCAGCTACTTTACGCATTTCATACAAGGCTTGATGGACAGCTCCAGCTCGTTGGATCAGGCTATCAGCCAAGGTTTGGTCGCTAGTTTCAATGATATGGATAAAGCTAAGGCATTCTTCTAACATGTTATTGGAAGGGGCTTGAATGTCCAAGTCAATATGGCTTCCATCATGGTAGTAGAAGGTAGCCTTCTGAATATGTTGGCAGCTATCTAGTACCAAAGTTCCCTTGTCCGTGTAGATTTCATTTGCAAGGGTGCTAGTCAGATTTTTTCCAGCAAAGATCCCCACTTGAAAGTGGCCATAGTCCAAGTGCCCAAATCCATTGAGGTCAACAGTATTAGGGAGTTGCTGAGCATGATAAGTGACTTTTTGTGCAGGACCAAAGAGGGTCACGCTAGCATATAAGGCATAGACACCAAGGTCCATCAAGGCCCCGCCAGCCATCTTTTCGGAAAAGATATTGGGGTCTGTTCCAGCTAGTAATTCAGGCATCTTTGAGGAATACTTGGCATAAGAAAACTGAGCGCCTAAAATAGTATGTTTTTGTAAGAATTCGCTAATGGATTCGAAGGCTGCTTCATAGGTGTTGCGAGCAGCTTCGAGGAGGAAGACCTTGTTTTCTTTAGCAATTCGAAGGAGATCGGAAAATTGGTCAGGATGGCAAACCATGGGCTTTTCGACGATAGCATGCTTTCCTGCTAGAAGGACAGCCTTAGCTTGCTCGTAATGCAAAGCATTTGGGCTTGCGATGTAGATGGCATCTAGATCCTGGGCTAAAAATTCCTGCCAATCTGCGAAAGCTTGCGCAGATTGAAAAGGTGCGGCAAACTCTTTGGCTCTATCTAATTGTCTTGAAAAAACAGCAGACAATTGAAATTTTTGGGTGGAATGTGCGGTTTCTATAAACTTTTGACTGATAAATGAGCTACCAATGACACCAAAACTGATCATATTTTCTCTTTTCCTTGTATTATTCTTTTCATTATAACATGTTTCATGATAAAATAATATTGAAAAGAAAAGGAGATGATAATGAATCAAAAACCCATTATTATTGGCGTAACTGGTGGTTCAGGTGGAGGCAAGACCAGTGTGTCCCGTGCCATCCTAAATAATTTCCCTGATGCCCGTATTTGTATGATTGAGCACGATTCCTATTACAAGAATCAGTCGCATTTGACCCATGAAGAAAGAATACAAACCAATTATGACCATCCGCTGGCTTTTGACACTGATTTGATGATTTATCACATCAGCGAACTTTTAGCAGGTCGAGCAGTGGACATTCCCATTTATGACTATACCCAACACACTCGTTCAGATAAGACCTATCGTCAAGAACCTCAGGATGTCTTCATCGTTGAAGGAATCTTGGTTCTAGAGGACAAGCGGTTGAGAGATTTGATGGATATCAAAATTTTTGTAGATACTGATGACGATATTCGTATTATTCGTCGTATAAAGAGAGACATGGAAGAACGTGGACGTAGTTTGGATAGTATCATTGATCAATATACCTCGGTAGTTAAACCAATGTACCATCAATTTATTGAGCCGACCAAGCGGTATGCAGATATTGTGATTCCAGAAGGCGTTTCAAATATTGTAGCCATTGACTTAATCAATACCAAGGTAGAGAGTATTCTAAGAGAGCGTGGTTAAAATGCCCAAGCAACGGATTTTACCTCATATCATTCTCGGCATCATTGCGACGTCGGATACAGAGGTAACTGGAAAACAAATTACTGATTATGTCCAACGTGAAATTGGCGAGTATTGGCAAGTTGCCCATAGTCAAGTCTATCCAGAACTCAAACGGATGACAGAGGATAGCTGGATTGTTTGCCATCCCGTTCCTAATAACGAGAAAGAGAAGCAGTACGGAATTACTGAACTAGGATTGGAAATGTTGGAAAACTGGTTGTCAGAACCCAACCATGAATTGCCCTTACAAAAGGATATTTTTACCTTGAAACTATTCTTTATCAAGGACAAGGATGACCAGCGCATTCCTAAACTCATCCATGCCCAAATCGACTTACTTTCTAAGCATTTGGAACACCTAGAGCAGCGAAAAAACAATCTTTTTGCGAGTCCGGAAGACATGTTAAACCGCTATGGTCACTATCTCATCTTGACCAGAGCCATTGCACGAAACCGTGATCAGATTAAATGGTTGAAACAAACCTTAAAAATGAAATGAGATTCAGATCCCTGAATCTTTTTCTTTTCGTTCTATTTTCTGATAATTTAGACAATACAGAAAATTCTTGACAACCTATCTTCTTTTTAGTACAATAGACCTATTCTATCTCAGGGAGAGTGCCAATGATTTCAGCAGTCAAACAAAATTTGTTGTTGAGGGACCAGGGCTAGTGCTAACAAGCATTAGTCCTGTTTGGCTTACCAAGCGGGCACCACATCTCGCTTGGATTCCAAGTGAGATGTTTTTATTTTAGGCGTGAGAAAAGGAGTTTAGTATGCGTACCATCGAATTTTTAGATACCAGTCTTCGAGATGGAGAACAGACACCAGGTGTTCATTTTACAATCAAGGAAAAAATTGCCATTGCCAAACAACTGGAAAAATGGGGGATATCTGCCATTGAAGCGGGTTTTCCTGCGGCAAGTCCTGACTCGTTTGAGGCGGTGCAAGCTATTGCCAAGGTTTTGACCAAGACAGCTGTATCAGGTTTGGCGCGCTCTGTTAAGTCGGATATTGATGCCTGCTATGAAGCTTTAAAAGATGCCAAATTTCCTCAAATTCATGTCTTTATCGCAACTAGCCCCATCCATCGTGAGTTTAAACTCAATAAGTCCAAGGAGGAGATACTAGTAGCTATCAAGGAACATGTGACCTATGCACGATCGAAATTTGAGGTGGTCGAATTTTCACCCGAGGATGCAACACGGACAGAATTGGACTTTCTTTTGGAGGTGGTGCAAACAGCTGTGGATGCAGGAGCAAGCTATATCAATATTCCTGATACTGTTGGTTTCACGACACCGGAAGAGTACGGCTATATTTTTCGTTACTTGATTGAACATGTGAAATCCGACCGTGATATTCGCTTCAGCCCCCATTGCCACAATGACCTTGGGATGGCGGTTGCCAACACGCTCTCAGCCATTAAAAATGGAGCAGGTCGGATTGAAGGGACCATCAATGGTATCGGAGAGCGGGCAGGCAATGCTGCCTTAGAAGAGGTGGCAGTAGCGTTAGAAATCCGTTCTGATTTTTATGATGTCCAAAGCCCGATTCGATTGGCGGAAACGGTCAATACCTCAGAGATGGTGTCGCGTTTCTCAGGTCTTTCTATTCCCAAGAACAAGGCGGTTGTTGGTGGCAATGCCTTCTCACATGAATCTGGCATTCACCAAGATGGCGTCTTGAAAAATCCATTGACCTATGAAATTATTACCCCAGAGCTAGTTGGTTTTACTTCAAACTCCCTCCCCTTGGGCAAACTTTCTGGTCGCCATGCTTTTGCCAAAAAATTGGAAGAACTCCAACTGGACGTCGATGAAGTGGAACTTCAAACTCTCTTTATCAAGTTTAAAAATCTGGCGGACAAAAAGCAGCAGATCACCAATGCGGATATTCGTGCCCTAGTAGCGGGTGTAACGGTTGAAAATGTTGATGGCTTCCATTTTGCAGACTTGAAATTGGTGTCACACAAGGATGAAACCATCACAGCCTCTGTTACCATGGTCAACCAGGAAGAGGAAAGTGTTGAACTGGTTGCTGATGGAAAAGGGTCCGTCGAAGCGATTTTCAATGCTATCGATCAGTTTTTCAATCATGCAGTTCGTTTGGATACCTTCAATATCGATGCCATCACGGATGGTATTGATGCCCAAGCTTCGGTTAATGTTTCAGTTGAAAATGTCCAAACAGATACGATTTTCAATGCCAACGGAATCGACTTTGATGTATTGAAAGCAGCAGCTAAGGCTTACATTCATGCTAATATCATGGTTCAAAAGGAAAATGAAGGTGACTTTGTAAAAAACTTGTCTGAGAAAGACAGTCCTAGATAGGAGAGACGGATGACTAAGAAAATTATTGCACTGGCTGGTGATGGCATCGGACCAGAAATTATGGCAGCAGGGTTGACAGTGCTTGAAGAGGTCGCAGAACGGTTCCAATTGGATCTTACAATTGAACACCATCTATTCGGAGGGGCGGCCATAGATGTTCATCAAGATCCTCTCCCTGACTGTACTTTGGAAGCGGTTCGGTCTGCAGATGCAATTTTATTGGCAGCCATTGGTGGTCCCCAGTATGACCAGGCAACTATTCGACCAGAGCAGGGCTTGTTAGCCTTGAGAAAGGAGTTGGGACTCTATGCCAATTTACGGCCAGTTAAACTTTTTGACAGTTTGTCTGATCGGTCACCCTTGAAAGCCAATCTTCTAACTGGCGTGGATTTTCTAGTTGTGAGAGAATTGACTGGGGGAATCTACTTTGGTACCCATCACCTGGAAGAAGACAAGGCATTTGATATCAACTCCTACACAAGAGAAGAAATCCAAGCCATTGTCAGACTGGCCTTTGAAACAGCGCAAAAACGCAGAAAAAAGCTGACTAGTATTGACAAGCAAAATGTTTTGGCGACATCAAAACTCTGGCGCAAGGTGGTCGATGAGCTGGCTCAGGATTATCCAGATGTGGAGGTAGAGCACCAGTTGGTTGATAGTGCTGCCATGTTGCTCATTACTCGTCCATCTCAATTTGATGTCATTGTGACAGAAAACTTATTTGGAGATATCCTGTCCGATGAAGCCAGTGTCTTATCTGGTAGCTTGGGAGTTATGCCTTCGGCTTCTCATTCTCTAAATGGGCCAAGTCTCTACGAGCCCATCCATGGTTCGGCACCTGATATTGCTGGAAAAGGCATAGCCAATCCCATCAGCATGATTTTATCGGTAGCTATGATGGTACGGGAATCGTTGGGACAGGAAAAAGTAGCACAGGTAATTGAAACAGCAGTAGAAAGAAGCCTTGAAAAAGGCATTCGAACACAAGATTTAGGAGGAAAGGCGACGACAGCTGATATGCTGGCCGCCATAATTAGCGAATTATGACCATTCAACAAATGATGAGTTTGGCACTTTGTCTGTGGAATTTCATTGTTTTTCTAACTTACGGTGTAGATAAGCATCGTGCTCGTAAGCAAGCCTATCGGATTTCAGAGAAGACCTTGTTACTGATGGCCTACTTCTTTGGTGGGCTAGGGGCTTGGGGAGGTGGTACTTATTTCCGCCACAAGACGCAAAAGGTGTATTTTCGCTTAGCTTGGGCAATCGGAGTCTTGATTGATATTCTGGTGATTTATTGGATAGGGAGGTAGCTAGATGGCTGGACAATCCATTTTAGATAAGGTCTGGGAACGGCATGTGATTACAGGGCAAGAAGGGCAACCCCAGCTCATGTATGTGGACCAACATTATATCCATGAAGTGACGAGTCCTCAGGCATTTCAAGGGCTAAGAGATGCTGGCCGGAAAGTGCGGAGGCCAGATTTGACCTTTGGAACCTTTGACCACAATGTCCCAACTGTCAATATTTTTGATATTCGAGATGCAATTTCAAAGGCCCAGATGGATAAGCTGGCTGAAAATGTCATAGAGTTTGGCATTGACTGTGCAGCCCATGGCTCAGAGCATCAAGGAATTGTCCATATGGTTGGCCCCGAATCAGGGCGGACACAGCCTGGAAAATTTATCGTGTGCGGCGATAGCCATACCGCAACCCACGGTGCATTTGGTGCCCTAGGATTTGGAATTGGAACGTCTGAAGTTGAGCATGTTTTTGCGACCCAGACCATATGGCAGGTCAAACCCAAAAAACTGCTGGTTGAATTTACTGGAAGGCCCCAGGCAGGTGTCTATGCCAAGGATTACATCCTTGCCTTGATTGCCCAATACGGTGTGGGAGTTGGAGTTGGCTATGCTGTTGAATTTCGTGGTGAGGCAGTTGAGGCCCTATCTATGGAAGAACGGATGACGATTTGCAACATGTCTATCGAGTTCGGATCTAAGATTGGAATGATGAATCCAGATCAAAAAACCTTTGATTATGTCCGAGCGACAGAGCATGCACCCAAGGATATTGAGACGGCGATTGCGGATTGGAAAACCTTGGTTTCGGATCAAGATGCAGTCTATGATAAGAACATTGTGATGGATGTTTCAAAGCTAGCACCTATGGTTACTTGGGGAACCAATCCTTCTATGGGAGTTGCCTTTGATCAAGCCTTTCCAGAAGTGACAGATATGAATGATGAACGGGCCTATGGCTATATGGGGCTCAAACCGGGCCAAACTGCGGCGGATATTGATCTGGGCTATATCTTTATCGGCTCTTGTACCAATGCCCGCTTGAGTGACTTAGAGTTAGCTGCACGATTTGTCAAAGGAAAAAAGATTGCTCCTAATCTGACAGCTATTGTCGTTCCAGGCTCGCGACCTGTTAAAAGGGCGGCAGAAAAGTTGGGTCTGGACAAAATTTTTTTAGATGCAGGTTTTGAATGGCGGGATCCAGGATGCTCCATGTGCTTAGGAATGAACCCTGATAAGGTCCCAGGCGGAGTTCACTGTGCATCAACCAGCAATCGAAATTTCGAAGATCGGCAAGGTTTTGGTGCAAAAACCCACCTGTGTAGTCCGGCAATGGCTGCCGCTGCAGCCATAGCAGGGCGTTTTGTGGATGTACGCACCATGACAGAAATCGTAGGAGGATAAAGATGGAGCCATTTACTATTTACAAGGGCAGGACAGTTCCCTTGATGAATGACAATATTGACACAGACCAGATTTTGCCCAAACAATTTCTTAAGTTGATTGATAAAAAAGGTTTCGGAAAATATCTCATGTATGCCTGGCGCTATACAGACCATCTGTATACTGAAAATCCTGAGTTTATTTTCAACAAAAAGGACTACCGACAAGCAACTATTCTCATCACAGGTGATAATTTTGGAGCGGGTTCTTCTCGTGAGCATGCTGCCTGGGCCTTGGCGGACTTTGGCTTCAAGGTTGTAATTGCGGGATCATTTGGAGATATCCATTACAACAATGAGCTTAACAATGGTATGCTTCCTATCGTTCAACCGAGGGAGGTTAGACAGAAACTGGCCCAGCTGGCGCCAGATGAGGAGATTACTATCGATCTACCCAACCAAAAAATTATAACCCACGTTGGGGAGTTTGCATTTGCTATCGAGGAAGAGTGGAAGTACAAACTCATCAATGGTCTGGATGATATTGGCATTACCCTTCAGTATGAGGATTTAATCACCCAATACGAGCGCAATCGTCCATCTTATTGGCAGGAAGGAAACACGTAAGACTACGTGTTTTTTCTTTTCTATTGAAATTGACAGGCAGATAGTCCTGAAAGATGTTAATTTTGCTTAGAAATATGCTATAATATGTCTATGACTAAACAAGAAAAAATCTCATCCTATCAACTTTTACTCGCCCAACTAAAGGCTCTCTTAGAAGGCGAAACCAATGCTCTTGCCAACCTGTCCAATGCATCGGCTCTTCTTAATCAAGCTCTGCCTAACTCGGTTTTTACAGGTTTCTACTTGTATGACGGTCAGGAATTGATTTTGGGTCCATTCCAAGGTGGCGTTTCCTGCGTTCATATCGCTCTAGGAAAAGGTGTTTGCGGTGAGTCGGCTGCCAATGGCCAGACCATTATCGTAGACGATGTTCGTCTACATGACAACTACATCTCCTGCGATGCGGCAGCCTTGTCTGAAATCGTGGTACCTATGACGAAGAATGACCAGCTTTTGGGTGTTCTGGACTTGGACTCTCGCTTGGTAGCCGATTATGATGCCATTGACCAAGAATATCTAGAAAGATTTGTGGCTCTTTTGGTTGAAAAGACGGACTGGAACTTTACCATGTTTGGAGAAAAACGCTAATGTACCAAGCTTTATATCGGAAATACCGCAGCCAGACCTTTGGGGAGATGGTAGGGCAGGAGGTGGTCGCAACCACACTCAAGCAGGCCATTGAGCAGGAGAAAATTAGCCACGCCTATCTCTTTTCAGGTCCAAGAGGTACAGGTAAGACATCTGCTGCTAAGATTTTTGCAAAGGCCATGAACTGCCCTAATCAGGAGGCGGGAGAGCCTTGTAATGACTGCTACATCTGTCAGGCCATTACGGAAGGTAGTTTGGAAGACGTTATCGAGATCGATGCGGCTTCAAACAATGGTGTCGATGAAATTCGAGATATTCGGGACAAATCCACCTACGCTCCCAGCCTTGCCAAATATAAGGTCTATATCATCGACGAGGTTCATATGTTGTCAACAGGGGCTTTTAACGCCCTCTTGAAAACCTTGGAAGAGCCTACGGAGAATGTAGTCTTTATCCTTGCGACAACGGAGTTGCACAAGATACCAGCTACTATTTTATCCCGTGTCCAACGATTTGAATTCAAGTCCATTAAGGTTTTGGATATTCAGCAGCACTTGATGGCTATCTTGGACAAGGAGGGGATTTCCTATGATGAGCAGGCCTTGACCTTGATTGCTCGAAGAGCAGAAGGGGGAATGCGGGATGCCTTGTCCATCCTTGATCAGGCACTCAGCTTGAGTGCAGAAGAGTCCGTCACGCTGGATATAGCAGAAGAAATCACAGGATCAATCAGCTTGCGCGCCCTGGATGACTATGTAGCAAGCCTTCGGCAAGCAGATACGGCAGCAGCTTTGAGCCATCTGACTACCATTTTCGACAATGGAAAGAGCATGATCCGTTTTGCAACAGACCTCCTCCACTACCTCCGCGATCTATTGATTGTCCAGACAGGAGGGGAAAATACCCACACTAGCCCTGTATTCCTGGATAACCTGTCCTTGGAAAAGCAACGGATTTTCGCTATGATTGACCAGGTGACCAAGTCCCTAACTGATATCAAGTCTAGTCCCCAGCCTAAAATTTATGCTGAGATGATGACCATTGCCTTGGCAGAAGAAGGTCCAGTTTCGGGGGCAATGGCAGAGCTACCAGCTGACTTGCTCGAGCAAATCCAGTCGCTCCAAAAAGAAGTGACCAGTCTTAAGCAGAAGCTTGCTCAACTATCCGCACAACCGCAGACTGTCAAGCCTGTTTCTCGCAAGCCTCAAACCGCCAAAAAGTATAGAGTAGATACAGGAAAGGTACATGCCATTTTGCAAGAGGCTATGGAAAATCCAGCACTGGCGCGTGAAAATCTAACCCGCCTGCAAAATGCTTGGGGAGAAGTGATTGAAAGTTTGGCAGGTGCGGACAAGGCCCTCCTAACAGGCTCCCAACCAGTCGCTGCCAATGAAAACCACGCCATTCTAGCTTTTGAATCTTCCTTTAATGCGGAACAGACCATGAAGAGAGATAATCTTAATACCATATTTGGGAATATTCTCAGCAAGGCAGCAGGTTTTTCACCACAAATCTTAGCCATTGCTATGGAAGAATGGCAAACCATTCGAGCCGAGTTCTCCCTCAAAGCCAAAGGCCAACGACCAGAACAGGCAGAACAAAAAGAAGAAAGCCCAATCCCGGAAGAATTTAGCTTCTTGGCAGAACAGGTTGAAATTATATATGATTAAAAAGGTCCCCCGGACCTTTTTAATCTTCGCTTAGAAATATAAAAGCGAAGTAGGTCCGGGGGACCTTGTTGACGCGAACTAAGTTCGCTTAATTCCCCACCTTCAACAGTCTCCCAGACTGTTGAAGCCTCCGCCCAGAAATATAAAAGCGAAGTAGGTCCGAGGGACCATATTGACGCGAACTAAGTTCGCTTAATTTCCCACCTTCAACTTTTATTCAGATTTTTCTATGTTTTCGTAATTTTTTTGTGTGATTTGTTGCAATATCCGTCTTAAGTCGGATGTGGGTAGGCTAGAATTGAGATATACTCTATTTAATCCTAAATATTTTTCATAATCTCCTAGAAATCACTAGTAACTGCTGGTGATTTTTTGTATCTAAAGTTGGTCCATTCTTCTGAAATTGTTTTCAGAACTAACAAAAAACCAGCCCTTGAGCTGATTTTTTGCTATACTAGTCCTATGAGAATTCCACAGTTTATTTTTTTAGCCCTTGTGACGGCTTTTGCGACTTATTTTATGAATGCATCATTATTGGCAGGAGACTATCTTTTTGCTGCTATTTATGCTGTCTTTGTTGGTCGCAATCTTTATTTCTCCTACAAGGTGACGAAATTTCTCCATTTGGTAGAAAAAACTACCAAGAAAGGAGACTAATTTCCCCACTGGAAATCATTTTTGCTTTACCGTTATCTAGCTGGATAACTAGATTGCCTGTGTCGGTGACGGCAATGGCAGTTCCCCTGAATTCAACCTGATTTTCTACAAAGCTCACTTGTTGCCCCACAACAAGTGATTTTTCTTTATAAAGGGCAATCAATTCTTTTTCATCGGTTTCTAAAAAGGCTTTCCAGATGGCTGTAATCAGCTGATTGCGGGTAAATGGTGGCTGGTCGTCAAAGAGGTTGCCTGCGGATTGCTGGAGCTCTTTTGGGAAATCATCGATATGGACATTGATACCAACTCCAATGATCACATCGGTCACTCTTTGGTTTTCCATAGAAGAGATGGCTTCTGTCAAAATGCCAGCTACCTTTTTCTGTCCTAGATAAATGTCATTGACCCACTTGATTTGTACATCCAGGTCACAAAGGGATTGGATAGCCTTGACAACTGCAGCGGCAGCCAGAATAGTGTAGGGCTTAAATTCAAGGAAGGGGACATTTGGAGAAAGACGGAGGGACATATAGATACCACCTGACTTAGAGGCATAAAATGGACGCCCAAAGCGGCCCTTGGCCTTGTTCTGATGGGGAGCCAGGTAGAGGGCTGGGCTACTATGTCCCAATTCAATCCCTTGTTTTGCATCCAATTGGGTCGAATCGCTGTCGGATTTCATGTGGACAGGGAGTTGGAGTTCTTCGGCAATCAAGTCTGGTAGAAGCAAGTCTCCCTCGGCCAATTTGTATCCACGATTGCGGGCGGCCTCAATGGTCAGACCATGTGCCTCTAACTGGCGAATGGCTTTCCAAACTGAAGTCCGTGAAATCCCTAATATCTGGGCCAAATCTTCTCCGCTGATGTAGTCATCTTTTTCTTTTAACAGTAAATAAATCTTCTGGTAGGTTTTCATATCCCTATTATAGCAAAAAAATGTCCTAAAACATGATATAATAGATTACAAATAAGGAGGTTTTCATGAAGACACTTGATTACATCGTTAAACTAACCAATACACCGTCGCCAACAGGCTTTACGACGGACATAATGAACTACATCAAGGCAGAAGTGGAAGGTTTCGGCTATGAGGCTATCAAGACCGCCAAGGGTGGCGTTTTGGTGACAGTTCCTGGGGAAAATGACCAGCAGCACCGCATGCTGACTGCTCACCTGGACACACTGGGTGCCATGGTCCGTGCAGTCAAGCCAGACGGTCGACTAAAGATGGATTTGGTAGGGGGATTTGGCTATCCTTCTATTGAAGGAGAAAACTGCCTCATCCATTGTGCAAAAAATGGCAAGACCTTTACTGGTACGATTTTGATGCATCAGACCTCTGTCCATGTCTATCGAGATGCCAGCACAGCCGAGAGGAACCAGTCCAATATGGAAATTCGTTTGGACGAAAAAGTGACCAGTGCCGATCAGACTCGGGCCTTAGGGATTGAAGTCGGTGACTTTATCTCCTTTGATCCAAGGACTATTGTGACAGAAACAGGCTTTATCAAGAGCCGCCACCTTGATGATAAGGTTTCAGCTGCTATCTTGCTCCATCTTTTGAAGGTTTATAAGGAAGAGGGAGTGACTCTGCCTTACACGACCCATTTCTATTTTTCCAATAATGAAGAAATTGGCTACGGTGCTAACTCCAGCATTCCTGCTCAGGTGGTTGAGTATCTGGCGGTGGATATGGGGGCAATGGGAGATGACCAGCAGACAGATGAGTATACAGTTTCTATCTGTGTCAAAGATGGTTCAGGACCTTATCATTACGAACTCCGTCAGCACTTGGTAGCCTTGGCAGAGAGAGATGGTATTCCCTATAAATTAGACATTTATCCATATTATGGATCGGATGCTTCAGCGGCTATGCGAGCAGGTGCAGATGTCAAGCACGCCCTACTTGGTGCGGGGATTGAGTCTAGCCATTCTTATGAACGCACCCATCTGGATTCTGTTCAGGCGACTGAGCGAATGGTGGATGCATATTTGAAATCAACTATGGTAGACTAAGATGAATGAAAATCGTTTTTTAGAGCTCTTTAATGACCTGGATAAGGTCTTGCGCAAGGTCTGTCAAGTTGAGGATGGGGAACATGCGGACGTTGGTTCCATGTTGGCCAAGGCCAAGGACTTAAGCCCAGTCAATCCTATCCAAGCCAACTGGGACAATCTCTATGTAGCTCGGCAGTTACGCAATCTCATGGTCCATGAAAGACGAACTGGCTTGAAAGAAGTGGCTCAACCTTCGCAGGAGTTGATTTCAGTTTTGGAAAAGGTTATTGCCCAGTACAAAGCACCTCTGGCCATTGAAACCTATTTGCAAAAGACTCAGAAACTCAAGCCTATTCTGTTTGATAGTCGGGATAAGTTGACCCAGGCCTTGGAAATTGTGGAACGTGAGCATGTTTCCAAATTTCCTATCTTTTCAGGTACCACCTATCAGGGTTTGGTGTCAGATAAGGGGCTGGCAAATTGGTTGGCCAAGGCAAGCAAGGAAACGGGCTCTATCCGTGAAAAATTAGAAAAAGCCAGTCTGGCTGATGTCTTGGCTTGCGAGGAGGATAGTATTCAGGTGCTTATTTTACCAACTAAAACAAGTCTTTATCAGCTTATTAATCATTTTGAAGGAAGAAAACGGACAACTGTTTTGGTTACTCGTCAAGCTAGTGGAAAGATTCATTCGCCTGAAGATCTGGTGGGAATTATCACAGCCCAAGACATAGCCGAAATCTTGGGAATGATGGATTGAGAAGAGAGGAAATGTCATGTCAACAAATCGTTTAGCCTGGGATGAATATTTTGCGGCCCAAGCTCTCTTGATTGCCAATCGGGCGACCTGTAAGCGGGCCAAGGTCGGTGCGGTTTTGGTTAAGGATAATAAGGTCATTGCGACGGGCTATAATGGTTCTGTTTCAGGAACCGAGCATTGTTTGGATCAGGAATGCCTCATGATTGACGGTCATTGTGCTAGGACCCTGCATGCGGAAGTCAATGCCATTTTACAAGGAGCGGAAAGGGGAATTCCGCATGGCTTTACAGCCTATGTTACCCATTTTCCCTGTCTCAACTGCTCCAAGCAATTGCTACAGGTTG
Organism: Streptococcus suis; assembly: GCF_017601095.1. GTDB lineage: Bacteria > Bacillota > Bacilli > Lactobacillales > Streptococcaceae > Streptococcus > Streptococcus suis_Z. The sequence goes on along the minus strand of NZ_JAGFUX010000003.1, from coordinate 189,396 downwards.
GTTGCCAACGTGTCGTCTATATCAATGAATACCGAATGGACGACTATGCCCAGTATCTTTATAAGGAAAAAGGATGCGAGTTGGTTCATTTACCACTGGAAACTGTTAAAAAAGCGATTGCAGAAGCAGAATTTATATAAAAAAAGCCCAAGGGGCTTTTTTTATAGAGTCTAGTTCGATTATCTTGTGAAGCGTCCAGAGTAGTCTAGGTTCAAATCGAAATTGGAATGAGTAGGTAGGAGTTTTGCTTTTGAGGTAAACTGCCAAGCTGCAGTCTGTGAATGCAGGCTCATTTGAATAGCAGTTTCTGGTGACATTCCATTGATATAGGGATACTGAGCGACCCAAAAATTCTCTGCTCCAAATAAGGAAGTGTCAATAGGGCCCACAATTCCAAGTGAGTTTTTATCTAACCAACTCGCCCCTGTATAATGAATGGTATTGGTAAAGCCAAGTTCTCTCATTCTCTTTTCCCATTCCTTCATATTGGAATTGATATTTGCACGAGTCTTGTATTCTTCAATATCATTGACCATCAGGGTTGTGTTTGGCAAACCGAGTCTTCGAGCTTCTTCAACAAAATAGGTTGCTTCAGCGCGGGCACCACTTGCTGAAGTGAAGTGAGAATAGTGGTAAACTGAAACTTTCAGTCCAGCAGCTAATGCATTTGAGACCTGAGATTGGGCAAATGGATTTTTATAGCTGGTTCCTTCTGTCAATTTTACAACAACCCCAGCGACTCCATTTGCAGAGAGTTTCTGATAGTCTTCTACAGATAAGTAATTATTGTGGCTACTTACATCGATGAAAATCCGTGATGGTTGCTGCTTGTAGTTTAATTCGATACTAGTAGCACCAACAAAGGTTCGCTGATTAATCGTATCTGTCAGATAAACATGGGCATGATAGTTACCAGCAGAGTGCTTGTGCTGGTTTGCTCGGACAGTTACTAGATAGGTTCCATTACTTTGAAGGCTTGCTTCGTACCATTGGATATCGTCCTGGCCACCTATACCAGACCAAACAGGAACTTGTACTTTTTTCAAACCGTTGGCAATTGTGATATTGGATACGATGACATCGAACTGTCCTCTTTCGTGGTCGAGGTTTGTAATTTCTACGGATGCAGTTGTTTTGACAACTGGTAGTTTGACAGTCGCAGTCTGACTACCAATGAATTCCATTTTTCCTAAACTATTTTTTACGTAAGTGTGAATGATGTACTTGCCGTCTTCAGACTTGTGTTGGCTAGGAGAAATGGTGACAGAATAACTGCCGTCAGTTGCCTTTGTGGCTTGATGCCAAACGAGGTCATCCTGGCCCTTGGCCTCCGTCCAGGTTGGAATGAGTACCGACTGAACTCCGTTTGGTGCCTTAAGATTAGTAACCTGCACTTTGAAGGCACCAGTTGTTGGGTCTGGACTTGAAACGGTCACAGTTCCGCTTGCCTTTTGAACTTCCAAGACTGTGCTGCTAGATCCGATAAAGACCTGCTTGCCTGTCTGAGGAGTTAAGTAAATATGGGCGTGGTAAGTTCCCAGGGAATTCTTGTGGTTTTTGGCTTGAACTGTTACGCGGTAGGTGCTATTCCCTTGATTTATTGCCGGATACCAGACGATGTCATCTTGTCCATTTTCAGAAGACCAGACAGGAACACGGATGGCTTTGATTCCGTTCGGACTCACGATGTTTTTTACAACCACGTCAAATTGAGCCTTGGTTTGGTCCAGATTTTCAATGGAGACGTTAGCACTTGGTTTTGGTCGGTTGATGGTTGCAGTCTGACTACCAATGAATTCCATTTTGCCCTGGCTATTTTTCACATAAGCGTGGATGATATATTTGCCATCTTCAGACTTGTGTTGGCTAGGTGAAATGGTGACAGAATAGCTACCATCAGTTGCCTTGGTGGCTTGATGCCAAACGATATCGTCCTGGCCCTTGGCGTCCGTCCAGGTTGGAATGAGAACGGATTGTACTCCGTTTGGAGTCTTAAGATTAGTAATCTGCACCTTGAAGGTACCAGTTGTTGGATCAGGACTTGAAACGGTCACAGTTCCGCTTGCCTTTTGAACTTCCAAGACTGTGCTGCTAGATCCGATAAAGACCTGCTTGCCTGTCTGAGGTGTTAGGTAAACATGGGCGTGGTAGGTTCCCAGGGAATTCTTGTGGTTTTTGGCTTGAACTGTTACGCGGTAGGTGCCATTTCCTTGATTTATTGCCGGATACCAGACGATGTCATCTTGCCCATTTTCAGAAGACCAGACAGGAACACGGATGGCTTTGATTCCGTTCGGACTAACGATATTTTTTACAACCACGTCAAATTGAGCCTTGGTTTGGTCCAGATTTTCAATTGAGACGTTTGCACTTGGTTTTGGCTTGGTCAAATCAGCCGTTGCAGCAGCGACACTAACTAATTTCCCATCGTTTTGTTTGTAATAGAGGTGGACATGATAGGTTCCTTCTGAGTTTTTATGGTCAGCAGCTTTTACGCTTGTCGTATAAGAACCGTCTGCCTGCTTGTTTGCAGTATACCAGATGATGTCATCCTGGCCGTTGATTGCAGCCCAAATAGGAACTTTGACTTCTGAAATACCGCTTGGGCTGAAGGCATTGGTGATGGTCACTTTAAAGCTCCCAGCAGTGGTATCGACTTGGCTGATGGAAATCTTACCAGTAGGTTTTGGGTACTCCACATTTGTCGTAGTTGCACCAACTCCCACTAGCTTATTGTCAGCTTGTAGGTAGTAAAGGTGGGCATGGTAGAGGCCACGGTTATTTTTGTGATTCGCAATATCCACTTTAACCTTGTAACTGCCATCTGCTTGTTTACTAGCATCATACCATTTGATATCATCTTGGCCGCTGGTATCTGACCAAACTGGGATGCGGACTTTTTGCAGTCCCAATGGGCTCGAAACATTGCTGACTTTTACTTCAAATGTCCCAGCAGTATTGTCCTGGTTTACGATTTCGAGTGTGCCACTTGGTTTAGTAGATGTTGTAGACGTGCTGGTTGTCGTAGAGCTTGCGACACGAGCTTGAGCAGCAGTGCGAAGTTGACTTGCACCAGTTGCAGTTGATGAACTTTCGCCTTCGGTAATAACAGGAGTAGTAGAAGTGCTAACACTTGCCACTGTAGTATTCGAAGATGGAGTCGTTGTACTTGTTGCAGTAGTTTGAGTAGTTGAAGACGTAGAAGCGTTAGCTGTAGTAGAAGTACTGCCCGTAGTTTCAGTGTTCGTAGCTTCAGGACTAGCAAGTGGTTGGTTCAATTGGATTGAAATGGCAGCTGGCTGGAAAGAAAGTGCCTGTCCCTGCTGGTCAGTTGCAGTAGCATAAAGCAGCCATTCGCTCGCTGTCAATTGGCTGGTGCTGACTTGTGCGACATACAAACCACTGGCATCTAAGCTAAAGTTGACAGGGATTGACTGACCATCCGTTGATACCAAGCGTGTTGCAAGGTTGGTCAAGCTGCCATCACTAGGTCCTGATAAGCTCAATTGAACAGTGTCTGCTGTTTGTTGGCTCGAAACAGTTACAGAAATGGCTGCATTTTCAACAGACTGAAGTGTTTGACTGGTCTGATCAGCTGCAACGAGTGGACTCGTAAAAAGGGCTAGTGAGCTACTAGCGAGGAAAATAGCGTTTTTTACTTTCATAACACTCCCCTAAAAAATGTATTGAAACCATTATAATAGAAAATAGGCTTTTTTTCTAGGAATATTATAAGTTTTTTTAAAATATCTTCGCTAAATGCATAGTAGGAATGAAAGGAGTATGCTATACTAGAAGAGTTATTAAGTCCCGAAAAGGTAGTTTATAGACTAGTTAATATTTGCAGAAATACTTGAAACACAATTAAAGAAGCTGGTAACATCGTAGTAAGTGTAAAAACTTTACCACACTTCAGTAACCATTTTCTTTAAATAAGGCTAATTTCATACAGTCTGGTATTGTCTTTCTCGTTGAGTATCTGGAAATTTTCCTTTATTCAAGACAGGAGTCTTTCGCAAATAGGATTTTCCTTTGCTTAAGACAGGAGTCTTTCGCAAAGAACTAGTCTTTGACTAGTTCTTTGTAACCTTAGTAACCCGCTAGTTTCTAGCATATATTCTATTTTAAGGGGGACATTTTTATGTCAGAACGTAAGTTGTTTACGTCTGAGTCAGTATCGGAAGGACATCCAGACAAGATTGCTGACCAGATTTCAGATGCGATTTTGGACGCTATTTTAGCAGAAGATCCAGATGCCCATGTGGCAGCTGAAACAGCTGTTTATACAGGTAGTGTACATGTCTTTGGTGAAATTTCCACCACTGCCTATGTGGATATTAACCGTGTGGTAAGGGATACCATTGCCGAAATCGGCTATACCAAGGGTGAGTATGGTTTTTCAGCTGAGTCGGTTGGGGTTCATCCATCTCTTGTGGAGCAGTCACCAGATATTGCCCAAGGTGTCAATGAAGCTTTAGAGGCGCGTCAAGATGCTAGTCAAGATCCACTGGATTTGATTGGGGCAGGTGACCAGGGGCTCATGTTTGGTTTTGCAGTAGATGAAACACCTGAACTTATGCCCTTGCCAATTTCACTTAGTCACAAATTGGTGCGTCGTTTGGCCGAGTTGAGAAAATCTGGTGAAATTGCTTATCTCCGTCCAGATGCCAAGTCACAGGTAACAGTTGAATACGATGAAGACAATCAACCCGTTCGTGTGGATACAGTCGTTATTTCGACCCAGCATGATCCAGAAGTTAGCCAGGAGCAAATTCGTCAGGATGTGATTGAGCGTGTGATCAAGGAAATCATTCCAGCTCATTATCTGGATGACCAAACCAACTACTTTATCAACCCAACAGGTCGCTTTGTTATTGGTGGTCCGCAAGGGGACTCAGGTCTGACAGGTCGTAAGATTATTGTGGATACCTATGGTGGCTACTCTCGTCATGGTGGTGGTGCCTTCTCTGGTAAGGATGCGACTAAAGTGGACCGTTCCGCATCATATGCGGCGCGTTATATCGCAAAACATATCGTTGCTGCTGGTTTGGCTAAGAAGGCTGAAGTTCAATTGGCCTATGCTATCGGTGTTGCTCATCCAGTTTCAGTTCGCATCGATACCTTCGGTACGAGCACAGTAGCGGAAAGCAAATTAGAAGCAGCTGTTCGTCAGATTTTTGATCTCCGTCCAGCTGGTATTATTCAAATGTTGGACCTCAAACGTCCGATATACAAACAAACGGCAGCCTATGGTCACATGGGACGTACTGATATTGACCTACCATGGGAAAAATTGGACAAGGTAGATCAATTACTAGCAGCCGTTCAGGCATAAGATACTGGGCAGTAGGAGAGAATTGATGAAGGCCTTGATTGTATTTGCACATCCGAGAAAAGAAAGCTTTACCCATTCCTTGGTGAAACGAGTCGAAGGGGTTTTGAAAAAAGGCGGAGCAGAAGTGATTGTTCGCGACTTATATGCTTTGGAATTTGATCCCATTTTAAAGGGGCCAGATACCATCCATATCGAGGATGGGCGCTTTGTCCGACAGGCAGAGTCCTATCCAGCTGATGTTCAAGTTGAAATGAACTTGATTGAAGAAAGTGACTTGCTCATCTATATTTTCCCTTCTTGGTGGAATGGTATGCCAGCAATTATGAAAGGCTACATTGACCGTGTCTTTCAACATGGTTTTGCCTATAGCTTTGAATCGGATGAGCCCCGTAAACGCTTTGCCCAGAAAAAAGCCCTCTTTTTCACCCCTACAGGTCAACCGCAAAATGAAGATGGCAGTTTGACGCCTATTGACCAAGCTATGAAGACCTTGACTTCCGATTGGCTGTTTAATAGTAATGACTGTCAGGTTTTGGGCCATATCTTCTATGGTCGTGTTCCATATTTGGAGCGTGACCAACTTGAAACTTATCTACAACATGCTGAAAAGGTGATTGAAACTATCATTTAAAAAAGAAAAAAGGCAATGGAAACGTTGCCTTTTTATGCATTAATCTAGCTTAATCGGTATTATTGTGATAAAATGAAATGTATGCCCTTTTGGGCAAAAACAGGAAAGTGATTCGAAAGTATGAGAAAGATTGTTATCAATGGTGGTCGCACCTTAAAAGGAAATGTAACGGTGAGTGGAGCTAAGAACTCAGTTGTTGCTTTGATTCCAGCCATTATTCTAGCAGATGGGATCGTCACTCTAGATGGTGTTCCGGCTATCTCGGATGTGGATAGTTTGATTGATATTATGGAAACTATGGGAGCAAGTGTCGAGCGTGATGGTGAAACTCTTGAAATCGATCCTCGTGGTGTGAAAGACATGCCTATGCCTTTCGGTAAAATCAATAGCCTACGCGCTTCCTATTATTTTTATGGCTCGTTATTAGGTCGTTATGGTCAAGCCGTTGTCGGCTTGCCAGGAGGATGTGATCTCGGCCCTCGTCCGATTGATTTGCATTTGAAAGCCTTCGAAGCCATGGGAGCAGAGGTAACCTATGAAGGCACTAATATGCGTCTTTCGACCAACGGTAGTCGTATTCACGGAGCCCATATTTTTATGGATGTTGTCAGTGTTGGAGCAACTATAAATACGATTTTGGCAGCTGTGAAAGCAGAAGGTCGTACGGTCATTGAAAATGCTGCGCGAGAGCCAGAAATCATTGATGTGGCAACACTTTTGAATAACATGGGAGCTCATATTCGTGGCGCTGGTACAGATGTGATTACCATCGAAGGTGTGGATAGCCTACACTGTACTCGCCACCAGGTAATTCCAGACCGGATTGAAGCAGGAACTTATATTGCTTTGGCTGCTGCTGTTGGAGAAGGCATCCAGATTGACAATGTACTTTACGAACACTTGGAAAGCTTTATTGCTAAGTTGGAAGCCATGGGTGTTCGGATGACGATTTCTGAGGATAGTATTTTCGTTGAAAAACAGGAGAAATTGAAAGCTGTTAGCGTGAAAACTGCACCATATCCTGGTTTTGCGACAGACCTGCAACAGCCTCTGACGCCACTTCTTTTGAAAGCAGAGGGTAGTGGCAGTATTACAGATACCATTTATGAAAAGAGGGTTGGTCACGTGCAAGAGTTGGCACGGATGGGAGCAGATATCCGTACACGCAGCAACCATATTGCCTACCAAGGTCCAAACCAACTTAAAGGAGCATCTGTGAAGGCGACTGATTTGCGTGCAGGTGCTGCTATGGTCATTGCTGGTCTGATGGCAGAAGGCCAAACGGAAATCACCAATATCGAATTTATCCTGCGTGGGTATTCAAACATTATTGAAAAATTACAAGACTTAGGTGCGGATATCCAGTTGATTGAAGACTAAGTCAAAAGAAAAATTTGAGGCTGGACTCTGGTCCAGCCTCTTAGGTAGAAGATGACAATTTGGAAAGAACTTGCAGCCTTTGCAGAGATGGAGACTCCGCGCCTCTATCTTCGTCCCTTACGGTTTTTGGATGTAGATGATTTTTATCAGCTGGTTTCGGATCCCGAAAATCTGTCCTTTGTATTTCCAGCCATTCCTGATATCGAAGAAGCGACAGAGGCCCTTGTTTGTGAGGGAATGCAAGCACCTCTTGGAGTCTGGGGGATGGAAGACAAGGAAACAGGGTGCTTAATTGGGATGATTCGGTTTGAAAAAATCCAGGAAGGCAGGAACAAGGCTGAAATTGGTTATTTGCTTAGGAAAGACTTCAGAGGAAAGGGCTTGATGACAGAAGCTCTTAAAACAGTAGTCTTTCTAGCTTTTAACTCCCTGCAATTGAGGGAATTGACTCTGGTGACCCATGAAGAGAATCGAGCCAGTCAGGCTGTTGCCAAACGTGCTGGTTTTCAATTCATTCGTTCCTATAAGGGAAGCGACCGCTATAGTCATAAGGTGCGCAAGTATTGCTTGTTTAGACTAAGTAAAGCAACGTATCAGCAACTGACAGAAGAAATAGAGGAAAAAGATGATTACCATTAAATCACAACGAGAAATTGATGCAATGAACCGTGCTGGAGATGTGCTAGCGGGTATCCATATTGGTTTGCGAGAGATTATCAAACCAGGTGTGGATATGTGGGAAGTGGAGGAATATGTCCGTAAAACGTGTAAGGAAAAGAATGTTTTGCCACTTCAAATTGGTGTTGATGGTGAATTGATGGACTATCCATATGCGACTTGTTGCGGTTTGAATGACGAAGTGGCTCATGCCTTTCCACGTCACTACAAGCTTAAAGAAGGTGATTTGCTCAAGGTCGATATGGTTCTCAGTGAGCCTTTGGACAAGTCAGTTATTGATGTTTCTAAGCTAAACTTCAATGATGTCAAGGCTATGAAGAAAATCACCCAAACCTATCGTGGCGGTTGTGCGGATTCTTGTTGGGCCTATGCGGTCGGACAGGTTTCAGATGAAGTACAAAAATTGATGGATGTAACCAAGGAATGTTTGTACCGCGGTATCGAGCAAGCAGTTGTTGGCAATCGTATCGGTGATATCGGTGCGGCGATCCAAGAATATGCTGAAGGTCTTGGCTATGGTGTTGTTCGTGACTTGGTTGGTCATGGTGTTGGTCCAACCTTCCATGAAGAACCAATGGTTCCTCACTATGGAACAAAAGGTCGCGGTCTTCGCTTGCGTGAGGGCATGGTTCTAACAATCGAGCCGATGATTAACACTGGTAGCTGGGAAATTGACACCGATATGAAGACAGGCTGGGCACACAAAACACTTGATGGCGGTTTGTCTTGCCAGTACGAACACCAGTTTGTCATTACCAAGGATGGACCAGTTATTTTGACTAGCCAAGGAGAAGAAGGTAGCTACTAATCAGTGGCTATATTAAGGAGAGGGAATGAAGAAAAGTAAACTATTTGCAAGTCTAAAAACATTCTTTTCGACTTTTTTTTCCTTTTATCGTGATGCAGATATCGATTTGACCAGTGTGGCGGTGGCTTATTACCTGCTAATTTCGATTTTTCCTATATTACTAACATTAGCTAATTTACTGCCTTATTTTCCTTTTGATATTGATGCCATCCTGACTGTGGTTGAGGAATTTGTGCCAGATCGGCTTTATCCATCTGTTTCGGCATTTATTACATCTGTTTTGACCCAGCCTTCCTCATCATGGTTGGGGATTTCAATTGTGACGACTCTATGGACACTATCGCGAAGTATGACCATTTTACAGAAAGCGGTCAATAAAGCTTATGGTATCAACGAACACCGAGATTTCATTATCGGACGTCTGATTGGAATTTTTTTGGGAATTGGTTTACAATTCATCATTTTTTTAAGTATGACCCTGTTAACTTTTGGAGAAACTATTCTTGCTTCTGTAAAACAGATTATTCAAATTGAAAATGAACTGCTAAATGGACTACTTAGCCAAACCCAGCTGGTTGGTTTCCTAGCTTTGTTTGCTTCATTAGTCATGCTGTATTTTTTCTTGCCAAATGTTCGGGTGTCAAAAATTCGCTATATAATGCCAGGTGCGGCATTTGTCCAACTGACTATGTTTTCAGTAGGGAAGTTTTTTTCAATATATGTGGACAATTATGCCAATCAATTATTGGATTTTCGGATGGTTACAGCAGTTATCTTCCTCGTTTTCATGCTCTGGTTTATATTTATGTCACAAGTGCTCATTATCGGAGCGGTCATTAATGCTAGCTTTCAAAGTTTACAAGTAGAAGAATTCACGCCGCGGGATGGAGATGTTGTTTCAATATATAACAGGATAAAGACACGGTTTACCAAGATTGATGAAACATAAAATAGACTGGGAGAATCCAGTCTATTTTTTTGTAAAAATGAACAACTTACTCAAGAAATAATTGAGCACAATAACCAGCACTTGAGAAAAGAGTGTTGCTATCGCGTTAATCAGTGAAAGATCATTGTTGACGAATTGTCCAATCCATTGAGGATAGGCCTGCACCAGTAAGTAGGCTAAAAACATATCTAAAACCAGCGTTAGGATACGGGCAGATACAAATTTGACAAGACGCTGTGGCCAACCCTTGCTATCTTGTTTGAAAACAAAACGGTCGTTGGTCCAGAAGGCAAAGAGAATGGCAACAGCATTTGCCAAGAGGGTAACGAGGAGAATGGACGGGATGACTAGAAATAGTCCCATTCGCGTGACCATATAGACCAGGGTTGCAGCGACCCCTGCAATCAAATAAAGAATGACTTCATTATGTATGAGTTGATAAAATAGTTTTTTCATAAGAACTAGTCTATCATTTTTAGGGAAAATATGCTATACTAGACAACGTTGTTGAGAAATCAATGACCCTTGGGGCTTGCTCACTTTACCCAAGCATATTTTAAGCATCTTGCTAAAGGAGAATTTTTATGAAAACATCTAAATGGACTGCCAAAGATATGGCAGAGATTGCTCTTGTTGCGGCTATTTATGTCGCTCTTACCCTGACACCGCCCTTGAACGCCATTTCCTTCGGAGCCATTCAGTTTCGCTTGTCAGAAATGCTCAATTTCTTGGCTTTTTATAATCGCAAGTATATCATCGCCGTGACCATCGGCTGTATGATTTCTAACTTGATTGGATTTGGTGTCATTGACCTTTTTGTAGGTGGACTTTCAACCCTTATCTTTGTTAGCCTTGGGGTGATCCTCTTTGAAAAATACAAGCAAGACTACCTATTTGGTGGCTTGTTTAACAAGGCATTCTTCTATTTCTCATTCTTTTTCGCGGCGACCATGTTTACCATTGCCTTGGAATTGAAAGTCTTGTATGATTTGCCATTCTTCTTGACCTGGTTGACAACTGCAGGTGGAGAGTTGCTGTCCCTATTGGTTGGTGCAGTAGTAATTGATAAGTTAGCGAAAAAAATCAATTTCGAGAGATAAGTTTTTGTGATAAATGTGAGCAGACACCTTCGGGTGTCTTATTTTGATATGACTAAAATTTTGTCAGGCTTTTAATTTTAAGGTATACTAGAATAAGAAAAAAAGAGGAGGCTTTCTATGGAAACCTATCAATTAACAAATGGCGTCACCATTCCCAAAATTGGTTTTGGGACCTGGCAGATTCCAGACGGAGAAGCGGCTCACCGTGCTGTACTCTACGCTCTGGAAGCAGGCTACCGCCACATTGACACGGCTCAGATTTATGGCAATGAAGCCAGTGTCGGTCAGGCCTTGGCAGATAGCGGTGTGGCACGTGAGGACATTTTCCTGACGACAAAGGTCTGGAATGACAAGATTGGCGTGGAGGACACACTGGCATCAGTTGAGGAGTCTATGACTAAGCTGGGCGTGGATTATCTGGACCTGCTCCTTATCCACTGGCCAAATCCAAAGGCTATTCGCGACAGCATCGGCTGGAAGACTCGCAATGCACAGGTCTGGCAGGCTATGGAATCTCTCTACAAAGCAGGGAAGGTCAAGGCCATCGGGGTGTCTAACTTTATGGAACATCACCTGAAAGGCTTGCTTGAAACGGCTGAAATCACACCCATGGTCAACCAGATTATGCTGGCTCCAGGAACTCCTCAGACAGAATTAGTTGACTACTGTAAATCCAAGGGCATTCTCTTGGAGGCCTATAGTCCATTTGGTACAGGAACCCTCTTCCAAAGTCAAGAAGCCGCAGACTTAGCCAAGGAAGCAGGCTGCAGCGTTGCCCAACTAGCACTAGCTTGGTCCTTGGAAAAAGGCTTCCTACCCTTACCAAAATCAACCAGCCCAGAAAATATCCAGGCTAATTTGGAGATAGAAGATTTGGTGATTAGTCCTGAAGCAGTTGCTCAGTTGGATACATTGACAGGTCTAAAAGGACAGTTGGATCCTGATTTGGCAGAATTTTAATATAAAAGAGTATGTTGTCATTGCAGCATACTCTTTTATCATCTCCAACCTTCCTCATTCATGATATAATAGAAGCTATGGAAGAAAAATTTTTGAAAATTGCTCAGGAATTGGGCGTAAGTTTAAAACAGATTGATACAGTTCTATCTTTAACGGCTGAAGGCAACACCATTCCCTTTATTGCTCGTTATCGGAAGGACGTGACGGGGAACTTGGACGAAGTGGTCATTAAGGCTATTATTGACCGAGACAAGTCCCTGACAGCACTGGCAGAACGTAAGGCTACTGTCCTTGCCAAGATTGAAGAGCAGGGCAAGTTGACCGATCAGCTGCGTCAGGCTATCGAGGAAGCGGAAAAGTTGGCAGATGTGGAAGAACTCTACCTGCCATATAAGGAAAAACGTCGTACAAAGGCAACGGTGGCGCGTGAGGCTGGACTCTTCCCACTGGCTCGGTTGATTTTGCAGAATGTGGCTGACTTGGAAGAACAGGCTGCTGGCTTTATCTGCGAGGGCTTTGACACTGCTCAGGCTTGTTTGGCTGGTGCTGTGGATATTTTGGTGGAAGCTATCTCAGAAGACAATAAGCTTCGGGCCTGGGTTTATCATGAAGTACAAACCAATTCGAGCCTGACTTCAGAGCTAAAAGATCAAGAAGCAGATGAGAAAGAAGTCTTTCAGATTTACTATGATTTTTCTGAGAAAGTGGCGAAGATGCAGGGTTATAAGACCTTGGCCATTAATCGTGGTGAGAAATTAGGTGTTCTCAAGGTTTCTTTTGAACACAATGTGGATAAAATGATCCGTTTCTTCGAACTGCGTTTTCCACAGTCTAATAGCTATATCAAGGATGTGATCCAGCAGGCCATCAAGAAGAAAATTCTTCCTGCTATGGAGCGCCGTATCCGGACAGAATTGACAGAAGAAGCAGAAGAAGGCGCAATCCAGCTCTTCTCTAAAAACCTCCGCAATCTGCTCCTTGTATCTCCCCTCAAAGGCAAAGTGGTCCTTGGTTTTGACCCTGCCTTTCGAACAGGGGCCAAGCTAGCAGTGGTAGATCAGACTGGAAAACTTTTGACTACGCAAGTCATCTATCCTGTGGAGCCGGCTGGTCAGCGACAAATTGCTCAGGCCAAGAAAGACTTGGCAGACCTGATTGGGCAATACCAGGTGGAAATCATTGCTATCGGAAATGGAACGGCCAGCCGTGAATCGGAGGCCTTCGTCGCTGATTTGCTCAAGGACTTCCCAGATGTTTCTTACGTTATCGTCAATGAAAGCGGAGCCTCTGTCTACTCAGCTTCTGAACTGGCTCGATATGAGTTCCCAGACCTCCCTGTGGAAAAACGCTCTGCCATTTCCATCGCCCGCCGTCTGCAAGACCCTCTGGCTGAGCTGGTCAAAATCGATCCCAAGTCTATCGGTGTCGGCCAGTACCAGCACGATGTCAATCAGAAATCTCTGTCTGAGAGCCTGGACTTTGTGGTCGATACGGTGGTCAACCAGGTCGGGGTCAATGTCAATACGGCCAGTCCAGCCCTTCTGGCTCATGTGGCTGGTCTTAACAAGACCATCTCAGAGAACATAGTCAAGTACCGTGAGGAAAATGGAGCCCTGACCTCTCGCCAGCAGCTCAAAAAGGTTCCACGTCTGGGTGACAAGGCCTTTGAGCAGGCAGCTGGTTTCTTGCGGATTCCTGATGCGACTAACTTTTTGGACAATACTGGCGTGCACCCTGAGTCTTACAAGGCTGTAGAGAACTTGTTGGCACTGCTAGAAATTGACCACTTAGATGAGGCTGCGCAGGAAAAATTAAAACAGGTTGCCATCGCAGATACGGCAGAAAAAATCGGTGTCGGTCAGGAAACCTTGAAGGACATCATCGCAGACTTGCTCAAGCCTGGTCGTGATTTACGGGATGACTTTGAAGCACCAGTTCTTCGTCAAGATGTCTTGGATGTCAAGGACTTGGTAGTCGGTCAGGAATTGCAAGGCACGGTCCGTAATATTGTGGACTTTGGAGCCTTTGTAGATATCGGTGTCCACGAGGATGGTCTGGTCCACATTTCACGCATGATCAAACGCAAACGGGATAAAAATGGACGCCAACAAGCCTTACCACATCCAAGCGAAGTCTTAGCCGTTGGGGAAATTGTAACCGTTTGGGTGGCTGAAGTGGACATCAAACGCAACCGTATCGGTCTTAGCCTCTTGAAACCAAATGGATCTGAATAAGTATGTGCAGGAAGTTTCCCTGCAAGACTTCGGTAAGGAATTCCGGCATGTCGCAGTCTGGAACAGACGATTGAGGTCAACGGGTGGTCGCTTTTTTCCTAAAGATGGCCACTTGGACTTTAATCCCAAGCATTTGGAGGAGCAAGGCCTAGAAGTCTTTCGGAAGATTGTCCGTCACGAACTCTGCCATTACCATCTCTACTATGAGAAGAAAGGCTATCGGCATGGGGACAAGGACTTCAAGCAACTGCTGGAATCGGTGGGAGGCCTGCGCTACGCTCCCAAAATAGAACAAGCTGTTAAGCCTAGTTTGGTATATAGCTGCCAGTCCTGTGGACAAGTCTACCAGCGCAAGCGCCGCATTGACCTAAAAAAATACCGATGTGGTCGCTGTAAAGGACCTTTGAAGCAAGACAAGTAAGAATCAGTCCTTGGGCTGATTTTTTTGTGGGCAAATATGGTATACTAGAAGGGAATTGAGGTGACATCATGAGTTATCAACAGAGAGAGCGTTTGATGGAGCTCTATGAAAAAGGGGTTTTAACCAAGGAAGAAGCCAAGGCTTGTTTTTTGACCTTTGATGAGCGTCCTAATCAGTTGTTTGTGGAAGAAAAAACCAAACTATCTTTTTCTCTGCCGAGTTTAAAGGTCTTTTCATCGACCAAGCGCCAACAGGCTTACCAGTTTCAAGGAATTGAGTCCCTCTTTATTCGTTTGACCAGTGGAAAAGTAGTTTTTGGTAAATCCAAATCAGATGATTTGCAGGTCAAGATTGTCTATCCTAGCCAGACCAGAGAAGAGGACTTGCCACAATTTTTTGTTGAAAATAAGGGATTATTCTATTCTTCTGCGGTGAGTTGCCAATTAACGGTTTCCTTGCCAGAGGCCTGGTTGTCCATTTTAGATTTGGATTTAGGAAAAGCGGAGGCGAGACTGGACTATCTTCCCTTTGAAGATATAGCAGTACATAGTCAAATGGACGAAAAACAACAGGACGTCCGTTTGACCTTGGATGGTAGTCGCTCACAAGCCCTGTCTATCCAAGTCAGAATGGCTCCCATTCATCTAAACCTTGGCAAGCATTTAGGAATCAAGGGAAAGATAGAAGCTAAAAGCGGTCTGTTGATATTAAATCGAAAGAAAGTAGCAAGTCCGCTAATTTGTAATCAATCTGGTCAGGAGACTGCCTTTGTCCGTATTCAAACGGATCGGAGCCCGATTACGCTAAAAGGAGGGAAAGAGATTGTTAAAGCTTTTTAGAAAAAGGACAGGTCAGGTTTGGCGAGGAGTTCTGGCAGGCTTGGCAGATAAATTTTCATGGAATGTATCCGTCCTACGCTGGGCTTTTGTGTTTTTAGTTGCTTTTTCGGGCAGACTGGGAATGGGCCTACTGTTGACCTATCTAATTTTGGGTTTTGCCCTTCCTTATAGAGAGGATTGGGAAGCAGAACAGTATGGCTTGGGACCTCGAAAAATAAAAGAAGCTGAGTCCCTGTCGTCTGAAAAATAAGGCGACGAATGAGCTGATACAGAGATGCCCCATCTGAAACGGATGTGGGCTTTTCTTTCTGAAAAATACTTCCAGAAGGGTCCCTCCAACTGTTCAAGTCAAGCGAGCTTATGTTATAATAGGAAAAAAGAAAAGGAGGGCTTTATGACAGTTTTTGTGAAAGATTTGCTTGAAAATCTTCGTGTTCAGCCCATGTACTCGACGGAAGCTTTGTTGCAAAAAGAAATCTCTACATCGGACATCTCACGTCCAGGATTGGAAATGACGGGTTATTTTGACTATTATTCCCCAGAACGAATCCAGTTAATTGGGATGAAGGAGTGGTCTTATTTGATGGCTATGACAGCCCACAACCGCTACCAGGTTCTACGACAAATGTTCCAACCCCAGACCCCTGTTGTGATTGTGGCGCGCGGTTTGGAAATTCCAGAGGAAATGTACAGAGCCGCAAAAGAAGAAGGTATTGCTGTTTTGCAAGGCCAATCTGCAACCAGCCGATTATCTGGAGAATTATCCTCATTTCTTGATAGCCGTTTGGCTCAGCGGACAAGCGTTCATGGAGTCTTGATGGACATTTATGGTATGGGTGTTTTGATTCAGGGTGACTCTGGAATTGGAAAGAGTGAGACAGGTCTAGAGTTGGTCAAACGGGGTCATAGGATCGTAGCAGATGACCGTGTGGATGTCTATGCTAAAGATGATGTGACCCTTTGGGGCGAGCCTGCGGAAATCTTGCGCCACTTATTAGAAATTCGTGGGGTTGGCATTATCGACATCATGAGTTTGTATGGAGCCAGTGCCGTTAAAGAATCATCCGAGGTTCAGCTAGCCGTGTATCTGGAAAATTATGAAACTGGCAAAAACTTTGATCGTCTTGGAAACGGTGGTGACACAATTGAAATAGCTGGAATCTCCATCCCTCAAATTCGAATACCAGTCAAGACTGGTAGAAACATTTCAGTTGTCATTGAAGCTGCTGCGATGAATTATCGTGCTAAACAGATGGGCTACGATGCAACCAAGAGTTTTGAAGAACGCCTTGCTAACCTTATTGAATCCAATAAGGAAGAGGAGGTGAACTAATGGATCCCATTGCCATCCAACTTGGCCCCCTCCAAATACGCTGGTATGCCATCTGTATTTTGACAGGGCTGATTCTAGGTGTCTATCTTGCTGCCAAGGAGGCACCAAAAAGACGGATCCAAGCTGACGATATCTACGATTTTATTCTCATCGGTTTCCCCCTTTCCTTGGTCGGAGCAAGACTTTACTATGTGGCCTTTTCTTGGGACACCTATAAAGATAATCTAGCCTCTATCTTTGCCATTTGGAATGGTGGAATTGCTATCTACGGTGGCCTCATTGCAGGAGCCATGGTTCTCTATTTCTTTACCCGACGCCGTTTCATCAACACACTTGATTTCTTGGATATTGTTGCTCCGTCGGTCTTATTGGCACAAGCTATCGGCCGTTGGGGAAATTTTTTCAACCAAGAGGCATACGGACAGGCAGTGGACAACTTGAACTATCTACCAGCCTTTATCCGTGATCAAATGTATATTGATGGAGCCTATCGGACTCCCACCTTTTTATATGAATCCCTGTGGAATCTGCTTGGCTTTGCTCTGATTTGCTGGCTAAGACGGAAATCTAGATTTCTCAAACGAGGTGACATCCTCTTCTTCTATCTGATATGGTACGGAAGTGGTCGGATGTTGATTGAAGGCATGCGAACAGATAGTCTTCTTTTTATGGGATTACGTGTG
The DNA here is from genome assembly GCF_017601095.1 of Streptococcus suis. Classification (GTDB taxonomy): domain Bacteria; phylum Bacillota; class Bacilli; order Lactobacillales; family Streptococcaceae; genus Streptococcus; species Streptococcus suis_Z. The sequence goes on along the minus strand of NZ_JAGFUX010000003.1, from coordinate 172,045 downwards.
TCGCAATGGCTATCAGCCCTCTTGATTCTTGTCGGACTAGCCCTATTAATTTATCGCAGATCCGACAGTCGTATTCCCTATTATGAAAAAGGAGAAGAATGATGATTGAATTTGCAGTCCTTTTGATTGCCCTAGCCTTTGTTGGTATTGCTATCTACTTGATTCTCTTGCTCCGCAAGGTTACAGCCGTTGTAGAAGAAGCCCAACAAACACTCAAGGTGTTGACCAGTGATGTCAACGTAACCCTTTACCAAGCCAACGAATTGCTGGCTAAGACAAACGTATTGGTAGAAGACGTCAATGGAAAAGTATCTACCCTCGATCCTTTGTTCGTTGCAGTTGCAGATCTATCAACCTCTGTATCAGATCTCAACAGTTCAGCCCGTAACTTAACACAAAAGGCGACTGCTGCAGGTAAATCCACAGCCAAGGCTGGAGGTATTCTTTCAGCAGTTAGCACAGTATCTTCCCTCTTGGGAAAGAAAGGAAAGTAAGATGGTAAAAAAATCTAGCCTACTCACCAGTATTGTCCTCGGTGCAGCCGGTGGTGCTGCAGCAGCTGTTTTTCTAGCTTCCAAATCAGGCAAGGCTATCAAAGATAAGGTGCAAGATTTTATCAAAGAAGCCAAAGAAAATCCAGAAGAAACCAATGCAGAATTGATTAACAAGGCGACTGAGTTGAAAAATCAAGCTGTTGAGCGTTTCCAAACTGTCAAAGGGCAGTTTGAAACTGGTGAATTAACAGTCGATGATTTGGTGAAGACTGGTAAAGAAAAAGTGACCAGTCTCAAAGACCAGTCTCTTGAAAAATTTGAGCAGATGAAAGAAAAATTATCTGAGCAAGCCCTGACAGCCAAAGATGTATCTGAAGAAGTGTCAGAAGAATCGGCTGTTATTGAAATTGACCTCACCAGTCCAGATGCAGAAGTGTCAGAAGAGTTGGCGCAAGAATTAGCAGAAGAAGTTCAGCCAGAGCTAGTCTCAGAAGAAGTGGCAGAGACTGAACTGCCTCAAGCAGCTCAAGATGAACAAGCTCCACATTCGGAATCAGTTTTGTAATTTCAAAATCCCACTAGGTGAATCTAGTGGGATTTTTCTCAACATAAAAAGCAGCTGAGCTGCCTATTTTTTACTTATTTTGTCTGTTTTTGCTTCTGCTTCTTAAGTGCCAATTGTACCAGGCGTAAACCACCGGCACCACATGGAATGGCAAGTAAGAAGGAAAGGAAGACTGGGAAATCGTTTGACAAAAAGATATACGCAGAAAAAACTGTGATAATACAGAATATCACAATGTTGATGAAAAATACTAATTCACGCAATCTCTCTCGATTTTCCGAGGGAGTTTCATATTCTTGGAATCTAGCCTGTTTCTCTTTCGGGTAATTAATCTCATTCGGGTTAAGGTCAGGCCGATAGTCTCTTAATGCCATATCGTCTCCTTTATGCCTATTTAGAATACCATAACATTGATTGTTTTTTATGTCAATTAGATTACAAAACGGTTACAAAATACTGGTAAAATCAGACAAATTTACAAAATTTTTTAGTATCAGTCGTGAAACTTTGTGATATAATGTACAATATGAAGAAAATAATCCTTACTGCAACAGCAGAATCAATCGATCAAGCAAAACAATTATTGGAACTAGGTGTGGACCGGATTTATGTTGGACAAGAAGCCTACGGTTTGCGATTAGGCCATTCTTATTCACAGGAAGAATTGCGGGAGTTGGCAGACTTGGTCCATCAGTCTGGGAGAGCGCTGACAGTTGCGGCCAACGGTCTCTTTCATCAGGAACAAATGGATGCTATTCCAGCATTTTTGGACTTGATGGAGGAGATTCAAGTAGATTATTTGGTGGTTGGTGATACAGGCCTGATTTATAAGAACAAAAAAGACGGTTACCAATTTCCGATTATCTATGACACTTCTGTGTTTGTCACTTCGAGCCGGCAGGTTAATTTTTGGAAAGACCATGGTGTGGTAGAGGCTGTTCTGGCAAGAGAATTGCCTCGTGAAGAACTAGCTAGCATTGGTGAAAATTTGGCTATTCCAGGGGAAATTTTGGTCTATGGTCCATCGGTCATCCACCATTCCAAGCGGCCTCTCTTGGATAACTATTACAATTTTATTCAGGCTGACTCAGAGGTTGCATCCAAAAAAGAAGGTCTCTTCCTATCGGAACCAGGTAAACCTGAAACCCATTATTCCATTTTTCAAGACCTACATGGTACCCACATTTTCAAGGACAAGGATATTTCCATGCTCTTACAACTGGAGGAGTTGCTAGAGATGGGTTATGACCATTGGAAATTGGATGGGCTATTTACACCAGGTCAAGATTTTGTCGCTATTGTATCTTTGTTCTGTCAGGCGCGTGACTTGTTAGAAAGCGGTAGCTTTTCAGCGGAGGTGGCGAGTCAATTGGCAAGAGAAGTAGCAAGTCTTCATCCCCAAGGCCGGGAATTAGACACTGGTTTTTATGAATTTGATAAAGATAAGGTAAAATAAGATGCAAAAAAAACGACTCAAACGTCCAGAGGTATTGTCACCAGCAGGGACATTGGAAAAGTTGAAAGTAGCTGTCGACTACGGTGCTGATGCCGTTTTTGTCGGTGGACAGGCTTATGGATTGAGAAGCCGGGCAGGGAATTTCTCCATGGAAGAACTCCAGGAAGGTATTGATTATGCCCATGAAAGAGGGGCCAAAGTCTATGTTGCGGCCAATATGGTTACCCATGAGGGCAATGAGATTGGTGCAGGTCAATGGTTCTGCCAGCTACGTGACATGGGCTTGGATGCCGTGATTGTTTCCGACCCAGCTCTAATTGCTATCTGTGCAGCAGAAGCACCAGGTTTGGAAATCCACTTGTCCACTCAAGCTTCCTCAACCAATGTGGAAACATTTGAATTCTGGAAGGAAATGGGGCTGACCAGGGTTGTCTTGGCACGAGAGGTATCCATGGAAGAGATTGCCCAGATTCGTCAGCGGACAGATGTGGAAATTGAAGCCTTTGTTCATGGTGCCATGTGTATTTCTTATTCTGGACGATGTGTTCTCTCCAACCATATGAGTTTCCGAGATGCCAACCGTGGCGGCTGTTGCCAGTCATGCCGGTGGAAATATGATCTCTACCAAGTAACAGAAGAAGATGGCCGTCAATCTGTTCAGGGGCAGATTCCAGAGGAATTCTCCATGTCTGCTGTGGACATGTGTATGATTGAGCATATTCCAGACATGATTGAAAATGGTGTGGATAGCCTGAAAATCGAAGGTCGGATGAAATCCGTTCACTATGTATCGACGGTAACCAATTGCTACAAGGCTGCTGTGGATGCCTATCTTGAAAGTCCTGAAGCCTTTGAAGCCATCAAACAGGACTTGATTGATGAATGTTGGAAGGTTGCTCAACGGGAACTTTCGACAGGATTCTATTACCAGACACCATCGGAAGATGAGCAACTTTTTGGAGCACGTAGGAAAATTCCACGTTATAAATTTGTAGCAGAGGTTGTCTCCTTTGATCCTGAAACCATGCGGGCGACCATTCGCCAGCGCAATGTCATCAAAGAAGGAGAAGCGATTGAGTGTTACGGGCCAGGCTTCCGTCATTTCGAGACCAAGGTGGAAGATTTGCGAGACCAGGATGGGCTTCCAATTGACAGAGCCAATCGACCAATGGAGCTCTTGACAATCAAGCTTGATCGTCCAGTGTGTCCAGGAGATATGATCCGTTCCTGTCAGTCTGGCTTGATTAATCTCTATAAAGACAATGGCCAGTCCATGACCATTCGAGCTTAAAAAAGGCCATCTCCCTTAGTGGAAATGACCTTTTTTCTGTGTTTCTTGAATGCTTTCAGGAAGGAGAGAAATCCTTTTTATGTCTCTCAGCTGAATCAAACTCGAAACATTCTTTTGAAAATTTTTCATGATTAATCGTTCTTTGTCGGGGTCCCATTTGACGATTTCACCCGTAAAACTCTTTTGCCCATAAATCACGTGAATAGCGGCTTTTTTATAGAGTGCCAGTTGAATAGTATCTAGGATAGATGCAAGTTCTTCAGGATTCTCTTCTATATGAGGTCCCTTCTGGCTAATAAATTGGTAGAGATGTTTGGCTAATACGGACAGAAAATTTCTCATAGCATAATCCTTTCAATCTTGATATAATTATCTTATCCAATTTAGGATAAAAAAACAAGGTATTTTTCGAATTGATCAAGTGAGGAGGAAAAAATGGCAGAATTTACATTTGAAATTGAGGAAAAATTGTTGGTCCTGTCTGAAAATGACAAGGGTTGGACTAAGGAATTGAACCGAGTATCATTTAATGGTGCCCCAGCTAAGTACGACATTCGCACTTGGAGCCCAGATCATAGTAAGATGGGCAAGGGCATTACCTTGAGCAATGAGGAATTCCAAGTATTGTTAGATGCCTTTCGAAATTAAAAGAAGAAGCTTACTTGTTAAAGTAGGCTTCTTTTTTCAGCATTGGTTGGAGTCCTTTGTGGATCAAACTGACCAAAAGTAGTTTGATTCCTTCATGGAAGAGGAAGGGGAGAACCGTCAGGCTAATGCTTTGTCCCCAGTCAACTCCCAGGTTGTATTTAAAGAAGATGCAGCCTGCGACAAAACAGACAGCATCACCGACTAGAGCTGCCAAAAAGACTGTCCATGGTTTGGAGTCAGAATGGGTCAGACTGGCTGTTACTCCTGAGAAGGCAAGGAAACCCCAGAGAAAACCGGCGGTTGGTCCAATCAAGGCAGCAAAGCCTCCGCTAAAGCCAGCAAATACGGGTAGGCCGATGGCTCCCAAAAGTAGATAGAGACCTGTAATGGTCATAGCAGCCTTTGGTTTATAAAGACTTGCAATCAGGGCAACTGCAAAGGTTTGAAGTGTAAGAGGGATGAGGCCGATTGGAATGCTGATTTGTGACAAGGTGATGAGAAGGGCAAGGCCCATAGCGATAAAAGCTGTTTCTTTTGATGGTTTCATTTGTTATCCTTTTTAAAAACACATGGTAACAATAGTATAAAAAATTCTCATCTCAGGGTCAAGAGTTTCCAATCCGCTGTCACATATTTTAGCGCATAGTGACAAATTCTTCCGAACCTGTTGGATGGATTGCCACCGTTGCATCGAAGTCTGCCTTGGTTGCTCCCATCTTGATGGCAACTGCAAATCCCTGGATCATCTCATCGACACCAAAACCAATTCCGTGTAAGCCGACCACTTTTTCTTCAGGCCCTGCGGTCACTAGCTTAAATTTTGCTGCTTGGCGGTTGTTGGCAAGGGCCGTGTACATTGAAGTAAAACTTGAGGTGTAGGATTTTACTTGGTTAGTCCCATAGCAGCTAATTGCTTCTTCCTCGGTGAGTCCGACAGTTCCAATTGCAGGGTGAGAAAAGACTACGGTTGGAATACAGGTATAGTCCATTTTTGCTCCGTCATGGTGATTGAATAGGCGCTCGGCAAGTAGGCGTCCAGCTTTAATGGCAACAGGAGTCAATTCTTTCTCGCCAGTCACATCCCCAAGGGCATAAACACCTTCAACACCTGTTTCTTGAAATTCGTCGACGACAATATGACCGGATGGGTGGACTTGGATATCAGTGTTTTCCAGTCCTAGTTGATTGCTATTAGGCTTGCGACCAATTGCCCAAACCACTTCTTGGGCGGTGTGACTGCTGCCATCTTCGAAATGAATGGTAATGGCACCATCCTCTGTTTTTTCCAGTCGGCTTGGTGTTTTAAAGGTATGAAGTTGTAGATGGGTACGATCCATTTCTTCCATCAAGGCATCAGTAATATAGCGGTCAAAGTTGCGTAGGGGGCGATCATTTCGGACGAATAGATCGGTTTTAACCCCAAATTGATGAAGAACACCAGCTAATTCTACGGCGATGTAACCTGCTCCAATAATCGCAACAGATGTAGGTAGCTCTTCCCAGCCAAAAACCTGGTCAGAACTAATACCTAATTCCGCTCCTGGAATAGAGGGGATGCTAGGCTGGGCACCGGTTGCAATAACAATATGTTTGGCAGTATAGATTTCCCCATTAACTTCCAATTGATTATTGCTTAGGAAACGGGCATGGCCTTGGATAACATCAACCTTGTTTTTGTCAAAAGTAGTGGTATAAGATGAGCGTGAACGTTGAATATAAGCTTCCCGGTTGGCACGTAAAGTTGCAAAATCAAACTGAACCTCTCTTGCCTGGAAGCCATATTCCGCACCGTAGTGGTCAAATACTTCTGCAATATTGGCCCCATACCACATGATTTTTTTGGGAACACAACCCAAGTTGACACAAGTTCCACCAAGAAAACTCGCTTCAATGACGGCTGCTTTTGCACCATAACTTGCAGCTCGATTTAGGGTAGCGATACCACCGCTTCCCCCTCCAATTGCTATAATATCGTATTCCTTCATAAAAGAACCTCCTCGTTATCTAAGTGTATTGTATCGTTTTTTGAAAAAATTGGCTTAAATCTGCTACGCCTGGTCAAGCTTACAAAAGTGTAAGAGGAATTGCCCCAAATTTTGATAGAATATTTTTAATGATATTCTTGCATTTCATTTTGTGTTGGTGTATTATATATTTAACACAGATAAAAGTAAAAAGGAGACAGATATGTTAAAGTCAAAGAAAGCAAAAATTGCGCTTTTTTCTAGTTTGGGAGTCCTGGTAGCAGGCCTTGCAGCTGCAGGCTATTTTATGACGCAGAGTTCAACAACTAGCACTGCAGGTGCTTACGAAGAGCCCTTGATCTATACTATTGTATCAGAAGGATCCATCGCTTCAGCTACGCTATTGACAGGTACAGTATCAGCAGCTGAGGAACAGTATGTTTACTATGATTCTTCAAAAGGGGACTTGACAGGCTTGTTGGTTGCCCAAGGTGATCAGGTTCAAGTTGGCACTCCTTTGGTTCAATATGATACTTCTGAGTTGCAAAGCAATTTAGATTCAGCAGTTCGTGCACGTGATAAGGTTGGACGCCAAATCTATGATCTCCAAACCAATGGTCAGACAGTTGATTTGACAGGTGATGCTAGCACAGATAGCCAAGTTGCGGCATCCACTCAGAGAAGTGTGGACATGCAGTTGCAAGATCTCAATGATGCCTATGCAGATGCGCAGGCAGCAGTGGATAAAGCTTATCAGGCTGTAACTGAAGCCACAGTTAGTTCAACCGTAGCTGGGACTGTTGTCGAAGTTAACCAATCGGTTTCAAAAACAGCCACAACCAGCCAAACTGTGGTACATATTGTCAACCAATCAAGCTTACAAGTTACAGGCAGTTTGACTGAATACGATTTAGCCAACCTTGCAGTGGATCAAGAGGTGCGTATCCGTACCAAGGTATATCCAGACAAAGAATGGACTGGAAAAATTACCTACATTTCAAACTATCCAGAAGGCAACCAGGCAGCAGATGCGACAAGTGGGACAGGTACTGGTGGTGCTAAGTACCCATTCAAAGTTGCCATCACAAGTGATATGGCAGAGCTCAAGCAAGGCTTTACAGTCAATATTGAGGTAATCAATACAAGCAGTTCAATTCTTGTGCCTGTAACAGCCATTGTCTTTGAAGAAGAAGGAACCTATGTGTGGACCTTGGTAGATGGCAAGGCTAAGAAAGTGGCGGTTGAGTTGGGCAATGCAGATGCACTTAATCAGGAAGTAACGGCAGGTTTAACAGTAGGTGACCAAGTCATCTCAAATCCGAATAACACCCTCGAAGAAGGAAAAGAGGTGGAAGCCTATGACCAAACAGTTAATTAAGCTGCATGCTATCAATAAAAGCTACCAAAATGGAGATCAGGAACTCCGTGTACTAAAAGATATTGATCTGGAGGTTGAGGAAGGAGAATTTCTAGCCATTATGGGACCATCTGGTTCAGGGAAATCGACCTTGATGAACATTATCGGTCTCCTTGATCGGTCCACAACAGGCAATTATTGGCTAGAAGGTCAGGAAGTGAGTCAGTTATCTGAGAAAAAATTGGCTCAGGTCCGCAATGACCAGATTGGTTTTGTCTTTCAACAATTCTTCTTATTAGCCAAATTGAACGCCATTCAGAATGTGGAATTGCCCTTGATTTATGCAGGTTTACCAGCTGCCAAGCGAAAGAAACTAGCGACACAACTGCTGGAAAAAGTGGAGTTGTCTGAGCGGATGACCCACCTGCCTTCAGAGTTATCGGGTGGACAAAAGCAACGGGTTGCCATTGCTCGTGCCTTGGTCAACTCACCAGCTATCATCTTGGCGGATGAGCCAACTGGAGCCTTGGATACCAAGACTGGACAGCAGATAATGGAACTCCTGACTAACTTGAACCGTGAAGGTAAGACCATTATCATGGTAACCCACGAGCCCGAAATCGCTGCCTATGCCAGTCGAACGATTGTCTTGCGCGATGGTGTCATCACTGAAGACAAACGGAAGGGAGGTAGCTGATGGAAAACTGGAAATTTGCCCTAAAGTCCATCCTGTCGCATAAAATGCGCTCTCTTTTGACCATGTTGGGAATCATCATTGGAGTTGCAGCTGTTGTGATAATAGTAGCAATGGGGACAGGAATGTCGCGCAGCATTGAAAAATCACTGGCTGGTGACCAAAACAATGTTCAAGTTTATTTCTCTCAAAATTATGGAGGAGATACTGGAGGTATAGGCGGTATGCTCTATTCAATAAGTGAAGAAGTTTCCATGGAGGAAGAGCCAGATCTGACGGATGACATCTTGCAAGGCTTATTAGATATTGATGGTGTCAGCAACTACTACATCAGTATCAATACCATGTCTGAAATCTCTTTCGGAAGCAAGAAAGCTGAAAATGTCACCATCACGGGGGTTAGCCAGTCCTTCTTTGATGTCAAAAAATATGAAATCATAGCTGGGCGTCAGTTTACAAAAAATGATTACTCCCGTTTTGCACGGATTATCATGTTAGACCAAGCCTTGGCTGAAAAGCTATTTGGAACAGTTGAAGCCTCACTCAACCAAATTGTGGATATGAACCAAAATTCCTATCTTGTAGTCGGAGTGTACAAGGATCCCAAAGCAGGCACTGCCATTTACGGCATGAACTCAGGCGGTAATGCTGTCATGACCAATACTCAGTTGGCTGCAGAAACAGGGATGAAGGAAAACTCCTCACTCTACCTTTATGTGGAAGATGTAACACGAGCAAGTGAGGTTGGTCTTGCAGCAGCAGACTATTTGACGCAAGCAACTGGGCTCAAGGAGTCTCGCTATGATATCTTTGATATGTCAACCATGTTGGATGAATTCAAACAGCAGATGTCAGGCGTTACGCTCTTCATCGGATCAGTCGCAGGGATTTCCCTCTTGGTAGGTGGTATCGGTGTTATGAACATCATGTTGGTATCCGTTACTGAGCGGACCCGAGAGATTGGTCTTCGAAAAGCACTTGGAGCAACCAGAGGAAATATCTTGATGCAGTTCTTGATAGAAGCTATGGTGCTGACTACTTTAGGTGGAGCAATCGGACTAGCTATTGCTCAAGCCATTGTGTTTACTCTCAACGCCACAAAGGTAATGGGAGAAATGACGGCTGAAATTTCAATTCCAGTTGTTCTGGGAAGTCTGGCATTTTCAGCAGTAGTCGGAATTGTCTTTGGTGTCCTACCTGCTAACAAGGCGTCTAAGTTGGATCCAATCGAGGCCTTACGATACGAATAAGATTCAAAAACGATTAGGTTTTCCTAGTCGTTTTATTTTTTGAGCAAATCAATTGACTTTATCACTAATTAGAGATAAAATAAACGCATCAATTAAGAAATAGTAATTTAAAAGGAGAACACATCATGGTAGAATTAGGTATTTCAACATTTGGCGAAACAACTCCACTAGAAAAAACAGGAGAAACTTATAGTCACGACGAGCGGATCCGTCAACTGGTTAAAGAAATCGAGTTAGCAGATGCGGTGGGTCTGGATGTTTATGGGATTGGGGAGCATCACCGAGAAGATTTTGCGGTTTCTGCACCTGAGATTGTGCTGGCAGCGGGTGCCGTCAATACCAAGCATATCAAGCTAACATCAGCAGTTTCTATCCTTTCCTCTATGGATCCCGTGAGACTTTACCAGCAGTATACCACCATTGATGCTTTGTCAAATGGCCGAGCGGAAATCATGGTGGGTCGTGGTTCTTTTACCGAGTCCTTCCCTTTGTTTGGCTATGATCTCCATGACTATGAAGAACTGTTCGATGAAAAGTTGGACATGCTTTTGGAAATCGACAAGGAAACCAATCTCAAGTGGGATGGACATTTCACTCAGTCAGTTGATAACAAGCCAGTCTATCCACGTCCTGTCCAGGAAGATTTTCCCATTTGGGTTGCAACTGGGGGAAATGTAGAATCTACGATCAAGATTGCCAAGGAAGGTCTGCCAATCGTTTATGCAGTCATTGGAGCAGGCGCCCATCGCTTTAAACCACTGGCAGATGCCTACCGTAAGGTAGCCCGCAACTCTGGTCATGATCCGAAGAAAACCAAGGTTGCAGCACACTCTTGGGGCTGGATTGCAGAGGACCATGACAAGGCTGTGGAAGAATATTTCTATCCAACTAAGGTTTTGACAGATAACATTGCTAAAGACCGCCCACATTGGAGCGAGATGACCAAGGCGCAGTATCTCTACTCTCTGACAGACGAAGGAGCAACCATCGTCGGAGATCCAAAACGAGTCGCTGAAAAAATTATCAAGACTATTGAAACACTTGACTTGGACCGTTTCTTCCTCCATCTCCCAATCGGCTCAATGCCACATGAAGATGTCCTCCGCGCCGTCGAACTCTACGGAAAAGAAGTCGCGCCAATTGTTCGAGAATATTTTGCAAAAAAAGAAGAGAATCAGTCCTAAGACTGATGAGATAGTTGATAGGATGAGTTATACTATAGTCAATCCTAAATATTTTTCATAATCTCCTGAAAATCCTGACCAAGTGGTCGGGATTTTTTGCATGCAAAAACACTCTTGGAATTTCCAAGAGTGTTTTAAGTAAGGTTGTTAAACAGTTTGAAATTTTTATTTCCATCGTCGGGAGTGAAAAGGTCTAGTAGACCTTTTCAGCCAATCGCCAAGAAACTTGAAAGCGATTGGAACATCCTAGTGAAAACAAACCTAGCAAGCCACTGTTTCTTACTTCATTGTAGGGAGTAAAAAGGTCTAGCAGACCTTTTCAGCCAATCGCCAAGAAATTGGAAAGCGATTGGAACATCCGAGTGAAAACAAACCTAGCAAGCTACTCTTGCTTATTTCATAGTCGGAAATAGGAGTACATCCCGAATAGTAGTAGTATCTGTCAAAAGCATGCAGAGGCGGTCGATACCGATTCCAAGTCCACCTGTTGGTGGCATACCGTATTCGAGGGCTTCGATGTAGTCGTAGTCCACACCTGTCGCTTCGTCATCACCCAATTCTTTGGCTTTAGCTTGGGCTTCAAAGCGTTCCAATTGGTCGATTGGGTCGTTCAATTCTGTAAAGGCATTTCCGTATTCCTTGGTCATGATGAAGAGCTCGAAGCGGTCTGTGAAGCGTGGGTCTTCATCGTTTTTCTTAGCCAGTGGTGACACGGCTACTGGGTGACCATAGACGAAGGTTGGTTGGATAAGAGTTGCTTCAACGTACTCTTCAAAGAAGCTGTTGATGATTTGGCCAACTTCAGTATGGTGTTTTTCCACAGGGACCTTGTGCTCAGCTGCAAGAGCTTTTGCTTCCTCGAAGCTCATCTCTTGCCAGAAGTCCACGCCAGTTTGTTCTTTAATGGCATCAACCATGTGGATACGCTTGAATGGTTCGTGAATGTTGATGACAGTATTCTGATAAGTTACAGGACCGTCGCCGACAACCGCCTTGGCAGTGTGTTGGATAATGCCTTCTGTCAAGTCCATGATGTCCAAGTAATCTGCGTAGGCTTGGTAGACCTCGATTGACGTGAACTCAGGGTTGTGAGTCGCATCCATACCCTCGTTACGGAAGATACGTCCGATTTCATAAACGCGTTCCATACCGCCGACAATCAAGCGTTTGAGGTGGAGTTCGGTCGCGATACGAAGCACCATGTCAATGTTTTGGGCATTGTGGTGGGTGATGAATGGACGAGCAGCAGCACCACCAGCTTCGTTGTGAAGGACAGGTGTTTCCACTTCCAAGAAACCAAGTCCGTCAAGGTAACGGCGGATTTCTGAGATGATTTTTGAGCGAGTCACAAAGCGGTCAAAACTTTCACGGTTGGTGATCAAGTCCAAATAACGCTTGCGGTAGCGGGTTTCGATATCTGTCAAACCGTGGAATTTTTCTGGCAATGGGCGGAGCGATTTAGACAGGTGGGTCAACTTGCGAGCGTGGATAGACAACTCACCAACGTTGGTCTTGAAAATATCCCCTTCGACACCGATAAAGTCACCAAGGTCTGCTTTTTTGAAGATTTCATAGTTTTCTTCGCCAACATCGTCCTTACGAACGTAGATCTGAATTTGGCCTTCGCGGTCTTGAATGTGGGCGAAACCAGCCTTACCCTTACCACGCTTGGTCATGATACGGCCAGCGATGATCGCTGTTTGGCCCAATTCTTCCAAGTCTTCTTTTGATTTGTCTTCGTACTGGGTCTTCAATTCAGCTGAGTTGGCAGAACGCTCAAAACGTTTTCCAAAAGGGTCAATGCCTTGTTCAGCAAGAGCCGTCATTTTCTCACGACGGACAATCTGTTGGTCATTTAATTCTTCAAAATGTTCAGTTGACATAAAAATTTCATTCCTCCAAAGTCTGTTCCTTCTATTTTATCATAGAAGAGGTAAAAAATCAGCAAAAAAGAAAGCAGGAAACTGCTTTCTTAGTGAGATTTATAGCGAGTATCATTCCACGCCAGCTCGGTAAAGTGTTCAAAGTCTGTCGTTTCCAAAATGGAAATGGAGGCATTGTCCAAGCCGCCTCGGTGACGCAGTTGGGCTGGTGTAAATCCGAGCAGACGATGGATAGAAGCGGTTAGAAAGGCGCCATGACTGACGATGAGGACTGTTTCCAGGTCTTGCCCTTTCAGGGATTGGACAAAGTCCACCATTCGTTGAGTTACCTGGCGAACGCTCTCAGCTTCAAATAGGTCATTGTCAAAAAGGGCTAGATTATGTTTGAGAGCCCAGGCTTGTTTGGGGTAGATGGCACGAAAAATTGCCATCTTACTTCCTTCTAATTTTCCAAAACTCCATTCCCGTAATTGAGGGCTAGTCTGGACGGTTTGGCGATGGTGATTGACTTTAGCGATTTCCTGGGCTGTTACTTGCGCACGTTGAAGATCGCTTGAGAAGATCGCGTCAAATGGGATTTGAGAAAGGTGAGTGCCCAATTTTTCCAAATCTTGATAGGATTCGGGCAAAAGGGCAGAATCCCCAGAAGCTCCTTGGAATCGCCCTTCCAAGTTCCACTCCGTTTTTCCATGACGGACAAAATAGAGTTTCAAGTTTACTTCCTCCCTTCAATGATATCTGCAAAACTCGCTCTGACAAAGTCAGCCAAGACCTGACTATCAATGCGGATGGAACGCCCGATTTCACCAGCAGACACAATCATCTGGCCTTTTTCGAGTGCAGATTGGTCAATGTAGATAGGAAAGTTGTGTTTTTGTCGGATTCCGACAGGATTGTTGGCACCGTGGACGTAGCCAGTTGTCTTTTCCAAGTCCTTTTGTGGGATCATGCTGACTTTTTTATTGCCAGAAATTTTGGCTAATTTTTTCTCAGACAGGTGCTCTGCAATAGGCACAATACCAATGACAGGTCCTGTCTTATCTCCTGTCAATGCTAGTGTTTTGTATATTTCGTGTTCTTCAATTCCTGGTGGCAACTGGCCGTCAAGGGCATTTAAAACAAGGCTATCATGATCGATCTTAGCCTTGTCTAACATTTGGGCCACCAAGGTTTTTTTGATTTTAACCTTTTTAGCCATTATTTATACTTTTCCTCTAATTTGCTCATCCAAAGTCCTAACCAGATTCCGAGTCCGAAGAAGAGGAGGGCCGCTAGCCAGGTACCGATACCAGTACCTGCATAAGAAATTGCTTCGTCATTCCCCACTTGTGGAATTAAAATCAAGAGGGTAGATGATAAAACGATTCCGATGATAAAGTGGTAAACGCGTGAGTGATAGATCTTTAAAGCTTTGTCCATGGCTTTGGAAAAGGCAACCATGGCTAAAACACCACCAATTGCGATGGGCAAGAAGGTACCAAAAAGGTCTAACGATTTAAAGCCATTAAGCATTGGCGAATAAATACCCAAAATCAGTAAGAGGTTTGAAGGGCTAAGTCCAGGGACCAGAATACCTAGTGCAATCAGGGCGCCTGCCAAAATAAAACTAGCAAAGTTTGCTGGAAGGGTTCCAACTAGGTTATTTAAATTATAGAGTAAGAGCCCAGAAATCACAAAAGTTCCGATTAACCAAGCCCAGTCAAGGCTATCCCGTTGACTTTTAAGAGTGGATTCCTTGACCAAGCTGGGCACAGTTCCCACAATTGCTCCCGCAAAACCCCACAGTGTGATGACTTGAAAATGTTGTAAGAGATATTCAACTGGGAATGAAAAGAGGGCAATTCCCAAAATACCACCAATTCCAACTGGAATAAAGTACAGTAGGTTTTCTTTAAAATCTTTTCGAATGTTGGCCAAAAATCCAATTAAGCGTTCGTAAATCCCTAAGATAGCTGCCAAAACCCCACCAGAAACACCCGGCAGAATGAAGCCAAGGGCAATGATCATCCCTTTGATGATACGAGAAATCCAAGATGACATAAGACCTCCAAAAATTTTTTTAACGCTTCATTATAACACAAAAGTAAAAAAAGCCCCTTGAAAAGTGGGCTTATTTCTTGAAGAAATTTGGTTGAGCCTTATACAGCAAGATTAACAGTAAGCAAGCAAGTAGCGTGGAAGGGAGGATATAACTGATATTATAGGTAAAGGAATAGAGCCAGACAGGCATACCAGGTGTAGCGTAGTCAGCATAGAAGATGATACCAGATAGGAAGGTAGCAAGTAAGCGAATGCTACCACCAAGTAAACCAGAAAGGCTGATGATGAGGGCAGCTTGTCTGAGGTCTTTTTGTTTGGTTAGGAGTGATGCCAATAATCCTGCTAAACCAATTCCAGCATAGGAGAGGGCATAGTCAAGGAAGACTTGAAAGACATTCAGAAAATAACCGCCATAGAAGAGTTGAATGGTGCCCACGATCCCTCCTGTTAGCAAACCAGCCGTTAGGCCGTGTCGAAGGGCAACCAAGAGAATTGGGAGCATAACAAGTGAGACTGAGCCACCTTGCGGCATGGTAAAGAGAACGAGCTTGTCTAAAATCAAGCCAAGGGCTGAGAAAATAGCGATTTCTGCCAAGAGGGAAAGACGATGTGACAACATAAAAACTCCTTTGTATTACAAAGGAGTCTTGGCAAGTCAATCGTAGATCAACACCACAATCCCTACGCTAGTCTTAACTAGATCAGGTTCGAGGATTTCGCAAAAGCGATCTCAGCCGAAGCACTCCTTTGTGTATGTATTTAAATTAATTATACTAAATTACTCAGGAACTGTAAAGAGTTTTTGATAGACTTCATTAGGATCCTTGAGAGTTGTAATAAGGTTGAGGTCTAGATGATGGGCAAAGCCGTTTACATAGCCTCGGGAGGTATATTGGTGCAAGTCGTAGTCCAAATCGGTATTTGGAGCAGCATTGTAATAGCCCGAATCGGTTCCATAGGTTGGAATCCAGATGGCATCAAAGTTGTCAACAGAGATGCTGTGCTCTTCCATGAAATAGGTTCCGATGTAGATACCGATATTTTTAGCACCGAGATTAATCAGTTCTTGGCGAAATGCTTCGACACCAGCATCCATATCTTCCATAGTTTTTTCTTCTACGTCTAACCAGTAGAAGGTAGGGTTATATTTGTAAGAAGCTTCATAAAAGGTTTTGGCTTCTTCTTTCATGGAGTCAATGCTGTTTCCTGTTACGTAGGCATAGACTGCGACAGGAATACCTCGGGCTTGAAATTCTTCTATGTGGGTTTTGTAAGATTTGTCTATGCCATTTTCATCAGAAGCATTGTTGTCCTTGGTGGTGTGTGAACCACTCTGCACTCGAACAATTGCGCCAGAAATGTTGGCCGATAGGACATCGTAGTCAATCTCAGAAGGTCGTTGCCAACCAGAGACATCAATGATGGGCTTCATTTCTAAGGCATTTGTAATGTTTACCTCAATATATTCAACCGAAGAAGAGGAACTTGTAGAACTGCTACTTGTTGATGCCTGTGCCTCAGTTGTGCTACTTGCTTGCTTTTCTTGTGAGATTCCTCTTGTCAAAAGGAGCAAACCAGTAAATAAGAGGAAAAAAATGGCAACAAATATTGGTTTTATTTTCTTTCTCATCCAGAATAGTTTACACTATTTATTGAAAAAAATCAAAAAAATAGGTTTGAAATAGCTGGATTTTCTTGACATGTAAGCGGATTTAGGCTAGTCTAGTATCGAAGTAGGAAGGAGAGAGAAGTGAGTGAGGTTAGCAAGAGTCAGTTTATCAGTCGCATCGTCATGTTGAGTGCCTTGACCGTTGCCTTACGCTTTGCCTTTGTTGCCTTTCCCAATGTTAAACCGGTGACTGCAATCTTTTTGTGGGTTACCTATTCTTGGGGGTTGGTTGAAGCCGTGTTGGTTATGTCCTTGTCCATGTTGGTTTCAGGAATCTATTTAGGTTTTGGGCTGGTTGTCCTCTGGCAAATCATCGCCTATGGGGTGGTGCTCGCTATATGGTCTAGGTTGCTGGTACCAATCTTTCAATCATCAACTAACTTGGTTAAGTTGGAAGCGACTTTTGCTGGTGTACTTGTTTTTTTATATGGTTTTGTCATCAGTCTTTTAATTGCATGGCAGTATAGCACGCCTTTTTTGGTTTACTGGCTTGCTGGTTTATCGTTTGATATGGCTCATGCTTTATCTACTGCCCTATTTTATCCCATTATTGTTACCATTTTTAGGAGGATTTTATGATGAAAAAATGGCTTTTAGCTATAGTCGCCCTTGTATTTGCACCAGTATTATTGGCTTGTCAGACGGAAGACTTTGAAGAGCTTGATACGCAAACTTATACTGCACAATTGACGGTTGAATTTGGGGAACGGACCGACCAAAAACAGGTGACGGTAGAGCCGGGAGATTCCGTAATGGATGTCTTGGATGATGCCTATGAAATCGAGGAGGATGCTGGCTTGATTACGGTGATTGATGGTGTTAGTCAAGACCCAGCAACCAATACCTATTGGATGTATGATGTAAATGGTGAGTTGGCACCTAAGGGAGCTGAAGAACAGTTGGTCCAGGAAAACGATGAAATTCGTTTTTATCTGGAAGCTTTTGAGTAAGAAAGAGCCCAATCAGGCTCTTTTTTTGTTACTTTCATGGAAAAAAAACAGGAAAGCACTATTTCTGTGATATAATAGAAATGATAGTCTCGGACTTTAAGGAGTTTACATGAAGATTGATAAAAAACACCTACTCAATTACTCCATCCTCATCCCCTATTTGATTTTATCGATTATTGGTCTGGTGATGGTGTATTCGACTACGAGTGCCTTGCAGATTCAAAAAGGAGGCAATCCCTTCTCAATGGTGATTACTCAAGCTGCTTTCTGGGTACTTAGTCTTGGCTTTATTTATATGATTTACCGAATGAAATTGAGTTTTTTGCGCCAAAAGAAACTCATTATGGTTGTCTTGTTGGCAGAAGTTGCTATGTTGGTGGCTTCTCGTTTCTTTGATCCTGTTAACGGTGCCCATGGATGGATTCGTCTGGGACCAGGAGGAATCATCGGTCTGCAACCTGCGGAATACTTAAAGTTGATTATCATCTGGTATTTAGCAGACAAGTTTTCACAGATGCAGGACGATATTCGCATCTACGATTACCAGGCCTTGATAAAGGGGAGCTGGATTCCGAAAGCCTTCAATGATTGGCGTGTGGTGAGTCTTGTTTTCCTGGCTCTAGTTGGTTCTTTGCCAGACTTGGGAAATGCGACCATCATTGGCTTGATTATGGTGGTGATGGTTTCTACAAGCGGGATTGGTTACCGTTGGTTTTCCACTATTATTGCAGGAATTGTCTTAGGAGCCTTTGTTCTCCTATCGACCATTCGGATATTAGGGGTCGAATTAGTGGCTCAAATCCCAGTCTTTGGTTATATTGCTCGCCGCTTTGCAGCTTATTTTAACCCCTTTGTGGATGCGACGGAATCAGGTTTGCAGTTGGCCAATTCCTACTATGCCATGAGTAATGGTGGCTGGTTTGGACTTGGTTTGGGGAACTCTATTGAAAAAAATGGCTACCTACCAGAAGCCCATACGGATTTCGCCTTTTCTATCGTGATTGAAGAGCTAGGATTTTTTGGAGGAAGTTTGATTTTGGGACTCCTGGTCTTCCTGATTCTTCGAATCATCGTTGTAGGGATTCGAGCACGTAATCCTTTTAATGCAATGATGGCCTTTGGTGTGGCAGCCATGCTATTGATCCAGATTTTTATCAATGTCGGCGGTATTTCCGGTGTGATTCCAGCGACAGGTGTGACCTTCCCATTCATCTCTCAGGGGGGAAATAGCTTGTTGACCATCTCCATTGGAATTGCCTTTGTGCTAAACATTGATGCCAATGAAAAGAGAGTGCTTCTCCAGGAAGAGATCGAACGAACTCTTGCCTAGGAGTAAATGAGGGAGGAAAGATGACATTACAAAAATTAGAAAACTACAATAACAAAGAAGCTATTCGGGAGGAGGTTATCATTCTTACCTCCATCCTTCAAGACGTTGCCCGTCAGATGATTTCAGAAGAAACCTTCAACAAGATCATCGAATTGGGGCAGCTGTCCACAGAGGACAATTACCATGAATTGATTGCGATTATCGGGCAACTGTCCAACCAAGAATTGGAAGTGATCTCCCGCTATTTCGCAGTTCTTCCCCTCTTGATTAATATCTCAGAAGACGTTGATTTGGCTTATGAAATCAACCACCAAAACAATATTGGTCAGGATTATCTGGGGAAAATTTCAACCACAATCGACATGGTAGCCCAGCATGAAAATGCAGCAGAAATCCTTGAAAAATTAAATGTTGTTCCAGTTTTAACGGCCCATCCTACTCAGGTTCAACGCCAGTCTATGCTTGATTTAACCAAGCATATCCATGAGTTACTTCGTCGTTATCGGGATGTTAAACTGGGTTTGATGAACCGTACCAAGTGGGAAGATGAACTACGCCTCTACATCGAAATCATCATGCAGACGGAGATGATTCGTGAGAAGAAGCTAAAGGTTACAAACGAAATCACTAACGTGATGGAGTATTATAACAGCTCCTTTATCAAGGCTGTAACCAAGCTCCAACGGGAGTACAAGCGCTTGGCAGCTGAAAAAGGCATCCAGCTGACCAACCCGCGCCCAATTACCATGGGCATGTGGATTGGAGGAGACCGCGATGGCAACCCATTCGTTACAGCAGAAACCCTCAAATTGTCTGCCCTAACCCAGTGTGATGTCATCATGAATTACTATGATGAGCAGTTGTACAAACTCTACCGCACCTTCTCCCTATCGACCACTATTGTGAAAGTCAGTCCAGCCGTTCAAGCCTTGGCAGACCTATCACAAGACCAGTCAGTTTACCGCGAACATGAGCCCTATCGTCGTGCCTTCCACTACATCCAGATGAAGCTGGCAAACACCCGAGCTTATCTAGTAGCTGATAAGGAGCAAGGAGTTCGCTATACCAACGTCACAGAATTTAAGGTAGATCTTCAAGCCATCAAGGCTTCCTTAGAGGAAAATCGCACAGCAGCGCTGATTAAAGGGGATTTGACAGAATTATTGGAAGCCGTAGAAGCCTTTGGATTCTATCTAGCTAGCATCGACATGCGCCAAGATTCGTCTATCCATGAAGCAAGTGTGGCAGAGCTCTTAGCTTCAGCGAGAATTGTGGAGGATTATTCAAGCATGTCAGAAAGTGATAAGTGTCAGGTCCTTCTCAAAGAGTTGGAAGAAGATCCTCGGATTCTGTCTGCGACAAATGCACCTAAGTCAGAACAATTGCAGAAAGAGTTGGCCATCTTTGCAGCTGCCCGTGAGCTCAAAGACAAGCTAGGAGAAGAAGTTATCAAGCAACACATTATCTCCCACTCTGAAAGTGTTTCAGACCTCTTAGAATTGGCCGTTCTCCTCAAAGAAGTTGGACTAGTAGATGCTCAACAAGCCCGTGTGCAGATTGTCCCTCTTTTCGAAACCATTGAAGACTTGGATAACGCTTCTGAGACCATGCGTCAGTACCTGCAGCTTGATTTGGCCAAAGGTTGGATTGCTGGGAACAAGGGCTACCAAGAAATCATGCTTGGCTATTCCGACTCCAACAAGGATGGAGGTTACCTGTCTTCTGGTTGGACACTCTATAAGGCGCAAAATGAATTGACCCAAATCGGTGAAGAAGAAGGCGTTAAGATTACATTCTTCCACGGTCGTGGAGGAACAGTTGGTCGTGGGGGTGGCCCATCTTATGATGCTATCACTTCGCAACCATTTGGCTCCATCAAAGACCGTATTCGTTTGACCGAACAAGGCGAGGTCATCGGTAACAAGTATGGAAACAAAGATGCAGCCTACTTTAACTTAGAAATGCTGGTTTCCGCAACTCTTGACCGTATGGTGACCCAGATGATTACCGATCCCAACGAGATTGACGGCTACCGTGAATCAATGGATGAAATCGTTGAAGATAGCTACCAAATTTACCGTGATCTAGTCTTTAACAATCAGCATTTCTATGACTATTTCTTTGCTGCAAGTCCTATTCGTGAAGTTTCGAGCCTCAATATCGGTTCACGTCCTGCAGCTCGCAAGACCATCACAGAAATCGGTGGTCTCCGTGCCATTCCTTGGGTCTTCTCTTGGTCTCAAAACCGCGTGATGTTGCCAGGATGGTATGGGGTTGGTTCTAGCTTCAAACGTTTCATTGACAAAGACCCTGCAAACCTAGGTAAATTACAGAAGATGTACCAAAACTGGCCATTCTTCCGTTCCCTCTTGTCAAATGTAGATATGGTTTTGTCTAAATCCAACATGAACATTGCATTTGAATATGCCAAGATGTGTGAAAACGAAGAAGTTCGCGCGATTTTCCATACTATTTTGGATGAATGGCAACTGACCAAGGATATGATTTTGGCTATTGAACAAAATGATGAACTTTTGGCAGAATTACCTTTCCTCAAAGCCAGTCTGGACTACCGCATGCCATACTTCAATGTGCTCAACTATATTCAGATTGAACTCATCAACCGTCTCCGCCGAGGCGAACTCAGCAAGGAGCAAGAAAGCTTGATCCACATCACCATCAACGGTGTGGCAACGGGATTGCGTAACTCAGGTTAATCAGGAAAAACAACTTCTTTTGAGGTTGTTTTTTTCTATTCTAAAAATATATAATATTTATAAGAAAGCGTAACCAAATTATCCTTTATTCGTTTTACTAGTGAAAGGAGGAGATGAGTATCAAACTTGATCAATATGAAAAAGAAGTCATTGGTATTGCTGAGGAGATTTCCTACTATCTACAAAAATCTGGCGCCAACTATGCAGATAGTCAGGACATCGCACAGGATATACTAGTGAAAATTTTAGAAGCAGAGCTTGTCCTTCCTTTCGAAAAACTAAGAGCCTGGCTTTACCGTTCAGCAGTTCGGGCTTACATTGACAAATACAGGCGAGACAAGCGCTACCATGAAATTTTACAAAATGAGTTTTTTAGAAGAGAAGACCTTTTAGTCTATGACCAAGAATGCTATGAAGAACTATATCAAGCAGTTGCAGACCTGCCAGAAAAATACCGGCAAGTGATTGACCTCTATTATTTTCAAGATATGAGTGTCAAAGAAGTTGCCCATATCTTAGGGACTGGTCAAAGTTGGGTGAAAATTATCCTTTACCGCGGACGCAAGCAGTTGAGGAAAATACTAGAAGAGAGAGGGTATGACTATGAAGACTTTTGAAGAAGTGACAAAAAAGAGTAAGCGGAAGAATTTATGGAAGACAGTTGGGCTTTCATCGTTCATCGGCTTTATCTTATTGTTGATTGGTATTCAAACTGTAAAAATAATTGTCGGTGCACGAGAAGGTCGTGAGGTGTGGGAACAAACGATGCTAATGGAAATCGCCTATCCAAATATAAATCATGATGGCATTAAAATCCAAAGTACGAGTTATGTATCTGGGAAGCTCTACTTCGATTTGTACAAGGATTTAGACGGTGTTCCAATGGCTTTTGGTCAACATGAAATCTACTATGACCTGTTTGATAGTCATTATGACTTTGCCCAGCATTTACCTGGTAGTACCTTCAAATACCTATATGATCATTCAACCAATACAAAGGTACCCGTTTTTTACAATACAAAAGAGTCCGTTTGGAGTGTTCAAGACATTGCCACTGAATTGCCCTATCTAAGAGATATGAGCGGTCAACTGGTAGAAGTGGCTATTTCCTTTGATAAGAAGTACAGCTTAGCAGAAATAAAGGAAAGGATTCCCAGCAACCTCAAGCAAAATTGGTATTGGATAGGGACCGAAGGAAAGCAGAGTACCTATTACTATCGTCCAGAGCAGCTTTTGGGATTAGAGCCAGAGGATATTCAACTGGTCTTTTCGGCCATGCCGGATGATTATATGACAGGTATCGATTTTATGGAAGAGTTCTTAGAAACAGGGGATCGAGGGAGAGCGGAGTATCTAGACATACCTGTGGATGACTTACAGGCCTTTATCGACAAGTTTGGCGATACAGACTTCACCAATCAAGAAGAGATTGATCAGCTGGAGTTCGCAGGCATTATCCTAACGGGCAATGCAGAGGACTTTGCCCAACTTGAGGGTAAGGACTGGATTTTTGCTTCGAGTATCGGAGCTTCTGTTCAAAATCAGCCATATTATCAACTTCATTTGGAATAAATAAGCTAAAATCTGAGATTGGTTCTCAGATTTTTCTTGTTAACAATATGTTAAAATGATAATAAATGTAACTTTTCCAGAAATCCATTCGTCCAATAAGTGAAAGGAAGCTAGCGAAAAGGAGGTGGCGATACTGAAACTGGATTCCTATGAAACAGAATTGATTGGCTTTGCCAAGGAAATCATTGCCTATTTGGTCAAGTCAGGCATTCCTCCAGAACAGGCAGAAGATGTGGTGCAAGATGTTTTCGTAAAATTGCTGGAAATTCCGACTACCATTCGCCAGGAGAAGTTGCGAGCATGGATGTACCGATCTTCCATTCGGCGCTATATAGACAAATACCGTCGGCAGGTTCGCTATATGGAACTCTTGCAGGCTTCGTTTTTGGGAGAGCAAGCTCTTGCTCCTTTTGAGAATGCCTGTTATGAAGAACTAAAAGAAATTGTAGTTCGTCTGCCCAAGCAAGATCAATTGCTCCTTGACTTGATGTACTTTCAGGGCTTTTCCCAAAAGGAAATCGCAGCTCTCTTAGGATGGGGACTAAGTAAGGTCAAGGTTAGTCTCTTTCGGAGTAGGAAAAAGCTAAAAAAACAATTAGAAGAGAAAGGATTTGGAAATGGAAGCATTAGAATTATTAGCAAAGAAGAAAAATCGTAGGTTAAATTTGAAGATCCTCCTGGTCAGTTTTTTTGTGGTATGCGCTAGTCTTTATTCCCTCTACACCATCGGAAAAACCCTAGCCACTAGACATCGTGACCAACTGCAAGATTATGTGTATAACTTGTCCAATATTGCCTATCCTAATATTCAGTTTGATCGGTGGGCTACCAACGCAATTAGTCCGTTTTCGGGAACCTTCCGAGCCGATCGCTACAAAACCTTAGCAGGAATTGAGGTGCCCTACGAGTCTTTTGAGGGAGCCTACTCCATCGGCCAGCATACGATTGACCTAGCAAGAGAAGAGGTTGTTGACGCATTTGGTTATTATTCAACTTACGGTTTGCGGCAAAAATACCCCCAATTCTTTAGTGTGGATGCGGAAATGGCAGAACAGATGCCACCACATCAGGACCTTGCCTACACCAGTCAAATGCAAGGCCAGTTGGTTGAAGTAGCCATTACTTTTGATCAGGGCTATACCTTTTCTGAAATCCAAGACAAGATTCCAGAAGCACTATCGATTAACTGGTACTGGATTGGACCGCTGTCCAATTACGATATGTGGGCAGGGCCGGCAGACTTATATGGTCTAAAAAGCTACCAACGTGTCTGGTTTAACAAAGAGAAAATGATGGGCTTTCAAACAGAATACCAACAGTTTCTCACCAATTTACAATCCGAAGACCTACAATCATATTACAAGGAAGAGGGGATCGACCAGGAAATCAAGCAATTCATTGCTGAAAACCAAGATGGTAGTAAGACACGCTTTGCAGGCATAATTTTGACAGGCAGAGCAGAAGACATGGCAGAGCTAGTCGGTCAAGATTGGATTTACGCAGCCAGTATCGGAGCTAGCATACAAAACCAACCATATTATCAACTAGTTGGAGAATAGAAAGTATGGTTGAAGGGGTAGTTTGTACTATTGGAATAAGTAGGGTAGTTATATTTTTACTCAATTGTGATTTGGAAATGCGAAATATTCATCCAGAAAGTTGGAAGCCGGCTAGCAGGAATCGGCAATAAATTAAAAAACGATAGAAAATGCTTGCATTTCTGCTACAATTTGATAGAATAGTAAGGTAAAGTTAGACCGTATTGCCTACTGTCTATCTATAAAATATATTTTATTGGAGGCTTTTACCAAAATGGCAAAAGAAAAATACGATCGTAGTAAACCCCACGTTAACATTGGTACAATTGGACACGTTGACCACGGTAAAACTACTTTGACTGCAGCTATCACAACTGTATTGGCACGTCGCTTGCCTTCATCAGTTAACCAACCTAAAGACTATGCGTCTATCGATGCTGCTCCAGAAGAGCGCGAGCGCGGTATCACTATCAACACTGCACACGTTGAGTACGAAACTGAAAAACGCCACTACGCTCACATCGACGCTCCAGGACACGCGGACTACGTTAAAAACATGATCACTGGTGCCGCTCAGATGGACGGTGCGATCCTTGTAGTAGCTTCAACTGACGGTCCAATGCCACAAACTCGTGAGCACATCCTTCTTTCACGTCAGGTTGGTGTTAAACACCTTATCGTCTTCATGAACAAAGTTGACTTGGTTGACGACGAAGAATTGCTTGAGTTGGTTGAAATGGAAATCCGTGACCTTCTTTCAGAATACGATTTCCCAGGTGATGATCTTCCAGTTATCCAAGGTTCAGCTCTTAAAGCCCTTGAAGGTGACGCTAAATACGAAGACATCGTTATGGAATTGATGAACACTGTTGATGAGTACATTCCAGAACCAGAACGCGACACTGACAAACCATTGTTGCTTCCAGTCGAGGACGTATTCTCAATCACTGGTCGTGGTACTGTAGCTTCAGGACGTATCGACCGTGGTACAGTTCGTGTCAACGACGAAATCGAAATCGTTGGTCTTCAAGAAGAAAAATCTAAAGCAGTTGTAACTGGTGTTGAAATGTTCCGTAAACAACTTGACGAAGGTCTTGCCGGCGATAACGTTGGTGTGCTTCTTCGTGGTGTTCAACGTGATGAAATCGAACGTGGTCAAGTTATCTCTAAACCAGGTTCTATCAACCCACACACTAAATTCAAAGGTGAAGTTTACATCCTTACTAAAGAAGAAGGTGGACGTCACACTCCATTCTTCGACAACTACCGTCCACAGTTCTACTTCCGTACAACTGACGTAACTGGTTCAATCAAATTGCCAGAAGGTACTGAAATGGTAATGCCTGGTGATAACGTTACTATCGACGTTGAATTGATCCACCCAATCGCCGTTGAACAAGGTACTACTTTCTCTATCCGTGAAGGTGGACGTACTGTTGGTTCAGGTATGGTTACAGAAATCGAAGCTTAATTCGATTGAGTTCCCAGAAATAACAATTATAGTCAGACAACTAAATTGTAACTCTCTACTTTCGGGTAGAGAGTTTTTCTGTAAGTATTCATAAAATGCACGGAAATGCTTTATCCTTGCCTGATTTTATGCTATAATGGGCTTTGTAAAATAAAAAAGAAGAGGTATGTGAAATGTCACGTAAACCAATCATTGCAGGAAACTGGAAAATGAACAAAAATCCTCAAGAAGCACAAGCTTTCGTTGAGGCAATTGCAGGGAAATTGCCTGCAGGCGACAAGATTGAAGCAGCTATCGCAGCTCCAGCTGTAGATTTGAACGCTCTTTTGTGGTTCGCTAAAGATTCTGAATTGAAAGTTGCTGCTCAAAACTGCTACTTTGAAGATGCAGGTGCCTTCACTGGTGAAACATCTCCAAAAGTATTGGCTGAAATGGGCGTTAACTACGTTGTTATCGGTCACTCAGAGCGTCGTGATTACTTCCATGAAACTGATGAAGACATCAACAAAAAAGCTCACGCTATCTTCCGCAACGGTTTGACTCCAATCATCTGCTGTGGTGAGTCACTTGAAACCTATGAAGCTGGTAAAGCAGTGGAATTCGTAGGTGCACAAGTTTCTGCAGCTTTGAAAGACTTGACTGCTGAACAAGTAGCATCACTTGTTATCGCTTATGAGCCAATCTGGGCAATCGGTACTGGTAAATCAGCTACTAAAGATGATGCACAAAACATGTGTAAAGCAGTTCGTGACGTTGTTGCAGCTGACTTCGGTCAAGAAGTGGCTGACAAGGTTCGCGTTCAATACGGTGGTTCTGTAAACCCTTCAAACGTTGCTGAATACATGGCTTGTCCAGACGTTGACGGTGCCCTTGTTGGTGGTGCTTCACTTGAAGCTGAAAGCTTCTTGGCACTTTTGAACTTCTAATTAATAATAATCATAAGTGAGCTGTTTCTACTATGGCTAGCTGATTAAGTATTGTTTGGGTTTGGTTCTGAATAGTTCAGAACTAAACCCTTTTTCATAGTTTTTTTGATTAGCTCAAAAATAATCCATTTCTTTTTTATTTGATAAGTTTTTTATTACTTAGTAAATATTTGTTTAAAGTTATTTAAAAAGTAAAGTAGTGTTTTCTAAATGGAGTCGGAAACATAATAAGACTTCAATTGTAAATAAATAGATTGATATGGAATTCGTAATTGATATGTAAGATACGATCAGTTCTTAGTAAAGTGCACATGTCTGGATTATTATGTTGCTAATTTACAAGTTTGTTGAAAAAGTTTATAATGTAGGAGTTATACAAGTGAGGAAAGTAAATAATGTCAGAAGTAAATAATCAACGTCAGGAGAAGATGGTGAAGGGAGCCATCTGGATTACTGCGGGAAATATCATCAGTAGGTTATTAGGTATTATCTATATTATCCCTTGGCTTATTTGGATGGGAGAATACAAATCAGAAGCTAACGCCTTGTTCAGTATGGGATATCAAGTCTATGCTAATTTCTTATCTTTTTCAACGATTGGTATTCCAACAGCGGTAGCAAAGCAAATCACTCAATATAATGCTAAGGGGAGGCAGGATATTTCTTACTACCTAGTAAGAGAATTTTTAAAATTCATGCTGGTGATGGGTGCTTTTTCAGCAGTCCTAATGTTTATTTCGTCTCCATTATTATCGGCTGCTTCAGGTGAACCTACGGATCTTATTCCTATTATGTATAGTTTGGTTCCGCCTTTATTTATCTTCCCAGCAATGAGCATCATTCGAGGATTTTTCCAAGGCTACCATGATATGCGTCCATTTGCCATTAGTATGATTGTAGAACAAATTGTGCGTGTTGTATGGATTCTTTCTACAACTTATGCCATTATGAAGATGGGTTCAGGAAACTATCTAGATGCTGTCACTCAATCAACCTTTGCCGCATTCATTGGTATGCTTGCAAGTGTGATTGTTTTAGTGATTGAGCTTCAAAAATCGGGGCATTTGAAAAAAATCTTGCAGAAAAAGCCAACTTCTGTGGAAGTCAATATCAAAGTATTGATCATTGAAACCTTGAAGGAAGCTGTTCCGATAATCATACTTGGTATGATTATCCAGTTGTATCAATTTGTTGACCAACTGACTTTTATCAATACTATGAAGCAGTTTACCGACCTTACGGGAGAAAGGCTGCTGACTCTGTACTCTTATCTAGTGGCAAATCCAAGTAAGATTACGATGTTGATTATTGGCATTGCTAATTCGATTAGTGGTGTTGCATTTTTATTGATTACAGAGAGTTATATTCAGAAGGATTTTAAAGAAACTGCTCGTCTCATATCCAGCAATTTACAAATGATGTTTATCTTTGTGACTCCGGTCATTCTTGGGGCGGTTCTTTTGGCCAAACCTCTCTATACAATTTTTTATGGTCAATCAGAAGATGTAGCTATCCATCTCTTTGTTGCCAATCTTTTGTTGATTTTCCTACAAGGACTCTATGCCGTATTTGGAATTGCAATTCAAGCAGTTTTCCAGAAGAAAAAAGGACTAATCTATTTTGGAATTGGATTTGCTGTCAAATTACTTATACAAATTCCTAGTATCTACTTGTTCCAAGTATATGGTTCCTTGATTTCAACAGCGATTGGTCTAGCAGTCACCCTGGTCTTGTTTTATAGGTGTATTCATCAGGCAGTTCCGTTTGATATAGATTCTCTAAAACAAAACAACAGTAGTATCATATGGATTAGTCTCCTGATGGGAGCGTGCGTGTGGGTAGTAGAATTCTTCCTTAATGGAATCATTCCAGTCACGGGTTATTTTTCCAGTTTTGTTCATATTATGGTTTCAGGTAGCATTGGGGGATTGGTTTTTATTGTTTTGGGATTGAAAACTCGCCAGCTCGATTTATTGATTGGAGAACGTGCCCATACTCTTAGACAGAAACTTCATCTTTAGGATTATTATTCCATCATATCAAATCATAAAAATAAGCTTGAACGATGTGTTCAAGCTTATTTTTTAGGCTGAAAGTATGAATTAGTAAATAAATAATTTAGAGCTAGAGAGTAACTACTGATGAGTTTTATTATTGGCTGTTTTTATCGCCGTCCCAGTATTTTTTTCAATACTTGTATCAGACGGTATTTAATGGGGAATGGGTGATGAAGGAAGGTTCCCATCTTGCGGATGATGTAGCCGTTAAAGTTTTGTTTGAATCGTAAAACACCATCACTACCATCAAATTGACCAGTGATACCAAGGAGGTTGTAGAAAGGAATTTCTTTTGAAATTGCTGTTCGCATGACATGTTCCTGCAAGGCAACTGGGGCGTAGAAACGGTTAAATTCAGTATAAGATCCACTGTAGAGGTAGACAGCCTCTTGTGGAGTATAGACAAAGAGACTGGCTGCAAGAGGGGTATCCTGCTCTCCATATTGGTTGATCAATTCTTGTGCTTCCTCTTTACGTGTGGTAAATGTATTGAATTGATCGGTATATTCTCGGAGTTTGTTTTGTTTTTTGACAGAGGCAGGATTAACATCTAAATCGGCTTTTAATTGTTCAATTTTCTGTGCTAATTTTTGCTGCTCTTTGTCCAAATTGGAGTAATATTCTAAAAAATTGATTGTTGCCAACATAAACTCGGCACAATCTCCAAATGCATCAAAGAAGAGTTGGTAATATTCTAAACTCTTATCAGCATAGTTACGACGCTGAGAGGTAGCAGTGGTAATGTCCTTAAAAAGGTGCAGTTCGCTTCTTTCTAATTTTTTTAGCTTTATACCAAAGCTGGCTGTTTTATTGGCTAAAGGTATTCCTTTTTTGGTGTAAGATTTTCGCAGGTTTTCGAGAGTCAGATGAGAAAGGTCTTTTGCATATTGCCAAAATAATTGACTACCGTCATAGCCAGTTTGGAATCCTTGATGAGTAAACCCACAGGTTTGATAGACGGACAAGAGTTCGTCATTTTTTTGACTAATAGCTTCTCCGTTGTTATCAAATAGTTGATAGACTTCATTCGGAATAATGGACAGTTCCAGAACATTCTGCTTTTTTACATAGTGTTTTAACTCCTTTAAAAAGCTAGCCAGATAGGAGGAAGAGGTGTAAACGGGTCCCCAATAAATTTCCATCTTGATTCCGCCAAAGAGTTTTTGTGAGTAGGCAAGTGCGGCAACCGTCACTTCTCCAGTTCCATTTTTGAATCCAAGAAACTGGACCTTGTATCTGCGGTTTTGTCGTAATTTTGCCATTTCAAGTGACTGCTCGAAACTTGTCTTGGGTTGAGAATGGACAAAGGTTTCAAATTCATGTTCGGTTAATAATGTAAAAGTCATAAGTTTCCCTTTATGAACGTCTCAATAATTTTTTTAGTATTTGAATCGTCTTGTATTTTAGTGGCTGTGGATAAAAGTGGAAAGTTCCCATTTTCCGAACAACGTATCCATTGAAATTCTGTTTAAATCGTAGAACGCCATCGCTGCCGTCAAATTCTCCCATAATACCAAGGAAATTGTAAAAGTTAATCTGACGGTTGATGGCTTCCAACATCACATGTTCCTGCAGTAGGAAAGGTGCATAGAATTTATTGAACTCCGTATAGGAACCGCTGAAGAGATAGACGGCTTCTTGTGGTGTATAGATGAATAGACTTCCTGCAAGAACGACATCTTTAGGACCGTACTTTTGGAGGAAACCATTGGTTTCTTCTATCCGTTGTTGAAGAGCATCTAGTTGTTTAATGAGATTTTTCAGCTTAGTTTTTGGTTTGACGCTATCAGGTTGAGGACCATGTACAGCGAAGATTTCTTCCATTTCAGCCTGGATTGTTGTTTGTTCCTGCATCAGAAGCTGGAGGTATTCCTGAAAATTGAGGGTGGCAACCATGAATTCAGCAGACGAACCAAAACTATCATAAAAGTCTAGGTAATAAGCAAGCCCTTTATCGGCATACTCACGACGTTCAGATGTGGAGCTAGTAATTTCCTTGAAAATGTGGAGTTCGTCACGTTTTAGGGGTCGTATTTTCATGTTAAAGCTGTGGACTTTTTTCATGATTGGGCGCCCTTTTTTACTGAAAGAAGCAATCAAGTTCTCGGACTGGATACCCGTCAAATCTTTTACATAATGCCAGTCAGGCTCTCCACCCGGATAGCCTGTTTTAAGACCGTCATGTTGATAGCCTAGATTGGTTAAATAAGTAATTCCTTCTTGATTTTCTGAACTGGTTGGCTGGCCATCGCTATCAAATTGCTGATAATCTTGAGCTGGTTTTACAACTAGCTCTAGGACACCGTTTGTGGTTGCATACTCTTTTAAATGCTTATAAAATTCAGGTAAATAGTTATCATCTGTTGACACAGGACCAGCATTTAGCTCCATGTAAATCCCCCCAAACATTTTCTTGGTATAGATGAGGGCGGAGATAACTAACTCTTGTTGAGGATTCCAAAGACCAAGAAAGGAGACCGTAAAGCCTCGTTTCTCTAATAGAGTAGCCATTTCAGGTGACTGCAAAAATGATTTACTGGTTGCCAGCTGACAATGTTCCAGAAATTCTTCTTTGCTAATAGTCCTAAATGTCATTAGTGTTTACTCCTTAATTTTTTTCGGATTGTATAGGCGGTGGTTGTTAATTTGTAGAGGAAGTGATTTACTGGGACGGTAAATTCCCCAAGATACTCTTCAATGAGAGGGTTGAATTTTGATTTATAACTAAAGAGCCCACCATCTAGTTGGTTTTCAATCCCTCCCATATTTTGCCATGAGGCACCGCGATTAAACGCCTGTCTTGCTGTTTCATACCAAGTCAGAATGGCAGGTTGGTAACGGCGATATTCTTCATCCATTCCAGCATAGAGATTGTCAGAAGTTGGGCCAAAATCAACTGAAAGTGTTGCAGCGAGAGAGGCAAGGTGATGACCCTCAGCTAATTTCTTTCCCAGGAATGCCAGTTCTTCTAATGTTTTTTCTGTGTCTTCCCGATGTTGGGCTCGTTTACCTGGCTTGGTCTTTTCTGTAAATTTGAGAGCTTCTTGTGCTAACTTTTCCTTTTGGGCAAGGAGGGTGTTGTGGCGTTTGTCTAAATCCAGTTGCGTAATGGTGATAAAAGAATGCTTTGGATATGTTGTCAGTATTTTTTCATAATAAGCTTTATCTCTCAGAGAGATCGATTTGCGTTTCTCAGTTTTTTTCATGAGTGCAGCAAATTCATCTAGCCATTCGATGCCCCCAACTTGAACTACAAGTCCTTTATTCAAGGATGTGCGAATGGTTTGGCGTGTGCTTTTCGACAGAGTTTCGTCGGAAAAGTAGTCCCTGTGGATATTGGCTTGGAAGCGGGGTTGGATACTTTGTGCCATATCCTGAGTCCGTCCTGTCCATTCAGCACCTGCCTTTTGGAGAATTGACAGCTGTGCAAGGGTTGTAGGGTTTTCTTCAACTTCTTGCCCAATTTTATACTGTTTGAGTAGGAGAGCTGGGTCAAATTTAATGAAGAGGGCTCGCTTGGTTTTACCGAATTTTTTTAGAGAAGCAAGGACAAATTGAACCAAGTCTTGGTTTGAGTAGTCCATAATCGGGCCACGTGGAATATAGAGCATGCTAAAGCCAGCAGGTAAGGGGCGGATTAGGACAGAAGCAACGGCCACTAAACTGCCATCTTGGTAGAATCCCAAGCGCTCATTGCCCCAACTGTCTTTAATCGCAGCCCAGTTGCTGCTTTGCAAGAGGTTGACTTGGGACGATTGTTTTGCAAATTCATCGTGTTCTTGGGCAGGAATGCCAATTTTATAGGTGTACATTAGTTTAATACCCACTCTCTAATGGCGTGTGCAACACCATGTTCATCGTTTGATTTGGTAATGGTTTTGGCGATTGCTTTGACAGAATCGCTTCCGTTTTCCATGACAACTGGATGGCCAACAACTTCTAACATTGGTCGGTCATTTTCCTGGTCACCAATGGCCATGGTTTGGTCCATGGTTAAGCCTAATGTTTGAGCTAACGCGATAATGGCCAATCCCTTATTGGCTTGTTTTGGTGTGAACTCCAGATAAAATGGGGCTGACTTGGCAATCGTAAAGCGATCAAAGAAGGCTGCTGGAATGGTTTCAAGAGCTCTATCGAGCCGCTCAGGCTCATCCACCATCATGACCTTAATAATTTCCTTGTCCGTCATTTCTTCAGGAGTCCGATAGAAAATCGGTGCATTGACCAAGGTAGACTCATAGACTGTGTACTTTCCGATATTACGGTTGGCAGTAAACAGACCTTCCTTGGTGCTGGCATGCATTGGAAGGGAGAGTGTATTGGAAAGGTGAACCAAGTCCAAGTAGTCTTGATAGGACAGGGTGTTTTTAACCAGGTCCTCACCAGTATG
Source organism: Streptococcus suis (assembly GCF_017601095.1). Taxonomy (GTDB): domain Bacteria; phylum Bacillota; class Bacilli; order Lactobacillales; family Streptococcaceae; genus Streptococcus; species Streptococcus suis_Z. The sequence goes on along the minus strand of NZ_JAGFUX010000003.1, from coordinate 138,599 downwards.
GGCATCTTGTACTAAGCTACCGTTAAAGGTAATGACGAAGTCGCCAGCTTGGTTGAGCTGCAATTCTTCTAAAATATGGTGTACGCCAGAAATAGGGCGTCCTGTTGCAATGACAATCTTGACGCCGGCTTCCTTTGCTTCTTGGATGGCTTGCTTGACATCAGGTGTGATTTGGTGTTGGCTATTGAGTAAAGTGCCATCTATATCGACAGCAACGAGTTTAATGCTCATGATCGTTTCCTTTGATAAATTGGTCGTTGTGAATATGACTGATGAAGTCTTGGTTGTAATGGGAAAAAATCCCTGCTTCATCCAACATTTCCTTAGGGAAATAAAAGCGGCTGTCACCGTGCACTGTACCAGACAGTGAGGCTACGATTGGAGACAATTGCGAAAGCTCGACAAGGCTACCATCTTTTCGCATGATTTCAATCTGGGTCCGTTTTTTCTGGTCATTTGGTCGATAAATATCGTAAGGCAGGTCAAAATTATGGTGGATAGCCGAGTAGTATTCGGGATCAAATCCCACATCTGCGACCAGGTGTCGGAGAGAATCAAGTTCCTCTTCCTGCTCTGCCTTAAAGGTAATGGACTTAAAGACCTTGCGATTAATATAACGTTGAGCTAGGTCTGAAAGTGTTCGGTCAGGTCCATTGATCCAGGATTGGAAATAGGTGTTCATAACCCCATCATCCAAGGCCAAGTAGTCCTCTAAATCAAACTGATGTTCGAAAAAGGGAATCAGTCTCGGAGATGTTAATTGGAAAAACTGTTTTTCAACGGGGTAGAGAATTTTTGCTCGCTTTAAAAGGTTTTGCAGCAGCACTTCCATGGAGCGACTGGCTGGATGGAAATAGACCTGCATGTACATCTGATAGCGACTAAGGACATAGTCTTCCACAGCGTGCATACCTGATTCCTTGAAGGCGATTCCTTGCGGAGTTGGGCAGATGACGCGGAGAATGCGGGTCAAATCAAACTCCCCATAGTTGGTGCCTGTAAAGTAGGAATCACGTAAGAGATAGTCCATACGATCGACATCAATTTGGCTGGAAATCAGTTGGACCACCTGTTTGTTAGGATAGGTATGTCGGATGACACTTGCTACTTTTTCTGGAAAATCTGGCGAAATCTGCAATAGGAGTGCATTGATTTCCGTATCTGGTGACAGGATGATTTGACAGGTCATTTCCTCATGGTCGGTATCAAATAATCGTTCAAACGTATGCGAATAGGCCCCGTGCCCCAAATCGTGTAAGAGGGCCGCTGTCATGGTTAAGAGGGACTCTCCTGCATCCCAAATATGGGCATAGTTATCCTCGAATTTTTGCGTGATTCTTCTAGCAATTTCATAGACACCTAAGCAATGAGAAAAACGACTATGCTCTCCTCCATGGAAGGTATAGGAGGTTGTTCCAAGTTGCTTGATACGGCGTAAACGCTGAAACTCACGTATGTTGATCAGATTGTAGATCAATTCGTGATCAACATGAATGTAGTTATGTACTGGATCTCGAAAAACTTTTTCAATCATACCTTCCATTATATCAAAATCTGCTTCATTCTTCTTCTATAAACCTTTTTTGGGGGCGGGTATTTACCTTTTTCTTGGTTTGGATTATAATAAAGAAATGACTGAAAAGATGATATTGACCCTTATCCAAATGATTTTGATTGCGATGATTGTTTGGATTTTGTACTTGATTGTTTCATATATGCGCCAGCATAAGGTTTCGATGACGGACCGATTTTGGACAGGTTTTGGAATCGGTTTTGTGACGGACTTGCTCGATACCTTGGGGATTGGCACCTTTGCGACGACAACCAGTCTCTTTAAGGCAACCAAACTGGTGGAGGAAGATCGACGTATCCCAGCCACTATGACGACGGCCCATATCATCCCAATCTTGTTGGAAGCTCTACTGTTCATTACCATTGTAGAGGTGGAGATGACCACCCTTGTCCCTCTTGCTATCTCTTCCTTTTTTGGGGCTTCTGTCGGTGCGCGTGTGACCCAAAACTGGGATACCAAGAAGGTTCAGCGGGTCTTGGGGGTCTTACTCATTGTTGCGGCGGGAATCATGGTTTATCGAATGGTAACGAATCCTGGTGCAGATTTGGGGACAGATGTTCGTGGATTAACAGGTTGGAAGTTGCTAGTTGGAATTGGATTTGATTTCTTAATTGGGATGTTGCTCAGCATGGGCTTGGGAAATTATGCTCCAGAATTGATTTTCTTCTCCCTAATGGGGATTAGTCCAGCAGTTGCTCTTCCGGTTATGATGTTGAATGCTGCCATGATGTTGTCTGCTGGGACCAAGCAATTCATTCAATCGGGTCGGGTTTCTTGGCCAGGTGTTCCGGGGATTATTGTCGGAGGGGTCTTGGGGGTTCTGACAGCGGCCTTTTTCCTTTCGAGCCTGGATATTAATAATTTGAAAATATTAGTGGTCTTTATTGCAATCTATACGGGTATGACCTTGCTACGTTCATCTTTTATTCAACAGGCAAAGAAAGAGGTATAAGATGCAGATCCGGTTACTGAATCAGATTCAATTGGATGACCAGACAGAGGTGGTACATCAAGTTTTTCCAGTCGAATTGACAGAAAAAAATGGCTCTCTTTATCTTCATTATCAAAATGAAGAAGAAGAAAAGGTTGTTTTGAAAATGACAAGGGATGAGCTGACCATGACGCGATTTTCAAATCCAAAATCAATCATGCGTTTCTTGGTTCAGCAAGAAGCTATCGTAACCATTCCGACTCCGATGGGAATTCAGCACTTTGTCACAAAAACAGACCGCTATCAATTTGAGCCAGAGGCTGGAAAATTGGCTTTGTCCTATGAATTGCGACCTTTAGAGAGGGATCAAGTCTTTGCCCGCTATCAGATGGAGATTTCTTGGGGAGATTAAAACGTTTCCAAAAAGGAAAAATTCTTGAAATTTTGCTCTAATTTTGTTATGATAGGTGACAAATCGAGGGAGTAGCTAGCGGATTTCGCTTTTTCCATCATCTTTATAGAGCAACCTGTTTATCAGTGATGAAAAGTCAGGAATTGTGAAAAAGGTGAGAGAAGAGGACATCCGTGATATTGTCGTCAATCCGACTTGTTTCCGGCAATATATTAAATAGCGAGACTTGTTTTAATAAAAACAGGTCTCTTTTTTATTGAAAAAGGTAGAAAAGGGACCGAAAAGGAGAAGGAAATTGTCAAAAGAACAAAAACGCGATTTGTTTTATACACAAAGCGAAGAGCAAGTATTGTCAAGCATGGAGTCTTCTTTAGATGGTTTGTCTAGCAGCGAAGCTAGCAAACGTCTAGCGGACTATGGTCGTAATGAATTGGATGAGGGTGAAAAGCGTACACTCTTAGCCAAATTCTTGGATCAGTTCAAGGACTTGATGATCATTATTTTGATTGCGGCTGCAATCCTAACAGTGATTACAGAGGGTTCACACGGTTTGACGGATGCTATTATCATCTTAGCGGTTGTTATCTTGAATGCGGCCTTCGGTGTTTACCAAGAAGGTCAGGCAGAAGCGGCAATCGAAGCTCTTAAGAACATGTCTAGTCCTGTTGCGCGTGCTCTTCGTGATGGTCACGTTGTAGAGGTTGATTCGAAAGACTTGGTTCCAGGTGATATCGTCTTGCTTGAGGCAGGTGACGTTGTTCCAGCGGATATGCGCTTGCTAGAAGCTAACTCACTGAAGATTGAGGAAGCTGCTCTTACAGGTGAATCTGTCCCAGTTGATAAAGACTTGTCAGCAATTTTGGCTGAAGATGCACCAATCGGTGACCGTGTCAATATGGCTTACCAAAACTCAAACGTTACTTACGGACGAGGTCTTGGTGTGGTTACAAACACAGGTATGTACACGGAAGTTGGGCACATCGCAGGCATGCTTGCCAATGCAGATGAGACAGACACACCGTTGAAACAAAACTTGCACCAATTGTCTAAGGTCTTGACTTATGCAGTATTGGTCATCGCTGTGATTACAATGGCTGTTTCAGTATTTGTACGTGGCGAAGGTATCTTGCCTGCTCTTATGACATCTGTAGCCCTTGCGGTTGCGGCTATTCCAGAAGGTTTGCCAGCAATCGTAACTGTTGTCCTTTCTCTTGGTACACAGGTCTTGGCAAAACGGAACTCTATCATTCGTAAGTTGCCAGCCGTTGAAACACTTGGTTCGACTGAAATCATTGCATCCGATAAGACTGGTACCTTGACCATGAACCAGATGACGGTTGAGAAAGTCTATACAAACGGCCAATTGGTGGATGCTAAAGAAGCTTTGGACGCAAGCAATACAACGCTTCGTGTTATGAACTTTGCCAACGATACGAAAGTTGACCCAACAGGTAAATTGATTGGTGACCCAACTGAAACGGCACTTGTTCAATTTGGTTTGGATCAAAACTTTGACGTTCGTGAAGTCTTGGTTTCTGAGCCTCGTGTGGCTGAATTGCCATTTGACTCAACACGTAAATTGATGTCAACCATTCATCAGCAAGCTGCTGGAAACTTCTTCGTAGCTGTGAAAGGTGCTCCAGATCAGTTGTTGAAACGTGTAACGCAAATTGAAGAAAACGGTACAGTTCGTCCGATTACTGATGCGGATAAGCAAGCTATCCTTGCAACAAACAAAGAGTTGGCTAAGCAAGCTCTCCGTGTCTTGATGATGGCTTACAAGTATGTGGATGCTATTCCTGAATTGGAATCTGAAGTCCTTGAAAATGACCTAGTCTTCTCAGGATTGGTTGGTATGATTGACCCTGAGCGTCCTGAAGCAGCAGAAGCTGTTCGTGTCGCTAAGGAGGCAGGTATCCGTCCAATCATGATTACAGGTGACCACCAAGATACAGCTGAGGCGATTGCAAAACGTCTTGGTATCATCGATCCAAACGATACAGAAGACCATGTATTTACAGGTGCAGAGCTCAATGAATTGACAGATGAAGAATTCCAAAAAGTCTTTAAACAATATTCTGTATATGCTCGTGTATCTCCGGAACACAAGGTTCGTATCGTTAAGGCTTGGCAGAATGACGGTAAGGTTGTTGCCATGACAGGTGATGGTGTAAACGATGCGCCATCACTTAAGACAGCCGACATCGGTATCGGTATGGGTATCACAGGTACGGAAGTTTCTAAAGGTGCCTCTGATATGGTCCTTGCAGATGACAACTTTGCGACTATTATCGTTGCGGTGGAAGAAGGACGTAAGGTCTTCTCAAACATCCAAAAAACCATCCAATATCTCTTGTCAGCTAACACAGCTGAAGTATTGTGTATCTTCCTTGCAACCCTCTTTGGCTGGGATGTATTGGAACCAGTTCATCTTCTTTGGATTAACTTGGTAACAGATACACTTCCAGCTATCGCCCTTGGTGTTGAACCTGCTGAGCCAGGTGTCATGCAGCACAAACCTCGTGGTCGTAACTCAAGCTTCTTCTCAGGTGGTGTCTTGAGCTCTATCGTCTACCAAGGTATTCTTCAAACAGCTCTTGTCTTGGGTGTTTACGGCTATGCTCTTCTCTATCCAGAGCATAGTACCTATGCTGAAATCCACGCAGATGCTCTTACTATGTCTTACTTGACGCTTGGTTTGATCCAGTTGGTGCATGCCTTCAACGTTAAGTCTGTTTACCAATCTATCTTTACCGTTGGTCCATTTAAGAATAAACTCTTTAACTGGTCTATCGTAGCTGCCTTCTTGCTCTTGATGGCAACCTTGGTAATTCCAGGATTCAATACCTTCTTCAAGGTTTCAATCTTGACACCAACTCAATGGTTGGTAGCCATTATTGGTTCAGGTCTCATGGTTGTCGTTGTTGAAATTGTCAAATTTGTACAACGTAAAATGGGCTTGGATGAAAAAGCGATCTAAGAATACATAAAAAACTCAGGCTTAGTCTGAGTTTTTTGTATCTTTGGATAAGTGGTAGCGGGGGAGAAGGAAGTTACTGACTAGGAAGACTGTCAGAGCTATTCCTGCAATAACCGTCTCGACAATGGGGGCAAAGGTTAGAAAGGCTAGGGCAATAATAGCTAGCAGGCTGATAATGTAGATGCTGAAGTAAAGTTTATTTGGTTGTATGGTGATATAATCGCCATTCTGCACTTCGATGGTTGATTTCTTATCTTCTCGGATAGCAAATTGGGCTGTTTTGCCTGTGAGCTTATGGGTAATCGTTTCCTTGTTTCCGATACTTCCAGCCGTTTGACCGTTGACTAAAAAGTGAAGTTTTCCGGCCGCCCCGACTGCTCCTGTATCCCGTTTAATGGTAATAGACATTGCAGACCTCCTTTTTCATTAGTATAGCACATATTGGTATAAGAATACATGTTATTTTTGAGATTTACTCTCTTAAAATAGCTTTATTCTTTACAAAATAGCCTGCATAGGCTAGACTAGAAATGGAGGTTTGCTATGTCTGCACTTACAGAATCATTTTTTGCCCGTAATAGTCGCTATCTGCCAGCTGAGTCGCTTGCATTTTTACAAGCACGATTAGAAGAACTAACCCCTAGACAACAAGAATATGTATTCAGCGTGAAACTCAAGGATCCCGTTTTGGCTTGGGTCTTTTCCTTCTTTTTTGGTCACTTGGCAGTTGATCGTTTTTATCTGGGACAATTTGGCTTGGCCTTGGCAAAATTGTTTTTGTGGTGGGCAACCTTGGGGCTATGGATCGTAGTTGATTGGTTTTTGATTGTCAAATCGACAAAGGAAAAAAATCTAGAACGCCTTCACCAGCAGTTGTTGGAGGCTTATTACATGCCGTAACATACTCTGTTTTCAGGGTATGTTTTGTCATTTAATTGTAATAGCAGAGGTGATTCGTTACCTGATTGTAACCAAAAACGTAAAAAAATCTGCTATAATAGAAAAATGTTCTAAAATGGAGGAAACTATGGGCAGTCGCTCTTTTTCATGGGGATTCTTACTGGCCTATCTTCTTGTTTTAGCTTGGAATGCAGGTTTGTTTGAACTCTTTCAAGTAGAAACTGGTCGAATACTGAGCCTGGACATCATACAAGTTTGGTCACATTCTCTGCCGCAATTGCTGACGGGTTTCCTACTCTATCTTCCTATGGGCATTCTTCTGGAACTCGTTTTTCGGACCGCTAGTTGGTTGCACAATTTAGTACTGACAGGACTTGTAGCTAGCTTCTTGGCTTGTGTGACCTATCTTTGCAAAGGCCAACTGGTGGGGCTTGATTTTCTCTTATTCCAAGGTTTTGGAGCTGCCATAGGGATAAATGTAGCCTATATTGCTACTAGTGTGTGGAGGGAAAAAGCCTATTCTCGACTACATCTTGTCTTTTTGCTTGGTTTTTTAGTGTTTTTTGGTACAATTTTACTAAAGGAATATTGGCAAGAAATAGGATTTTTGCTAGAATGAAAGAGATGAATCTCAAAGAAGAAATAATAGCCTTGTCAAAGGAAATTGGGATTTCCAAGATTGGCTTCACAACAGCAGATGACTTTGCTTACTTGGAGAAATCCTTGCGTGCTTCAATTGAAGAAGGTCGGTCGTCTGGATTTGAACATAAAAATATTGAAGAGCGGATTAGACCTCGCTTGAGCTTAAAGTCAGCAAGGACTATCATTTCAATTGCCGTAGCTTATCCGCGACACTTGCCTCAGCAGCCTCAGAAAACAGCTTTTAAACGGGGAAAAATTTCTCCGAGTTCATGGGGGTTGGATTACCATTATATCCTGCAGGACAAGATGGAACGCTTGGCGAGAGGTATCGAGCAATTGACTCAAGGGCTAGAGTACAAGGCCATGGTAGATACAGGTGCCTTGGTTGACACGGCAGTTGCTCAGCGTGCTGGAATTGGCTTTATCGGGAAAAGTGGACTAGTAATTTCAAAAGAGTTTGGCTCCTACATGTTTCTTGGTGAGTTGATTACCAATTTGGATATCCAGCCTGATCAGCCTGTCGACTATGGTTGCGGAGACTGCAATCGCTGTGTGGATGCTTGTCCGACCTCTTGCCTCTTGGGAGATACGACTATGAATGCCCAGCGCTGTCTTTCGTTTCAGACTCAGGATAAGGGCATGATGGATGTGGAATTTCGCAAGAAAATTAAAACCGTCATTTATGGTTGTGACATCTGTCAGATTTGTTGTCCTTACAACAAGGGGATTTCCAGTCCACCACTAGTGGACATTGATCCCGACCTAGCACATCCAGAATTGCTGCCCTTTTTAGATTTATCAAATGGGCAGTTTAAAGAAAAGTTTGGCTTGATAGCAGGATCCTGGCGTGGCAAGAATATTTTACAACGCAATGCCATCATCGCATTGGCAAATAGTAATGACCGCTCTGCCATTCCCAAACTATTAGAAATTATTGATAAAAAACAGAATCCAGTCCACATGGCAACAGCTATCTGGGCTCTTGGACAGTTGGTCAAACGTCCCAATCAGGAGATGATTGACTTTATTGAAGGGATTTCGTCAGACAATCCAGATGTTTTGACGGAAAAGGAGGCCTTCTTAAAGGTCGCCAAAAACCTTCAAGTATGATAGAATGTTAAGAATTAGAAACGAGGTAGCTATGGATACAGCAGAAATTCGCCAGAAAATCGAACAACTTGGCAGTAAATTAACATCATTTAGGGGGTCTCTTTGACTTAGAAGGTCTTGAAGAAGAGATTGCCATCTTAGAAAATAAGATGACCGAACCAGATTTTTGGAATGACAACCTGGCAGCCCAAAAAACATCACAGGACTTGAATGAATTAAAAGCAACCTATGGTAATTTCCACCAAATGATTGACCTGTTTGATGAAGCAGAAATCTTATTGGATTTTTTGTCAGAAGATGAAAGCGTTCGAGAAGAATTGGTTGACAAGTTGGCTGAGCTTGATAAGTTGATGGCAAGCTACGAGATGACCCTCCTCTTATCGGAGCCTTATGACCATAACAATGCGATTTTGGAAATTCATCCAGGATCTGGTGGAACAGAGGCACAGGATTGGGGTGAGATGCTCCTACGTATGTACACACGCTTTGGAAATGCCAAAGGTTTCACTGTTGAAACGCTTGATTACCAAGCAGGGGATGAAGCAGGGATTAAGTCTGTGACGCTTAGCTTCACAGGTCCAAATGCTTATGGACTTCTAAAGTCGGAAATGGGTGTGCACCGTTTGGTACGTATCTCACCATTCGACTCTGCCAAGCGTCGCCACACATCTTTTACATCGGTGGAAGTCATGCCAGAGTTGGATGATACCATTGAGATTGAAATTCGTGATGATGAAGTCAAGATGGATACCTTCCGCAGTGGCGGAGCGGGTGGACAAAATGTCAACAAGGTTTCAACCGGTGTGCGTTTGACCCACCTTCCAACTGGTATTGTGACCCAGTCAACTGTTGACCGTACCCAATACGGTAACCGTGACCGTGCCATGAAATTGCTCCAAGCCAAGCTTTACCAGCTTGAACAGGAGAAGAAGGCTGCAGAAGTCGATTCTCTTAAAGGAGATAAGAAAGAGATTACTTGGGGAAGTCAGATTCGTTCCTATGTCTTCACACCTTACACCATGGTCAAAGACCACAGGACTGGACATGAAGTTGCTCAGGTAGATAAGGTGATGGATGGAGACATCGAAGGATTTATCGATGCTTACCTAAAATGGCGAATCAGCTAAAACTATAGAAAGGATTGTCAGAGGACAAGTAAGACCTATGCCAATTATTGAAATGAAAGATGTTTCCAAGAAATATGGAAACGGGACAACAGCCCTTCGCGGTGTGTCCATAAATGTAGAACCGGGTGAATTTGCCTATATCGTAGGCCCTTCAGGTGCTGGTAAATCGACCTTTATTAAATTGCTTTATCGTGAGGAAAAAATCGATAAAGGGCACTTGAAGGTTGGGAAGTTTGACCTCTCAAAAATTAAAAAGCGTGATGTTCCCTTGCTGCGTCGTTCGGTCGGCGTTGTCTTCCAGGACTATAAACTCTTGCCAAAGAAAACAGTTTTTGAGAACATTGCTTATGCCATGGAGGTTATCGGAGAGAAGCCACGCAATATCAAAAAGCGTGTCATGGAAGTCTTGGATCTTGTTGGTCTCAAGCATAAAATCCGTTCTTTCCCAAATGAACTTTCAGGTGGTGAGCAGCAGCGGATTGCTATTGCGCGTGCGATTGTAAACAATCCGAAAGTCTTGATTGCCGACGAACCAACGGGGAACTTGGACCCAGAGAACTCTTGGGAAATCATGCATCTGTTGGAGCGCATCAATCTGCAGGGTACAACTGTCCTGATGGCAACCCACAATAGCCAAATCGTAAACACACTTCGCCACCGCGTAATTGCGATCGAAGACGGTCGTGTGGTGCGTGATGAAGCGGAAGGAGAATACGGATACGATGATTAGACGATTTTTTAGACACTTTATTGAGTCGCTAAAGAGCTTGAAGCGAAATGGTTGGATGACCGTTGCTGCCATCTCTTCTGTGACCATTACCTTGACCTTGGTCGGAATTTTTGCTTCAGTGATTTTGAATACAGCAAAATTGGCATCTGATTTGGAACACAATGTTCGAATTAATGTTTATTTGCGTGCCAACTCGACAGACAACGATGAGACTATTGTCAATGATCAGGGGGAGACAGTAGCCAATCCAAACTACAAATCCATCTACAACCAGATTATGGCCTTGGACAATGTGGAAAGCGTAACTTTTTCTAGTAAGGATGAGCAACTGCAACAATTGACTGAGAAATTGGGAGATACGTGGAATCTCTTTGCAGGGGATGCCAATCCACTATATGATGCCTACATCATCGATACCACTGATCCTCAATACGTGAAAACAGTTGCAGAAAAGGTGGCACAAATTGATGGAGTGACAGAAGTCCGTGATGGAGAAGTTGAAACAGAGCGCATTTTCAAACTGGCAGATATGGTCCGGACATGGGGCTTTGCAGCGACTGCTCTCTTGCTCTTCACAGCCATCTTCTTGATTTCCAACACCATTCGTATCACCATCATTTCCCGTAGTCGTGAAATCCAAATCATGCGTTTGGTGGGGGCGAAAAACAGTTACATCCGTGGTCCGTTCCTTTTGGAAGGTGCATGGGTTGGCTTGTTAGGAGCCATTGCACCAGCAACTTTGGTTTATTTTGTCTATGAAATGGTCTATGCTCAGGTGAATTCAACTTTGGCATCTCAAAACCTATCCTTGATTGATAAATCCATCTTCATACCGGGTATGATTGGCAGCCTTTTCTTGGTTGGTATTGTCATCGGTTCACTTGGTTCGGTGATTTCAATGCGCCGTTTCTTGAAGATTTAATAAAAAGAAAAAAGCCTAAGGGCTTTTTCTTTTTTATCTAAAAAATGGGTTGAAATTTTTCTCGTGGGCAACGGTTGTTGGAAAGCCGTGGCCCGGATAGACCTGGTAATGGTTGGGCAGGGTGAAAATCTGTTGGCGCACCCCTTGGATCAATTGGTCAAAATCACCTGTCGGTAAATCTGTTCTACCAATGGTTTCGCGAAAGAGGGCGTCACCTGAGAAGACCCAAGAAGCTTCAGGAAAGACAAAGGACACACCGCCAATCGAGTGGCCAGGTGTTGGTACTACGGAAAAAGTAAACTCCCCAATCTGGTAAGGTTGGTCATACTGAAAGGTCTCTTCTGCAGGTTGGCAGATGACATCTTCCAAATCGGCATGACGATCGAGACCGGATAGGTTATCGATTGGTTGATAGAGCCAAGCAGCTTCGCTCTCAGCAACGTATACTGGTGGTTGCTTACATGCTGCTCGTAAGGCTTCCAGGCTCATGATGTGGTCGTAATGGGTATGGGTTAAGAGTACAGCTGCCACAGGTTTTGCTAGCTGGAGCAGTTGTTGATGGATACGTGACCAGTCACTCCCAGGATCGATCACAAGTAAATCTCGCTCTCCTTCTAAAATATAGGTGTTTTCTCTTGCAATAAAATTGGTAATGGTATGTAGTTTCATAAAACCTCCTGTCTTTGTAAGTGTATCAAAAAATGTTTGAATTGGCACAAGTGAGGTCCTTATCTTCTAGATTTCTCTATTTGTTTATACTCTTCGAAAATCAAAATCAGACGTTGTTGACTTGATTTAATGAACTTCAGTTCTATCTGCATCTGCGTCGCCTAGTCTGATTTAGATTTTCATTGAGTATTAGTATGCTTTTGTAAGCTTTTCAAAATTTTGCTATAATGGGGAATATGAAAAACAGGATTCGGACAAGAAAATATGCCATTGTGGACTTGGAAGCAACCTCGAGTAGTTCCTTGGCAAAAATCATTCAAATTGGAATTGTCATTGTTGAGAATGGTCTCATCGTTGACCAGTTTGCTAGTGACATCAACCCACATGAGCCCTTGGATGATCATATCAAGGATTTAACAGGTATTAGCGATGAGCAGCTAGCTCTGGCACCAGAATTTGGTCAGGTAGCTGGGCAGATTTATTCTATGTTGGAAGATGCTGTATTTGTAGCCCACAATGTGCAATTTGATGCCAACTTGCTGACCGAAGCCTTGTTCTTTGAAGGGTATGACCTCTATATTCCACGAGTGGACACGGTCGAGTTGAGCCAACTTTTTTTCCCGCAATTTGAAAAATACAACTTGACCTATCTGGCTGAGGCCTTGAAATTGCCCTTGGACCAGGCCCATACAGCCATTTCGGATGCCCAGGCAACGGCGCAGCTTCTCATACGAATCCAAGAGAAGATTCTCAGTTTGCCTCGTCCGGTCTTGGTTCAGTTGCTGCCTTTGGCGGATCATCTGCTCTACGAATCCCGTTTGGTCCTTGATGACCTCTTTGAGCAGGTGGAAGATGGGCTGTCATCTAACTTAGAGTTGGTACACGGCTTGGTATTGAAAAAAAGAAAGCAGCATCAAGCTGAAAAATGTTTTTCTCAGGACTTTACGACTAATATTGGTCTCTTGGATATGGAACCAAGACAGGATCAAGTTCGCTTTGCAGAAAAAATTGAGCAGCATTTGACTGGTAACCAAGGGGTGCATTTTATCCAGGCAAAGGCAGGTATTGGCAAAACCCTCGGCTACTTATTGCCCTTGCTCAGTCAGGGCAAGCAAAAAATTTTAGTGACTGTTCCAACAAAAATCTTACAAGAACAGATCTTGGCCAAGGAAGGTCGCCTCTTGCGAGAGGTGTTTAATCTTTCTATTGCTTCGCTCAAAGCACCAGGTCATTTTTTGAAATTGGATTCCTATTGGAAGACTCTTCAGCGAGAAGACGAAAACCGTCTACTCAATTGCTTTAAGATGCAAATTTTGGTGTGGCTGTGTGAGACAGAAACAGGGGATCTGGATGAGTTAAAGCAGAAATACCGCTATCAGGCTTACTTTGATGAAATCAAACATGATGGTAAGTTGGACAAAGAGAGCCTGTTTCAGGGCTGGGATTTTTGGCAAGCAGTTCAAGAAGAAGCGGCTGCCAGTCGACTCTTGTTAACCAACCATGCTTACTATTTGAGTCATTTGAAAGACCAGGATCCCTTGATGCAGGCAGATATCCTTGTCATCGATGAAGCGCAAAAAATCTTGCTAGCAGCAGAAGAGTTGGCAAGTCAGACCATTGATTTGACCAGTTTGATTCAATCCTTACAGAGTAAGAAGGACCGAGCTGATTCTCTATTGAGACGTCGTTTGTATGAAAGTACTTTATTTGAACTGAATAGTCTCTTGACGGATTTTCGCTCGACTGGACAGCGGGAAATTGTCAGAGAGAGATTAGAACAATTGCATCAAAATTGTTTGGAACTGGCTGATGTAGATCTGCTGGATTTGGAAAGGATGCTAGCCTTTTATTCCTATTTTTGGTTGGAAGATCATTTCCAGAACGAGAAACGTATTGCACATTTGCGGGCGAGTAGAGAGGAATTGTTGCAGTTGGCACGTTTGATTCCGAGTCCGAAGATTTTCTGTATCAGTGCGACTTTAGAGATTAGCAAGCAGGTGAGTTTGGCTGACTTGCTGGGCTTTCAACATGCGACTAGCGACTATTTGGAATCCGCTTTTCAAGACAATCAAGAACTGGTTCTCATCAAGGATTTGCCGGATGTGATTGGTTTGGGTCTGGAGGAGCATGCCCATTTCTTGGTGCGGCAATTGGAGAAATTATTGGCAGGTCAGCAACCAATTTTAGTGCTCTTTACCTCTCGAGCACTCTTGTTGGCTGTTTCTGATCTTTTGGAGTTGGAAGAGATTTCTCATCTTGCCCAATATAAACATGGGCAAGCAGATCATCTCAAGCGGCGATTTGAAAAAGGGGAGACTGTTCTGCTTTTAGGGAGCGGCCTCTTCTGGGAAGGTGTTGACTTTGCTAACCTAGATCAACTTGTCTTGGTCATCAGTCGGCTTCCGTTTGAAAATCCTCGCGACCGTTTTGTCATGAAAATCAATCAGCGTTTGCGTCAGGAAGGCAAGCATCCCTTTTATGATTTTAGCTTGCCTATGATGATGATGAAGCTCAAGCAGGCTATTGGACGGACCAATCGTCGTCCGAGTCAACTGTCTCAGGTCTTTGTTTTAGATAATCGCCTGCAAACCAAACGGTATGGCAAACAGGTGACGAGATTCTTGGCTCAAGATTATCTGGTTACCGAGGCTTCATTGGATCAGATTACTTCAACTGTCCAACAATTCTTTGATGAGTAGTGAAATGAAGGGGAAGGTTATTAGGACTGGTAAAATTTTCTAAAGGAAAGACTAGTACGTTAAGAAGAACTGGGTATTCCCAGTTCTTTTCTATCTATTTGGGAAGACATGGCTAGGTCAGTCGCAGAAGAGGTGGTAACAGTTGACATTCATTTTCTTTAGGGTAAAAATATGGTATAATTTTCCAAATATAGTCATTCAGTTTGTCTTTTTATATTTCGACGTATTAGGAATCGTCGAATCCTTGTTTCCAACTGGAAATAATGTCATCATTAGAGAACTCGCTTTGTCGTAACCTAATATGACAAACGACTTTTGACACGAACAGCCTTCTAGTTCCACCTATCTCCCATATTCTTGGAGCTAGTCCTAAAAGCTAATAGAGAGACTATATTTCCATTCATTTGAAAGAGATTACTATGACAGAAAAAACGATTGTATTTAAGGTAGGAACCAGCTCCCTGACCCAAGAAAATGGGAGTTTGGATCGAATTAAGATTGCTCGGATTACCAATCAGTTGGCTCAGTTGCATCAGAAGGGCTACCAGATTGTGCTGGTGACTTCGGGGTCCATTGCTGCTGGTTTTCGGAGATTGGGCTTTGACAAGCGACCGACTAAGATTGCGGAGAAACAGGCTTCTGCGGCGGTGGGTCAGGGCTTGTTGATTGAGGAATACACGCAAAACCTGATGAAAGATGGCATTGTGTCGGCTCAGATTTTGCTGACCCAGGATGATTTTGCGGATGCCAGACGCTATCAAAATGCTTCTCAGGCCTTGCAGGTCTTGCTGAAGCAGCGTGCTATTCCCATTATCAATGAAAATGACACCATTGCCATTGAGGAGATTAAGGTAGGGGACAATGATACTTTATCTGCCCAAGTGGCTTCCCTTTTGAAAGCAGACCTCTTGGTGCTTTTGACAGATGTGGATGGGCTTTACACGGCCAATCCTAACAGTGATCCCAACGCCAAACATTTGCCAGAGATTAAGGAAATTACGGAAGACTTGTTTGCCATGGCAGCAGGAGCAGGATCGTCCAACGGAACGGGCGGTATGACCACCAAATTGCAGGCGGCGCAGATTGCGACTAAGTCAGGCGTACCAGTCTTTATCTGCTCTTCAAAAGAGGACACGGCCCTCATACAAGCAGTCACCCAAGCCAATCGTGGCACCCTCTTTTTAGCGGACGACCATGCCATGAACCAACGCAAGCAGTGGATGGCTTTCTACGCTCGGACAGACTCGGCGGTTGAAGTGGACGAAGGAGCAGTTGATGCTATGTTGCACCAAGGCCGTAGTTTGTTAGCTGCTGGTGTAAAAGCCCTCGAAGGTGACTTTGAAGTGGGGCAGGTTGTGGAAGTTTACAGTCAGGCAGACCACCGCTTGATTGGTAAAGGGCGGGTCAAACTCTCGTCCCGGGACTTGCAGGACCGGTTGGCAAATGGCAGAGCGGAAGGTGTGTTTATTCACCGCAATGATTGGGTTAGCCTATAGGAGAAAGATATGACAACAACACAAGCATTATTAGACAGTTTATTGGCCCATAAGGCCTCTATCAACCTAGCTACAACCGAACAAAAGAACCAAGCCCTATCAGCTATGGCAGACCAGTTGCTTGCTCAGACTGAGGCAATTTTAGCAGGCAATGCCATTGACATGGAAAATGCCCAAGGCAAGATTAGCCAAGTCATGCAGGACAGATTGCTCCTGACAGCAGAGCGGATTGAAGCTATGGCTGAGGGTCTTCGTGCCCTGATAACCTTGCCAGATCCTGTTGGTTTGACCTTGGAAGAATCCACTCGGGCAGATGGGTTGAAGATTAGTAAGAAGTCTATTCCCTTTGGCTTGGTAGGAATGATTTACGAAAGCCGTCCAAATGTGACATCCGACGTTGCAGGATTGGCCATCAAGAGCGGAAATGCAGTCATTATGCGTGGTGGTAAGGATGCCTTCCATTCTTCTCAGGCCATTGTTTCAGCTTTAAAAGCTGGTCTGGAAGAGGTCGGCTTGTCACCCAAGGTTATCGAACTGGTCCAAGATACCAGCCGAGCCTCTGCGACCGAATTGATGACTGCCAAAGGCAAGATTGACCTGCTGGTACCTCGTGGTGGCGCAGGGCTCATTCAAGCTGTTGTTGAAAATGCGACAGTTCCTGTTATTGAAACAGGTACAGGAATCTGTCATGTCTATGTAGATAAGGATGCAGACTTGGATAAGGCTTTACAAATTGCCGTCAATGCAAAAGTTAATCGTCCCTCAGCATGTAATGCGGCTGAAGTTTTATTGGTTCATGAAGAAATTGCCAGCCTATTCCTACCTCGTCTTGAGGAAGCTCTTTCTGGTCAGGTAGAATTGCGGGCTGACGAGAAGGCTCAGGCTCTTCTCAACCAATCCACACCAGCAAGCGATCAAGATTTTGATACAGAATTTCTGGACTTTATCTTGGCTGTCAAAGTCGTTTCAAGTGTGGAAGAAGCTATCAGCCACATCGCACAACACTCGACTGGACATAGCGAGGCCATTGTGACGGAAAACAGCCAGACGGCAGACCTCTTTACGCTCTACGTAGACTCGGCGGCAGTCTATGTCAATGCCTCGACTCGGTTCACAGACGGTGGCGAATTCGGTCTGGGCTGCGAGTTAGGCATTTCGACCCAGAAGATGCACGCCCGTGGTCCAATGGGCTTGCGTGAGATGACCACCTACAAGTACATCATCACAGGCGACGGCCATATTCGTTAGGAGGACAAGATGAAGATTGGATTTATCGGACTGGGTAACATGGGAGCGGCATTGGCTCATGCAGTCAGTCAGCAGCCAGATACCCAGCTCCTCCTCAGCAACCACAACCCAGCAAAAGCCCAGGCTCTACAAGCTCAGCTGGGCGGTCAGCTCTTGTCTAATGGGGAAATAGCAGAGCAGGCCGAGGTCATTTTCCTTGGGGTCAAGCCTCACCTGCTTCAGTCAGTCTTGTCTGGCTTACAGGACCAGATTAGCCAGAATCCGTCAGCTATCTGGATTTCTATGGCAGCGGGTGTGACCCTTGACAGCCTGGCAGCATTTGTGTCGGCAGATAACCTCATTCGGATCATGCCCAATACACCGGTCGCTATTGGCCAAGGCATGACAACCTATAGCCTGGTCAATCAAAATCTCGCTCCGCTATTGGAACAAATCCTAGAAAAATCAGGCAAGGTCCAGCAGGTGCCAGAGAGCCTGATCGACGCAGCAACGGCTATCGCAGGCTGCGGCCCGGCCTTTGTCTATCAGATGATTGAGGCTTTGACCGATGCCGGTGTGCAAAATGGGCTGACGGCTCAAGATGCCAAGGTTTTGGCGGCTCAGACCCTTGCTGGAACTGCTCAGATGGTCTTGAACAGCGACAAACACCCAGCCCAGCTCCGACAGGAAGTGACCTCGCCAGGAGGCTCGACCATTGCAGGCGTGGTGGCTCTTGAAAAAGAAGGCTTCCGCTACGCCATCATCAAGGCAGTCGCCGCCGCCCTCAAAAAGACTAGAAAATTAGGCGAAAAATAGAAAGCAAGCAAAAAACGGGACTTTTAATCCCGTTTTGTTTTTTCTTTGATCCATTGACTGACGTTGGATAGGGTTTTGCTTTGCTCTGCCTTGCGTTTTTGTTCTTGGACAAAATCTGCAAAGCTTTGCTTGACGCCCTCTTTTTGAACCTTATCTTGCAAATCATGCCATTTCTTTTTAAGGTTACTGGAAGTTCGTTCATAGTATACCTCAAGGATTTCTTCCTTGGACTTGTAATTGCGGTAGAAGGCATTGCGAGATACGCCAGCTTTTTTCACCAATTCAGAAATGGAAATCTGTTTTAAGTCTTTTTTTTCCATTAAAAAGAGTAGGGCAGTTTCAATCGACTCTCGTGTCAACTGATTCATCTCCTGGTTGGCCTTGGTCAAGTTTTTTAATGACCGTGGCGAAATCTTACGCTCTGACATAAGGATCCTCCTTGTGACATCTGAAAGTAAATGCTTTCAGATGGTCTCCATTCATGATATAATTGTAAGGAAAGATACTTTGCTTGTCAAATAAAAATCGTTGAAGAAAGTAAGAATGTAAGGAAAAATCATGAAAAAATGGAAAATTGTTGCAGACTCTGGTTGTGATTACCGTCAACTGGATCAGTTGGCGCCAAACGCAGAATTTATTAGTGTTCCCTTGACCGTCCAAATTGGGGCAGAGACCTTCGTTGACCAGGCAGACTTGGATATCGACAAGATGATGGAGGTTATGTACGCTTCGTCTGAGGCAGCTGGTTCAGCTTGTCCGAGTCCTCAAGCCTACCAAGCAGCCTTTGAAGGGGCAGATCAGATTATCGTGGTGACCTTGACAGGGACCTTGTCTGGCAGTTTTAATAGTGCCAGAGTAGCACGCGACATGTATTTGGAAGAGCATCCAGATGCCAAGATTCATTTGATTGATAGCCTTTCAGCCGGAGGGGAGATGGACTTGCTGGTTACAGAGATTAATCGTTTGATTAGCTCAGGATTGGAGTTTGAAGAGGTCGTTTCAGCCATCACCACCTACCAAGAAAATAGCAAATTACTCTTTGTCCTTGCCAAGGTTGATAATCTAGTCAAAAACGGTCGCCTGAGCAAGCTAGTGGGAACTGTAGTTGGTTTACTGAACATCCGTATGGTCGGTGAAGCCAGCAGCGAAGGCAAGTTGGAATTGCTCCAAAAGGCGCGTGGTCATAAGAAATCTGTGACAGCAGCCTTTGAAGAAATGAAAAAAGCAGGCTATAAGGGTGGACGCATCATCATGGCTCACCGCAATAATGACAAGTTCTTTCAACAATTTTCTGATTTGGTCAAAGAAAACTATCCAAATGCCATCGTTGAAGAAGTGGCAACTTCGGGACTATGCTCTTTCTATGCAGAAGAAGGTGGTCTCTTGATGGGCTATGAAATCTAAAAAAAGTAAGCAGGCAGAGGACCTGCTTTTTTCTATGCCATGTTTTGTCCTTTTTCTTGAATGACAATTTTAAATATGTTAATATATAAATAAAAGAGTCGTGAACAAAAAGCAGAAAGGAAACATATGGTGAAGCATTTTTCGAAAAGGTTAGTAGAGACATTTTCTATTCGGAAAACTTGTCTAGGAGTCGGTTCGGTATTGATTTGTAGTAGCCTATTAGCCAGTCTCCAAGGTGGGCAGTTGGTGCATGCAGAGCAACTAGAAAGTGCTGGCGAAGCCTTAACGCCTGCTCTGGCACTTGAAACAGACCATGAGCTAGCTCATCCTGTCCAGGGAGAGCAAGAGGAAGCTGTAGCAGTAGATTCGGTGGTTTTACAGGATGAGTCAGGATCTTCTTCTCCAGACCAAGAAGAGAAGCTAGCAGATCTAACCGAGCCCAACTTTTCCCAAGCAAGCGCTGGTGAGCGTCATTGGGTTAATCATGCCCAAGGTGCCCAGGTAGTTGCGGATAACCAGGAGAATGAATTTCCAGCTAGTCGAGCTGTCGATGGGATTATCAATCGTTCAGCAGCCAATCTGGACCAGTCGCGTTGGGGAACAGAGATGGGCACAGATGACCGTCAACTTAAACTGGACCTAGGAAGTCCCAAGAGGGTGGAAGAAGTAGCTATTTACTGGGAAAGGGATAATGTCACAGGATTCCAACTGCAGGCTTCGGATGATAATCAGACCTATCGAACGGTTTACCGTAAAGCTGGCACAGAACATGTGGCACTCGATACTCGTTTTCAGCTAGAAGAAGCAGTTGAAGCCCGCTACTTTAAGCTCTTGATTGACCAGTATGACGGAGGTCAACTCAACTGGCCGTCCGTTTCACTCTATGAAATCGAGTTGCTGGGGCAGGCGGTCTTGACCAATTTAGCCAAAGGTAAATCAGTCCAAGCAAATGGTCAGGAAGTAGCCAATTTATCAGCTGACAGGGTAACAGATGGCAATGGGACAACACGATGGGCGAGTGACCGTGGCCATAGTCCAAAATTTATCCAGATTGATTTAGGACAAAGAGAGACCTTTTCCACAATCACGGTAGATTGGGAACGTAAAAATGCTTCCAACTATCGCTTCCAAGTATCAGATGATGGGCAACAATGGAGAGATGTCCTGATACGTACTCAAAAACCAAGTGACTTCAAGGAGATTTTTTCACTGTCAACTAGCCAAACTGGTCGCTATCTCAAGCTAGTGATTGACCAGTTTGATGCGAGCGGGGAAACCAAAGATGGTCGGCAGGTTACCTGGGACACCGTTTCTGTATATGAGATAGAAGTCTTTAAGGAAGCAGTTATCGCACGGCAGGAAGAAAGTCTGAGTGACATTGCTGCACGATTGGAAATTCCAATCCTGACTAGGGACTTGACCCGTTGGAGTCTACCACAGGTTCCTCAAGGTGTCGAAATTGAATTTATCGGGGCAGATTTGGAGCAAATCCTGGATAGAGATTTAACTATTTACCGGCCACTAGTGGATACGACGGTTAGCTACAATTACCGTCTTCGACGAGGGGATCAGGTTTATGAAACACCAGCTAGAGTTGTCCTGGTGGAGGGACTCTACCGAGTAGAAGAGTCTGATAATGCCAAGCTGACAGTCGCACCAGGTTTAGCTGAATGGAAGGGGCATACTGGCCATTTTCAAGCGCGAGCAACTAGCAGGATTGTTGTTCGTGAGGATGACCGAGAGGCCTTAGCCTATGCTGTCCAAAGTTTTAAGGAAGACTATGAAGCTATCACAGGAAGAAGCATTGCACTTGTTTACGGTGAGGCGCCACAGGCTGGCGATTTCTACTTTGAACTCAATGATCGTGATCCTGGCTTGAAAAAAGAAGGCTATCTCCTAACCATCGGAGACCATATTAAGGTGGAGGCCAATCAAGTTACAGGTGCATTTTGGTCCACCCAGACCCTCTTGCAATTGTTAAACCAAAATCCAGACCAGATTGCCAAAGGGATTGCCAGAGATTATCCTAAATATGAAACCCGTGGGTTTATGTTGGATGTAGGGAGAAAACCGATCCAGCTCTCCGTTTTGAAGGACATGATCAAAGCTCTCTCTTGGTATAAGTTCAATGACTTCCAGCTCCACCTCAATGATAATTACATCTGGGTTGAAGAATACCAACGCGAAGGCAATCCTTACGGTGCTTATTCAGCTTTTCGATTGGAATCAGACATTAAAGAAGGAGGCAATGGCGGTCTCAACAAGGCAGACCTGACAGCAAAGGATGTCTTTTACTCTAAGGCAGAATTTAAGGAGCTGATTGCCTTTGCTAAGAATCGGGGTATTCGAATTGTGCCAGAATTTGATGCGCCAGCCCATGCTCTAGCCTTTACCAAGGTTCGTCCAGATTTGACCATGACGGATCGAACAGTCAATCGATGGGCGGATCATCTGGAGGTTTCCAATCCAGAAAGTCTAGCCTTTATTAAGAGTGTTTGGGATGAATACCTGACAGGTGAGGATCCTGTATTTGAGGAAACCGACACCATTCACATCGGCGTGGATGAATTTGAAGGTAACAACGAAGCCTTTCGTGCCTTCACAGATCAGCTCTTGCGCTTTGCTATTGATCGAGGGAAAACACCGCGCTTTTGGGGGAGCTTGACTGCAAAACCAGGAACAACACCAGTCCGTGTGGAAGGTACGGAGATGAATATCTGGTCAACAGGTTGGGCAAGGCCAGCGGATATGTACCAGCTAGGCTACTCCTTGATTAATACCTTGGATGGGGATCTGTATATCGTGCCTGCAGCTGGTTACTATGCCGACTACCTCAATGCTGAGCGACTCTACAATCAATGGGAAGTCAATAAGATGGGCAATACCATCATCCCTGCTGGTTCTGAGCAGATGAAAGGTGCTGCCTTTGCCATTTGGAATGATATGATTGACCGCCGTGCCAACGGTGTCTTAGAACAAGATATCTACAAGCGTTTTGAGGCAGTGCTACCAGCCTTGACGGCCAAGATGTGGGGCAACCGAGATGGAGGTAGCTATCGACAATACTTGGCTGCAGTGGAAGCCATTGGCAAGCCTGCCAATTACAATCCCCATCACCAGATCAACAGTCTTGGGGAGACTTTGCTGCATTACAAGTTTGATTTGGACAATATAGAAGATTTTTCAGGTAATAATTTTGATGGGAGCCAAGAACATGCCATCTCATTTGCGGATGGTCAAGCAGGTCGTGCCTTGCGTTTAGCTGGCGGTTCTTCTTATTTCAAGACACCGCTTGAGAAAGTTGGTCCTCAGAACAGCCTTTCTGTCTGGGTAAAATTGGATGCTTCAGCCCAAGGCCAACAGATTTTGATGGAGTCAGGTCGAGATGCCATAAAACTGGTTCAAAAAGAAACTGGAAAAGTCGGTTTGTCCCTTGAAGGCTATGATCATTCCTTTAACTATACCTTGCCGAGGGACCAATGGGTTCATCTAACCTTCAAAGGTTCGATTGGAATGAGTCAGCTGTATGTCAATGGGGAGCTAGTAGATACCCTTTCCCGTCAAGCAACCGGTGGTAAGCAGGTGAGTTTGACCTTGCCGACTGCCTATATTGGCAGTAAAGAGCATGCCATGACAGGCTTGATTGATCAGTTGCTTGTATGGCAAGACAAGGGCTTGTCTAGTCTTCGCCCTGCTCGGCAAAATTGGCTAGTAAGTAGTGACAATGAAAATGCTGATGGACCAATTTCGATGGCATTTGACGGTGATAGCACAACGCTTTGGCATACCCAGTGGCAGCCAGCCAAAAAGAATCTACCAGCTACTATCTTGATAGATATGAAAGAGGCGCAAGACCTAGACCACTTGAACTATCTACCTAGACAATCTGGAAATAATGGGCACATCACAGCCTATCAATTGTACGGCAAATTGCAAGAATCAGATGATTACCAACTCCTGACTGAAGGAAGTCTTCCAGACACAGGCCAAGAAAAGCAGATTCGCTTTAGTCCAAGGACAGTGAGGTATCTGAAGATGGTTGTTACGGATGGACACGGAGGCTTTGGCTCTGCTGCTGAATTGACACCTGCAAGCACCAACTATTTGCAAGCCCTCAAGGAAAAAATCCTAGAAGCCGATGCCCACCTTCTTCTAGCGGCAGCCTATTCTCCAAGCAGTATCGAAGAGTTAGAACAAAAAGTTAGAGCTGCCAAGACTTTGTTAGAGGGTCAGGCAAGCCGTCAGTTGGTTTCGGAGAAAATAGCAGAGCTGACAGCAGCGATTGGCAACCTCAGTCTGAAAAAGGCAGAACCACAAGTGCGTCTGGAAAGACGGGAAGTTCAAGAAGAAATCGCCATTCCAGTTGAGAAGATTTCCGATGACCAATTGGCACTGGGTGAAGAAGTAATTGAAAGCCAGGGAAGAACGGGAAGCATTCAAAAGATTTTTGAAGACAGATACGAGGATGATGTACTGGTTTCCAGTCGCCTGGTTGATACCGTCCAAACAGCTGCCCAAGCCAAGCGCATACGAATTGGAACAGGTCGTGCACAGCTATTGGCAAGACAAGGTCAGCTTGTAGCACAATTACAGGCACTGTTGACGACAGACAGAACTGGTTGGAAACCTTGGGATGAACCAACTTTCCAAGAGAAGGTGGCGACTTTGCGCAGTCAATTAGAAGTTCCTGAAGTCAATCTGGACCAGATTGAAGAAGAGCTTGAGAAGCTTATTCTCCTTCTGGAGAAGGGAGCAAGGAGCCAATTGCCAGAAGGTTTGACACTCCCTAGTCTTGCCATCGAGTATAGAAGGAGAGAAACAGAGACCAAGCTGTCCTATCCTAGTTTGATGGAGGAAAATCCAAACCTCCCTTTGGGAGAGAAAAAAGTGATTCAAGCAGGTTTAGAAGGCTTCTTGAACCAGCATTATGAAGATATCTATATCCAAGGGGAATTAATCGCGAGCAGATTAGTGGAAACTAGCCAGCAGGATCCTTTACCAGAAATAGTGGCTGTGGGTAGTCGAGTGCAAGTTAGTCAGAAGGATGAGCAAGTCAGTCCAGACCTACAAGCGACTTCAGTAAGCGATCCTCAGTTGCGAGACGATCAAATGCCAGTCTTTAAACAAGATGCTGACAAACAAAGTAGCGGAAAACCTGTTGGTTCAGGTGAGAATGCTAATCAAGCAAGACTTCCAGAGACTGCAAGCAAAGACCAGTCATTATTTGCTCTGGGTCTAGCATGTGGCCTTACTGGAATCGGACTATCTTGTCAAAATAGAAAAAGGCGCCTAAGGGGAGAAAATCATGTGGACTGGTAAGTACCTGCAACCCTTTCATCAGACCAACAAAAAAAGAAAGTTGCTTCAACTTTCTTTTTTTCTTAGCTTGGTTAGGTAAGATAGGATAGCTTGTGAATCATTGCTGGGGAGTTGCAGTGCAAGGTAGTTGAACTGTTTTCCCTTGTAGAAACGGACTCCATCTACTAGTGGAGTTGGGATAGGATGCCGATGAGGGATCTCAAGAATCATGACATGAGGAGTAAATCGAACGGCAAGGTCCAGTTGACTTGCAGCAAGCAGCTTTCTCATCTGGATCTCCTCTTCTTGTCCCATGACCACAAGGTGTCGAGTATTGCGGGCAAACATCCCGTTATCGATATAGAGGGACAAGGCTTTTTGCATGATGAGGTTGGTATCGTAATCAATCAAACTCTTATACTGCAAAAAGGGGTGTAGCAGTTCTTTGGGGAGGGCTACGCCCCCCAATCGCAGAGCAGGAAAGAGAGTAGGCGTGAAAGATTTTATATAGATAACCCGCCCAGCTGTGTCCAGATAGTGCAAGGGCAGGTTATGTTGGCTGTCAAAGTCAGCCAAGTAATCATCTTCCACCAAGTAGACCTGATAACGCTCTGCTAATTCAACAATCTTTTTCAGACTGGTCAAGTCATAACTAGATCCCAGAGGATTATGCAGTCTAGGAATGGTATAGAAAAACTTAATCTTCCCTGTCTGAAAAATCCCTTCCAATTCCTCCAAATTAATACCGTCAAAGGTTCGCTCAATGGTTTGATAGGGCAAGCCCTGACGCTCCACCAAATCTTGCATCCTATGGTAGGTAGGAGATTCGAGTAGGATATCCGTCCGTCCCTCACCAAAATCCATCTGGCTGAGGATATAAAGGGCCTGTTGGCTACCAGCTGTGATGACAAGCTGGTCTTTTTTTGTATAGACAGTATAGTCAGCCAGCAAGCCTTGCAAGGAAATTCGCAACTCTTCCAGTCCCTCCTGTTGGTGGTAGTGATTGAAGAGATAGTTTTCCCGGCCAAGTAAACTCTCGGTTAGACAAGAGCGGAAGTCTTCATAAGGCAATTGTTGAAAGTCTTCCGGATTCAGCTCCACAGTTCGATCTTGAAAATCCTGATCCTCTAGGATGTAGTAGCCAGATTTTTCCACGGCATAAATCCGATGCTGGTACTTAAGTTCCAACATAGCCTTCTGGACCGTGTCCTTACTACAACCATACTCTTTGCTCAACTGGCGAATAGAGGGCAGTTTCTGCCCTCGTTTATACCGATGAGTCTCAATTCCTTCAATAATATCTGCTACAATGTCTTGGTAAATACTCATCATCTGTCCCCGTACAGTTTTTATTTATTGTAGCGAAAATGCAGTCAAACCGCAAGACCTACATAAAGTAGACAATGGCTAGGTATTGCAAGATGCTAGCCAAGATGATAAAAAGGTGCCAAATCATGTGAAAGTAGGGGCGTTTTTTTGCATAGAAACCAGCCCCAACGGTATAAGCCAGACCACCGGCCAGCATCAGTCCCCAGAAGATTGGACCTGTCTGCTGCACGATTGGTGGCAGAATCAAGACAATCAGCCAGCCCATGATTAGATAGAGGGTCAGACTGAATTTTTCATTGACTTTTTTAGCGAAAATCTTGTAAAGAATACCGAAAATGGTCGTCCCCCACTGGATGATTAAAATCGTATAGCCCAGCCAGTTGTTCATGAGGGCCAAAACGACGGGCGTGTAGGACCCCGCAATGGCGATATAAATCATGGAATGGTCGATGATTCGCAAGATATACTTGTGGGTCGAGCCATAGGACATGGAGTGGTAAATGGTGGAGGACAGAAACATGAGAAAGAGACTGATGATAAAGATGGAAGTCCCAGTCGCAGCCAAAAGTCCGCCTGTTTCAAAAGAGTGAATGGCAGAAATCGGCAGCAAGATCAGCATGACTAAGGCAGCGACCGCATGAGTGACGGCATTGCCCACCTCTTCTCCGAAAGAGAGTGGGAGTGAAAGTTTAAAGCTTTGATTCATGGGAACCTCCAAGGTAGGATTCTGCCAAGTTGATAGCTTCCTGATAAGCGAGAATGGTTTGACAGGCCTTGTCGATTAAGGGATGGACCGGGTCCGATTTCCCTGCCAGACTGGCCACAAAACTATTATAGAGGACTTGCGAGTCCAGCTCCTGTCCCAATTGCTCGATCACCGCATGGATGCTGGCAATAGGGAAGACAGGCTTGCAGATGGTCACAACCAAGAGTCGCGCCAGCTGTCCTTGCCCATATTTTTTCTTTATGGGTTTGGGAAGATAGCCATGTTTGACATAGTTGTTGATCATGGCAGCAGTCAGCGGTTTTTCTTTTTGGGAAATAGCAGAGCTGGTCTGCTGGTTGACGTAGAGCAAGACTTGGTCTAAGTAAAGGTCGAGCGTAGGCAGTTGCTCCCAAGTAGGTAAGTTGATTATTTTAATCACCTCTTCATCTAGTTATGATAACTAGATTTTAACCTATAAGGATTCAAAATGCAAGAAAATGCTCTCTATGATATACTATTCACATGAAAATATTATTACCAAATGCAAAAGAATTAAATACCAATCTCGATAATCACCCCTTCCAATCCCTGTCTTCGGCCAGCCAACAAGTTGCCACTCAACTTTCCCAGTTGTCCCTGGCAGAATTGGCACGTTTTTACAAACTCAACGAAGAGAGGGCCCAGCTAGAAGCAGACCGTTGGCAACGCATTTTGCAAGGTCAGGCCAAGTCCTATCCAGCTTTTCAATTGTACGATGGCCTCATGTACCGCTATATGAAGCGTCGTGACCTTTCGGCTGAAGAAGAGCACTATTTAGACAAGCATGTCTTGATTGCGACAGGGCTCTATGGCTTAATCTCACCATTTGACCTAATTTCTCCCCATCGATTAGACTTTCAGGGGAGTGTGAAAATCGGCTCCCGCTCCTTAAAACAATTTTGGCGTCAGGCCTATGACCGTCAATTAGAAGGAGAAGATTTGGTGATTTCGCTCTTATCATCGGAATTTGAACAAGTATTCAGTCCAGCCCTTCAGAAAAAGATGGTTCGTATCCAGTTTGCAGAAATCCTAAATGGAAAAAAACGAGTCCATTCAACCATTTCCAAAAAAGCAAGAGGACGTATGGTTTCCCTCTTGGCAGAAAAACAGATACAAGATTTGGAGCAGGTCTTGCACTTGGAAGTTGATGGATTTAGCTATCAGGAAGATCAATCTGACAAATTTAATATATTGTTTGCGAAAATTATCAGTAAATAGATGCAAAAATTTCAATTTAACGTTTTCATTTACACAATATTTGTAGCTATGCATTTTCCAATATGATATAATTGGAGTATTATAGAAAAGGGAATTCTTATGAAAAGCAATTTGAATCGAAAACAGTCTTCTAAATTAGATATCATTAACATTGTCTTACTCTTTATATACGGCTTGTTAACTACTTTCATTCTCTTTACAATGTACCGCTACCAAGTGCTTGATTTCCGATCCATCAACCATGTGGTCACAGGTTTGATGGTTGGAGTCTTTTTATTAGCTATTTTTTTCATATTTAAAAAAGCAGCGCGCATCTTTACCGCAGTTATGCTTGTGCTTGCCTTGTTAGTCAGCTCATTGGGACTATATGGTCTACAAAGTATGGTCAATCTGTCATCCAATCTCAACTCTTCCTCGAGTTTTTCCGAATATGAAATGAGTGTGATTGTACCAGCTGATAGTCCCATTACAGATGTTAGCCAACTGACCAGCGTCCTTGCTCCAACTGCAAATGATTCTAGCAATATCGATGAATTGGTGGCTAATATCAAATCGATGGAGAATGTCGACCTGCCATTGTCCCAATCGGCTTCCTATCTAGATGCCTACCAAACTATGATGGATGGTGGATCAGAAGCTATGGTCTTGAACGGCGTCTTCACAGACATTATTGAAAATGAAGTTCCAGACTTTACTTCAAAAGTAAAGAAAATCTACACCTACACGATTATCAAGGAAGTTGAAACAAACTCGGAAGAAGTTTCAGGAGATGTTCTCAATATTTACATTAGTGGTATAGATACCTATGGTCCAATTTCATCGATTTCTCGTTCAGACGTCAATATCATCATGACGGTCAACATGAAAACCCATAAGGTTCTCTTGACAACAACGCCTCGGGATGCTTATGTAGCCATAGCTGACGGTGGTCAAAACCAATATGATAAATTGACCCATGCGGGCATTTATGGTGTGTCAGCATCTGAACATACCTTGGAAAACCTGTATGGCATTGATATCAATTATTATGTCCGTCTCAATTTTACATCCTTCTTGAATCTGATTGATGTAGTCGGAGGAATTGATGTTTATAACGAAACAGCGTTTACAAGTATTCACGACAGTACACATTTCCCAGCCGGGAATATTCATTTAGATGCGAAGCAAGCTCTGGCCTTTGTGCGTGAACGTTACGCCTTGTCTGATGGAGATGCTGATCGTGGTCGGAATCAACAAAAAGTGATTGCAGCCTTGATCGAAAAATTGAGCAAACCTGAGAACTTGACCAACTACCAAGAGATTATCTCGGGTATTGAATCCTCTGTTCAGACGGATATGCCATTGGAAACAATGATGCAATTGGTCAATACACAGATGGAATCAGGTTCTTCTTATTCTGTCGAATCGCAAGATTTGACAGGTACTGGTCGTATGGGCCTGCCATCTTATGCTATGCCTACTTCACAACTCTACATGCTTGAAATCAACCAGGACAGTTTGACTCAAGTAACCAATAAGATTCAATCAATCATTTCGGGGAATTAACATGTTAGATATCCATTCTCACATCATCTTTGGGGTAGATGATGGACCAAAGACACCAGAGGATAGTTTGGCTTTGTTACAAGAAGCCTATCGCCAGGGTGTCAGAGGAATCGTTGCAACTTCACATCGTCGAAAAGGAATGTTTGAAACGCCAGAAGAAACCATCTGGCAAAACTTCCGCCAGGTGCAAGAATTAGCCAAGCAAGTAGCAGATGATCTATTTATCTATTATGGAGCTGAGATTTATTATAGCCGCGAATACTTAAATAAACTTGAAAAGAAAGAACTACCAGGTTATGGCAGCTCGGATGCAGTATTAGTTGAATTTTCAACCAACACACCTTTGAAGTTCATTCAAGAAGCAGTTCGAGAATTATTGGCAATGGGAAGGACCCCCGTTATAGCCCACATCGAACGATACCAGGCCTTGGAGGGAGAATTTGACAAAATTCGCTCTCTCATAGATCAGGGTGCTTATATGCAGATTAATAGTTCCAGTGTTTTGAAAACCAAACTGTTTGGAGACAAACATAAGGACTTTAAAAAGCGGGCTAAGCAGTTTCTAGACCAGGATTTGGTACATTTTATTGCCTCAGATATGCACAATCTGTCTTCACGGCCACCTTATATGAAGGAAGCCTATGAATTGATTAGCCAGCGTTATGGCCAAGACTATGCCAAGGATTTGTTTATGAACAATCCCTTGGATTTATTGAAAAACAAATTGTAAGTAAAAGGAGATATTATGAAAAATCAGGAAGAAAATCTATTAGAGATTGATGTTCTTTACCTTCTTAAAACCTTGTGGAGAAAGAAATTCTATATTATCATTGCTTCAGTGGTAACAACCGTTATAGCCTTTATTATCTCAGCATTCTTGATGACTCCGCAGTTTGATTCGACGACCCGTATCTATGTAGTCAATCAATCAGTTGAAGGAGCACAGGGCTTGACCAACCAAGAACTGCAAGCGGGAACCTATTTGGTTAAGGACTACAAAGAGATCATCATGTCCCAAGATGTTTTGTCGCAAGTTGAAGGTGAACTAGACTTAGATGACACACTGGCAAGTAAAGTATCGGTATCAATTCCTGTCGATACTCGCATCGTTTCCATTACTGTTCGTGATAGTGATCCAGAAGAAGCTGCCCGTATCGCCAACAGTCTTCGAGCCGTAGCTGCTCAAAAAATCATTGAAGTTACAAAAGTGAGCGATGTTACCACCTTGGAAGAAGCAACACCTGCAAAATCTCCATCTTCACCAAATACAACACGAAATATGGCGTTAGGATTCTTAGTTGGAACCTTCTTAGCGGCTAGCATTATTTTGATAATGGAAGTGATGGATGATCGCATTAAACGACCAGAAGACGTTGAGGAGAAAATGGGAGTTCCTCTCATCGGTGTTGTACCGAATATTAGTAAATTGAAGTAGGAGTAAGACATGTCACATCTTGAATTAGCTAAAAATAAATTGCAGTTAGTCAAAAAAACGGAAGAGTATTTTAATGCCATTCGAACCAATATCCAGTTAAGTGGAGAAGGAATAAAAGTTGTAGCAATTACTTCAGTTCAACCAAACGAAGGAAAAAGTACCACTGCGGCAAGTATCGCCATTGCCTTTGCGCGTGCAGGCTACAAAACCATTTTGGTTGATGCTGATATCCGAAATTCTGTCATGTCTGGATTCTTTAAACCTAAAACAAAGATTACAGGATTGACCGATTATTTGTCAGGTCGGACAGATTTATCCCAAGGCTTGTGTGAAACAGATGTACCAAACTTAACAGTCATTGAATCGGGAAAAATTTCACCTAACCCAACAGCTCTATTGCAAAGTAAAAACTTCGATAGCTTGATTGCAACTTTGAGACGGTATTATGACTATGTAATCGTCGATGCTCCACCACTTGGCTTAGTTATTGATGCGGCCATTATTGCACAAAAGTGTGACGCAACAACGATTGTAGCAGAAGCTGGAACTGTAAAGCGCAAGGCAGTTTTGAAAGTCAAAGAACAATTGGAACAAACTGGGACACCTTTCTTGGGCATTATTTTGAATAAGTATGATACAAGTCTTGAGAAATATGGTTCATACGGAAACTACGGTAGCTACGGAAATTACGGGAAAAAATAAGCTTTCCCTTGGGGGGATTTTTGAATGGAAAATGGTGGTAGAAGGCAGTCAAACCTTCTCTTTGTTCAATTAGCTGTTGTTATACTTGTTGGGATGATTATTGTTGAGCTTCCCTACACAGATATGACGCGTTCCGATTTAATTATTTTAGGATTTATTCATTTTTTTGCTTATTATAGTTCCAGAATGGAAGAAAACTTTTGGAACAGAGATGCGATTAGGGAGTTTGAGAAGGTTGTCACCTACAATGTGATATTTTCTCTTTCCTTAGCATTCACAGCTTTCATGCTGGAAGAGAACTTTATTATTTCGCGTTGGGAGGTCATTTACTTTCTCATCTTGAATATTTTGGGAATCTATCTGATTAACCTTGTTCTGAAAGGTCTGCATCATTCAACGGCAGCCAATCGCTTGCTGGTACTTACTGTTTCAGAACGCTTGGACCAGGTTTTAATCAACTTACAAACAATTGGGTTGAAACCTGAAAATATTGCAGGTATTGTCTTGATGGACAAGGAGCCAAAAAGAGTTGGCGATTTGCACTGGGTTCAAGTAGAAGATGCGATACATTTTGCCAAAACAGAAGCTATCGACAAGGTTTTCATCAATGTTCCAAGTAGTCAGACTGAATTGGATTTGGCTTATTGGATTTCAGAATTTGAAGTTATGGGGATCGAGGTCAATGTCCATGTAAACCTGTTTGATCTGGATACTTTTGGTAGTAAAAAAATCCGTCACTTCGGGAATTTTCACATCATTAGCTTTTCTTCCAATTTTTATGCGATTAGTCATGTGATTTTGAAACGAATTGTGGATATCCTTGGTTCTCTTGTTGGCTTGGTCTTGTTTGGAATTGCCTATTTGTTTTTGGCACCAATCATCAAAAAAGATGGTGGCCCTGTTATCTTTGCGCAGGATCGTGTCGGTCGAAATGGTCGGGTTTTTAAATTCTATAAGTTTCGTTCCATGAGTCAGGATGCGGAGGCTCGCAAATCAGAGTTGATGGAGCAAAATCAAATGCAGGGAGGGATGTTCAAGATGGACAACGATCCTCGCATTACAAAAATTGGGCACTTTATTCGTAAAACCAGTTTGGATGAACTCCCACAATTTTATAACGTTCTCAAGGGAGACATGAGCTTAGTCGGAACCCGGCCGCCAACAGTTGATGAGTTTGAAGCCTATACACCTAGTCAAAAACGCCGCCTCAGTTTCAAACCTGGTATTACAGGTCTTTGGCAGGTCAGTGGACGGAGTGAAATCACCAATTTCGATGAGGTGGTGAAGCTAGACTTAGCTTATATCGATAATTGGACCATCTGGTCTGATGTAAAAATAATATTATTGACCATCAAGGTCATTCTATTTAGAGAAGGGGCTAAGTAATATTTAGAATTTTTACTTACAGGAATTAAAATGAAAAATTATGATTATCTAGTTGTCGGTGCGGGCTTGTTCGGTGCAGTCTTTGCCCATGAAGCAGCTAAAAAAGGAAAAAAAGTAAAGGTTATCGAGAAGCGTGACCACATCGCCGGTAATATCTATACCAAAGAAGTAGAAGGCATCCAAGTTCATGAGTATGGTGCACACATTTTCCATACTTCTGAAAAGGAAATCTGGGACTATGTCAATCAATTTGCTGAGTTCAACCGCTACACAAACACACCAGTTGCCAACTATAAGGGTGAAATTTACAACCTTCCATTCAATATGAATACCTTTAACAAGCTTTGGGGTGTAGTCACTCCTGCTGAAGCTGAGGCAAAAATTGCTGAGCAACGGGCTGTTTTAGGTGGAAAAACGCCTGAGAACTTGGAAGAGCAAGCTATCTCCCTTGTTGGTACAGACATCTATGAAAAATTGATTAAGTCTTACACAGAGAAGCAGTGGGAAAAACCTTGTACGGAACTACCAGCTTTTATCATCCGTCGTTTACCAGTGCGTTTGACTTATGATAACAACTATTTCAACGATACCTATCAAGGTATTCCAATCGGTGGTTACACGCAGATTGTTGAAAAAATGTTGGATCATGAAAATATCGATGTGGAGACAAACGTTGATTTCTTTGCTAATAAGGAAGAATACTTGGCGAACTATCCAAAAGTTGTCTTTACAGGTATGATTGATGAGTTCTTTGATTATGAGCTTGGTGAACTGGAATACCGTAGCCTTCGTTTTGAAACAGAAGTTTTGGATATGGAAAACTACCAAGGTAATGCTGTTGTTAACTACACAGATAGTGAAACACCGTTTACTCGAATCATCGAGCACAAACATTTTGAGTTTGGGATACAAGATAAAACTATTATTACACGCGAATATTCGAAGACTTGGAAGCGTGGGGATGAGCCTTACTATCCAGTAAACAATGATCGCAACAATAAACTTTACACTGCCTACAAGCGCTTGGCTGAACAACAAGAGAATGTTATTTTCGGAGGCCGTCTGGGTCATTATCGCTATTATGATATGCACCAGGTTATCGGTGCGGCCTTGCAGTGTGTGAGAAATGAAGTGAAATAAGAGGAGAATGTGTGAAAAACATTAAGCTGATTGTAGCTACTCATAAAAAAGCAAAAATGCCGACGGATTCCAACTTATATCTTCCGATTCATGTGGGAAGAGAAGGGAAAGCTGATATTGGCTATATAGGAGATAATTCAGGTGAGAATATTTCTCACCTCAATCCTTATTATAGTGAGTTAACGGGACTATACTGGGCATGGAAAAATTTAAACTGCGATTACCTGGGCTTAGTTCATTACCGTCGCTTTTTTACTATGAAGAAGCAAGCCTTCCATGAAGGGATTGATATTGATCAAGTTGTCCTAACTCAAGCAGAATTGGAATATCTTTTGGACCAAGCAGATGTATTAGTTCCATCAAGAAGAAAATATTATATCGAAACCTTAGATAGTCATTATGGAAATACCCTCGATAAAACACATTTGCCTGCAGTACGAAAAATTATCGCTGATCTTTCACCGAGTTACTTGACGGCATTTGATCAGGTTGTGGGTCAAACAAGCGGCTATATGTTCAATATGTTTGTCATGAAAAAAGAAGCGGCAGATTGCTACTTTGAATGGCTATTCCCAATTTTAGAACGTTTGATAGAAGTAGTTGGAGTAGACGGTTATTCAGCCTTTCATGCACGCTACCCAGGTCGTGTCAGTGAAATCTTATTCAATGTCTGGTTGAAGGAACAAAAATTGACTGTGAAAGAAGTTCCATTCATGTACTTAGAAAAAGTGAATTTAGTAGAGAAAGGAATTTCCTTTTTGAAAGCGAAGTTTCTTGGGAAGAAATATGGACAAAGTTTCTAAAGTGAAGTACAGCATCATTATTCCAATTTATAAAATTGATGAACAAAATTTAAGAACCGGATTAGATTCGCATATTTTAGAGATACCAGAACATGTAGAAATTATACTTGTCGATGATAATGACTATGCAGACGTTTGTGGGTATGTTATTGATGAATATGCAGCAAAGTATCCATTTGTTAAGGCTTTACATCAAGTAAACCAAGGAGTTTCAGTCGCTCGAAACTTAGGATTAGCCAATGCAAAAGGAGAATATATCATTTTCTCTGATCCTGATGACTGGTTACATGAGAATTTTTATCAGGTTGTTGAAGAAGCTATTTCAAAAAATCCAAGTTCAGATATCATTCTCTTTGCTGCCTTTGTAAATTACAAAGAAAAAGAGGTTGTTAATTCATTTTGGAAAGAATCATTTATTTTTAAAGGAAAAGAGAAAGAGTTACTTCAACTACAATTGATTGCCAAGGGTGTTACTTCCTATTTTCCACCAGAAATTGGAGTTGGAGTTCCCTGGGCAAGGGCTTATCGAAAAGAATTCCTTGATAAATATCAACTGATTTTTTTACCTGAATTAAGACGAATGCAAGATAATATCTTTAACATGTATGCATTTGAATATGCAAATGAAATAGTCTATATTGATGAGCCGATTTATCATTACCGAAAAAATCAAGAAAGCGCAACGAATAAACGAAATCCTAATGTTATTTATTTATTTGACTTAGTGAATACGGAAGTAGAATTTTTCATAAATCGATTTAATAAATCAGAAATATTCTTAGATGCTCTTCATATCAAGCGTTTGATTGGTATCAATTCCTATTATAAGTTATATTTTCAATTTGCAGATTCTCGTTCAGCAAAAATTGAAAATCAAAGAGAATATCGAAATCTCTTATCTAGAAAAGAGTACGCAACATCTTTGAGAAATGTGAAATATTCCTATCTTTTATCAAAAGAAAAAGTATTTGTTTCTGTCTTGAAAACAAAACGTCTATCCTTATTAGCATTCCTACAAAAATTAGAATCAATCTTAGCAAAAATAAAGAAACGAGATTTTTAAGTGATTAGTACTAGGATTTTTAAAATCATTGAAAACTATTACAAGATTGTTAAAAAAATTGGATATCAACCATTCATAAATAGTGGTCAGTTTCTATACGAATATAAAAATAAAAAAATTTTAGAGTTTATTGAAAAGAATATTGATGTTCAATTCCTTTACAATCAAATATTATCAAATAATCTTGAAGTTACTTCTTCAGATACGATTTGGATTTCATGGTTACAAGGAGAAGATTCAGCACCTTACATTGTTAAAAAGTGTATCAAAAGTGTACGAGAGCAAGCTAATGGTAGGAATCTAATCATCATAACTGAAGCAAACTTTCAAGAATTTGTGGAATTACCTTTAGAGATTATTAGGAAATATAAGCAAGGTTCAATTTCTAGAACTCACTTTTCAGATTGTATCCGTTTGAATTTGTTATCTCAAAAAGGTGGCTTGTGGATTGACGCAACTATATTTCTCACGAAGGATGTTGTAGATGAGTTCACGGGTGTTGAATTTTTAAGTATACATTCTGATAATCTCCCACTACATCCAATTTCTAAAGGGTTATGGAGCACATTTTTTATGTATTCGCCTAGAAATTATCCCCTCCTTCAGTTAGCTGCTTCCATATTTAATCAGTATTTTATTCAATATAACCAGATTATCGATTATTTTTTATTAGACTATGTATTATTGCTTGCAGTTAGAATGACTGGGATGGAAGAAATTCTTCGTAATAAAAAGATTAATGGTAATGAACGATTTTATCTTTTTGGAAAGTTAAACGATGTCATGTCCGATGAGATAAAGGATAAAATAAATGCAAGTTACGGTGTTCATAAATTAACATATAAGAAAAAATACACTAACTTTAAAAATAATCATGAGACTGTTTATCATTACTATTTAGGGAAAGAGGAAATGGAGACATAATGAGAATTGGAATAGTCATTCTGAACTACTTAAATTGGCAAGATACTTTAGAGTGTATTGAGAGTTTAAGAAAGCAGAGTTCACAAGAATTTGAAGCAGTTGTAGTTGACAATGGGTCGAATAATGAGTCAGTTGAGAAAATTTCTGATTGGATAAGTGATGATAAAAATATTCATTTAATTGGATCAGAAAAAAATCTTGGTTTCGCAAATGGCAATAATTTAGGAATTAACTTTTTAAAAACTAAATATTTCATTCACCGTATTTTATTAGTGAACAACGACGTCATTTTTGATCAAGTAGATTATGTAGAAAAGTTGTCGAAATTAACCTATCCATCCCATGTTGGTGCAATAGGGACGCAGATTATTGGTTCAGACGGTATTAATCAGAATCCCGCCTATTTCCCGACGTCTCTACAATCAACAGTAAAGTCACTAGTCATTAATTGTCTCGCATTTTCAAAGATTTTTACATTTTTAAAACGTAGATTTTTTCAATCAATAGCTGATAAAGCCAATGATTTTTCTGGAAGAGGTACTTCAAATGGAGATTATTCACTACATGGTTCTGTTATTTTTTTGACAGAAAATTATTTGAATCTAATGGATGGTCTTTTTGGAGGAACTTTCCTGTACTATGAGGAAGTGATTTTGAGTATTACTTTCAAAAAAGCAGGGCTAACAATGCTATATTATCCTGAAATTTCAATTTATCACAAGGAGGATCAATCATCCTTGCAAAGTTTTCAAAATAATGATTTAGTCAGACGGCGCTTCCTAGTGAAAAGTATTATCAGTAGTTTAAGAGTGCACTTTGCCAATAAAAAAACAATTGGAAAGGTTATCAATCTTTCGATTTCTTCCGAGGTTAGAAATGCGAATTAGAATCAAAATTAATGAATTATTATTCTTAGTTACGTGCTATTATCAGGTTTTTTCCTTTTATTGGGGGGGATTATTTTACAGACTCTCTGATAATAATAAATTTGTTTATCTGTTAATTGATTTTCTGTTACTATTTGTATTTATTTCATCTAAACAACTGAAAATAACACGAAATGGAGTAATTGGTTTTTCAATTCCATCTATTTCCTTCGGTCTTCATACGATTCTATCTAACAATGTTTCTTTCAAAGAATTAATTGTTATGTATTTAATTGCAACGAAAATTACAATTTTTCTTACAATACTTAATAAGTTAGGTTTTGGAGCTGTCCTAAAGGTAATAGTAAATATTGGTATTTTGAATATCTTCGTAGGATTACTTGAATTATTATCTCTTGGTAGAATCAATCCATTTGTTTCTTTCTATACCTTAGCTCAAAAAATTGAAGCTTTAAACAAAGCAGGTACTACATTATCGGTTTATCGTGGTGGATTTGAGCATTCTCTGATTACTTCGGTTATGCTCACATGTACTTTAGTTTTCTATTTCAAATTAAAGAATAATGCTCTAAAAGTATTCTGTATGTTAATGCAACTTTATTTGATTTTTGGTACAGAAAAACGAACTGGGATGCTCCTATCAATTGTTCTGATTGTACTATATTTTTTCCTAAAAGCAATTTTTGTTGATAAGAATTTGAGAAGAGTAAGGACTATTTTTATTTTCTCATTCCTATTTCTTGTTTTAGCGGTATCTTCACAGTTTATTTTTGTGTCAGATCAAACTTTGTACCAAGTATTTATCTCGAAGTTTTCGGCACTTCAGTCAACAGATAATTTTTCACTATTCCATAGAACAACTAGTTTTACAAAAAGTCTCGATATTATTTTTAGTCAAAACATTTTTCGTATTCTTATAGGAAATGGCTTCAACTTTTTGCCAATCTATATGGCAAGTAATGGATTATCAATAACAACTTTAAATTTCTTAGTAATTGATAATTCGTATGTTTCATTTTTAGCAGATTTCGGGGTAATTTCTTTAATTATTGTAATTAACTATGTGGTATTCTCAATAGTTTATTTGCTTGGATTATTATCTAGACAGATTCATATTGAAAAAAAAATAGAGATTATATTAGTCCTCATAGCTATGCTAGGTATTTTTTCATCAGCATTATTATTTGATATTTTGAATTGGTATCAGGGGATTTTGATAGTATCTTTAATTGTTGCATTTTGTGAGTTTTTGAAAAGAAAAGAGAATATATATGATTAATAAATCAGATTTAAAGGATTTAAAACGAAAAATAGAGAAAAGATTTCTGAATAAAGATTTTACTTGTGTTGCCGATCTCAAAGATTACCATTTGGTTGCATCTGATAATCCAAAGGTTCGAATTAATTTAATGATTACATCCTTAAGGGCTAAGGATGTTTATGCTGGTATCAAATCAGCTTTGGATTTCTTTTTGAAATTTTCAAAATATGATGTTGATTTGCGGATTTTGGTGATGGGACAGGAAGTAAAATCGGATCAGTTGTATTCAATTCCTGGATTTTCTATTGTTACAAATCAAAAAGATTTATCAGGTTATACAATCGTCGATATTAGTAAGAATCAATCTACATTTACAATCCGGAAAAATGACTATTTCTTGGGTACCATGTGGTTTACGATATACAATGCCAATAAGTTTTTGGATCAACAAGCAGAATTATTTGGTGAACGAAAGTCTCTGATTTATTTGGTGCAGGATTATGAGCCAGGTTTTTATCAATGGTCATCAAACTATTTATTATCAGAGAGCACCTATACGATTGAGGATCAAATAGTAGTATTTAATTCAAAATATTTAAGAGACAATGTATTGTCAAGAGGCTATCATTTTAAAGAATCTTATTATTTTGATCCAATACTAAATGAAAAATTAAAAGAGGTTCTTTTAAAAGTATCTGAGAAACCAACTAGAAAAAAACGCGTTCTCTTGTATGGTCGTCCCGGAAAGCCAAGAAATGCTTTCGAGTTAATCTGTATGGGACTGAGGGAATGGAAAAAAATGGCACCTGACTTTGCTGAATGGGAAATTTATTCAGCAGGAGAGGATATGAATGACTTGGTTTTAGAGGAAGGTTTGGTTGTTCGATCACTCGGGAAAATGTCGATCGATGATTATGCGAAGTTTATGTTGGAATCTAAAGTTGGTATTTCATTGATGGTTTCGCCACATCCATCCTACCCACCATTGGAGATGGCTACTTTTGGTATGCAAGTGTTGGCAAATTCATTTGAGACAAAGGATATTTCTGATTTTAACGAGAATATCCATTCTGTTGATCATATTGACATTCATAAGTTTGCACAAGAACTACATAAATTGACTAAGGGTTCATTTGAATATAAAATCGATCAAGAAAGTGACTATGTCCACGGCATTTCGCAGATAGATGACATAGTAGATGCGATAGCTAGTACATTATTGGGTTAGTTGATACTATGAAAAAAAAATCAATTGCATCAAATTACATCTTGAACCTGATAAAAACAACTCTTGCCATTCTTTTTCCTCTCATCTCTTATCCTTATATTTCTAGAATTTTATCAGTTGATGGTTTAGGAGCAGTAAACTTTGCCTCTTCCTATGTGAATTACTTTATTCTATTTTCTACATTTGGGATAAATGTATTTGCCATTAGGGAAGGTGCTAAGTATCGAGATGATTTGAAGTTACTTTCAAATTTTGCTACAAATATGCTACTGATAAATATTGGTACTGCTCTAGTTTCATTTGTAGCTTTAGTTTTATCTCTTCAACTGCCAGCATTAAGTGAATATAGGTCATTAATACTAATCTTTAGTTTATCCATTTTATTTAATACATTTGGGATGGAATGGTATTTTCAATTAATGGAGGAATATCGCTATATTACAATCAGAGCAATTCTGTTTCAAATCCTATCGATGATACTACTCTTTACATTTGTAAAAACAGCAGATCATATTTACATATACGCATTTATCACAGTTTTTGCAAATGTGGGTTCCCAATGTTTTAATATCTTTAAATTGAGAAATGAGCTCGTATTATTCAAAGAAACTCATTATCATATTAAAGAATATGTTAGGCCTATGTTCTTCATATTTCTTACATTATTAGCGATGAATCTTTATCGATTTTTTGATGTTACATTATTGGGTTTTATCAAAGATGATTATAGTGTTGGTCTTTATACACTAGCTACAAAAATTGTCAATATTATTACGACTATGGTTTCTTCTGTAACGGTAATTTTAACACCTCGCTTAGCATATTACTTCAAAAATAATCAGCAGTTAGAGTTTGAAAAAGTGGCAGAAGATGCATTTGACTTTCTGATGATGTTGGGCTTACCCATTATGATTGGAATATTCATCTTTAGTCCATTTTTAGTCGAATTAGTTGGGGGGGAAAGTTTTCAGGCTTCATCAATTGCTGTACGAATCCTTAGTCCAATGGTACTAATTTCTTCTTTGAATGGCTTATTAGTGACTCCGATACTAATGGTAGTTCATAGAGAAAAAATAGTATTACGCACTTTTATCATTGCACTCATTTTTAATGTTTCATCAAATTTGCTTAGTATTTTCTACCTTGACTTCCTGGGAGCAGCATTGACAACTATTTTTACGGAATTACTTATCTGTATTTTTGCAATCTATAATGCAAGAGATATTCTACATTTTGGAAATAGGATAAAACAATTTTTTATTTATGCCTTAAGTTCATTTGTTATTTTCCCTATTTGGAAAATTGTTTCACTATTGACTTTTCATCATGTCGTGCAATTCTTGCTAGTCATCTTGATAAGTATTATCCTATATTTCTTATTATTGTTGATTCAAAAAGAGCGATTGATTAATTTTGGTCTCTCATTTCTTCAGAAAAAACTGGGACGGAGATAGTATATGCTTGAAAAGATTGAGAATAGATGTTTTTATTTTTTATCGGTTATTAGGAGTATTCTCTTTAATTTTCGCCACCTATCTTTTAAGCAAGCGAAAGCATTGCCGATTTTAATTGATTGGAGAGTAAGAACCAATATTAAGGGCAGGATTCTATTGTCTGATCGAGGCAGTAGTCGCTTTAATATTATCATTGGGCGTGAGGGTTCTCACCATATTAGTTCTCAAGAAACAATTTTAGTGATTGATTCAGGTGGGTTGCTTACTCTTGGAAATAACATCCTTCTTTCATCTGGTTTCTCATTGAAAATTGAAAATGGTGGAAGTGTTTTTCTAGACGATGGGGTTAGTTTTAATAGGAATGGAAGTATTCATTGTCAAGAAGCAATTACAATTGGTAAAGACTGTTTATTCGGATGGGGCTGCTCCATTCGGGATACAGATGGGCACAGAATTTTTATTAATGACGAAGAACAATTGATAACTTCGCCTGTCATTATTTCAGACAATGTTTGGGTAGCTGCAGAGTCTTCTATTTTAAAAGCTGTGACGATTGGCAAAGGTTCTGTTGTTGCGACTAGAAGTTTAGTTAATAAACAATTTCCCGAAAATAATCAATTAATTGCTGGTGTTCCGGCAACTGTTAAAAAGAAAAATATTTGTTGGGAAAAATAAGATTTGTCTATTATTTGAACATTTTTTCAAAAGAAGGCTTGCAAAATGCTTTCTTTTGATTTTTTTGTATACATTTGGTATACTCAAAGAAAAAGTTTACGAGGGAATGAAAATGAAATTTAATTTAGAGTTGTTTACTTCTGAATTGGTTGTTCATCGTCAAAAGCTTGGTTGGACTCAAGTTCAACTAGCTGAGGTGACAGGAATCAGTCGCTCTACCATTAGTAAGATGGAGAAGGGGGATTTTTCACCAAGTATCGCTCAACTAGAAGTGATTTGTGACAGTTTAGGTCTTTATCCAATTGATTTTTTCAAGGGGTCTTCTGAAAAAAAAGAGAAACTAGATAGAGAAGTAAAGGTAGCCGTCGCTGGTACTGGTTATGTGGGCCTTTCTGTGGCTGTTCTTCTGGCACAACACCATGACGTGACTGCTGTGGATGTCATTCCAGAAAAGGTGGAGTTGATCAATGCCAAGCAGTCTCCGATTCAAGATGACTACATTGAACAGTATTTGGCTGAAAAGGATTTGCGTTTGCAGGCGACCTTAGATGCCGCATCTGCCTATAGAGATGCGGAGATTGTTGTCATTGCAGCTCCTACTAACTACGATAGTGAGAAGAATTATTTTGATACTAGTCATGTGGAGACAGTGATCGAAACAGTCCTATCTTACAATGACCATGCTTTGATTGTGATTAAATCGACTATTCCGGTTGGATTTACCCAAAGCATGAGGGAAAAATTCCAAACAGATCGGATTATTTTTAGTCCAGAATTTTTGCGTGAATCAAAGGCACTATATGATAATCTTTACCCGTCTCGTATTATCGTGTCCTATGAAAAGACTGACTCAGAAGAAGTGCGTCAGAAGGCCCAATTATTTGCTTCTTTGCTAGAACAGGGGGCAGAGAAAGAAGGTATTAATATTCTTTATATGGGGGCGACAGAAGCAGAAGCGGTAAAATTATTTGCCAATACCTACCTAGCTCTTCGGGTTTCTTATTTCAACGAACTTGATACTTACGCTGAACTTAAAGGTTTAGATACAGAGTCGATTATTAAAGGAGTTGGTTTAGACCCACGAATTGGCGATCATTACAATAATCCTTCCTTTGGATACGGGGGCTATTGCTTGCCAAAAGATACCAAACAGTTGTTGGCAAACTATGACCAGGTTCCGCAAAATATGATGACAGCTATTGTCGAGTCCAATCGTACCCGAAAAGATTTCATTGCAGATCAGGTCCTGAAAATGGCAGGTTACTATGCTTACTCTGAACATGATTCCTACTCTCAACAGCAAGAGAAGGAGATTACGATTGGTGTCTATCGCTTGACCATGAAAAGTAACTCTGATAATTTCCGTCAAAGCTCGATTCAAGGTGTCATGAAACGTTTGAAGGCCAAGGGTGCGACGGTCATTATTTATGAACCAACTTTGGAAAATGGAACCACCTTCTTTGGTTCTAAGGTTGTCAATAATCTTAAACAGTTTAAAAAACTAAGTCAGGCTATTGTTGCCAACCGTTTTGATCAGTCTTTAGCAGATGTAGAAGAAAAAGTTTACACGCGTGATATTTTTCAAAGAGATTAGAAATCAGTTTTCTATTAATTACATAATATTTAACTATCCAGTAGTATTTTCAAAAATTGTAGAGAGTCTTGAGACTCTCTTTTTGTTTCAGTTTTGAAACAGAAAAATATCAAAAATGCTCTAGAAAAAATCTAGAGCTATAATTTAATTATAAAATTATTTTAGGTTTGAAACCGCGTAATCGGCCTCTTCCGCTGTAAACTTCTCGCCATATTCTGAAGTTAATTGATCACGAATGGCTTCTGTTGACATGGCCATTTCTTTTTGATAAGATTCCGCTTTCTTTAATGCATTTCGAAAATAATCTGTTTTCAAATTGTCTATCGCAAATTGTGCTTCCTCAGGGGTAAACTTCTCGCCATATTCGGAAGTGAGTTGATCATAGATGCCCTGTTTTGACAGATACATAGTATCAGAATAA
Source organism: Streptococcus suis (assembly GCF_017601095.1). Classification (GTDB taxonomy): domain Bacteria; phylum Bacillota; class Bacilli; order Lactobacillales; family Streptococcaceae; genus Streptococcus; species Streptococcus suis_Z. Next base: position 93,853 of record NZ_JAGFUX010000003.1, on the reverse strand, counting down.
TTTTTTGCCTTTTGAAGTGCATTTTGATTATAGTCTGCTTTTAGATTATCAATTGCGTATTGACCAGCTTCAGGACTAAATTTCTCACCGTATTCTGAAGTTAGCTGGTCATAGATTGCTTGTTTAGACATAAACATCAATTTTGAGTAGTTTTCAGCAGATTTTAAGGCATTTATAAAGTCAGTAGGAGTGTTGTCTGATATATTGTTGTCGCTTGATTGCACAGTTGAGGTTTCAGTTGAAGTTTCCGCAGAAGTTTCAACTGTGGATGAAGCTGTCTTCTCAACTGAGTCCTTAGAGGTTTCAGTAGATGATGGAGAATTGTTTCCTCCTAAACTAGATGCGATCATACCACCTGCAATAATAATTGCAATTGCTCCCAAACAACCAATTCCTTTTTTGTTTTTTGCCATAATTTTCTCCTCGCTTTTTGCATTTGTATAAAATTTCATTGAATATTTAGAGTTTACTCTAATTCAATATCTTACCATATCAAATTTTTAGTTTGATGAGAAGATAATTTTGATTTGGAATTAATTAGTTCTTCAAAGGCTTTTTGTATTAATAGTTTATAAAATACAATAAATATGCTATACTGAAAGAGTGAATCTATCACAATTTTATTTTAAGGAGATCGTTATGAAAAAGACGGATTGGATTGAATACTTTGAAGCCTTAAATGGTCGTTCACCAGAACAGCATGAGGTTGATGAGGCCTTATCAAAAGGTGAGTTTGAACAAGAAACTGTATCTGAAACTACTTCGAGTGAAGTAGAAGAACAGGTAGTGGAATCTACTGTAAATGCATCATCACAAGTAGTGAACCAAGATGCGATGAATCAGAATGCTGCATCTCAACAAGTGAATCAGCAAGTACCTCCAACTCAAACCGGTCAGCAAACAGTACCATTGCAGCAAGTAAATCCTCAAATGTTGCAGCAAGCGCCTGCGGCTCCTTCTGCAGCTGGCTTGTTCTTTAAACAATTCAAGGAATGGATGATTTCTGCTTGGAAAAATCCAACCTCTATTGCTAGTCAAACACATAAGTATAATGGCCTGACATCCCTATTATTAATTGCCTTTTTTGCTTCACTAACCATTTATTTACCAATGGTAAAAATTGCTGGCGGTGTGAACAATGTTACAAGTGATTTGACAAGTAGTTTTAATAACTTATTTTCTTATCCAACTAATGGCTATAATCCATTTACAGTTCAAACACCTACAGTAAGCGTTGGGATTGATGTCTTGTTTAAAACCTTTATTGGTTTTGCATTATTAATCTTTTCAATCATCTTAGCAGGTTTTGTTGTAAAACGCTTTATCTACAAAGATGAGAAATTTACCTTCGCATATTCACTTGAATATTATGGTCGTATTTTTGCAATTAATAATTTACTTTATGCAATTGCTGCCTTGTCTGCTTTGCTTGGTGTTTACTCATTAGTAGGTCTGGCTACAAGTCTTGCTTTATTTGCATTAACTTCAGCTAGTGTATATGCGATTGCAAACTTTAAAAATAATTCAAACTTGGATCCATTGTATCGTTATCTGATTGCTATTGTAGTGAATGGATTAATTATCTTTATTGCAGTTATTATTGCAATGTCAATTGTTGGTCAAATGTTTTGGTCTGGTCTCTTTTAATAGTCAAGGAGTAATTCATGGCAACAAAAGAAAAATGGATAGAACTCTTTGAGAAAGTAGTAGGTCGTAAACCCAGTCCTGAAGAATTTTTTAAAGCAAAAGAAGTAGGATTTGATTTGAAGCAAATCAAGTCAATTGCTGGTTTGGAAGTTACTCAGTTAGATTCTGCGAAGTCTGAATCGGACTCTGACGCTGCTCCAGATAGTCAAGTAGTAAATCAGGTAGAAGTAGTCACTGTTCCAGAAGATTCAGTTTCGATCATACAGCCAATACCAGCAGAACAAACTATCGTAATGGGATCAGCTGCAACAACCCTTGTTCAACCTAAGCCAGTGAATAAAAAGAAACGCTTATTATTTGGATTGGGTGCCTTGCTAATTCTGGGACTTGGAGCCGGATACTACTATATGGATTCTGTGACTGGCATGGATGTTGCAGTCGACGAATTTCAAACAGCTGTGAAAAGTAATGACTATGATCAAGTAGCTAGTTTATTATCAACTGATCAGGACAAGTGGACAAAATCTGAAGCAAAAGATTTCTTGCAATATCTGAATTCCCAAGGTGTTGATATTGAAAAGGAATTAGACTCGATTGAGGCTTCAGGAGGTAAGAATACCTACAATGATCAGCGTGGAAATAAGTTGCTTGGTTTAAGAGAAAGCGGTCGAAAACTTGGAATCTTTCCAGAATACCAAGTAACGAGTTACCCAGTAGAAATAGTAGTAAAAAGTAGTCTTACAGATTTGACTATCGATGAAACAAAAATCGAAGCAAATAAAGAAGTTTCTCTTGGGGAGTTTCATTTTTCAAACCAGGAGTTCCGTGCAAATGGTAAGACCAATTCGGGTGATTTTGAAACAATTTTACAGCCTAATCTTTACCAAGCTGAGGAAAATAGAATTTTGCTTTCATTATCTCCGATTCAAAAGAATTTGAATTTGAAATTGCCTGTAGATCAATCTTTGGTGAAAGATATTAAAGTTATCTCCTCAGATAAAGAAATTGCCAAATCTTTGACAGGCAAAGTTGAAGTTTTGGATAATCAAACACTAGAATTAAAAGTAACCTTTAAGTTTGAAGATCAGACATATACTACTGAGACAAGTAAAGTTTTTGTCGATCCTTCTATCGGTGAAATTCCTGCGGAATTAACGATGTCGGCAGAAGAAGGGAAAAAAATAGCAGATGCTCAAGCAGCAAAAGCAGCGAAGGAAGCAGAAGCGAAATTGGAACAGGAGACTAAGGCTAAGATTCAAACATTTATGAACGAATACATCGAATCAATGCGGTCATCTATCAGCGCTCGTACTGTATACTTCGATAAATATTTCGATACTTCTAGTTCAGTTTATAATACCTATGTTAACTATATTGAAGGTGGTGGAGTTGCGAGAGCTAAAATAAATTACCAAACCACTATTGATTATACTGTAACTGAAGTTAAGAAAGACGGAGAAAACTATTTAGTAACTGTTCACAATAAATTCAGAGAAGTTTATCTCAATGGGAAGTCAGATACTGTTGAAAAGAATCAGGTCTTTAACTTGCGTCCAAATGGTGATTCCTTCTTAATCTTTGGAGTAAGTGAAACATGAGGCCAAATAAAATGATGAAAAAAGTGTATAGTATGTTGCTTTTATCTTGTTTGTTACTAGCGGCATGCAGTCAGACAGATTCTGCAACTGAGACTTCTCAAGAGTCAGAGGTCAGTAAATCAACATCCACTAGCCAATCAAGTGAACATTCGACAAGTTCAATAGCTTCCTCAGAGATGGAAAGTAATTCGACAACATCTACAACGAGTGGAGAAACAACTTCTTCCGAACAGTCAACTACGAGTATTGCAACAAGTGCAACATACAATGGATCCTACTATAGTGTGCAAGGGAAGTATGGCGAAATTATTATCGCAAACAAAAAACACCCTTTAGATCCTTCATTTGCACCTGGAGAAAATCCAACAGCATTAGCTGCTTTCCAACAATTATTAGCAGCAATGCAAGAAAAAGGTTTTTCAATCTCAACTAATTATAGTGGCTTCCGTTCCTATGAAACACAGGCTGGTCTTTATCAAAGTTATGTTAATAATGATGGTCAAGCTGCTGCTGATACTTATTCAGCACGTCCAGGATATAGTGAACATCAAACAGGACTTGCTTTTGATATTATGGACGCATCTGGGAACCTTTTGACTGAACCTAGTGCTGCAAATTGGGTGGCGAATAATGCACATTATTATGGCTTCATTGTACGCTACTTACCTGGTAAAGAATCGATTACTGGCTATATTGCTGAATCTTGGCATGTACGTTATATTGGTCAAGAAGCAAGTGATATATATCAATCAGGCTTGACACTTGAGGAATACTTTGGAGTCCCAGGTGGAGATTATCAATATTAGCTGTAATTTTGAGAGAGAAACTATTCTCTCTCTTTTACTTATCCAATTTTGAATATTGAATAATGACTAAAGGAAAAATGTCTCACAATATGTCTAAATAAAGAATGAGTTAGATAAAAAAAAAGAGGTCATGCCTCTTTTTTTCTTACTCTAGAAGTTGGGGGGATCCAGAGTAGAGATATTATAGGGGGAAGCTTATTGAATAGCATCTAGCAAGGCTTGTACTTGCGATTGCAAACTTGTTCGAACACTGTCTGATAGAATCAGTTGGCCTGTTACCCAAGCATCAGGGTTGACAGTGCTGGCTGTAAATTCACCGACAATCTGAGTCCGAATAAATGGAAGTAGATGCTGGAAATCCTTAAAGAGAAAGTCGTGACCGCTATTTCCAACTGCGGAAACAGTAGTCAGCTTGTCTTGAAGGATAGAAGGGCCTTTGGGATTGGTCAAGTCTAGCGATCGACTGAGCCAATCAAGAGTATTTTTCACGATACCAGGAATGGCGTAATTGTAGATAGGTGAAAAAATCCAAATGGCATCCGCAGCAGCAACCTGATCTCGAAGATGGGCGATTGCAGGGAGTGTCGGAATTTCAATGTCTTGATTAAAGAGGGGAATGGATGCCAAGTCGATATAGGAGACTTGAGCTTTGTCAGACAAAAGCGTTTCGACTTCCTTGGCCATTTGATGGTTGAAAGATCCGTCACGCAGTGAACCAACTAGAAATAAGACATGTGCCATATCTAGGCTCCTTTAAAATTCATAATATTATTATATTATAAATTTTAAATTTGTCAAGATTTTAATGTAGATGATTTCAAATTTTTAAATTGTTTTAAGATATCTGCCAAGATGACTTGTTCCTCAGGGCTAATGACTGAGAAGATTCTACCGATATTTTCATAATGTTCAGGCAAAATCGCTTCAATTCGTTCGCGACCGAGAGGGGTTAAACCGACTAAGAAGGAGCGTCTGTCCTTGGTATCTGGAACCTTTACAACATAGCCATCGCGAATCATGTTACGGATGACGACGGTCATATTGCCAGAAGTGCTGAGGAGTTTATCAATCAGATCTTGGATGCGGAGGTCGCCTTTGTTGTACAAGGCTTCCAAAACGCCAAATTGACAAACGGTCAAATTGTGTTTCTTAATCGTTTCGACTTCCTTTTTGACAATAGCATTGGCTGCTCTGTGAAAAACAACCAAGCTATGTAGGGCTTCTTGATTTTCTTGTAATGCTTGTTCGATCCTGTTCATAGCCCTATTTTATCAATAAAGCTTACATTATGCAAGATTTTCTAGGATCATCAAGGAAATCATACGAACCTCTTTTCCCCTAAAGGATAGCAATCTGAGGGAATATGGTGTATAATAAGAACGATATGAAAAAATCACTAGAATCTGTAGCACGTTTTTTGCAATCAACCTTGGGCCAGTGGATAGTCGGCTTGTTTATTTGCCTTTGTGTACTCGTTTTTTCCTTCTTTTTCCTTCTTGATTTGTCTATTCAGCCTAGAAAAGACACGGAACGGGAACTCGAGCGAGTTGTCTTGGCAAATACACCGATTCAGGCTGTGGAGGATATTGAACTCTATAATGGACAAGAAAGCTATTATAGTTTTTATGGCAAGGATGAGGTGGGAAATGATTTAGTCGCCCTTGTGTCGGATCAGGATGATACGATTTATCTGTCAGATCTATCAGCTGGAATTAAGCAGGGAGAGGCAGAGAATCGTGCAAAGGAAAATGGCGCGACACAAATCGATCGTGCTGTTTTAGGAGTTTACCAAGAACAGCTCGTTTGGGAAGTGAAGTCTGAGCAGACCTACTATCTCATTTCCTTTGAATCCGGTGATTTTATTAAGAAGGAGGGCTTATGAGCAAGCTATCAAAACGTGTCTTAGAAATGGAAGAAAGTGTCACGCTGGCAGCAGGTGCACGGGCTAAGGCCTTGAAGGCGGAAGGTCGAGATATTTTAGAGCTGACCTTGGGTGAGCCAGACTTCGTCACACCTAAGAATATTCAAGAAGCAGCCATTCAGTCTATCGAAAATGGTAAGGCTAGTTTTTACACGGTAGCTTCAGGTCTTCCTGAGTTGAAGGATGCGGTCAATACCTACTTTGAGAAGTTCTATGGCTATTCTATCGAACGCAATCAAGTCGTTCTTGCCACAGGTGCTAAGTTTGTTCTTTACGCCTTCTTTGCGGCGGTTATCAATCCTGGTGAAGAGGTTCTCATTCCAACACCTTACTGGGTTTCCTATGCTGACCAGATTAAGATGAACGAAGGCGTGCCAGTCTTTGTCACTGCGACGGAAGAGTATAATTTCAAGGTAACGGTTGACCAGTTGGAAGCGGTTCGGACAGACAAGACCAAGGTCCTCTTGCTTAACAGTCCGTCCAATCCGACAGGTATGATTTACAGTCGTGAGGAATTGGAAGTTATTGGAAACTGGGCTGTGGAACACGATATTATCATCTTGGCAGATGATATTTATGGTCGTTTGGTCTATAATGGAAATAACTTTACACCGATTTCAAGTATCTCAGAAAGTATTCGTCAGCAGACTATTGTGGTCAACGGTGTGGCAAAAGCCTATGCCATGACAGGTTGGCGGGTTGGTTTTGCGGTTGGTAATCCTGAGATTATTGCGGCCATGAGTAAGATTATCGGTCAAACAACGTCGAACTTAACAACTGCTGCTCAATATGCGGCCATTGAAGCCTTTATAGGTCCGCAAGATACGGTCGAAACCATGCGTCAGGCCTTTGAAGAGCGACTCAATACCATTTATCCCTTGCTAGCAGAAGTGCCAGGTTTTGAAGTCATCAAACCGGAAGGTGCCTTCTATCTCTTCCCAAATGTCAAAAAGGCTATGGAGATGAAAGGCTACACAGATGTGACCGAATTTACCACAGCTATCCTGGAAGAAGTAGGAGTGGCCTTGGTAACAGGTGCAGGTTTTGGAGCTCCTGAGAATATCCGCCTCAGCTATGCGACAGATATGGACACGCTCAAAGAAGCAGTAGCTCGACTACACACATTTATGAAAAAAGTAAAAGAGGAACAATAATGTCTAGAAAATTGATTACCATTAACCAAGTCAAAGATTATGTCGGTCAAGAAGTGACCATCGGTGCCTGGGTTGCCAACAAGTCAGGTAAGGGCAAGTTGGCTTTCTTACAGTTGCGTGACGGAACAGCCTTCTTCCAAGCCGTTGCCTTCAAGCCAAACTTCATTGAAAAATTCGGTGAAGAGGCTGGTACGGAGAAGTTCGATGTAGCAAAACGCCTCAGCCAAGAAACGTCTGTCTATGTGACAGGGATTGTCAAGGAAGATGATCGTTCTAAGTTTGGTTATGAGTTGGATGTGACAGACCTTGAAGTGATCGGTGAGTCACAAGACTACCCAATCACGCCAAAAGAACACGGTACAGACTTCCTCATGGACAACCGTCACCTATGGTTGCGTTCGCGTAAACAGGTCGCTATCCAACAAATCCGTAACGCGATTATCTATGCGACTTATGAATTCTTTGAAAAGAATGGTTTTATCAAGTTTGATAGCCCAATCCTGTCAGGAAATGCGGCAGAAGATTCAACAGAATTGTTCGAAACAGACTACTTTGGTCAACCTGCCTACCTCAGCCAATCTGGTCAGCTGTACCTTGAAGCAGGTGCTATGGCACTTGGTCGTGTTTTTGACTTCGGCCCTGTTTTCCGTGCGGAAAAATCAAAAACCCGCCGTCACTTGACTGAGTTCTGGATGATGGATGCCGAGTATTCATTCTTGAGTCATGACGAGTCACTTGACTTGCAAGAAGCCTATGTCAAAGCCTTGATTCAAGGTGTCATCGACCGTGCTCCTCAAGCCTTGGAAACTCTTGAGCGTGATGTGGATGCCCTTAAACGCTACATTGCAGAACCATTCAAACGTGTGGCTTATGATGATGCTATTACCCTTCTTCAAGAGCATGAAGCTGATGAAGATACAGACTACGAACACATCGAACATGGGGATGACTTCGGATCACCACATGAAACTTGGATTTCAAACTACTTTGGTGTACCGACTTTCGTTGTTAACTATCCAGCAAGCTTCAAGGCCTTCTACATGAAACCAGTTCCTGGCAATCCAGAGCGTGTGCTTTGTGCGGACCTCTTGGCACCAGAAGGCTACGGTGAAATCATCGGTGGTTCTATGCGTGAGGACAACTACGATGCCTTGGTAGCCAAGATGGATGAACTCGGTATGGACAAGTCCGAATACGAATTCTACCTTGACCTGCGTAAGTACGGTTCAGTACCACACGGTGGTTTCGGTATCGGTATTGAGCGTATGGTAACCTTCGTCGCTGGCACAAAACACATCCGTGAAGCCATTCCGTTCCCACGTATGTTGCACCGCTTGCATCCATAAATTCAATCTGAACAGATTACAAACGTGGTCTGTTTTCTTGCTTTTTGAACGATTTTTATTTATAATTATTCTAAATAATTTACAAAGAGAGAAAAATGAAGCAAGAAAGTTTAGGAAAACGTATTATCAAACTAGCCCTGCCTGCTACGGTGGAAAATATCTTTCAGACCTTGGTTGGTTTTGTGGATACGCTATTGATTGCCCAGCTGGGGCTGGTAGCGGTGACGGCAGTGGGTTTGGCCAACACCATACTCAATGTCTATTTGGCTGTTTATATAGCTTTGGGGGTAGCGGCTACTGCCTTGGTTTCTCGTTCGATTGGTGCGGGAAACAAAGAAGCAGTTGCCTATCAGGTGCGTCAGGCACTAGTCTTATCGTTGGTGACAGGTTTGATCTTTGGCCTGTTTTCACTTGTTTTTGGACGACAGCTGCTGGTCTTAATGGGAGCCGATTCGGAGAGTTTGGCTGGGGCACAGGTCTTTTTCTACTGGGTCGGCGGTCTGACAATTTTTCAATCCCTAATGACCATTCTGGGAACAATCTTGCGGGCAGCTGGCGATACGGTTACCCCTATGAAAATAAGTTTGTTGACCAACCTGTTTAATGTGGTTTTGGATTACATTTTGATTTTTGGTATTGGCTCTTGGTCTGGTCTGGGTATTGTCGGAACGGCCTTGGGAACCGTCTTAGCTCGCTTGCTTGGTACCGTCTTGCTTTACCTCAAGGTGCAGCAGACTGACTTGGCAGTTGATTTCAAACATTTGTTCCACTTGGGAAGTCCTAAGGAGATGGTGACTTTGACCATTCCCGCCGCCTTGGAACGTTTGGTCATGCGGTTGGGACAGGTGGTCTATTTCAGCTTGATTGTAGGACTTGGTACAACTGTCTATGCCTCTCATATGATCGCAGGGAACATTGAGAGTTTTACCTATATGCCAGCTTATGGTCTTGCGACAGCGGCGGCAGTTTTGATCGGTCAGGCCTTGGGCAAGGGTGATGTTCTGACTATCAGACGGGTCGCATTTCTTAGCTCTGCCTATGGAGTAGCCATCATGTCCCTTCTGGGAATCGTCTTATTTTTCGGAGCTCCAAGTTTTGCTCTGCTATTTACCAAAGCCCCAGAAGCCGTCAGCCAAGTCGTCATAGCACTGCGTATCGATGCTTTCAACCAGCCCGGCCTTGCGGTTTCTTTGATCATGGCAGGCGCTCTGCAGGGGTTAGGGGATACCAAGTCCCCTCTCTACTCTACAGTGATAGGGATGTGGGGGCTGCGCGTCTTAGGTGTTATCGTCTTAGGTCAGATGTTCGGTTTCGGCATCGCCGGTGTTTGGCTGTCGATTCTGATTGACCTGCTCTTGCGAGCGATTTTTTTGACTTGGAGATTTCATGTAAAAACAAGAAAACTGGCTGAGTAGCCAGTTTTTTTAGGAGTTATTGATGGATAGGCGGTTTTGATAAGCCAATTCGAGGAGGTATTTGTAAAGTGGAATGATGTCCGTTTGTTTTGGGAATTCCAATTTAAGACTAACTAACTCTTCCTGTTTTGATTTGAGGTAGATATTGCGCAAGTAAGTGATAGTGATTTCACTATCATCTAGGCCGAAACCAGCTGTTTCCATCTCGACATGGACCAGGGTTGAGAGGAAGATGGATTTTATGGCAGTTTTCTTCCCTGTTGCTCCTTGTTTGTCCACAAATATAATACGAATATTGGTAAAGATAACTGCGTCCCGGATCAAGACGTAACCGTTTTGAATGACTTCCTCATCTAGTAGATACTGAGAGTATTCTGTGTAGAGGGATTCGTTGCTTTGTTGGCTAAAGTTTCCAGCAAGACCCTGAGCAATTTTTCCTAAATTCAATGCCATAGACATTCTCCTTTACTCTATTTTTATATAGAATAGTATAGTGTTTTTTTGCCAAGATGCAATAGCAAATGAAGAACATATTCTAACGGGCCGTCAAAAAAGTGTCAGCTTTTTACTTGGGTAAAGAGTCTGGAAATAGTTTTTCTTGAGAGTGAGCGGGATGAGTTTGTCTAAAACTGTGCTATAATAGATGTAGAAAAGCAAAGGAGATTGACAGATGAAAACGATTCATACAGATAAAGCACCAGCAGCTATTGGTCCTTACGTACAAGGTAAAGTTGTAGGAAATTTCCTTTTTGCCTCTGGTCAGGTTCCCTTGTCACCTGAAACGGGCCAAGTGGTTGGTGAAACCATTCAAGAACAGACTGAGCAGGTCTTGAAAAATATCGCGGCTATTTTGGAAGCGGCTGGTACAGATTTTGAACATGTGGTTAAAACGACTTGCTTCCTTAAGGATATGAATGACTTTGTGGCTTTCAATGAAGTCTATCAAACAGCCTTTTCAGCTGATTTCCCAGCTCGTTCGGCGGTGGAAGTAGCTCGCTTGCCACGTGATGTTAAGGTTGAAATTGAAGTGATTGCAGTGATTGATTAAGAAAGAAAAGGAGGGAATGTCATGTCAGATAAACTCCATTTAGTGATTGTGACAGGAATGTCGGGCGCAGGTAAAACGGTAGCTATTCAGTCTTTTGAAGATTTGGGCTATTTTACCATTGACAATATGCCGCCGACCCTACTGCCAAAATTTTTAGAACTGATTCGCCATAGTCAAGACAACAATAAGATTGCCTTGGTGGTAGATATGCGGAGCCGGTCTTTCTTTTCAGAAATTCGAGAAGTCTTAGATGAGATTGAGGCGGCAGAAGATTTGGATTTCAAGGTCTTGTTTTTGGATGCGACAGATAGCGAATTGGTGGCACGCTATAAGGAAACTCGCCGTTCCCATCCTCTTGCAGCGGATGGTCGGGTCTTGGATGGTATTCAGCTTGAGCGTGAGCTCTTGGCACCTTTGAAAAATATGAGCCAGAATGTCATCGATACGACAGAATTGACACCGCGTAATCTGCGGATGGCCATTTCAGAGCAATTTGCTAGTCAGGACAACCAACCATCCTTCCGTGTGGAAGTCATGTCATTTGGTTTCAAATACGGTCTGCCTCTGGATGCGGACTTGGTTTTTGATGTGCGTTTCTTGCCAAATCCTTACTATCAGAAAGAATTACGCAATCTGACTGGTCTGGATGCTCCTGTCTTTGATTATGTCATGGCCCACCAGGAATCTGAAGAATTTTACAGCCACCTTATCGGCTTGATTGAGCCCATTCTGCCAGGTTACCAAAAAGAAGGGAAATCTGTTTTGACCATTGCAATTGGATGCACGGGAGGTCAACATAGAAGCGTAGCTTTTGCCAAACGTTTGGCAGATGATCTTGAGAAGAACTGGTTGGTCAACCGCAGTCATCGTGACAAGGATAGACGGAAGGAAACGGTTAACCGCTCATGAGAAAACCTAAAATAACTGTGATTGGCGGCGGAACAGGGATTCCGGTGATTCTAAAGAGTTTGCGGGACAAAGATGTGGAGATTACGGCAATCGTGACAGTGGCAGATGATGGTGGCTCCTCTGGTGAGATTCGTCAGGCCTTGCAGGTCACACCCCCAGGAGATTTGCGAAACGTTCTTTTAGCCATGTCGGACATGCCCAAGTTGTATGAGCAGATTTTCCAGTATCGCTTTGCGGAAACGGATGGCGCCTTGGCAGGGCATCCCTTGGGAAACCTGATTATTGCAGGGATTTCGGAGATGCAGGGTTCAACCTACAATGCCATGAGGCTCTTGACCCGCTTTTTTCATACCACTGGCCGCATTTATCCTTCTAGTGAAAATGCACTCACCCTTCATGCTGTATTTACAGATGGGACAGAGGTTGTGGGAGAAAGTAAAATTGCAGCACATGAGGGCATGATTGGGTATGTCTATGTGACTAATTCCTATAATGATGACGAGCCTAAGGCAAGCCGTCAGGTGGTTGAGGCAATCATGGATAGTGATATGGTTGTATTGGGTCCAGGCTCTCTCTTTACTTCTATCTTGCCTAATCTGATGATATCAGACATTGGTAAAGCTTTAAAAGAGACCAAGGCGGAGGTCACCTATGTATGCAACATCATGACCCAAAGAGGAGAGACGGAGTTTTTCTCAGACGCAGACCATGTGGCGGTTCTCAATGCCCACTTGGCTGAAAAATTTATCGACACGGTCCTGGTCAATATCGAGCCAGTTCCGCAAGAGTATATGAATACTCATCAGTTTGATGAGTACCTGGTTCAGGTCAAGCACGATTTTGCAGGCTTGCAGGCGCAAGCACCGCGTGTCATCTCTTCGAATTTCCTTCGTTTAGAGAATGGCGGAGCTTTTCATGATGGCGATTTAGTAGTTGCAGAATTACTCAAGATTGTACAGGTGCGACCATGAGTTTTACAGTTCAGGTAAAAGAAGAAATTCTTGGAAAATCGGACTTTGAAAAGAGTGAACTAGCTGCAATTATCAAATTGTCTGGTAGTCTGGGCTTGACTGGCAAGGGGCTGTCCTTGTCCATCTCAACGGAGAATGCCAAAGTAGCACGTCATATTTATGAAATGCTTTTTGCCTTTTATGCCATAAAAGCAGACATTCGTCACCACCAAAAGACAAACCTCAAAAAGAATCGAGTGTATACAGTTTATTTGGACCATTCTGTCAATGAGATTCTCAACGATCTCTATCTGGCGGACAGCTTTTTTGGAATTGAAACAGGGATTGCTCCTACAATCTTGGAAAAGGATGCATGGAGTCAAGCCTATCTAAGGGGGGCATTTTTAGCCAGCGGATCGGTCAAGGACCCTGAAAAAGGTCGTTATCAGTTGGAAATTGCCTCTGTATACTCGGACCATGCCCAGGATTTGGCTAAGTTATTACAGAAATTTCTCTTGGATGCCAAGGTCATTGAGCGAAGCAAGGGGACCATTACCTATTTGCAACGGGCAGAAGATATCATGGATTTCTTGCTGGTGATTGGGGCAGAAGAAGCCAAGACAGAGTTTGAAAATGTCAAAATCCTTCGTGAAACTCGAAATGATTTGAACCGTGCGACCAATGCAGAAGCGGCCAATATTGCTCGGACCGTGACAGCTTCGATGAAAACCATCAATAACATCATCAAGATAATGGATACGGTGGGCTTGGACCAGCTGCCAGCGGACCTACAAGAGGTTGCACAGCTGAGAATCCACCATCCTGATTTTTCTATCCAGCAGTTGGCAGATAGTCTGTCTAAGCCGCTGACAAAAAGTGGTGTCAACCATCGCTTGCGAAAAATCAATAAATTTGCTGAAGACTTGTAAACACGAAAACCGACCCAACTGGGTCGGTTTTCTAGGAGATTATATGAAAAAGAAGGTGTGCTATTTCTAGCTTGAAATGATTATACGACACAAAACTTAAAGCATCCTAAATCTACAGTCTGAAAAAGTCATTCTATGACAGAGAAATTTCTTTACAAGAAAAGAAATATTCTGTATAATATAGTTTGTGTGTAATGGACACACGATAAAACGGTTAATCCGCTGGGACCTGGCTCTCAAGATTAACAAGATAGGAGTAGAAAAAAATGAATCCATTAATTCAAAGTTTGACTGAAGGTCAACTTCGTACTGACATCCCTTCTTTCCGTCCTGGTGACACTGTTCGTGTTCACGCTAAGGTTGTGGAAGGAACTCGTGAGCGTATTCAGATCTTCGAAGGTGTTGTTATCTCTCGTAAAGGTCAAGGTATCTCAGAAATGTACACTGTCCGTAAAATTTCTGGCGGTGTAGGTGTTGAGCGTACATTCCCAATCCACACTCCACGTGTTGACAAGATTGAAGTCGTACGTTACGGTAAAGTACGTCGTGCTAAATTGTACTACCTACGTGCATTGCAAGGTAAAGCTGCGCGTATCAAAGAAATCCGTCGTTAAGATAGTTTCCACTATCCAAGTCGGACTTCGAAAAGGAGACAGTTCTGCTGTCTCTTTTTCTTTATCCCTTCGAATAGTTATTCAGTTATTGAATAGAATTTAGCAGGAAGTAGAGAAAAATATTGATATCGACAGAAAAAGTAGTAAACTAGAGATAATAAATGTGAGAGGTGAAGTTCATGAAGGAGTTTAAAAACGTACCGTCTATTTTTTCTGACTTGAGACAGGACATTGTTCAAATGCCAGAAATTATGCGCCAGTGCAGTGGCATTCGCATCTATGGCCGTAGAATTCGGTCAATTTTGTTTACGACGGATGTCGCCATCATTGCTAATAACAATGCCGATGCTATCTTGGCAGTATATCCCTTTACCCCAAACCCAGCCATTTTAAAAAGTATCATGCGAGTTGCTTCAGTGCCTGTTTTGGCAGGAGTCGGTGGTGGACTAACCAAGGGGACACGCTCGGCAAACATGAGTCTGTTTTCGGAGTCAGAAGGAGCCTATGCAGTTGTTGTTAATGGTCCTACCAATGTTCAGACCATTGAAGAAATCAACAAGGTAGTGGATATTCCAATTATTTATACTGTTGTGTCAGAGAGTTCGGACATTGCTTCGCGTATTCAAGCAGGAGTGGATATACTAAACGTCTCATGTGGCTTAGATACGGCGCGTGTCGTTGCCAAATTGCGCAAGGAATTTCCAAATTTCCCCATTATTGCCACAGGTGGGCCAACAGAAGAAACTATCCGCCAAGTGATTGAAGCAGGAGCCAATGCGGTGACCTATACCGCTCCTAGTAACGGTGAACTATTCAAGGCCAAAATGGAAAAATACAGAAAAACAACAAAAGAATAGGACAAAACTCTCTTGAAAACTTTTATTAACTAGGGTAAAATAGAAGCTAGCTTCCCTTAGTTAAATGGATATAACAAATTCCTCCTAAGAATTAGTTGCAGGTTCGATTCCTGCAGGGGAGATAGAGAAAATAACGAAAACCCTTGATACACAAGGGTTTTTAACTTTCTTGACCCAAATCCGCCCCAAATTTTGCCTATCGAATTTGCTGGCTGTAGATGCTGAGCTTTCTGTTGAGGATGTAAGCAAACCCCACGACAATGCTACTTTCGATGATATGATATGGTCCAAAGACCTCATAGGAAATCAGGATAGGAGCCAAGAGCGTGTTGGTTGCAGAGCCGAAAACAGCACAATAGCCAAGGGCTGCAACAAGTTCAGTTGGTAAACCAAGTAAGCCAGCTAAAACAGCCCCAGAACTTGCACCAATGGCAAAGAGTGGCGTGACTTCGCCCCCTTGAAAACCTGCGGCCAAACAAAGACAGGTGAGTAGGAGTTTCAGTAGCCAATCGTAAGCAAATACCTGTTCCCCAGCTAAACTGGCTTCAATTAAATTGGTCCCCAAACCAGCATAACGACCTTGATGGAAGAAGAAAAGTAGAACGCTTAGTCCAACTCCCATGACAGCTATTTTTATGTAAGGATTTGGAAACCATCGAGCCGAATACCTTTTTGCTTGATCTAAAAACCAAGCAAAAAAATTACCAATCATTCCAAAGCAGAGGGCAATAATAATCCATTTGAAACTATCAGTAAACTGGAAAGGTGAAACCGAAATGGCATGAGTAAATTTCTCCAACCCAAACCAATGTGATGTCCAACTAGCAGTAAAAGCCGCCAGTAATATAGGGACTAGGTCTTTCAAAGTATAGCGACCGACAGCCAGAACTTCGATGGCAAAGAAACTGGCAGCCAAGGGTGTTTGAAAGAGCCCAGCAAAACCCGCTGCCATTCCAATCCTAGTTACTCTATCTTTGGGTAGGTGGGAGAAACCTTGTTTTTGTATCAAATGGGAAAGACTAGCCCCAAGCTGAACAGCCACTCCCTCTCGACCAACCGAAGCACCAAAAAGGTGGCCGAGCCAAGTTGTCGAAATGATTAGCGGAATGAGAACAGGTGAAATGTGTACATTCTCCCCTTGTCCAGCTTTGAAGACCAAACTCATACCTGCTTGGACATCCCTGCCCCATTTTTGATAGGCATAGACAATTGCTAGTCCGGATAGTGCGAGAAATGGAATAAAATAACGAAAATAATCAGACCTCAGATTCCCAATGGCCAATAAAACCTTACCAAAAAATGTGGTGACTAGTCCGGCTACTAATCCGATCAGGATTGAAAAGACTAGGGGTAGGATAGCTTGCTTGACTTTATTGGTCATCTTGAGCTAGTTTAGCAGATTGATAGGCTCTGGACTGGGCCATAATGTCTGTAAAGGTCGCTTGAATTGCTACGCGGTAGTCATTCTTGTGGACTAGGCTACCAACACGCTCAAGGACAGCTTTTTCTCTGCTTGTGTCTAAGACAGGCTTGCCTGATGCTCGCTTAAAAGCTGTGACCTGATCCACCAGTTCCATCCGTTGTTCAAGCAAGCCAACTAATTGACTATCAATTGCGTTAATCTGTTCGCGAATATGATCTAGATTCATTTTTATCTCCTTTTAAGAAAACCAGTAACAATTGTTACTGGTTAATTGTATTATTCATTTACCTTTGCAGCTAAATCAGTCGCAAAGGATTCAAGGTTTTCAATATCTTCATCTTCGGCAGCCAAATCAACCTTCACACTCTCTGCGCCCTTGCTCGCACCGCGAGAAGCCAACATGGTGTCAAAGTCATCTACTGCACTACAAAAGTCATCGTAGAAGGTATCGCCAGAACCGCAGACACCGTAGATTTTTCCAGTTAAATCAAGGTCAGCAAGATCTGCATAGAAATCGATGATTTCATCTGGAAGTTCTCCGTCTCCACCGTAAGAGTAAGTGTAGGTGGCAACAACAATCAGGTCTGCATCAAGAATTTCCTCTGTTTCAATGGTAGTGCATTCATGAACCTGCACATCCAATCCCAGTTCTTCTAACTTATTCGCAACAATATCGGCAATTTCTTCCGTATTGCCGGTCATACTAGCGTAAACTATTTTTGCTAGTGCCATAGTTTCCTCCAAAAATAGATGATAGGATTAGTATAGCATATTTCTAAGAATTGTGAAAGGTAAAGGAATACCAATTGAGCTTCAATTGTGATAAAATACTGGCTAGGAGTTAAAAATGTTAAAAAAAATAGTTCAAAAAATCGAAGAATTTGATACCATTGTCCTTCATCGTCACCAGCGTCCGGATCCGGATGCCATAGGTAGTCAGCTAGGTTTGAAAAAACTTTTGCAGCTGAATTTCCCTGAAAAGACCATTTTGGCAACTGGTTTTGAGGAGCCAACTTTAGCTTGGTTGGGGCAGATGGATACCGTAGCCGACAGCGACTATCCAGCGAGTCTGGTCATTGTGACCGACACAGCCAATACCGAACGGATTGATGATGCTCGGTATGCTAATGGGGCCTTTCTCATCAAGATTGATCACCATCCAAATGATGATGCTTACGGAGATTTGCTCTGGGTGGACACGAGCAGTAGTTCGACCAGTGAGATGATTGCCCTTTTTGCAAGAGAGTTGGGATTGGACGTAGATGCAGAAATAGCCCGCCTACTCTATGCGGGCATTGTCGGAGATACTGGACGTTTCCTCTATCCATCGACGTCTGCTCGTACATTTGAGATGGCTGCCTATTTACGCCAGTTTGACTTTGACTTTTCAAGTCTGTCTCGTCAAATGGATGCGATGGACTACAAGGTCGCAAAGCTCATGGGCTATGTCTATGATAACTTAGAAGTAGATGAAAATGGAGCAGCCCGAGTTGTCCTGACACAAGAAACCCTCAAGGCTTATGATGTGACAGATGCAGAGACAGCTTCGATCGTATCAGCACCAGGTCGGATTGATGCGGTGCAGTCATGGGGGATTTTCGTCGAGCAAGTTGACGGATCATACCGTGTTCGCCTGCGGAGTAAGTCTGCCATTATCAACGAGATTGCTAAAAGACATGGCGGTGGTGGTCATCCGCTAGCCAGTGGGGCAAATTCTTATTCTTTAGAAGAAAATGAAGCCATTTATAAAGAAATTCAGCAGGTAGTCAAAGATGCAAGCCAGTAGCAGACAAGTTCGCCTCATGGGAACAGTCATTGATACGACCATTTGGCATGAAAATCCAGAGCCTATCTTGGATCAGGTCGAACAGCTTCTCTATCTCTACAAGGATCGCTTTTCAGCCAACGACCTGACCTCCGAGTTAATGGAGGTCAATCTCAATGCTGGTGTACAGGCAGTCCCCGTTGCCCCTGATCTCTATGAGCTGATTGAACTGGGGAAGAAGCATAGCTTGGCAGAGAATAGCTTTCTCAATATCACGATCGGGCCTTTGACCCAGCTCTGGCGGATTGGGTTTAAGGACGCCAAGTTGCCAGACCAGGCTAGTATTGATGAGCGATTGGCAATCATCAACCCAGCTGACATCGAGCTAGACCCAGAATACCAGCAGGTCTTTCTCAATAAAGAAGGTATGGCCATTGATTTGGGTGCCCTGGCAAAAGGTTACATTGCGGATAAGATTGTCGCCTTTTTGAAGGGAATGGGTGCCCAGGCTGGACTGATTAACTTAGGTGGAAATGTTCTGACCTTCGGTCAACCGCCTCATCAGGAAGACGGCTTGTGGCGGATTGGTATCCAACATCCCAAGCTCCCACGTGGCAACAATGCCCTCGTCCTCAAAATAGGAGAAGAATCGGTGGTCACCTCTGGTATTTACGAAAGGACCTTCCAGTTTGAAGGAAAAACCTACCACCATATCTTTGATAGCCAGACAGGCTATCCCTTGCAGGCTGCCATTGCCAGCTTGACCATTGTGTCCAAGCAGTCGGTAGACGGGGAGATTTGGACTACTCGCCTTTTTGGTGCGTCCATTCGGGAGATCTACGACCAGGTTTGTCAGCAAGAGGGGCTGGAGGCTATAATCATGACCCAGGATGATCAAATGGTGGTGACGCCGGGTTTGTGGGATAGGATTGAGCGATGAGAGAAGAAGTACAAAAAGAAGAGTTAGAGTTCTGGGCTCTTCCTTTGAAAAAAGCAGAGCAGACTAGGACGGATACGGATTCTGGAGCTTCTGAGGGAGGCTTTGGAGCACGGGTCTGGACAGATGCCAATTCAGGCCCATCTGTGCAATAAAAATCAAAGAAAATCCTTGACAGGATTGGACAGATTTGGTAAACTAAATGAGTTATAATCTATGGCTCAAAAAGAGTCCATGGCAGAAAGGAATTTTTATAATGAAAAAAGATATCCATCCAGAATATCGCACTGTTGTCTTCATGGACACCACTACTGGTTACAAGTTCCTTAGCGGTTCTACAAAGAACTCAAAAGAAACTATTGAATTTGAAGGTGAAACTTACCCATTGATCCGTGTGGAAATTTCATCAGACTCACACCCATTCTACACTGGACGTCAAAAGTTCACCCAAGCAGATGGACGTGTGGATCGTTTCAACAAAAAATACGGTCTCAAATAAAAAAACAGTCCTTAACGGACTGTTTTTTCACGAGCTTGAAAATAAAAGAGCGAGTTATGGTCCAGTGGACCATTTTTTCTTTGCCTCTAGAAATAAAGGAGGGCTTTTTCGTGCGTGATTGCCAAAATGATTGCCATTGGTTTACATACTCATGAATTGAGCAAATTTTTGTACTGTTTGCTCTTTTTCTTGTTCTGTTACATGAGCGTAAATATTCATACTTTGAAAAAACGACTGTTCATCAAACACAGGGCTGTCAATTTTTTTTCGTCAAAGTTTGGTCCGTGGTTTCTCTCCATCTTAAATTTTGGTATAATAGAGCAAGCACGTATGAGTAATGGATAGGGAGGGATTATGTCCAAGTATAGAGGATCAATCGATAGTCGCATTGACTATGCTTTGATTTTACCGGTCTTTTTTTTATTGCTAATCGGCCTAATGTCCGTCTATATAGCGGTCAGTCATGATTATCCTGACTATGTTTTTCAGATGGTTGGGCAGCAACTGATGTGGATTGTCGTGGGGGTGGGCATCGCCTTTCTGGTAATGTTTTTTTCTACCAAGTTCCTATGGAAAGTCACCCCCTGGCTCTACCTATTAGGACTCGTCTTGATGGTCTTACCGATTTTTTTCTATAGTCCGAGTTTATTGGCATCGACGGGTGCTAAGAACTGGGTGAGTATCAATGGTGTGACGCTCTTTCAGCCGTCTGAATTTATGAAAATATCCTACATCATCATGATGTCTCGCATAGTAGTCAGTTTTCAAAAGAAGCATCAGGAAAGGTCTATTCGAGAGGATTTTTACTTGATTGGTCAGTTGCTCCTTGTAACCTTGCCTGTCTTAGTTCTTTTATATTTCCAAAGTGACCTAGGAACATCATTGGTTTTCGTAGCTATTTTTTGTGGTATTGTCCTGATGTCAGGAGTTTCCTGGAAGATTATTCTACCAGTCTTCTTGACTAGTTTGATTTTGGTTGCGGCTTTTCTTGTAGTTTTTGTCTCGCCAGGTGGGACAACCTTTTTACATAATATTGGGATGGACACCTATAAAATCAACCGTATTTCAGCCTGGTTGGACCCCTTCAAAAATGCCCAATCAACCACTTATCAACAGGCACAGAGTTTGATTGCCATAGGTAGCGGGGGATTGACAGGGATTGGTTTTAATCAGACCAATCTTCTAATTCCTGTTAGGGAAAGTGATATGATTTTTACGGTCATTGCAGAAGATTTTGGCTTTATTGGAGCCAGCATTCTCATTGGACTCTACCTTCTCTTAATTTACCGTATGTTGCGTATTACGCTCCAGTCCAATAATCGTTTTTATACCTATGTTTCAACAGGTTTCATTATGATGTTGCTTTTCCATGTGTTTGAAAATATCGGAGCAGCGACAGGTATTTTGCCTTTGACAGGGATTCCGCTTCCCTTTATTTCACAAGGTGGATCTTCTATCGTTTCCAATTTAATTGGGGTTGGCTTAATTTTGTCCATGAGTTATCAACACAAGTTGCAAGATGAAAAGCGCCGCAATAAGTCCCGTACTTATAAAAAAATTACCATAAAAAGAATAGAGAGGTAGTTATATGAAACGCATTGCAGTTTTGTTAGCAGATGGCTTTGAAGAAATTGAAGCCCTTGCGCCCGTTGATGTTTTTCGTCGTGCAGGCTTCGATTGCCATATGATTGGTTTAGAGGCGCTAGAAGTGAGAGGAACTCATGATATTCGTGTTTTGGCAGATCATGTTTTTTCAGGGGACTTGTCAGATTATGACTTGATCGTACTACCTGGTGGAATGCCGGGGTCAACCAATCTGCGTGACCACGAGGGCTTAATCGCTGCACTTCAAAAAGCGGATCAAGATGAGCACTTGGTTGCGGCCATCTGTGCGGCTCCGATTGTATTGGAGAGAGCAGGTCTTTTGGACGGCAAACGTTACACTGCTTATCCTGGAAAAGAACAGGAAATTCAGGCTGGTATTCATTCAACGGAGACAGTAGTAGTTGATGGCAGGATTGTCACCAGTCGTGGAGCTGGAACAAGTCTTGACTTTGCTTATAGGCTGGTGGATCTTTTGGGTGGAGATGGTAGTGCCTTAGCAAAGGCAATGGTTCATCGGGAAAACCAATAAAAAAATACAGGGAGTTGGGTGATTCGTACTCCCTTTTTTGTAGGAAAAAAGAGGGAAATATGGTATAATGAAGGGTACTAGTTAGTCTAGCTTTTTTAGAAAAAAGGAAGAAATATGTCAGAAGAAATCAAAGATTTACAAGAAAAAGCCCAGGAATATGATGCCAGTCAGATTCAGGTTTTAGAAGGGTTAGAAGCTGTTCGTCTACGACCAGGGATGTATATCGGATCAACCTCGAAAGAAGGATTGCATCACTTGGTTTGGGAGATTGTGGACAACTCTATCGACGAAGCCTTAGCGGGATTTGCCAGCAAGATTGAGGTTTTTATCGAACCAGATAATTCCATCACAGTTGTGGACAACGGTCGTGGAATTCCTGTCGATATTCAAGAAAAAACAGGTCGACCCGCTGTTGAAACGGTCTTTACAGTACTCCATGCTGGAGGAAAATTTGGCGGAGGCGGCTACAAGGTCTCTGGTGGTCTGCATGGCGTTGGGTCATCCGTCGTAAATGCTCTTTCAACGCAACTGGATGTCCATGTCTATAAAAATGGACAGGTTTATTTCCAAGAATACAAACGCGGTGAAGTAGTTGCAGATTTAGCGGTGGTTGGTGAGACGGATCGAACAGGTACAACGGTTCACTTTACACCAGATCCTGAGATTTTTACAGAGACTACCGAGTTTGATTTTGCAAAATTAAACAAGCGGATTCAGGAGCTTGCGTTCTTAAATCGTGGTCTAAATCTTTCACTTACGGACAAGCGAGAAGGATTGGAGCAAACCAAGGACTACCACTATGAAGGTGGGATCGCTTCTTATGTTGAGTACCTTAATGAAAATAAAGACGTCATCTTTGATACGCCGATTTATACGGATGGTGAGATGGATGATATTACGGTGGAAGTGGCCATGCAGTATACGACCAGTTACCATGAAAATGTGGTCAGCTTTGCCAATAATATCCATACCCACGAAGGGGGAACTCACGAGCAAGGTTTCCGCACTGCTTTGACTCGAGTCATCAATGACTATGCCAAAAAGAATAAAATTCTCAAGGAAAATGAGGATAATCTGACGGGTGAGGATGTTCGTGAAGGCTTGACGGCAGTTATCTCAGTCAAGCACCCCGGTCCTCAATTCGAGGGGCAAACCAAGACTAAGTTGGGGAATAGTGAAGTTGTCAAAATCACCAACCGTCTGTTTTCAGATGCCTTTACGGAGTTTCTCTTAGAACATCCACAGATTGCACGCCGTATCGTTGAGAAGGGTATTCTGGCAAGTAAGGCACGGATTGCAGCTAAGCGAGCACGTGAAGTGACCCGTAAGAAGTCTGGTCTTGAAATTTCCAACCTTCCAGGCAAATTGGCAGACTGTTCATCGAATGATGCGACCAAGACTGAACTCTTTATCGTGGAGGGGGATTCTGCGGGTGGTTCAGCAAAATCTGGCCGTGACCGTGAGTTCCAGGCTATTCTACCAATTCGTGGTAAGATTTTGAACGTAGAAAAAGCCAGTATGGATAAGATTTTGGCCAACGAAGAGATTCGCAGTCTCTTTACAGCCATGGGAACTGGATTTGGCGCGGACTTTGACGTATCTAAAGCTCGCTATCAAAAATTGGTCATCATGACGGATGCCGATGTTGATGGTGCCCATATTCGTACCCTCTTGCTGACCCTATTTTATCGCTATATGCGCCCGATTGTCGAAGCTGGCTATGTCTATATTGCTCAGCCACCCATTTATGGTGTAAAAGTTGGCAGTGAAGTCAAAGAGTATATCCAACCGGGTGTAAATCAGGAACAGGAACTCCAGGAAGCCTTAGAGAGACATAGTTCAGGTCGATCTAAACCAACCATCCAACGCTACAAGGGATTGGGAGAGATGGATGACCACCAATTGTGGGAAACTACTATGAATCCAGAGAATCGTCTGATGGCACGTGTCTCTGTTGATGATGCAGCAGAAGCGGATAAGGTGTTCGACATGCTGATGGGGGACAAAGTCGAACCACGGCGAGAGTTTATTGAAGAAAATGCTGTTTATTCAACAATTGATGTATAAAATTTGGAAAACTAGTGCAATTGCTAGAAAAATGTGCTATAATGAAGTGATTTTCTAGTAAATTATATATCTAAGGAGATTTACATGCCAACAGGAACAATCATCTTAATCGTTTCGATTGTTGTGATCTTGATTCTGGCCTATGTGGCTTGCTTGATCATTCGAAAACGTAATGATAACTTACTTACAGCATTGGAAGATAGAAAAGAAGAGTTATTTAACCTTCCAGTTAACCACGAGGTGGAGGCTGTTAAAAACTTGCATTTAATTGGTCAAAGTCAAGTGTCTTTCCGTGAATGGAATCAAAAGTGGGTAGATTTATCCCTCAATTCATTTGCAGACATTGAAAACCATATTTTTGAAGCAGAAGGGTACAACAACTCCTTCCGGTTCATTAGTGCAAAGAATGCTATTGATTCGATTGAAAGTCAAATTGACTTGATTGAAGAAGATATTAATGCTATTCGTCAAGGTTTGACTGAATTGAAGGAGCAAGAAGAGAAAAACTCAGGTCGTGTGAAGCATGCCCTTGACCTTTTTGATAACTTACAAGAAAAAGTTCGGACGAATTCAGACAGCTTTGGTGATACCTTGCCAGAACTGGAAAAACAACTAAAAACTATCGAAGTTGAATTTTCAGAATTCGTTATGTTAAACTCTTCAGGTGATCCGATTGAAGCTGCGGAAATTCTTGACAAGACTGAAAATCACATGATTGCACTTGATCAAATTATGGATCGTATTCCAGCTTTGATTGAGACAGTCAATACTACTCTTCCTGATCAATTGGAAGACTTGGAGTCAGGTTACCGTAAGTTGGTTGATGAGAACTACCTCTTTACAGAGTCTGCAATCGAAAGTCAGTTTCAAGAAATCCGTGTTTCTCTTCGTGAAAACACAGCTTTGATAGTGGCATTTGATTTGGACACGGCAGAGGCAGAGAATGTGACGATCCAAAAACGCATCGATCACTTATACAAGCTCTTTACAAGTGAGATTGAAGCGCATCGTGAGACTGTTAAAATCAGCAAAACCTTGCCAAAATTCTTGGAGCACATCACTCTGAATAGCCAAGCCCTTGCTGAAGAAGCAGACCGTTTGAACAAGTCATACATGTTGGCAGAAAGCAAATTCACACGTATTCAACAATTGCTGAAGCGTTTGGATTCGCTAGATGCCCTGATCTCAGAAGGGATTGAAGACTTGGATAATCCACAAGTGGCTTACTCGATTTTACAAGAGCGTTTGGAAAATGCAGAACAGTCCTTGAAGGAAATCGAAGAAGAGCAGTTGGCTTTGGCTGAATACTTGAAACTTCAAGAAACTTCTGAACAAAACGCTCGTAAGAAAGCAAATCTTTATATCAATAAATTGCACACTTTGAAACGTTACATGGAAAAACGAAATCTTCCAGGTATTCCGGATTCATTCCTAACCATTTTTTTCCGTGCAAGTGACCATGTGGAAGCCTTGATTGGAGAATTGGATTACAAGCGAATCAATATTGAAGTAGTTAATCGTTTGCTAGAAAGTGCAACTTATGATATAAACGAATTGGAAGAAACTGCTTATCAGATTGTTCAAAACGCGACTCTGACAGAGCAACTCTTACAGTATTCAAACCGTTACCGTTCATTTGACGAAGGGATTCAAAAGTCCTTCACACGCTCTCTTGCAATTTTTGAAAAAGAGTTTGATTATCAAGCATCCTTTGAAGAAATTTCCTTTGCCTTGGAGACCGTTGAACCTGGTGTAACAGAACGTTTTGTTCGCTCTTATGAAAAAACAAGAGAAACGATTCGTTACTAAATAAAAAGCCATTTGGCTTTTTATTTTTATATTAGAAAGGATGAAAAAATGACAAAAGGTTTGTTGGTCATGGATGTTGATTCGACCTTAATTTTGGAAGAAGGTATCGATCTTTTAGGTGAAGAAGCTGGCGTGGGTGAAGAAGTCGCTGCTATTACAGAACGTGCCATGCGCGGGGAATTGGACTTTGAAGAAGCCTTGCGTGAACGAGTAGCCCTTTTGAAGGGCTTACCTGTCACAGTGTTTGACCGTATCATGGAAAAAATTCATTTTACACCAGGAGCTGCAGACTTGGTTGCAGAATTAAAAAATCGTGGCTATAAGGTTGCCGTTGTTTCAGGTGGTTTTCATGAGACAGTTGATCGATTGGCTGCACAGTTGGAGTTAGACTACGTTCGTGCCAATCGTTTGGAAGTTGTAGATGGTCTTTTGACAGGCCAAGTTTTGGGGGAAATTGTCACAAAAGAAACCAAAAAAGCCTGTTTAGAAGCTTGGGCAGTTGAAAATGGTTTGGAACTATCTCAGACAATTGCTATGGGGGATGGAGCCAATGACCTACCGATGATTCAGCGAGCAGGAATCGGCGTTGCTTTTTGTGCCAAACCGATTGTACAGGAACAGGCACCTTACCGAATCAATGAAAAAAATCTCTATAAATTAATAGAGATTTTGGATAGAAAATAATACGGAAGTCAGCAATATGCTGACTTTTTTTGTTAGGATTCTAGCAAGAATTTCTGCAAGTCATCTACTGTTTGGGCAATAAAATTTGCTCCAGCCAGCTCAAGTTCTTCGCGGTCACCATATCCATAAAGGACACCGATAGAAGCTAGCTGGTTGGCTTTGGCGCCGAAGATGTCATGTTCACGATCTCCGACCATAATGGTTGTTTGCGGATTGTAGTCCAGTTGCGCTAAGGCATAGGCGATGACATCTGTTTTACTGATACGGCTGCTATCTAAACTAGCTCCGGCAATGACATAAAAGTAAGGAGCAATACCAAAATATTCTAGAATTTGCTTGGCAAAGATTTCTGGTTTAGAGGTGGAAATGACTAAGGTTTTTCCTGCTTCCGTCAGAGCCTCTAACAGAGGAATAACACCGTCGTAGAGTTGGTTTTCGAACATGCCTCTTTTTTTAAAATAGATCCGAAAGGCATCAACAGCTGCCTGGGTATCTGCTGGATTGAGTTGATAGAAACGGGAAAAGGATTCATAGAGGGGTGGACCAATGAAACGACTTAAATTCTCTGGGTCTGATTCATCAATTTTCATACTTTCAAGCGCATATGCGACTGAGTTGATGATACCCAGTCCAGAATCAGTCAAGGTTCCATCTAGGTCAAATAAAATTGTGTGATACATAGGCACCTCCTTGGATACTAGTATAGCATAGAAAGAGGCCTGGAGACAGGAGTAACTTGAAAGGAGGATAATGGACTGTTATACTATATCTAAAAAGGAGGATTGACTATGCGTATCTTGATAGCACCAGACTCTTTTAAGGAATCTCTTTCATCACTTGAAGTAGCAGAGGCGGTCCGAAAGGGTTTTTCAAAGGTTTATCCCTTGGCAAGCTATGATTTGCTCCCCTTGGGTGATGGGGGAGAAGGGACTGTTGCAAGTCTCGCCTATGCTCTATCTCTGAAAGTGGAACAATCGGTTGTAACTGGCCCCTTTGGGGAAACGATAGAAGTTCCCTATGCTATGGGAGAGGGGATGGCTGTATTTGAAATGGCCGCCATTGTGGGATTGGCTTCTATTCCATTATCCAAACGCAATCCCCTAGAACTATCGACAAAAGGGGTTGGCGAACTTCTGGTCCATCTGGTACAAGCAGGTGTACGACATATCTATATCGGAATTGGAGGTTCTGCTAGTCATGATGGAGGGATTGGCATGGCAGCAGGATTAGGTGTCCAATTTTTTGATGCGGATGATCAGGAATTGCCTGCAATTGGTGCCAATCTTGACAAGATTACTCGTCTCTCTCTAGCTAATTTGCGGATTGATCTTTCAAACCTTCAGATAGATCTCATTACAGATGTGACCAATGTGCTTTGTGGACCTGAAGGTGCAACCTATACATTTGCAGGGCAAAAGGGACTTCCTGCCTCGCAGTTTCCACGGGTTGATCAGTCCATGCAGTCCTTTTACAAGATGATCAACCCGGCCATTTTAGAGCTTCCAGGAGCAGGTGCAGGGGGCGGTATGGCGGCAGGCTTGGTGCAATTTGCAGGAGCCCATATCCAAACAGGGATTGATTTTGTCTTGGATCAGCTGGACTTCGATCAACGTGTTGCTCAAGCGGACCTAGTTATTGTGGGAGAAGGTCGTATGGATGCTCAGAGTTTGTCTGGAAAAACACCTATCGGAGTGGCACGACGTACCCCAATAGGCATTCCAATTATTGCCATTTGTGGTAGCTTAAAGGATAATCTTCCCGATTTTCCTTTTGAAAATATCTGCGCCGCATTTCCCATTATTGCTGAAGTTGATGACTTAGAAAATACGCTTAAAAAGGGAGAAAAAAACCTGATCCGCACAGCAGAACAGGTGGCAAGAATTCTTCAGTTAGGAGGTCAACAAACATGGAATTTGTGACATATGAGGCAATTATTGTATTCATTTTTATTGGTACTCTAACGCTAATATCTCTTATGAAGCTGCTCATAAATGAAAAAGAAACAAAAATGAACATAATAAAGGCAAATGGAGTAATGTTCTTTTTCAATGAAAAAAATGAAAGAGGCAGATTGCTAGGAATTCTTAGTCTAACCGGTATTATTCTCGTTTTAGTATGTGTCCTACTTTATTGATAATAAAGACTAACCAAATAATTTTTTCCAGAAAGAGGTTTTTTGCTCTTCCTTTTTCTCTTCTTGTGTGACAAGATTTGGGAAGATAGCTTCTAGGCTAATATCTTCTTGATCGACTGCATGATCTGTATGAAAGACTAGGGCATAAGGAGAATGCCCCACTTTTTCATCGATGATAGAAGTAGTTAGTCCCAGAGATTGCGCTGTCTTAATAATGGCAATTTGCAATCTGTCTGACAGGCTTGGAGACAGCTTCAAGGTGAGAGGCTGGAAGCGGACACTTAGATCTCTGCACAGGATTGGTAGCTTATCTTGAAAAGTTTGTGACTGCACTTGGTCAAAGGTCAAGATGAGGACGACTCGTTCTCTAAAGGTGCCCATGTAGATGCGTTGTTGGTCTGGATCAAGGCGTGTTTCGCCACTTGCTTTTTGTAAAATTGTTTTTTGAATATCAATCATGTCCTTAGTATAGCATAAAAAGGGACTGCTGAAAAGGCAAGCGTTTACATCATTGGTTTCTGTAAAATAACCTGTTTTTTCTTGAAAAATCTGTATTTTTAGGGTATGATAGCTATGTAACAATTTTAAACTCAAAGGAGAGTAATATAATGTCAATTATTACTGATGTTTACGCTCGCGAAGTCCTTGACTCACGCGGTAACCCTACACTTGAAGTTGAAGTTTATACTGAATCAGGTGCTTTCGGACGTGGTATGGTTCCTTCAGGAGCTTCTACTGGTGAGCACGAAGCAGTTGAACTTCGCGACGGTGACAAGTCTCGTTACCTTGGTCTTGGTACACAAAAAGCTGTTGACAACGTAAATAACGTGATTGCTGACGCTATCATCGGTTATGACGTTCGTGATCAACAAGCTATCGACCGCGCTATGATCGCTCTTGACGGTACTCCTAACAAAGGTAAATTGGGTGCAAACGCAATCCTTGGTGTTTCTATCGCTGTTGCGCGTGCAGCTGCTGACTACCTTGAAGTGCCACTTTACACTTACCTTGGCGGATTCAACACTAAAGTATTGCCAACTCCAATGATGAACATCATCAACGGTGGTTCTCACTCAGACGCTCCAATCGCTTTCCAAGAATTCATGATCTTGCCAGTTGGCGCTCCTTCATTCAAAGAAGGTCTTCGTTGGGGTGCTGAAGTATTCCACGCTTTGAAGAAAATCTTGAAAGCTCGTGGTTTGGTAACAGCTGTTGGTGACGAAGGTGGTTTCGCTCCTAAGTTCGAAGGAACTGAAGACGGTGTTGAAACAATCATCGAAGCTATCGAAGCTGCTGGTTACGAAGCTGGCGAAAACGGCATCATGATCGGTTTCGACTGTGCGTCATCTGAGTTCTACGACAAAGAGCGTAAAGTTTACGACTACACTAAATTCGAAGGCGAAGGTGCTGCTGTTCGTACATCTGCAGAGCAAATCGACTACCTTGAAGAATTGGTTAACAAATACCCAATCATCACTATCGAAGATGGTATGGATGAAAACGACTGGGATGGTTGGAAAGCACTTACTGAGCGTCTTGGCAAACGCGTTCAATTGGTTGGTGACGACTTCTTCGTAACAAACACTGACTACCTTGCACGTGGTATCAAAGAAGGTGCTGCTAACTCAATCCTTATCAAAGTTAACCAAATCGGTACTCTTACTGAAACATTTGAAGCTATCGAAATGGCTAAAGAAGCTGGCTACACTGCAGTTGTATCACACCGTTCAGGTGAAACTGAAGATTCAACAATCGCTGACATCGCAGTTGCAACTAACGCTGGCCAAATCAAGACAGGTTCATTGTCACGTACAGACCGTATCGCTAAATACAACCAATTGCTTCGTATCGAAGATCAACTTGGTGAAGTTGCAGTCTACAAAGGCTTGAACTCATTCTACAACTTGAAAAAATAAATTAGTACAGTGTACTAATTTATCCCCGAGTTAGAATAACGAGGGTTATAGTAAAAACAAGTCCGAAGATTTTCGGACTTGTTTTTCTATGTACAGTGTACTAGTTTATCTCAGAGTTTGTTTAGCGATGTGAATTAATACTCTCAAGGTTAATCCGCACATCAAAAGTTAGACAAAAAAAATTAAACTTTGGGTGCTATTTTTATAAAATTGAACTAATAAAACAAAGTAAAAATCTATGAACAAGGTCAAAGGGGGTAATCAAGGCATTTATCTACTTTTACAGATAGATACAGAATAAATATTATCCAGAGCGGGAAGTACACATCCACCAGAATTAAAGTTGGAAGTAATTGATGAAGTTCTAATTGATGGTCACTCTCTTAATCATACGCTCTTACGAATCAAGGAACGCTTCCAAACTGGATAGCTCAATACAAGGAAAACGGGTATACTATTCTTGAAAATAGAATGGCCAGTAAAAATAGGGTGTAAATAAAAGAAGACTTTGGAAGAGACGACGGAGTTGGAGCGACTTTAAGAGGAAAATGAACGCTGCGTACTGAGGTAGTTTACCAAAAATCGGATTTGTATTATAGCTTTGCACCTATGAAAAATATGTGGGTATACCCTGATATTGTTGATATCTAGCGGATTGTGTGATATAATATTCTAAAGCACAGGGGATAGTATAGAAGGAGTACACCTTGATAGAGGTAGCCACGGTGCGAATCCGTGTCATTGTGCTAGCATCTAGGAAACTAGGTGCTTTTATTATTTTTAGAATTGACAAACACCCCAAAATGTGTTACAATGTAACACAAAGAAACGAGGTAAATACCATGAGTACAGTAACTATCAGATTAAATCAAGAAGAAGAAACATTTTTTAAAAGCTATGCTCAATTAACAGGGCAAAGCCTTTCAAGTCTTTTCAAGAAAGCCCTAGAGCGTGATATTGAAGATGAGTATGATTTGAAAATCTATAAACAAGCCTATGCTGAATACAAAGCAGACCCAGAGACAATTAGCCATGCTGATTTTAAGAAAGAGCTAGGCTTGTAATATGTATCGTATAGAGTATTCTAAAAAGGCTCAAAAGCAGATTAAGAAGTTAGATAAGCAGATACAGCGATTGTTATTTGCTTGGATTGATAAGCACTTAGAGGGGACGGACACCCCACGCGCCAATGGTAAAGGTTTAACAGGAGACCATGCTAACGAGTGGCGTTATCGTATCGGTGATTATAGGCTTATTTGCGATATTCAAGATGATAAGATGGTTATTTTAGCGCTTGAATTTGGGCATAGGAAAGATATTTACTGATTACTGGAGAAGTAAGATAGTTAAAAATAATGTTAGCTGTTGTTCCTTTGGAGCATGAACAAGGATAAAAAAATAGCACCCGTAAAGGTGCTGTTTTCTTGCCTACTGAACTCATCGATTTACTACCTTTTTTACTACCCCTCTAGTATATTGTACTTGTTTGTACTTTTCATTTTAGAATGAAAAAGGTAAAAAGTAGATTAGTAATTTAGCGTATGTTATAGAACTATTTGATAATTTATCCTCGAGCTAGCATAGCGAGGATTATAGATAGTAAGAACAGGTCCGAATATCTTCGGACTTGTTTTTCAATATCTTGTAGACTGTTTTATTCCCGAGTTAGAATAACAAGGGATAGTAATACTCTCTAGTTTTTCCTAGAGGTTTGGTATTAAAAAAAACTAGGTTTAATAACCTAGTTTTCAAATATTAGAACAAACCTTTTACCTTGTCCAAAAGACCGCTTACGCCTTCTGTACCAGATAAGAGACCTTTTGCTTGCTCAAGATATTCACCGAATTGATCTTTGTTTTCTTCGATAAATTGTTTTGCGCCGTCAAAGTCTTTGTTTGCAATCAAATCTTTTACTTGATTTAACAAATCTGTTGGATTCATGTTCTTCACCTCCTATATCATTATTCAACCATAAATAGAGCGATTTCACAAGCATTTAGTCTTGAGGAAAAGTAACACAAACGGCTTCTGGAATTTGGACATCATTTGAGATTGCCCAGAGTTTTCCGGTTGCTTCTTCACGTGAAAAGACGACGATATTATCTGAATCTTGGTGAGCGACTAGGAGGAATTTTTCATTTGGACTCAGAGCGAAATCTCGTGGAGTTTTTCCGTGAGTTGGTACAATTTCGACTAATTCTAGGCTTGCATCTCCTAAGGTTCGGAAAACTGCGATAGAATCATGACCACGGTTAGAGGCATAAACGAATTGACCATCCTTTGTAATCCGGATAGCAGCTGTGCCATTGAATCCTTGGTAGTCTGAAGGGAGTGTTGAGATGGTTTGCATCCGCTCAAAATAGCCGTGACCGTCATAAATCAGAACTTCAATTGTAGAGTTCAACTCACAAATCAAATAGGCTAATTTGTTGTAGGGATGGAAGACAATATGGCGGGGACCTGCACCGGCTTGTGCCTGATAGGTTGTTTTCTTTTCTAATTTTCCTTGATCTGAGACAGCATAAGTGATGACTTGGTCGGTTCCCAAATCACAGGTAACCAAAAATTTGTCAGGGGTTAGGTCAGCAAAATGCACATGAGGAGAAGCTTGGTTCTCATGTGGTCCAGATCCTGTATGGACAGCTGAATCCCTTAATTCCAGACTACCGTCTTCCAAGCGCTTATAGACCAAAACTTGCCCCTTGTGGTAATTGGCACCATAGACCAGTTGGCGTTCCTCATCGACTGCCACATAGCAAAGTGGCGCACCTTCGTCAACAACGTGATTGAGAGGTGTCAGATTGGCAGTGAAAGAAGCAATTCCTCCTAGACCATTTTCTGCACCGACTGAGTATAGACTTCCGTCTTTGGCAAAAGCTAGATAAGTTGGATTTGGCTCGTTGGCAACGAGTCGAGGATTGCTGAGCTGACCACTAGCCTCATCGAAATCTGCTGCATAAATACCCTTTGAGTCTCGTTTCGTATAGGTTCCAAAATAAACTGTCATGTTGGTCTCCTTTTTCTAAACTGGCTTTATTATAGCACATTTTTCCTTAAGCAATGCTTAGAAAGTCGTATTTCCATTTTCAAAAAAATAGGAGAAAATGGTACAATAGAAACAAAGAAAGTGAGGTAAGTATGGAAGACAAGCAAACTCGTTTTAATCAATCTTGGCTATACAAATGGGTTATCAACAATCAAGCTGTTAGTTTTTTCTTGGTAACCTTGTTGGTTCTCAGTTCTCTCTTTGTTTTCACCAAGGTTAGTTTTATCTTCAGTCCCTTGGCAGATTTTATCTCCATTATTCTCCTGCCGATGTTGTTGACTGGCCTGCTGTATTATCTGCTCAATCCCTTGGTTGACCTGTTTGAAAAGTATAAATTTTCGCGTACGGTGGGAATCTGTATCTTATTTGTACTGATTGCTCTCTTACTGGTGTGGGGTTTGGCTGTTGCTATCCCTAGCGTACAAGCTCAAATTATGTCTTTTATGCGCAATCTTCCAGGTTATATTGCTGAAATCGAAGGGATTGCGACCAAGCTACTGGAGAATGAACAGTTTGCCCAATTCCGTCCAACAGCCTTGGAACAGTTGAATAAACTAAACGATCAAATCATGACCTTTGCCCGGAACATATCAACCAGCGCTGTCAATTGGGCCAGCAATCTGATTTCAACTGCCTCGCAAATTATCATTTCAATCTTAATCATGCCCTTTATCCTCTTTTATCTCTTACGGGATGGAAATCAGGTGAAAGGGAATATCATCAAATTTTTACCGACCAGGTGGCGGTCGTCAATCGGCCAAGTCTTGACGGATGTCAATAGTCAGTTGGCAAACTATGTACGAGGGCAGGTGACAGTGGCGATGATTGTTGCCTTCATGTTCTCTGTCATGTTTTCTATCATTGGTTTGAATTACCCGATTACCCTTGGAATTGTGGCTGGCTTTTTGAATTTAATTCCTTATCTTGGTTCATTTTTGGCCATGATTCCAGCTGTTATTTTAGGGATTATTGCAGGTCCCTTTATGTTGATCAAGGTTTTGATTGTCTTTATGGTGGAACAAACCATCGAAGGCCGTTTTGTAACGCCTTTAATTATCGGTAGTTCGCTGAGTATCCACCCGATTACCATTCTCTTTGTACTCTTGACGGCTGGTCAGATGTATGGTGTTTTGGGTGTTTTGTTGGGAATTCCAATCTACGCTTCGATCAAGGTAGTCGTCAAAGCCATTTTTGAATGGTATAAAACGTATAGTGGTCTCTATGAGGAAGAAGGAGAAATAGAAGAAGTTCATGAACAATAGTGGAAAAATGTTGGCTTGTTTGGACCAGCAGGATTTAGTCAAGGCAGATAAGTATCTCAAGCGTGCCTTGGCAGAAGATGACAATGACACCCTTTTGTCCTTGGCTGCCTATCTGGAAAGTATTGGTTTTTTCCCCCAGGCTGCACAAATATATGACCAGCTCAAGTCGAGCTATCCTGAGGTGGTTCTCAATCTGGCTCAGATTGCTTTTGAAGACGGCATGGTTGAAGAAGCCTTTGCTTATTTGGAAGAAATTTCGGAAGACAGTCCCGCCTATGTGGAAGCCTTGTTGGTCAAGGCGGACCTGTATCAGGCAGAAGGATTGTCCGATGTGGCGCGTGAAAAATTACTTGAAGCAAGTCACTTGTCCGATGAGCCCATTATCCTCTTTGGCTTAGCAGAGTTGGATATGGAACTGGAGCTTTTTAATGAGGCTATTTCCTACTATGCCCAGCTGGATAATCGTGAAATTTACGAATTAACGGGAGTTTCTACCTATCAGCGAATTGGTATTGCCTATGCTGGTTTAGGTAAATTTGAAGCAGCCATTGAATTTTTGGAAAAAGCTGTTGAGTTGGAATACGATGACCAGACAGTTTTTGAGTTAGCAGCTCTGCTATTTGAACGAGAAGAACACCAAAAGGCCAATCTCTACTTCAAGCAGCTGGCTACCATCAATCCTGATTTTGAGGGCTATGAATATGCCTACGCCCAATCCCTCCATGCCGAGCATAAATTAGAAGATGCCTTGGCTATGACTCAAAAAGGCCTGGCAAAAAATGACTTTGATGCCAATCTCTTGCTCCAGGCTTCTCAGTATGCCTATGAATTGCATGATGAGGAAGCTGCTGAAGACTATCTTCTCAAGGCAAGGGAAGTGGCAGATGACAGCAATGAATTAGCCCTCCGCTTGTCCAATCTCTATCTTGAACAGGAACGCTATGACGAAGTACTTGCCCTCGTTGACGAAGAGGTAGATAACGTTCTAGCTCGCTGGAATGTAGCTAAAGCCTATCAAGCTCTGGAAAGAGATGAGGAAGCGAGTGAGCTTTACGATGAATTGGCTGGAGAATTGGCTGAGAATCCTGAATTTTTGGCTGATTACGTAGCGGTTTTACGTCAACTTGGTCGTTTGGATGAGGCAAAAGAGCAAGCTAGTCGGTATATCCAATTGGTGCCAGATGACTTGGCCATGCAAGAATTTTTGAATGAAGAGTAGGTTATGCAAGTAAATCGATTATTTCAATACAATACACTCGGTGCCTTGATGGCTGGACTGTATGGCGGATCCTTGACGGTTAGCGAATTGTTGGAGCATGGTGACTTGGGTTTGGGAACCCTGGATTCCATTGACGGCGAGCTGATTGTCTTGGATGGCAAGGCCTATCAGGCCAAGGGAGCAGGAGAGAAACCAGAAGTGGTGGAGGTTCCTGCTGATATGAAGGTTCCCTATGCAGCAGTCATTTTCCATGAGGCTGAAGTTATATTTAAGCAACGCTTTGAAATGACCAGTGATGAATTACACCAGCGGATTGAATCCTATTACGATGGCGAAAATCTTTTTCGTTCTATCAAAATCAAAGGGACGTTTTCAAAGATGCATGTCCGTATGATTCCTAAATCGGCTTCTGATGTTCGATTTGCGGAAGTGGCTAGTCGACAGCCTGAGTATACCGCTGAGAATATTTCAGGTACCATTGTGGGTATTTGGACACCAGAAATTTTTCACGGTGTTAGTGTGGCTGGCTATCATTTGCATTTTATTTCGGATGATTTGACCTTTGGTGGTCATGTCATGGACTATGTAATTTCAGAAGGCTTTGTGGAAGTTGGGGCTGTTGACCAGCTGGACCAACGCTTTCCTGTCCAAGACCGCAACTACCTCTTTGCCAAATTCAACGCCAAAGAAGTCAGAGAAGACATTGAGAAGGCGGAGTAAGTTCATTATCAAGTTGAAAAAACAATGTTATTGTGGTAAAATACATAAAAAAGATAAGGGGAATTGACATGTCTAAAAAGTTGATTGGTAAGGCTGTAAAAGGTGTTGCAATATCAGTTGCTGCCCAGGTAGGAGCAGATTTGGTAAAAGGAGTTGCGCCAGCAGTTGAAAAAGCAATTGATGCTAAAATCAGCCATAATAAAACGTTAATTCAATTGCCAAATGTTCGTCGATTGAATGTTTATGAAGCCAAAGAAGTATTGGAAGCCAAAGGTTTTGTTGTCTTAACAATGCTAGTGAAGGCAGATAAAAAATATTTAGAGTATAGTGATGATTCGGTAGTTGCAATGAATCCAAAACCAGGAAAATATGAATCAGGAACCTTGGTGAAACTTTCTTATGTCGATCATGATGTCTTAGAAAAGGCTCAGGAAATAAGAGTGCGTGAGAAACAAAAGCAAGAAGAGTTTCAAAAAGAGGTTGGTAGACGTATCGATAATTTTGGTAAGGAAGTCGGTAAACATGCAAATAACCTAAATAAAGAAGTTGGTAAGAATGTAGGTAATCTAGCCAAGTTTGTTGCAAAACCATTTGGGAAAAAAGAAAAATAGGCAGTGTTTTCTTTGAATAATTCAAAAAATCCATGAACTAGATTTTCATGGATTTTATTTTGTCTTCAGTTGGGGTGACACGGAGGGTTTTCTGACCGCGGTAGGTCACAAAACCTGGCTTGCCACCTGTTGGTTTATGGAGTTTTCTGGCTTCAATCATATCAACTTGAACCAAGTTAGAATGCCTTGCCTTGGAGAAATAGGCGGCCAACTCCGCTGCATCGGTCTTGACCTCGTCGCTTGGGTCCAAGTTATCTGTGATGACCACATGGCTACCTGGAATGTCTTTGGCATGGAACCAGAGTTCGCCTTTCTTGGCCATTTTGAAGGTCAACTCATCATTTTGCAGGTTATTTTTTCCGACCAAAATAATGGTTTCCCCGTCTGTCGCCAAGTATCGCTCAGGTTTCTGACGCTTATGGATTTTCTCACGATGACGGCGTTTGAGGTAGCCTGTTTCAATCAATTCCTCACGGATTTCATCGATTTCTGCCAGACTAGCCTGTCCCAGCATGGTATCAACAGACTCCAGATAGATAATGGTCGCCTTTGTTTCCTCGATCAAGCTGGTCAGATGCTTGACCGCCTCCTTGAGTTTCTGGTACTTTTTGAAATAACGTTGGGCATTCTGGCTAGGAGTAAGAGCCACGTCCAACTCAATCTCCAACTCCTCGCCCGTATAGTAGTTGTCTAAGGTCACACTAGCCTGGTCGTTGGGTACCTGATGCAGATAGGTGGTCAAGAGCTCGCCCTTCTGTCGCACCAATTCCGCACCTTCCGTATCCGCCAATTCCTGCTCCTGTTTGACCAACTTTTTGCGATTTTTCTCCAGCTCACTGGCCACCCGCTTGATCAGCTCATTGGCCTGCTGGGCCACCCGGTCCCGCTCCGCCTTGTCCTGATAGTAGAAGTCCAGCAGACTGCTCAGGCTCTCAAATTGTAGCTGGTTTTCAGGGCTATTGGCAAATGGCAGAGCAGCATAGGATTTGTCCGTTAGGCTAGGCTGTGTAGCCTGGTCAAAAAAGGCACGAAAGTTCTTGAGGCGGTCTGTCTGTAAGTGACTGGCCAGTTCAGAAGCTGTATCCCGACCCAAACCTTGAAAGGCCTGTTGGAGATTTTTCGGACTCAGTTCCTGAGTCGATAAGATTTCAAACAATTTCTCGTCAGACACTGTATAAGGATTGAGAGAATGCGTCTCCGGTGGACGAATGTAGGTGGAACCTGGCAAGATGGTTCGGTAGGAATTTTGCGAGAAACCAACGTGCTTGATAGCCTCAATAATTTTCTGTTCAGACTTATCCACCAAGATGATATTGCTGTGCTTGCCCATGATTTCCACCATCAAGGTAGCTTGGATATGGTCGCCAATCTCGTCCTTGTTGGACACCGAAAATTCTAAGATGCGGTCATTGTCCAACTGACGAATCTCCTCGATAATGGCTCCCTGCAAGTATTTCCGTAAAATCATGGTAAAGGTATTGGGCACTTTGGGATTGGTAAAGTTCGACTGGGTCAGCTGAACCCGCCCAAAAACGGAATGTGCAGATAAGAGCAATTTATGGCTCTGACGGTTGCTGCGAATGTTGAGGACAATTTCCTGCTCAAAAGGCTGGTTGATTTTCTGAATCCGCCCACCTTCTAAATTGGCTTTTAACTCAGCCGTCATGTGATGTAAAAAAAATCCGTCAAAAGACATGGTATTCCTCTTTCTAACTGGTCTAACTCTGTCTAGTATATCATACTTCGGTGATTTTTTGATGAGAGTGATAAAGTAGGTGGGAGAAAAATTTTCAGAAAATTACGGCAAAAGTGTTGACAAAGACTGTTGGATACCGTATAATCATCTGTAATCAGAAGAAGTAGTAAAGCAGAAGTCTTCAGGGAGCCTGTGGTGCTGAGAACGGGTGGCGGAGTTTTATGAAATGGGCTGATGTGTAGAATTGTCTGTCTTCAGACTTAGGTGCACAAACGATTGATTGGCATAACATACTTTGCGTAGACTGTTTTGGTTGAGTACGAGGCAGGTCGACGCAGCTTATACTGGCGGTATAGCAAGGAGAGCTAACAAAGTACTCAGCCAAAACAGTCACGTAAATGAACTTAAAACAATGATAGTTCGGTCCGCACACCTTACAGTGCAACTCCTTGTTAGAGGAGACGAGATATGGGAGAATTCTAGACAATTCCCATAAGTGAGGTGGCACCGTGTCATTGACGCCCTCGCAGGTTTTTCCTGCGGGGGCTTTTTTATCTAAACGAGGTAATCATGATGAAACGATGGCGTAGCAAAAAATAGATCAGTTGACAGTAGCAGATTAGTTTTTGAAAAAGAAAGTAGGAAAGAATATGAAAAATAAAACATTATTAAGTGTTGTTACAGCCTTAGTTGTCTTGGTCGTTGGTGCCTTTTTCTTTAATAAACAGGAAGATACAAGCACTAGTACAGAAGACAAAGAAAGGGTAAAAGTCGGAGTTCTCCAATATGTAACCCATGATTCCCTAGACGAGATTTACAAGGGGATTCAGGCAGGTCTTAAAGAAGGTGGCTATGAAGAAGATGTCAATCTTGAAATCGACTTTATGAACGCAGAAGCAGACCAGTCTCAAGTTCAGACCATGAGTAAGAAGCTAGTTGATAATGGCAATGACCTCTTGATTGGGATTGCCACACCAGCTGCCCAAGGTTTAGCAAACGCAACGACAGAATTGCCAATCATCATGGGAGCTGTCACAGACCCAGTCGGTGCCAACTTGGTAACAGACTTGAACAATCCTGGTGGCAACATCACCGGTGTATCAGACCAAACGCCAGTAGCAGATGAGATTGAGCTGATCAAGGCTATTACACCAGATGCCAAAACAATCGGTGTTCTCTACTCTTCAAACGAAGATAATTCCAAATCACAAGTTGCTGAATTCAAAACAGCAGCAGAGGCAGCTGGCTACACCGTCATTGAATACGCAGTGCCTTCTTCAAACGAAATCGCCTCAACAGTAGAAGTCGCAACTAGCAAGGTAGATGTGCTTTTCACGCCAGTTGATAATACGATCGCCTCAGCCTTCTCTACTGTCGTATCCGTTGCCAATAAGACAAAAACGCCTGTTTATACCAGCGTAGAAGACATGGTAGAAGGTGGCGGTATCGCCTCTGTGACCCTCGACCAGTACGAACTCGGTGTTGCAACAGGTAAAATGGCTGCGAAAATCCTTGACGGTGCTGACCCAGCGGCAACTCCAGTTGAAATCTTCAACCAAGGCAGCGTCGTTGTCAACCAAAAAGTAGCAGATGAACTGGGCTTGACCATTCCAGCAGACATCTTGGAATCCGCTAGCCGTGTCATCGAGTAATCTTAGAAATGAGAGTCTAGTATGCTTGTATCCACTATCTCTCAGGCTCTGCTCTGGGCAATCCTGAGTCTTGGAATCTTTATGACCTTCCGTATCCTCAATTTTCCAGATATGACGACGGAAGGCTCCTTTCCCTTGGGAGCAGCCGTGGCTGTCACCCTCCTGACCCAAGGAGTACACCCTGTGTTAGCAACAGGAGCAGCTGTCTTGGCGGGTTGCCTTGCCGGTCTGGTGACGGGACTTCTCTACACAAAGGGGAAAATCCCGACTATTCTAGCAGGAATCTTGGTCATGTCCTCCTGTCACTCTGTCATGCTCTTTATCATGGGACGGGCAAACTTAGGTCTTCTCAACACGACGACCCTTCAGGACCTCCTGCCCTTCTCAGACACGCTCAACCAGCTCGTCTTGGGCTTGGTGGCGGTCATTCTAGTCATTCTGGCCTTGCTCTTTTTCCTCTATACTCGCTTGGGCCAGGCCTACATCGCCACAGGGGACAATCCAGATATGGCACGCAGTTTTGGTATCAACACCAGCCGCATGGAGCTTATGGGCTTGGTTCTTTCCAACGGGCTTATCGCCCTAGCAGGAGCCCTCATCGCCCAGCAGGAAGGCTATGCCGACGTATCACGCGGTATCGGAGTCATCGTCGTTGGCTTGGCTAGCCTCATTATCGGAGAGGTATTATTTGATAATTTGACAATGGCAGAGCGGTTTATCGCGATTGTCGTGGGAGCGATTTTCTATCAGTTCTTGATTTTGGGAGTGATTTCCCTGGGAATCAATACCAGCTATCTCCGTATCTTCTCAGCTATCATCCTGGCTATCTGCCTCATGGTACCTGAGTTGAAAAATAAACTATTGAAAGGAGCCAGCCTGACCAAATGAATGCAATCGTAGAATTAAAAAACGCCACTGTCGTGGTCAACAATGGTCTGGATCAGGAACGGGTTATCCTAGATGATGTCAGCCTGACCATTTACCAGCATGATTTTATCACCATACTGGGTGGAAATGGGGCTGGCAAATCTACTCTCTTCAATGTTATTGCAGGGACCTTGTCCTTGACCAAGGGAAGCATTTCCATTCTAGGAGAAGATGTGACCAGGTGGCCTGCAGAAAAACGGGCTAAGTACCTGGCCCGTGTCTTCCAAGATCCCAAAATGGGTACTGCTCCGCGGATGACAGTTGCTGAAAACCTGCTCATCGCCAAGTACCGTGGTCAGTCACGTGGCTTGATCCCACGCCAGTTGCCCCAACACCTAGAAGACTTTGAGGCAACGCTGACCCTGATTGGCAATGGTCTGGAGAAGCACCTGACCACGCCAGCCGGTCTCTTGTCAGGGGGGCAGCGTCAGGCATTGAGTCTCTTAATGGCAACCCTCAAGCAGCCAGAGCTTTTGCTCTTGGACGAGCATACGGCGGCTCTTGATCCCAAGACCAGCCAGTCTCTGATGGATTTGACTGATAATCTCATTGCCCAGCAAGAGCTGACGGCCCTCATGGTCACGCACCAGATGGAAGACGCCCTGCGTTATGGCAATCGCTTGATTGTCATGAAGGACGGCAAGATTGTCAAGGACTTGACCAAGGACCAGAAGGCTGAGATGCAGCTGGAAGATTATTATCGATTATTTGAATGAGGTTGAAAACCTCATTTTTCTTGTCAAGATAAATG
The DNA here is from genome assembly GCF_017601095.1 of Streptococcus suis. Lineage (GTDB taxonomy): Bacteria > Bacillota > Bacilli > Lactobacillales > Streptococcaceae > Streptococcus > Streptococcus suis_Z. The sequence goes on along the minus strand of NZ_JAGFUX010000003.1, from coordinate 51,407 downwards.
TGCTATGTTATACTGGTTTCAGGAGTTTGCCTATGAAATCAAGAATTATCTCTTATTGTTGTTTGTTATTGCTCTCCTTGCCCCTGCTGTTTGGCTGTCAATCTGAGACGGTCGAAATCAAGCGGGTGCCTATGGAGACCTCGGAAATCTTTAGCCAGAAGGAAATTGATCAGGCCATTGAAACTACCATTGACTATGTAGACCGGCAGTTTGACTATTGCCAGTTGATTAGTTTAGGTTATGCAGGGGATGATGAGGACTGGTTTGATTCATGGGCTGAAGAGTATGGAGCTGACCAAGTCATTATTTTAACTTCCAGTTTTCGGGTGGATGAAGATGCCACACAGACAGGTTTTGAGCCGGGTGCGACGCATACGGGTTGGCACTGGATTCTGACACGGAAGGGTTCAGGGAAATGGACCGTCTCAGGCTATGGCTACTAATATGTGAAAATGAAAACTCTCTTTGCAGAGTTTTTTGTATTTTCTTATGAAAAGTTGTATAATATAGAAGATAGGCCCATGTGCCAGACTGTAATTCGACTTGGGATTCCCAAGGACCGTTGGTAAGAAAATAAACATCATAGGAGAAACCATGAGTGATATAAAAATTATGGCTTTGGGTGGTGTGAGGGAAAATGGAAAAAACCTCTACATTGCCGAAGTGAAGAACAGTATCTTTATCTTAGATGCGGGTGCTAAATACCCTGAAAATGAGCAGTTGGGTGTGGATGTCATTGTCCCAAACTTTGACTACCTAGTAGAAAATAAGGACCGGGTTGCTGGTGTCTTCTTGTCCCATGGACATGCGGATGCGATTGGTGCACTTCCTTATTTGCTGGAAAATGTGAAAGTGCCTGTCTTCGGTTCCCATTTAACCATTGAATTGGCCAAATTAGTGGTTAAAACCAACAATGCGACTAAGAAATTTAAAGATTTCCATATTATTAACGCTGACACAGAAATCGATTTTGGAGATTCTGTCGTGTCCTTCTTTAAGACTACTCACTCCATTCCTGAAAGTTTGGGAATCGTAATCAAAACGGAAGAAGGCAACATCGTCTATACTGGTGATTTCAAGTTTGACCAGGCTGCTGATCCATTTTATCAGACGGATTTTGGACGTTTGGCTGAAATTGGTCGTGAGGGAGTTCTGGCGCTTCTGTCTGACTCTGCCAATGCCGATTCCAATGTGCAGGTGGCTAGCGGCCATGAGGTCGGCGAGGAAATCCTTGATACTATTGCGGACTGGGAAGGGCGGGTCATCGTTGCGGCAGTTGCCAGCAACATTATCCGTATCCAGCAGATTTTTGACGCAGCAGAAGCGACAGGCCGTCGCGTAGTCTTGACTGGTCATGACGTGGAAAATATCGTCCGTACAGCCTTGCAGCTCAAGAAGCTCCGCTTGGTCAATGAAAAAATCCTGGTCAAACCAAAGGACATGGGCAAGTACGAGGACCACGAGCTGATTATCTTGGAGACGGGGCGGATGGGTGAGCCACTCAATGGCTTGCGGAAGATGTCGATTGGCCGTCACCGCTATGTAGAAATTAAGGATGGTGATTTGGTCTATATCGTGACGACACCAAGTATTTCCAAGGAAGCTGTTGTAGCACGTGTGGAAAACATGATCTATCAGGCGGGCGGTATCGTCAAGTCCATTACCAAAAACCTGCGTGTGTCGGGTCATGGAAATGCCCGCGACCTCCAGCTCATGCTCAATATCCTCAAGCCCAAATACCTCTTCCCTGTCCAAGGGGAGTACCGTCAGCTAGATGCTCATGCTAAAGCTGCGCTTGAGATTGGCATGTACCCAGAAAATATCATCATCGTCAAACGTGGGGATGTCATGGCTTTTGAAGAAGGAGACTTTGTCCACAGCGGATCCGTTCCAGCGGGCGATGTCATGATTGACGGAAATGCGATCGGTGATGTGGGCAATATCGTCTTGCGTGACCGGAAGATTTTGTCAGAGGACGGCATTTTCATCGTGGCTTTGACCGTCAACCGTCGTGAGAAGAAGATTATTTCCAAGGCTAAAGTCAATACCAGAGGCTTTGTCTATGTGAAGAAAAGCAAGGATATCTTGCGTGAATCAGCTGATTTGGTCAATGCTAGCGTGGAAAATTATTTCACTAAGGACAGCTTTGATTGGGCAGAATTGAAGGCGGCCGTCCGTGATGACCTGGCCAAATACCTCTTCGATCAAACCAAGCGTCGTCCAGCTATCCTTCCGGTTATCATGGAAGTTCGCTAGTTTTTAGGTAAATATAGTATAGAGGCCGGGTTTTCCTGGCCTTTCTCAAAAGAAAAGGAGTTTTGCTGATGGCAATCATGCGTATCGAATACCATTCAGAAGTTTTGGACATGAGCCGCCAGGTCAATGTTCTCTATCCTGATCGCAACCGTGTGGACAATCCAGATGATACTGACATTCCTGTCCTCTATCTTCTACATGGGATGGGTGGCAATCAGGATTCCTGGCTCAATCGCTCGACCATAGAACGATTGGTACGCTATACCAATCTCATCGTAGTTATGGTCAATACGGACAAGGGCTGGTACACCAATACCAGCTACGGTATGAATTACTACGATGCCATTGCTATTGAACTACCGCAGATTCTCAAACGCTTCTTCCCAAATATGTCCAGCAAGCGGGAGAAGACTTTCATCGCAGGTCTGTCTATGGGTGGCTATGGTGCTTTCAAGCTGGCCCTTTCGACCAATCGTTTTTCTTACGCAGCTTCCTTATCAGGTGCCTTGTATTTTGATTTTGACAATCCAGCTTCGGCTGAACTGGGCAGTCCTGCTTACTGGCAGGGTGTCTTCGGTGATTTGTCTAATGAAGCGACCAATCCAAACAGCCTGCGAAATATTGCCAAATTGTCAGATAAAAAAACCAAGCTCTACGCTTGGTGTGGGGAAGAAGATTTTCTCTATAAAGGGCATCAACTGGCAGTCGCTGCTTTGACCGAGGCGGGCTTTGACCTGGAAGCTAGTCATGGACCAGGCAAGCACGAGTGGTATTACTGGAATCAGCAGATTGAAAAGGTCTTAGCCTGGTTGCCAATTGATTTTGAATTGGAAGAAAGATTGTCCTGATTTAAGAAAAGTTTCAGAAAAGATTGCTAAACTGTCTCCTAATACGCAAGATTGGGGAGTTGTTTATGCCTTTGATAAAAGGAATCGTTCGATTTACTTGGACCACGATTTGGTCGTTTATTTGGTTAACTATTGTGGTGGGGCTATGCCTTGTCGGACTCTTGTTTTATGTAGAGGGACAGGCAGCACCTCAAGTGCTTCAAAGTATTGTGGCTCAAGCCAAGGAAGTTGTGACAGGTCAGGTTGCAATCGATTTGTCATCTGGTTTAGATACCATTACTCATTTGGCGACAGATCAGGTCAATGAATCGGCTTCTAGCCGTTGGGAAACCAATGCAGCTACGGTCTATATCGACACGACTGGTCCTACTTTTGTGGAGGCTTATCAAACAGCCATTGCCAACTGGAATGCCACAGGTGCCTTTACATTTACCTTGGTTGATAATGCCAGTCAGGCGGATATTATTGCGACAGAGATGAACGATTCAACCAGTCGAGCAGCGGGAGAAGCAGAATCGACGACCAATCTTTTAACCAATTATTTGGATTCTGTAAAGGTAAAGTTAAATGCCTATTACCTTTATAATCCAGAATATGCCTATGATTTTGATCGGATTGTCCACACGGCAGAGCACGAGTTGGGGCACGCCATTGGCTTGTCACACGATGATAGCCAAGAATCGGTCATGGAATCTGCAGGATCCTATAACGGTATTCAGGAAACGGATATCCAAGCAGTATTAACACTTTACGGATTAAATTAGAAGGAAAAGACATGTTGCGTTCACTTATTTCAACCATTAAACGGTATCCAGAGCAAGCTCTTCTCTTCATCTACAATGCAGGGATTTTTGCCTGGTTGCAAACCACCAGCCATACCATTATGGAGCAGATCGGTCTGGATAGTTCTTGGGCGGATAAAATTCCAGCCCCTCTTAAGGCTCTTACAGGTGCTAGTATTGGTGCCATGCAAGAATTGCTTTCATCATCAGCCTGGGGTTGGTTGATTATCTCCATGATTCTGATGTTGATTGTTCACTTTGTAAAAGGCTTGATTAAATTTATTTTGACCCTTGCCATTATTCTTGGGGGTCTCTATCTCTTCTGGCAAAACAAAGAATTGCTCCAGGGCTTGGTTTAATGGTGCTTTGTACAATCTTATCCACTTGGTAGATAAGATTTTTTCTTTGCTACAAGCGGGTTTGATTTGGCATATTTCCTTCCTCCAGCCTTACAATTTATGGTACAATATTGCTATGATTATTCTAAGCGGAAACAAGATTGAACGCTCTTTTGCGGGCGAAGTTTTATTTAACAATATCAACATTCAAGTCGATGAGCGGGATCGGATTGCCCTTGTCGGAAAAAATGGTGCTGGTAAGTCCACCTTGCTTAAAATTCTTGTCGGAGAAGAAGCAGCGACCAGCGGTGACATTTCAACCAAGCGTGATTTGTCCCTTTCTTACCTGGCACAGGACAGCCGTTTTCAGTCTGAAAACACCATTTATGACGAAATGCTCCATGTCTTTGACGATTTGCGGACGACGGAAAAACGCCTGCGGACCATGGAAGAGCAGATGGGTAGACTATCTGGAAGTGAACTCGACCAGCTTATGAAGACCTATGATAGTCTGTCGGAGGAATTTCGTCTGGCAGGTGGTTTTAGTTATGAGGCAGACATTCGTGCCATTTTGAATGGTTTCAAGTTTGACCAGACCATGTGGGACATGAAAATCTCCGAACTCTCCGGCGGTCAAAATACCCGACTTGCACTGGCCAAAATGCTTCTTGAAAGCCCAGAACTCTTGGTCCTGGATGAGCCAACCAACCACCTGGACATTGACACGATTGCTTGGTTGGAAAATTATCTGGTTCACTACAAGGGAGCCTTGATTATTGTCAGCCATGATCGCTATTTCTTGGACAAGGTGGCGACACTGACACTGGATTTGACCAAGCATTCCTTGGATCGCTATGTGGGTAATTATTCTCAGTTTGTTGAGCTCAAAGAGCAGAAGTTACAGACTGAGTTGCAGAACTATGAAAAGCAACAGAAGGAAATTGCCAAGTTAGAAGACTTTGTCCAGAAAAATATTGTCCGTGCTTCGACCACCAAGCGTGCCCAGGCTAGACGCAAGCAGTTGGAAAAGATGGAGCGACTGGACAAGCCAACAACTGGTCAGAAGTCTGCCAACATGACTTTCCGGTCGGACAAGACTTCTGGCAATATCGTTTTGACAGTGGAAAATGCTGCGGTGGGTTACGATGGAGATATCCTTTCTCAGCCTATTTCCATTGACCAAAGAAAACTGGATGCCATTGCCATTGTCGGTCCGAATGGAATCGGAAAAACTACCCTACTCAAGTCCATCATCGGAGCTCTGCCATTTATCAAAGGGGAAGCTAAGCTCGGTGCCAATGTGGAAGTGGGCTACTACGACCAGACCCAGTCTGCCCTGACGCCTTCCAACACAGTCTTGGAGGAGCTCTGGTCCGCCTTTCCAACTACGCCTGAAGTGGAAATCCGCAACCGCCTTGGAGCCTTCCTCTTCTCAGGAGATGATGTCAAAAAGTCCGTTTCCATGCTATCGGGTGGGGAAAAAGCCCGCCTACTCCTGGCCAAGCTATCCATGGAAAATAACAACTTCCTCATCCTCGACGAGCCGACCAACCACCTGGACATCGACAGCAAGGAAGTCCTAGAAAATGCCCTCATCGACTTTGACGGCACCCTGCTCTTTGTCAGCCACGACCGCTATTTCATCAACCGCGTCGCCACCAAGGTCCTGGAAATCTCGGAAACTGGCTCCACGCTCTACTTGGGCGACTATGACTATTATCTGGAGAAAAAGGCAGAGCAGGAAGCAGAAGCCCAGCCTGACCAGCTAGAAAGTACTAGCCAATCAGCCGGAGCCATGGACTACCAAGCCCAAAAGGAAAACCAAAAAGAGCAACGCAAACTGGCCCGCCGCATCGAGCAAATCGAGGCAGAAATTGAGACCATCGAAAACCGCCTAAGCGAGCTCAACCAAGCCATGCTAGAAACCAACGACATCGGCCAGCTAACCGATTATCAGAAAGAAATCGACCAACTGGCCAGCCAGCAAGAAAGCCTTATGGAAGAATGGGAAGCATTATCTGAGCAATTAGGTTAGGTTGACAGCAAGTTGACAAGAGGCTAAAATCCTTGATAGAACAAGCTTGCACGCCATTCTTTCGGAGTTAGCAAGACCACCTTTCGCTAAAAAGTCCAGAGCAAGCCCGCCTTTCTTGGCAAACATCGACCGACAAGCTAAGATAAGTATAGAGATTAGCATCACTTCTCGAAGGTGGTGTCAACATCTCAGCGCAGTGGTTGATTGGCAGATTTGTTCGTGTTGCACACTTCAAATCTGGCCTAATCAACTGTGCGGGGGCGGGACGACGAACTCTTTTTCATTTTTCGAGTTCTGTCCCGCTCCCTGAAAGGAGAAAGAAATGAACTTTGGACAGCAAATCAAGGACTTACGTAAGAAGGAAGGATTGACTCAGGAACAGTTTGCCCTCAAACTCAATGTGACCAGGCAGGCCGTTTCCAACTGGGAAAATGACAAAAACCTACCTGATTTGGAGCTCTTGATTCTCATGTCCTCTGTCTTTTCGATCTCCTTAGATCAACTTATCTTAGGAGGAACTGACATGAACAACATGACAGAAAAACTAGTCAAGGACGGTCGTGAAGGCCGCCGTACCCAGATGCACCTGACCATTACCATTATTGGTAGTTTTCTCATGCTTATCGGCTTCGTCTGCTTTGTCATCAAGGCAAACTCGGTCGAGTATATTGATGCCGAGGGCATTCTGCATGAGAATTTTTATCTCGTTCCAGTCGGCTACTTGCTGGTCTTTACAGGAGCCATTGCCACGCTCCTATCAGGACTAGCCCTGCACCACTTTAGAAAAGAAAATACTTAACATGACCAAACACCCACGTTTTAGCAATAGCGACCAATTTTTCGCCTGTCCACATTGTGGGCAGGCTCTTGGTCTTGACCAGAGCAGTCTTCGCTGTCCCAACCGCCACACCTTCGACATCGCCAAGCAGGGCTACGTCAACCTGGCACCCCAAGTCAAGCAGTCCGCCAACTACCACAAGTCTAGCTTTGAAAACCGCCAGGCCTTTTTAGAGGCAGGCTATTACGACCATCTCTATGAAGCTTTGGAGGGGAAAATAGCAGAGCTGGGCTTGCGGTCTGTCTTGGACATCGGCTGTGGAGAGGGTTTTTATTCCCGTAAGTTAGCCGAGAAAATGGACTTGGACATTCTTGCTTTTGATATTTCCAAGGACTCCATTCTCTTGGCAGCCAAATCTGACAGGACCAAGTCGGTCAAATGGTTTGTCGGTGACTTAACCAAGTTACCTATTCAAGACAAGACAATTGACGGCATCTTGGACATCTTTTCCCCAGCTAATTACCAGGAATTTGCCAGAGTGCTGAAAGTTGGTGGGGCTATTCTCAAGCTGGTCCCAGGACCCAATCACCTCAAGGAGCTCCGCCATTTAGCTAAAGACCAACTCCGCAAGGAGTCCTATGATAACCAGGCTATCGTGGACCATTTCAAGTCTTACCTAGGGCAGGTGGAGCAAGTACTGGTCAGTCGGACCTTGCCGATTAGCCTAGAACATGCCCAAGTCTTGGCAGACATGACGCCCCTCTTTTTCCAAGTGGACCAGTCCAAGTTGGACTTGAGCCAGCTGACCGAGATTACGATTGAGGGACTGCTCTTGATTGGAACTATATAAAAAATAAAGAGTGTGTTGATAGTGCATTATCTTAAAATTTTGTATAATAGGAATTGAAGTTAAATTAGATGCTAAAAATTTGTAATTAAGAAGGAGGGATTCGTCATGTTGGTATTCAAAATGCATAATGTAGATAAAACATCTACTGTTTTGAAACAGACTAAAAACAGTGATTACGCAGATAAATAAATACGTTAGATTAATTCCTACCAGTGACTAATCTTATGACTTTTTAAACAGATAACTAAAATTACAAACAAATCATTTAACTTCTGTATTTATTTACAGATGTAATCACTTCAGGAGTGATTACATGAACAAAAATATAAAATATTCTCAAAACTTTTTAACGAGTGAAAAAGTACTCAACCAAATAATAAAACAATTGAATTTAAAAGAAACCGATACCGTTTACGAAATTGGAACAGGTAAAGGGCATTTAACGACGAAACTGGCTAAAATAAGTAAACAGGTAACGTCTATTGAATTAGACAGTCATCTATTCAACTTATCGTCAGAAAAATTAAAACTGAACACTCGTGTCACTTTAATTCACCAAGATATTCTACAGTTTCAATTCCCTAACAAACAGAGGTATAAAATTGTTGGGAATATTCCTTACCATTTAAGCACACAAATTATTAAAAAAGTGGTTTTTGAAAGCCATGCGTCTGACATCTATCTGATTGTTGAAGAAGGATTCTACAAGCGTACCTTGGATATTCACCGAACACTAGGGTTGCTCTTGCACACTCAAGTCTCGATTCAGCAATTGCTTAAGCTGCCAGCGGAATGCTTTCATCCTAAACCAAAAGTAAACAGTGTCTTAATAAAACTTACCCGCCATACCACAGATGTTCCAGATAAATATTGGAAGCTATATACGTACTTTGTTTCAAAATGGGTCAATCGAGAATATCGTCAACTGTTTACTAAAAATCAGTTTCATCAAGCAATGAAACACGCCAAAGTAAACAATTTAAGTACCGTTACTTATGAGCAAGTATTGTCTATTTTTAATAGTTATCTATTATTTAACGGGAGGAAATAATTCTATGAGTCGCTTTTGTAAATTTGGAAAGTTACACGTTACTAAAGGGAATATAAGTTAATAGAAAATAACAAAACCGCCTCTGAATATCAGAAGCGGTTTTGCTTTATTTATCAAATTCTGCCTTGCTTTTCACATCGCCGTATTCTTCAGCGACTTCTTTGCTGAGGATGTCAGTATAGCTGGCAAGTTGGATGTCTTGTCCGTATTTTTTGCGGAGGGCAGTTGTGACCAAGCGGTAGGCTAGGTTGGCATTGCGGGACAGGATTGGTCCGTGGAAGTAGCTGCCGAAGGTGTTTTTGTAGTGCAGGCCTTCGCCACCGTCTTCTTTATTGTTGCCATTGCCATAGACAACCTTGCCCAGCGGTTTTTGGTTGTCAGCTAGGAAGGTACGGCCTTGGTGGTTTTCAAAACCATAGTAGGTTTCGTTGAATTCATCATTGTGAATTTTGATGTCACCGATGTAGCGGTTGTTGGTCTGGTTAAGGGTGTAGTGGTCCATGATACCCAGTCCATCAATCTTGCGGCCGCCAGCTTCGATGTAGTATTGACCGAGCAATTGGAAGCCACCACAGATAGCCAGCATGACACCGTCGTTTTCGATGAAGTCTGCCAAGCTGTCTTTTTTAGTTGGTAAATCTTTTGCAAGAATAGATTGTTCATAGTCCTGTCCACCGCCGAAAAAGGCGATGTCGTAGAAATTTTTATCAAATTCATCTGCCAGTGAAACGATGTCCACCTGAACACGAGCACCGAGCTTTTCAGCCACATACTTGAGCATGAGGATATTGCCGTTGTCACCGTAGGTATTCATCAAATCGCCGTAGAGGTGAGCGATGTGGAGATCATAAGTGTAGTCTTTTTCAGAACTTTTTAATGATGTATAGACCATTATTTCATCTCCTTTCCAACAGCTTGGCGTTGAGCCAGCAAGTCACGGAATTCCAGCATAGCCGTATAGGTTGCGAGGATATAGGCATGCTGACTACTCGATTGCTCAATCAAGGTCATGATATCTTCCAGTTTTGGTGTTTCTGTAATCTGGTCTTCAGGATAGCCAGTCACACGGAGGCGACGGGCGATTTCAGATGAACGAACACCGCCTGCAAAGACTTGTGGAATGTTCATTTGAGTGATTTGTTCAAAGTCAGCGTCCCAAATCCAGCTGGTATCAATTCCGTCAGCGTAGTTGGCATTGAGAAGGACGGACAGGCTAAAATCGTATGGAGCCAGTTTCATCATTTCAATAGCCTGGGTTGCACCGACAGGGTTTTTAATGAGTACCAAGGTACAATCCTTATCACCGAGTTTAAAGGTTTCTTGGCGACCGAAGACTGCCTTGGACTTATCAAAACCTGCCTTGATTTTCTCAGGAGATACGCCGAAAAATTCTGCCACGCTGACAGCTGCTAGGGCATTGTAGATGTTGTAGAGGCCTCCGATGTTGATTTTGTAATCCTGACCGTCAATGGCAAAGGTAGAAGAAGTATTGGTGATTTCTTTTAGTTCGGTCAACTTGTAGTCCAGTTCAGGTCGGCTAAAGCCACAGTTGTTACAGATATAGCTGCCCAAGTTAGCGTAGGTATTGAGCTTGTACTGGATAATCTGGTGGCAATGTGGACAGAGAACACCCTCAGTATTGTAATGAGCCAGACGAGGCTCATGCTCTTCCGTCGCAAAACCATAGTATTTAACTGGATTGACGACTTTCGTTGAGTTGAAAAGCGGACTATCTCCATTGGCCAAAATAGTTGCCTGCGGAGCTTTTGCAGCACCGTCCAAAATCATCTGGTAGGTGGTATAGATTTCACCGTAGCGATCCATCTGGTCACGGAAGATATTGGTAAAGACGATTAAGCTAGGCTTGATAAAGTCGGTCACACGGGCCAGGCTGGCTTCGTCGATTTCCAAGACGGCAATCTTCTTGCCGTTTTTATTTTTCTTGGCAGATAAAAAGGTTGCCGTAATGCCTGTAATCATATTGGCACCGCTGGTGTTAGTTGTGATTTCTCCAAATGCTTCTTGGAGGATACCAACTGTCAGGGCGGTGGTCAGGGTTTTACCGTTGGTACCTGTCACAACAACGACTTCATAATCCTTAGCCAAACTATCTAAAATATGCTTATCGAATTTGAGGGCAATTTTCCCTGGCAGTGTGGTTCCTCGGCCCAGTTTGTTGAGGACAAACTGGCTGGCTTTTCCTGCTGTAATTCCTAGTAATGTATTCAGTTTCATGGGTCTATTTTATCACAAAGATTGGGGATTTTCTAGAATGGAACTTGGAGGCAAGAAATCCCCTTGAAAACAAGTAGGATTAGACAGTTGTCGGGGAATTTATGATATAATAGGACTGATACATGTGAATTGAATTAGAAAGTATGAGGATAGAAAGCTGAATATTAGTCAATTATTAGATGCCGACTATTGGTCCAGTTTGATCGCTAGTCCTTGGATTGCCATGCTTCATCTGGTTGATATTAGTTTGGTTGTCCTGTTGATTTACCAATTGAGTAAGTCGCTGGCGGGTACCAAGATTATGGTATTGATTCGAGGAGTATTTCTCTTCTTGTTGGCCCAAATTGTGGCGAGTTTGCTCGGTCTTCAAACGATTTCCTGGCTGATGAACCAGGTCATCACTTATGGGGTCATCGCAGCGGTTGTGATTTTTGCGCCTGAATTACGAGCGATTTTAGAAAAACTTGGTCGGACGACTCAGTTATTTATGGGGACCAGTCTCAGTTCAGAAGAAGTTTTGGTCCAATCCCTGCTCAAATCCGTTGCCTATATGGCACCAAGGAAAATCGGTGCCTTGATTGCCATCGAAGGAGCACAGACCATTCAAGAATACGCATCGACTGGAATTGGGCTACACGCAGATATTTCCAGCGAATTATTGATCAATATCTTTATTCCCAATACGCCCTTGCATGATGGTGCCGTCATTGTCAGGGAAAATAAGATTGCCGTAGCCTGTGCCTACCTACCCTTATCAGAAAGTGCGGGGATTTCTAAAGAGTTTGGGACTCGTCACCGGGCTGCAATTGGCCTGTCAGAAGTATCGGATGCCCTTGTTTTGATTGTGTCAGAAGAAACAGGTAGTATCTCGATTGCCCAAAATGGCATTTTCCAGCATGATCTGTCTAAGGAAGAACTGGAGAGTCTCCTCCGTTCAAAATTTATTCTCAGCACAGAATCCAGTATCAGCTGGTGGCAACGATTGTGGAGGGGAAAATAGATGCAGGATAAGGTGAAAAAAATAGGACAGTTGGTCCTATCGGCAGTCATTGCCCTGGTCTTGTTTTTTAACGCGACGACGACCAACTACAAAAATTCCGTTTCAACCGTTCAAAGCACAGAGTCAGAGACCTACACACACACACTGACCAATATTCCAATTGAAATCAAGTATGATAGTGAAGCCTATTTCATCTCAGGTTTTTCTTCGACGGTCAATGTGGACTTGATTGGCTCCAACCGTGTGATTTTACAGCGAGAGTCAGATGAATCAACCCGCACCTTCCAGGTGACAGCGGATTTGACTGATTTGGAGCCAGGGACCCATTCGGTTCCCTTACAGGTTTCCAATCTTCCAACTGGTGTGAGTGCGAGCTTGAATCCGTCTGAGATGACCTTGAAAATCGGTAAAAAAGTGAGCAAGACCTTTGCCGTTCAAGGTGTGATTTATAGCAATCAGCTTGCAGATGGCTACATGGCATCCAAGGTTTCAGTCAGTGTATCAACCGTTAAAGTGACAACGGATGAAGATACCATGGCTTTGATTGACCATGTTGAAGCAGTTGTGACAGATGCAGCCAATCTGTCCAGTGATTTTAGTGCAACCGCAACGATACAAGCGGTTGACCAGCAAGGAAATGTACTACCAGTAGTGCTTTCACAAAGCGAAGCTGGTGTTCAGGCAACCATTACAAAAATCAAATAAATAAGTAAAGAGGATTGAAATTATAATGGGAAAATATTTTGGTACGGACGGTGTCCGTGGAGAAGCAAACATTGAATTAACACCTGAGTTAGCATTCAAACTAGGTCGTTTCGGAGGTTATGTTCTCAGTCAGCATGAAACAGAAACACCTCGTGTTTTTGTAGGTCGTGATACACGGATTTCAGGACAGATGTTGGAGGCGGCTTTGGTTGCCGGCCTTCTTTCAGTCGGGATTCATGTATACAAGTTAGGCGTTTTGGCGACTCCAGGTGTTGCTTATTTGGTTCGCACGGAAAAAGCTAGCGCTGGTGTCATGATTTCTGCCAGCCACAACCCTGCTCAAGATAACGGAATTAAGTTCTTTGCGGGTGACGGCTTTAAGTTGGATGATGCCTTGGAAGCTGAAATTGAAGCACTGTTGGACGCTTCAGAAGATACCCTCCCTCGCCCATCTGCCCAAGGTTTGGGAGATGTGGTAGATTATCCAGAAGGCTTGCGTAAATACCAGCAATTCCTGGTGTCAACAGGCTTGGAGTTGGAGGGAATGAAAGTTGCTTTGGATACAGCCAATGGTGCAGCTGCAACCAGTGCCCGTCAAGTCTTTGCTGATTTGGGGGCCGAGTTGACAGTAATGGCTGAACATCCTGACGGATTGAATATCAACGAGGGAGTCGGTTCAACCCATCCTGAAAAATTGCAAGAGTTGGTCAAGGAGACAGGAAGCCAAATCGGACTTGCCTTTGACGGTGACAGCGACCGCCTGATTGCTGTCGATGAAAATGGTGACTTGGTTGATGGCGACCGAATCATGTATATCATCGGCAAGTACCTAGCAGACAAGGGACTTCTTGCTAAAAATACCATTGTAACAACTGTTATGTCTAACCTTGGTTTCCATAAGGCTTTGGATCGTGAGGGAATTGAAAAAGCTGTGACCGCAGTCGGCGACCGTTATGTTGTCGAAGAAATGCGCAAAGGTGCCTACAATGTCGGCGGTGAGCAGTCTGGACACGTCATTCTCATGGATTATAACACTACAGGTGATGGTCAGTTGACCGCTGTGCAATTGACCAAAATCATGAAAGAAACTGGTAAGAAATTGTCTGAATTGGCAGCAGAAGTGACTATTTACCCACAAAAATTAGTCAATATCCGTGTGGAAAACAGCATGAAAGACAAGGCAATGGAAGTGCCTGCTATTGCGGCTATCATTGAAAAAATGGAAGCAGAAATGGCTGGAAACGGTCGTATTTTGGTTCGCCCAAGTGGTACTGAGCCCCTCTTGCGTGTCATGGCTGAAGCGCCAACGGATGCTGAAGTCGATTACTACGTGGACACCATTGCTGATGTGGTCCGTGCTGAGATCGGTTTGGATTAAGAAATGAGACAGAGACTGGAAGGATTTCCAGCCTCTTTTGTGAGGAAATTATGAGTATTTTAGAAGTAAAGAATTTAAGTCATGGGTTTGGTGACCGTGCCATTTTTGAGAATGTCTCCTTCCGTCTCTTAAAAGGGGAGCATATCGGTCTTGTCGGTGCCAATGGCGAGGGGAAATCAACCTTCATGTCCATCGTGACGGGTCAATTGCAGCCAGATGAAGGTAAGGTTGAATGGTCACGTTATGTAACGGCAGGTTATTTAGACCAGCATGCTAAATTAGAAAAAGGTCAATCTGTCCGTGATGTCTTACGTACAGCATTCGATGAACTTTTCAAGACAGAAGCTCGCATCAACGATATTTACATGTCTATGGCAGAAGAGGGTGCCGATATGGATGCCCTCATGGAAGAGGTTGGTGAGCTGCAGGATCGTTTGGAAAGCCGTGATTTCTATACGCTGGATGCCAAGATTGACGAAGTAGCGCGTGCGCTTGGTGTCATGGACTATGGCATGGACAAGGATGTGACGGAGTTGTCTGGTGGTCAACGGACAAAAGTTCTTTTGGCAAAATTGCTCTTGGAAAAGCCTGACATCTTGCTTCTGGATGAGCCAACCAACTACTTGGATGCCGAACACATCGACTGGCTCAAACGCTACTTGCAGAACTATGAAAATGCCTTTGTCTTGATTTCGCATGACATTCCTTTCTTGAATGATGTGATTAACATTGTCTACCATGTGGAAAATCAACTCTTAACCCGTTACACAGGGGATTATTACCAGTTCCAAGAAGTTCATGCTATGAAGCGGGCTCAGTTGGAGGCAGCCTATGAGCGCCAGCAGAAGGAAATCGCAGACTTGCAGGACTTCGTTAACCGTAATAAGGCCCGTGTTGCAACTCGAAACATGGCCATGTCTCGTCAGAAGAAATTGGACAAGATGGAGATTATTGAACTTCAAGCAGAGAAACCAAAGCCATCATTTGATTTCAAAATGGCTCGGACGCCAAGTCGCTTTATCTTCCAAACGACTGATTTGGAAATTGGTTACGACCGTGTCTTGACCCGTAAACCGCTCAATCTCACTTTTGAGCGCAACCAGAAGATTGCCATTGTCGGTGCCAATGGTATCGGTAAATCCACTCTTCTTAAAAGTTTACTAGGGATTATTCCACCTCTTGGTGGTTCTGTGGAGCGCGGGGAATATTTGGAACTAGGCTATTTCGAGCAAGAGGTAGCTGGTGGCAATCGTCAGACGCCACTAGAAGCGGTTTGGGATGCCTTCCCAGCCCTTAACCAAGCAGAAGTACGAGCAGCCTTGGCTCGTTGCGGTCTGACTTCCAAGCATATCGAAAGCCAAATTCAAGTTCTTTCAGGTGGTGAACAGGCCAAAGTTCGTTTCTGTTTGCTCATGAACCGTGAAAACAATGTCTTGGTTCTTGACGAGCCAACCAACCACTTGGATGTGGATGCCAAGGACGAACTCAAACGCGCCCTTCAAGCCTACAAGGGCTCTATCCTCATGGTCTGCCACGAGCCTGATTTCTATGAAGGATGGGTAGATGATGTCTGGGATTTTAACGACTTGACGTAGACCAAAAGCTATCGAACGATAGCTTTTTCTCTTTCTTTATACTATAATATAAGTATAAAGAAACGAGGTCACACTGATTAGAACTCTTCAGAGGAAGTAAGAATGACAGACTATGTAAACTACAACCAAGAACGTTGGAATCGGGTTTCAGCTAGACAGGGAAATGCCTATACAGTTCCGCTCAGTCATGAGGAATTTCTTGTTGCCAAAGATAAGCCTCTATCTGTTTCTCTGACAGTTGGCAAAACCGTACCGCTTGACTGGTTTGAAAAAGCCCAAGGCAAGAAATTGCTGGGACTAGCCTGTGGTGGCGGTCAACAGGGACCAATTTTTGCGGCTCATGGTTACCAAACGACCATTATGGATTTTTCCAAGGAACAGCTGGACAAGGATCGTTTGGTTGCGGAACGAGAAAACTTGGCCTTGCAGACGGTGCAGGCAGATATGACACAGCCTTTTCCTTTTGAAGACGAGAGTTTTGATATCATTTTTTGCCCCGTTTCAAATGTCTATATTGAAGACCTGACAACGATGTGGCAGGAATCCTATCGGGTTTTGAAAAAAGGTGGACTGCTCATGGTGGGTTACATGAACCCTTGGATTTACATATTTGACGGGGACGATGTTTGGGATCGTCCAGACAAGACCTTGGTTCCTAAATATTGCCTGCCTTTCAATTCACGGAAATTAGAAGAAGCAGGACAAATCACGATTAATCCAGAATATGGCTATGAATTTAGCCATACCTTAGAAGAACAAATTGCTGGACAATTGCGAGCTGGTTTTGCCATGATTGATTTTTATGAATCCAAAGACAGCCGTAATCGCCTGTCCCAATTTGCTGCAGATTATCTGGCTAATTTGTCTGTAAAGTGGTCATAGTTATGGAGCCTAATACTTGCTTTCCATCGTTTTTTTTGTAAAATATATTTATATAATAAAAAACGGAGGAGCGTCACATGAGAGGTATGCGATTATTTGTTTTTCTAGTAGCTGGCTTATCTATCTTCAGCTTATCAGCTTGCCAGTCCACGGCTAAAGATAGTGACGAATCGATTGAAGACTATCGAACAGAGTATGTCGGTGACAATAACAAGGTAGTTAAAATTGCCAGTTTGCAAGATTATCCAACGGCTTATCAGTATGACCATATAGAGATCCAGTCTGATGAAAGACCTTATGGATTGAGTGTTTTCCTAAAGGTTTCAAACCCTTCTGTTTCTGCTGAGCAAGAATTGGAGAAAAATCGTGATTCGATTTTTGAGTTAATCGGCAACCTTGATCGGCTAACCTTTGTGGACGCGGACACCGAAGAAGAAATTATTTCTTATACTAGAGATTGACCAGCCAGTTTGCTGGTCTTTTTTTAAATTTATCTGAAAATTATAATGTTTCTAAAAATGCTTGACAAGTATTTTAAAAGGAGTATAATTAGAATTGTAATAAAGAAAGTTTGGAATAATTCTAATTTAGAGGTAAACAACTATGACAACTAAAGATTACGGAAAAGCACCATTTGTAACCAATATCGAAACAGCTACGCTTGAAAATACCAACTACCGCACAGCCCTCTGGACAGGCGAGCTTTTACAAGTTACCCTGATGTCCATCCCAGTTGGCGGTGACATCGGAGCGGAAGTTCACAACGAAAACGATCAATTCCTCCGCATTGAGCAAGGCCACGGCCGTGTTATTATGGGCGAATCTGCTGACAAGATTACGCTTGATACTGAAGTTGGACCGGAAGATGCTATTTTGATTCCAAACGGTGCTTACCACAATGTCATTAACATCGGTCAAGAAGACCTTAAAATCTATTCTATTTATGGACCAGCCCATCACGCTCACGGGACAGTTCATGAAACACAGGCTATCGCTATCGCTGCTGAAGAAGCAGAAGAGCATGGTCATTGATTATACAAGCTCAGAGGCTGGGACAAAAGTCCTGGCCTCCTTAGGTTTTTATCAATAGTTAAACTTGACGCAGTGGTTGAGTGGGCTCTAATTAGCTGATTTTATCAGCTTTTACAGCCCTACTCAACTGTGCGGGGGTGGGCTAACGACTCATCGAACCCTGCGGGTTACCGATTTTTGTTCCACTCCCATTTTTTATAACTGAAATCCTTCAAAATATGATAAAATAGACTTACTTTGATATAGTTTTTTGGTTTACTTATATTACTAGCTTCAAAGGTTCGGGGAACCTTTGAAGGTTGGAGATGAAACAAACGAAGTTTGTGTCAACGAACCGCGGCATAACTCAATGCTTTCTTTTTTCTAGGCATTGACTTGAAACAATCTCCCAGACTGTTTCAATCAGGCAAGACGAGTTCAAACACTCCAGTGGAGTGTTTGAAGTTGGAACTAAGGAAACTATGTTTCAAACTACCACTCTTTTAATGACAGGTGGTAGGCTGAAAACCTCCACTGGAGCTTTTCAGTCATCGAAGTAATAAATGATAAACCAAATGACGATACTGAAAAGGAGAAGATATGACAATTAATTTTAGAGCAGAGTTAGACAAACGCAAAGATGAGTTCCTAGCGGATCTCTTTGACCTCCTCCGCATCAATTCCGAGCGTGACGATAGCCAGGCAGATGCCCAGCATCCATTTGGACCTGGACCAGTACGTGCCTTGGACAAGTTCCTGGAAATCGCTCAGCGTGACGGCTATCCGACTAAAAATGTCGATAACTACGCAGGTCATTTCGAATTTGGTGAAGGCGACGAAGTCCTAGGTATTTTTGGACACTTGGACGTGGTGCCAGCAGGAAGCGGCTGGAACACTGACCCATACGAGCCACAAATCATCGATGGCAAGCTCTTTGCCCGCGGATCTTCTGACGACAAGGGACCAACCATGGCTTGCTACTACGGCCTGAAAATCATCAAGGAGTTGGGCCTTCCGACTTCTAAAAAAGTCCGCTTCATCGTCGGTACCGATGAAGAGTCAGGCTGGGCGGACATGGATTACTACTTCGAGCATGTTGGGCTTCCATTGCCAGATTTCGGCTTCTCGCCTGATGCTGAGTTCCCGATTATCAACGGCGAAAAGGGCAATATCACAGCTTATCTTCATTTTGCGGGGGAAAATAGCGGAGCTGCTAAACTGCATTCCTTCACAGGCGGCCTGCGTGAGAACATGGTGCCTGAATCTGCGACAGCTATTATCTCTGGCGACCTAGCAGATCTGGACAGCAAGTTGGCAGACTTCACAGCAGCCTATGGCCTAAAAGCTGACGCGGAAATCCTTGAAAACGGTCAAGTTCAAGTCACCGTCATCGGAAAATCAGCCCACGGTTCAACCCCAGAAGAAGGTGTCAACGGAGCAACCTATTTGGCAAAATTCCTCAGCCAATTTGCCTTTGACGGAGCAGCCAAAAACTATCTTGACTTGGCAGGACAAGTCCTTCTGGAAGACCACGATGCCCAAAAACTCGGCGTAGCCATCCACGATGAGCAAATGGGTGCCCTTTCTATGAACGCAGGTGTCTTTAAGTTTGATGAAACCTCATCTGATAACACCATTGCCCTCAACTTCCGTTATCCAAAAAATACCAACCCTGAAACCATCAAGGCTGGTTTGGAACAACTGGGTGTAGAAGCTGTCAGCCTGTCAGCGCATGGTCATACCCCACACTATTGCCCAATCGATGACCCAATGGTTGCAACCCTCTTGTCTGTTTACGAAAAACACACAGGCTTGAAAGGTCATGAACAAGTGATCGGTGGCGGAACATTCGGACGCTTGCTCAAACGTGGTGTTGCCTACGGAGCTATGTTCCCAGGAGATGTCAACACCATGCACCAAGCAAACGAATTTATCGAAGTCGAGCAACTCTACCGTGCCGCTACCATTTACGCAGAAGCTATTTATGAGTTGATTAAATAAAAAGGTCCAGTGGACCTTGAATCTTTTCGCCTAAAAACATAAGATCGAAAACAGGTCCAGTAGACCTTGAATCTTTTCGCCTAAAAACACAAGAGCGAAAACAGGTCCAGTGGACCTTGTATCATGGCTTGAAAATTAAGAAGCGAGAAAGTTTTAACCAGTTGTCATTTAACAGCTGGTTTTTTATATGAAAAAATACATATAAATCCAATTTACAACTCAGAAAAAATGGTATAATGATATAAAAAGGAGAGAGGAGGTTTCTAAAGATGAAAAAAATCTTCTTGTTTTGTTTTTCTATGCTTTCTGTCTTGCTGATTTGGTTAGGTCCACCCGTGGTTGCAGATACCGATTTGGAAAAGCCAGTGGCGAGCATGGTGAAGGATTCCCAGTCCTATCTTTCCGAAGAGACCAAGCAGACTATTGACCAGCAAAACCAGGGCTGGGAGCAAGCAGGGCAGCCTCTCCGAGTTTGGTACTATGTGACGGACCAAGTGGATGCCGACCTTGATTCTCTGGCTAGCAAGCTACTTGCTGATTGGCAGGGACAGGCAGAGCAATCATCAGTTGTTCTGGTGATCATGGCTATGAAAGATCAGCAAGTTCACCTACAAACCAGCGACCGGCTCCAAACGCTTTTGACGGATGAAGAAATCGCTACTATCTTGGCATCGGTTCAAGAGAAGTTTCAAGCTGGCGAGCTTGACAAGGTAAGCTTACAGTTGTTGGCTGCAATTGAAGAGCAAGTTTTGGGGAAAACGACTCTCCAAGTCGAAGAAAAAAGTGCCTACCAACAGTTCTCAACTTATTTGCCCTTGTTTGTCTTGGTAGCCTTTTTGACCCTTGCCATTGTCATGGATCAGTCAGCTAGGAGAAAGGGAGATGCAGGTCAATTTATTTGGATCCCCTTTGATCATTTTTCCTCCTCTGCCAACCAGCCAGATAAGACAACACTAGAGAGTCCAAGTTGGACGAGTGACTCAGCTAGTGATGGCAGAGCTGACATGGGAAGATAGAAGGGAGGTCAAGATGAAGAAAACCTATTTGTTCTTTGTGACAGGCTTGATAGTATTAGGAATTGTTGGCTTTTTGAGTTGGTCACATATGGAGGTTTCAGAAGTAAAGAGTCAGCTTCAGGATGCAAAAATAGAGTTGATTGCACCCATAGAGCGACAGTATCACTTGCTTCCAAGTTTAATAGCAACTGCAGAGTCTTTAAAGATTCGTCCAGAACTTATCAGAGAAGTGAAAGAGTGTCAAGAGGTATTTGAGAACGCAGCACCAAAATATAGCGCCTCTTACTGGCAGGCAAGTGCAGATCTTTCTCAAAGTCTGGTTTCATTAGCGCAAGCAGTTGACCAAGAGGCAGCGACTGTCATGGAAGTCAAGGCCATGGAACTGGCGGATGACATAACTGAGTCAGCGACCAGTCTCGAGGCGGCAGCACATAATTACAACCAAAGACTTCAAACTTTTCAGGAGTTTAAGAGCCAATTTCCGACAAACCTCCTCACTCCACTCAGCTCGATGGAAGAGGAAGCCTATTACCCTCAATGATTTACCAGACAAGGATAGAAAGGAAAGTCTATGGAAATCGTAACAACCCTTATGACCATTTTTGTGCCCCTATTGGTGATTATCGGATTTATCATCCTATTTGCCCTAGGATACGTTTCAGCAAAACCCAATGAAGCCATTGTCATCACAGGCTTGCGGAAGCCAAGAACCTTAATTGGACGTTCTGGTTTCATGATTCCATTTATTGAAAAGCGTTCCTATGTCTCTATTGAACAGTTTTCAACAGATGTGCAGACAACAGACTTTGTACCCACTCTTGATTTTATCAACGTCAAAGCAGATGCAGTAGTCAAGGTCAAGGTCGGTGTGACCGAAGAATTGCTCAATGCAGCAGCCCAAAACTTCCTTAACTGGAAAACGGCGGACATTTCTGCATCTATTCAAGATGTTTTGGAAGGAAATCTGCGTGAAATCATTGGCCAGATGGAACTGCGAGACATGGTCAACAACCGCCAAGCCTTTGCAGAAAAGGTCCAGTCAAATGCTGCTCCCGATCTTGCAAAAATGGGGTTAGAAATCATTGCCTTTACCGTCCAATCCTTCACAGACGATAATGATGTGATTAAAAACCTGGGGATTGACAACATTGTGACCATTCAAAAAGATGCTGCAAATGCCCGTGCAAAAGCAGAGCGTGAACAGGCGGAAGTTCGTGCCCGAGAAGATAAGGCAGCCAACGATGCACGTGTCGCCGCTGATTTGGAAATCGCAAAAAAACAAAATGAACTGGCCATCGAACAAGCCAATCTCAAACGGCAGGCAGATGTCCAACTAGCCCAAGCCAATGCAGCCTACGGCATTGAAGAACAAGCACAGCGTAAGGAGATCGAGCGGGCGACAGCGGAAGCCAATATCGTCAAGCAACAAAAAGAAGCAGAAGTCAAGGCTGAAGAAGTAAAAGTCCGTGAGCAAGAACTATCTGCAACCATTCGCAAGCAAGCCGAAGCTGAAAAATATGCTCGACAACAAGCAGCAGAAGCGGATTTGATTGAACGCCAACGAAAAGCTGAAGCTGAACTCTACGAAACGCAAAAAGAAGCAGAGGCTCAAAAGGCGCGTGCCGAAGCCGCCAAGTATGCTGCGGAGCAAGAAGCGGCAGGTATTGAGGCCAAGGGACGTGCCGAAGCAGAAGCTATCAGATTGAAACTAGAAGCAGAAGCAGAAGGTCTCAGCAAGAAAGCAGATGCCATGGCTAAGTTTAATGATGCAGCGGTGACAGAGATGGTAGTCAATGTTCTTCCAGAAATCGCCAAGAATATCGCTGCTCCACTTGGAAATGTCGATAAAATTACCATGTATGGCGAAGGAAACGCTTCTAAGATGGTCGGTGACTTGATGACGACCATGGATAAAACAACAGAAGGACTGGGGCTCAATGTCCGTGATTTGATCACAGCGACTTTGACTGGCCGAGCTATCTCAAATGGACTAACCAGTCAGGAAGACCAAAAAACAAATAAACCTCTGTGAAATCTTCATCACAAACAGCCACCTTGTCGTTTACTGGTGGAGGATTTGCATTGCAACACAATCAAAAACACCTAGAAAGTTTAAATTTTCTAGGTGTTTCATTTACTACAGATAGGAAATAAGTGGGAAATTTTCTAATAACAAACTTAGTTGTTTGCCCACCAAAGGCCACTTATGGCTTCAAATTCGGTCGTTACTTGACTAAGGACTGTCTTTGTTTTCCAGTTGTATAGTAGAAGATGATCGCCAATGGTGATGACCAATCGTTCCGCATCAACCTGTTTGACAGAAGAAATCCAGTAGGAATCCTCTACATCAAACTGTGAAAAATCATGCAAGGATTCTTGTCCAGTTTTGGTATCATATATGGTTGCGATCAACTTACCATGTTCATAATTATTGTGCTCAATAAAAAGCAAGTTTTGATCATCAAGCGGATGGATAACTTCAGGACTGTGGGTCTTTAAATTGATTTTATTCATGTCAAGCGTATCCAATTGGAAGACTGCTATATCATAGGAGCGAATAAAGTTTTGCTGGTCTTCTTGATAAGCTGCAATCGGAAGGTAGAGCTTGTCACCTAAAACCTGGCTGTTTATCGTTGATAAGTTTTGATCAATCTCTACTGTTTCGAGCAGTTCCAAACTATCCTTGTCAAAAATGAAGACAACATTTTTGGCTGTCCAATCTTCCCCAGGCTTTGAAGTTCGGATAGAGCCTGTCATGTAAATTTTATCTTTATATACATTGATATTTTGCTCAGGAAAATGGTCTTCCTTAAAAATATGAGCCTTGACTTCCTTGAGATTGGTATCAAACTTAGTCAATTGACCGTAATCATTGGTATAGAAATACTTGCCATCTGTCCCTGTTACATGAGAAAAATGACGGGTTGCTCGGCGTTGTATGGTAGCATCCTGAAAATCAAGCTTGATCAAGGATTCACCAAAGGACTTGATGCCATCTTCTGACATGATGAGGTAGCGTTGATCGACCGTCTGTGCTGACCGCCAGGCAATTTGGTCCGAAATCCACATCTTTGTTGATTTCAGCGTCTCGATAGTGTCTCCGTTTAGACGATAGGAGGAGATAGCGTTGGTGTGGACGATGTAGAAATCAGCATCTGCCTGGATTGGTAAGGGTTCTTGCTTGTAGCTGGTAAAATTCCAAAAGAGAATACCAATGCAGGCGATAATTAGTGTGATAATCAGAGCAATTAACTTTTTCATATAACCACCTCTTTCTATTAACATAATAATACAATAGGACAAAAAAATCAAGGATTTCACAAAAAAAATAGCAGAAAAATCTGCTACTGAATTATTTTCCAAGACAGAATTGGCTAAAGAGTTGAGTGATGAGTTCGTCTGGAGCTGCATCACCTGTGATTTCTCCCAAAATTTGCCAACAGCGTGTCAGGTCAACCTGTAACAAGTCAACAGGCATGCCCATTTCCAGTCCGTCATTGACAGCTTGCAGGCTTTGAACGGCTTGCTCGATCAGGGAAATGTGGCGAGAGTTTGATAGGTAGGTGGCATCTTGCTCTACCAGACCAGCATTTTCAAAGAAGAGCTGGTTGATTTTTTCTTCAATCTGGTCGATATTCTGGTTTTTTAAGACGGAAATGCGGATGACATCCTCAGGCAGTTGGTCTGCCTCAATCTGCTCTTCCAGGTCGGTCTTGTTGAGCAGGACAATGCGGTTGGCCATGTCTGAAATGGCTAGGAGATTGCTGTCTTGCTCGGTCAGGGGTTCAGATGCGTTGAGGACTAGAAGGATGAGGTCGGCCTCCTCAAGGGCTTTTTTAGACCGTTCCACGCCGATTTTTTCAACGATGTCGTCTGTTTCACGGATACCTGCTGTATCAATCAGCTTGAGGGGGACGCCTTTGATGTTGACGTATTCTTCGATAACGTCACGGGTTGTTCCTGCGATGTCTGTAACGATGGCTTTTTCCTCGCGGAGAAGGTTATTGAGCAGGCTGGATTTTCCGACATTGGGGCGACCGATAATGGCAGTTGCGATGCCTTCACGCAGGATTTTTCCACGGCGGGCAGTACGTAGGAGATTTTCTAGAAGAGCTTGGAACTGGAGGGTTTTCTCACGGACCAGCTCTGTCGTCGCCTCCTCAACGTCGTCGTACTCAGGGTAGTCGATGTTGACCTCGACCTGTGCCAGTGTGTTGAGAATCTCTTGGCGCGTGTCGTTGATGAGCTGGGAGAGGGAGCCGTCAAGCTGGCGGACGGCATTGTGCATAGCTTTGTCAGTCTTGGCACGGATGACATCCATGACAGCTTCGGCCTGGGTTAAATCCACACGGCCGTTGAGAAAGGCCCGCTTGGTAAACTCGCCTGGCTCAGCCATTCGAGCCCCTTGGCGAATCAGGAGCTGGAGGATTTCGTTGGTAACGGCGATGCCTCCGTGGGTATTAATCTCGATGACATCTTCGCGCGTGAAGGTTTTTGGAGAACGCATGGCTCCGATCATGACCTCGTCCAGCACTTGCCCCGTCGCTGGATCAATAATGTGACCGTAGTTGAGGCTGTGGCTAGGAACAGTCGCCAAGTCCTTGCCCTTGAAAACCTTGCTGGCAATGGCAAAAGCATCCGTCCCAGACAGGCGGACAATCCCGATAGCCCCCTCACCGAGAGGTGTGGAAATTGCTGTTATTGTATCGAATTCTTTGGTGATCATTTCTCTTTCTTTCTAAAATCGTCTTATCTATTAGTGTATCATGGAATGATAAAAAAAGCACAGATGAGGGATGGGGAGTGCAGAAATGTATTGAGTGGGCAATAAATATAGTAATTAATTTGAGAAGATTGGTAGATAGAAATACAAAAAGTGATGTTATTAATTTAAGTTGACTATGTTATAATAGAAACATAAAAATTTAAGAAAACCGAAGGGTATACCCTTCCTTTATTATATTCATAATAAAGGAATACCATCAGCCCTTCACAAATTTTCAGCTGAAAGGTAGATCTAATAATGAAGCAAGAACTGGAGCAACTTTTGGCACAAAATGACACTTTTATGGTGGAAGGTGTGCTCAATAAAAATAAACTGGCCGAGCTGGCGAGGCAATATAATCCTGAACTCCTTAATATATTGACGAGTAATGATAAAATTTCTAAGTATTTCTTTTCTATTCTAGATACTGGTGTTCTTGTCTTCAAGAAAGACGTCTTTTTGCAGTTTTTGAACAATAAGGAGTTTCTCCCTGACAGCTTTACCGCTTACAAGACAAAAATCGGTTTGGCGACCGGTGACAAGTATCTATCAGAAAATCAGGAAGTTGTCCTGAATTTTCCATACAAAGATTGTGTGCTAGAGGGTGGACAGACTAAGGATGATGCCAAACGTCAGGAGATTTTCTTTAACGAGACGCTCGCACCGACTGAAATCAATCGTCTTTTGGATGATAAGGTTTTGACCAATTTCAAACGCTATGATGAAACTGGTGAGCATGAAGTAGAAGAACTCAGTGATACCGATAATCTCATCATCAAAGGTAATAACCTCATTGCTCTTCATAGTTTGAAAAAACGCTTTGCTGGGAAGATTGATAGTATAATAATTGATCCCCCATATTATTTTAATAAAAATAAGTCAGACGATTCATTCAGTTACAATTCAAATTTTAAATTGTCAACTTGGTTAACTTTTATGAAAAATAGGTTAGAAGTCGCCAAAGAACTCTTATCTGAAAGTGGCTTTATTTCAATTATCATAGGGATCGATGGAGTTAACCATTTAAAGTTATTAGCAGATGAAGTATTTGATGTTTCTTCAGATAATAAAAAGTTTGTGGGACAGATAACTTGGAGAAAAACAGATAATCAGCCGAATATTGGTGATTACGCGAATGTAATCGACTTTATTTTGATATATAGAAAAAATTCTGAAGCAAAACTAAAAAGATTACCACTTTCCAACAAGGCTCAAAAAGAATATTCATATGAAGATGAAAATGGGAAATATAGAAGGTCAAATATACTGGACTTAACCAGAGGAAAATACAGTTATGGCATTCAAACTCCTGAAGGAATAATATTATCTGGCCCATGGATGATAAATAAAGATGAGTTTAATAAATTAGTTTCTATGAATGGCATACATTGGCCTTCAAAAGGAAAGCAAATTCCATATGGAAAAATGTATCTTAAGGATGCGATTGAAAATGGGCAAATAACTAGTGATTTCTGGGATGGTTCCTATGGGACTAATCAACGAGGTGCCGAGGAGATCAAGGAATTATTTGGAGACAGAGTTTTTACTTTTGCTAAACCTGAAAAATTGATTCAGAATCTGATTTCTCTTTCAAGCAGCAAGGGAAACATTGTCCTTGACTACCACCTTGGTTCAGGAACAACAGCCGCTGTCGCCCACAAGATGAACCGTCAGTATATCGGGATCGAGCAGATGGATTATATTGAGACGGTTTCGGTGGAGCGACTGAAAAAGGTTATCGCTGGTGAACAAGGTGGTATTTCAAAAGACGTTAACTGGTCTGGTGGTGGTAGCGTTGTCTACGCTGAATTGAAAAACGATGCTCAAGATTTCAAAAATGCGATTTTTGAGGCGACAACAACGGAAGAATTATTAGAACTGTTTGAGCTTGCGAAAAAATCTTCCTTCTTGTCCTACCGCATCGAACCTAAAAAATTGAAAAAGAATGAGTTTAGCCAACTTTCTTTGGCGGAACAAAAGCAAATCTTGTCTGAAATCATTGATAACAATAACCTCTATGTGAATTATTCTGATATTGATGACATTGATTATCAGATTTCTGCTGAGGATAAGAAGCTCAATCACTCTTTCTACGGAAAGGAAAAGTAAGTCATGCCATTTATTTACGAAACCTATGATGCAGTCAGTCGGTCTGGCTTTAAGGATTTTAGGGCAGATTTGCCAGATTACCTCACGAAAAATTTGAAGCACTTCTTACGACCTTATCAGCAAGAGGCTATCGGACGTTATCTTCACTACAAAACGGATAATAATCGAATGATTCCAGAGCAAATTCTCTACAATATGGCAACTGGTTCCGGTAAAACGCTCTTGATGGCGGCGATTATCTTGGAGAAGTACCAGCAAGGCGAGCGGAATTTCATTTTCTTTGTGAACAACGATAATATCCTGACGAAAACAAAGGATAACTTCTTAGAAAGTGCTTCTGGTAAGTATCTTTTTTCGGAAAAGATTGTCATGGACGGACAAATAGTGACCGTGCGTGAAGTGACGGATTTTTCAGATAGCCGTGATGATAGTATTAACATCGTCTTTACTACCATCCAAAAGCTTCACCAAGACCTTAATACTCCGAGAGAAAATCGCCTCTCTTATGAGCAGTTTAAAGATATTTCGGTTGTCATGCTGGCGGACGAAGCTCACCACTTGAATGCTGGTTTGAGTAAGTCGGAGAAAGTTGATAATACGAGTTGGACGAGTACGATTGAAATGATTCAACGGACAGCTAGAAAATCTAGTATTTTTGAATTTACAGCGACGATTGATTTAACCAATCCGACGTTAGCTCAAAAATACGAAAAATCCTTGCTTTTCAAATATGACCTGAAAGAATTTCGACTGGATAAGTATTCTAAAGATGTTCTCTTTCACTTGGTAGACGGTGATATCAATCATCGTATGCTACAAGCAATCATAATCAGCCAATACCGCAAGAAAATCGCTCTGAAAAACGGTATCAACTTGAAACCCTTGGTTATGTTTAAGTCGCAGAAAATTGCAGAAAGTCAAGAAAATTTGGATGCGTTTTTGGGGTTGCTAGACAACCTTTCTTTAGAAGATATTCAAGCACAGCGAGAGCTGGTCTTAGAAATGGATGAAAAGTTCAGTATTTTGAAAAAGGCATTTTCTTATTTCGAGACAGTTGGGATTTCAGATACTGACTTGGTGGCGGAACTTCAGGAGGATTTCCGCAAAGAACGCTTGCTATTGGTGGATGGGAAAAACAAGAACAAGGATAGCCTGAACCTCCTCAACACCTTGGAACAGCCAGCAAATGAAATCCGTGCGATTTTCGCTGTGGATATGCTTAATGAAGGCTGGGATGTTCTTAACCTTTTCGATATTGTCCGACTTTACGATACCCGTGATGGTAAGACTACGAAAAATGGCTTTGTCGCAGGAAAAACAACAAACACAGAGAAACAGCTGATAGGTCGCGGAGCACGTTACTATCCCTTTGTGATTGGTGATAATCTGGAGGAAAAATACACTCGTAAGTTTGATAATAATGAAAATAATGAACTCCGTGTCATTGAACAACTTCATTATCACTCTGCTAATAATCCAAAATATATTTCAGAGCTTAAGCAAGTCTTACGTGAGTCTGGGATATTAGAGAGCCAAAATTTGGTAGAACATGAACTCAAGCTCAAGGACTCTTTCAAGAACACTCGAACTTACACCGATGGCATTGTCTGGATGAATAAACGCTTAACCTATGAACAATTGTTAGAGCAACGTCAGGAAAATCTTTTTGATACCAACTTTATTCCTCAGTCGTTCGAAGTTAAACTTCCAACTCACGGTGTGCGAGAAATTGAAGCGTTTGACGAGACAACTTATGTTTCGGAAGCGTTAGATGCCATGACCTTTAAATTTGGTAAGGTTGTCGGCGACAATATCGTCAGAACCGCCATCAACCGCAACAAGAAGTTTTCGTTTGATAATCTTCAAAAGGCTTTTGTAGGGCTTGCAAGTGTTGCTGGTTTCATTGATATGCTCGCGGATATTGATATTCGAGTTGAATCTCAATATCAAATGATATCTGATTTTACCCCAGATGATAAACTTTATATCACGGAAAAACTGCTTCATGTTATCGAGAAAGATTTGATTGCGACTGAGGAACGTTATTTTGGTTCAGAAAAATTTGAACAATATAAGATTAAAGACATTTTTGAAGATAATATTTTAAGGAAATACACTATCAATCATCAAAGTCAGGCAGAGTTTGGTTTATCTCAGAAAAATCCAGCCGAAACGCAATATTTTGAAGACTTGGACAATCTAGACTGGTACGCTTACGATGATAACTTCGGCACAAGTGAGGAGAAACTTCTCGTTCGCCTGATTAAAGATTTAATGATTGAACTTGAAGAAAAATGGACGGATATTTATCTGCTCCGAAATGAAAAAGCTGTTAAGATTTATAGTTTTGATAAGGGGCAAGCCTTTGAACCAGATTTTTTGATGTTTGCGAACGATAAAAAGACAGGAAATGTTTCTTGGCAAATTTTCATCGAGCCTAAAGGAAGTCAATTCTTGGATATTGATAATACCTTCAAGAATAGTAAAGAAGGCTGGAAACAGGAGTTCTTGCGTCAAATCTCTGAACGAGACGAGGCTAAAACACTCGTGGACGATGAACGCTATCGAATTATTGGGCTGCCGTTCTTTAACGAGGCGGTAAGTAAAGATGCAGTTAAGGAAACTTTGAGAGGTTTATAATCACGATGGAAAGTTTTACAATTGAGTTTGAAGCCGATTCGGAAGGCTACTTTACTTATGAGTGCCCATTTTGCGAAGAACAGTTTAAGCTATTAGCTTCCGAAGTACTAGATGAAGATTTTGAACTCGAGGAACTATTTTGTCCGTATTGCGGATTAGTTGATGATACTGATAAGTTCTATTCAAAAGAAATATTAGCCTATATTCAAAATCTCGCTGAAGAATGGATGATTAACACTATAAATAAGAGTTTGGGTTCAATCAAAAGTTCAAAGAATTTTAAGGTTGATTTCAAGAAGATAAAACATAACTCCATTGCTAAGCCATCTGAAATAGACTCTGTTGAAGAAGTATTAACTTGTAGGGTGTGCGAAAAACATGAAAAAGTTTTATTTAGTGCAGGTGCTTCAAAAGTTTTCTGTGCTTACTGTGGAGGTGATTTATGATGGAAGAATTACAAAAATATAGGAAAATCAGTCTAGATTTTAGAAGAAATTCATCAAATATGTTGAACACAAAGTATAATGATGGCTTGCTATATCTTGTCAGATTTAAAGAATTTATTGATAAGAGCGATATTATAAGTCAAATTTTAGAAGACTTATGGATTGATTTACCAAAAGACTTTAATGAGAAGCTCGTATCGGAAGACAGTAATTTAGGATGGAGCTATTTTAGTATTCCTATAGAGGAATCTAAACATCTAAAACTCTGCTATGATTATTTGAATAATATTATAGAAGATGATGTTGATTTAGCAGGATTATCTTGTGCATTTCTTTTAACTTCCTCTAAAAAGTTTAATGATAAAATACGAGAGTTTTTGAAGAAAGCCTTCAAGCCGTTAGTTGATTATATAAATGACCAATTATCTCAAAAAATAATGGAGTTAACAGGAGTATATCAAGCCATGTCTCAAATTACACAAAATATTGAAAATAATTATGGAACAGCTTCTGCGGTTGGGACTGGAACCATATCATCGGTAAATAATGTATCTGTGACAGATGTTGAAACAATAAAAAATCTCTGCTCAGATATTTTGAAAGACTTATCTGGATTAAATACGATGTCAGAGGATGATAAAGAAATAATTATTGATGATATTGAAACGATTCAATCAGAGGTATCTTCTGGTAGTCCCAAAAAGATAAAGCTCAAGAAAGCTTGGAGATCAATTCAAGGATTTCTTACTAAAATTCCATCAGGTCTAACTGTTGCATTACAGCTAACGGAACTCAGTGAAAAAATGTCCGCATTATTCTTTTAGTAGCTCTGGTTTTATTATAAAGTGTACAAAAAATCACAGCATTTCCGTGATTTTTTGTGGTTATAGGATTTTTGTTAATTTGGACTGCTGACTGATGTGTGCTATAATTAATTCATGAATGACTTCAAAGGAGGACAAGATGACAAACCTAAAAGAGCAGGTTGGGATTAAGGCGGCGGAGTTTGTGACGGACGGGATGATTGTTGGGCTAGGGACTGGCTCAACGGCCTACTATTTCGTGCAGGAGATTGGTCGCCGGGTTGCAGAAGAAGGGCTACAAATCACAGGCGTAACGACCTCTCATGCAACGGCTGAGCACGCTGCGTCCCTTGGGATTCCCCTAAAAAATATCGACGAAGTCGAATATGTGGACTTGACGGTGGATGGAGCAGATGAGGTGGACGGAGCCTTCAATGGTATCAAGGGTGGTGGTGCCGCACTACTCATGGAGAAGGTGGTCGCGGTCAACAGCAAGGACTGCATCTGGATCGTGGATGAGTCCAAGTTGGTTCAGACCCTAGGTGCCTTCAAGTTACCGGTGGAAGTCGTGCAGTACGGTGCGGAAAATCTTTATCGATTCTTTGAGGCAAAAGGCTACAGACCAAGTTTTCGGATGAAAGACGGCCAGAAGCACGTGACCGATATGAAGAATTTCATTATCGACCTTGATCTGCATCGCATCGAGGATACGGAGGCCTTGGCGGACGAACTGGATAAAACAGTGGGAGTAGTCGAACATGGGCTCTTTATTGGCTTGATTTCCAAGGTCATTGTCGGCACACCGCAAGGACCAAAAATTCTTGAAAAGAAATAAAGTGAAAACGCTTCTCATTATTCTGTAATGGGAAGTGTTTTTGTGGTATAATGAAAAGACGAACATTATAAAGGAGTTCTTATGTCTAAATTTAAACGTATTCATCTGGTGGTTATGGATTCTGTTGGAATCGGTGCTGCACCGGATGCAGACAAGTTTTTCAATGCTGGTGTCAACGACACAGAGTCTGATACACTAGGTCATATCTCTGAGAAGGCAGGGTTAGCAGTACCAAACATGGCAAAAATCGGTCTTGGAAACATCCCTCGCGACACATCCCTTGCGACGGTTCCTACTGAGGACAATCCAACTGGCTACGTGACCAAGTTGGAAGAAGTATCGCTTGGAAAAGACACTATGACAGGCCACTGGGAAATCATGGGCCTCAATATCACTGAGCCATTCGACACTTTCTGGGACGGTTTCCCAGAAGAGATTTTGACAAAAATCGAAGAATTCTCTGGCCGTAAAATCATCCGCGAGGCGAATAAGCCGTACTCTGGTACAGCTGTCATTGATGACTTCGGCCCTCGGCAAATGGAAACTGGAGAGTTGATCGTCTATACTTCCGCAGACCCTGTCCTTCAGATTGCAGCCCACGAAGAGATAATTCCCTTGGACGAATTGTACCGTATTTGTGAGTACGCTCGTTCCGTTACCCTTGAACGTCCAGCATTGCTCGGTCGTATCATCGCCCGTCCATACCTTGGTGAGCCAGGCAATTTCTCACGGACTGCCAACCGTCATGACTATGCGGTATCACCGTTTGAAGCAACTGTTCTCAACAAATTAGCAGATGCAGGTGTGCCGACTTACTCTGTCGGCAAAATCAGCGACATTTTCAACGCATCAGGTATCACCAACGACATGGGCCACACCAAGTCAAACATGCACGGTGTGGATGTCTTGCTTGAAACCATGCAGTTAGCTGACTTTGAGAAAGGTTTTTCATTCACTAACCTGGTGGACTTTGATGCCGTTTATGGTCACCGCCGTGATATCGAAGGCTATCGTGATTGCTTGCAGGAATTCGATGCTCGTATCCCAGAGCTTATCGATGCCATGCGGGAAGATGATCTGCTCTTGATTACGGCAGACCACGGAAATGATCCAGCCTATGCAGGTACGGACCATACTCGTGAGTATGTGCCACTCTTGGCTTATAGCAAGTCATTCAAGGGAAGTGGAGTCTTGCCAGTTGGACATTTTGCGGACATCTCAGCTACCATTTCTGAAAACTTCGGTGTTGAAAAAGCTATGATTGGTGAAAGCTTCTTGGAGAAACTAGTCTAATGGAACAACTGACGGTCTATTACAATCCTGACTGTAGCAAATGTAAGAAATTACAAGTCTTATTACCTAGTCAGAACTTGGACATCAAGTGGGTCAATTATTTAGAAAATCCTTTGACAGAGGCAGAATTGACAGCTCTTTTGAAAAAAATGGGCAGTCAGCCCTCTGCTGTTATTCGGTTGACAGAAGAAGAGCGAGCAGGTTTGTCAGAAGAAGAACTCTTTGAGCGTTTAGTTAAAGAGCCAGCTCTTCTCAACCGTCCCATTATCGAGCGAGAACAGACAGCCTTTCTCTGTCGTCCGCTCGACATCATCAAGGAAAGAATGCCAGAATACGACTGGTCAGCTTACTTATAAGGAAGGTAGCTATGAACAAAGTAACCATTTACCACAATCCAGAATGTGGCACATCCCGAAATACTCTTGCTCTCATTCGTCATCTTGGGATAGAACCAGAGATTATTCACTATCTGGAAACACCTCCTAGTAAGGAAAAGCTGGTAGGGTTGCTGGCGGAAATGGGATTGACAGCAAAAGAACTGCTTCGGACCAATGTTCCTCCTTATCAAAATATGGAAATTGATTGGGACAAGGCAGATGAAGAGGACATTTTATCAGCAATGATCACAGAACCAATCCTTATCAATCGACCGATTGTTGTAAGTTCCAAAGGTGTGAAATTGTGTCGTCCGTCAGAAGTTGTGTTGGAATTACTTCCGCCGATGACAGAAGTATTTATCAAAGAAGACGGAGAAGTTGTCTCACCTCTATAAAGCTATCTTTCTCTGTTCTCTCCTCGACATCATAAAGGAAAAAAACCAGAATATGTCTGGTCAGCTTATTTGTAAGAAACGCCTGCTTAATTTTTCGGAGGAAATAAAATGGAATTTATCATTTCTTATAAAGAGGAATTTAGTTTAGTAGCTGTTTCTTACGAGAGTGGATACAGTAGTCTATATGAATGTGAACGATTATTTATCAGATTAAAAGAATACTCAGACTATTTTGAAAGTGATCTAATTCGTTTATATGATATGGGCACAGATGGTCGAAATCAAATGATTGCCGATATTGAACAAACAAGACATCTTGCATTAGAAAATTATTATAATAAAGATTGTAAAGACTTTTATTAAAAAGGAGAAAAAATGAGTTTACTTGCAAAAATCAATGAAACAAAAGCTTTTTTGGAAGAAAAAGGAATGATTAAGCCAGAATTTGGTTTGATTTTGGGCTCAGGTTTGGGCGAATTAGCGGAAGAAGTAGAAAATGCTATTGTTATCGACTATGCGGATATTCCAAACTGGGGCAAGTCAACGGTTGTAGGCCACGCTGGTAAGTTGGTTTACGGTGATTTGGCAGGTCGCAAGGTTTTGGCTTTGCAAGGTCGTTTCCACTTCTACGAAGGCAATCCAATGGAAGTCGTGACCTTCCCAGTTCGTGTTATGAAAGCCCTTGGCTGTGAAGGCGTGATTGTCACCAATGCCGCTGGTGGTATCGGCTACGGTCCAGGTACCCTCATGGCTATTACAGACCACATCAACATGACTGGACAAAACCCATTGATTGGGGAAAACTTGGAAGAATTTGGTCCACGTTTCCCAGATATGTCCAATGCTTACACTAAAGAATACCGTGAAAAAGCCCATGCCGTTGCGGAAAAATTGGGCATCAAGTTGGACAATGGTGTCTACCTCGGTGTGACAGGACCTACCTACGAAACACCAGCTGAAATCTTGGCCTTCAAGACCATGGGTGCCCATGCAGTTGGTATGTCAACTGTTCCAGAAGTTATCGTGGCAGCTCACTCTGGCATGAAAGTCTTGGGTATTTCTGCTATCACAAACTTTGCGGCTGGTTTCCAATCTGAACTCAACCACGAAGAAGTGGTAGAAGTAACCGAGCAAATCAAGGGCAACTTCAAGGGCTTGGTCAAGGCTATTTTAGCTGAATTATAAGAATTTACAAATAGAATAAAGAGGTATATTACATGTCTATTCATATTTCTGCTAAACCAGGTGAGATCGCAGATAAGATTTTGCTTCCTGGTGACCCACTCCGTGCAAAATTCATCGCTGAAAACTTCCTTGAGGACGCAGTTTGCTTCAACGAAGTCCGCAATATGTTCGGCTATACTGGTACTTACAAAGGTCATCGCGTATCTGTCATGGGAACAGGTATGGGAATGCCTTCTATCTCTATCTACGCCCATGAGCTTATCAACGATTACGGTGTGAAGAAGCTCATCCGCGTGGGAACAGCAGGCTCACTTAATGCTGATGTCCATGTTCGGGAATTGGTCTTGGCTCAGGCAGCTGCCACTAACTCTAAAATGATCAATATTGATTGGCCAGAATATGACCTACCACAGATTGCCAGTTTCAATCTCTTGGACAAGGCCTATCATATTGCCAAAGACCTTAATCTGACGACTCATGTGGGCAATGTTCTATCTTCAGATAGTTTCTACTCTGCAAAACTCTTTGCTCGTAACCTAGAGCTTGGGCAACTTGGTGTCAAAGCGGTTGAAATGGAAGCAGCAGCACTTTACTATTTGGGAGCTAAATTCGGTGTCGAAACACTGGCTATCATGACCATCTCAGACAGCTTGGTCAACCCAGAAGAAGACACAACAGCAGAAGAACGTCAAAACACCTTTACAGACATGATGAAGGTCGGTTTAGAGACTCTGATTGCAGAATAATAAAGAAAGGCAAACTATTGTACGATTCGTATAATGGCTTGTCTTTTTTCGCTAAATAGGGTATAATCAGATTATGGAAAACGTTTACAAAAACACAAGAAACGTTTCTGAAAAAATTACATTAACATATTCAAAAGGAGATTTCGAGTGATTAACTTACAAAATTTTGTCCAATCCATGTATGCCAAACGTATCGAGGACTGTTCCGACCATGAACTTTACTATGCTTTGCTTGCATTTACAAAGCAACAGAGTGAGGCTAAATATACCAATGAGCAAAAGAAAAAAGTCTACTACATTTCTGCGGAGTTCTTGATTGGTAAACTTTTGTCTAACAACTTGATTAACTTGGGTGTTTATGATGAGGTGAAGAGTCAGCTTGCAGCGGCAGGGAAGGACTTAATCGCCATTGAAGATGTGGAGATGGAGCCATCTCTTGGTAATGGTGGCTTGGGTCGCTTGGCTGCCTGCTTCCTTGATTCCATTGCTAGTCTTGGCCTCAACGGTGATGGTGTCGGTTTGAATTACCACTTTGGTCTTTTTCGACAATTGTTTGAATACCACCAACAATCTGCAGTGCCAAATGAGTGGATTACGCCACGTTCTTGGTTGACAGAGTCTCCAATTTCTTACCAAGTACCATTCGCTAACTTCACTTTGACCTCAAAATTGTATGATATTGACGTGCCTGGTTATAAGACTGAGCGTAAGAACCGTCTGCGCTTGTTTGACCTAGGTTCTGTTGATGACAATATCATCTACGATGGAATTGAGTTTGATATGGAAGATATTTTACGCAACTTGACTCTTTTCCTTTATCCGGATGATTCAACGGATGAGGGTAAAGTACTCCGTATCTTCCAACAATATTTCATGGTGTCAAACGCAGCCCAACTCTTGATTGATGAAGCAGTTGCTAAAGGTTCAAATCTTCATGACTTGCCGGATTACGCTGTAGTTCAAATCAATGATACCCACCCATCCCTTGTCATTCCAGAATTGATTCGTCTTTTGGAACTCCGTGGCATTTCCTTTGATGAGGCAATCGAAATTGTCAAGAAAATGACTGCCTATACCAACCACACTATCTTGTCTGAAGCCCTTGAAAAATGGCCGCTTGACTTCTTGAATCGTGTAGTGCCACACTTAGTGCCATTTATCGAGGAATTGGACCGTCGTGCCAAAGAGGTAAAAAATGATCCAGCGGTTAATATCATAGATGATCAAGGCCGTGTCCACATGGCCCACATGGATATTCACTATGGATACTCTATCAACGGTGTGGCAGCCCTTCATACAGAGATTTTGAAAACTTCTGAGTTGAAAGCCTTCTACGAGCTCTATCCAGAGAAGTTTAACAACAAGACAAATGGTATTACCTTCCGCCGTTGGCTCATGCATGCTAACCCAAGCCTAGCTAGCTACCTGGATGGTTTGCTTGGACATGGATATCACCACGATGCTAGCGAATTGGAAAAACTCTTGGACCACAAAGATAGTAAAGAATTGAAGAAATGGTTGGAAGAAACCAAGCAGCACAACAAGCGTAAACTACAACGTCATATTGCCAAAACTCAAGGTGTACATGTCAATCCAGAGTCCATCTTTGATGTGCAAATCAAGCGTATGCACGAGTACAAGCGTCAACAGATGAATGTCCTCTATGTGATCCATAAGTATCTGGATATCAAGGCTGGCAATATTCCAACTCGTCCACTGACTGTCTTCTTCGGTGGAAAGGCGGCTCCAGCCTACACAACTGCCCAAGACATCATTCACTTGATTTTGGTCTTGTCACAAGTTATTAAAAATGATCCAGAAGTGGCACCACACTTGCAGTTGGTTATGATTGAGAACTACAATGTAACCGAAGCCAGCTTCATCATCCCAGCGGCAGATATTTCAGAGCAAATTTCTCTTGCATCTAAAGAAGCTTCTGGTACTGGTAATATGAAGTTCATGCTCAATGGTGCCTTGACCATCGGTACGGATGACGGAGCTAACGTGGAAATTCATGAATTAGTTGGAGATGAAAATATCTATATTTTCGGTCAAGATAGCCAAACTGTTATTGACCACTATGCAAATGGAACCTATCATCCATATGCATTCTACGAACGAAATGCTATCCGTCCATTGATCGATTTCATTACATCTGATACCATTCGTCATGCTGGTGGGATCGATGAGCGTCTCTGGCGCTTGCAGGACAACCTCAAGCATAATGACCACTTCATGACCTTGCTAGACTTAGAAGACTACATTGAAACCAAGGAAAGAATGTTGGCAGACTACGAAGATCGGGACAGCTGGTTGGACAAAGTCATTGTTAACATCGCCAAAGCAGGCTTCTTCTCATCAGACCGTACTATTCAACAGTATAACGAAGACATTTGGCATTTGGAAGCTAAGTAAATAAAATAAATTAAAAATGACCCTGCGGGGTCATTTTTTCTGTATTCTATTTTTGAAAGCTTGAGCCATTGCGGATTGTCCCAAGAAGTTTCCAAGAGCAAAGCCAGTGGTGTTCAGCAAGATGTCACCAAGGTCAAAGAAGCCCAGTGAAAAGAAGAATTGACAAGCTTCAACCAGTAAAATAGTACCTACAAAGAGAGAAAGTTTTTTCCAAGAAAATGAAAAGAGCAACCCAAGTGGTAAAAAGAGTAAGAGATTAAAGACCAATATAGCAGGATTGAGAAATAGGTCTTGAGAGAAGGTGCTAAGGAGCTCCAAGTTGACACCTCTGACGCCCATGCTTTTGAAAAAGAGAAGATAGACTAGCAGAAGCCCGTAGCAAGCGTAGAAAAACCAAAGTGTCAGTCGCGAAATATGGGGCTTATAGACAAGTCGAAATAGGGTAAAGCAAAATCCGGTCATTAACAGGATTGCGGCAAGTGTCGGCCAAAAATCAACCGTCATGAAAATGGTCGTGAACTGGTAAAAGAGAAAGGTCATGAAGAGCCAGCGACAGAGCAAAAATGACAGGATCAGGTTAATACAGTCATAGATAGCTTCTTTTCTCATAGAAGGCCTCCTTTTTATTTCATTATATCATTATTTGAGGGGGGGTAAAGGCTGTAAAAAATATTTTTATAGACAGTGTGCTATAATAGTTCTTATGAAAAAACGACCGACATCTGCCTATGTCCACATTCCATTTTGCACTCAGATTTGTTACTACTGTGATTTTTCCAAGGTCTTTATTAAGAACCAGCCTGTTGACGAGTATTTGGCAGCCCTCATAGAAGAGGTTAAGTTTTACGACCTGCCAGCCCTCAAAACCCTCTACATCGGAGGCGGAACACCATCGGCTCTCTCGGCAGACCAGTTGGATTACCTTTTGACCAATCTGGAGAACTTGCTGGACTTGTCACAGGTGGAAGAATTCACTATCGAGGCCAATCCAGGTGACTTGACGGCGGATAAGATTGCAGTGCTAAAAAAATCCAAGTGTAATCGGGTGTCGCTGGGTGTCCAGACCTTTGACGATCGGATGTTGAAAAAAATCGGTCGTAGCCACAACCAGGCCCAGATTTATGAAACCATTGCCGCCCTCAAGGAAGCAGGTTTCCACAACATTTCCATCGACCTAATTTATGCTCTGCCTGGTCAGACTATGGAGCAGGTGGTGGACAATGTCGCCAAGGCCTTGGAGCTGGATATTCCACACATGAGCCTTTACAGCTTGATTTTAGAAAACCACACGGTCTTCATGAACCGCCAGCGTCGTGGCAATCTGCATCTGCCCAACGAAGATGTGGAGTCCGATATGTTCGACTATATTCTTCAAGAGTTGGAGAAAAACGGCTTTGAGCACTACGAGATTTCCAACTTCACCAAGCCCGGCTTTGAAAGCCGCCACAACCTCATGTACTGGGACAACTCCGAGTATTACGGTTTGGGAGCAGGAGCTTCAGGCTACATCGACGGTATGCGCTACCGCAATCGCGGCCCCATCCAGCACTACCTCAAGTCCATCCGCGAAAAAGGCCATTCCCGCCTGCACGAAGAATTCCTCAGCCAGACCGAGCAGATGGAAGAAGAAATGTTTTTAGGGCTACGGAAAAAAACTGGCGTGTCCATTGAGCGATTCGAGGAAAAGTTTGGTATCTCCTTTGAAGACCGCTATGGTCAGGTGGTCAAAGACTTGAAAAATGAAGGTCTTTTACAAGAAGAAGACCGTTGGCTTCGGATGACCAAAAAAGGACTGTTTTTAGGCGACACAGTTGCCGAACGTTTCATTATAGAAGATTAGAAAGAGGACACAATGGGACTAACATACCAAGAAAACTTCACAATTCCCTTTGATATGTGTGATGTGAAGCAGGCTGTCAAACTGCCTGACTTGATTTCCTATTGTCTGGGGCTTTCGGGCCGACAGTCAGAAGAGCTGGGGCGGAGTGATCTCTATGTGTTTCAGGAATTTGGCTTGATTTGGGTGGTGACAGACTATGAACTGACTATTCAAGGCCTACCTAAATACAATGAAACCATTACCATTAAAACAGAAGCGGTTGCCTACAACAAGTTTTTCTGTCATCGGATGTTCTATATCTATGATGAGGCCGGCAATCTCTTACTGGATATTCTCTGTTATTTTGTTCTGATTGATTTTGAAACTCGCAAGGTGGTACCTGTGCCAGAAGCCTTGATTGCTCCTTATCAGTCTGAGCAAGTCAAGAAATTACCTCGGGCTCCCAAGTATCAGCTCTTGGAAAATCCATCTTTCCAAGCATTTCCTGTTCGCTATTTTGATTTGGATATGAATGGGCATGTCAATAATGGCAAGTACCTGGAATGGATGTATGAAGCACTGGGCTATGATTTTCTGCTCTGCCATGTCCCTAAAAAAATCCAACTCAAGTATCTCAAGGAAGTAGAGGCGACTAGCTTGGTGAGTTCACGTATGGTGGCGGAAGCTGGGGTCAGTCAGCATGAGATAGTGGTAGATGGGCATATACATGCGCAAGCTGTCATAGAATGGAGGGAAGATCATGTCACAGGATAAGTGGTTGGAATGGGCCGTACGTTTACAAGCCTTGGCTCAGACAGGCTTGGCCTATGGAAAAGATGTTTATGACATAGAGCGTTTCGAAGAAATCAGACAGATTGCGGCAGAGATGCTAGTAGAACCGTCTGGGCAGCCCTTGGAAGTGGTGAATGACCTGTTTTGCAATGAAACAGGCTATCAGACCCCTAAGTTGGATACCCGCGCAGCCATTTTCCAAGAGGATAAAATCCTACTGGTCCAGGAAAACGATGGGTTCTGGTCCTTGCCAGGTGGGGATTGTGTCATAATAATGACAGGTGCTTAAAACGCTGTCAAATCAAGGATTTGAGTGTTCTACAATCTGTCATTAAGGAGGAAAAATTTATTTTTTTTTATAATATCATATCGCACAAGCGAGGACATTTTACTAAGTGTTCTCGTTTTTTATTTTCAGGAGGAATACATGCAAAAGGAAGAACAGTCATCACGTCATATCGTGAAGAGCCATATCATGACCATCATGGGATTTGATAATCAAAAAGCAACTCAACTGGTAAATGAAATGGAACAAACAGGTTTAATCCGATTTGATGAATTCGGGAATTTTGGACTTTTAGTCTTGGAGGGACAATCATGAAACGAATTACCGCTAATCAGTATCAGACATCAGAGCGTTATTATAAACTCCCTAAAATTTTGTTTGAGAGTGAACGTTATAAGGATATGAAACTGGAGGTTAAGGTAGCTTACGCGGTTTTAAAAGATCGGTTGGAGTTGTCTTTGAGTAAGGGCTGGATTGATGAGGATGGGGCTATTTATTTGATTTATTCCAATTCAAATCTGATGGCACTATTAGGCTGTTCAAAGTCAAAACTACTCTCTATCAAGAAAACCTTACGCGAATATGGCTTAATTGATGAAGTCCAACAGTCCTCTAGTGAAAAAGGTCGAATGGCAAATAAAATTTACTTGGGGGAATTAGAACATGAAACTACCCCAGTCTTACATACAGACGGGGCTAGTGTTAAAAAAACACTAGGGGGGTCTCAAAGAAAGACGGGGCCGGTCTTAAATTCAGCCCCTAGTGAGACTGAAGGAAGTGAGACTAAATATAGTGAAACTAAAGGGAGTGATTTCCTTATTGAGGACGAGGAGGAGAGGCAGCAAGTAGTTGAGAAACAAGAAGAGAACTTTACTTCAAAAGTCGATGGCGTGACCAAGTACGATCGAGATTATATTTGGGGTTTGGTTCATGACCAGTTAAGACAGACGGGTCTATCTCAGTCAGCTAGTGACTATGCCATGATTTATTTTAGTGACCGGTATCAGTATGCATTGGAACATATGCGATTTGCTCGGTCAGCGGAAGTAATAGCTGAATACGTATTTAATGGTGTGCTGTCAGAGTGGACCAAGCAACTGAGACGACAAGAAGGAAAGGGAGGTGATTAAGTTGATTTGGTGAATACTAGGCGGAATCTATCTGATTTCTATCATCATTTTGATTGTTGAAGAAATCCGTGCACCAGAAATGGATGATCATATATAAGCAAGAGTTTTACAAGTGTAAGGCTCTTTTTTAGTTGGAAAGAGAGGAAAAATGAAATTTTTAGATTTATTTGCTGGGATAGGCGGTTTTAGGCTAGGGATGGAATCACAGGGTCATAAATGTCTGGGCTTTTGTGAAATTGATAAATTCGCTAGAACATCTTATAAAGCTATGTTTAACACAGAAGGGGAAATTGAATACCATGACATTAAAGAGGTCACAGACCATGACTTTAGACAATTTAGAGGGCAAGTGGACATCATCTGCGGGGGATTTCCTTGCCAAGCTTTTTCACTCGCAGGCAGACGACTGGGATTTGAAGATACTCGAGGGACTCTCTTTTTTGAGATTGCTCGAGCGGCCAAACAAATCCAACCACGTTTTCTATTTTTGGAAAACGTCAAAGGCCTACTCAATCACGACGAGGGACGGACGTTCGCCACAATCCTCTCCACGATGGATGAATTGGGGTATGATGTCGAATGGCAGGTGCTTAACAGTAAGGACTTCCAAGTCCCGCAGAACAGAGAGCGGGTCTTTATTATCGGACATTCTAGAAGATACCGTTCCAGATTCATATTTCCTCTCAGAAGAGAAAACAGCCCAGCTCATCTTGAAAGGCTAGGAAATATCAATCCCTCTAAACGTGGTTTGAATGGTGAAGTCTATCTGACGAATGGACTTGCTCCTACACTAACGAGAGGTAAAGGAGAGGGAGCTAAAATCGCCATTCCAGTCTTAACACCAGATAGACTTGAAAAACGCCAACATGGTCGTCGATTTAAGGACAATCAAGACCCTATGTTTACTTTGACCAGTCAAGACAAACACGGAGTTGTTGTCGCAGGAAATCTGCCGACTAGCTTTGACCAGACTGGAAGAGTATTCGACACTTCTGGTTTGTCACCAACCTTGACCACCATGCAGGGTGGAGATAAGGTGCCAAAGATTTTGCTGAGGGAGGAGCTGCCATTTCTGAAAATCAAGGAAGCCACAAAAAGAGGGTACGCAAAGGCAACTCTTGGAGACTCTGTCAATCTGGCTTATCCAGATTCAACCAAACGTAGGGGACGAGTGGGAAAGGGAATATCCA
This sequence comes from Streptococcus suis, assembly GCF_017601095.1. Lineage (GTDB taxonomy): Bacteria > Bacillota > Bacilli > Lactobacillales > Streptococcaceae > Streptococcus > Streptococcus suis_Z. The sequence goes on along the minus strand of NZ_JAGFUX010000003.1, from coordinate 7,420 downwards.
ATACTCTGACGACTTCAGACAATATGGGAGTGGTAGTTGCTGCTCTGGAATATCGACAGGATAAGTGGTATGAAGTCACAGGCATTGTCTTAGACGGAAAACTCTATCGCCTGAGAATAAGACGACTGACACCAAGAGAGTGTTTCAGACTGCAAGGCTTTCCTGATTGGGCTTATGAAAGAGCAGAAAATGTTTCCAGTAAGAGCCAACTATACAAACAGGCCGGCAATAGCGTGACTGTCACAGTTATTGAAGCCATTGCCAGAGAATTTAGAAGAATAGAAGAGGAAGAAAAACATGAACCTACTACATAAGAAAAGTATCCTAGATTGTACCGAATTAGAAGAACGTATTCACCAAGTTGAAACCAATCAATTACTGGAAAAGATATTGTCGCTCCCCAATTTTGATTGTGACTTTGAGGTAACTTTTGAAGATGATTACCACAAAGAGATGAATGATCCCCTATTCTACGAATCCAATCTTCATCGGATTTCGGATTTTCTGGAAACTAGGGATATTAAAAATGGTGTAGATATACTATTGACGAAAGACAATCACCTGGCCTTTCGTGCCTTTGGTGAAAATTATACTGCTAGGGGAAAGGATGGCATTGTAACGACTCTGGTCACGGTCAAGTGCTTAGGTGAAGGACGGATGCCCATTGATATGAGTCGCTATTTCTCAACTCCTGAACCAACTGTTGAAAATAGCCTAACCTTATAAGGAGGAGCCTATGCTTGAGGTATATCTAGGAAATAATACCAATACAAATCAAGACTTACTAACCATTTTGACGACCTATGGAGTGGCTTATCGTTGTACAAAAGCATGTGATGTAAACCGTGAAATCTTACTGTCACTCTTTGCCAAAACCACGGATTGTTTTGAGTTGCTGTCGCCACGATTTCTTCGCTTTAAGCGTCAATATTCGATAAGTTTGAATGAGATGATTCAGCTTATTCTACAAAAGCCAGACCAAAACCTTCGTCTGCCTCTCATTGTCTGCCAGAATCATGTCTATCCAGCTATTGGGTTAGATGAAGTGCGAACCTTTCTTCCCAGACAGGTAAAAGAAGAGCTGTTTCAGGCCAGCCTGATGAAACAAGTGACAGGGTAGGTGTGAAGATGAATGAACGATTTTGGGACAATTTAGAAATCATTCTGGCGGAAAAAGACCTCACTTGGGCAGAACTAGCTCGCAAAGTATTCCAAGGTCAATATGTTTATCCAAGTGAGTTTAATCGCCTCTATCAAAAATTACGGCATTACAAATCCAATCGTCTAATGCCACAGACAAGATGGGTTGAGCGAATCGTTCTAGTCTTAGACATTGATTATGAAGATTTATTCAAGAGGTGACAATGATAAGGATAGTGTTGTTTTATCTAGCCATACAGCTTAATGGACTTCTGGTGAGTTTATACCTACAAGAGTATCTGACGATTGAGGTCCTAATCTTGCTACAATTGGTCCTATTAAGTGTGACTTGCTTAGAGATTGCCCGTCATAAAACTGTTCAAGCAAAAAATATAACCTTAAGAAATCGCCTAAGTTGGTTGCTTCTTGGTTTTGTGTCTATGGTTGCTTTTGCAGTCTTCATCAGCTTCCTATTTCCAGTTCAGACTAGGAATCAAGCGGTATTGGTACAAGTAGGAAAACAGGTTCTTCCTATTATCTTTTTATTGTTTCTGGCCAATGCAAGCATACTTGAGGAGATTGTTTATAGGCAATTTCTGTGGGAAAAATTGATATTTCCTTTTGTACAAATAGGCGTGACCAGTATTCTCTTTGTTCTATCCCATGGCCCCAATCAGTTAGGGAGTTGGCTCATGTATAGCTGTCTTGGCTTGACCTTGGCTGCTGTTCGATTGAAAACTGATTGTATGACGGCAATCGCCTTACATTTACTTTGGAATAGTTTGGCTTATGTCGTAACTTTCTTGTGATACCAAAATCAAGAGTGCTTCCGTATTATGGAAGCACCTTATGTTTGATAGGGAATCGAAAAAAGAGGAGGTCACCATGTCATCTGAACAACAAGAACGTCAAGCGATGCAATACGTAGAAAGAAGTAGTTTATTGACAGTTAGAACCCTCTTAAAGCTCTTAGAGTGGTCGGCTAGGCAAGCCTTAGCTCAAGATTCAGCTTATAAGATTGGGGTTCAAAAACTGGAAGAACTCCTTCAAAGCCCTTACGCCATTGAAGCGATTGATGTTAGTAAAGACATACTGGATAAGCCAATCGATGTGGAGAAATTTAAGGAGTTGATGGAGTCAGAAAAACTGCCAGTCGCAATTAGTTGGCAAAAAGACTATCTCTACTTTTATGCCAAGGATAAGACCTTGCTTGATCATCACTTGGATGAATTGTTGAAGAAACTGATGTCTAATCCAGAGAAGCTAGAAGGTTTAACCTTTGATAAAACCTTGGATCAAGAGATAGAACTGGCCAAAGAGAAAATTAGAGTGACAGAACCTTCGGCAGTCAAAACCAAGGAGGTGACCTTGTAATGTATTCCAGGCAAAAAGTATTTGTCTTTGGACTCTTGGGTCTCGCCTTTGGCTATTTCTGCCATCGTCTAACCCTACTCTATGATAGTTTAACCAATGCCCCACCTATGGAACGGTTTACCTACCTCTTAGGAGAGGGGCTAAATCAAGTCTTCAATCCTTTATGGCTTTTTACATTTACTCAAAAATCTCTTCTTGCCTTTATACTTGGGGTTCTAACGATGACACTAGTCTATCTTTATGTTTCAACAGGACAGAAGGTCTATCGAGAAGGGGAAGAATACGGTTCTGCACGATTTGGAAACAGTAAGGAAAAGCGGAACTTTTACAGTAAGAATCCTTTCAATGACACGATTATGGCTCGTGATGTTCGTCTAACCTTGTTGGAAAAGAAGAAACCCCAGTTTGACCGAAATAAAAATTTGATTGTCATTGGGGGTTCTGGGGCAGGTAAGACCTTTCGCTTTGTGAAACCAAACCTTATCCAGCTTAACTGTTCCAATATTGTCGTAGATCCTAAAGACCATTTGGCTGAGAAGACAGGTAAACTCTTTTTAGAAAACGGTTATCAGGTCAAGGTTTTAGACTTGGTTAATATGACCAATTCGGACGGTTTTAATCCCTTTCGTTATGTAGAAACAGAGAATGATTTGAACCGCATGTTAACGGTCTATTTTAACAATACCCGTGGATCTGGTTCTCGCAGTGATCCATTTTGGGACGAGGCTTCCATGACATTGGTGAGAGCTATTGCCTCTTATTTGGTAGATTTTTACAATCCACCAGGAAGTTCCAAGCAAGAGCAGGAAGCAAGACGTAAGCGTGGCCGTTATCCAGCCTTTTCAGAGATTGGGAAACTCATCAAACTCTTATCAAAGGGAGACAATCAGGACAAAAGTGTTCTTGAAGTCCTGTTTGAAGATTATGCTAAAAAATACGGTAACGAGAACTTTACCATGAGAAACTGGGCAGATTTTCAAAACTATAAGGATAAGACCTTGGATTCGGTGATTGCGGTCACAACAGCTAAATTTGCCCTCTTTAATATCCAATCGGTGATTGATTTGACGCAAAGAGACACTATGGATTTGAAAACGTGGGGCACTCAAAAGACCATGGTCTATCTTGTTATTCCAGACAATGATACGACCTTTCGTTTCCTATCTGCTTTATTTTTCTCTACGGTTTTCTCCACCTTGACCAGACAGGCTGATGTTGACTTTAAAGGGCAACTGCCGATTCATGTTAGAAGCTATCTGGATGAGTTTGCGAATGTCGGAGAAATCCCAGACTTCGCTGAACAAACCTCAACAGTTCGCTCTAGGAACATGAGTCTAGTTCCAATCTTGCAAAATATTGCTCAACTCCAAGGACTTTATAAGGAAAAAGAGGCTTGGAAAACTATACTGGGGAACTGTGACAGCCTCCTCTATTTGGGTGGAAATGACGAAGAAACTTTCAAATTTATGAGTGGTCTTCTAGGTAAACAAACCATTGATGTCAGAAGTACCAGTCGTTCTTTTGGGCAGACTGGCTCAAGTTCTACCTCTCACCAGAAAATTGCCCGTGACTTGATGACGGCTGATGAAGTCGGGAATATGAAACGAGATGAGTGCCTAGTACGCATTGCAGGGGTTCCTGTTTTTCGAACCAAGAAATATTTTCCGCTCAAACATAAGAATTGGAAATGGCTTGCGGATAAGGAAACCGATGAACGCTGGTGGCACTATTATATCAGTCCCCTAACCGCTGAGGAAGAAGTAGATTTATCAGGCCATAAAATAAGGGATTTAAGCACAGAAACGACAATACATTAATAGAAATGAGGAATTATATGAATCAAAAACTATCAGGCTTTGTTTACGGAGTGGACGCCAGCTCCATGTTCTCTCAAGCCATGTCTCTATTACAAAAAGGTTTGATTGCAGTAGGAGCCTTTCTTGTTGTCATGGGCATTATCAACCTTTCAACCAACATTAAAGATGGTGGGCCAGGTGTCCGAAATGCTATTCTAGAAATTGTTGGTGGGGTCATGGTGGGAGCCGCTGGTGCTTTTGTGACTCAGATTACCATTTAGGGGAGGACAGCACATGACATGATAATGAATTTTACGTCACCTTTTGTATTTCTAGCCTCTGAAAAAGTATCTAGTGATAGCCTTTTTGAAGGGTTTCAAGTGGATTTAGAATCAACCGCCAACTTGGTTAAGTCACTAGCGGACTTTAATCCGACGGTGTGGTCTTACATGACAGCCATTACCAAGGGGATTATGCAGCCCTTGGGAGTAGCTATTCTTGCGGTTGTTCTCGTACTCGAATTTTCAAAAATGGCCAAGAAAATCGCAAACTCAGGTGGTACAATGACCTTTGAAGCCATATCACCTATGATTGTCAGCTACATCATGGTCGCGGTCGTGATTACCAATACGACGGTTATTGTGGAAGCTATTATTGCCATTGCCTCTTATGTTATTGAACAAGTGGCAAGTCTTGTCACGAATGGTGGTACTAATTACGATACCATCTCAGGCATTAAGGGATCTGGGATTGTAGGAAAAATGATTATTGGCTTTTTTGCGATTCTCATTTGGTTGGTACGAATGGCCAGTATCATGGTTGTCAATATCTTGATTACCATTCGCTTTATCCAACTCTATCTGATGATTCCTTTTGCCCCTGTTACCATTCCGACCTTCCTTAGTGATGACTGGAGAAGTGTTGGGATTGGTTACCTTAAAAACATCATGGTCTATGCCGTTCAAGGTATTTTGATTTTTCTAATTGTATCTCTTGTCCCCTTGTTTGAATCGGCTGGAAAGATTGCCGTATCAAATGGAGCTGGAGTTATGGAATCACTCGCCATTATGTTTGGTGGCTTGGTACAGGCTATATTGTTAATCATTGCCTTAGTTGGCAGTCAACGAACCGCCCGAAGTATTTTGGGCATGTAGGAGGAAGGGAGTCACTATCTCGCCTCCTCTTTTTATAGCTTACTTAGATTGGAGAACATTTATGAACACTCGTGTCTTTAAGGACATCTCAAAGGTTCAACACAGGGCATGGCTAGGATTTACAACTAGACAGGTTATTTTTGTATTTCCAGCCGTCGCCATAACCATTTTGGTATTGGGTTTGAACCTATTTTACTGGCAATTTGGGGATTGGTTTGTCTATGGTTTTGTTTTTAGCTTTACCATTCCACTCATGTTATTTGGGGTCTATCGCCCCAACGATTTACCATTTGAAACCTACCTCAAGTACCGTTTTCATTATGAACTAACGGTGCCAGACCGCACATTTACTGGAAGAAAAGGAGACCAACGTGAAAAAATTAAAACACTCAATGAAACCAAAGACATCTTCTAATGACCAAAAGCAAAAGACGAAAACACAGAAGCAGGAGATCAGACCTTCTACCGTAAATACGTTAGCCTATCAAGGGCTTTTTCAGAATGGCCTTATGCAGGTCAGCCCAAGCTATTTCTCACAAACCTATCTCTTAGGAGATGTCAATTATCAAACAGTTGGCTTAGAAGATAAGGGAGCTATCGTGGAGAAATATTCCGATTTAATCAATTCACTGGATGATCAGACCAATTTCCAACTGACTATTTTCAATCAAAAAGTTAATTTGGAAAAATTCCGTAAGAGTATTCTCTATCCCTTGCAAGAAGATGGGTTTGATGCTTATCGTGATGAATTGAATCGCATGATGGATGCCAACTTAGAGGCGGGTGAGAACAATTTTTCAGCCGTCAAGTTTCTTTCATTTGGCAAGAGCGACCAAACACCAAAACTAGCTTTTCGTTCTCTGTCTCAAATTGGAGAATATTTCAAGAGTGGCTTTTCAGAGATTGATGTATCTCTTGGTTTGCTCGGTGGAGAGGAGCGAGTGAATGTCCTTGCGGATATGTTACGAGGCGAAAATCATTTACCGTTTTCTTACAAGGATTTGACTCTCTCAGGTCAATCCACCAAACACTTTATTGCCCCAACCTACCTTTCCTTTAAAAACAAAAATCATATTGAATTGGACGATAGATTATTACAGATTGTTTATGTTCGTGACTATGGTATGGAGCTAGGGGATAAATTTATTCGAGACCTCATGCAGTCAGATTTAGAAGTGATGATTAGCCTACATGCCAAAGGCTCTACCAAGTCTGAAACCATGACCAAGCTACGAACCAAGAAGACCTTGATGGAATCGCAAAAGATTGGGGAACAACAAAAGATGGCTCGGACTGGAATCTATTTGGAGAAGGTCGGGCATGTTCTTGAAAACAATATCGATGAAGCTGAGGCTCTTCTTCAAACCATGACCCAAACAGGAGATAAACTGTTTGACACCGTATTTCTAATTGGCGTGCTGGCGGATACTGAAGACCAACTCAAACAATCTCTTGATATTATCAAGCAAGTGGCAGGGTCTAATGATATGATTATCGATAACTTGACCTATATGCAAGAAGCTGCTTTTAATAGTCTCTTGCCATTTGGGAAGAACTATCTCGAAGGTGTTTCCCGGTCTCTATTGACTTCAAACATTGCCGTGAATGCCCCTTGGACTTCCGTAGATATTCAGGACAAGGGTGGGAAATTTTATGGCATCAATCAAATCTCAAGTAATATCATCAGTATTGACCGTGGCAAGTTAAATACTCCGTCAGGTTTGATTTTAGGGACTTCTGGAGCTGGCAAAGGGATGGCGACAAAACATGAAATCATCTCTACAAAGCTCAAGGAAGCAGATAGTGATACTGAAATTATTATTGTTGATCCAGAAAATGAGGTGCGACAAGAAGTCGTGTTGTAAATTGCTAGTTTAGCTACTCTATCCATTTGGGGTAATCCTACCACAGCCTGCTTGACTGGTAACGGTTATGTTGGGAAGCCTGTGGGACAAT